>CAVPPN010000013.1:0-477944 GCA_963707425.1 uncultured Actinomycetota bacterium | reverse complement strand
TTGAAGCCAATTGACCAGGAAATCATGCGCCTCGTTCACTGGGAGGGCTTCTCTCAAGCGGAGGTCGCGTCAATCCTTCGCAAACCGGCCGTGACCATCCGAAGTCGCTACACCCGGGCACGAGCCGCACTCAAGGCTTGCCTCGCTGACGATCACGGTCCAGAGGGTCCGGCTGCTTCGGGAGCGCACTGCGCCGCGCCAGTGCATTGAACTGTTGGACCCACTCCATTGGCCGGCGCCCGACCAGTGCTTCCAGCGTCCGCATATCAAGCAGTTGAGGTTCCATGAACGCGGCAAACCTGTCGTGCGGTGGGTGTCGTGAAGGCTAAGTAGGTTCAGCTATGACGTTGGCGGGTAGTGGGTCAGTTTGACGGCTCAGACGCGACCGGCACTATTCGCTGCTTGCGACCACCATGTATCCCTCGACATCGGGGTTGAACGTGGTGGTCTCTACCTTGAGCCCGACGCTCTGCAACTGCGCCACGAGTTCCTCGTACCGGTATGGCCAGAACGACAACCGCTCCGAGCAGGTAAGGACCGACCCATCCGGCTCGACTTGTGCGACAGCAATCTCCAAGTAGTGCTCCTGCTCCCAGAGTTGCTCGATCTGCCAGTTGTAGATGACGACCGCATCGCGGCCGTTGCGGCGGATGAGTCGATCACGGATGTCAACCCGAGAGCCGCTAGCGCGCACGAGCTCCCACGTGCGTGACGTGAGCACGAGGCGTCCGCCGCGATTCAGTAGTCGTGACATCGAGGCCAGTGCAGCTGACCGGCCGGACGCGCCTTCAGCATGACCTAGCGAGTTGCCCACGCAGAACACCAGATCGAACGTCGAGGCATCGAGGTGGTCGGCAAGCTCATCCCAGCTGACTTGAAGTGTCTGCAGCGAAACACCCAGATCGTCAGCGAGTTGTTGTGTCCGGCGGACCATCCCAAGGCTCGCGTCTGTCGCGACGACGTCCAGGCCGAGACCGGCGAGGCCAACCGCGAGCTGGCCGGTCCCACAAGCGCAGTCGAGGACGCGCGTGTTGGGCGGCAGGGACTGCACGAGGTCACCGAATGCCGCGACTGAGCCGGCCGGCGTCAACACAGCGTCCGGGATCAGCCACTCATACACGTCAGGGAGCGCCCCATAGCCACCCACCGCGATCACCTCCGTCAACTCGACAACACGCGGGGGTGATGACCCCGCCACGCCCTTGCCATGCCCTGCCGCAGCGTGGCGAGCCTCGGCATGTCAGCGTGCACGTCGAGCAGCAAACCACTCGCGGTCGCCCCGGAACCACCAGATTTCCGGCCTCGCGCGACCTCCTACCGCAAATCCCCGCCTGTTGAGGCGGGCAGAGAACCTTCACCGGCGCTGAAGTTGGTCGTAGTCACCGCGGGCGTTGGCGATGTCCGCGGTGTGCAGTTCGCTCCAGGGGACTAACTCACCAACATGGCTAGCTGCACCTCAAGAGTCGTCACTGGGGCGAGGCGTGGGTGTCCCGCTGCGATGCTTCCGAACGTCCGCACATCGGCTTTTTTGTGGGTGATCGAAGATCACCGCGCCGCAAGCGGCTCACATAATGCGAGATATGCAAGGTGATCGAGGCGCTGGGTCAACTGCAAACCGAAGCCAGTTCACCCGATGACCCTAATTGTCGAAGCCGACACGACGTGCAGCTTGCAAAGCAACAGCGGCGGAAGGAAAAACGCACCTCGAGGAGCGCCGCTCGAACGACCGGATGCGGCATTAGTGCGTTTGTTCCGAGTCCCGCTCGCGTGACTTCGCGGCCTCGCGGCGGGGAATGAGGAGGACGATTCCGGCGGTCGCCAGGGTGCACAGGCCCGCGCCGAGCGTGATGCTGGGCCCTGTTCCGTACGCCTTGGCGAGCACTCCGGCTGCGAGTGCTGCGGGCGGTAGGGACCCGACGCCGAGGACGTTGAAGACGCTTGAGACGCGCCCCAGGAGGTGGTCGGGTGTTCGTTGCTGGCGCACCGTGACAGCGATGACGTTGTAGAGCATCGTGGCGACACCGAGGAGCACCAGGCCGACGGCTGCGTAGATCACCGTGGTTCCCCAGGCAACGACGAGCAGGCTCACGGCCCCAAGTGATGCCGACACGATGAGGCAGTTGCGCGTCCCCCACCTGGCGTGCGCTCTCGGTACGGCGGTCGAGGCGGCGAGACCCCCGCACGCATAGAGCGTGAAGAGGAGCCCGTAACTGCTCTGAGAACCGTGCAGCGCATCAGCTACGTGCAGGACCAGGACCGCCAGCAGCATGCCGGTGGAGGCGGCGAGCAAGGTCGTCGCGATGGCCAGAGCCACCAATGTGGGGTCTCTGATGATCCAGCGCAGACCTTCGGCGATCTCGGTCCGCATCGGCGGCCGCGGCGTGGAGTCGTGCGGTCGGACGGACTGCGGAAGCCGGCGAAGAGCCATCACCGAGGCGGCGAGCGCGCAGGCTTGGGTCAGGAGCGGGACCCAGGCAGCCATTGTGAACATGACCCCGCCCATGCTGGGTCCGGCGAGGCTGCCCGTTGTTGTGGTGCCGGTTTGCAGCCGACTATTCGCCTTCGAGAGGTCACGCTCACTCACCACTGAGGGAAGGATCGCTGGGGACGCGCTCCCGAACAGGACGGCTGCCCCGCCGTAGACGAGCGCGACCGCCAGGATCGCCGGAACGCTGGTGGCGTCTGCGCTGACGACGAGGATCAGCGCGACCACGACCGCCATTCGAAACAGGTCCGCACCCCACAGGATGCGCCTGCGGTCCCATCGGTCGCTGAGCACTCCGGCATGCAGGCCCAGCAGGAGCCAGGGCAAGCCCAAGGCCACCTGCAAGAGCGACACCGTGACCGGGTTGTGCGTGAGGCTCACGATCAGCAGTGGCAGAGCGGTGGCGGCGATGCCGTCTGCCAGGGCTCCGGATGTGGAGGCGATCCATAGCGACCGGAAGGGATCGGCGAGCGTGTGTCGTTTCACGGCTAAACTCATTTCTGTACGTTTTGTACAGATGTACCATAATGCACATGCATGAGGTCCCCGTTACCGAAGCGCGCGCCGAGTTCTCCGAACTCATCAACCGGGTCGCCTACGGCGGCGAACCCGTCGTGATCACGCGTCACGGCAAGCCACTGGTCGCTCTCGTGCCCGCCGCTTACGTCGACCAAGGGCCAGTCAAGAGCCCCGCCGCCCCGAAAGCCGTGCTCGACGTCACGGCCAGGAGCGGCGAATCCAGCGGTCCATTCACTGTGGCGGCACAACAGGACGACCCAACGGCCCGCTGACGACTAAGGCGCGGCGCGCGGAGAACGGCCGAACTACCGACCGCGAAGATCACCGGACATCGGCATGGTCGCGTTTCACCAACAGCAGATGAGGACGTTTCGTCCCCCGCTTGAAACATGCCGGAGTGCAAAGTCCAGTCGGGAGCCCGATCACCATCGGCGCGGTTACGACTCCGAGCCACAGTGGCTGGAAGGCACACCGCACGTTACGGGGCGAGTCGAGAAGTGGATTCCAGGTCAGAACACGCAGCCCGCGTGTGTGGTGCGCCTGGACGCGCCCCTGACCGCCACTGGGCTGGTGCACGGGAGGCGTGAGCAGCGGACCGGTGAGTTTCTGGTCCTCGAACTTCGGTACGCCGGCCAAGAACGGGAGCAATCAGGCGCCGTCCACGTTGAGGTCTGTCAGCACGAACCGGACGACAAGGCGTGGACAGACCGCGACGGAGTATGAGTCCGTCGCCGTTTCGCCCGCGGGACGCGTGAGGCGTCTGGTCACTCCGTTACTGCCGTCTGACCAGGGTTGGCATGTCCAGGGACGTCACCTCGCGTATCGGGTTGCCGTCGTCGGCCGCTTCCTTCTCGGCGTGGCGGCAGACAGAGCTGGGCGGACAGCAGCCCGGCCGCGCCGACCAGGGCCCACAGCGCCCATGGGCCGATGGCGTACACGACGCCGCCGATGAGCGGTCCGGCGCCGGTACCGATCGTGTACGCGACCCCGTGCAACCCCTGGTAGCGCCCGACCATCCGCGGCGGAGCCAGACTTCCCACGTAGGCCTGGGAGATGGAGCTGTTCATCATCTCGCCGAGAGTCCATATCAGCACCGTCGCCGACAGCAGGACCATGTCGGTCATGAACCCGGTCAGCGCGAGACCGACACCGGTGATCAGGTTGCCGATGGCCAGTACGTACTCCGGCCGGTACCGGGAGACTGCGCCGGTGATGGGCAGCTCAAGGGCCAACACCAGCAGACCGTTGAGCCCGATGAGGAGACCGAAGTCGCGCTCGCTCAGACCCACGTGACTGACGTGCAGGGGCAGGCCGACGGTGGACTGGATGTAGACGAACTCGGCGAACACCGTCATCAGCAGGAATCGCACCAGGGTGCGGTCGGCGAGCACTTGCCGGTACCCCACCGCCCGGTCCGCCTGCATGTCCGCGTCGTCCTGGTCGGACCGCGGCTTGGGCGCGTCCCGCAACAGCGCCGCCACGACCACGCCGAACAGCAGGCACGCGGCGGCATTGCCCAGGAAGAGCCCCACATAGGAGGTGCTGGCCAGCACACCGCCGATGACGCCGCCCACGGCAGCGCCGATGTTCATCGCGAACCGGAACACGCCGAACGCGGCGAGCCGCTGCTGGTTGGTCGCCGCCACGGAGTCGATCAGCACCGCGGCCGCGGCCGGCCGGTAGATCTGCGACGTCACGCCGATGAGACCGGCCACCGCGACGATGATCGGGAACGGTCCGAGGAACGGCACGATCGCCGTCAGCCCGGAGGTGGTCAGCGCGGACAGCACGATGGTCCATCGCCGGCCGATCTTGTCGGCGAGGTGGCCGCCGACGGCGTTGCCGAGCACCTTGCCCAGGCCGGACACGCCCAGCACGAACCCCGCGGCACCGGCGGAGTAGCCGCGCCCGGTCAGGTAGAGCACGATGAACACGGGCAGGAAGTTGCCGACCTGGTTGACCAGGATGCCGAGACTGACGATCCACACCCGGCCGGGCAGGCTGCGCAGCGCGTCGCGGAATCGCGGCTCGTCGACGCCCGACAGGTGCGGCGGCGCGGTGCTCACGCGACGGGCTCGGTGCGCACGTGGATCGCCGCGGCCAGCCGCCTGCCGTGGGCGATCGCTTCGGTGGCGGTGGCACCGCGGGCGATGACGTGACCGACCTTGTCCTCGTTCCAGGTCAGCGGTGGCACCTCGTCGCCCGGCCCCACCTCCAACTGGACGTCGACGAACGCTGGGTCCGCGCGCACGGCGTCGACGCCGGTCACCTCCACGACCCGTCCAGGCTCCGGAGTGAGGAACCGGACGGCGGCTCCGCCCCGAGGCTCGGGCGACGAGGTCAGCGGCTCCACCACGCCGAACCTCGCGCCCAGCGCGTAGCGCTCCATATCGACGCCGTAGGCGATCTCGGCCAGTTCGTTGATCCGGTCACCGCCGATGCGGTTGTGCGACTCGACGATCCGCGGGCCGCGCGAGGTCAGCTTTACCTCGGTGTGCCCTGGACCGTTGCGCAGCCCCACCGCGTCGAGAAAGTCCGTCACCAACCGCGTGACCTCGCGCAGCGTCTCTGCCGAGAAGCCGCTGGGCTGCGAATGTCCGATCTCGACGAAACCGGGGCCGCCGCACTCCTTGTCGGTCACCGCGACGACCACATGCCGGCCGTCGAAGGTCAGGGTCTCCACGCTGATCTCCGGGCCGTCCAGGAACTCCTCCATGAGGAACTCGTCGAAGGATTCGGCACAGGACAGTTCCCTGGTGGCCCAATGCCCGTCGAGGGATCGGAACCGTTCGGCGACGACGTCCATGTCGCCTCGGTCGCGGATGCAGAACACCCCCAGGCTGCCCGATTCGCGGATTGGCTTGACGATGATTGGGAGTCCGTGCGCCTGAACGAACTCCCGAACGTCCTGTGCGGAACGGCCGACCGCGGAGGCCACCGGGCTGATGCCCCTCGCGGCCAGGTGCAGGCGCATCCGCCACTTGTCCAGCAGCAGTTCCACGGTGGCGACGGACTCGCCGCCGAGGCCGAGCGCCTCGTTGATCCGCGCCGTCGGCAGCAGCCCGAGCTCGAACAGGGACACGGCCGCCTGGAACGGGTACGCCTCGTGCAACGACTGGGCCAGTGGCAGGAGCCGGTCGATGTCGCCGTAGTCGAGCAGCAGCGCCTGATCGACGTAGGGCCAGTGGCCGCGGTCGTACTCGTCCGGAAACTGGGCGTGAACCACGTCCAGGCCGAGATCCCGGGCCTTGCGAACATGCTTGAGCTTGCCGCCGATGACCAGGACGCGAGGCCGTCCGGTGGCGACCGCCGAGGACCGTCGGCCGGTGGGTATGACGTCGTCGGACAACGTGGCTCCCTCTCTCACGTTTCCTCCCGGCGGCTCGCCGGGAGTCGGGAATGGCTGGGGGAGGATCAGTTCCGCACCTCCGTGCGGTGCGCCGCACGGAGGTTCAGCGGCCTCATGTCCGTCCACATGCGATCGATGCGGTCGAGTCAGTCGGCCTTCGGAAAGCGTCACCGTCTCCCTGCCCACGTACCGAGGCTCCGAATCCACGAGCCGGTACGGCATCCGGTTTCTGCCGACGCTCGAAGCCCGCGTCATACCGCCAGCTCTTTTGCCCGCGAGGATTCGGGCTTTCGCGATGGAGTAGTCAACGGGTGTGAGCAGGCTGCGGTCGAGCAGGTCCGCCAGGCGCTCGAGGCGGCAGACGAGATCGAGCGGGTCTCTCGCTGCCTCCCACTGTTCAGGCGTGGGCGTCGCTTGCTCGACTCGTACATGGTGTGGGCTCCTCAGCTCTCGTTGACGAGACGAGATTCGTCCACTGAGGTATGCCCTCACATCGGGCAAATGCCTTATTTCTGCCTGAGAGGTACCCCCCGATGCCTTAGACGCCTCGCGTCACAGGCGCTGCGGGGTCGGCCGCCCGGCCTGTTCAGGTCCGCGCGGATCGCAGATCCGTACGTTTGGCTCACCGCTCCCAGCGGACTTGGGATCGCGTGAACGGCCTGCCCCATCGCCGTCGCGCAATCGCGATCTGCGGTTCGGTGTCGGCATTCACGAGACGACCTTGCGCGTGAACGTGAGGTGGGTGACGCCGCTGGGGGAGGAGACCGCCTCGACGTCGTAGGCATCCTCGAGGCCCTCCAGGCCGTCCCAGATGCGGACGCCGCGGCCGAGCACGATCGGTACCTGGACCAGATGCATGTGGTCGACGAGCCCGGCGGCGAGAAAGTCGCGTACGACGGTGGGGCCGCCGCCGATCCGGACGTCCTGACCATCGGCTGCTTCGCGGGCGGTCTCCAGCGCCTCGGCCAGGGAAGCATCGAGGAAGTGGAACGTGGTGCCGCCCTCCATCTCGATCGACGGCCGCGGGCGGTGCGTGAGCACGAAGGTCGGTGTGTGGAACGGCGGGCTCGGGCCCCACCAGCCCTTCCAGTCCGGGTCGGCCTGCCAGCCGGGCGGGCCGAACTTGTTGGCGCCCATGATCTCGGCGCCGATGCCGTAACTGTGACGCTCAGCGAAGGCGTCGTCGACTCCGGCGCTGCCGCCCGCGTCCCAGAACCGGGTACCGAACATCCACTCGTGCAGACGCTCGCCCGCATGGCCGAACGGTGCATCGGCGGACTGCGGCTCACCGGTAGCGAAGCCGTCGAGGGAGATGGATAAGTTGTGGATCCGTGTGACTGACATCCGCGCGCTCCTCGATTGGTGAATGCGCTCTGCAATCGGTTCTGGGGAGACTGACCAGTGTGACCGGAGATTCTCATCGGCCGACGAGCTCGAGATGTGCGATCAACGCTGCCATCGAGGTGCTCGGCGACCCGTGGTCGGATGCTCGTGCTGCGCGACGTGATCTTCGGCAACCGGCGCCACTTCCGCGAGCTGCTCGAGGGCTCGGAAGCGCGGATCGCGTCCAACATCCTCAGCACGGCAACCCCGATGAATGTTCGCCGCCGGGCGCTCCATGCCGGTACGGCGACGCTGATTCCACAGCCCCGGCAGCCGGCATAGCGTGTCTCACAACGCCACGGAGGGAGGGTTCCTGCCATGACGGGTGAGGAATGGGTACTCGCAGCGACCGTCTTCTTCTCGGGGCTCGCGTCCGGCCTGTTGGGGATGTTGTGCACGATCATGCGCCCGATGCTCAAAGAAATGGACGGTCGGGACTTCCGGAACTTCATGGAAGCGTTCCTTCGTTTCGCGGATAGGTCCTGGGGACGGGCGTACAACCTTGCCTGGTCGCTCGGGATGTTCCTCGGGCCGATCGTCGCGCTCGTGCTCCTCTGGGACGATCCCGGCTCCACCTCGTTCGTGCTCACCGCGACCGGTCTGGGCATCGTGTTCCTCGGCGTGATCATCGTCTCGAACATGTGGAAGACACCGCACTACAAGGTGATGTTGGCATGGAACCCCGAGGCGATGCCGCCAAACTGGAAGGCGGGACGGGAGAAGTACTTCACGATCAACTGGATCCAGCTCGTGACGACCTGGTCTGCGTTCGCGCTCTTCATCGCGGCTCTGATCGCCCTTTAGGGCGGCCTCTCAACCCCGGCAGTGGAGGAGAGGCAGGCACCAAGCGGTGTCCGTCGACCGGGGCTGGGGGCGGAGGCTTCCAGCTCCTCGCCGTGCAGACGGAATGAGTACGAGCGTTGGTCGAGCTCCAGCGGACCGTATGACACTGGGCCCGGGTTGCGACGTCGGGGATCTCGGCCTCGAGCCGGTGGACGATCTCCCTTGCCACGTACGGTCGCGCGACGGCGACAGTCGCTCCAGCCACGAAGACGGGGCCGACGGTGTCCGCGTCGCCAGGACCCACCCCGAGAAGGATCGGGGTCGCGCCGTGCTCGCGGATGGTCCGTACGACGTTGAGCCGAGAGTCCGGTCGAAGGGGGGTCAATATTCGGCCGACGCTCCGTGATCGGTTTTCAGCCGACGCCGACGCCGACACCGATGCTCAACATGTAAGGCACCTTGCGAATGGTTGCTATCCAGCGCACGGAGGTCGGAATGTCCGATAACGAGACCTATTGCTCAGCCACGTCGTTCGGAAGATGCGTAGTGCACTCCGTAGTCGCGCGGAGGTCAGATCGTGTGGGGTGCGCCAGGATCGATCGTAGACATCAGAGCCGACGAAGATTTCCCTGGAGGGATGCCGCGATGCACAAGTCGTTACAGCGACCCAGCCTCTTGGAGGTTTCGCTGGTACCGGAGGCCCCGTACCTCTTCCTCGACCTACGCGGCGAGCTTGACTTGTCCAGCGTCACGGAGGTGCCCCTGGAGGCATACCCCTCGCGACGGGACGTGACAACGGTTCTGGTCGACCTTGGTGAGCTCACGTTCTGTGACAGTACGGGCCTCAGAGCGCTGCTGAGCTTCCGCCGGATCCATGAGGCGCAGGGCCGGTCGGTCTCGGTCGTCCGGGCCAACCCACGCATCTGGCGCTTGATGCGTCTCTGCGAAGTCACGGACCGGCTGGAGTTCGTGGGCCCTGTCAAAGCCCCCGTGTGACCATCAGCTAACCAGGGGCATCCCGAGCGACGGGTCCGGTGACCGTGGCCCCGGCGGCACCAGCCCCTCCCACAGCGCCAAGCGAAGGTGGCGACAACCGGCCGACAGCCGATTGAGTACGGCCAAAAAGGGCCGGAACAGGTCAGCGGCGTTACGGTCTGTGCGCTGGCCGTGGAGAAATAGTGCGGAAGTTCGGCGTCTCGACGGCGAAGCTGCAGGTCAGGGCGTGGGCAGCGGCGGTCTGTAGATCCGTCGCTGTACAGCTACGCAAGTTCGAATCCTGCACCTGCCACACAGTGAAAAGGGCCTCTGACCAGCGGTTTTGTGTCAGGGGTCCTTCTGTGTATACGGGGGGTGGGTATCACTTTTTGGTTCTGGTCTGTCGCCTGTCTGCGCTCGGCTCTCTAAACCGCGCTTGACTTGCCGAGCGCGCAGGTGGCTGGCTGGCCGCGGAGAGGACACGCTGAGCGCGTCGACGCCAGGTGGGACGTGAGGGCCTGTCTGACCGCGTGAAGGACTGTCTAATTCGGGATATACGTAGTGCACTCCGTAGTCCCGCGGAGGCCAGATCGTGTCGGGTGCGTAAGGATCGATGTTCGACATCAGAACCCGACGCGGAATTCCCTGGAGTGATGCCGCGATGCACGAGCCGTCACAGCGACCCAGCCTGTTGAAGGTCTCGCTGGTCCCCGAACCCCCGTGCCTGTTCCTCGACCTACGTGGCGAGCTTGACTTGTGCAGCGTCGAGGAGATGCCCCGGGACGAGTACTCCTCGCGACGGGACCTGACGACGGTCCTGGTCGACCTAGGTGAGCTCACGTTCTGTGACCTCACCGGCCTCAGAGCGCTGCTGAACTTCCGTCGGATCCATGAGGCGCAGGGCCGATCGGTCGCGGTCGTACGGGCCAACCCACGCATCTGGCGGTTGATGCGTCTCTGCGAAATCTCGGACCGGCTGGAGTTCGTGGGTCCTGCCAGCACCCCCGTGTGACATCACTCGACCAGGCGCATCCGAGCGGCGGACCTGGTGACCGTGGCCCCGGCGGCACCAGCTCCGCCCACATCGCCAAGGCGACAAGGCGGCGACACCACCGCTGTATCGCCGGTGGAAGAAAGGACCTGTCTAGGGTCGGGAAGGTACCCAGCGCCCAACGTGCCCCCGCGGGTTCATCGGCGACGCGCCTCCCGCTCGACCACCCAGGCGACCACCTGGGTGCGCGATCCGAAGCCGAGCTTGCGCAGGATGTGATCGACGTGGCTCTCCACGGTGCGTAGGGAGATCAGTAGCTGCTCGGCGATCTCCCGGTTGGACAGTCCGCACCCGAGAAGGTGGGCCACCTCGAGCTCCCGGCGGGTCAGCGGGACCTGTTCCTCCGGCGCCTCCTCGACCGGAGTTTGCTCCAGCGCCAGGGCGAGCACCTGCTCGTCGGACAGCGCCGCGCCGCGCGGGAACGCCGCACGGAAGGCAGCGTCGCCACGGTCGATCCCGGCGTGCTCCTCGCTGCGCCGCCGGTTCACCGACAGGTACGGCACGGCGTCCGGGTCCACGCCCAGGTGCCGCCACAGTGCGTCGGCGGCCCCGAGCAGCGTCGCGGCGCGCTCCGGGCGTCGCTCAGCGGCCGCCACCCAGGCCAGCACCTCGAGGACGAACGCCGTGGCCGAGCGGTCACCGAGGTCCATCTTCATCACCAGCGCCTGCCGCTCGAGGTCGGCGGCCGCGTCCGGGTCGCCGCGCAGCAGGGCTAGCATCCCGAGCGCGGCCAGGGCGTAGGACCGGACGTGGACCTCTCCGGCCGGTCCGGTGAGGTCGACACATGCCTGCAGCGCCGTACCGGCGCCGTCGAGGTCGCCCGTGAAGCTACGGCACAGAGCCAGGACGAACAGCGCCGAGGACTCCAGCGGCCGGTCGCCGGCCGTGCGTGCGGCGGTCACGGCCTGCTCCAGCGGCGTAAGCGCCTCGGCGGGGCTGCCACGCCAGCTGGTCTCGACGGCGCGCGCGACGAGCACGCGGGCACGGACGGCGTCGTCGACGGCGCCGCCGACGAGCAGCGCCGCGGCCTCGTCCAGCATCGACCGGCCGGTGGCCGGCTCCCCCTGCAGGGTCGCCGTCCAGGCGGCCATCGCGAGGGCGCGGGCCAGGGTGCCCGCGTCGGCTTCGGCGACCGCCGACGCGCGCGCCAGCCAGTGCCGGGCCTCGCCCAGCCGCCCGGTCACCGCCCAGTACGGCTCCAGTGCGGTCACCATCTCAAGGGCCCGCGCCGCGTGCCGGGGATCGCCGACGGCGCGACGGAGCGCCTCGCGCAGGTTGCCGTGCTCGCGCCGCAGGGTGCGGTACCACTCGGCCTGCTCGGGGCCGAAGGACGCGTCCGTGGCGGCGCGGACCAAGTCGGCGTACCACGCCAGATGCCGGTCCCGTCCGGCCTGCTGCTGCTCCGCGGTCAGCTGCTCTGCGGCGTACTCGCGCAGCGACTCCAGCATGCGGAAGCGCACGTACGACGCGCCGTCGTCCTCGCGTGCGAGCACCGACTTCTCCAGGAGCCCGTCGACGAGGTCGAGCACGTCCGCTCCGTGGATGCCGTCGCCAGCGCACACCACCTCGGCGGCCTCCAGGGGGAACCCGCCGGTGAAGACCGACAGCCGGGCCCAGAGCAGCTGCTCGTCGGGGGTGCACAGCTCTTTGCTCGCCTCCAGCGAGGCGCGCAGCGAGCGCTGCCGGGCCGGCGCCTCCCGCGCGCCCTTGGCGAGCAGCCGCTGCCGGTCGCCGAGCCGGTCGAGGATGCCCTGGGGCGACAGCACGAGGATCCGGGCCGCCGCCAGCTCGACAGCGAGCGGCACCCCCTCGAGCGCTTCGCAGAGCTCCGCGACCGCGGCGGCGTTGTCCTCGGTGAGCCGGAACGACGGCAGCGCGGCGGCCGCCCGGGCGGCGAAGAGCGCCTGCGCCTCATCGGCCGCCAGCGGCCCGACCGGCACGACGACCTCACCGGTCACGCCGAGCTGCCGCTGGGACGTGGCCAGCACCCGCAGCCGAGGCGCCCTGGTGAGCAGCACCGCCACCAGCTCCACCGCCGCGTCGAGCATCGCGTCGCAGCCGTCGAGCACCAGCAGGCCCGCACGGTCGGCGACCGCCGCGGCGACGTCATCGGCACCAGCGGCGCCGTACGGCAGCCGAACCCCGAACGCGCCGGCCACCGAGTGCCCCAGGAGGTCGGGGTCGACCAGGTCGGCGAGGTCGACGGCCCACGTGTCCTCCCGGCGGCCCCGCTCGTGGTCGGCCGCCGCGGCACGGGCCAGGGTCGTCTTGCCGATCCCACCCGGCCCGGTGAGCGTGACCAGCCGCGCCGAACCCAGCGTCTGCCGCAGATCGGCGAGCTCCTGGCGGCGCCCCAGCAGAGGCTCACTCGGATGCGCCAGCGCCACGGTAGGCCACGGACGTGGCATCGGCTGCTGCGTAGGGTGCCGCATGGTGTCCTCGATCGTGCGTCAGGCGGGTACACACCCCGGTGGAACCAGGTAGGGGTACCCGAAAATGTGCCGTGTTGTCCGGGTGCCGCGCCCTGCCTCGGCGTCGCCTTCCTCCTTCCGCCCCCGCGCGTGTCCAACCCGCCGGTGACCGCGGTGACCGGCGGGCCGTCGTCTAGTAGCCGTAGGGCTCCGCCGTACCGAAGTCGTACGGCAGCGGCGGCGCGTCGTCGTGGTGCGCGGCGCACCATTCGTCCCGGGGACCGGACGACGTGAGAGGCGGGACGTATGACTGCGTTTCCAGCAGCGTCTTCGCCGCGGTCACGGCCTCGGCCTCGATCGACGCGGCGACGAGGGCACGCGCCTCCGGGGTCGGTGCCGACACCAGCGCCTCGGCGTTGCGCCAGGCGGTCTCGCGCCAGCCGGAGACCATCTGGAACAGCGTGAGGTTGCTGAGCCCGAAGGGGTCGCCGCCATCGTCGGCGGCGGGATCGAACCGGGCCGCGACCTCGGCCAGCAAGGGCTCGGTGGCGGTGTAGAGCCACTGCTCGACCGCGTCGTAGTCGGGCTTGCGCGACGACCCGTCCGGCGCGACCAGCCCGACACCGGCAAGCACGAACGGCAGGTCGCGGTTGATGTGAGCGTTCATGCTGAGCAGCAGACTGCCACTGCCGCTGACCCGCTTGTCCCGCGAGGCGTCGAAGGCGATGCGCCACGCCTCCGGCACCGAGGCGCGGTCACCCGAGCGGTACGCGTAGTAGGCGTCGGTGTAGTACTTCGCGAAGACGGCGTCCTGGTGGTTGGCGAACGGCACGTCCTCGTAGTAGTCGGGGATGTCCCGGCTCCACCCGTAGGTCTGCGTCATGCGCAGGTAGGCACGGGCGAACACCGCGTCGTGCGAGCAGCTCTTCGCGGTGTCGTCGGCGATCCGCGCCAGCTCCTTGAGCGTCGCCTTGAGACAGGTGTCGCGGCCGGCGACGCAGTCGTTCTCGCTGGTCGGCACGAACTCCTCGGTCCAGCCTGCGAGCTGAGACGACCACGCCACGTTCGGCTGGGTGGCTGTGGACGCCGACGCGGTCGGGCCGGCGGCGACAAGCGCGGCGACCAGCGCTCCCGTCAGGACTCCGCCCGTCCAGGCGGCACGACGAAGCAACGACTTCGCGGACAACATGGCTCCCTCCCCAGGCAGCGCGATGCGCACCCCCCATTGTGCACAAGAGGGGGCCCGAAGAGGCCCCCCGGTCTAGCCCTATCGGTCTAGTCCTGTCGCTGCGCGGCAACCCACGAGGCCAGCTGCGCCCGGGAGTTGAAGTTGAGCTTGCCGAGGATGTGGGCGACGTGCCCCTCGGCGGTGCGCCGCGCCATCACCAGCCGCTCGGCGATCTCGCGGTTGGTCATTCCCTCGGCCACCAGCGCGGCGATCTCGCTCTCCCGTCGGGTCAGCCGGACCTCGTCGCCGTGCGTGTCCGCGGCCGCGGGAGCCGGCGTACGTCGACCGAGGGCGAGCGCGACCGCCTCGTCGAAGCGCAGCGCCGACCCCTCCTCGAAGGCCCGTCCGAAGGCGGAGTCGCCCATCGCCTCGCGGGTCCGTGCGAGGCAGCGGTCGTGGTCCTCGTGCAGGTGGCCGAAGAGGCTCGCGCCGATCGAGTCGAGCGCGGCCTGCACCGCGCCGAGGAGTCGCGCGGCCTCCGCGGAGTGTCCCGCCTCGGACTCGGCCCACGCGACCACCTCGACCGACATCGCCATGCCCATCCGGTCGCCGAAGGGCTCCTTGAGCCGGAGCACGTCACGGGCGTACGTGCGCGCCCGGGCCGCGCGTCCGAGCTGCCACTGGACCAGTGCCTCCACCCACCGCGCCAGGGCGGCGCACCAGCGCTCGGAGGCGGCCTCGCTGAGCGCGATGCACTCCTCGGCGTACGCCATCGCCCGGTCCGGATCACCCAGGGTGGCGTGCACCGTGGCGACCTGGACCAGCGCGAGCGGGACGCCGAACGGGTCCGTGCCCTCCCGGTGAAGCGCCAGCGCCTCCTCCAGCAAGGGCACCGCCGCGGCGGGTTCACCCCAGAAGGCCGAGGCCAGCGCCAACCCGTGGAGGGCGTGCGCGCGCCAGGTGACGTTCCCGGCCGCCGTCGCCGCAGCGAGCGCCTCCTCCAGCAGCGGCCTGCCGACGTCGATCTGCCCCTGCAGGACGGCCAACCGGCCCGCGACCTCCAGGCCCGCGGCCCGCGCGACGCTGCGCTCGACGGGCTCGTCGTCGCCCGGCGCCGGCAGCTGGGTCAGCAGCCGCTCCACCCAGGCCCGGCCCTCGCCGAAGCGGCCCACCATGACCCAATGGTGCTGCAGCGCCGAGGCCATCCGCAGGCCCTCGACCGCGTCGGCCGGGTCGTGCGCCAGCCGTTCGAGCGCCGCGCGGAGGTTGTCGTGGTCGGCGCGCAGCCGGGCGAACCAGTCGACCTGTGCCGGGCCGAAGAGCTCCCCGGCGGCGGTGACGGCCAGCCCGGCGTACCAGCGGCGGTGCCGCTCGGCGTACGGCGCGGCCCCGCCGGTCTCGGCGAGCCGCGCGTCGCCGTACTCGCGCAGCGACTCCAGCATGTGGAAGCGCGCCGCACCGCCGATCTCGACCGGCTCGCGCACGAGCACCGACTTGGCCACGAGCCCGTCGACGACGTCGGGGAGGGCCGCCCCGGGAAGGTCGTCGTCGCAGGCGACGGCCTCCAGCGCCGCGAGGTCGAACCCGCCGCTGAACACCGAGGCACGCGCCCACGCCAGCCGCTCCCGCGGCTCGAGCAGGTCGTGGCTCCAGTCGAGCAGCGCTTGGAGGGTCTGCTGCCGGGGCAGCGCCGCCCGGCTCCCTCGGGTGAGCAGGGCGAAGCGGTCGCTGAGCCGGTCGAGAATCTGCTCCACGGTCAGCGACCGCACCCGCACCGAGGCCAGCTCGATCGCGAGCGGCATTCCGTCGAGCCGCCGGACCAGCTCAGCCAACGCCTCCTGGTTGCCCGCAGTGACCTGGAACGACGACCAGCTCGCGGTGGCCCGGTCGATGAAGAGCCGGACCGCGTCGTAGTGCATCAGCGCCTCCGGGGACCCGGCGGCCTGGCCGTTGCTGGGCATCGGCAACGGCGGCACGGTGAGCACCAGCTCGCCGGGCAGCGCCAGCGCGTGCCGGCTGGTGACCAGGATCCGGACGTCCGGGCAGCTGGACAGCAGCTCTGCCGCCAGCGCCGTGGCGGCCTCCTGCACGTGCTCGCAGTTGTCGAGCACCAGCAGCAGCTGCCGGTCGCGCAGGTGCGCGACGAGACGCTCGGTGGGGCTGCCGCCCTCGGCGGATCGGATGCCCAGGGCCGCGACCACGGTCTCGGGCACCAGCTCGGGCACCTGCACGGGGGCCAGCTCCGCGACCCACGCGCCGTCGGCCAGGCTGCGCTCCTGGTCCGCTGCCGCGCGGAACGCGAGCCGGGTCTTGCCGATCCCGCCGGGTCCGAGCAGCGTCACCAGCCGGTGCTTGGCCAGCCCGGTGCGCACCGAGGCGAGCTCGTGCCTGCGTCCCACGAAGCTCGACAGCTCCGCGGGCAGGTTGCTCCGCCTTTCCGCCGTGGTCCCTCCCATCGCACGGCAACCTTAGCCGTGCGGATGCAGCAGGGTGGATCGCGGCGACGAGACGGGCTCGGGGATCCCAACTGGCCAAAGTGGCTGCCCAGGTGGATGGAACCGCTTGGCATGGCTGGTCGTCTCACTGGCATGAAGCTCGCCTTGCCGCTTGTCGCGGCTGCCGCGTCGCTGTGGCTCGTAGCCGGCTGCGGCACCATAGGAGCAGGAGGGGACGTGAACACTGAGCCAGCGCCGGGGAGTGGCGCCACGGTCGGCGGGACCACCGAGCTGACCGTCGTCGTGAGGGGCGCTCCGGGGATGAGCGAACGTTCCTACACGCTCGTGTGTCACCCGGCAGGCGGCGACCACCCTGACCCCCAGGCCGCTTGCCGGTCACTGAGCGACCTGAAGCACCCCTTCGCGCCGGTGCCACCCGACGCCATGTGCACCCAGATCTACGGTGGCCCACAGACGGCCACCGTCACCGGCACGTTCCGGGGCGAGCCGGTGAATGCCGAGTTCAGCCGAACCGACGGATGCGAGATCGCCCGTTGGGACAAGCACGTCGCTCTGCTCGTCGAAGCCGGCGGCGTCGAAGGCAGCTAGGCCGCCGGCCCGGACGGAGCACTCGATCCGGTCGCGACTGATTTCCCGACGTCGGCAGGACCTGACGTTCGCAGTCGCGGCAACATCGACACGGGCCGCGGCCTCCGTTCACCACCGCAGTTCGGTGGGCCCCCTGCACGGTGCGCCGCGGGCGGCGGAAAAGACGCGCCTTCGGAGGTCCCACTGGCGATGTTCGCGGCGCCACTGTACGGACGTCCGAGAGCTACATAGCTTGGTCTGCGAAGGACCCGCGTTTTCGTGGACGCGGGACGCAACCAATTCACTCCGGGAGGGCCGATGCCGGACTACGGGCGGCCGCTGCGCTTCGGCGTCTTCCCCACACCCGAGGCGGGAACGCTGGACGAGGTCCTCACGCTGGCTCGAGTCGCGGACGAGAAGAACCTGGAGTACGTCGGAATCCAGGACCACCCGTATCAGCGGCGCTTCGTCGACACGTGGATGCTGATGGCGACCGTGCTCGCGAAGACGGAGCGTGTCTGCGTGTTCCCAGATGTGGCGAACCTGCCACTGCGTCCGCCCGCGGTACTGGCCAAGTCGGCCGCGAGCCTGGACGTCTTGTCGGGCGGGCGATTCGAGCTCGGACTCGGCGCGGGATCGTTCTGGGACGCGGTCGAGGCCATGGGGGGACAGCGGCGGTCGCCGGGCGAGGCGGTCGACGCTCTCATGGAGGCCATCGAGGTCATCCGGCTGATGTGGTCGGACCAACGCTCGGTTCGCTTCGACGGCCGTTACTACCGGCTCGCCGGAGTGAAGCCTGGGCCGCCGCCGGTCCACTCGATCGGCATCTGGCTCGGCGTCGGCGGCCGCCGGACGCTTGCACTTGTCGGCCGAACCGCCGACGGCTGGGTGCCCTCCAGTGGGTGGGCCACGCCGGACAAACTTCCCGACATGCAAGCCCGGATCGACGAGGCCGCGGTCGCTGCCGGCCGCGACCCCGCCGAGATCGCCCGGGTCTACAACGTGTGGGGCAAGATCGGTGGAACGAGCGGCTTCCTGCAAGGCGAGGTCCCACAGTGGGTGGACGAGCTCACCGAACTGTCGGTCGAACATGGAATGGACACATTCATCTTTGGTCCTTCCGCAGATCCCGTGCCGCAACTGCAGCGCTTCGCGGAAGAGGTGGCGCCCGCGGTGCGCGAGCAGGTCGCTCGACATCGGGGTGGTCGTTCATCGGGATGACCCCACGACCGGTGCGCGCGCCGTGGCAGATCCGGCTGTTCGCTGAGCGCTGTTCGACGCCGCGTCAGGTGCCGAGAGTGTCGAAGTACTCCCGGGCGACATGTTTCGGGACCACCATCGTCCAGGCGTCCGTCACCAGTTCGGTCATCTCCTCGATGTCGAGGACCGCCATCCTCACGTCGACCCAGTTGTAACGCATGTCCGCCACCGGCGGGAGCAGGAACTTGTTCGGTTCGCTCTCGACCAGTGCCAGGCGCTGCTCCTTGGGAAACCCGAAGCCCATCAAGGTTTCGTCCCGGGAGAATGCCACGTAGACCAGCCGTTTGACCCGAAACTTCACCCGATCGCGGATCAGGTGCTCCGTGGTCCCCGGCAAGCTGAGGGCCACTCGTCGTACGTCGTCGACGGTCACCATGACTGAAGAGTCTGCCAAGACCGCGTGCCTCGCGGCATGTGCCCGCGAGACCTGAAGCGCGTCGTCAGGGCACGGCGGGATCAGGGTGGTCGACCAAGAACTTGTCGGCGGCATCGTCCGGGATGAGCCCTTGGTCGAGCAGCCATCCGACTGCTCGACGCTGGGCGCGAGCGTCACGGAAGGCGTGCCACGCCGGCACCAGTTCCGGGTACTCCTCGAACAGCTCGTCTTTGAACCGACGAAAGGCTCCCTTGCCTCTGATGGCCCGCTCCAATCGCCGCCTAGCAGCGTCGTCACTGACCCGCTCGGCGAAGTCAGCCATGTCGGCGTACCAAACCCCAGAAGGGAGTGGGTCGATCGCTATCAGATCCAGTTCGTCGAGGTCGACAGGGTTCTCCCCGTCGATCCCGGTGTCAGATGTCCAGAACGCGATCTCTCCGGTCCGAGGATCGATCAGCCACCGGTGCTCATAGTCGGTCTGATCCGACAGTGCAGTCGCGATCTCGTCTACGGCGAGCTTGTCTAGGTCGAGCATCAGTTCAGCGTAGGCCAATGGGAGGGAACCCGATGACGGCTACGCGGAAGCGTGGTGCTGGCCGAGGCGGCCTTGTCGGATTCGTACCCCTACGACATTCCACCAAGTTCGGCCATCCGGGCCATCCCCGCCCCGACGGACTTGCGAAAGCGCTGCACGGCGGCAGTCAGTTCGGCGGAGCCCGCCATGTCCGGAGGAATGCGAGCCGGATTGAGCGAGACCCGGTCGGCCCACGCCTTGATGTCGGGATGGGACGCAAACGACATCGACGCCTGATTGCCCAGCACCTGCATCCGCGCCCAATCGGCGGGCGTATTGGAGTACGGCGAGGGCGGGCACAATGTGTTCTTCTTGTCGTCGCCGTCGAGGGTGGCCTCCACGTATCCGGCTAGCGCCGCGCCGAAGCAGGGAAAGCCGGTTCGGATCGGCTGCAGCGTGATCGCCTCGCTACCCCAGATCGGCACCAACGGCCGGTACTGCAGCCCCGATGCGGCGCAGTGCACGATCACAGTGTCCTTCGCCGTTGCAACCTCACCCTCGCCGAACACCAACCGGGTCGGCTCCACGTGCTGGATGTGCCCGAGCCGGACGACGTCTTCGATCGTGTTCAATTGTTCGAGCTCCCACTGGGCGAGCGTCGGAGTCTTCGCCATTGTGGGAGTCACGGACGGGTCGATGCGCAGCATCACTCCCGCCTCCTCCAAGCGGCAGAACAAGTCGTCCGGCGATGCTGCCTCGGCCGCTGCTTCCACGGTGTCCGCCGCCATTCCTATGAAGACAGCGGGGTCTGGCTGGACCACCGCGCGGTTGAGCATCCACGGGTCGCGGGGCCGCACCCAACAGATCGCGTCTGGATCAACCCCGTTGCTGAGCAGCCAGATGCACGCATCGGTAGCGGTCTTTCCCGAACCGACGATCACGTACTGCGAGGGCGTTTCACCAAGCTTGACGAGTTCGTTGACGGCCACGACGTGCACCCCGTCTGCAACGCCGAACGGCGCCGGTGTTGTTGCCGGTATCTCAGGGGAGAGGTAGCGGGCGTCGACAACGCGCCTCCTGCCGCGAACCTCGTAACGCTTTCCCGACAGGCGCGACACGAACTGACCCCCGCCGAGGTAGTCACAGTTCGGGTAGAAGGATACTTTTCCGGACCCAAGCATCCGCTCGCGCAGCACCCGGGCGTAGTACGCGCAGACCTCCGGCGCCGTCGCTCGCTCGTGCAAGCCGGCTTCGGGCCCGTCCTGCTGGATACGCCCATCGCCGAGCAGCGTCGACGCCACGCCGTAGAACGCGGATGCCTGGTGGAGACGGACAAAGGGATACGCATCCAGCCAATGTCCACCGACACCGTGCCGACGATCGACCATCACCACGCTGGCGTCCGCATGGTCGACGAGTGCGTCCGTGAACGCCATCCCCGCCGCCCCTGCGCCGACTACCAGATAGTCGGCCTCCAACACCGCCGCCACGGGCCCATGCTGACCCCGCCGACGGAGCGGGTCAAGAGCCTCGCGGCCTAGGACCTCCACCCGCTCCCGCCCTGGCGAACGCCCGGATCGCGGCAGGCGAGTGTGTTCCATGCGCTGGTCAGCGAGCCGGCTGAATCAGCCGAGCTGCTTCATCTGAGTGAGCGAGTCCTCCTGGTGCCGGTGTCCCAGCGTCTCGTAGCCGACGACTGTGACGACCGGCGCCAGCGCCAGCACCACCAGGCACCACGCCATCGAGACCCCCGCCTCCGCGAGCACGACCGCGAGCACCAATACCGCCGTCGTGCCAAGCAGCAAGCCGATGTGGAACGGGTCCCTCCGCCGCATCAGCGTCGTCCAGAGCCCGTACAGCATCAGCACGAACACCGCCAGCGGGATCGCGACGCTGAGCACCGTACCGACGGCGCCGATCTTGGTGTGGTGCTCGAGGTAGTACGCCGCGACGTGCATCCCAGCGCCGACGGCGGCGAGCGCCCCGAAGATCACGATGTGCCCGTAGGCCCAGAAGAACACCCGCTCCGGGTGTAGTTGAAGGACGTGCCCCGAGGGCACCGTGAAGTACATCCACCACATCCCGAACGTGAGCCCCGTTCCGGCGATGGCGACGAGGGCTGCGTCGACGCTCCAGCCGGCCGGGCCGTGCACCACGGCGGACAGGGACGCGACCGTGCCGATGATTCCCTCCCCGAGCGTGATGATGACGAGCAGGCCGTACCGCTCGGCAATGTGGTGTGGGTGCCACGGCGTGCCGCCCTTCCGGCGCTGCGCGACGACCGGACCGGCGATCTCGATGGCGAACAGGACGCTGGCCAGGGCGAGCGTGGTACCGATCGGCAGCGCCAGGAACACCAGTGCCGTCCAGCCGATCTGCGCCACGGTGATCGTCCAGAAGTACGTCAGGTGCGCCGGTCGGCGTACTGGGTCGTGCTTCGAAGCCCGCAGCCACTGGAAGGCCATCGGCACGCGCATCACGATGTAGCCGGCGACGACCACGCCGTTGCCGAGCGTCTCGCCGTGGTCGAACGACGCGAACACCTCGGGCAGGCCGAGCGCCACGATGATGACGCCGACCATCTGCACCATGGTGGCGAGGCGACACACCCAGTCGTCCTCGTCGTACGCCGACGCGAACCAGCTGTAGCTGCCCCACGCCCAGGCGATCGCGAACACCGAGAACCCGAAGCCGAATGTCCCGGTCCGCACGTGCCCCTCGGCAACGTAGTGCGCCAACTCGTTGGCGGCCTGACCGAACGCCACGACGAACACCAGGTCGTAGAGCAGCTCGAGCGGAGTGGCACCGCGGTGCGGCTCGTCCGGATCGCGCCCGGTCAGTCGGCGGCGTCGGTGGCCCAGGTCCGAGACGGCGTGGCTCACGGGCACGATGATGCCAGCGCTCGGGAGTGCGTGAACAGGCCCGGACGGACCGCTTGAAGGCCGCTCGCGGAGGTCGGAGGTTCTGACCGGATGTTGTGCTGGCGTGCGATGGTGATCTGATGAGCGGGGATGAGGCACGGGACGGGGTGCGGCTGACGAACCTGGACCAGCCGCTGTTCGACGGGGCTCAGGTGACCAAGCGGGACCTGGTCGACTATCTCGACGCCGCGCGGGATCGGATCCTGCCCGAGCTGCGCGGGCGGCCGTTGTCGGTGATCAGGGTGCTGCGCGGTCAGCGGCCGTTCATGCAGAAGAACCTGCCGAAGTACGCCCCTCCGTGGGTCCAGCGGGTCACGCTGTGGGCGGCATCTTCTCAGCGCGAGGTGGCGTACGCGCTTTGTGAGGACCGCCGGTCGTTGCTGTGGTTCGCCAATCAGCGCGCCGTCGAGTACCACCCGACCCTGGTGCGCGCCGAACGCTGGGACCGACCCACCCACCTGGTGCTCGACATCGACCCTCCGGCTGGCAGCGCGTTCCCGACGGCGACCAGTGCGGCACGTCTGGTAGCCCAGGCGCTCGATGACGTGGGGATGGTGGGCGCTGTCAAGACCAGCGGCGCCAAGGGGCTGCACGTGTTCGTGCCAATCACGGACACGCCGGTCGAGGACGCGGCGGCGGCGACGCGGGCACTTGCGGCACGGGCTGAGCGGTTGGATCCGGGGCTGGCGACGACGGCGTTCATCCGGGAAGATCGCGGCGGCAAGGTGTTCCTGGACTCCACGCGCGCCGGTGGGGCGACTGTAGTGGCGGTGTACAGCCCGCGGGCGCGACCCGGGACACCGGTGTCGTTCCCGGTGGCCTGGGATGACCTGGATCAGGTGACGCCAGCGGACTTCACGGTACGCAGTGCGGTCGCGCTGCTCGCCGAGTCGAACCCGTGGGCGGAGTTGATGCCAGCGCCACAACCGGTCGCCTCGGTGCTGATCGAGGAGGGGCGCGAGATCCCTGTGGCCCGTGTGCAGGCGATGCATGAAGGCAAGCGGCGGGCTCGTGCCCATCGCGCGGCGGCCGAGGACACCTGACTAGCCCCCTGCGAGTCAGGGCAGCCGTTGGCTCATGGTGCATCGAACTGGCGTATTCGATCAATGCCGTTTGATGTATTGTGGGTTCATGGTGCCTTCGGGTCAGGCCGCCGCTCCACCGACTTTCATTCGGCTGGGCGCTCACCCGCTGCGCTGGCGACTCCTGACCGAGCTCGCCGCCAGCGACTACCGGGTCCGCGATCTGGTCAGACGGGTTGGCCAGCCACAGAACCTGGTCTCCTATCACTTGCGGCTGCTGCGTGACGGCGGGCTGGTCAGCGCTACGCGCAGTAGCTTCGACGGCCGGGACAGCTACTACCACCTTGATCTGGACCGTTGCGCGGTGGCACTCGCCGACGGCGGTACGGCGCTCCACCCGGCGCTGCGCCGGGATCCCGCGCCGCCGGTCTTCCCGGTCGACCGGCGGCGGTCTCGTCCCATCGCGGTGCTGTTCATGTGCACCGGCAACAGCGCCCGTTCACCGATCGCCGAGGCACTGCTTCGCCACCACACCGTCGGCCGCGTAACGGTGGCGAGCGCGGGGACCCAGCCCAAGCCCCTGCTGCACCCAAACGCCATCCGGGTGCTGCGGACGGCGTTCGGCATCGACATCTCCGACCAGCACCCCCAGCACCTAGACGCCCTCGTCGATCGCAGGTTCGACCATGTGATCACGCTGTGCGACAAGGCCCGCGAAGCCTGCCCGGAGTTCCCCAACCACCCGCGGCAGGTCCACTGGAGCATTTCCGACCCGGCCACGGCGGGAGACACCGACCGAACCAGCTACCTCGCCTTCCAGCGCACCGCAGCACACATCAACACCCGCATCCAGCATCTGCTGCCCGTTCTCGCCGCCACCAACAACTAGGAGGTCCTTCCGTGACCGCACCCGACCAGTTGGCCAGCGTCCGTTATCTCGTTGACGACGTGGAGGCCGCCATCGACTTCTACACCACCCATCTCGACTTCGAGCTGAACACCAGCGCCGCACCCGCTTTCGCCGATGTCGTACGCGGCCCGTTGCGGCTGCTGCTGTCCGGTACCACGAGCTCGGGCGCCCGGGCCACACCGGTTGACGCGGCCACCGCGGGCCGCAACCGCATCCACCTCACCTGCGACGACCTGGATGCCGAGATCGACCGCCTCCGAGCCGCTGGCATCTCCTTCCGAAGCGACGTGGTCGCTGGCCCCGGCGGGCGCCAAATCCTGCTCGCTGACCCCGCAGGCAACCTGATCGAACTGTTCCAGCCCGCCGACCGGCCGCGCGCACGCCGGCCACACCCTGACCGGGCTGGCACCTGATTCGCAACTCCGGATCTCCCGGGATCGCATCACCGCGGTCGCCCGGACTGGGCGCCCAGCCCGTCGTGGGAATGATGCAGCCACCTAGCGCCGCGTCCGAACGAGCGGACGGCGGCAGATCCGTGCGTACATGCCTGAGCGGCGTACATCCCTGAGCGGCGTCCGTCCCGTACGCCGCTTGGGCTTGGCGGCTGTCCTGGACGTTCGATGGCACACGCATAGCGGACGGAGGAAGACCCTCATGGCCAGGCCCTCCGCCCTGTCGGCTTCGGGGCTTCCCTCTGCGTGGCCGGAAAATCGCGCGACATTTGTCGTCTTTACCCGGAGAATTCCCCGGTGATGTTCGCCGCCGTCCTCCGTCAAACGCACCCGCCGTCACCTCTGGCCGGGCGACTCGCTGTCCAGTCACTTCTCTTCGCCCTCGGTGAGGGCACCTTCATGACTGGCTCGGCCGTGTTCTTCACACAGATCGTCGGGCTGTCCGCTGCCCAGGTCGGTCTCGGACTGACCTGCGCCGGGATGGCCGCCTTCCTGGCGGCGCTGCCGATGGGCAAGCTGGTCGACCGCTTCGGGCCGAGGAAGATGTGGGCCGTCAGCGCGACCGGCCAGGCGGCGATGTTCGCGGTGTGGCCCTTCATCACCGACTTCAAGGGCTATGTCGCCATGGCCGTCGGCATGGAGGTCATCGGTGCTCTCGGCGGCGCCGCGCACGGCGCGTACACGATCGACGTCCTGCCGCCCGATGAGCGGGTGAAGTCACGGGCCTACATGTACTCCGCGCTCAACGTCGGCTTCACCCTCGGCTCGCTGATGGGCGGCATCGCGCTGGCCTTCCACTCCAACGACGTCCTCCACATGCTGCCCTGGTTCACCGCCGTGGTCTTCCTGGTCAACGCTGTCGCGATCACCCGGCTGCCGCGGGCCTCGCACGACGACCGCACCCCGGAGGAGCGCAAGGTGAAGGTCGCCGGGCCGGGACCGCTGCGCAACCCCGGCTGGCTGCTCACGACGTTCTTCGTCGGAATGTTCTGGACCAACCAGGTGCTGCTCAACGTCGTGATCCCGCTGTGGCTGGTGGAGGAGACAGACGCCCCGCGGGTGCTGCTGGCCTTCCTGTTCGGCACCAACACGGTGATGTGCATCTTCCTGCCGATGGCGGCGGCCCGCGGCGTCAAGGACGTGTCGACCGCGCTGAAGGCGGTCCGGGTGTCGTCCGGCTTCTTCGTGCTCTCCTGCCTGATCACGCTGGCCACCCACGACACCATCGGCTGGGTCACGATCGCGCTGGTCTGGCTGGGGCACGTCACCGTGACCGGGGCCGAGCTCTACCTCTCGGCCGCCAGCTGGACGTTCGAGGCCGAGCTCATGGACCCGCGGCAGCGTGGCGCCTACCAGGGGGCCGCCGGACTGAGCAGCACCCTCGGCAAGGTGTGGGCGCCGGCGGTGTACACCTTCCTGGCGATGAACTGGGGCGCTGCCGGCTGGCTGGTGATCGCCGGCGTCATCGTGCTGGCCACCGTCGCGATCCACCCGTCGACCCGGCTGGCCCGGCGGTTCCTGGAGCAGCACGTCCCTGCCGACGTGCTGGCCGACGCACGCGCCTCCAGCCCGGAGCCCGAGGAGGGCATCGCGGTCGGACCGCCCTCGCTCATCACCACCGACGAGCCGGTGGCAGATTCCACACCTGGCCCGATCCGCTGATGCGGGTCAGTGCCGTCACGAGCACCAACGGAGGTGCGCTTCCCGGCTGGCTATGGGACCTTTCGAACCGCGGCCGATGCGGAGATTTGGCTTGGGCGGCGGCGCCGCCGCGATGAGTCCGGCGCCTCCGCGCGGTCGTAAGGGGCAAGATCAGAGGCACCACCGAAAAGACGGGAGAGTCCGATGGCCACGATCACAGCCAGCCTATTCACAGCGCTCGACGGGGTTGTTGACCCCGGCGTCGGCAACTGGCACTTCCCGTACTTCAACGAGGAGATGGGTAGTGCCGTGGACGGTACGCACGACGCCGACGTCATGCTGTTCGGCCGAGTGACCTACGACAGCTTCGCTGGCGCCTGGCCCGAACGGGAGGCTGCCGGCGGGGAGGACGCGCTGTTCGCCAAGCGGCTGGGCGACATGCGCAAGATCGTCGCGTCACGTAGTCCCCTGGAGTTCAGTTGGCGCAACTCGGAGCAATTGCAGGGTGACCTCGTCGAGGCCGTCACGGAACTGAAGAACGACCCGGCGATCCGGCGCGTCGCATTGAGCGGATCCGTTTCGGTGGTGCGGCAGCTGCTCGACGCCGGTTTGCTCGACGAGCTGCACCTGTTCGTCCACCCGGCGACCGCGGGGTCCGGGCTGAAGCTCTTCGAGGATGGCGGGCCCGCTCGACACCTCAGGCTGATCTCGGCACAGCCATTTCAGACAGGTGTGGTGTACCTCGTGTATGGGCGGGACCCTAACCCGCCAAGGGGTTCATACGACGAGGCGAAGAAGGACCTGCCGCAGGAATGAGCTCGATGAACCGCGGTGCGGGCTCATCGACTCCTGATCCCGGGCGGACCGGGCATCGCAGGCTGATTCCCCACCTCGGCACAGGTGCAAGCCCCCGTCCCTCGGCATTGCTGGCGGATAGCGCCCGACCCACTCGATCAGAGGGCGGATAAAGGACATCGCTCGCGGCTGAATTGACGCACTCACCTGGGCGCACGGACGAGCGGATCGCGCCGAATCCTGTAGAGGCGACCGCCGTCGGGTTGGCCTGTGCGTGGGAGCCTTCGACGTTCGCGTCCTCGCCTAGGGTTGCGACATGAGCATGTCCGAACGGCTGCCCGATCCCCTCGATGCACACCGGGTCGTGCTCACTCGGCTGCGCGTGGGCGACGCCGAAGAGATGGTGGCCGTGCTGGCGAGTCCCGAGCTGTACGTCTACACCGGGGGAGAGCCGCCGACGCTGGACACCCTGCGTAGGCGGTACTCGGAGATGGTGGTGGGGCACTCGCCCGACCGTGAGCAGGAATGGCTGAACTGGATCGTCCGTCTGAGAGGCAGCGATGGGGCTGCGGTCGGCACGGTGCAGGCGACCATCATGCAGGAAGGTGGTCGTGCCGAGGTGGCCTGGATCATCGGCGCTGACCGGCAGGGACACGGATACGGTTCCGAGGCTGCCGCTGCCATGGTTCATGCCCTGATCGAGGCCGGAGTGCCGTGGGTGACCGCCCATGTCCACCCCGACCATGCCGCCTCTGGGGCGGTGGCGCGTGCCTGTCGCCTGATCCCGACCGAGGAGTTCCACGACGGGGAACGGCGTTGGGAATGGCGATCCGGGCAGCGATGAGGAGTGAAACCCGATTGACGGCCGCACGGGGGGCGGGGAAGTGGACCCGGATGGGGTCGTGGTGGATCGCAAAGCTCGCGGCTGATGCGGATGAAGGAGTGGGCTCGTCGGCCAACTCAACGTCGATGTCCCGGTGCGGGAAGCACCGATCGCGCCGCCCGAGCCAACCTGCCTGTCGCCGGGTTCCATGGCTCCACATCGGCGACGTCCCACGAGTAGGTCGGCACGCCGTCGTGGACCAGGGTGGAGAGCTCGGGAATCGACAGCTCAGCTGAAGACCACGAGTAGAGCACCCCAAGCCGTGGCTGGATCATGCCCAGGTCGAGGATCCGCCCGAACCCGTGCTCGTTGTCGATATACCACTGGAGGTCTCTGGTCAACGGGTACCGGTCGGGCATCACCCGCGAGAGCGAGACGAAGATACTCGTGATCGTGAGTCGCGGGTCGCCCAGGACCGGGCCGACGGGCCCCAGCCAGCTCAGCGCCAGCCGGGGTGCGGCGACGAGGGCGTGCGCGAAGAGGACCCGGACCAGTATCAGGTTGAGGAAGAAGCGCTCGGGGTGCGTCTCGGACTCGGCTAGCTCGCGGTGGTCGAGGTATGCCGCCACGATGCTGGCGTTGTGAGCCCGGTACCACGTCCTGGCCGACGGCTGCTGGGCGAACTGTGCGCAGCAGGTGGCGCTCCATGACGACATCGGGCCGCTTAGGCCCAGCACGTGGGCGCGCGCCTCTGCTGTGTCTCGCAGCAGCCGCTCGTTGACTGCCCGCCACCAGGGACTACCGGGGACCTCACCGTCCAGCCCGTTCAGGAGGCCGCGACGCAGCTGCCAACCCATGAACCCCAGCGCCGCCCGCCGGTACGGCAGATGCAGCTCGGGCCGCCCGGGCTCCGCCTCATAAAGAGACCCCATCAACGCCACCCGCCCAGCCGGATCATCGCGCACCGAGGCGACCAGGTCAGCGGCGTACTCGGTGGCTGTCTGCATACGTCATTCTCAGGCGGTCACGCTCACCGAGAACAGCCTGCCGAACCGCTCCACCAGGCACCTGGGCCGTGCGGGATCAGCGCGTCGATGTGAGATAGGACTGGCGGTGTCGCTGCCGACGCTCCAGGTCGGAGCCGTACGGGTCCGGCGCTTGGGAGGCGCGACGGATGCGGCGAAAAGAATAGACGCACTCGGCGATCGTCTCATCACGTCATGAGAGGGGACGCTCTGCGCCGATCTAGCCTCGACCGGCCTCGAGGAAAGCAGCGAGGTTGGCCAGAGAGCATTCCCTGCCTACAACGTGATCCTTTGGGGGAAGGCCACTCGGGACGTCATCTGCTCTGATCTGTACTCGCGTCCCGCTGTTCTCCTCCGACAGTTCCCAGGTCATGGTCATGGTGCCGGCAAAGGCCGGGTCGTCGGAGACGAAGTCCACGGCTTGCGCGACGCGTACGTTCGGCACGACGTCGACGAAGCGAGCTTCGACTATGTCGGAATCCGGCGATGCCTTCCCGGATCCCGGCGAGCCATCGCTACGCGTGAGGACGAGTCTGTAAGACCTGATCCCGCAGCGTGGCAAGCATCTCGTCCCAGCACTCGAAGATGGTGCCGCCGTGACCCATGCCGGGCCGGATGACAAGCCTGGAGTCGGGGACTCGCTCGGCAAGCCAGTCGCCGTGTGACGGCGCCACCATGCGATCCAGCTCTCCGTACCAAAGCCAACTGGGAACACCAAGGCTCGTGGGGTCGATGTCCCAGTCGCCGCCCCAAGCGACGTTGTCGCGGGCATACCCGTCGTAGTTCTGCAAGGCGTCGCGGAGGTCCGCTGCCCAGTTTTTCCTGGTCTCCGCGTCGAGCCATCGGGTGTCCGCGTCGGGCGCGTCTCGAAAGAACTCCTCAACCATGGCCTCGTCGGCGAGCCCGAGCATTCTGGTGTAGGCGATGCGGCCCTGGGCTCGGAAGCCCTTCAATGCTCCCGCCACGTCCCCCGCGTCCGCGAGCGCGAGCAGTGGGCGGTCGGGATCCTCGCTGTCTGGGGGTTCAATCAACCGCCACGGACCGATTCCGGCTGCGATCCCGACCGCCCGAACTCTCCCCGGGTCGGCAAGTCCCGTGGCGAGGGCGTACGGACCGCCACCCGACACGCCCAGTACAGCGAATTCGTCGATGCCTAGAGCCTCGGTCACACTCACCGTGTCGAGACCGACGGAAGCGAGGCTAGGTGGGGTGTCCGTCGAACGCCCATAGCCGGGCCGATTGAACGAGACGAGGTGCACGCCCTGCCGACGCGCCGCCTTGGCGCCGAGCACCGCCTGGAGTCGACCTGAGGGTGTTCCGTGATGAAACACGACTGGGACGCCGTCCAGGTTGCCGCCCTCCCAGACGTCGAGCACCCGGTCATCGGGCACGGTAACCAGCCGACTGGCGACCCGGTTCCTCATGGCATCGACGATAGACCCCGGAGACCAGGGCCAACCCCAGCCGATGGCTCTGCTCAGGCTGCATGACAGGGCCATTCTAGGCGGGCATCACTCCACCAGAGCGCCGCTCGCGGCGGAAGACGCACCGCCCGGTTCGGATGTTCGCTCGTGTCATACGACGCCTGAACCGCCGAAACAATCGCTGCCATACTGCTCGCGGCTGCGACCCTCGATCCTGCCGACTGTGCAGGGTTCTGTGACCACAATCGCGCGTGCTCGACGCGACATTGGAAGACGTCCTCGACCTCCGGCAGGCCGAGGCGCACGCGGGTGCGGTCACCGTGTTTCTCGGCGACGAGCTCGCTTCCCTTCTCGACTCGCCGGTGATCCGCAGTCGACGTCGGCTCGCTGCCCTCCTCCCGGCCACGCTGCCGCCTGACTGGAGCTGCAGCGTGCCGAACAGCGCCGGTGGTGACCTGCTTACGCTCGCCGGTCGAGGTGTCCGAGCGATCCCGCGGCCGACGGACCCGCTGCGTCTGCTCGCGGAGCTGGCCCCGGGGAAGGCGAAGAAGGACATCACGGCCCTGCAGGCCAAGGCGATCCTCGCCTCGGTGCGTCCCCGTGACGTCCTGGGCAAGACCCGGTGCCGGCTCGCGGCCGTGCAGCTCGCCGACCTCGTCGCGGTCGAGAAGAAGATCAAGCTCCTCAGCAAGGTGCTGAAGGCAACGGTTCAGGCCAGCGCCTCCACCTTTCCCGAGCTGCCCGGCGGTCCGTCTCGACACCAACGGCCGGCGCTGCCTCTTCCCGAACCCGGCACCCGACGCTACAACGCGCTAAGCGACCCCGGAAGACCTCGCCCAGGAAGCCCTTCAGGACCGCGAACGAGCGGACCAAGCAAATGAGTTCGTTGCGTGCGATCTAACCGAAGGTTGTAACAACGGTGACGCGCCAGCCGAGCAGTGATGGCAATTCGGCACCGCAGAGCACGGGGACACGCCGTCGGCTCGCGCCGGTGCGAGATTGGAGCCCGGGTCGGCCCGTAACAAGACCTTCCGGCAGTCGTTCTACCTGGGGTAGCCCAAGCGAGCGGAAGAACTCGCATCCGTGGAGGCAGCATGATGCATGTCCACATTGCTCAATCCTTGCGTGTCCTCGCGACTTGCTTAGTCACTACTGCTGGCGTCCTCCCCTGGCTGGCCCCAACGGCGGATGGAGCCATCTCGGCGGACGGGATCCAGGCGGGTTCGAATGAGGGGGACTACCAGACCGCATCGCTGAGGTTCATCGAGTCCGCGCCCGGCCGCGCGAGTGGGTATCGGGTACGGATCGACTACTCGAACCCTGATGACCCCGAGGCGAAGCCTCCGTCGGTGCGTGAGGTTGTGGAGGTGTTTCCGCGAGGGACCCGGATCGATACCGGTGCACCAGATCGTTGCGCAGCGACGGATGCTGAGCTCACGCTGCGCGGCCGGTCGGCCTGTCCGTCTGGGAGCATCGTCGGAACCGGCTTCATCAGGCTCGATACGGGCGTACCGGGTCCCGGACGCTATCTGAGGGAAGACGTGACCTTTCTGAACAACTCTCACCAGTTGATCTATCTCACCAAGGACCGGGCGACCGGTGCCCGAACCGTGGTTCGTGCCGAGGTCCGCGGGCGTCGCGTGGTCACCGAGGCGCCTCTGCTGCCGGGTGCGGCGCCGGACGGGACCGCAATCGACGTCGTACGTGGCAACTTTCCGAAGCTGGTGCGGATGCGAGACGGGCACCGCCGCGCCTATGTCACGACTCCCGAACACTGCGCAGCCCGAGGCTACTGGGCCAACAGAATCCGGTTCGCCTACCACGACGGGACAACCCAGACGGAGATGACGCGCAACCGGTGCGGCCCCTGAGTGGAAGGCATGGGGGACGCCGGGTGCGAAGCGTGGCCTACGGGGTGATTGCCCGAGCGGATGCAATCATCGAGTGACCACAAGCAACACTTCGCGTTCATCGGCTCATCGCCATGTCCGGCAGAGGGCGCGGATCGATTTCGACAGCGAGTGGGTGCGGCGGTGCGTCGTACGCCGCAAGGACGAACGCCCGCAGCGAGCGCATCGAGCTTCCTCCGCCGAACCTCGTCGGCCACGACGACGTGGACGGGTGCTGCTGCGATCGGAGACGCCTCGGTGAGGGCCTCGTTCTGCGTCTGTATGCAAGGTGTCCGCGGCCATGAGAGTAAGTGGAACCGACGCTCTATTCCTGGGCGAACGCTGTTCGGAGAGCGAGGGCGATGTGGTCGCGCTCCGGAGGTGAGAGCCACTGGGCCTTGTCGTCGGTCATGTAGGCGAAGACGTCCGGTCCGCGGGCATCCTCAGGGTGGTCCGGCAGTCGGGGCACGAGGTGGAGGTGCAGGTGAGCGTAACCCTCGGCCTCGGAGAACTGCATGAGGTACGTCTTCACGCAGCCGGTGACCTGCTCGAGGGCCTTGCTCATACGACGGACCAACCCACCGAGCTCATCGGCCGCCACCGGCGTCAGGCCCGTGAACGACGTGACATGTCGCGTGGGCACGATGACGAGCCACCCGGGAAGAGTGACGTTGAATGCATGCGCCACCCGCCAGTGGGCCGTGCTGAGGACCTCGTCACGCGGTGGCAATGATTCCCTCGCCTGCCGCTCGCAGTTGTAGCACCCGGGCACAAGGTCATCCATGATCAGGAGGCTAGCGAAGGCCATCGACAGCCGACTCGTCTCACGCCCGGTTCTCGGCAGATGCGTCAAGCCAGCCCGTTCCACCTCGATACGGTGGCCGTGTGGATATCACGGAGTACGACACCACCCGGCTCGCGACCCTCCCCGGCGGAGGCGTGGAGTATCACGAATCAGTAGAGGAGGCAGTCGTGCGCGAGGTCCTTGAGGAGACCGGACATCAGGTCACCCTCCGTGACCTCCTGGCGGCCCACTCCTTCACAGATGCTCAGGGAGCACGACGTCAGCGCCTGGCGAGCCCGTGCACTCTCGGTCTGAGCAAACCTCGAGTTGGGAGTTGGCCTTCGCTGTTCGCGGCATGAAGCGGACACCTGATCAGGTCGCTGCCGGAGTGTCATAGAGGAGGCGTCGTACGGCGGCCCGCGACCCGAGTAGCGCGACAACGAGCAACGTCACGGGTATGAATCCGCCCAAGCTCACAGCCTCGCCGAAGACGAGGTCGACCATTTCGAGCACGACCAACTTGCTCCCGGCTGCGACCACCCACAACGACAGGGCGGCGGCGACCTTGGCGCGCCGGGTTGTCGCGGCACGGAGCCTGTCGATGACCTTGGTCTTGAGGACGATCACCAGTTCCAGAGCGATCTTGAGCAGGACTGCAGTCAGCAGCGAGAGGGTGAAGCCTTCGCTGATGACGGATGGGACGTACTCGATCGCGAGGTTGAGGACGACCACGTAGACGAAGACGTCGATGACGTCGGCCGGGCGGGCGCGGAGCCACCGGCGGACGGGACCTCGTGGCGGACGGGGTTCCGCGGAGGCCGCCCGCCCAGGCTCTGTTGTCACAGCACGATCTTGACGCACGTCGCGCTCGAACCGCCTCGATCCCCTGGCCCCGCGGCCCGAGCACGACCTCAGGTCGACAGTTCCATGCGGATCGTGGCACATCAGTCACAGACAAGCATGTCCGGCATGGCACGCATCACCTTCAATGGGCAAAGACGCCGCTCGCGGCTAAAGGACGCGGCATTCGGAGGACTACAGCTCGCGTTCGTACGCCAGCATGAGGGGACCGCCTTCGCCTTCGGTCCGGCGGAACCCGGCTGCCTGGTAGAGGTGTTGGGCAAGCCGGTCGTCCTCGCTCGTGACCAGGAACGCGTAGTCGGCACCGCGCTCGCGCGCGACCCGCATGGCCTCGACGATCAGCTCCCGGCCGTACCCCTGGCCCCGCCTGCTCGGTACGACGTACAGCTCGGCCAGGTAGGCCTCCTGTGCCCGGCTCCACACCGACGGCTGCACCCGCATCACCGCGACCCCGACCGCCGCGCCGGTCTCATGCGCGCGGGCGAGCAGGACCGTGACGTGATCGCCCTCGACCAGTTCCGCCAGTCGGACCGCCAGTTGGTCGGGCGGAGGCGCCGGCTCGTCGTACTCCATGTTGAAGTCGTGAAGCAGTTGCGCCGCGGCGGCGACCCCGTCGCCACCTGAACTCCCGGTTACCGTCTCGACCATACTCACCAGTCTGTCGTGGCAGGCGACCGAAGTCGCCCGCTCGAAGGGGCCGCTAGCGGCGAAGGACGCGCCTCCACACAGGCAGGATCCGGATGCATGTGCGGGCGCCGTAGGGGAGCGTGACCGCCGGCAAGCGCCTTTCCCGCGCAAGGTCGACGAGGACCCAGCATCGGTCGCCGCGGTATTGCGGGGTTGCAGCGCGACACTCGAAGAGCGGATAGCGACGCAAGAGCGGGTGGGACGCCGTCAGGCTGCTGTCACCCGCGCGAATCACTCGAGTTCTCTCCGGTGCCGTCGATGGTGTCCGTTGGTGTACCAGAAAGTCCTTGAAATGAATCCGGGAGGCGGTGTCGGATCGGGGCAGAGGAGTTCGTAGTAGGGGTGAGCGGCCGCCCACGAGGGGCGCCCCCAAACCACAGGAGATGATCCGAGATGCAGTACCTGGTTTCCGTGATCGACGACGGCACCGGCTTGGCCACCCCGACCGAGGATGCCGACATCAACGCGTTCAACGACCGGCTCCGGGGCGAGGGTCACTGGGTCTTCGCCGGCGGCCTCGGGTCGCCCGACCCGGCCACCGTCATCGACAACCGGGGTGACGAGGCGGTGTTCACCGACGGGCCCTTCCTGGAGTCGAAGGAGTATCTCGCCGGCTTCTGGATCATCGAGGCCCCCGACCTGGACGTGGCGCTCAAGCTCGCCGCCGAGGGGTCGAAGGCCTGCAACCGGAAGCTCGAGGTGCGGCCGTTCCTGTGAACAGGGTCGAGGTCCGGGAGGCGATCGCCCAGGCACACCACGAGGAGTGGGCGCGGGTGGTCGCCTCTCTGACCAGGCGTTTCGGTGACCTCGACATCGCCGAGGAGGCGGCGGCCGAGGCGTTCGCGACCGCCCTCGAGCGATGGCCTGCCGACGGCGTACCCCCCAACCCCGGCGCCTGGCTGACCACGACCGCCAACCGCAAGGCCATCGACCGGATCCGGCGCGAGAACAAGCGCGACGACAAGCAGAAGGAGGCTCAGGTGTTGTACGACGACGACCCGCCCGAGGCTCTCGGCGCCATCGACGACGAGCGGCTCCGGCTGATCTTCACCTGCTGTCACCCGGCGCTCGCGGTGGAGGCCCGCGTGGCGCTGACGTTGCGCATGGTCGGCGGTCTGACCGTGCCCGAGATCGCCCGTGCCTTCCTGGTGCAGGAGACCACCATGGGGCAGCGGATCACCCGCGCGAAGGCCAAGATCAAGGCGGCTCGCATCCCTTATCGGGTGCCGTCCGCGGAGGATCTCCCGGCACGCGTCTCCGGCGTGCTCGCCGTCCTCTTCCTCGTCTTCAACGAGGGCTACCTGGCGAGCGGACGCGACACCGATCCCGTACGTCACGACCTGACCGCCGAGGCGATCCGGCTCACTCGCCTGATCCGTGCCCTCATGCCGGAGGACGGTGAGGTGGCCGGGCTGCTGGCGCTGATGCTCCTCACCGAGGCCCGCCGCACCGCCCGGGTCTCGCCGAGCGGCGAGCTGGTCACCCTCGACGAGCAGGACCGTGGGGCCTGGGACGCGGCGCTGGTCGCCGAGGGTCATCGGCTGGTGCGCGAGCGCCTGGCTGCCGGGGTGGCTCCGGGTCGCTACCAGATCCTGGCAGCGATCAACGCCGTGCACACCTCCGCCCGCGACGCACGCGACACCGACTGGTCGCAGGTCGTCGCCCTCTACGACCAGCTCGTCCGCCTCGACCCCTCGCCGATCATCGCCCTCAACCGGGCCGTCGCGGTCGCCGAGCTCGACGGCCCGGAGGTGGCGCTGGCGGCCGTCGACCGTCTCGAGGACAAGTTGGCCGGTTACCACGCCTACCATGCGACCCGCGCCGACCTGCTGCGCCGGCTGGGCCGCAGCCAGAAGTCACGCGCGGCGTACGACAAAGCCATCGAGCTCGCGGGCAACACCGCCGAGACCGCATACCTGACACGCCGCCGCGACCAATTGGGGTAGAGCCCGTGCAATACAACGGCGTCATCGTCTCGATGGCGGACAAGGACTGGACTGGATCCTCTTCTTCGGCACTGACAAGCGCGAGGTCCAGCTCAGCGTCATGGCTCTGGACGTGGGAGGAGCCTGACTGATCCGTCTGGGGGCACCCAAGCTCATCGACTTCGTCCCTGCTCCGGCTCGCGGCGGAGTGATGTGACCACGGGGTCAGGTTCAGGGAACCGTGCGGCGCATGACGCAGTTGCCGCTGCCCTTGCGGCGGACGAACTCGAAGCCGGCCCGCTCGAACAGCAAGCGGGTCCCGTTGTAGAGGACCGACTTCTTCTTGCCGCCCGTGTCGTGCGGATACCCCTCGACGACGCCACCTCCGCCCGCCGCCATGAGGTCGAGGGCGCCCTGGAGGGCGACGGTCGACAACCCCTGGCGCCGGTAGCGCTTGTCCACGAAGATGCAGGTGATCCGGTAGTCGGGGAGGACGTCGAGCTCCTCCTCGTACTGCTTGCGGTGGTAGATGTTCGGCAGCTCCTGCGGGCTTCCGTACTGGCACCAGGCCACCGCCTCGTCCCCGACGTACACCAGCGCCGCGTGTGCCCGGCCCTCGTCGACCAGGCGTCCCTTGAGGGATCTGTTGGCCTCGTAGGTGCGCTCCTTCTCGGCGCTCATGGTGTGGAACCAGGTGCACCAGCAGCCACCGAACACGCCGTTGTGCCGCTCGGCCAGTCCGGCGAACCCATCCCAGGTGCCTGGTGCCAGCGGCCTGACCACGTACTCACTCACCGGTCTCTCCTTCGATAGACCGCGCCCGCGGTCATCTGCGCCTTCAGGCTCGCACAGAAACAGGACGCCCGGCGTCGGGAATGACGTGCGGTCAGCCGCGAAGTTTGCACGGCAGGCGGCTACTAGACGCAGGTGTCGACGTGGTGCCAGATAGAGCCTACTTCGAGCTGGTCGAGCTTCGGCTGACTCCTGAAGGTGGCCGATCGGCCAATCATGGTTCGGCGCCGACACGCCGCCCCAAGTTGCGGAATTGACGGGTCTGCATGGCGAAGTGGGCGGGCTCTCCGACAAGTAGGCCGAGTGGGCGAGCGACGGCTCGAGGACCGCTTCGGCTACGCGAGCGGGCCACCAGACGCGTCCCACCTTCAGCGGTGCGCCGCAGATGGAAACCCCAGATCCCGTCTACCCACGCCTGCGGCGTCGGATCCGCAAGCGGATCGAACTCGCGGCCGGAGAACAACCCGTAGCTCGACCGCAGCACCAGGGTCCGGTTCGGCACCAGAGCCACCACGGTGAACCAGCCCGGTGCCTGGCCCGGCACGGAAGCCCGGGACAGCCGCTGGCCAGGCTCCAAGCTCTGCCACTCCGGCAGGATCCGATCCGCACTCGGCTTTCCGTTGTTGTCCAGCCGGTCCCAGCTGTACCAGCCGCCACGGTCGCCGCCCATCTGGACCAACCAGCGCCACACCTTCTCCGGTGGCGCACCGAGAGTGGTGGCCATCGTGGCACATCCGTGTGCATCGGGAATCAGCTCGTCGCCGGGATAGACGTCGGCGACCTCGTCGGCGGTGGCGCCCCAGCTGAGCATCCGAGGCCGGACCCACAACCCGTACACCACCGGGACAGCGCATGCCGCCGCGATGCCGAACACACGAGCTCGGTGTCGGATTTCGCCCACGCCGCCAGTGTCACATCACTGCAGGGCCCGCGGACAGCGCGTGGGCAGAGGCCGGACCGTATCTGGTCAGACATGGACTTGTCATTCTGACGGTTCCGGGTGGCCGGCGGGCTCCGATCCGCTCAGTCAGCTCCGCAGGACAGCCACGAGGTCGCCGAACTGACGGTTGGTGGCCGCCTGGTCGAGCGAGTCGCGCAACGTCTCCTCATACGTCGGGTCGGCGCCGGACAGTCGGGCACGTCCCTCGTCAGTGATGACGGTGTACACGCCGCGCCGGTCATCGGGGCAGTGCGCCCGCCGAGTCAGTCCGGCCGACTCCAGCCGGAGCACCAACCGCGACACCGAACTCTGGTTGAGGCCGATCAGCTCGGCCAGCTCCTGCATCCGGAGTTCGCCGTCATCGGCCGCGGCGAGCTGGCGCAGTGCACGGTACTCGGAGAGCCCGATGTCGTGCCGTCGTTGCAGAGCCTGGGCCAGCTTGCCCTCCACCCAGGCGTGGAGCGCCACGACGCGACCCCACGCCTGCGTCTCCATCGCCGTCATCCTCTCCTCCTCATTGACACCAGATTACATGCATGAGCAATATATGCATGTGCAAGCACATTAGGGTGTCTTGTGATGGAGCACTGGTGACGCGCGGGATCCGGCGCCGAAGTCTCCACCCGCGAAGGAGAGACATGAAGAACGCAACCGTTGCCCGGTTCCTCCTGCTGGCCTTGCTGTGGGGGAGCAGCTTCAGTTTCATCAAGGTGTCACTAGAGGGCCTGACTCCCAGCCAGGTCGTACTCAGTCGGCTCGTACTCGGCGCTGCCGTCCTGCTTGCGATCGCCCGGTTCCGAGGGGTCGGCCTGCCCCTCTTCGGGGGCATCTGGGGCCACCTGGCTGCTGCCGCACTGCTCGGTAACGTCATCCCGTTCCTCATGCTGTCCTATGGCGAGCAGACCACCGGTGCAGGTCTCGCGGGCGTCCTCGTCGGCAGCACTCCGCTGCTCACACTGGTGCTTGCCACGGCCGTCCTGCCCGCCGAGCGGGCGACCTCTCGCAAGGCGGTCGGCCTGCTCGTCGGCTTCCTCGGCGTGGTGCTGGTGATCGGCCCGTGGCAAGACTCGGTTGGCTCGGTCATTGGACAGATGGCCTGCCTCGGCGCAGCGCTCAGCTACGCCGGCGGCTTCGTGTATGCGCGAAAGTACCTCTCACCCCGCGGCCTCGCGCCGCTCGCCCTCGCCGCCTCACAACTCGTCGCGGCAGCGGCGCTCCAGGCATTGCTTACTCCATTCCTCGCCTGGCACACCCCACACATGACCGGGCGGGTGTCCGCCAGCATCGTCGTCCTCGGTCTACTCGGCACGGGACTGGCCTACGTGCTGTACTTCCGGCTCATCGGCGACGTTGGCGCGACCACCGCGTCCGCGGTCAACTACGTGGTCCCGGTCGGCGCGGTGCTGATCAGCGTGGCATTGCTCGGTGAGCCGGTCACCTGGAACCTGCTGGTGGGCTGCCTGGTGGTGCTGGCAGGTATGGCGTTCGCCGAGAACCGCATCAAGCAGCTTCGGGGAGGGCCTGGGCCCACGGCGCCCGTGACACCGCCGCGCGTCCCCCACGCGGTTGACGCCCGGCCGGTGACCGATTGGCAGGAAGCCGACAGAGTCGGCTCCGTCGAGGAGCGCAGGTGAGCACCCCGCCCACGGGCGGCGCCGCCATCGCCAATCTGGAAACGACGGCACCGAAACGTAGGTCATCCGATTCCCGTAGCGGCCACAGGACCTTGGCCGTCCTTTCTCTGGCCCAGTTCCTGATCGCGCTCGACTACTCGATCATCTACATTGCGCTACCCAGCATTGCTGCGGACCTGAACATCGAGGCGTCCTTGGCCCAGTGGGTCATCAGCGCCTACGCGGTGATGTTTGCCGGTTTCCTGGTGGTGGGAGGGCGCCTGAGCGACCTGATGGGGGCCAGGCGCCTGTTCATCGTGGCCGTTCTCGGTTTCGGGGTTGCCAGCGCGCTGGGCGGTGCCGCGTCGGGCGGCAGCTTCCTCCTCGTCGCCCGAGGAGCCCAAGGCTTGAGCGCGGCCCTCTTGCAGCCGGCAGTACTCGGCCTCATCGGGACGACCTTCCCCGCCGGAGTCTCGCGGAGCCGAGCCCTTGCTGTTTGGGGTTCCGTCGGGGCGTCGGGGCTTGCCGCGGGTGCCATTCTCGGTGGGCTGCTCACAACGGCCTCCTGGCGGCTCACGTTCTACATCAACATTCCCCTCACCCTGGCCGCCTGTGTGGGCGCGGTGCTGTGGGTCCGAAGCGGGCGAACGAGCGAGAGGCGTGACCGCATCCCGCTGATCGCCTCCGCGTTGGGAACGTGCGCCGTCCTCACCATCGTGCTGGGGCTCACCTTCGGCTCCGACCGGGGCTGGAGTTCCCCGCTCACGATCGGTTGCCTGGGCATCGCCCTCGTCCTCCTCGCGAGCTTCCTCGTCAACGAGCGCACGTCGGACAACGTTCTCATCGAGCGCGTGCTGCGCCGAACGGGATCCCTGCGCGCAGGGGGCGTCGCGACCGCCCTGTACATGGCGAGCGTCGGATCGGAGTTCTACGTACTCACGATGCTCCTCCAAACCCTCAAGGACTACTCGCCTCTGCAGGCGGGGCTTGCGTTCCTACCCCTGGCGGTCCTGGTCACCGCGGGGAACGCCGCGGCGGGTCGGATGGCGCGTGCGGTCAGCCCCGCGCTGGTGCTGCTGCTCGGCTTCGCGCTTGCGGCCGTCGGACTGTTCTGGCTGTCGCTCACAGCACCTGGACAGTCCTACCTGATCGACCTGCTGCCGGGAGTGGCGCTCAGCGGCTTCGGGCACGGAGTCATCTACACGTCGATGTTCGTCATCGGGACAAGGGACGTCGCGCCGTCGCACCAGGGCAGCGCGGGTGCCTTGCTCACCGCCTCGCAATACCTCTCGGGGGCGATCACGGTCGCGATCCTGACCCTGGTGCTCGGATCGGCACCCGGGCAGTACGAGTTCCGCATCGCCCTCATGGTCACTGGTGCCGCGGCGTTGATGGGGGTGATGCAGGCGGCGGTGATCCAGTGGCGAACAGAAGCGCGCGAAGTCAGTCCGGCGAGTGCCTGCTCGGCGTGACAACGCCCTCCCGCCCGCCGAGTTGCCAACGGGTCCGCGAGGGGCTGGCTCTTGCTGCTTGCCTATGATCTTCCGGTGGCCATTCTCCACCGCGCACACCTCCGCCCCACGAAACTCGAGCTGCTCACCGACTGGCTTCCGGGTCAGTCGTGGTACGCCGGTACCGCACACTCCCAGCTCGTGGGCGTCGGCGCCTACAGGTTCGACGATCCGCTCGGAGAGGTCGGCATCGAGACTCACCTGATCCGTGCCGATGGCGGCCCGATCCTGCAGGTGCCGTTGACCTATCGCGGCGCACCGCTTCCCGGCGGCGAGCGCTTGCTGGTCGGGACCATGGAGCATTCGGTCCTTGGTCCACGCTGGGTCTATGACGCATGCGGAGACCCCGTCTACGCGACGGCGCTGACCGCCATCATCCTCGGACCCGCCACCCAGGCGGAGGAGTACGTCGAGGTCGACGGTCGCCGGGATCGTCGTACCCCCACCGTTCTGGTCACGGGCACGGGCCCAGCAGACAATGAGGCCGCAGCCGTCCAGGAGCTCGAGGACTTGGATTGCTCGAGCGACGGCACCCGCACGGTCATCACAGCGCCGACGGTCGAGCTGACGCTGCTCCGCGGCGTGGATCCTGCTACGCAGGCCGACGAGCATGCCCTCCTCGGCACGTGGGCCGGCCAGGAGCAGCCAGTCCCATTAGCGATGGCTCGACAACTCTGACCAGGAACATCAAGGACTACAGCGGCACCGACTCCCACCGCCGGATGTCTGACGTGGCCTTTCGTCTCCGTAGGCCCGCCGAAGACGGCGGGCCCAGGGGAGAGTCGTGCTTGGTCAGGCAGCAGCGTCGAGCGCGGGCTCTTCTCCGTCCACTGCCACGACCGCCGGCTCGAGCTCGTCTCGGCGCACGAGGGTCAACGCTGCAACGATTCCGAGACCGGCGATGATCGCTCCGACCATGAACGACGTCGAGAAGCCGTTCACGAGAGCGTCGGGAACGGCAGAGCCGGATGCGACCGCATCTTCGGTGCTGGACGTAGCGATCGTGGAGAGTACGGCGATGCCGAGCGCCCCACCGATTTGCTGCGACGTGTTGATCAGCCCGGATGCAAGGCCTGCCTCGCGAGCCTGCACTCCCGCCAGCGCGGCGATCGAGATGGGTACGAACGAGAATCCGATGCCGATCCCGATGAGCAGGAAGCCAGGCATCAGATCGCCGACATATGTGCCTCCCGGAGACACCTGCGTGAAGTACACGAGGCCACCGGTGAGCATCGCCATCCCGAGCACCAGGACCCGCTTCACGCCGATGCGGGTGACGAGCTGGGCGGCCACGGCCGACCACAGGATCGCCGTGCCTGCGACCGCGAGGTAGGCGACGCCGGTCTTCATCGCCGAGTAGCCGAGCACCTGCTGCATGTACAGCGTCAGGATGAGGAACATCGAGAACATCGCCGTGCCCAGGATGAAGCCGGCCACGTTGGCGCCACTCACCGTGCGTGTCCGCAGGATCCCGAAGCGCATGAGCGGATCCGAGTGCCTGAGCTCCCAGGCCACGAAGCCGATCAGCAGCGCCAATGCCGCCGCGAAGACGACCAAGGTCCGAGCCGCCAGCCAGCCGTCCTGGCCGGCCTGGGTGATGCCGAAGACGAGTGTCGAGAGGCCACCGGTCACCAGCAGCGCGCCCGGGAGGTCGAACTTCTGCACGCGCGCGTCTCGGCTCTCCCGTAGAAGGGCCGGAGCCAACGCGAACCCGATGATTCCCACCGGGACATTGACGAAGAAGATCCACTCCCAGCTGAAGGCGTCGGTGAGGACCCCGCCCAGCAGGACCCCGGCGACGGCGCCGAAGCCGCCCACCGCGCCCCAGGCCCCCAGCGCTTTGTTGCGTTCGCCCCCCTCGACGAACGTCGTCGACAGAATCGACAGGGCCGCGGGCGTGATGATCGCGGCGCCAAGGCCCTGGAGGGCCCGCGCGCCGATCAGCGAACCTTCCGACCAGGCCAGCCCGGCCAGCAGTGAGGCAACGGTGAACACGCCGATACCGACGAGGAAGACGCGCCGCCGTCCGATCATGTCGGCCGCGCGCCCGCCCAGGAGCAGGAAGCCGCCGAACACGAGGGCGTAGGCGCTGATCACCCAGTGGAGGTTGCCCTCCGAGAACCCTAGGTCGAGCTTGATCGACGGCAGCGCGACATTCACGATCGCGATGTCCAGGACGACCATGAACTGAACCACACACAAGAGCGCAAGAGCCAGCCACTTGCGCTGATCTGTCGTCACCATCGTTTCACTTCTCCTTTCGGTAACGCAGTTGAGACTTCGACTGTAATAACGTCTACTTCTCTTTTGCAAGCCCTAACTTTCGGATCGACAGGCACGGTGGTAGGCTCGCTTCATGGCTAAGCGGTATGACCAGTACTGCCCCGTGGCGCACGCCCTTGACCTGGTCGGCGAGCGATGGGCTCTGCTCGTGGTGCGCGAGCTCATGCACGGACCCAAGCGCTACACCGACCTGGCAGAGCGGCTCCCTGGGATCGGGACCAACGTCCTCGCCACCCGTCTTCGTGACTTGGAGGCATGCGGTGTGGTCGCGAGGCGGACCCTGCCGCCACCAGCGGCCTCGCGGGTCTATGAGCTCACCGACTACGGACGCGATCTGCGCCGCGCCATGCGCGAGCTGGCGGTGTGGGGTGCTCGCTCACTGGGACCGCCCACGGCCGATGCCGGACTCTTCGAGGGCTGGCTCGCGAACGCCCTCGACATCGTGGTGGCGCCGATAGCACCCCCCGGCCGCTTCGAGTTCCACGTCGGTGACGAGGTGGCCTCGCTGGTCGACGGTGAGGTTCTCGCCGGCTCGGTCGAGAGCCCGGACGTGGTCGTGGAGGCGAGCCCTGAGGCCATCTACTACATGTTCGTCGACGGGAGCCTCGATTCCGTCACCGTCAAGGGAGACCGCAAGCTGGTCGCGCAGCTGATCGAGGCTGCGTCGCCTGCCGACGCCTCGCCTGTCCCGGCGCGCCAGGCCGTCTAGACGTGACTATGCGCTGCCGCTCCACGGCGCAGGGACGAGAACCCAGATCAGCTCCGCGCTGCGGCTGTCGCTCGGGTTCACCCACGTGTGCGGCTCGCCACCTGAGAACGTCAGGGCGTCACCGGCGGTGAGCCTCTGTCGCCGGTCGGTGAAGAGAAGGTCGACACTGCCCTTGAGGCAGTAGACGACCTCCAGCTCGCAGTTGATCGTGTAGAACTCCCTGCCACCGGTGCCGCCCGGCTCCACGGCCGAGTGGACGAGCTGGAGACGAGACTGCCCGCGTGGGGTCATGAGGCGCTCGTTCACGCCCTGGCCGCCAAGGTTGATCGCCGGTGCCGTCTTCCGTCGCACAAGCTCGACCTCGGACACGCTGAAGAGTGAGCCGACATCGAGGCTCATCACCTCGCACAAGGTGATGAGCGACGTGACGCTAGGGGATGTCTCGTCGCGCTCGACGCGGCTCAAGAACCCCTTTGTCAGGCCCGCCGCCGCGGCGAGCTGCTCGAGGGTGTAGCCGTGCGCCTGGCGGGCCGCCCGCAGCTTCGATCCGATTCGGACCTGGTTGTTCGTGGGAGATACGGGCACCGGCCGCATGTTGTTCCTCCTGATCGACCACACATGTACGCCAGCAGCGGCGGACCCCTTGACACGAAATGATGGCATTGCCATTCTCGGGTGGCAACCTTTGTTGCCTTTCACGAAACCGGTCGTCTGGAGAACCAATGCGTCTTCCGCACCTCGTCCCAGCAATTGCGCTCGCAGCCGTGACCCTCGCATCGGGTTGCGCGGCCCCAGACGCCGGGAGCTCGGAGAACGGCGGCGCGGAGCCAACCGCGTCGGTCGGCACGCTCACCAAGGACCAGGCCGCGGCCGACATGCTTCCGGCGGACATCAAGTCATCGGGGGTGGTCCGGGTGGCGTCGGGTGTCAGCTTCCCTCCGATGGAGTTCTTCGCCTCCGACAGCAAGACCGTGCTCGGCTTCGACGCGGACCTCGGCAAGGCGCTCGGCGAGGTCCTGGGTGTGGAGTTCCGGTTCGAGAACACCAACTTCGACGGCATCATCGGCGGGCTGAACGCCGGCCGGTACGACCTGGCCCTCACCAGCATGATCGACAAGAAGGAACGCCAGGAGACGGTCGACTTCGTGGACTACCTGAGCTCCGGGATCGCGTTCATGGTCAAGAAGGGCAATCCCGACGGCATCACCGACAAGCTCGACCTGTGCGGCAAGACGGTCGCAGTCGAGAAGGCATCGACCGGTGACCTGACCGCGGGGGACATCTCCAAGGAGTGCGCCGAGGCAGGCGAGCCGGCCGTGAAGAAGCAGCCGTTCCCTGATCAGGCCAGCGCGGTGCAGGCACTGCAGTCCGGTCGTGCACAGGCGGTGCTGGCACTCGACCTCACCCTGGCCTACAACGTCAAGCAGGCCCCAGAGGCGTTCGAGGTCCCGGCCAAGCCGTTCGGAACCCTCCCGGTGGGGATCCCGGTGCCCAAGGACGACCAGGAGCTGCGTGACGCCGTGCAAGCCGCCCTGCTGAAGGTCATCGAGTCCGGCACCTATGACGAGCTCCTGGCCAAGTGGAACCTGACGGACCAGGCGCTCGAGGGGGCGCCGATCAACCAGGGCACCTGAGCACGGTGAGCACTGAGGCTACGACTCCTCCGCGGATGGCGCACGCGGACGAACCGATCGTCCGGCTACGCCACCCGGGTCGGTGGTTGGCGGCGGCCGCCTTGGCCGTGTTGTTCGCGATGTTCGTCCACTTCATGGTGGCCTCTCCCGCGCTCCGTTGGGACCTGGTGGTCGGCTACCTCTTCGAGAAGTCGATCCTGCAGGGCCTGGTGATGACCCTGAAGCTGACGGTCGTCTCCATGGTGGTCGGGCTGCTGCTCGGCACCCTTCTTGCGGTGATGCGGCTCTCCGAGAACCCGCTGTTCCGCGGCGTTGCCGCCGGCTACGTCTGGCTGTTCCGCGGCACACCGATCCTGGTACAGCTCTTGTTCTGGTTCTTCCTCGGAAGCGTCCTGCCTCAGATCAGCCTGGGCGTGCCCTTCGGTCCCGAGCTCGCGAGCTGGCCCACCAACACCCTGATCACCCAGTTCACCGCGGCGATCCTCGGCCTCGGCCTCAACGAGGCGGCCTACATGGCTGAGATCGTGCGAGCAGGCATCGGGTCGGTGGACCGTGGTCAGACCGAGGCCGCGGAAGCCCTCGGGATGAGCCCGTTCACGACCTACCGGCGTGTCGTACTTCCTCAGGCCGCACGACTGGTCGTTCCGCCGGCGGCCAACGAGACCATCCAGATGCTCAAGCTGACCTCGCTGGTGCTGGTCATCGGTCTGCCCGAGCTGACCACGACTGCGCAGCTGATCTACGGACGGAACTTCCAGCAGATCCCACTGCTCATCGTGGCGAGCATCTGGTACCTGGTGCTGACCACGATCTTGACGCTTGTCCAGAGCCGGATCGAGAAGCGGATGAGCCGCGGTGTTCTTGCCGGAAGCACTTCGCTGCGGCGCAAGTTCACGTTCTCGAAGGGAGGGAGATGATGTCGACCGCCATGGTGGAGGCCGTCGGCCTGCGCAAGGTGTACGGCGACACCGAGGTCCTGAAGGGCATCGACATGACCGTGCAGACCGGCGAGGTCGTGTCCCTCCTCGGGCCGTCGGGGTCCGGCAAGAGCACGTTCCTGCGCTGCATCAACCACCTCGAACGAATCGACGGGGGAGAGATCAGCGTCAACGGCGCGCTTGTCGGCTATCGGCGTCACAACGGCAAGAAGTACGAGCTCCGCCGTCGTGAGGTGGCGGCCGCGCGGCGCGACGTGGGGATGGTCTTCCAACGCTTCAACCTGTTCCCGCACCGCACTGCGGTGGAGAACGTGATGGAGGCGCCGGTCTTCGTGCGGCGCAAGGACAAGGCCTCGGCCAAGGCACAGGCACTGCAGCTGCTGGACCGCGTGGGGCTCGCCGACCGGTCCAACGCCTACCCCGTGACCCTCTCAGGGGGCCAGCAGCAGCGGGTGGCCATCGCCAGGGCGCTGGCGATGGAGCCGCTCCTGATGCTCTTCGACGAGCCCACCTCCGCGCTCGACCCGGAGCTGGTCGGCGAGGTGCTCGACGTGATGAAGGGACTGGCGCACGAGGGCATGACGATGATCGTCGTCACCCACGAGATCGGGTTCGCCCGTGAGGTGTGTGACCGGGTGGCGTTCATGGACGGGGGCGTGATCGTCGAACAGGGGACGCCGTCGAACGTATTCGGGAACCCCCAACACGAGCGCACGAAGGCGTTCCTCTCGAAGGTGCTGTGACCACATGACTTCCCATCCACCCCGCGGGCAGGTCGACGCGACCGTCGTACCCCGTTTCTGCGGCCCGGCGACCTTCGCACGTCTTCCGCGGTTCGACGAGGTGTCGAGGGCCGACGTGGCAGTCGTCGGCGTGCCGTTCGACTCCGGGGTGAGCTACCGACCCGGAGCCCGGTTCGGGCCCGGCCACATCCGCGCGTCTTCCAAGCTGCTGCGGGGGTACAACCCGGTGCAGGACCTCGAGCCGTTCGCGGTCCAGCAGGTCGTCGACGCCGGGGACATCGCCTGCAACCCGTTCGACATCGACGAGGCAGTCCAGCAGATCGACCAGGGCGCTCGCGAGGTCCTCGACAGCAGCGGCAAGCTGGTCACGATCGGTGGTGACCACACGATCGCACTGCCGCTGCTGCGGGTCATGCACGAGATGCACGGGCCCATCGCGGTGGTCCACTTCGATGCACACCTCGACACGTGGGACACCTACTTCGGCGCTCCCATCACGCACGGCACTCCGTTCCGCCGTGCCAGCGAGGAGGGCCTCATCGACAAGACGGGGAGTGTGCACGTCGGCATCCGGGGACCGCTCTACTCACGCGAGGACCTCACCGACGACCAGGTGTTGGGCTTCCAGGTGATCGGCGCGCATGACATGGACGACCTGGGCTGGCGTGGCGCGGTCGAGCGGATCAAGGCCCGAGTCGGGGAGAGGCCGACGTACGTGTCGCTCGACATCGACGTGCTCGACCCGGCCTTCGCGCCGGGAACGGGAACGCCGGAGGCCGGAGGTCTGACCAGTCGCGAGCTGCTGAACATCCTGCGCGCGTTCGCCGATCTGAACCTTGTCGGCGCCGACATCGTCGAGGTCGCGCCGGCGTACGACCACGCGGAGGTGACCGGGATCGCGGCCTCACACGCGGCGTACGAGCTGATCAGCGCGATGGCGCCGAGGCAGACAGCGATCCATGCCTGAGCAGGTGACCGGCGGCGCCGCGGTCATCGACTCGTTGGTGGCGCATGGTGTCCGGGACGTCTTCGGCATCCCCGGAACCCACAACCTCGAGCTCTACCGCTACCTGCCGTCCTCAGGGATTCGGCACGTGGTCACCAGGCACGAGCAGGGCGCCGGATACGCGGCAGACGGCTACGCCCGGGTGAGCGGCGGGCCCGGGGTGTTCATCACGACCTCCGGGCCCGGCATCACCAACGCGGTCACCGCCCTCGCGACCTCCTACGCGGACTCCGTGCCCACCTTGGCGATCTCGCCCGGCGTGCCGCGCGGCAAGGTCGGGGCCGACTTCGGCTGGCTGCACGAGGTGAAGAACCAGCAGGCGGCTCTCGACGCCGTCTGCGCACGCAGTATCCGCGTCGAGGATGCCGATGCCATTCCGGAGATCGTGGCCTCGGTCTTCGAGGGGTTCGCTGCGACGCGGCCGCGGCCGGTCCACCTCGAGGTCCCGGTCGACGTGCTGGAAGGCGAGTGGGTGCGTCGGCCTGCGCCGGTTCGCGCGAGGCCCGACCTGGAGAGCCCTGGGTCGGCTCTGGTCGAGCAGATCGCCGACGCCATCACCGCAGCACGGCAACCGTTGGTGATCGTCGGGGGTGGGGCCCGCGGGGCAACGGAGGAGATCCGGGCACTGGCGGACCACGGCCTGCCGGTGCTGACCACGGTGAACGGCAAGGGGGTGCTCGACGAGTGTCACCCGGCCGCACTGGGTGCCGGCATCCGGCTTGCCGCCGCGCACCAGGCCGCGAACGACGCCGACCTGCTCGTCGTCGTCGGGAGCGAGCTGGGTGACTCGGACCTGTGGGGAGGTGTGATCGAGCCCGGCGCCGACGGCCGCCGGACGGTGATCCGGATCGATCTGGACCCAGCGCAGCTGCACAAGAACGTCCAGGCCGACCTCGCTGTCGCCGGGGACTCCGCCGAGGTCCTCCGTGAGGTGCTCCACGCACTTCAGGGCACGGGACTCCGCCCCCGACCGACGGGCGCGCTACAGGCTCAGCGCGACGCGATCTGCGCCGACGCGGACAAGGACGCAGGACCCTGGGCGGAGATCCAGCGCTCGCTCGCCGCGGCGCTGCCCGCGGACACCGTCGTCGCCGGCGACAGCTCCCAGGTCACCTACTACGGAACAGTGCACTACTGGCCGTTCACGCCGGAGAACCGTCTGCTGTACCCGACCGGCTACGCGACCCTCGGTTACGGCCTGCCAGCCGCGATCGGTGCGAAGATCGCCGCCCCGTCGCGTCCGGTCATCGGGCTCTTCGGGGACGGCGCGGCCATGTTCAGCATCCAGGAGCTGGTCACTGCCACGGAGCAGAACCTCGCCCTTCCCGTGATCGTCGTCGACAACGGCGGGTACGCCGAGATCAAGGAGCAGATGGTTGCTCGCGGGATCACACCTCAGGCAGTCGACCTCTACCGTCCGGATCTGCCCGCGCTCGCCAGAGCCGTAGGTGCGCGAGGTGTCACCGCAGATCGGGTGCAGGATCTTGGCCAACTCGCCGTGGAGGCTCTCGCCGCTGATCGTCCGACGTTGATCTACCACCAGGTCGGGTGAGCAGCCCCCGTTCGATGCGCCTGACGTCCTATTGACGACCGTCGGAAATCCAACATACGGTGACGTTCATTCACACGACAACGGGAGAACGACGTGCGCATCGCGGTCATCGGTGGCGGTCCCGGCGGCCTGTACTTCTCCGCGCTGACGAAACAGCTCGGTCCGCACCACGAGATCACCGTCTACGAACGCAACGCCGCGGATGACACCTTCGGGTTCGGAGTGGTCTTCTCCGACGAGACGCTCGGAGGAATCGAGCACGCCGACCCGGCCGCCTACATCCAGATGGAGCGCGAGTTCGCTCGCTGGGATGACATAGACGTGCACTATCGCGACGAGGTCATCACCAGTGGTGGCCACCGGTTCGCCGCGATGAGCCGCAAGAGGTTGCTGGAGATCCTTCAGCAACGGTGCGCAGATCTCGGGGTGATCGTGCACTTCGGCACGGTCGCGCCGGACGTCGACGAGCTGTCAGCCACTCACGACCTGGTCGTGGCCTCGGACGGCTTGAACTCGGCCGTGCGAACCCGGTACGCCGATACCTTCCGTCCCAGCCTGGACGTCCGCGCCTGCAAGTACATGTGGCTCGGGACCGACAAGGTGTTCGACGCGTTCAAGTTCTACGTGCGTGAGACGCCCTACGGGGTGATGCAGATCCACGGGTACCCCTACGACGCCACCGGAAGCACCTTCATCATCGAGATGAACGAAGAGGTCTGGGAGGCAGCGGGCTTCGACAGCTTCGCCGCACGTGAGCTCGCACCTGGCGAGTCCGACGAGAAGTCGATCGCCACGGTCAGCGAGCTGTTCGCGGACGTCCTCGACGGCCACCGCGTGCTCGCCAACAACTCGAAGTGGGTCAGCTTCACGACGGTGCGCAACGAGCACTGGCGACACGACAATGTCGTTCTCCTGGGCGACGCGGCCCACACGGCGCACTTCTCCATCGGATCGGGGACCAAGCTGGCGATGGAGGACGCGCTCGCCCTCGCAGCCTGCTTGCACGAGCACGAGTCGCTCGAGACCGGGTTGGACGCCTACGAGGAGGAGCGGAAGGCCGTCGTCCTCTCCACGCAGCGGGCAGCGCAGGCGAGCCTCGAGTGGTTCGAGAACCTCGGCCAGTACGTGCACCAGGAGCCGGCGCAGTTCGCCTTCAACATCATGACGCGCAGCCGACGGGTCACCTACGACAACCTCCAGGTGCGCGACCCCGAGTTCGTGGCACGTGTCGACGCCTGGTTCGCCGACTCGGTCGGTCGGTCCACGGGCCAGGAGGTTCAGGCCTCCCCTCCGATGTTCCAGCCGTTCCGGCTCGGCCAGCTGGAGCTGGTGAACCGGGTCATCGTGAGCCCGATGGACATGTACCGGTCTGCGGGGGACGGCTTCCCCAACGACTTCCACCTCGTCCACCTGGGTGGAAAGGCCCTCGGTGGTGCCGGTCTGGTCATGACGGAGATGGTGTGCGTCTCCGAGACCGGACGCATCACGCCGGGATGCACGGGCATCTGGAGTGGTCAGCAAGCTGAGGCATGGCGGCGGATCGTGGACTTCGTGCACCTGGAGTCGCGGGCGAAGATCGGGATACAGCTCGGTCACTCCGGCCGGAAAGGCTCCACCAAGCTGATGTGGGAGGGCATCGACGAGCCGCTCGACGAGGGCAACTGGGAGGTGGTGGCACCGTCGCCGGTGGCGTACCAACCCGGCGTGAACCAGGTCCCGCGCGAGCTCACGGCGGAGGAGATGGCCGACATCCGGCAGGAGTTCGTCGGCGCTGCTCGGCGCGCAGACTCGGCCGGGTTCGACCTGCTCGAGCTGCACTGCGCGCACGGCTACCTTCTCTCGTCGTTCATCTCTCCCGTCACGAACCAGCGAGCCGACCAGTACGGCGGCTCGCTGGAGAACCGGATGCGTTATCCGCTCGAGGTGTTCCGCGCGGTGCGGGAGGTGTGGCCCTCGCACAAGCCGATGACGGTGCGGATCTCGGCGACCGACTGGGTCGAAGGCGGCATCACGGTTGACGACGCGGTGGAGATCGCCACGGGCTTCCGGGACGCCGGAGCGGCAGCGATCGACGTGTCGACGGGGCAGGTCACGCCGGACGAACGGCCCGCCTTCGGACGCTCTTTCCAAACCCCGTTCGCGGACGCGATCCGCAACAGGGTAGGCATCTCGACGATCGCGGTGGGCGTGATCTCGTCGTTCGACGACGTCAACTCGCTCGTACTGGCGGGCCGCGCGGACCTGTGCGCCCTGGGCCGCGTGCACCTGTACGACCCGAGCTGGACCCTGCACGCAGCAGCAGAGCAGGAGTACGTCGGTCCCGGAGCGACCTGGCCAACCCCGTGGAAGGCGGGGAGCCGCAAGCCACAGGCCGGTCGCACGGATGGGCCGAAGCCGCGCCTGGAGCTGGTCCGTGACGGCCTGCCCGCGACCCGCCACGAGCGTTGGCGACCTGGCCTTCGCGAGATCGAGCAGGTCACCTGAGCCACGTCTGGAGGAGTCATGCCCGAGCCGTCTGTGCTGGCCGCCCTCGTCTCCGCGCTGCGGCGCGGAGCGGTCGAGGTCATCGACCTCACGTCCCCGCTGTCCGCATCCACACCGGTGATCCAGCTCCCGCCCGAGTTCGGTCAGACCGCGACGTTCGAGCTCGAGGAGATCAGCAGGTACGACGACCGCGGACCTGCCTGGTACTGGAACAACTTCCGTAGCGGTGAACACACGGGCACGCACTTCGACGCACCCAACCACTGGGTGACGGGCAAGGATCTTGCCGATGTCGCATCGGTGCCGACGAGCCGGCTGATCGCGCCGGCAGTCGTGCTCGACTTCTCGGCGCAGGTCGAGAAGGACCCGGACTTTCTCATCGAGGTGGACCACCTCAAGGCCTGGGAGCAGGAGAACTGTCCGCTGCCCGAGGGCGGTTGGCTGATGGTGAGAACCGGCTGGGACGCCCGGTCGCACTCGCAGGCAGACTTCGTCAACGCCGACAAGGACGGTCCACACACGCCGGGCCTTTCTGCCGAGTGCGCCAGATGGGTGGCACACGAGTCACCGGTGATCGGCCTCGGTGTCGAGACGGTGGGAACCGACGCAGGGGCAGCCCACTCGTTCGACCCGGCCTTCCCGTGCCACTCCTACCTGATGGGCAGCGACAAGTACGGGCTCACCCAGCTGCAGAACCTGGCCAGGCTCCCTGCGCACGGTGCGGTCGTGATCGCCGGCCCGCTGCCCATCGTGACCGGCTCGGGTGCCCCCGCGCGCGTGCTCGCGTTGGTCGAGCGCTCATGAAGGTTGCGGAAGCCGTCGGTGGCGCGCTTGCGGCAGTGGGTGTCGGCCGCGTGTTCGGCGTGGTCGGCTCGGGGAACTTCCACGTGACCAACGCGATGATCGAGGCCGGATCCCGGTTCGTCGCCGCAAGGCACGAAGGCGGTGCGGCCACGATGGCAGACGCCTACGCGCGGATGAGCGGCACGCTCGCGGCGCTCAGCGTCCACCAGGGGTGTGGTCTCACGAACGCGATGACCGGGATCGCGGAGGCGGCGAAGAGCCGAACGCCGCTGCTGGTCCTGGCGGCGGAGGCGGCAGAGCCGAGATCCAACTTCTACGTCGACCAGGAGGCGCTGGCGCGATCCGTGGGTGCGGTACCCGCTCGCATCACCTCGGCTGAGACCGCTGTCGCGGAGACGTGTGCCGCGGCGGCAACCGCGTTGCGCGGGCGTCGTACCGTGCTGCTCAACCTGCCGCTACAGCTGCAGGCTCTGGATGCACCCACCGATCCTGCCCCTGCGGTCCTCCCTGAGCCGCCCGCGCCGGTGGAGCCGAGCCAGTCGGACCTGGCGGCGCTCGTCGATGCCCTCGAGCGGGCGGAGCGACCTGTCTTCGTCGCCGGCCGCGGGGCCCGTGGGGAAGGCTGTCGCGAGGCTCTCGAGGCTCTGGCCGAGCGGTACGGCGCGCTCGTCGCGACGTCCGCGGTTGCCCGCGGTCTGTTCCACGGCAGTCCCTGGTCACTGGACGTGTCGGGTGGGTTCTCCTCACCGGCGGCGGCCGGGCTCATCCGAGGCGCGGACCTGGTCGTGGGGTGGGGCTGCGCCCTGAACATGTGGACCATGCGGCACGGCCGGCTGATCGCACCCGACGCGACCGTCGTACAGGTCGACGACGACGCCTCGGCCCTCGGCGCGCACCGGGCGATCCACCTGGGCGTCACCGGCGATGTGCGGGTCACGGCTCGTCAGGCACTGGCCACCGCGGGTGAGCAGCGTCAGGGCTACCGCGCGGCCGACGTAGGCGCGGAGATCGCTGCCAGGATCCGCTGGCGAGACGTGCCGTACCCGGACACGGGGACGACCGAGCGCATCGACCCGAGGACCTTGAGCATCGGCCTGGACGACATCCTTCCCACGGAGCGGGTGCTCGCTGTCGACTCCGGCAACTTCATGGGTTACCCGAGCATGTTCCTGTCCGTGCCCGACGAGAACGGTTTCTGCTTCACCCAAGCCTTCCAGTCGATCGGGCTGGGGTTGGCCACGGCGATCGGTGCGGCGCTCGCCCAGCCCGACCGGCTCCCGGTGGCGGCGGTCGGGGACGGCGGGCTGCTCATGAGCGCGGTGGAGCTGGACACGGTCCGCCGGCTCGGCCTGCCGATGGTGGTCGTCGTCTACAACGACGACGCGTACGGCGCCGAGGTGCACCACTTCGGCCCGGAGAAGTACCCGCTCGACACCGTGCAGTTCCCGCCCACCGACATCGCCGCCCTTGCACGTGGCTACGGGTTCGAGGCTGTGACGGTCCGCACGCCTGACGACCTGAAGGCCGTCGAGCGCTGGGTGGATGGCGACCGCTCCGCCCCGTTGCTCATCGACGCCAAGGTCGTCAGCGACCGCGGCTCCTGGTGGCTCGAGGAGGCATTCCGGGGCCACTGAGACCCGCACTCTGACACAGACGCAACACCGGGGGGATCCGCAGTTTCCGACTACGAAAGGTCATTCATGACACACCCCACCCACGGTGGCCGGCAGAGCTCGCGGTTCATCGCGGTCGCTCTGTGCTGCGCCACGATCATCGTCGACGGCTACGACCTGATCGTCTACGGCACGGTCGTGCCGACGCTCGTGAGCGGTGACGCCGAGTGGACACTCAGCGCCGCGGAGGCGGGTCGCATCGGCTCCTACGCGCTCATCGGGATGCTCATCGGCGCACTCGTCATCGGTACGGTCACAGACCTGGTAGGTCGTCGACGCATCATGCTGGTGTGCGTCGCGTGGTTCTCCGTGGCGATGCTGCTGGCAGCCGTCGCTCCCACGCCTGAGCTGTTCGGTCTTGCCCGCTTCATCGCCGGGGTCGGACTCGGTGGCGTCGTGCCGACGGCCATCGCGTTGACGATCGAGTACGCACACCCGAGACATCGCAGCACCACCAACGCCGTGATGTTCTGCGGCTACTCCGTCGGCGGGATCCTGGCAGCGTTGGCGGCGATCATGGTGATCCCGGACCTCGGGTGGCGCGCGATGTTCGTCATCGGTGGCCTCCTGGGTTTCGCGTTGCTGCCCCTTGCCTGGCGCTTCCTGCCGGAGTCAGCGAGCTACCTCGTTTCCCGTGGTCGTCTCGAGGACGCACGGGCGCTGGCCGCTCGCTTCGACCTCGCCCTGGAAGCGCCCGAGACCAAGGTAGAGGGCAAGGCAGGTGCGCTCCGGGGCCTGGTCACCCTGTTCGCGCCGCGATACGTCCGGGGAACGTTGCTGTTCTGGCTGGGCACAGGCGCGGGACTTCTGCTCGTCTACGGGCTGAACACCTGGCTGGCGCAGATCATGCGCACCGCCGGATACGAGCTCGGATCCGCACTGGCCTTCCTGCTGGTCCTCAACCTGGGCGCGATCGTGGGCACCCCGTTGCTGGGTGCCGTCGCCGACCGCGTCGGATCCAAGCAGACGACGACCGGCATGTTCCTCGTAGCCGGCCTGTGCATCTACCTGCTGAGCTACGACCTTCCGGCGGCGGTGCTGTACGTGCTCGTCGCGATCGCGGGTGCCTGCACCATCGGTACGACGATCCTCGTGAACGCCTACACCGCGAACTTCTACCCGGCGCACATGCGGGCGACCGGTCTGGGGTGGGCGCTGGGAATCGGACGCATCGGGGCGATCGTCGGTCCGATCTACGGCGCCTACATCCTCGAGAGCGGTTGGGGTCTGGATGCGAACTTCTACGCATTCGCCGCACCTGCCCTCGTCGGAGCGCTGGCGATGCTGCTGATCCCCCACGGCGCCTCCGTCGAGGAGTCGGTCGAAGACATGAGCCTGGCCTGAGCCGCGAGGACTCGTCGGTCCACGCCTCGGTCTACTGCCGAGGCGTGGACGCTGTCGGTGCGAGCTTCGCGCGAACCCGCTCCGGCCACGGGCTGGTGCCTGGGTGTTCCGGGTCGGAGTGAACCGCCACCATGGCGCCCTTCGCGGCAACGGACCCGAAGAGGTCGAGCGGGCCGAGCTTCTCGTGCACTGCTGACTCCGCGGCGCCGCAGCCTTCGGAGCCGCTCACGGTGTGGAGACTGCGTCCGCCTGAGAGTCGGGCAGGGTGTCGGTCTGCGCCTGAGCGAGCTGTCGAAGTCGGAACCGCTGCAGCTTCCCGGTGTTGGTGCGGGGCAGTGCGTCGACGAGCTCGATCGCACGCGGGTACTTGTACGGAGCGATCTGCTGCTTGGTGAAGTCCTGCAGATCCTTGATGGTGGTCTCGTCTCCCGCAGTGCCGTCTGTGAGCACGACGTACGCCTTGACCAGCTGCCCCCGGACCTCGTCCGGGACCCCGATCACGGCGCACTCGGCGACATGCGGGTGTGCCAGCAGTGCCTCCTCGACCTCCGGCCCGGCGATGTTGTAACCGGCCGAGACGATCATGTCGTCGCTGCGCGCCTGGTACCAGAAGTAGCCGTCGCGGTCGCGGATGAACGTGTCACCCGTGATGTTCCAGCCGTTCTGCACGTAGACCCCTTGCCGCGCGTCGGCGAGGTAGCGACACCCGGTGGGTCCCTTCACCGCAAGCCGGCCAGGCTCCCCGTCGGGCACGGGCTCGCCCTGCTCGCCGACGACGGCGGCGACGTACCCGGGAACCGCGCGCCCGGTGGAGCCCGGCTCGATGTCGTCATCGGATGCGGAGATGAAGATGTGCAACATCTCGGTCGCGCCTATCCCGTCGATCAGCTTCACGCCCGTGGCGTCGTGGAAGGCGTGCCAGGTCGCCGCCGGAAGGTGCTCGCCGGCCGACACGGCGCGGCGAAGCGTGCTGAGCTTCGAGGCGTTGCCCGAGGCGATCATCGAGCGGTACGCAGTCGGGGCGGTGAAGCAGATCGACACGCGGTGTTCGGCGATGAGGTCGGCGAGCTGGTCGGGTGACGCCTTCTCGATGAGCAACGTGGATGCGCCGACCCGGAGGGGGAACACCACCAGTCCGCCGAGGCCGAAGGTGAAGGCCAGTGGCGGGGTGCCGGTGAACACGTCCGTCGGCTCGGGCTTCAACACGTGCTTGGAGAAGGTGTCGGCGTTCGCGAGGACGTCGCGGTGGAAGTGCATCGTCGCCTTCGGCCGGCCGGTGGTGCCGGACGTGAAGGCGAGCAGCGCGACGTCGTCGGCCGCCGTCTCCACATGCTCGAACCGGTCGGGCAGCTGGGCACTGCACACAGTGATGTCAGCGGCGCTGTCACCGCCGTAGGCGGTAACCCGCAGGCCCGGCACCTGGGCAGCCTGGAGGTCGTCGAGGAAGCGGTGGTCACAGATGGCCAGGTCGATCGCGGCCATCTCACAGATGGTGGAGAGCTCGCCGGCACGCAGCAGCGGCATCGTGGTCACGACCACCCCGCCGGCTTTGAGCACGCCGAACCAGCAGGCGACGAGCCACGGGTTGTTGGGGCCCCGCAGCAGTACCCGCTGTCCGGGCACCAGCCCGTGGGCGTTCACGAGGTAGCAGGCCACCTGGTTCGCCTTGGCCAGCAGCTCGGCGTACGTCCACGCCGTACCGTCCGGCGCGAGCAGGCAGGCGCGGTCGCCGCCGTGCCGCGTGACGACTCTGTCGAGCAGCTCCGCAGCGCAGTTGAGCCGGTCGGGGTACTGCACGTCGGGCAGGTCGAACAGGAACTCTGGCCACTGATCCGCCGGGGGAAGGTTGTCGCGGCAGAACGTGTCGACGTGCGCGGATGGCGTGAGCTGCATGGCGCCCCTTCTGGACAGTCTGCTCGGTGGAGTGACAGAGCCAAAGTATTCTTCAAATTTGACGACAGTCAATATGTCGTCATATTGAATCGACAGGAGCCCTGCTGACGGCCGTCATGGAGACGCTAGAGTTCGCTCGTGCCTGACATCGAGATCGCCGACGAGGTGCACCAGGGCAGGGGCCTGCAGCCGCGTGCCCTGATCGTCTCCATCTACGGGATGTACGCCCGAGAGGTGGGTGGGTGGCTCAGCGTCGGCTCGCTGATCAAGCTGATGGCGGAGCTCGGTGTGGACGAGCCGGCTGTCAGGTCCTCGATCTCCCGGCTCAAGCGCCGAGGCATCCTCGTTTCGGAGCGCGTCGACGGAGTGGCCGGCTATGCCCTGTCGGACCAGGCGCGCGCCATCCTGGACGAAGGTGACCGGCGTATCTTCGAGCGCCCGCGAGCGACCTTGGAGGACGGCTGGGTGATGGCCGTCTTCAGCGTCCCCGAGTCGGAGCGCCAGAAGCGCCACACGCTGCGCTCGCGGCTCACCTGGCTCGGGTTCGGAACGGTCGCGGCTGGGGTCTGGATCGCCCCGGCTCACCTCGAGGAGGAGACTCGCGACGTGCTCGAGCGGTATGGGCTCTCGCACTACGTCGACCTGTTCCACGCCGACTACCGCGGTTTCGCACACCTTGGAGCCTCGGTCTCGTCGTGGTGGGACCTGGAGGGTCTCGGCGCGCTGTACGACGAGTTCACCAGGGCTTACTCGCCGGTCCTGGCTCGCTGGAAGCGCAAGCGGCACGAGGACGACGCACTGGCCTTCGCCGACTACATACGGACGCTCACGGCGTGGCGTCGCCTACCGTTCCTCGACCCGGGGCTCGCCCCGGAGCTGCTGCCGCGCGGCTGGAGGGGTGTGCGCGCGGCGGATCTGTTCTTCGCCCTGCGCGATCGGCTCAGCGCTTCCGCACATCGCCATGTGGAGCTCGTGACGACCGGAGCCACCTCGAGCTGAGACTTTCCCGGGGCTCAGAACGTGTGGCTGGGCACCCAGGAGCCGTGGACGTCACGGAGCACGGCGATCACCTCGCCGATGGTGGCGTAGGCGGTGATCGCTTCGATCGTGGCCGGCATCACCGACGCGCCTGCCTGAGCATCGCTGCGCAGCCGCCGCAGGGCCGCCTCGACCGTGGCGTTGTCACGGCTGGTTCGCAGCTCGGCGACGGCCTTGGCCTGAGCCTCCTCCGTCGCCTGGTCGATGCGGAAGACCTCCAGTGACTCGGTGCCGGAAGGAAAGCGGTTCACCCCGACGACGGTCCGGTCACCGCGCTCGATCGACAGAGCCAGCTCGTACGCGGCGTCGGCGAGCTCCCTGGACAGCTCGCCGGACTCGATGCAGGCAAGCGCCCCACCCCGCTCCTCTATCTGTTCCAACATGGCCCACATCGAGCGCTCGAGCTCGTCGGTGAGCGACTCGACCGCATAGGACCCGGCGAACGGGTCGAGCGTCTCGGTCAGCCCCGTCTCGAACGCCACCACCTGCTGGGTGCGCAGCGCCAGGGTCGCCGCGGCCTCGGTGGGCACGCCCAGCGCCTCGTCGTACGCCGAGACGTGCATGGTCTGGACGCCGGCCAGTGCGGCGGTCATCGCCTCGACAGAGGTGCGCACCACGTTGTTGAGCGGTTGCTGGGCGGTCAGTGTCGAGCCGGCGGTGAAGGCGAAGATCCGCAGCTGCTGGGAGCGCGGGTCGGTCGCGCCGTAGACCTCCCGCATCAGGCGGGCCCACACGCGGCGTGCGGCGCGGAACTTCGCGACCTCCTGCAGGACGTCGGTCGTGATCGCCAGGAAGGTGAACAGGGTCGGTGCCACGGTGTCGATGGAGACGCCGCGGGCGACGCACGCGTCGAGGTACGCACGGGCGTTCGCGAAGGTGAACGCGACCTCCTGTGTGGCGGACGCTCCGGACTCCCGGATGTGGTAGCCGCTCATCGCCAGGGGGGTCCAGTTGGGCACCGCGTCGGCGCAGTACTCGATGCAGTCCACGGCCAGCTTCAGTGAGGCCTCTGGCGGAAAGATCTGGGTGCCGCGCGCGATGAACTCCTTGAGCACGTCGTTCTGGATGAACAGGCCGAACGCGTTCGGGTCGACGCCCCGCTTCTTCGCGAGCGCGACGAACAGGGCGGCCCAGATGTAGCCGATGGAGTTGGCCGTGGTCCGCACCTGGCTGATCCGCTCCAGAGGAATGCCGTCCATCAGGATCTCGATGTCGGCCAGCGAGTCGACGGCCACGCCGACCCGGCCGACCTCGCCGGCTGCCCGCGGGTCGTCGGAGTCGATGCCCATCTGGGTCGGCAGGTCGAGCGCCACGGAGAAGCCGGTGACGCCGGCGTCGAGCAGCCGACGAAACCGCTGGTTGGACTCGGCCGGCGTGCCGAACCCGGCGTACTGGCCCATGATCCAGGGCTTCGGCTCGGGCGAGACGCCGCGGGTGTAGGGGTACTGCCCGGGATGCTCCGCGTCGGCGGGGGCGTAGTCGACGCGCAGCTTGGGGTCGGCCGACTTCATGACGATGCCTCCGCGTCGAGCTGCTCGCGCAGCACCTTCTTGGCGATCTTGCCCGTGGAGTTGAGGGGGAGCTCGGGCACGATGCGGACCTCCTTGGGCTTCTTGTACGCCGCCATCCGCGACCTGCAGTGCGCCAGCACGGTCTCGGGGTCGACCGCTCGCCCGGGCAGCGTGGTCACCAGCGCCACCACCCGCTGTCCCCAGTCGGGATCCTCGACCCCGACGACGGCGACCTCGGCGACCCCTTCCACCTCGGCGACGACCTCCTCCACCTCGCGGGGATAGATGTTGTACCCGCCGCTGATGATCATGTCGCCCTTGCGGTCGACCAGCCAGAGCACGCCCTCGGGGTCCATCCGACCCAGGTCGCCGGTGTGCAGCCAGCCGTCGACGACCGACTTGCCGAGATCGGAGCGAGACTCGGCGTTGAAGTAGCCGGCCATGACGTGGTCGCCGCGGGTCACGACCTCCCCGGGCTCACCCGGCGGGAGCACGTTGCCCGACTCGTCGACCACCGCGATCTCCACGCCCAGCGCGGCCCGGCCGGCCGATGTCAGCAGCTCGGGTTCGCCGGCGAGTCCGCGAGCGTGCAGCTCCTCGTCGAGCACGGTGACCGGAGGGATGGCCTCGACGAGGCCGTAGTACTGCACCAGGTGCGGGGTCAGCTTCACGTGGGCCTGTCGCATCTGGTCGGGCGGCATCGGGGCACCCGCGTAGCCCAGCACCTTGAGTCCGGCCAGGGCTGAGCGGTCGATGCCGGGAACGGCGAGCAGCCGGGCGACCATGGTCGGAACGATCGCCGCGTGGGTGGCTCCGCGGTTCTGGACTGCGTCGATGAACGTCTCCGGGTCCCAGGTCGGCAGGACGATCTGCCGGGCGCCGGCGACGAGGAACGGCAGCACGAACAGTCCGGACGTGTGGGTGATCGGGCCGGCGTGGACGTAGCAGTCGTCCGCCCCGGGCGGGCCGCCGAGGACGTCGTGCGTCATGTTGACGACCGAGGCCATCCAGTTGCGGTGGGTGCGCTGGGCACCCTTCGGATGTCCGGTGGTGCCAGAGGAGTAGTGCAGTCCGCAGAGGGCATCGGGGTCGAGTGCCGGCAGAGGGGTCGGTGAGGTGTCGGCGATGAGCTTCTCGGCGGGGATTCCCGGGCCGTTGCCGACGACGACCACGTGCTGCAGCCCAGCACGCAATGTCTCGGTGTCGTCGGCGAACTTCGCGTCGTACACGAGCGCCTTGGCGCCGGAGTCGTGCGCGATCCGCTCCCAGTCGGTCGGGTGCAGCCTGTGGTTGAGGGCGGTGCGGACGAAGCCCGCGGCCCGGACAGCCAGGTCGGTCTCCAGGTAGGCAGTCGAGTTCGTCTGCAGGTCCAGGACCCGAGCGCCGGGCTCCAGCCCGAGTCCACGGAGCGCGTTGGCGAGCCGGGTCACCCGGTCGCCGAGCTCCCGGAAGGTGCGGCTGGCATCCGGGCCTTCGACGGCGACGCGGTCACCGAAGCGCTGCGCGGCTCGGGCCACGAGGGTGCCGATGTCCATCTCGGTCCTTCCGGAGTGCCTGTCTCGATGCTGGCTCAGTGCTGGCGGGGCGGGGCGGGGCGTTGGTCGGGATGGTGGGTGGGGGCGACGTACGCAGCGTCGAGCACCCGGACGCCTTGTGGAAGCACGGTCACCGGGTTGAGGTCCAGCTCGAAACCGGCCGGCCAGCTCCGGACCAGGTCCGCGAGCCTGACCACACAGTCGACGAAGGCGGCGCGGTCGGCCGGGGGCGCGCCGCGCATCCCGGCGAGCAGTCGGCCGAGCCGGGTCTCGTCGATCATCTCCTCGATGTCGGCGCGCGTGACCGGGAGGACGCGCAGCGACACGTCGCCGACCAGCTCTGTGAGTACGCCGCCGAGGCCGACGGTGAGGACAGCGCCCAGGGGAGTGCTGGTGAAGCCGACGAGCGCCTCCACGCCGGAGTCCACCATCTCCTCGACCCAGACGTCGCCGCCGAGTGACGCGACCTTGTCGTACGCAGCCGCCGCTTCCGCCGGCGTGACGCCCAGGACGACGCCCCCGGAGTCGCTCTTGTGCACCAGTCCGGGCACGACCGCCTTGAGGACGGCGCGACCGCCACACGCCACGGCCGCCACCACCGCATCCTCGGGGGAGTCCGCCATCCGACCGACCGGGACCGGGATGCCGTGTTCCGAGAGCAGGTGCTTCATCTCCTGCTCCGTTGCGCCCGTTCGCGGCTGCAGGGCCGCTTGCCCGGACGGGGCGGGAGGAGGGACGGCGGTCTCGCGGAGCCTCGCATGCTCGCCGAACCGGGTCAGTGCCGCGAGCGCGCGGACCGCCCGGGCCGGCGTCGGGTAGCTCGGGATGCCGGCAGCGCGCATCCGAGCCGTCGCCTCGGGCGCAAGGTGGTCGGCTCCGGTGCGCACGGCGAGAACCGGTTTGCCGCTGTGTTCCGCGACCCGGGCCAGCGAGGTGACCACGTCGTCGACGTCCTTGCCGGTCAGCACGCAGAAGGTGGCGAGAATCGCGTCGACTCCCGGGTCGTCGGCGATCACGTCGAGGGTGCGGTCGAACAGCTCACTGTTGCTCATCACCGCGGCGGTGACGTCGACGGGGTTCGCCGTCGAGCCGTACGCCGGGACGATCTGCTCCAGGGTGCGCGTCGTCGCGGGGGAAAGGTCGGCCAGGGAGAGGTTCTCAGCGGCGATCGCATCGGCGGCAAGGATGCCCGAGCCGCCACTCGTGGTGACGACGGCCACCCGGCGACCGGCGGGTCGCGGCAGCGTCATCACGTCGCCGACGTCGAGAAGCTCGGTGACGTCGTCGACGCGGACGATGCCGAGCTGTCGCAGGGCAGCATCCACGACCTTGTCCTCTGCGGCGAGCGCGCCGGTGTGTGAGGCGGCGGCCTCCGCTCCGGCCTTCGAGCGACCGGCCTTGAGCATGGCCACCGGAACACCACTGTCGGTGGCCGCCCGGAGGCTGGGCAGGTCGGTGAGCGCCTCGGTGTAGGCGAGAATCCCGTCGCAGCCCTCGGTCGCGGCCATCGCCGCAATCACCTCGGTTGCGGATACGTCGGCCTCGTTGCCTGTGTTGACGACCCAGCCGAGGCCGAGTCCGCGTTCGAAGGCGAGTGACACCGCGCCGTAGCCGAGGGCTCCACTCTGCGAGACGAACCCGATCCGACCCGGGACGAGCTCCGTGTGGCTGCCGGAGAAGAGGGGGGAGAACGACGTGACCTGGCCGGTGCCGACTCCGACACTGCCGATGCAGTTGGGGCCGACCAGCCGCAGCCCGCCGGCCTTCGCCATCGCCGCCACCTGGTCCTGCAGGGCAGCGCCTTCGGCTCCGGTCTCGGCGAACCCGCTGGTGCAGACGATGGCAACCCGAACTCCGGCTGCGACACAGTCGGCCACGGCATCGGGCACCCGGGGCGCCGAGACCATGATCATCGCCAGGTCGACCGGGCCGTCGCAGGACGCGACCGAGGGCACAGGAGGGCAGACCACAGACCGGCTGTCCGTCGGGGCGGACCGGGTGGATGCGTCCGGCGTACCCGTAGCGCTGCAGGAACTCCACCGGGAGCCGGCCCAGCGAACCGGGACGGTCGCTGGCCCCGATCACCGCGATGCTGCGAGCTGCCCAGAGGGCGACAAGGGGGCTGGTGACAGTGGTGGCCCCAGTGCGCATCACAGTGCCTTCCCGTTGTCGTGGAATGTCCGACAGAGTATGTTGCAATCTCGACGGTCGTCAATGGAACGGAAGGTGCCATGAGCGCTGGGACGGCATCCCGGTTCGCCGGTCGGACGGTGGTGGTCACCGGTGGTGCCGGCGGGATCGGCAGTGCCGTCTGCGAGGGCTTCGCGGCACAGGGCGCATCGGTCGCGGTCGTCGACGTCACCGGGTCGGCCTGCCGGGAGGTGGCCGAGAAGATCGCCTCGACCCACGGTGGCCGGGTCGCAGGCTTCGAGGCCGACGTGAGCTCGCGGCCCGCGGTCACCGACCTCATGGCGCGGGTCCACGAGCAGCTCGGGGGACCTGACGTCCTGGTGACCCTCGCCGGTGGCTCACTGGGCACGCCCAAGGGGCTGGAGGACATCACCGAGGAGCACCTCGACCTCGTCGTCGACGTGAACCTGAAAGGCACCTTCTACTGCGCCCAGGCAGCTGTGCCCTACATGCGGGCCGGAGGAGTCGTGGTCACCGTCTCCTCCATCGGCGGACGGCAGCCATCCCCCGTGACGGGCGTGCCGTACGCAGCCTCGAAGGCCGCCGTCCTCGGACTGACCCGTCGGCTCGCCCGCGAGGTCGGAGGGCGGGGGGTCCGGGTGAACGCTGTCGCGCCGGGGCTGTTCCTGACCGGTCGGCTGCAGAAGATGTACGACGAGATGCCGGAGGCCGAACGACGCGAGGTCCTCGACGCGATCCCACTCGACCGGTTCCCCGAGCTGCGGGAGATCGTGGACCCGATCCTGTTCCTGGCCTCCGAGGAGTCGTCCTACATCACCGGGGTGGTGCTCGACGTGAACGGCGGAAGGTTCATGCCGCTCTGACCGTCGAGGAGGGTGGCTAGGCCTCGTCCGGAAGGACGGCGAAACCCTGCACCTCGACGAGCGCCTCGGCGTCCCACAGCCGGCTGACGCCGATGCCGGCCATGGCCGGGTAGCTCCGCCCGACCAGGCGCTTCCAGACCTCGCCGATCTCCCGGCTGTGGGCCCTGTAGTCCTCCATGTCGACGATGTAGATCGTCAGGCTGGCCAGGTGCTCCGGGCGCCCTCCGGCGGCTCCGAGTGCGGTCAGCAAGGAGGTGAGGGCCTTCTCGAACTGCTCGACGACCGTGTCGCCCACGATCACCCCGTGCTCGTCCAACGCCGTCTGGCCGGCGAGGAACACGGTCCTGCCGGAACCGACGACCGCATGGCTGAAGCCGCTCGGCCTGCCGAGCTCGGGTGGGTTGACCGGGGTGAGGCTCATGACTGGACGGCTCCTCCGTCGACGTTGATGCCCTGCCCGGTGACGGAGCCGTTGCGCACGCACAGGAGGACGGCGTCGGCCACCTCGTCCGGGGTGACGAGCCGGTTGGTCGGCTGCTTCGCGTCCGAGAGCCGCGCGGGCCTGCTCCGGCGTACGCCCGGTCTTCTCCACGATGCCCAGCACCGTGTTGTCGGTCATGGGGGTGTCGACGTAGCCGGGACAGACCGCGTTCACGGTGACCCCGGACCGGGCCGTCTCCGCTGCCGTGGAGCGCACCAGCCCCAGGACGCCGTGCTTGCTGGCGGTGTACGCCGCGATGTAGGGCTCGCCGATCTTCGCGGCAACCGAGGCGACCACCACGATGCGCCCGTGCTTCGCCTCGAGCATCGACGGCAGCGCCCGCCGGATGAACCGGAACGGGGCGGTCAGGTTGAGGTCGAGCATGTGCTGCCACTGCTCGTCGGTGGTGCGGACGACGGACGCGGACACACCCGCGCCGGCGTTCGCGACGAGGACGCTGACCGGTCCCCACTGCGCCTCGATCTGCGCGTAGCAGGAATCGACGAACGACGGGTCGGTGGCGTCGCCGGGTATCACCAGCGTGGGGTTGGGGCAGGCGGTGGCGGAGTCCTTGAGCTCTGCCTCGCTCCGCGCGGTCAGGACGACCCGGTGCCCATCCTCGCTCAGTCGCGTCGCGATGGCGCGTCCGATCCCGCGACCGGCCCCGGACACGAGTGCGATGGGCAGGTCGGCGGGCTCCGGCATGCGGGGAGTTTGGCAAATATTCGTAACGACCGTCAAGATAGCGACATATGAAGTCGCTACGGGACGTCTACCTCGTCGACGCGGTGCGGACGGTCTTCGGCAAGAACCGGGGAGCGCTGTCAGGCATCCGCACCGACGACCTCGCCGCCATGCCGATCAAGCATCTCGTCGCCCGGTACCCAGGTCTCGACCCGGCCGCCGTCGACGACGTCTACTACGGCAACACGAACGGCGCGGGCGAGGAGAACCGCAACGTCGCCCGGATGGCCGCTCTGCTCGCGGGCCTGCCGACGTCCGTTCCCGGGGTCACCGTCAACCGGCTCTGTGCCTCCGGCGCGGAGGCGGTCATCCAGGCAGGACGGTCCGTGGCCACGGGGGAGGCGTCTCTGGTGCTCGCGGGTGGAGTGGAGGGGATGAGCAGGGCGCCCTACGTCCTGCAGAAGCCCGACGAGGCCCTGCCGCGCAGCATGCAGCTGCACCAGACCACCGTCGGATGGCGGATGGTCAACCCGCAGTTTCCCAAGCACTGGAGCGACTCCCTGGGCGAGTGCGCGCAACGGGTAGCCGCCGAGCTCAGGGTCGGCCGCGAAGAGATGGACGCCTACGCTGCCCGGTCGCACCAGCTCGTGGCGGCGGCGTACGACGCAGGCAAGCACGACGGTTTCGTGATGCCCGTCAACGGACTGGAGCGCGACGAGAGCCTGCGTCCCTCGTCGACCCCCGCCACGCTTGCCGAGCTGTCCCCGGCGTTCACCCCGGAAGGGTCGGTGACCGCGGGCAACTCGAGCCCGGTCAACGACGGTGCCCTCGCCTCGTTCGTCGCCTCCGGCGATGTCGTCGACCAGCTGGGTGTCGAGCCGCTCGGCAGGATCCTCGGGTCGGTGACGGTCGGGGTGGAGCCGGACCGGTTCGCCCTCGCCCCGGTGCCCGCCATCGCGAAGCTCCTGGACCGGCATGGTCTGGGACACGAGCAGATCGACCTGTGGGAGATCAACGAGGCCTTCGCCGCGGTCGTCCTGTCCTGCCTGCGCGAGATGCCCAAGGTCGACCCGGAGGCCGTCAACGTCAACGGCGGCGCCATCGCGATCGGGCACCCGCTCGGCGCATCCGCCCCCCGCGTCATCGTCGACCTCTGCCGCGAGCTCAAGCGTCGCGGCGGCGGTCTCGGTGTCGCCGCAGCCTGCATCGGTGTAGGCCTCGGCCAGGCCGTGCTCGTCCGGGTCGACTGACCTTCTCCCGCCCGCCCACCTCACCCAGGAGTTCCGCGATGATCAAGCCCGAGGAGTTCACCGACGTCACCTATGTCGTCGAGGAGGACGCCTACGCCATCGTCACGATCAACCGGCCCGACCGCTTCAACTCCTTCCGCGGCCGGACCGTCGACGAGCTGATCTCCGCCTTCAAGCACGCCTGGGCCGACAAGCGGGTGGCCGCGGTCATCTTCACGGGTGCCGGTGACAAGGCGTTCTGCGCTGGGGGTGACGTCAAGGAGCGTGCGGAGACCGGGTCGTACGGCGAGACCGAGAGCGGCATGTTCGAGATCCAGTACCTGCACGAGGTCATGCGCACGATGTCCAAGCCGGTGATCGCGGCGGTGAACGGCGTGGCGGTCGGCGGTGGCCACGTGCTGCACGTGCTGGCCGACCTCAGCATCGCCTCGTCGACCGCCAGGTTCGGTCAAGCCGGTCCCCGGGTCGGCTCGTTCGACGCCGGCTACGGCTCGGCGTACCTCGCCCGCGTGGTGGGGGAGAAGCGGGCGCGCCAACTGTGGTTCCAGCTGGACCTGATCGACGCGGAACGTGCCGAGCGTTGGGGCCTGGTCAACGAGGTCGTGCCGCCGGAGGAACTGATGGACAAGGCGAGGGAGTACGCCCGCAAGATCGCCTCCTACTCGCCGACCGCGATCCGGTTCCTCAAGCACTCCTTCAACGCCGACACCGACCACCTCGCCGGCATCGGCAACGTTGCCTTCGCCGGCCTCGACCTTTTCGTGCACTCCGAGGAGGGCATGGAGGGGGCGCAGGCGTTCGCGGAGAAGCGCCCGGCCGACTTCTCGCGCTATCGCTGACGCCACGTCCGCGCCGGCCCCTTCGGTGATTGGATGCGCCGGCGGCTGTGGCATTTCGCGCGCTCTGGCATAGCCAGGCGATTACCAGACGCCCGACTGGGCACCACCTCCTTCTCAAGGGAGAGGGAGGCTCACGATGAGAGGTAAGACAGTGCTGGTCGCCGGTGCGGCGGCCGGCTACCTCTTTGGCACTCGTGCCGGCAGACAGAGGTACGAGCAGATCAAGGACAGGGCAGAACGCGTCTGGCAGGACCCGAAGGTCCAGGAGAAGATCGCGCAAGCGCAGGTTCTCGCTCGCGAGAAGGGCGCGACGTTGCGCAGGCCGACGGATGGGCAGGCAGCCCACGAGCCCGTGCCGGGTGGTGGCCTGGATGGCTGAGCACGCCGTAGAGCCAACCGCTGGTCAGACGCCGTCGGCCTCGAAGGCGGCGGAGCCCACGGTGGCCGAGCTGGTCTCCCAGCTCTCTGAGCAGTCCTCGAAGCTCCTGCGGAGCGAGCTGGAGCTGGCGAAGGCGGAGATGCAGGAGAAGGCCAAACGAGCAGGCGTAGGAGCAGGCCTGTTCGGGGCCGCGGGCATCACCGCGCTCTTCGGGGTCGGGACTCTGATCACGACCGTGATCCTGGCGCTCGCGCTGGTCCTGCCGGCATGGCTGGCGGCCCTCATCGTCACCGTCGTGCTCTTCGTGGTCGCGGGGGTTGTCGCCCTGGTCGGCAGGAAGCAGGTCTCTCAGGCCACTCCGGCCGCACCACAGCAGACCATCGACTCCGTCAAGCGTGACATCGAGACAGTCAAGGAGAGCCGGCACCATGACGACACCGCATGATGCAGCGTATGAGGAGACCTTGCCCCTGGGTGAGGCGACTGCGGCCAAGGGACGAGAGTCTCGTGGCGTCGAGCAGATCGAGGCCGACATCGAACAGACCCGCCAGGAGCTCGGCCAGACCGTCGAGGCGCTGGGTGCGAAGCTGGACGTCAAGACCAGGGCCAAGGAACGGATCAGTGCCGCCACGGACCGGGCCGGGAGCGGTGTTCTCGCGGCTCGGGTGAAGGCGGCCGAGCTGACCGAGCGCGCCAAGGACACGACAACCGATGAGCAGGGGCGACTCAGACCGGCCATTCCGGTCGCGGTCTCCTTCGTTGCGGTCGCGACGGTCGCGCTGGTGATCTGGAGGCGACGGCATCGATGACCAGATCGACATCCCAGCCTGCCTGGTGGCTGGCCTTTGCGGACCCGAGGGAGCCCGCTGCTCCCGCTGAAGCCCGGAAACCTTCACCGACATACATCGCGCGGCGAACCCTGCGGGAGTTCTCCAAGGACGAGTGCACGGACCTGGCGGCTGCGTTGACGTACTACGCGGTCCTCGCGCTCTTTCCGGCGATCCTTGCGCTCCTGTCGTTGGTCGGCCTCGTGGGGCAGGGGCCGAAGACGGTCGACACCCTGTTGGGGATCCTGACCGACCTCGGTGCATCATCGGCGGCCGACACCGTGGAACCGACGCTGACGTCCTTGAGCCAGACCCCGGGGGCTGGCCTCGCCTTCGTCATCGGCTTGGCCGCGGCCTTGTGGTCTGCCTCGGGCTACGTCGGCGCCTTCGGTCGAGCGATGAACCGGATCTACGAGATCGGAGAGGGACGGCCCTTCTGGAAGCTGCGGCCGGTGACGTTGGTGGTCACCCTTGTCGCAGTCGTGCTCTCGGCCCTCGTCGCGCTCGCGCTCGTCGTCAGCGGCCCGATCGCCGGGTCGGTGGGAAGCGCGATCGGCCTGGGCTCCACCGCGGTGCTGGTGTGGAACATCGCCAAGTGGCCGGTGCTGCTCCTCTTCGTCGTGCTTCTCGTGGCGTTGCTGTACTACGCCACTCCCAACGTGAAGCACCCGAAGTTCCGGTGGATGAGCGCGGGGGCGTTCTGCGCCATCGCCGTCTGGGTGCTCGCCTCAGCCGCGTTCGGCTTCTACGTCGCCAACTTCTCCAGCTACAACAAGACCTACGGCTCGCTGGCGGGAGTCATCATCTTCCTGCTGTGGCTGTGGATCACCAACCTCGCCCTGCTGTTCGGCGCTGAGCTCGACGCCGAGCTCGAACGTGGTCGCCAGCTACGAGCCGGGATGCCGGCGGAGGACACGCTGCAGCTACCTCCACGCGACACGCGCAAGATCGACAAGGCGGCGCGCAAGAGGGACAAGGACGTCGAAAGGGGCAGGCGACTGCGCACAAGCCGTGGCGGGTGACACCACCCCCTCACGTAGAAGGCCCCTGACCAGCGCAAACGCGGATCAGGGGCCTTCCTCGTCATCGGTCAGGGCACGTCGCGCCGCCGCATGAGCACCATCGTGAGCAGGGGCAGGGCGAGCAGGTAGACCGCGACGGTCACCGTCGCCTCCGTCCCGCTCAACGTGGTCAGCACGCCCGGTGTGTCATCGCCGTCCGTGGGGGTGCCGATGATCGCGCCGACCAGCGAGCCGGCCGCCGTGCCGGGCAGGAACTGGATCGCGGTCTCCACGCCGCCCAGCAGGTTGCCGACCCCGCGCAGCAGGTTCTCGACCACGAGCGCCCACACCAGCCCGAGTCCGATCGACAGCGCGGGTCCCGCGGGCGATCACCCCGAGCAGGAAGCCAGCGAGCGCCCACATCTCCAGCACCATCACGCCGCCGCCGACCCCCTCGGTCAACGACTGGACGGACGGCCACACCACGGTCTGGTTCTCGGCTGCGGCGATCGCCGAGGCGAAGCCGAAGTCGAGCACGAGCGTGGCCAGCACGATCCCGACGACCCACAGCGTGAGCGCCAGCAGCGAACCGCCTACGGCAGCCAGCCGCGAGGGACCCTGGGTGAAGACGGTCTTCCAGGTGCCCAGGCCGAACCCGTTCCCGGCAAGGATCGCGCCCAGCACCATCATCAGCGCGCCGCCGAACATCGGCATCCCCTGCAACAGCACCTGCGGCACGGCCTCGGGCAGCAGACCGGCCAGCAGGCTTGCGGTCGTCGTGCCGTCGTTGGAGAACGAGGTGTCGCCGGTCCTGTAGGCGATGTAGTCGAACAGGTAGCCGAACATGGCACTCAGCAGCATCCAGGCCCCGACCGTGATCCACACTGCCGGCCACTTCCGCATCCGCAGCAGCTCGGCGCGGGTGCTTCTCACCAACGCCGTCATCGCGAGCCCTCTATGTCCATCTCGCCCGCGGTGGTCAGCTCGAAGAACGCCTCTTCGAGCGTTCGCTCCACCGTGGTCACCTCGTGTACGTCGACCCCGTCCAGCACCAGCTCACGGGTCACCTCCGGCACCCGATCGGCGGGTACGTCGAGCAGCAGGTGCTCGTCCTGGACCGCGACCGACTCGTCACCTGCCACCCTCATCGAGACGGCGATGGCCTTGTCCAGCGGCGTCGCGCGGACGCGGAGCGCCGTACCGCCTCGAAGCTCGGCAACCGTCGACTCCCGCAACAGCCGGCCGCGGTTGATCACGCCGACCCGGTCGCAGATGTCCTGCACCTCGGCCAGCAGGTGGCTGGAAAGCAGGACCGTCTGGCCGCCCCTGGCCAGGTCCACGATGAGTCTGCGCATGTCGGCCATGCCGGCCGGGTCGAGGCCGTTGGTCGGCTCGTCGAGCACGATCAGCTCGGGACCACCCATGAGGGCCGCTGCCACACCGAGTCGTTGCTTCATGCCGAGCGAGTAGGACTTGAACTTGTCCCGGCCGCGGTCCGCCAGGTCCACCAGCTCAAGGGCGGTGACGACCTCCGACTCCGGAAGACTGCGGTAGCGGGCGAGCACCCGGAGGTTCGCCTCACCCGAGAGGTACGGGTAGAACCCCGGCCCCTCGACAAGCGCACCGACCCGCTCGGTCACGTCGGGCGTTCCTGCGGGGAGGCCAAGGATGCGGGCGTCGCCGGCGGTCGGCCGGATCAGCCCCAGCACCATTCGCAGCGTGGTCGTCTTGCCCGCCCCGTTCGGGCCGAGGAAACCGTAGACCTCGCCGCGTCGCACGGTCATGCTGACCTGGTCGACGGCCCGTCGTCCGCCGTAGCTCTTGGTCAGCTCGTCTGTCTGCACCACGAAATCGTTCATGGCCCCCACCCTCGGCTCTTCCGCCCTGTCGGTCCTCCGACGGAGAGAGGCGCCGGCGTACGCAGGTTTGCGTACGACGGGTCCGCCGAACGGGGTACGACGAAGCGGGGCGCCGGACCTAGCCTCGGACCATGACCGTGCATGTCTCGTCCACCGGCCGCGGCCCGAGCAGCTGGTGGGTGTTGCCACTGTTGCTCCTGGTCCTGGCGGGGACCCTGGCGAGCAACCACGACTCCGGTGGGCATGCGGCCATTGCTGGAGTCATCGCCGGACTGGCCACGCTTTCCCTGCTCCTGACTCGACGTCAGCCGGTGGCCGCTGTGCTCGTGAACGCTGCGCTGGTCGCGGCGTACTTCGCGCTGGGACATGCCGACGGTCCGATCTTCCTGATCCTGCCGGTGGCGACGTTCCTGCTCGCGGTGCAGCAGCCGGCGCGCCGCTGGGCGCCCGCGGCCGCGGCCGCAGCGGCGTTGGTGGCAGCGGGACTGGTGGCGCGCGGCCTGTGGTGGGACGACGGCCTCGAGAAGAGTCTCTGGCAGAGCTTCGCGGTCGCCGCCATGGTGGCTGTCGCGGGAGCTGTCGCCACCACCGTGCGCAGCCGTCGCCAGGCAGCGGCGGAGCGGGGGCAGCGCGCGGCCGTCGAGGAACAGCTGCGGATGGCGCAAGACCTTCATGATGGCGTGGGGCACGGCCTCGCAGTCATCGCGATGCAGTCCGGGGTGGCCCTGCATCTCCTCGAGAAGGACGACATCGACCGTGCCGCGACCAGGCGGGCTGTTCAGGCGATCCGTGACACCAGCCGCGAGTCGCTCGAGGAGCTCCGCGCGGAGCTGTCACGGCTGACGCCCGGTGCGTCGGCTCCGCAGACGCCCCGACGGGGGCTCGCAGACCTCGGCGTGCTCGTGGACCGGGTCCGGACCGGCGGCCTCAAGGTCGATCTGGAGGTCAATCACGGCACGGTGCCGCAGGTCGTCGACGAGGCGGCCTACGTCATCGTGCAGGAGGCGCTCACGAACGTGTTGAGGCACGCCACCGCCGACCGCGCCGTGGTCGAGCTGCATGCCGACCGGGACGCCTTGCTGGTCAGCGTGACCGATGACGGGCAGGGTGGTGCTGTGCATGAGGGTCTGGGCATCAACGGCATGCGGGCACGCGCGGAGCAGCTCGGCGGGACCCTGCAGGTGGGTCGGACGCCGAACGGCTTCCAGGTCCGCGCCGTGCTGCCGACGAGGGGGTCCCCATGATCCGGGTCGCTGTCGTCGACGACCAAGCCGTCGTGCGCATGGGCCTGAGCACGCTCATCGAGTCCGAGGACGACCTCGAGCTGGTGGGGGAGGCGGGCGACGGGAAGGCGGGTCTGGCGCTGATGCGCCGCGTGCAGCCCGAAGTGGTGTTGTGCGACATCCGGATGCCGGTCATGGACGGCCTCGCCATGCTGCGCGAGGCCACGAAGGACGCCGCCCTTTCCGACGTCCGGGTGGTGATGCTGACGACGTTCGAGCTCGACGAGTACGTCTTCGAGAGCCTCCGGTTGGGCGCGTCGGGGTTCCTGCTCAAGGACGCCGATCCCGAGCGGTTCCTCGACGCGATCCGCGTGGTGGCGGACGGTGGCTCCCTGCTGGCGCCGTCGGTGACGCGGCGCGTCATCGCGCACTTCGGTGCCGGACAGCCGGTGGCCGAGCCGCATCCGGAGATCGACCGGCTGACCGAGCGCGAGCGCGAGATCGTCGGCTGGGTTGCCACGGGACGGTCCAACGCGGAGATCGCCGAGGAGCTCGTGGTCAGCCCCGACACGGTGCGCACACACGTGTCGCGGGCGATGGTGAAGCTCCATGCGCGCGACCGGGCTCAGCTCGTGGTGTTCGCGATCCAGTCCGGTGTCGGACATCCCCAGGGCTGAGCCGGCAGTCACAGGGTGTGAGCCACCGGCGTCTCGGCGCGGAACTGCTGCGGCGACACGCCGTACTGGCGCTTGAACGCGGCGCTGAACGAGAACGGGTTGGCGAAGCCGACCTGCCTGGCGACGGACGCCACCGTGGCGTCCGTACCGAGCAGCCGGTCCGCCGCGAGGGTGAGTCGCCACGAAGTCAGGTAGGTCATGGGTGGCTGCCCGACGAGCATCGTGAACCGCCGCGCGAGGGTGGCACGGGAGACGCCGACGCCGCTGGCCAGGCGGTCCACCGACCAGGGCTGATCGGGCTCGTCGTGCATGAGCTCCAGGGCGGCGCCGACCACCGCGTCGTTCTGCGCGTTCCACCAGGCCGGAGCCTGCGTCGTGTGCCGGGTGAACCACTCCCGGACCGCGGCGACGAGCAGCAGGTCCATGAGGCGGTTGAGGACGGCGTCCTGTCCTGGCGCATCCCGCGCCATCTCCTCCTGCAGGGCGGGGACGGCGAAGCCGCCCCACTCGCCGGCCCGCAGCACGATCCGGTCCGGAAGCGCCTCGAGCAGTCGGCCGGTCACCTGGCTGTGCATCTCGTACGTGCCGGTCAGCATCACCGTGTCACCCCTGGTGCCGTTACCCCAGGTGCGGACGCCACGTCGCAGAGAGACCGCGAGGTCCTCCCCGCGGAGGCTTCGGCAGCGCTGCCCCGGCTCGATGACGATCTCCGGAGGAGTGTCGACGGTGTCGGCGAGGACGTACGGGTCAGGTCCCCGGACGATGGCGACGTCGCCTGCCGACAGCGGGATGGGATCGCCCTCGTCAGGGACGAGCCACGCCGACCCGGAGGCGATGACGACGACAGCGACGGCCGCACGGTCCTGGATCGCCATGGACCAGGGGCTGTCCATGACACAGCGCAACAGGAACGCGCCGCGGGCGGAGTGCCCGTCCAGCATGGCCGTCACGGTGTCCACCCGGCGATCGTAGACCCTGAGGCATGAGATCGAGCGTCGTAGACATGGAGAGTCTCACCGTTCGGCGGTCTGCTGGAGCCATGACATACACAACTCGCCACCATGGCCACCACCAGCAACCAGTACTCGTCCTCGGCTCGAACGGTAAGACGGGGCGCCGTGTCGCCGCCCGGCTGCAGGCACGCGGCATCCCGGTCCGGGCGGTGTCCCGCCACACCACCATCCGCTTCGACTGGGAGGACGAGTCGACCTGGCCGTCAGCCCTCGACGGGGCGGCCGCCGCCTACGTCACGTACCAACCAGACCTCGCCGTGCCGGGTGCGGCGCAGCAGGTCTCCCGCCTGGCAGGCCTCGCCGCCGAAGCCGGCGTGGAACGGGCCGTCCTGCTCTCCGGCCGCGGCGAGGAGGGAGCGCTCGCCGGCGAGCAGGCGATGCTCCGTGCCCTGCCGCACGCGACGGTGCTGCGGTGCAGCTGGTTCTTCCAGAACTTCACCGAGGGCGCCTTCCGGGATTCGGTCCTCGACGGTGTCATCGCCCTGCCCGTGTCGCCCAGCATCGGCGAGCCCTTCCTCGACGCCGACGACATCGCCGACACCGCAGTCCTCGCGCTCACGGAGGAGGGCCACGCGGGGCGCGTGCACGAGCTCACGGGACCACGGTCGCTGACCTTCCCCGAGGTGGCTGGCGCGCTGACCGCTGCCGTCGGTCGGCCGGTCCAGTTCGTCGAGGTCTCCGTGCCCGAGTTCGTCGACGGCGCCGTCCAGGTGGGCATGCCCGAGCCGGACGCGCGGATGCTGGCCGAGCTCTTCGCCGAGGTCCTCGACGGCCGCAACACGGCCACCACGTCGAACGTCAGCCGGCTGCTCGGTCGACCGGCGCGCGACTTCTCCGCGTTCACCCGGGCCGCGGCGAGGGCAGGAGCGTGGGCGTCGGAGAGGGTCGGCTGATCATGCATGCCGCCATGCTGATCGTCAATGACGACGATTCGCGACCCCTTGATATCGATCGCGGTTAGCCTGTCCGACGTGGTGAGTCAGCCTGATGCGGGAGAGATCGAGTTCCTGGTCCTCGCGAACGTAGCGCCCGCAGGAAGCAAGACCACCACCATTGCCGAGCGGCTCGGAGAGCCGGCCGAGACCATCCATGCGGCCGTCTTGCGACTCGCGCAAGGCGGCTTGGTGGAGGCGACCGGGGACTCCGTGACGCTGACCCAGACGGGACGGCTGGCGGCCGCAAGCGTCCGGAAGTCCTGGCCCGACCACGGGGGCCGCGGACAATCCGGTGTCCACGATCGACCTGAGAGAGGTCGCTCGGCTCATCGGATCATTGTGGCCGGCGGATGCTGAGCGCGCTGCCGCAGAGGAGACGGCGCGGGACGGGCTGCTCGCCTCGGACGCTGACCGGGACACCGTCATGCACCTGCTGTCGGATGCGTTCTCCCAGGGCAGGCTGTCGTCAAGCGAGTTCGAGCACCGGACCGGCAGGGCGCTTTCAGCTCGGACCTACGGCGAGCTCGACGACGTGCTCGAAGGGCTCGGAGGGCTGCAGCGACCGGTCAGGAGCCATCCCGTGCGCAAGGCCGTTTTCTGGGTGGTCTCACTGATCTTCTCTCCGTTCGTGCTGCTCGGCGCGATGGCCCTCGCCTTCGGAGTCGACGCGGGTGACCGCTTCGGCGGAATCGTGTTCCTCATCCTGCTGCTCCCCGGACTGTTCGCGCTCCGGCGGTGGGCCTGGCCGCGCCGCTGAGCCCGTCATAGGCGCCGAAGGTCACCCCGGACGCCGACTTGGACCGCCTGGGGTTCACACGACCAGCCGTCGTTCTCATCCGCGGTGTCGGTTTGTCCAGGTGCGCCTTGGCCCGGGCAGCGAATCGGATCTCGCGTCAGCTCAGCGGTGGTTGCCCACGCCGGGGATGGTGTATCCGTTGATGTTGTTGGCCCAGCCGGCGTAGCGCAGCCCCCAGTGCCTGACGGGCCAGTTCACGCCGACGGTCGCGACGCGGCCCTCACCGCCGGAGTCGGTGGAGCGAACCTGTCCGTGACCGACGGAGATGGCGATGTGCCCGAACCCGTGGCTGCCGCCAGTCCAATAGACCGCTGCGCCGACCGGCGGACGCCGGTCCCCGCGGTGTTTGTGCCCTGCGTACCGCCACGCGACCGCAGCGGACATGTGCTTCGCGGGGATGCCCGCACGGGTGCGGGCCCATCTCAGGCAGTAGCCGGGCTGATTCCCCTGCGACTCCTTTGCCGACTTCACGGTCTGGGACGCGTCACGTCGCGCCTGCCGGGCGTACCGGTGCGCCCCGCGAGCGTGTTCCGTGGCGTGCTGGGTGTCGTGGTTCGCACCCGTCTGGTGCTGGGTCTGCTCGGCGAGCGCGGTGCGGTCACCCGACCGGCTGGACGCGGCGGTGTCCCGGTGCGCGGCAGTGCTCGGCCCGATGCCGGTGGTGCCGTCGCCGGGCAGCCAGGCCGGGTAGGTCTGGGTGGTCGGCCGGCGGCTTTCGAAGTCGAGCCAGGTCGGGCTGGCCTCCGCGCTGGTCTCCGCGAACTTCGCGGTCGTGGTGTGGCCGCCGGGCAGGTGGCTGCCGAGGACGGCGACGACGGCCATCAGGGTGAAGGTGAGCGCCGCCCAGACCGCGCGCCGGTGAAGGCTGGCGTCGGCTCGCTGGGCGCGGTGCCGTGGACGGTTGCTGCCAGGGGCGGACATCTGGGCAGGGGTGAGCAAAACGCAATTACCTCTAGGTGTTGCGCCCCCTCAGGCGCTCTCTGGCCTGATCCCGGGATGTGGGGGCTGCGGGTGATGAACACCGGCGCCGATCCGGGTGCAGCGCCAGGCACTGGTTTGATTCCCTGCGGGGTTTCCGCTGACACCGGCGATGGCGGTGACGTCTGTCATGGCGACGGCGAAGGTTTTGCGGAAGATGTCTTGATATGTCGGCATCTGTGCGGCTGGCCGGGCCGGAAGGGATCGAGTTTCCGGTCTCCCTTGTGTCATGCCAGGGCGCTCACGACGCTGGCTCGCTCGCAGCCTGGCGCCATTCCGGGGGGCAGCATCGGCTCTGAATCGACGATCCCGACAGCGAAGGTGCCCTACCTTTGAAGTTCGACAAGGGGGGGCAGATGGATTCCAACAGAAGGCTTGCATTCACTGCAGGCGCGCTCTTCGTGATCACTTTTCTCACTTCGATCCCAGCCGCGCTCTTTCTCTACAACCCGGTGCTGGACCACACCAACTACATCGTCGGCGCCGGAGATGACACGCGCGTGGCCTTGGGCGCGCTGCTCGAGGTTCTCCTCATCATTGCCAACGTTGGCACCGCCGTGGTGCTGTTCCCGGTCCTCAAGCGGCAGGACGAAGGGCTCGCTCTCGGCTATGTCGCAGCCCGTCTCGTTGAATGCACCTTCATCGCCATGGGCATCGTCAGCCTCCTTGCGGTCGTGACCTTGCGGCAGGACTTCGCGGAGGCTGCTGGTGGAGACTCGGGCTCGTTCGTCGACGGTCGGCAGGTCGCTCGTCGCGATCCATGATTGGACGTTCCTGCTCGGGCCGGGCTTCGTTGTCGGCGTCGGGAACGGGCTGATCCTGGGCTACCTGATGTACCGGTCCGGCTTGGTGCCACGGGGCATGGCCATGTTGGGGCTTGTCGGAGGTCCTTTGCTCTGCGCTGCGGGAATCGCCGTGCTGTTCGATGTCATCGAGCCAGGCTCCGCGGCGCAGGCCATCGCGACGATCCCGGAATTCGTTTGGGAGCTGTCGCTTGGCATCTACCTCATGGTCAAAGGATTCAAGCCGGCTCCGATCCTCTCCGGCACTATCGGAGATGCCGGAGTGGGCACGAGTTCGTCCCCGACGTAGCACGCTGGGCGAACCAGCATCCGCTCACCGGCATGCCAAGCAGGTCCTGACCTCCACGCCGGTCAGCGGCCGAAGCTCAGACGAGCAAGGCGACCCCTGTGGCTACCAGCCACAGGGACCAAGCGATGTAGGCGACCGGGGTGAGAGCCGCGGCGACCTTCCAACCTCTCGCCTCGAAGGGCCCGACGAACTCGAACGAGCAGATGGCGAGAGCCGCGCCGATCACGATGCCCGGGACTCCGAGCCAGTGTGGTGCGACGGTCGTCTGGGTGAGGCCGACTCCGACAAGCACGCTCCACGTCCCGGTGAACAGGTAGCCCAGGTGCTCGCCGACGGCGACTCCGAGGTAGCGGTTGAAGGACTGGAACACGACGTCGACGGCGTCACGCTTGGCGGCGCTTGCGTCTGTGTCGGCTGCGACGCGAGCAAGGTAGGGCACGAGAAAGGGCCAGCGGACGAGACCGAGGAACTGAACGAGAGCGGCCAGGACTCCGACCGTCGCCGCGACCGACATGAGTGCCGTGTCGGCGCCGCTCAGCGAGAACGCGAGCAGTACGGCGACGGGAGCCAGGAGCATCGCCGTCAAGGCGAAGGCCCACCAGGTGAGGAGCAGTTGGGTGCCACCCGCGCGGAAGCGGGCGAGGACCTCGTCGGTCGGGCGACGAAGGATGTCGGGGTAGTCGAAGGTTGCCGCCAGCACGGCAAACGCTGCGTTGAACGCCATCGGCAGCGCAACCAGCAGCACCCCGGTGATGGCTGTCGTCATCGGACTACGCCGAACCGTCTGCCCGGTGGGAGCCGGCGTGCACGACGGCCACGGGGCAGTGCGCGTGCTCGACGAGCGCGGTGCTCACCGAGCGGAGCAGGATCGCCTTGGCCGAACCCATCTTGCGGGCCCCGACCACCACGAGCTCGGCGGACTCCGACGCCTCGACCAGGGCCTCCGCCGGGTCCGCGGACCGGTGGCTCTCCCGGAACTCGACGTCGGGGTACCTCTCCGGCAGGCCGGCGATCGTCTCCGCGATCGTCAGCTCTTCCTCCTCGGTGATGCCTCGTTCCTCCCCGGAGCTGAGCAGCCCCAGGACGGCCGAACCCCGAGCAAGCCTCTCCTGGTCCGCGTGGACGATGACCAGGGGGAGGTTGTTGAGGGAGGCGTACTCGAACGCGAACCAGGCGGCGCGGACGGATGCGGCGGTTCCGTCCAGACCGAGGACCACCCGGTCGTGCAGCGGAGAGGGGGTGCCCTCCGCCTGCGGCCGTACGACGACCAGGGGGCAGGTGGCGTGCCGGGTGATGGCGAGGCTGACCGACCCGAACAGGCGCTTGAAGCTCTCGTCGCGACGGGAGCCGACCGCGAGCAGCGCGGCGTCCTTGGCCTCCTCGAGGAGCACGCTCGGCGGGTCTCCCACCTCGGCGACACCGGCGACGGTCAGGTCAGGATGGCGCTCGAGTGCGCGTTCCACGCCGGCGTCGACGATCCACTGGGCGGCTTCTGCGACCGTCCGCTCCGCCTCGAGCAGGTCCTGGGCGTTCGGCCGGACCGGAGGGAGCCCTGTGCCATGCACGACGAGAAGCCGTCGTCCGGTCACCGACGCGTAGTCCGACGCCCAGTCCACAGCGCGGTTACCGGCTGTGGTCGCGTCCACGCCGACGACCACCGGGCCGAGTGCTGCCGAAGTGTCCATACTCCCGATGCTGGGGCGGTGGACGGGGAAGGCCAAGAGGCTGACGACCGGGGGAATCGGGACCTTGGACCCGGGAGTTTCGACCTACGGCCAAAGGCCCACTGCGAGACACTGCGGGGATGCGCGCACTTCTCGTAGCGACTGCCAGCGTGGGACTCCTCCTCGGAGTCGGCTTTGCGGTGGCCTGGCACTACGCCTGGATGGTTCATGGTGAGGTCTGGGTCGCCTTCACGACCGGTAGGGAACCGACTGAGCTGACTTGGAGTGACTCGGCGGGTTGGTGGCCCGTCATGGTCATCGCTCCCGGTCTGGGGGCGTTCGTGGGCTTCGGCCTCGGCTGGCTGTTGCAGCGTACGGGCTGGCGTCTCTCCAGAACCAAGGCTTGAGCCCGGCGCCTCTCCCGAACCTAGGCGTAGTCGTCGCGACTCTCTGGTCTGTCAGCGTTGTGGCACCGGGAAGGCGGAAGGACTGCGGTGTCCTGCGGTGTCGACGGCTCGGACACCGAAGACCACGTTGTCCTTCGACAGGTCGATCCGGGCGTGGGTCCCTGCTCCCACGTCGATCACTCGCGTCCAGTCGTCCTCCGTGGTCGGACGCCACACCACTTCGTAGTGGTCGAGGTCGGTCTCCTCGTTCGCGGTCCAGGTCAGTTCGGTGTCGTTGGTCAGGTTGGTCGTGATCACCTTGACGTCCCTCGGCGTGCCCGGAGCGGCGGCAAGCGACCACAGCGTCGCCGCGTTGACCTTGGCCACCCGGGAGATGTACTCGAAGTCGCAGAACTTCGGCAGGTCGCCGTACTGGACGCCGTTCTCGACCCGGACGTCCTGGTGCTGGTGCGCGTAGTTCTCGTTCGGCTCGGTGAAGCGAGCGGCGGGGTACCCGAGCTCCAGGAACGGGATGTGGTCGCCACCGCGGAGGTAGCGGTCCCGTCGGTAGATCACCCGCACTCGCATGCCGGTGTCGCCGTTGTCCGCCACTTCGCTCACGAAGCGGGCGAGCTGCCGGGCCGGCGAGTCGTTCTCCCCGCCGACCGAACGGCGGATCGCTGCCTCCTCAGGAGTCTCGTCGGTGGGGACGCCCTCTGCGAAGAGCCGGATGCTGCCGGGGTCACGGGTGCCGTCGTCAGCCGTCGAGCTGCCGACGATGTCGTTGGTGAACATGGCCTGGACGTCGACTCCCGCCTCCTGGAACTTCTGTGCCATGTGCCTGGATCCGTAGAGACCCTGCTCCTCGCCGGCGACCGCGGCGAAGACGATGGTCGCCTCGGGGCGGCGACTCGCCATCACCCGCGCAAGCTCCATGGAGATCGCTACACCAGAGGCGTCGTCATCGGCCCCGGGAGCGTCGCTCGAGGAGTCCATCACGTCGGTGGCACGCGAGTCGTAGTGACCCGACACCACGTAGACCCGGTCCGGGTACTTCGAGCCGCGCAGCGTGGCGAGCACGTTGGTGATCCGAGTGGCCGTCGGGATGCGGGATGCGGGCTCCTGGACATACGACTGGAGCTCCACGGTCATCCGCCCGCCGGACGACTCGGCGTACTCCTGCATGGACCGGTAGATCCAGTCCCGTGCCGCGCCGATCCCTCGGTCGGGGTCATCCTGGGAGGAGAGCGTGTGACGGGTGCCGAAGGACGCAAGCTTGCGAACCGTCTGCTCGACGCGCGCTGGGTCGATCTCACGGAGGATCCCGCGCAGCTCGGCGTCGGGCGCCTGCGCCTGGTTGGGAAGACCGGGGCCGCTGGGCCAGTCACCGGCGGCCGCGCTGCCCTCGGCGCCTGCCGCGGCCTCGGAGGCGAGAGCCCCCGGAAGCACGGTTGCACCGAGCGTCGCCGCGGACCCGGTCAGGAAGATTCGTCGAGTGGGCTGCGAGTTTCCGACCATTTGTCCGTTCTACCCCTAGGGAGCAGAAAGGTAAAGGCTCGTCCGGACTCGCGGGCGCACTACGTCTCGGGTCGCTCAGCCGGTGCGGTTCGACGAGGCTCGCCCTCGGTCGGCTCCGGCTCGAAGGTCACGTCGACCCGTTGGAACCCCTTGTGCCGCTGGGCTTTCACGTAGTCGCGGTAGGCCCGACGGTCGGCCGGGGTCAGGGCGGCGTCGTCGGTGAACGGCGTCAGCAGCGACCGTGGATACAGATGCCTGGCGCGGACCACGTTGACCTCGGCGCCGAGCACGGCGATGACCGAGGCGAGGTAGATCAGGGCTATCAGCCCCAGGACCAGCGCGAACACCGCGTTCATGGAGCTGACCTTGGCGATCACGCGCTCGACGTAGACGCCGCCGAAGAGCTGCAACCCATGCCACAGGACGGCCACGAAGAGAGCGCCGGGGAGCGCGGCCCGCACGGTGAGGTGCGATGCCGTGGAGAACCGGAACACGATCGCCAGGACCGCGGCCGTGAGCAGCACCGCGCCGAGGCGGAGGAGCCACTCGATCACGGCGCCGACGTCGACCCCGAAGGCGTTGATGTTGATGGTGAGGCTGGTCAGCACCGCGACCATCAGCAGGCCGAGTCCGGCCGACGCCAGGAGCCCGAGGCTCCGCACCCTGCTCAGCAGTGCGTTGGGGCGCTTGTTGCGCGGCACCGACCAGACGACGTTCATCGCGTTCTGCCCTGCCTGCCCCAGGCCGAGGACGCCGTAGAGCGAGGCGAGCGCACCCACGATGACGGCCGACGTGCTGCCGCTGATGCCCTCGGGTCGTCCGAGCTGGTCACCGACGATGGGGAACTGGCTCAGGGCCGAGTCGAGGACCTTCTGCTCCAGAGCGGGGTTGCCCTGCATGACGAAGCCGAGCACGGAGGATGCGATCAGCAACAAGGGGAATATCGCAACGAACGCGTAGTAGGTGATGCCCGCGGCCAGGTAGTTGCCCTGGTTGTCGACGAACTTGTAGACGACCGCCAGCGGGAACCCGACGGCGGGGTGCCGCTGCTGGAACCGGTCCAGGTCGACGGCGGAGGGTGCCATGTCTCCACGCTACGGTCCCCGGTCGGATCCGGCACGGGGTTCGTCCACGCCCCCCGCGGCCCTAGGCACGGCGGTCGGAGATGCGCTTGGCCTTGCCCAGGGAACGCTCCAGAGCGCCTGGATCGACCACGTCGACCTTCACCGTGACCCCGATGTTGCCTCGCACGTGATGCGCGAGCTCGGCTTCGAGGGACGGGCGACGCTCAGCCGGCGTGTGCTCGTGTGCCTCGACCTGCACCGTCAGGACGTCGAGGCTGCCCGGGCGGGTGAGCACGCACAGGTAGTGCGGGCTGAGTCCTTCGACCTTGAGGATCTGCTCCTCGATCTGGGTGGGGAAGACGTTGACGCCCCGGATGATCATCATGTCGTCGGTGCGGCCGGTCACCTTCTGCATCCGCCGGAAGGCCGGGAAGGCGGTGCCGGGCAGCAGCCGGGTGAGGTCGCGGGTCCGGTAGCGGACCACGGGCATCGCCTGCTTGGTGAGGCTGGTGAAGACCAGCTCGCCCTCTTCGCCGTCGGGAAGCACCTCGTGGGTGACCGGGTCGATCACCTCGGGGTAGAAGTGGTCCTCCCAGACGTGCAGCCCGTCCTTCGTGTCCACCGCCTCCTGGGAGACGCCGGGGCCCATCACCTCCGACAGGCCGTAGATGTCGACCGCGTCGATGCCGCTGCGGCGCTCCACCTCCAGCCGCATCTCGTTGGTCCACGGCTCGGCGCCGAAGATCCCGATCTCCAGGCTGGTGCGGTGGGGATCCACGCCCTGGCGTTCCATCTCGTCGAGGATCGCGAGGAAGTACGACGGGGTGACCATGATGACCCGCGGCTCGAAGTCGACGATCAGCTGCACCTGACGCTCGGTCATCCCGCCGGAGATCGGTACCACCGTGCAGCCGAGCCGTTCCGCTCCGTAGTGCGCACCCAGCCCTCCGGTGAACAGCCCGTAGCCGTAGGCGACGTGCACCACGTCTCCCTGCCGCCCGCCGGCGGCGTGGATGGACCGGGCCATCAGCTCGGCCCAGGTCTGCAGGTCGTCCTGGGTGTAGCCGACGACGGTGGGCTTGCCGGTCGTGCCGGACGAGGCATGGATCCGCGACACCTGGTCCCGGGGCACCGCGAACATGCCGAAGGGGTAGTTGTCACGCAGGTCGGCCTTGGTGGTGAACGGGAACCGAGCCAGGTCCTCGAGGACCCTGAGGTCGGTGGGCTGTACGCCGGCCTCGTCGAACGCCTTGCGGTAGTGAGGCACCTGTTCGTAGGCAAGCGTGAGCGTCTCACGGAGGTGAAGGAGCTGTGCCTCGCGAAGCTGGTCCGGGGTCGGGTCGGGCATCTGGAAGACGGTCTGGGCGCTCACCGCTCAACCCTGGCAGATCGCGGATGCCCTGTCATGACTTGCCTGATGCCGCCACGGTTTCGTCCGGCTGCGCCACGTCCTCGGGGCGGTCGAGCCGTCGTACGGCGGCCGCCAGCATGGGGAGGGCGGAGAGAGCCAGACCGACCGACCCGAGGGCGACCCCGGCCCGGCTGCCGAACACCTCGCCGAGTACGCCGCCCAGGGCGCTGCCGAGTGGGATGGAGCCGAAGTTCAGGCTCCGATAGGCGCCGTTGGTGCGGGCCAGCTGTCCCTCGGGAATCATGGTCTGCCGCAGCGTTATGGAGAGCACGTTGGCGCTTCCGAGCCCGGCCCCGGCGAGGATCTGGAGGGACGCGAGGCCGTACCCGAGAGGACCGCCGGTCCAGGGCAGTGCGGCGGTGAACAGCGGGACGCCGCACGACAGGCTGAGCGACACGAGGAACGCCGGTCCGTAGCCCAGTCGGTCGGCCAGCCGTAGCGCGAGCATCGTGCCGAGGAACGCCCCGACACCGCCGGCGCTGAGCGCGACGCCGTACAGCCCGGGGGAGACGTGGTTCTCCCGGACCACCCAGACCACGAGGTTGACCACGAACACCTGCGCCGCCGCGTTGTAGATCGTGGCGTGCACCGTGAGCGGGCGCAGGTAGGGGTGGGTGAGGATCATCGCCAGTCCGTCCCGGATCCTCCCCTTGTGCTGCTCGCCGACGGCAGGCTCGGAGCGCCGCGCCGCCGAGACGCCGACCGCACCGGCGAGGTAGCTGAGGGCGTCCGCGACGAGGGCGAGCGGTGCGCCGAGCGCCTGGACCAGGACGCCGGCCAGGCCGGGGCCGCCGACCTGGGCGAAGGTGCTCGAGCCCTGCATGGCGCGGTTCGCCTCGCTCAGCCGCTCGCGCGGCACCAGTGCAGGCACGTAGGCGAAGCCCCCGATGTCGAAGAACACGGTTGCGACCCCGACCACGAAGGCGACCCCGGCGAGCAACGCGAGCGACAGGGTGTCGGTCAGGAACGCCAGCGGGATGGTGACGAGGGCGGCGGCGCGGAGCAGGTCGGCGGCGACCATCACCCGCCTCTTGCCGCGGCCTTCCAGCCAGTGGCCTGCGAGCAGCGGCAGCACGAGGTTGGGCAGGAAGGAGGCGGTCGCGACGACGCTGACGCCGCCCGGGCCCGCCCCGAGGGTGAGAGCGGCGACGAGAGGCAGGGCGGTGGCCGTGATCTGGCTGCCGACGAAGGAGACGGTCTGGCCGGACCAGTACCACCGGAAGTCCCGATCGCTGCGCAAGAGCCCCTGCTTGGGCCCGCGCATAACGGGCAAAGACGCTGTCATGCGTTAGATCTTCACACGACAGTTATCAATGGGACAAGTGGCAATCATCCGTTAGAGTGTCGTGGTGAGCATCGAACAGCCGTCGAGCCGTTTCTCCCGCGTCGCAGGGCACTCCGTCCTCGACCTGATGAACACCGTCGACTGGCGCCTGGACCCTGAACGTCGCGGCGAGCGCCTGCACGACCTGGACGACGTCCTGGACTGGTGCCTGCTGATGGACCTCGTCGGCCCACACGAGCACGCCGTCCTCCACGCGGAGGCAGTGCAGCATCCGCGCGTGGCGGCGCGGGAGCGCGACGCAGTTGTCGCTTGGCGCGAGCTCGCCTACGAGGCTGTCGTCGACCGGTCCCCGTCGGCGGTGCGCCACGTCGCCGAGAGCTACCGCGACGCGCTGTCCCGGGCCCATCTCCGACCAGCCGAATCGCCTGGGAAGTGGGCCTGGGAGGACGAGCACCTCAGCCTCGTGACCCCGCGTGACCGGATCGTCCGCGCGACGCTCGAGCTCGTCACCGACCCCGACCTGCGGCTGTTGCACCAGTGCGAGGACGAGGCGTGCGGGTGGGTCTACCTCGACACGTCCCCACGGCACAACCGACGTTGGTGCGTTGCCTCCGACTGCGGCAACCGGAACCGGGCACGCGCGTTCTACGAGCGTCGTAAGGCCGACCAGGGTTCATAAACGCACGCCCCCGACCCAGTCCGGTCGGTTGCGGCAAGCGAGGGCCCCTTTGAGCCCCTGCACCCGTGTCTTCTGGACGGCAAGGGCGGCGAGGGTCACTCTGTGCTCATGGACGTTCGTTTCGTGGACGCGTTCGGAGCGCAGGAACACGACAGCGACGACGTCGTCGAGCTGCTGCTCCGCGACGACGGCTTCGTCTGGGTTGACGTGCCGTCCTGGGACGACCGGGTCGAGGGCTTCCTGGCGGGACTGGGATGCCACCCCCTGGTCGTCGCGTCGTGCACGCACCGCAACCACCTCCCGACCGTGCACGCCTATCCCGACCACTACTTCGTCACCATGCACAGGCCGCTGCTCGGTGACGCCGGCCATGTGCACCTCCTGGAGCTCGACATGGTCGTCGCGCCGCGCTATCTGGTGACGATGCACGGGCCGCTCAACCCCGCTGTCGATCCCCTGGAGGCGCTCACCGAGACCTCCGCGGTGCTACGCCGGATCGCCTCCGGCCGCTTCGTTCCCGGCTCGCCGGCCGAGGTCGCCTACGCCGTCGCCTCCGCGGTTGCGCGCCAGCAACGGAACCTCATCGGCGACGTCGCGGAGAAGATTCCGGCACTCGAGCAGCAGGTGATGGCACCGCTGCTCAAGGACCCAGAGGAGCTGCTCGAGCGGATGTTCCTTGTTCGGCACGAGCTGAGTGCCGCGCGCACCATGGCGGCGCAGACCCACGACATCTACGCACGGATCACCTCGCTGGACCGGTTCGTGCCAGAGACTGACCGGGCCTTCGCGCGAGACCTGGCCGACCAGTTCGAGCGGGTCCGGTCGATCGGCGACGGGGAGTGGCACTTCATGTTCGCCGTGATCGAGCTGTACCAGACCCGGGTCAACACCAAGCTGACCGTGGCGATGGAACGGCTCGCGGTGATCGCGGCGATCACCCTTCCGATCACGGCCATCGCCTCTGTCTTCGGCATGAACGTGATCGTCAACAGGACCACGCACTACACGCAGCTGGCCGTCGTACTCCTCGTCATGGTCACCATCAGCTTCCTGCTGCTGCGGTGGGCAAGGAAGCAGGGCTGGTGGTGACCGTCAGTTGTGGCGAAGCGTGCCACGCTGTGGCGCGTTGCTCCGTTTCAACGTGCGTGAGAACCTGCGCTGATGATCGACGTCCGGAGCGCTGATGTGCACGACGACACGGCACTTGCGGCGATCGACGTGGAGACGTGGAGCCCCGACGCCACCCCCGCTCCTCCCCGGGAACCCGGGTCGCCGTTCTTCAGCGAACGAAGGCAGCCCGAGGACATTCTCGTCGCCGAGGTGGACGGGGTGGTCGTCGGTTACGTCATGCTGCACCAGTCGATCCCGCTGCCGTCGCACGAGCATGTTCTCGAGGTGAACGGGCTGGCGGTCGCTCCGGGACAGCAGGGGAAGGGGATCGGCCGTCGTCTCGTCGAGGAGGCGAAGCGCGAGGCGCAACGCAGGGGTGCCCGCAAGCTCTCGCTTCGGGTGCTGGCCCCGAACGTCTCCGCTCGCCGGCTGTACGAAGCGTGCGGGTTCGGCGTCGAAGGCGTCCTCGCGGCGGAGTTCGTCCTGGACGGACAGCCGGTCGACGACGTACTCATGGCCTGCCGGCTGGCCTAGCTGGTCGAGGAACCGCCGGTAGGTGCGCCGCCGCCGGGGCTCGATTTGCGGGACGCTCGTGTGATGACGTTGTACGAAGGCACCAGCCAGATCCAGAGGCTGTTGATCGGTCGCGCGGAGACCGGCGTCAGCGCGTTCCTCTGACCCACCCGTCGGTCGAGCTCGTCGAGACCATGAGAGAAAGGCTCCCACCATGGCAACCCCGACCCCGCAGACCCCGCTCGGCCTGTTCGGCACCGACGCGTTGATCGCCGAGGAGGACCTCGCGATCCGTGACACCGTCCGGAGGTTCGTGGAGGACCGGATCAAGCCGCAGCTGGCCGACTGGTACGAGACCGGGTCGATCCCTGCCCGGGACCTGGCCAAGGAGCTGGGTGGCCTCGGCGTGCTGGGCATGCACCTCGACGGCTACGGCTGTGCCGGCACCTCGGCCACGGCGTACGGGCTGGCCTGCATGGAGCTCGAGGCCGGTGACTCCGGCCTGCGGTCGCTGGTCTCGGTGCAGGGGTCGCTGGCGATGTACGCGATCTGGAAGCACGGGTCGGAGGAGCAGAAGACCGAGTGGCTGCCGAGGATGGCGGCCGGTGAGGCGGTCGGCTGCTTCGGTCTCACCGAGCCGGACTTCGGGTCCAACCCGGCCGGCATGCGGACCCGCGCCCGCCGCGACGGCGACGACTGGGTGCTCAACGGCAACAAGATGTGGATCACCAACGGGTCGGTGGCCGACGTCGCGGTGGTCTGGGCGCAGACCGAGGACAAGATCCGCGGGTTCGTCGTCCCCGCCGACACCACCGGCTTCTCGGCGCCGGAGATCAAGAAGAAGATGTCGCTGCGAGCCTCGGTCACCTCGGAACTGGTGCTGGACGACGTCCGACTTCCCGGCTCGGCGGTGCTGCCCGAGGCAGCCGGTCTGTCGGGGCCGTTGTCCTGCCTGAACGAGGCCAGGTACGGCATCGTGTTCGGCGCGCTGGGCGCGGCCAGGGACTGCCTGGAGACGACGCTGGCGTACGTCGCGGACCGGGAGATCTTCGACAAGCCACTGGCCGCCTACCAGCTCACCCAGGCGAAGCTGGCCGACATGACCCTCGAGCTCGGCAAGGGGATGCTGCTCGCGCTGCACCTGGGCCGGCTCAAGGACGCCGATGCCCTGAAGCCGGAGCAGGTCAGCCTCGGCAAGCTGAACAACGTGCGTGAGGCGATCGCCATCGCCCGGGAGTGCCGCACCCTGCTCGGCGCCGCCGGGATCACCCTGGAGTACCCGATCATGCGGCACGCCAACAACCTCGAGTCCGTGCTCACCTACGAAGGGACCTCGGAGGTCCACCAGCTCGTCATCGGCCAGGCCCTCACCGGCCAGTCGGCCTTCCGCTGAGACAGTGATGGGCATGGCTGACGAATCGCTGTCGCTATGACCGGGAGCTCGTGTGTTCCGTTCTCGAGTCTCGTTACGCGGCAGCGGCGCCGGACGAGTGGCAGACACGCGACTCGCGCTGCGCCGCGTGGGCTCGGACGCATTCTTGGACGTGGACATCTCACCTGACGGTGCCTGACCGCTGGTCAGCACCTGGGCAGGGAAGCGAGCTGTCGTGACAGGTCGGCGCGTAGCCACATGTCGTTTCCACAGACCGTCTCGACCATCCGGTACCTCGCGTCGATGATCTCGCGCAACCGGTAGTCGTCGTCGATGCCCCAGGCGTTGAAGCCGGTCATCTCGACGACCCACGCCGGCGCCTGGGGGCCGGCAAGCGTCGTTCGGAGCCGCCGCTGCGCTGGGTCGAGCGTGCGCATGGGCAGGCTCCACAGGTACGGGTACGGCGACTGCAGGTCGGCCGTCTCCAGGACCGACGCGTTGCCGTAGGCGACGACGGCGGTGTCCCCGTCCACGCTGGAGCCGGCCAGCCATTCGCCGACGCGTTGCTGGTTCGACGGCCAGGGGACGGTCGCGTAGACGAGGCCGATGACCAGGCACGCAGCCAGCGCCGAGAAGGCGGAGAAACGGCTCCAGCGACGCATCCAGAGTCCTGCGCCGACCCCGGTGGCCGCCACCACGCCCGCGGCCAGGGCCGCCATCGGCGCCAGCTCGAGCAGGTAGTGCAGCCAGTAGCTGCCTCCTGCGACGATCCCCGCCAGGCCGAAGGCCAGGGTCCCCGCGATGGCCCACGTCTCGGGCGTGTTCCTGAGCACGGGGTCACGCAAGGCGAGGACCCAGGTGGCCAGGACAAGGATGAGCCCGCTGGCGAGAGCGAGGACGAGCAGGGTGAGTCCGCGCTCGATGGATGCGTCCGGTCTCTGCCAGATCACTGAGAACGCGTCACCCCGGAACGTGACGAGGTCGCTCCAGACCTGGGTGCCGTCGAAACCGGCCGCGCGGGCCCAGACCGCGACCCCCGCGTAGGGGACCAGGGCCCCGATCGCCAGGCCGGTCGCCACGATCTTCGTGCCCGTCCCGACGCCACGACGGCGGTAGACGTCCGCGGCGACCAGGACACCGGCGAAGACGAAGCCTTCGAGGAAGTTCTGCTTCACCAGCGACGCGCCACTGGCGAGCACGCCGGCGGCGAAGGCGAGCCAGAGCTGTGCGTGACCGGGGAGTCGGCGTCGGGCGTCGAGAACGAGGGCCACGCTGCCCATCACGAAGGGGACCGCGAACAGCTCGCCGTCGGCCTGGTCGGCGGCCAGCGCGGGCGAGCTGACCAGTGCCGCGGCGACGAGCGCCGCCCATGGTGCCGCCCGCCGTCCGGCGACGAGATGCGCGGCGCGCGCCGCGGCCACGACGAACAGCACCGCGAACGGGATGGTCAGCACGCGGATCGCCGGATCCCACTCGGTCGCGGCTGCCAGCCTGAAGATCGCGAGGAGCAGCGGCGGCCGGTCGACGTGGTAGTCGCCGTAGAGGAACTCGCCGCCGGAGTGCCACTGTCGGGCGATCAACAGGTAACCGCCCTCGTCGGACCGCAACGGGTGCAGCACGTAGAAGGCCCGCAGCGCCACGACGCCCACGCACAGCAGTGCGACGGACCGGAGTGTCGACACACCGTCCGTCTCGCGCCTGGCGCGGACCTCAGCCCCCCTCAGCAGGGTCACATGTTCATTGCAGCGTCAGGAGCGGGATTGCGCCTGAGTCATTGGGCACGTCTGGCGATGGCCCGAAATCGTCACTCCGAAGGGCTTTACGGCGCACGACTGGTCATGGGCGGCACGGCGGTCACCACCCGGAAAGGTCACGGATGTACGACAGGTGGTTCCTCGGTCGGCTGCAGCCTGCGCCTGAGCACGACGGCGTAGACGGAGAAGATGAACAAGAGTTGGAGCGTGAACGTCGCGGCCTGGGACCCGTTGGGCAAGAAGGTGCCGTAGACGTAGTGGTTGACGAAGGACCCCGAGTACGGCGTCTCGCCGGACTGGACCCACAACCACTTCTCCAGCCTGGTGAGCGGACATCTCCACTGCATCGCGACGACGACGACACCCCAGGTCATGGACACGACGTGCGGGGGCAGCCACCGGATGTCGCGGAACGCCAGCAGCCCCCCGAACAGCGCGTACAGGAGGTAGGCGAGGTGAACCACGACTACTCCGCCCACCAACACGGTCCACATAGGGACAGGGTAGGAAGCGAGCACACCCCGCGGAATGGATTCGCCCCAAGACGCTTCTTCCGGGCCATGTCGTGGTGAGCCGAACGGGCAGAACGACTACCTCTCGTCGTTCTGGAAGTCGGTCGATTCGCACCACGAGGGCCGGTAACGGCGTACATCATGGCCCCTATGACGGATGGAGCCGAGCGAGGCAGGGAGCCGGCGGTGTGGCCGCCCCATGCACCGCCGTGGCTGATGCGTGCCGTCGTCATCGTCCTCGTCGCCGTCGCGGCTCTCAAGGTCGCCGAGTGGCTCTTCCACAGCCTGCGCTCGTTCCTCGGGGTTCTGTTCCTGGCCTGGTTGTTCAGCATCAGCATGGAGCCGCTCGTCGACGTGCTGGCTCGGCGCGGCATGCGGCGTGGTCTCGCGACTGGCCTCGTGATGTTCGCACTGGGCGCCTCTGCCGTCGTCTTCGTCGTGGTGTTCGGCGCCCTGCTGGTGGACCAGCTCACCGAGCTCGTCACCTCTCTGCCGGGAGTCGTCGAAGACGTGATCGACAGGGCGAACCGGTCTTTCGGGACCAGCTTCGAACCAGGTGACATCAACGACGCGCTCAGCCTCACCCCCGATCGGATCCAGGAGCTCGCCAGGGAGCTGACGCCCGGTGTCGTGGGGATCATCTCCTCCCTCGTCGGATTCGTGTTCCAGGCACTGACCCTGCTGCTGTTCGCCTTCTACATGTCGGCACAGGGCCCGCAGCTGCGCAGCACCGTGTCCAGGTGGTTCCCGCCGCGACAGCAGCGTGTGATCTCGACGGTGTGGGAGATCACGGTCGAAAAGACGGGTGGCTACGTGGTGTCGCGTCTGCTCCTCGCGGCGCTCAGTGCCCTCCTCACCGGGGCCTTCCTCTGGGTCCTCGGTGTCCCCTTCTGGCTGCCGCTGGCCATCTGGACGGGACTGGTGTCGCAGTTCATCCCCACGGTGGGCACTTACCTGGCCATCGCGGTGCCGGCACTCATAGCCCTGGCGCGGGAACCGCTCGACGCGCTCTGGGTGGTTGCTTTCGGAGTCGTCTACCAGCAGGTCGAGAACTACATCTTCGCCCCCCGCATCACCTCACGCACCGTGGCGATCCACCCGGCCGTCGCATTCGGCTCGGTGATCGTGGGCGCTGCGCTGTTCGGGCCACTAGGTGCGCTCGTCTCTGTCCCCGTGGTCGCCGCGATCCAGGCAGTCGTAGAGACGTACGGCCACCGCTACGAGCTTGTCGGCGAGGGCGCGGGCGACGTACCGGCGACCACGCCGGACCCAGGCAACGGCGGCGCGGCTGAGTCGACACGTCCCCCGCCCCAGCCCGACGAAGGTCCGGACCCGTCGCAAGGCGACTGAGAATGGTCGTGAGCGCGTGTCCGATCGGTCAGGTGCGCAGGAGCAGCCACGTGTCGGCTGGTCAGATCCTCGCGTTGATGGACTGGTAGCTGGAGTCCTCCCGGGTGCCGCCCTGGCCGTCGCCCTCGGTCGCGTAGTCCTCGATCCACTCGATCGAGCGTAGGTACTTGACCATCTTGTAGCCGTGGATCGACTCGACCCGCAGCCGCAGCGGCGCCCCGAACGTGAGTGGCAGCGGTGCGTCGTTCATGTCGAACGCCAGCATGGTCTCGTCCTCGTAGACCAGGTCCAGCGGAAGGCAGGTGTAGTACGGCTCGAGCGGCTTGTCGCCGTGCATCTTCTGCGCGAGACCGAAGGAGGTGAGCTTGAGGTACTTCGCGTTGGGCTTCTTCTCGACGAGAGCGAGGACGTCGGAGAGCTTGACCCCACCCCACTTCGCGATGCCGGTCCAGCCCTGCATGCACGTGTGCATGGTGATCTGCTCCTGACGGGGCATTGCCCGCAGGTCGTCCAGGCTGAGGCTGGTCGGCTGCTCCACCAGACCGCCGATCTCGAGTCGGTACTCCCTCCAGTCGTCCTGCCGCAGGGTGTCCCACTCGGACGACTCGTCGGACGTGGGGTGACGGCCGTTGCTCCAGTGGTAGGGCGAGATGTCGTCCTCGGTCCAGACCTGGCTCGTGCGCTGCCGGGAGGAGAACCGGTTGACCGTCAGCCTGCGCGCCGGCTCGGTGATCCGGTTGAGCAGGACCTGGGTACGGCGCAGATCGGCCAGGCTCCAGTAGCTCAGGAACAGCCAGATCCCCACCACCCCGACGACCCCGAGGATGGTCATGGTCAGTGCCTGCGCGAACCGCGCCGGGTCGGCCTCACCGAGCATCATGTGGGTGAGGTTGTACTTGGGGTGTACGACGAACACGAGGGTCACGTGGATGACGATGAACAAGGTGAAGAAGGCCATCCCCAAGAAGTGCAGCGACCGTGCGGCCTGCCGTCCGCCGAAGATCTTCGCGTACCACGGGAACCGTCCGACCACGGCGGGAGACATGACAGGACCGGTCACGATCATCAGCGGAGCGGCCACGAACACCACGAAGAAGTACATCAGCTGCTGCAGGGCGTCGTACGGCTGGAAGTGCTCGATGGACGGAACCCCCAGCCCGGCGTAGATCTTCAGCGAGTCCCAGGCCTGCGGGAGGACCTCCCACGAGGTCGGCACCAGCCGTCGCCACTGGCCGGTGCCGAAGAGGAGGACGACGTACACCAGGCCGTTCAGGACCCACAGCATGGTGACGAGGGCGTGCCAGTGCCGGCCGGCGCCGACGTTCTTGCGGCCCGGCAGGGCGATCAGCGGCGAGAGCGAGCACTCGTCGTCGCGGGCCATGTAGGCACCTTCCTCGGCGGGCACCTTCCGCTTGGTGAACCGGATCCACTCCGTGCCGGGGCCGCAGTCGTTGCGCCAGTACATCCGGGGGTGGGTCGCGATGATCTCCCAGCCGCTGCGGATCAACAGCCCCAGGAAGAGGAAGTTCAGGAAGTGGGTGATCCGGAGCCAGGCGGGAAAGCCCAGCTCCGGGTCCGTGACTGCGGCGGTGATCATGCGTCGGCTCCTCGGGACGTGTTCCGCGGGCGACCGTCGGTGCCCGCGGTCAATTCTCGACGGCACTTCCCGAGAGAATGCAGAGGCGACGGTCCTCCACCGGTACGGGGCTTTGGTCCCGTTTTATGCGGATGGAGTTGATGCGTGTCGACATCGTTCCTCGCAACTCGGGACCAATGGTCGTAGTCGCTGTGCTCCCGGAGTGCTTTGCTGGGTCCTGGAGAGCGCGTCGGCGTGCGCCGGCGTTGCGGTCGCGGGGAGGCGCACCATGGCGGGCGGATGGGTAGTACGTGGATGGGCCGCAGGGCTGGCCGTCGTGGCCATGACGGCGGCGGCAGGTGTCGTCCCTTCGGCAGGGGCCGCGGTCTCCGCGGCGCCGATCGACCTGCCCGCGACGGAGGTGTCATCCCCTGCGCTGGCCTCGCCGGCGCCTGGACGGCGTGACCTGTTCTGGACCGAGGCAGGCAAGCTGCGCCAGCGGTACCTGCTCGAGGGTGGAAGCTGGGGGCGGTCCGTCAACCGTGGTGGGTCCCTGACGTCACAGCCGGCGGTGGTGTCGTGGGGGACCGGGCGGCTCGACGTCTTCGCCCGGGGCACCGACAACCAGCTGAAGTGGCGGTCCTGGAGAGGCGGTAGCTGGACCGCCTGGCAATCGCTCGGCGGCTCGCTGACCTCGGCCCCGACCGTGGCCTCATGGGCCAGCGGCAGGCTGGACGTGTTCGCTCGCGGATCTGGCAACGCGCTCTACCAGCGCACGTACGCGTCGGGCGCCTGGTCGGCGTGGAAGCGACTGGGCGGCACGCTCACCTCCTCGCCGGCGGCCACGTCGTGGGGGACCGGTCGTATCGACGTGGTCACCCGGACCACCGGGAATGCACTGGCCCACCGTTCCTTCACCACGGCTCACGGCTGGTCGGCCTGGAGGAACCTGGGTGGCCGCCTGTCCGCGCAGCCCGCGATCGCCGCCCCGGTCACCGGGCGGCTCGACGTGTTCACTCGCGGCCCGGCCGGCCGGATGAACGTCCGGAACTTCGTGACCGGCAGCGGATGGACGTCGGCGCGAGGGCTCGGAGACAGCGTCTACACGTCAGGACCGGGGGCGACCGCGATCGGGGACGACGTGCTCGTGTCCGCGCGCCGGGCCAGCGGCTTCGTGTTCGAGGCGGTCCGCACACAGCCCGCCGGCACGTGGGGAGCCTGGCGCATGGTCGACGAGTACAGGCCCTTCCGCGGCCTGGCGACCTGGGTGGACGTCCTGGACTACGCGGGCCTCACCCCCTCCACGGCCGTCGCCGACATGCAGGCGCGAGGGGTTCGGACGCTGTTCCTGTCCACCGCGCGGTTCAACAGCGCCACGGACTTCTACGACGAGGCCGAGATGGGGGAGTGGCTGGACGAGGCGCACCGGGCCGGCATCAAGGTCGTCGGCTGGTACGTCCCGGCGTACGGCGACATGGCGCGCGACGTCCGACGTACCGTCGCGATCGCCGACTACACCAGCCCGGAGGGCCAGCGCTTCGACGCGGTCGGGGTCGACATCGAGCGGTTCGGTGCTTCGGGAGAGGTTGATCGCGCGACCTTCAACGCCCGGGTGGTCCCGCATCTCGAGCAGGTGCGAGGCCAGACCGCAGCGGTGCTCGGAGCCATCGTTCCCTCGCCGTTCACCACCGACCCGGGCAACAACTGGGCGGGCTTCCCCTGGCCCGGCGTCGGCGCTAACAGCGAGGTCGTGGTGCCGATGGCGCTGTGGTCGTTCCGCAAGAACCCGGACGGCTCGGCGTTCACCGTCACCCAGGTGCACGACTGGGTCGTCGACCAGGTCGACCGCACGCAAGCCCTCACCGGGAGGCGCGTCCACGTCGAGGGCGGGGTCGACGATCCCGGCGTCGAGAACACACCCGTCACGCCTGCCCGCGTGGAGGCCTTCGTGCAGGCAGTCGCGGACAGCGGCGCCGTCGGCGGCAGCCACTACGACTACGCCACCACGAGGGCTGACCTCTGGCCCGTCCTCGCAGGCGTCAACGGCTGACCGCCGCCGCAGCGACCCGTCAGCCGTGCGCGCGCCGTCAGTTGTAGATGACCTTGGTGCTGCCGGTGCTGCGGTACCAGCGGATCCTGCCGCCCTGGAACTTCTGGACGGTTCCGCCACGGACGGCGTACTCCGCGGTGGTGGGCAACCGGAGGCGTGACTTGGCCGCGCCGACCTTCAGGTAGCGGCGGAGGATCGGCCCCCAGACCTGTCGTGCGCCGCTGTCCTCGGACCAGTAGATGCGGCCGCCCTGGAAGATGGTGTAGCTGGATCCGGCGCGGTAGCCGGCCTTGATCCCGGTCGTGGGCAGTCTCAGCCGGGAGCCTTCGGCGTCGAGCCCGAGGTAGCGGCGGAGCACAGGCCCGTAGAGCGTGCGTGCGCCGGTGTCCTTGGACCAGTAGATGCGGCCCCCTTCGAAGACGTTGTACCGCGACCCCTTGCGGCTGCCGGTCTGCTGGTCCGTGGTGGGGACACCGAGGCGGTCGTCGCCGGCGGTGAAGCGGCGGTACTCGTCGCGGATCTTGCCGTGCACCTCGTGCGCGCCTGTTCCGCTCGTCCACCAGATGTCGGCTCCACCGAACTCGGCGTACGTCGCGTCGCCGCTGGCTGTCTCGCCACGGAACGGCGAGCCGGCGAAACCGGTCTCGCCGCCGAGCTGCTGCCACTTGGTGTAGATCGGGGAGTCGTAGGGGGCGACCAGGTTGTCGACGGTCTGGCGCAGCGTGGGCAGGAGGTCGTAGACGTGCTGGCCCGGGCAGAGCGTGTTCGAGGCGTCACGGTGGCCGGAGATGACCTCGAACGTCTTCTCGTTGAGGGTGGTGGTGCCCTGTGGGTCGCGGTAGTTCAGGGCGAGCTTCCAGGCGATCAGGCGCGCTGTGGAGTCGATCATCTCGGCCGGGGGCTCGGCCTCCTCGAAGTCGCCGATCAGGGAGACCCCGAACGAGTCGGTGTTGAAGCTGAAGGTGTGGCCGCCGATCACCGGTAGCTCCGGACCACCGCGCCGACCCTCGAACACGGTGCCGAACCGGTCGACGAGGAAGTTGTAGGCGATGTCGCAGTAGCTTTCGGTCTGCGTCTGGTACGCGTAGATGGCGTTCACGATCGACGGGGACTCCTCGGCCGTGTAGTCGTTGCTGCCGTCGACGGTGTGAACGGTGTGGTGCACGAAAGCCGCCCGGACCGTGGAGCCGTAGGTGCCCGCATCACAGGTCGAGGTGAGCGACTCGTCGGCGCCCCACGCCGCGCGCGTCACCACGGGCGGCTGGGCCACCGTGCCCGTGGACGTGGTGGTCGACGTGGTCGACGTTGCGGTGGGGAGGGTCGGGTCGACGAGTGCGACCTCGAGGTCAGCCGGAGCGGGATCACTCGAGACGACCCGGGCCTGCACGCCGTCGGCGTCACGGACCCACAGCGGGTCGGTGCTGGTACGCGTGCCGTCCCCCTCATGGGCCTCCAGGTGCTGCCACTCCGTCCATGCGCTGTCACTGCGGACGCGCACCTGCACGTCGAGATCGGGGTGCTCCGGGCCGGCCGCCCAGGTCACGCCCACCATCGCGAAGTCGTCGACCGCTCGCCGCCCGGTGTCGGCGACCACGACAGGTGCTCGGGACGAGGATGTCGCAGCGGCGGGGATGTCGATCGCGCGCACCTCGGGTGTGGCGGCGGGCGCCGTCGGCGAGGTGCCCGCTGACGGCGTGGCTCCTGACGGTTCGACGTCCAGTGGGGGCGAGGCGAAGGAGGCCGGTGCGAGCAGGCCTGTGGTGAGGACCGCGCAGGCGGCAAGGGTGGTCGACGTGCGGGCGCGAAAGGACATGACCGACTTTCTGTTCCGAGACGAACATGACTGCGGCTCCGCAGGGCAGGGCAGCGTCAGCCCGACCTCTGCCGTCGAGAGGACAACAAATGTCGAGCTGGTAACTACTTACACCAAACCATTCGGTTAGTGCGACCCGATACCGGAGGTCTTGCTGGACTGGAGGTACACCTGGCCTCGATGTTCACGTCGCCGGAACAAGGCGGTCGTGGGTGCATGTAGGGCAGTGCCCTAGGCTCCAAGGCGCCCTGACCCGCGGGAGCCCTCATGCCTTCGAGCGACCTGTACGACGCCCTCCGCCAGCGCTGCCCTGAGCGGTCCGCAGCGCTCGACACGCGACCGTGGACGGCGCCATGACGGGTGCCCTGCTCGTCGCGGGAACGACGTCGGACGCCGGCAAGAGCGTCGTCACCACGGCGCTGTGCCGCGCGCTCGCCCGGCGCGGGTTCGCGGTCGCGCCCTTCAAGGCGCAGAACATGTCGAACAACTCGATGGTCACCGCCGACGGGGCCGAGATCGGCCGGGCGCAGTGGGTCCAGGCCCTGGCCGCGCGAGCGGAGCCCGAGGCCGCGATGAACCCCGTGCTGCTCAAGCCGGGCAGTGACCACAGCAGCCACGTCGTGGTGATGGGGAGGCCGCACGGACGCCTCGAGTCGGGCGAGTTCGCGACTGGCCGCACCGAGCTCGCCCGAGCCGCCTTCGCCGCATTCGACGACCTCTCCGGGAGGTTCGACGTGGTGGTGTGCGAGGGGGCCGGCAGCCCCGCCGAGATCAACCTCCGGCGGCGCGACTACGTCAACATGGGGCTCGCCCGGCACGCAGACATGCCCACGGTGGTCGTCGGGGACATCGACCGCGGCGGGGTGTTCGCCGCGATGTACGGCACCCTCGCGCTCCTCGAGGAGGCGGACCAGGCGCTGGTCGCGGGGTTCGTGGTCAACAAGTTCCGTGGCGACGTCGGCCTCCTCCGCCCGGGCCTGCGGACCCTGGAGGACCTGACCGGCCGCCGGGTGCTCGGGGTGCTTCCGTGGCAGCGAGACCTCTGGCTCGACTCCGAGGACTCGCTGTCCCTGTCGGACCGGCCGCGTTCCGAACCGAGCGGACAGGCCGACCGGCTCAGCGTGGCGGTCGTGGTGCTGCCCCGGATCAGCAACTTCACCGACGTCGACGCGCTCTGCCTCGAACCGAACGTCGACGTCACGTTCGCTGATACCCCGCGGGCTCTCGCCACGGCCGACGTGGTGGTCCTCCCGGGAACCAGGTCGACCCTCGCGGACCTGCGCTGGCTCCGAGAACGAGGCCTTGCCGACGCCGTGGTCGCCCACGCGTCCCGTGGAGGTGCGCTGCTCGGCATCTGCGGAGGGTTCCAGATGCTCGGCCGGACCATCGAGGACCCGGTCGGGGTCGAGGGTGCAGCGGGCGTGACAGCGGAGGGGCTCGGCCTGCTCGACGTGCACACGACGTTCGGCCCTGACAAGGTGCTGCGGCTCCCGACAGGAAAGGCGCTCGGCGTCCTGGCCTCCGGGTACGAGATCCACCACGGACGCATCTCGGTCGGAGCCGACGAGGAGTTCCTCGGCGGCGCGCGCTCCGGTGCGGTGTTCGGCACCATGTGGCATGGCAGCCTGGAGGGCGACGAGCTCCGGCGCGCCTGGCTCAAGGAGGTGGCCGGGATGCTCGGCAGGGACGCTTTCGAGGTGGGTACGACGGACTTCAGCACCGTCCGCGAAGGACGGATCGACGCCCTCGCCGACGCGGTCGAGGAGCACCTCGACATGGAAGCGGTCGTCCGGCTCGTCACCGACGGGGCGCCGGCCGGGCTGCCCGTCGTACGCGGAGGCCTCGCCTGAACGGTGCCGGTGATCGGGCACGCCGGCAGACGTCACGACGGGTCCGACCTCGGCCGCTACGCCGCCCTGGCGTTGGCGGTCGCCCAGTCCAGCGCGTAGTCCGCCACCGCCTCCCAGCCGGGCTCTCCGGCCGTGAAGTGCGAGCGACCCGGGAACTCGTGGAAGTCCGTCTTCGCCGGCGAGCTGTCGTACTTGTCGGCGTTCGACCGGTTCACCGACGGCGGCATCAGGTGGTCGGCACCGCCCGCGATGAACAGGAGCGGAGCGCGGTCCTTGCGGGCGTAGTTCACCCACGTCTCCTGATGACCTGGCTTGAAGTTGGCGATCAGGCCGTAGGCCCAGACCCAGTTGCCGGGCGCGGCGATGTGGTAGCGCTCGTAGACCTTGTCGGAGTCCTCCCGGTCCAGCGTGTTCGCGAACGCGTAGTGGAACTGCTCCGCTGTGAAACCGACGGCCTTGTGCCGGTTGCCCGGGTTGCTCAGGATCGGGAAGAGCGACCTGATCTGCGACGGCGGGTTGACCCGCACTCCCTCGGTGGGGGCCGAGTCGATGACCACCGCAGCCGCGCCGAGGCCCTTGGCGACCAACAGCTGCGTCAGGGTTCCGCCGAACGAGTGCCCCATGATGATCGGCGGCCGGTCCAGCTCGCCGATCGCCGAAGCAAGGTGCGCAACGGTCTCGGGGACCGTCAGCCCGGCGATGGCCTCCGGGTGCTCACGCAGGCCTTCGACCTCGATCTCGAAGCCGGGGTAGCCCGGTGTGAGGACGCGAAAGCCGCGGGCCTCGTAGTACGGCACCCAGTGCTCCCAGCTACGGGGCGTCATCCAGAGCCCGTGGATCAGGACGACCGTGTCGGGGGCCGCGTCAGCGGTGTGTTCGGTGCTCATGTTCGTCCTCCGGGTGGTGGGGCGTGGTGGCTGCAGCTGACCAACCCGAGGGCGTGCGGCGCCTCGTCGACGTTGAACGCGCCGAGCGCGCAGGTCGGCCGTGTGACTAGCTGGCGGCGGCCCTGCGCTCGCTCTCCTTCTCGACCGCGGTCGCGATGTCCGCGACGACGCGCCTGTGCCAGAGCTTGTGGGCTTCGAGGTCGGTCACGAGCGCGTGGCAGTCGGGGCAGGACTCCGTTGCGGGGACCGTCTGGTCAGTCTGTTCCACCGTGCTGCACCTCCCGACAGGGACTTCCACTCCACGGTCGCACGGCGGGGGCCGGCAGTCCATGCATCTGTCTCCAGGCGTAGGCCCCGTCCGAGGCGTGGAACACTGTGGTCGCATGGACGTGCTGAGGACACCCGAGGGCCGTTTCCACCATCTCCCCGACTTTTCCTACGCACCGAGGTACGCCGACGTCCCCGACGGCGACGGGGGACAGCTCCGGATGGCGTACGTCGAGTCCGGGCCCTCCGACGGTCCCGTGGCGCTGCTGCTGCACGGCGAGCCGACCTGGTCGTTCCTCTACCGGCACGTGATGCCCGTCCTGGCAGACGCGGGCATCCGGAGCGTCGTACCCGACCTCGTCGGCTTCGGCAGGTCGGACAAACCGACGCAGGTCGGCGACCACACCTACGCCCGGCACGTGGAGTGGGTCCGCGCCCTGGCCTTCGACGTGCTCGACCTGCGTGAGGTCACGGTCGTCGGGCAGGACTGGGGCGGTCTCATCGGCCTGCGCCTCGCGGCCGAGCACCCCGACCGCTTCGCACGCATCGTCGCCGCCAACACCGGACTCCCCACAGGTGACTTCGAGATGCCGGAGCTGTGGTGGATGTTCCGCCGGGCGATCGAGAGCGCCGAGACGCTGGACATCGGCCGAAGCGTGCAGGCCGGCTGCCTCCAGCCGTTGTCAGACGAGGTGCGGGCGGCGTACGACGCGCCTTTCCCGGACGAGAGCTTCAAGGCGGGGCCGCGCGCCATGCCGACGCTCGTGCCCACCTCGCCGGACGACCCGGCCGCCGCGGCGAACCGCGCGGCCTGGGACGTGCTGACCACGGTGGAGATGCCGTTCCTCGTGGCGTTCAGCGACGGGGACCCGATCACCGGGCCGATGGCGCCGGTGTTCCGCAAGATCGTGCACGGCGCGCAGGGCCTGGAGCATCCCGTCATCGAGGGCGCTGGACACTTCCTGCAGGAGGATGCCGGAGAGCCGCTGGGCCGGGCCGTCGCTGACTTCGTCGGCCGGCGCTGACCGCCGTACGGCTCCGTCCGGGTTTCCCCAAGGTATGTCGCCGAGCCTGCACTTCCCACGGCGAGCACGCCATGGGAAGTGACGGTTCACCTGCATACCTTGGGGAAACCCCGACCCGCGAAGGCGGGCCTGCCGGGTGGTCAGGCTGAGCGGGTGTCCGCCGCGGGCATGACGTCCTGGGCGATGTTCGGAGGGGTGGCGGGTGCTCGACCAGGGCCAGGATGCGGTTCGCCATGAACCGGGCCGTGCGGACCGGCGTGCCGCCGCGGGTCACCTCCGTGACCTCCACGACTCCGCGTGAGGTGTTGATCTCGACCCGGCGCCCGGCACGGGTGGCCACGACCTCGTACGTGCGGACCTGTCCGCCCGCATCGATGACGACCTCCACCCGGTCACCGCGCACATCTCCCACGGTACCGCCTCGTGGACAGGTCGATCGGCCTAACGGTGTGCGCCTGTGTCCGGATTGCCGGGGCTGGTCCGACGGCCATCGATGCGCGCTCGGCACGAACCGCATGCCTCGGCTGGTCAGAATCTGCGGATCGTGCCAAACGACGCGGCGTGGCTGCGTCGGAGCGGCTCGACAGGGTCGTGGGTTGGCCTCAGCCCCAGACCTCGCGCGCAGTCTCGACGATCAGCCGGAGCTTGGCGAGCTCCTCGTCCAGGGTCAGCACGTTGCCCTCGACCGTGGAGGAGAAGCCACACTGCGGTGACAGGCACAGCTGTTCGAGCGGGACGTACTTGCTCGCCTCGTCGATCCGCCTCTTGAGCGTGTCCTTGTCCTCCAAAGCGCCCCTCTTGGTGGTGACCAGGCCGAGCACGACCTGCTTTCCCTGTGGGACGAAGCGCAGCGGCTCGAACCCGCCGGACCGCTCGTCGTCGTACTCCAGGAAGAAGCCGTCGACGTCGAGGGTCGAGAACAGGGCCTCGGCCACGAAGTCGTAGCCACCCTCCGCAGCCCACGACGAGCGGTAGTTCCCGCGGCACATGTGGGTGGTGACGCGCATGGTGTCGGGACGGTTCTCGATCGCGGCGTTGATGTTCCGGATGTACTGCTCGTGCTGGTGCTCGGCGTCCGCGCCCTGCTCGGCGATCATCGCCCGCTGCTTGGGGTCGTTGAGGTACGCCAGGCTGGTGTCGTCGAGCTGGAGGTAGGTGCAGCCGAGCTCGCCGAGCCGGCGTACCTCCTCGGCGTAGGCGGCGACGAGGTCGGACCAGAACGGCTCGAGGTCGGGGTAGACCTCCCTGTCGATCGCCGCCCTGCCCCCGCGGTAGTGGACCATGCTCGGCGAGGGGATGGTCAGCTTGGGCGTCATCGCGGACGGGACGTTTGCGCGCAGGAAGCCGAACGCGTCGGCGAAGATCGTGTCGGCAAGCCGGACCCGGTCGTGGACGCTCAGCGCGGGGGTCTCGAAGTCGAGGTCGCCCTGCTCGTTGTGGAAGTGGACCTGCAGCTTCTGGTCGGTCTTGTCGACGCCGTCGAGCTGGTAGATGAAGTCCATGTGCCACGACGTACGACGGAACTCGCCGTCCGTCGCGGTCTGCAGACCCGCCTCTTCCTGCAACCGGATGACGTCGCGGATGGAACGGTCCTCCACCTCCCGCAGGGCGTCCGCCGTCAGCTCGCCGGAGGCGTGCTGCTGCCTCGCGGCGAGCAGCTCCTGGGGACGCAGGAGGCTGCCGACATGGTCGGCTCGGAACGGCGGTTCGTCTCGAAAGGTCATGTGTCCTCCTCGCTGCACGGTCACCTTCGACCCTTCGACACTCCCGTGGTGACTGTCAACGCTCCCTGACGTTCTGGTGGAACGTCCGCACCCCGGAGGCATCCGGTGGGCTCGCGGTGCGACGAGCCCACCGGCTCCGCCGGGGTGCGGTTCAGTCGTTGTTCAGGTCAGGTCCCGGGCGGTCAGGCCCAGGTCACGAAGGTCACCACGGACTTGCCGTTGCCGAAGTCGCGCACGTAGGTCGAGTGACCCTCCGCGCGCGAGCCCTCGACGTGCTTGCCCCAGCTGCTCGGGTCGTTCCCGACCTGCGGCTGCCGGCTCGGCGCTGCCATCCCGACCGTCGTGGTGCTGTCGAGGTGGCTGTAGATCGACGCAAGCTGGTCGTAGTCGTGCTGGTTCGGGTGCTGGTTGGTGCTGGGGTTGTTCGTGTAGTCCATGCACGTCCCCAGGTTGGGGTTGTCGAAGACCTCGTCCTGGTGGTCGAGGCCGAACGTGTGCCCCACCTCCTGGCACGTGACCAGGTTGCGCCACGCCGGCGTGTTGTAGGTCGCGGTGTTGAAGTAGGTGTCGTTCAGCTTCACCGTGCCCTGGGTGATGTGGACCCCGCCGGTGACCGAGATGGACGCGATGCCCAGCCAGCCGTTGTTGCCGTAGGTGGCGTTGCACACCTCGACGCGACCCGCCGTCGCCTTGCACGTTCTCGGGCTGGTGGAGCCGGCGACGATGGTGGTGTCGAGGACCGTCGACTTGCTCCAGTCAGACGACGTGGTCCCCAGGTAGCTGTCCCAGTTCGAGCTCAGGTTGTCACCCAGCTTCAACGTGAACGGGTTGCTGGTGCGGGCCCAGTGGTAGTTCCCCCAGGAGTGGCTCGCCTGCGCGGAGGACGGAGTCAGGACGGCTACGAGGACGGCAGCTGAGAGACCGGCAAGAAGTTTCATTCTTTGTTCCCCTCGAAGAAATGAATGTGATGCAGGTAACATTCGACTTGAGCTCATCCGGTGTCAATAGCCGATTTATGGCAAATGTCCGCGGCCGATCCGGGTGCTTTTGCGTGCTTCCGGTCCGCGCCTGGTCGACGGTTTCGCTCAGGCGTCCGCGGTGCCGCGGATGGCCATGAGTACGTCGTCGAGCGCGTCGAGCGAGTGCCCGGACACGAGAACGTCGACGTGGGGGAGGGCCGCGGCCATCCCGCCCACCAGCGGCTCGTATCGCTCGGCGGCCGAGCGCGGGTTCACCCAGACGACGCGGTGGGCGAGCCGACGCAGCCGGGCCATCTGCTCGCCGAGCAGGGCCGGGTCTGCCCGCTCCCAGCCGTCGGAGACGATCACCACCACCGCCCCACGTGCCATGCCGCGCCTGCCGTAGTCGTCGATGAAGGTCTTGAGCGCCACGCCGATGCGGGTGCCGCCGGACCAGTCGGGGGCGGCGTCCGCGGCCTTGGCCAGCGCGACATCCGGGTGCCCCGTCGCCAGGGCCCGTGAGACCCGGGTGAGACGTGTGGCCATGACGAAGGCCTCGGCTCCCGCGCCTCGGACCGCGCCCTGCAGCAGCTGCAGGTACACCCGTGAGTAGGACTCCATCGACCCCGACACGTCCGCGACCAGGACGACCCGGCGGGGTTGCGTGCGGCGCCGGCGGTACTCCCGGCGTACCGGGTCGCCGCCGGTGCGGTGGGAGTGCCGCAACGTCCGGCGGAGGTCGAGCCGCCGGCCGCTCGCCGCACCGACGGTCCGCCGCGCCCGCCGCCGCGGGGCCACGACACGGAGCTCGTCGGCGAGCCGGCGCAACGTGGCCAGCTCCTCGGGCGTGTAGTCCGCGAAGTCCTTGTGCCGCAGGCGTTCCTCGACGCTCGCCGTCATCAGCACCCGGCCGCCGTCGTCGTCCCGGTCGCGAGGTTCGCCAACCGCCGACGCAGGGGTGGGTACGTCGGACTCTCCTCCCCGGGCATCCCCCCGCGGACGGACCCGCGGACCGGGGCGCACCTGCGGCGGGAGCGGTGGAGCCGCCGTGTCACCACGGTCCCCGGCGACGTCGGCCATCCCTCCGAAGACCTGCCGGAACACGCGGTCGAAGGCGTCGAGCTGGTCGTGCTGGTCGACGAGAGTCACCCGTGCCAGCCAGTAGAGCTCGTGCACCGTCGCGGGACGGGCGATCCCGACCGTCGATGCGAAGCGGGCCGACCGTTCCGGGCTGGCGGGAACCCCGGCATCGCGGAGCAGGCTGCCGAACGCGGCTGCCACGGTGGCCAGGTCGGGCGCGAGGCCGGGTGCGTGCCCGGGGGAGAGCCGCTCAGTCACCGCCGGCCACCCACGCCGTGCCGCGGTCGGCGGCCACGTCGAGGTCCTCGCGGTACTTCAGCGCCGAGCCCAGCGTGCCGCCCACGACGTCGCCGTCCAGGCGGGACACCCCGAGCAGGGACAGGGCTCCGACCCAGTCGATCGCCTCGGCGACCCCCGGCGGCTTCTGCAGGTCGAGGCTGCGCAGCCTCTGCACCGCACCGGCCACGCCGACGGTGAGCTCCTCGGCCGCCGACGGCACGTGCAGCCGGATGATCTCCGCCGCCCGAGCCACGTCGGGGTAGTCGATCCAGTGGTAGAGACACCGCCGCTTCAGCGCGTCGTGCAGGTCGCGCGTCCGGTTCGACGTCAGCACCGCCAGAGGAGGGACGGTCGCCGCGATCGTCCCGATCTCGGGGATCGTGATGGACGCCTCCGCGAGCAGCTCGAACAGGAACGCCTCGAACTCCTCGTCAGCCCGGTCGACCTCGTCGATCAGGAGTACGGCGGGGAGCGGCCCCGGATGACGCACCGCTTGGAGCAGGGGCCGCTCGACGAGGTAGTCGGGGCCGAACAGGTCCGCCTCCCGCAGGTGGGTGCCCTCGGCCTCGGCCACCCGGATCGCCAGCAGCTGTCGCGGGTAGTTCCACTCGTACAACGCCTCCGCTGCCTCGATCCCGTCGTAGCACTGCAGCCGGATCAGCGGTGTGCCGAGCAGCCGTGCCAGCGACTTGGCGGCCTCGGTCTTGCCGACGCCGGCCTCGCCTTCGAGCAGGATCGGCTGGGGCAGACGCACCGCACAGAACAGCGCGGTCGCGAGCCCCTCGTCGGTGAGGTAGCCGGTGTCCTCGAGCCCCTTGCGCAGCGTCGCGATGTCGGGGACCAGGCTCGCCAGGTCCATGCCCCGATCTTCCGCGGGCTCGGACGGGGTCACGAGGTGATGTACCCGCCCGGGTCGGCCGCGAACGCGCGCAGGCAGCCCGTCCCGCAGAACCAGTAGCGCACGCCTTCGTGGTCCAGGTGCAGCGACGTCTCCACGGTCGCGACCGTCATCCCGCACACCGGGTCGACCGCCGTGCCCGGACGCCCGGTCGTGGTCGCCTCCCCGGCCTGATGCCCCTCGACGGAGTGCCCCTCGACGGGACGGCCCGACGTACGACGGCGCTCCGCCACGATCTCCGCGAGGATCGACAGGGCCACCTCTTCCGGCGTGCGTGCACCGATGTCGAGCCCCGCAGGCGTGTGGACCCGTGCGCGTGCGGCCTCGTCCACGTCGAGCGACGCGACGACGCTCTCGCCCCGTTTGCGGCTGGCCACCAGTCCGACGTACGCCACCCCGGCGTGGAGCGCCGCGGTCAGGACCTCTTCCTCGTCACGCCCGTGGGAGGCGCACACCGTCGCGGCCGCGCCGGACGACTCGCTCGCGGTCCCCGCGGACACCTGGTAGCCGAGACGTTCGCCCAGCGCCACGAGAGCGCCGGCGATCGGACTGTCCCCGTGGACCACGAGCAGAGGCGCCGGTACGACGGGCTCGAGGAAGATCTCCAGCGTCCCGCCGGACAGGCAGGGGTTGTGCACCGTCAGCCGGTCGGACCCGGACCCGGACGGTTGCTCGTCCTCGGGCGTCGGGGTGATCCGCAGCAGCAGCGGGTCGCCGGAGTCGAGCAGGGTCAGGCTCTGCGCCCGGACGGTCGACTCGGCGCACGTGCCGCCGACGAACCCCTCGAGGGTCCCGTCGGCGAACACGATCGCCTCGTCGCCGGGCTTGGCCGACGTCGGCCGGTCGGCGAGCACGACCGTCGCGTGCACGAACGGCACCCGCTCGGCCCGCAGGTCGGCCACCCGCTGCGCAACGTCAGGTCTGCTCACTGCACCGCCAGGTCTGTCCGCATCGGCTTGCCCTGCATCGCCATCCACACGTTGGCGGGCGTCAGAGGCATGTCCGCGTGCCGCACCCCGAACGGCTCGAGCGCGTCGATCACCGCGTTCACGACCGCGGCCGGCGACCCGACGGTCGCAGACTCGCCGATGCCCTTCAGGCCCTGCGGGTGGTGCGGGGACGGCGTGACCGTCTGGCCCGTCTCCCAGCTCGGGCACTCCAGCGAGGTCGGCAGCAGGTAGTCCATGAAGGAGCCGCCGACGCAGTTGCCGTCCTCGTCGAACGCGATCACCTGCATCAGCGCCATGCCCACGCCGTCGGCGAGACCGCCGTGGACCTGGCCCTCGACGATCATCGGGTTGATCCTCGGCCCGCAGTCGTCGACCGCGATGAACCGGCGTACGACCACCTGCCCGGTGCCACGGTCGACGTCGACCACGCAGATGTAGGCGCCGAAGGGGTAGGTCAGGTTCGGTGGGTCGTAGACCACCGACGCGTCGAGATGCCCCTCGACCCCCTCGGGCAGCTCGAGCGTGCCGTGCGCGAGCATCGCGACCTCCTGGATGGTCTTGCCCTGGGTCGGGTCGCCCTTCACGTACCAGCGGCCCTGCTCCCACTCCAGGTCGTCGGGGCTGCACTCCAGCGCGGCCGCCGTGATCACCCGGGCCTTGTCGCGGATCCGCTGGGCGACGACCGCGGCCGCCGCACCGGAGACCGGCGTGGACCGCGACCCGTAGGTGCCCAGCCCGAACGGCGTGTTGCTTGTGTCGCCGTGGATGACGTCGATGTCCTCCGGCGGCAGGCCGAGCTCCTGGGACACGATCTGCGCGAACGTCGTCTCGTGGCCCTGGCCCTGGGTCTGCACCGAGAGCCGCAGCTGCGCCTTGCCGGTCGGGTGCACCCGCAGCTCGCACCCGTCGGCCATGCCGAGCCCGAGGATGTCCATGTGCTTGCGGGGTCCTGCCCCGACGCCCTCGGTGAAGAAGCTGACCCCGATGCCCATCAGCTCTCCGCGCTCCCGCTTCTCCTGCTGCTCGCGGCGCAGGTCGTCGTACCCGGCCATCTCCATCGCCAGCTTCAGCGCGCGCGGGTAGTCGCCGGAGTCGTACTCCCAGCCGGTCTTGCTGGTGTAGGGGAACTGCTCGGGCCTCAGCAGGTTCTGCATCCGCAGCTGGGCAGGGTCGGCCCCGAGCTCGTCCGCCAGGAGGTCGACCATGCGCTCGACCAGGTAGACCGCCTCGGTGATCCGGAACGAGCACGCGTAGGCGACGCCGCCGGGAGCCTTGTTCGTGTAGACGCCGGTCACCTTGCAGTGCGCGGCCTCGAGGTCGTAGCTGCCGGTGAAGATGTGGAAGAAGCCGGCTGGGAACTTCGTCGGCTGGGCGGTGCCGTTGAACGCCCCGTGGTCGGCTATCACGTCGACCCGGACCCCGAGGATCTTGCCGTCGCGCGTCGCCGCGATCTCGCCCTTCATGTGGTAGTCGCGGGCGAACGAGGTGGACATGAGGTTCTCGCTGCGGTCCTCCACCCACTTGACCGGCTTGCCGGTGAGGATCGAGCCGACCACCGCGAGGACGTACCCGGGGTAGATGCCGACCTTGTTGCCGAAGCCGCCGCCGATGTCGGGGGAGACGATCTGGATGTTGTGCTCGGGGATCCCCGCGACCAGCGCGTAGACCGTGCGGTGCGCGTGCGGCGCCTGGTTGGTCGACCAGACCGTGAGCCGGCCGGTGACCTTGTCCATGCTGGCGATCGTGCCGCAGGTCTCCATCGGCGCCGGGTGCACGCGGGGGTAGAGCATCTCCTGGCTGACCACGACGTCGGCGTTGGCGAAGACCTCGTCGGTGCGCGCCTGGTCGCCGGACTCCCAGTCGAAGATGTGGTTGTCCGTGCGCCCCTCGACGTCGTCCCGGATCACCGGCGTGCCGGGGTCCAGTGCCTTGCGGGCGTCGATGACAGGAGGGAGTAGGTCGTACTCGACGTCGATCAGCTCGAGCGCGTCGCGGGCGGAGTACTTGTCCTCGGCGATGACCATCGCCACCTCCTGGCCCTGGAAGCGGACCTTGTCGGTGGCGAGCACGGCCTGCACGTCGGCGCTCAACGTCGGCATCCAGGCGAGGCCGAGCGACTCGAGCGTGGCGCCGATGATCACGGCCTTCACCTTCGGGTGCGCCTCGGCGCGTGATGCGTCGATCGACATGATCTTGGCGTGCGCCACCGGACTGCGCAGGATCGCGGCGTGCAGCATGCCGGGCATGGTGAGGTCGTCGAGGTAGTGGCCCTGGCCGCGCAGGAACCGTGCGTCCTCCTTGCGCAGCATCCTGCCGAAGCCGATCGGGTTGCCTGCCGCGCTGGTGGTGGGTGGTGCTGCATGTTCGGTTGCTGGGCTGGTCATGCCTGCACCTCCTGCTCGGTGGGTGCCGGCGCCGTCCGTTCCGCCTCCGAGTGCTCGGCGGCCCAGCGGACGGCGCGGACGATGTTCTCGTAGCCGGTGCAGCGGCACAGCTGCCCCGAGATCGCTTCGCGGATGGTGGCCTCGTCCGGGTCGGGGTCGTTGTCGAGCAGCCAGCGCGCGGTCATCATCATCCCCGGCGTGCAGAAGCCGCACTGGAGCCCGTGCTCCTCCATGAACCCCTTCTGCACCGGGTCCAGCTCTCCGTCGACCTCCAGGCCCTCGACCGTGCGTACCTCGTGGCCGTCGGCCATGGCGGCCAGGACCGTGCAGCTCTTCACGGGCTTCCCGTCCAGCCAGAGCACGCAGGTGCCGCACTGGGAGGTGTCGCATCCCCAGTGCGTGCCGGTCAGCCCGAGGTTGTCCCGGACGAAGTGGACGAGGAGCAGCCGCGGCTCGACCTCGCCGCTCACCTCGGTGCCGTTGACCTTCATGGTCACCTTCATGGTCACGCCCTCCCTTCGGCGCGCTCGACGGACCGGCGCAGGACGCGGCGGGTCAGCTCGTCGGCGAGGTGCAGCTTGTACTCGACAGGCCCGCGCTGGTCGGCGCGCGGCGTGCAGGCCTGGGCCGCGAGACGCCCCGCCTCCGCGATGTTCTCCTCGGTCAGGGGCTTGCCGACGAGGAACGCCTCGGCGTCCTCGGCGCAGAAGTGCGGTGCACCGACGGCCGTCAGCCCGATGCCGACGTCTGCGACCACCCCGTCCTGGAGCACGACGTAGGCGCCTGCCGCGGCCGCCGCCCAGTCGCCCGAACGGCGCTTGACCTTGTCATAGGCGCTGGTCGCGCCCGGCCGGATCGGCACCCGGACCTCGGTGAGGATCTCGGCGTCGTCGAGGACGGTCATGTACGGGCCCGCGTGGAACTCCCGTGCCGACACGCTGCGCGTGCCCTGGGAGGAGCGGATGACGAGGGTGGCCTTCAGCGCGGAGCCGACCGCAGCGAGGTCCTCGGCGGGGTCGCCCTGGCAGAACGAGCCGCCGACCGTCCCGCGGTTGCGCACGGGCGGGTCGGCGATCCTGCGTTCGGCGTCGTGGAAGATCGCATAGTGCTCCCCGACGACGGGGGAGTCGAGCACGGCCGCGTGCCTGGTCATCGCGCCGATGCACAGGTCACCGCCCTCGACCCGGATGTAGTCGAGGTCGGCAAGGTCGTTGATGTCGATGACGCACTCCGGCTGGGCGAGCCGGATCCGCATCATCGGAAGCAGGCTGTGCCCGCCTGCGATCAGTCTCGACTCGGGCCCGAGCCGTTCCAGCAGCTCGAGGGCGTGCTCGACGCTCGTGGCTCTGGCGTAGTCGACGGGTGCGGGTGTCTGCACGGGGTGCCCCTCTCGTTCGGGCGAGATCCTGGGGTCGCACCCCAGAACCCCCGAACGAGGGGCCGACTGATCGTCAGTCTGCAACGCTGGCGGTGGGGTCGCAATAGCCAACAGAGACACACTTGCGAGCCCCGAAAAGGCCCCTGACCTGGGGTTTCGCCGGTTCTGTCCGCATCCGCCGGGTTGGTGGGAGTCCCCCCGTGCGCCGAGTCGCTCACGCGCAGCGCATAGCCTTACCGTTCCTGGGCACGGCACGCGGACGTGATCGCCGCGGTCAGCGCGTCGTCGACGGCCTTACCGGGCCCGTCCGGCGCTGCCGCAGGAACAACCAACCGTCACACAGCGAAGGAGACAACATGAACAAGCGTGAGCTCGTCGAGGCCGTTGCAGAGTCCGCCGGCCTGACCCTCGCGGACGCGGACCGCGCCGTGAACGCCGTGGTCGAGGCGACCAGCAAGGCCGTTGCCGAGGGAGACCGGGTCACCGTTCCCGACCTCGGCACGTTCGAGCGGCGTGACCGCGCGGCGCGCACCGGCCGCAACCCGCAGACGGGTGAGACGCTGGAGATCGCCGCGACTCGCGTCCCTGGGTTCAAGCCCGCGAGCGCCTTCAAGAAGCTCGTCGCCAACGGCAAGGCGTGAGGCTCTCCGCCCTCGTGGCGTGAGATCCGGCTGTCCCGGCGTACGTCCTGGGGCAGCAGGGGCTTCGCCCGAGTGCACGACGGGCCCCCGGCCGGCAGATGCCCGGCCGGGGGCCCGTCTTCGTCTTCCTGGCCCGCCGACGCGAGTGCTCGGTTAGCCTCCTGTGGGTGAGCAGGAACACGAAGGCACATGCCTGACTTCGAGGCGCCCCGGCTCGATGCGCCACGACTCGAGGACGTCCTCGGCCGGCGCGTGCCGGACATCGAGCTGCACCGGCTGAAGCGTCGCGACGCCGGGAGCGAGCCCCTGCTCGACCCCGCCGAGAGCTCGTACCGGGCTCTGCGGGACCGCCTCGACGCGGTGCAGCCGGGCGACTCGGTCGCGCTCGGAGTCGGCAGTCGCGGCATCAGGGACATCTCCAGCGTCGTCGCCGGCATGGTCCGGGCGATCCGGGAGCGTGGGGGAGAGCCCTTCGTCGTGCCCGCCATGGGCTCGCACGGAGGGGCGGACGCCGAGGGCCAGCGTCAGACGCTGGAGGGCCTCGGTGTCACCGAGGCCAGGGTCGACGCCCCCGTGCGGGCGACGATGAGGACGGTGCCGCTCGGGACGGCCGGCGACGTGGAGGTGGCGTTCGACGAGTACGCCGTGTCGGCCGACCACATCCTCCTCGTCAACCGGCTGAAGAGCCACACGTCCTTCAGCGGCGAGATCGAGTCCGGGCTGGCGAAGATGCTCGCGATCGGTTTCGGCAAGCAGCACGGCGCCGAGGAGCTGCACCGGCTCGGGCCCGCCCAGATCGAACGCCGGATCCGGGTCGCGGCGAAGCACATCTGCGACCGGTTGCCGGTGGTCGGCGGGGTGGCGCTGGTCGAGGGGATGGACAAGCGCCTCGTCGCGGTCGAGTTCGTCGACCGGGTCGACATCGGCGGGGAGCGCGAGGCCGAGCTGCTGCGGTTCGCCAAGGACCACGAGGCAAGACTTCCGTTCGAGGAGATCGACGTCCTCGTCATCGACTCGATGGGCAAGGAGTACTCCGGCACCGGCATGGACACCAACGTGATCGGCCGCCGCATGGTCCGTTCCATGCCCGAGCTGCTCCGGCCCCGGATCACGAACATCGTGTGCCTCGAGGTCAGCCCGGGGTCGCACGGCAACGCGGTGGGGATCGGGTTGGCCGACTTCATTCCCCAGCGAGCCCTCGAGGGGTTCGACCCGAGGGCGACGTACGCCAACACGCTCACCGCCGGGTCGCAGGGCGTGCAGCGCGCTCAGATCCCGATCGTCATGGCGGACGACGTCGACGCCGTCACAGCGGCGGTCCTGACGTCCGACGTCGCCGACCTCAGCAGCCTGCGTCTGGTCCGGATCCGGAACACGCTCCACCTCGACGAGATCCTGGCCACGCGACCGCTGCTCGAGGAGGCCGCTGAGAAGTACGACGTCACGTCCACCACCGGGCTTCTCGGCGAGGGCGGACTGCTACACCCCTGGTGACTCCGTTGAGGCGTCGCTACATCGCCTTGCGTCGGGAGGTGACGTGGTGTGGGATCGTCAGGTCTGGGTAAAGACAGGGCCGTCAGTCGCTGCCCTGAACCGGAAGGTGGTACGTCGTGGGAGCGGGAATCTTCCTCGTGGTCGTCGGAGCAATCCTCACCTTCGGTGTGCAGGACGGGGTGCCCAACGTCGACCTCGATGTCGTCGGCGTCATCCTCATGATCGCGGGAGCCGCGGTCATCGCGCACGCCCGTCGCGGCACGCGACGCGAGCGGGTCGTCACCCGTGTCGACAACACCATCGACCCGACCAAGCCCCCGCAGACCGTCGAGCACACGGTCATCGACCGGGACGTCGTCGACTAGGTCGTGTCTGTCAAATCTGCGGCGGCGTTCGCGGCCCCGCATCCCGATCGGCTGCGCCCGGCTCGCTCGGCGCAGCACGCTGCGCTCTCACTCCCCGGTCTTGACGAGTCGGGCGCGGATGCCACGCCCGCTTCCGCCGCACCTTTTCCAGACACAACCTGGGTCGTCCGGAACGGCCTAGGACCGGACCGCGGCGCCTCCGAACAGAGCGCGGAGGTGGACCCTGAGGTCGGCCGAGGCCGGGTCCTCGGCGTCTACGGCTGCTCCTGGACGCCTCGCGTCGATACCTCCGGGCCCGCGGCTGTCCCAGGCGATCCGCCAGTCGGCGGGGACCCGGACGTTGGCCCCGGCGAAGGCGCAGTTCAGCTCGAGGTCGATCCCGCCCGGTGCGGGCTGGGCCTGCGTCAGGTCGAGGTCCAGGCCCGCGAACACGAGCTCGAACTGCAGGTGCATCAGGGCCTTCGACTCTGACTCCACGAAGGCCGAGCCGAGCGTCCGGACGCGCCGCAGCTCGGACGAGGAAGCGTCCCCCGTATCGAAGCGCCGGGCGAGCAGCAGACCCCCGACTCTGAGCGTCAGCTGGAAGGCCCCGAAGCCGATGACCCACGGAAGCGCACGTCGCAGCGGTGACGGGGTGGAGCGGCGAGTAGTCACGGCCCGAGTCTCGCACCGCACGGCGCTCGACGGGGTTGCTTCGGGGATGACGCCGACATGTCGAGGCTGGCGATGTGGTTGCAGGGCGCAGGTGCCGCTGGTTCTCGGGTTGTCTACTGCTTGGTCGTCGCGGCCTGCTCGGTGAGCCCGAGCTGGACCATCAGTGAGCCGCTGTCGAGGTAGGTCCGCTGCACCTTGAGCTTGCCGTTGCTGAACTCGTTGACATCGCAGAGGTGCTGGGTGATCGAGCGTCCAGTCGCGGGAATCGGACCCATGGGGGTCTCCAGGGTGCCGGTGTGGGTGCCCTGCCCGGTGTACTCGACGACAACCGTGTCCCCGGCGCTGACGACGCGGTCGATGGTGATCCGGCCATCGGGGACCGCGTTGGCCCACATCTGGTTGTACTGTCTCGCGCCATCGGGGCCGGACCAGGTCTGGCCGCTGCCCATGTCGATGATCTGGCCGTCGGGCGCCATGGCCTCGGTGGCCAGGTCGAAGTTCCTCTCGTTCCAGGCCTCGTAGAGACTGCGTGCGAGGTTTGCGTTGTCTGCCATAGGAGCCTCCGCTCTGGCACCTGCGCCCCGCTCACTCAACGTATTTCGCGGTCCTGACCTGCGGCAATAGGCCGTTTAGGCCCCTGCAGCGGTGGGCAAGATGACGACCACGTCATATGCGACGGAGGTTCAGGAATCTTGTTTTGGTCTCGATTTCTCCCCTGTGCCGAGTGCGGGGAGTCGGTCGAACGGACGGCCGAGGACGCACACACGTGCGACCGGGAGCGCTTGCTGGAGTACCAGATGTTCGGGCTGCGACACGACGTCGCGGTCTTCGAGCCCAAGCTGCGTGAGTACCTCGACACCGGCGCCGGTCGGTTCGAGATGTGGCTCGCGGCCCGGCAGATCCAGGAGAGCGTGGAGCTACCGGGCGCAGAGTGACCCCGTGCACCCTGCCTGGGTCAGAGCACGGTGGTGCCGTACATCTCCCCGAGCGGGTCGGCGATGAGCTCGAGACGCGCGCCGTCGGGGTCCCGGAAGTACACCGACGTGCCGCTCTCGCTCTGGTAGTCGACCCCCGCGTCCGTCAGGTTCTGCTTGAGCCGTTCCCACCTCTCCGGCTCCACCGAGATCGCGAGATGGTGCAGGCCCCCGAGCACCTCGGCGTACGGGCCCAGGTCCAGCCCCGGCAGGTCGAAGAAGGCCAGCAGGTTGCCGTTCCCGATGTCGAAGAAGAAGTGGTTCGACCCCTGGTAGTCGCGGTTCTCGAAGATCTCCGTCAACGGGAACTCGAGCACCTCCTGGTAGAAGCGCACCGTGCGCTCGACGTCGGCGCACAGCAGCGCGCAGTGGTGCAGACCGCGCGCGGACGAGCCCGGGCGCCGTTCGGAGGGGCGGAGGTACGTCGCCCGGATCCGCTCCCTCTCGTGTTCGATCCGGTCCAGGTCGAGCTGTGTCATCACCGCACCTCAGATCCGGAAGAAGCTGTTGAGGTACCTGTCGGCCACGGCCATGTCGCCGCGGACGGTCCCGGCGTTGCCGCGCCCGAAAGCCGTGAGCACGAACGAGCCGGGGTCGAACTCGATGACCGCCGGTAGGTCGGACACGTCGCCGGGCGCGTAGTCCATGCCCTCCGGGCGGATGCTGATCCTCGTGTCGCCCGCGTTCGGCCCGCTCGTGATCCGGATCCCGATGTCACACGGGACCGGGTCGCCGCCGGTGACGGTGTACTTCCAGAGCACGAACATGAACGGCGTGAGCAGGTCGGCGACCTCGCCCGCCAGCCCGTGCGAACGCCCCGTGCCCTGCCGGACGTCCCAGGAGTGCACGCCGTAGTCCATGAGCTGGAAGGCCGGGTAGAAGAAGGCCGGCAGCGGCCCCATGTAGAAGTGGGTGACCGTCAGGTTCGTCCAGTCCTCGGCGGTGAGGGCGTCGAAGATCTCCATCATCTTGTCGAAGTCGGTGTGCAGCCGCTCGACGAGCGCGGTGCGGGGCTCGCTGCGCAGGGCCTGTGCGCGCTCGTCCGCGAGGGCGGCCATCGCCGGCAGTCCGTGCGCCGCGGGCGTCTCCCCGAGGCTGCGCGCGGCGTCGAACGCGACGAAGTAGCCCTCGGTCGTGTCGACGATGTGGCCGACGACGTCGCGCACCTGCCAGTGTCCGGCGCCGGTCGGCGCCTCCCACACGTCGTCGTCGTCCACCATCGCGAAGAACTGCTCGGCCTGGTTGCGCACGACCGCCAGGATCGTGCCCTTGCCTTCGTAGGTCATGGCGTTCCAGTTGCCCATGTCGGATCTCCTCCGGTTCGCAGGGCTGTTGTCAGGTCGGTGCCGGGTGGTCGCCCGGCGTGGGCGTCGCCGAGCATGCGCCGCAGGGACGGCATGTCGACGGTGCGTGGGTTGCGGTGGCCGACGGCGACCGCGGTCCGTTCGGCGATGTCGTCGAGCGCGGCTTCCGGCAGGCCCAGTGAGGCCAGGTCGGTGGGAGCGGCGAGCCGCCGTGCCAGCCGGTGCAGGCCGGCCGGGGCCTCCGTCGTACCCGGCTCCGACGTACGCAGCGCGGCGGCGACCCGTTCCAGGGCGTCCGGGGCCGCCGCCGCGTTGTAGGCAGCGGTGTAGGGGAGGAGTACGGCGTGCAGGTCGCCGTGTTCCAGCCCGTAGGTGCCGCCGATCACGTGGCACAAGGCGTGGTGAAGCGCCGTGCCGGCCATGGCCAGGGCCGAGCCGGCGAGGTACGCGCCGTACAACGCGTCCTCCCGCGCGGGGAGGTCGTGCGGTGCCTCGGCCGCGACGGGCAGCGACCGGGCGAGGACCCGGATGGCTTCCTCGGCGAGCAGGCTGGTGACCGGGTCCGCCCCCGGTGCGTAGAGGGCCTCCACGGCGTGCGCCATCGCGTTCAGCCCCGACGTCGCGGTGGCCCGCCTGGGAAGGCTGAGGGTCAGGCGTGCGTCGTACACCACGACCACGGGCAGGGCACGCGGGTCCCGGGCGGTCTTCTTGTGCCGGTCGGTGACGCCGTAGATCGGAGTCGCCTCGGAGCCGGAGTACGTCGTCGGTACGGCGAACACGGGAAGTCCGGTCTGCACCGCCACGGCCTTGCCCAGCCCGATGGCGGAGCCGCCGCCCACCGCCACGAGGGCGTCCGCGTCCGCGCCGATGACGCGTGCGAGACAGGCTTCGACCGAGGCCACGGGCACGTGCTGGACGACCTCGTGAACCCGCCCCACCAGCCGTCCGCCGAGCAGCCGGGCCAGGTGGTCGGCGACCGGTTTCGCCGAGCCGGTCGCGACCAGGAACGCCCGCCGCGACCCCCTGGCGTCCAGCTCGGACGGGAGATCGTCGATCCGGCCCGCGCCGAACACGACGCGCTGCGCAAGCACGTCACGCGCGAACCGGCGACTCGTGCTCGTGGCTGACTCCTCCCCTGAGAAGTCGATGACTTTTCAACGGTACGTCGCGGCCGGGCTCTGGGACCACTGGGCAAACCCGGGGAAAGGGGACCGCCACTGAGGGTTTCGTGTCAGGACCTCGCCCGGGCACGATCTTGACCACTCCCGGGATCGGTAGCCGCCCCCCATATCCATGCGTATCCTGCGAGGATGAGCGCTCACGTAACGAGCCTCTCGGGGGCGTCGCCCAGTTCTCCCACCAGGTCTCGCACTCTCTTCTCAGCCGGTCTCACGATCCTCGCGACGCTCCTGCTCGCAAGCTGCGGAGGGGACGACGACGATGGCGGGACCGCATCTTCCTCCGAGGCCATCACCCTGTACACCTGCGTGAACGACGAGACCATCCAGCCGATCATCGATGCGTTCGAGGAGAAGAACCCAGACGTCACGGTCGAGCTCTTCCGTGCTCCGACCGGCGAGCTGAACGCACGGGTTGCCAGTGACGAGCGCTCCGGCGGACTGCGCGCCGATGTCATCTGGGGGTGCGATCCGCTGACGATGCAGGGCTACGTCGACCAGGACCTGGTCGGCGGCTGGGTGCCCGACGACGCCGCGGCCATCCCGGAGGAGTTCCGCACCGACGACTACGTCGGCGCGCATCTCCTCTACATGGTCTCCGTCAACAACGAGGACGTGGCTCCTCCGGCCTCATGGCAGGACCTGGCAAGCGCCGACTACTCCGTGGCGATACCCGACCCGGCCTTCGCGGCATCGGCTCTCGGAACCCTCGGTTACTTCGCCCGGTCGCCCGGGTTCGGAATCCAGTTCTACGAAGACCTGAAGCGCAACGGCGCCACCCAGGTCAGCAGCCCTGACGAGGTCACGGTCGGGGTTGCTCAGGGTGCGTACGACGCGGGGATCACGATTGCGAGCTCGGCCTACGCGGCCAAGGAGGATGGCTCGCCGGTCGAGGTGGTCTGGCCGGAGCCGGGCGCGATCGCGATCTACGGGCCCGTGGCGCTGGCCAAGCAGAGCGCGGACTCCGAACCAGCGCAGGACTTCATCTCGTACGTCGTGAGCGAGGAGGGTCAGACGACGGTGGGGGAGTCCGGGTCCTACCCCACGTTGGAGGGAGTGCCCGGACCGACGGTGCCCGAGGGGGCCCCGGTCGTGCTCCCGGACTGGGCGGCCATAGCCGAGAACAAGGACAGCCTCCTGAGCGAGTACCAGAAGCTCTTCGGCGGGTGAGCGCATGCGCCGTGACGCATCGACGAGGACCGTGCAGCGCGGCGTGTTCGCCATGGTCATCGGTGTCGCCGTCGTACTCGTGGTCTTCCCGATACTGCGGCTGGCACAGACCGTGTGGCGGGAGAGCAACGGAGAGCTCACCTCGATCCTGACGTCACCGGGTCTGGGTACGGCGGTGCGCAACACCCTCGTCCTTGCCTCTGTCGTGACAGCTGCTGCCGTCCCGGTCGGCGCCACCCTGGCGCTTGCGCTGAGGAGGACCGACATCCCCGGCAGGGCGTTCTGGCGGTTCGCGGTGCTGCTGCCCATGCTGGTTCCGGACTTCGTCCTCGCCTACAGCTGGACGCAGGCCTACGGCACGGCAGGGTTCACCGAGTCGCTGGCCGGGGTCGCGTGGGACGGCGTGCGTGGGTCGGCCGGGGTGGCAGTCGTGGTCGCCGTGAACGCGGTGCCTCTCGCCTACCTCGTCACCGCGGTCGGGCTGGCCGCTCGTGCCGAGCCCAACCTCGAACGGGCGGCACGGGCGTCCGGGGCGAGCGGCTGGACGGTGCTACGGACCGTGACCCTGCCGCTGCTGCGTCCTGCCCTCGCCGCCGCCGCCGTGCTCGTCTTCGTGCTCACGCTGGGCACGTTCGCAATCCCCCAGGTGCTGGGGTCGCCCGCAGGGTTCTCGACCATCACCACCAGGATCTACGCGAACCTCTCGCTCGGCGGCGACCCGTTCTCGTTCGTGGAGGCGGTGGCCCTCGCGCTGTTGCTGGTCCTCCTTGCCGCTGCTGTGGTCGGCCCCGCAGACGCCGTGCTCGGGCCCAGGCTCCGGGTCAGGCGGTCTGCCGTCTCGGAGGGGCCGGTGTCAGCGGAGGGCAGCCGGGCGCCGGGCCGCTGGACAGCCGCCGCGTTGGCCACCTACCTGCTCGCCACCGTCGCCCTGCCCCTGGTGGCACTTCTCGCCGCGGCCGTCACGAGGGCTGTCGGCGTCGCGCCCTCACCGGCGAACTGGACGACGGACAACTTCCGCGAGGTGATGACGGAGCGGACCCTCGAGGCAGCGAGCCGGAGCGCCGGCCTCGCCGTGGTGGCCGCGACGATCCTGACCGTGCTGGGCGCCTGCGTCGCCGTGCTGGAGCGGCGCCGATCCGGTCGCTGGCTGCCGTCGCTGCCCACGCTCACTCTTGTGCTGCCCGGCTCCACGCTGGCGGTGGCGCTCCTGGTCAGCTACGGCCGGTGGCTCGCCAACACGCTCACGCTGATCCTGCTCGCCTACCTCGCGAAGCTGTGGGCGTTCGCGCACCGCCCGATCTCCGGCGCGCTCGACCGGCTGCCTCCTGACGAGCTCCACGCAGCCAGGGCGAGCGGCGCCTCGGTGATCACTGCGGCCCGCACCGTGGCGATGCGGCCGATGTTGCCCGCGCTGGCGGGGGCATGGCTGGTCTGCTTCCTGACCGCGCTGCACGAGGTCACGATGTCGAGCCTCCTCTACGGCCCGGGCAGCGAGACCCTGGCCGTGGTGGTGCTCAACAGCCAGGAGCTCGGCGGGATCGGTCCGACCGCAGCCCTGTCCGTGCTGCTGACCGTGCTGCTGGCCGTTCCCGCCCTTCTGTTCTGGCTCGTCCTGGGCCTGGTGCGGGTGCCGGACCCACGCGTCGGCGTGGCGGGGGAGGTGCCGGATGCCGTCTGACCCGGCCCTCGCGGTGCACGACCTGTCCGTCGAGTACGACGGGCACCCGGCCCTCAGCGCGGTGAGTCTGACCGTCGCGCAGGGTGAGGTGCTCGCCCTGCTGGGTCCGTCCGGGGCGGGCAAGTCGACGTTCCTGCACACTGTGGCGGGCTTCCACGCTCCCGCCGCGGGTGAGATCCGGATCAACGGCAAGGTCGTCGCATCCACGCGGTACGTCGAGGCGCCGAACCGGCGAGACGTCGCTGTCGTCTTCCAGAACTACGCACTCTGGCCGCACATGACCGCCCTCGACACCGTTGCGTACCCGTTGCGCAGGCGAGGCCTGGACCGGCGTACCGCCCGCGCCGAGGCCAGGGACATCCTCGACCGGCTGAGCATCGCGCAGCTCGCACACCGCCGGCCCAGCGAGCTGTCCGGCGGGGAGCAGCAGCGAGTCGGTCTCGCTCGCGCGCTGGCCCGTCACGCCGCGCTCTACCTGTTCGACGAGCCGACCGCTCACCTCGACACCCACATCCGGGGGGTCTTCCTGGAGGAGCTGGTCTCCCGTCGGCGAGCCACGGGTGCGGCGGCGCTGTACTCGACCCACGACGCGGAGGAGGCGCTCGGCCTGGCCGACCGCGTCGCCCTGCTCGACGCAGGCCGGCTGGTCCAGGTCGGTACGCCGCGGCAGGTGTACGACGAGCCGGTTGACGCCTGGGCGGCCCGGCTGACCGGTCCGGCGTCGGTGATCACCTCGCCTGAGGGGCCGGAGCAGGTTCTGGTCCGGCCCGACTGGGCGTACCTCGACGGCCCGCTGGACGGACGGCTGCTGCAGGTGTGGTTCCGTGGACCGCACTCGGACTACCGGGTGGAGAGCGCGTTCGGGACCCTGCTGGTGCGCCAACCCGGTCTCCCTGCGCACCGGGCCGGGGAGTCCGTGACCTGGGGGCTGCGCCGTACGTGGCGCCTGCGAGACGGCGAGAGCGACGCGCCGGCTCAGATCTCCAGCAGCGTGGCCGGGCCGGAGTGAAGGTTGCCCGAGTTCACGATGTCCAGGTGCTTCCGGGTGTAGCCACGTAGGTAGGAGACCTGCCGCTCGGTCAGCCGGTCGCAGACCCACTCCCAGTGCAGGGAGACCCAGTCGCCGACCTGGAGGCCGGTCACCATGCCGGTCCCGTCGACCGACCTGACCGCGGTCTCCGTGGTCGGAGGACCCAGCCCGAGCGTCCGCCCGTCGAAGGTCAGCGGGGACGACTCGACGACCACCTGGTCGCCGTGCGTCGCCAGGACCTTGCCCCACCTGATCCGGCACCTGTCCAGCACGGTCAGGGCGTGCTTGGCCTTCCGGCCGTCACTGAGCAGCCCGGTCCAGGGGTAGATGCAGAACACGGCGAAGCTGTGGTGAGGAACCCCTCCGGAGAGCACGCTCTCGGCGAGGGTGAAGAACCGGGGTCCGGTGACCTGCCTGAACCGGTCCTCCATCGAGTTGCCGATCGCCCTCGTCCCGATCTTGTCCAGGCGCGGACTGCCCACCCAGTAGGCCTCGACCACCCGGCTGTCGAGCGGGTCCGGAATCCCCGTCGCGTGCGCGATCAGCTCGAGGTAGGGCCAGGCTCCGGCGAACTGCTGCGCCAACGCTCGCAGGCCCCCGTCGTCGGCGCCGGACACGCCGTACTCGAAGAACGCAGCGTGGTCGGCAGGCCCGCAGTAGCCGTGCGAGTTCGGGGGGAACGCATATCTGGCGAAGAGCACCGGGCCCGGCGCGCCGGAACGGGTCGTGTCACTCATGCCCGACCCCCGGCGTCCGGTCTTCCTCGGTCTCACGGGCCCTGCCCATGAGCTCCAGCCCCGCCAGCGCCTCGCGAGCTTCGGTCTCGTCGATGCGGTTCAACGCGAAGCCCATGTGGATCAGGACCCAGTCCCCGGGTGAGATCTGCTCGTCCTCGAGCATTCCGACGTTGATGCGGCGCTGGGCCCCCTGCACGTCGACGAGCGCGAGCTGGCCGTCGTACCCCTCGACGAGCTCGACGACCTGTCCCGGAATGCCCAAGCACATGGTCATCGCCCCCTGGTCATGGTCGAGGTCTCGTCCTGCCCCACCAGCACCGCGTCGACCAGCCGCCGCAGCGCGTCGACGGCCACGGGGACCGCTGCCTCCACGGGGCCGGAGAGCCCGATGCCCTCGGCCACGGTCGCGGGCCGGCAGCCGACGACGTACGTCCGGGGCAGCGTCCCGCCGAGCTTCTCGAGGCTCGCCAGCATCGCGACCGGGTCCATCCCGTGCGCGTCGAGCTCGCCGGTGCCGAGGTCCTCGGGTCCGACCTCGAGCACGGTCACGTCACCGGGACTGCCGTCGCCGGGAACCGCGTCGACGAGGACGAGCGAGTCGTACCCGTCGAGCAGGTCGTAGGCCAGGTGCATGCCCCGGATGCCGTAGTCGACCAGCCGCACCCCCTCGGGCAGGCCACCGTCAGGCAGGCCGGCGTCGGCCTGCAGCCGCCGTACGACCTCGGGCCCGAACCCGTCGTCGCCGAGGAAGAGGTTGCCGATACCGGCCACGAGCACTCGCTGGGACACGACCGCTCCTAACCGCTGCCGAGCTTGTGGTTCATGGCTCTCCGGTTGTCGTCGTCGTTCACATCTGGCGGATCTTGAGGTACCGCTTGATGTCCGGGAGGGAACGCACTCCCGCCACGGCGGCCACGGCGGCACCCGCCGCGACCAGGACGGTGGCCAGGACTCCTATCGCTTTCACGGTCGACTCTCCTCTCGCTGTTCGGTCGATGGCTGGGGCTCGATGGAAGGCTGGTCACCCGAGGTCGGCCCGTCGACGGGCTCGAGCTCGTCTGGCGCGAAGTACCAGTAGCGGCCGTACCAGTCGTGCAGGTCGGCCGCCGGGTCGTCGGCGAGGACCAGCGCCACGTGGACACCTCCGTCGACGTCGGAGAGTACGGCGGTCACGCGGGCCAGCTGACCCTGGAAGAACAGGTCCTGCGCATCGGCGCGACGCGACGGGTGCACGCGCACCAGGCTGCCCTTGGACACGCTCACGCCGTCGATGACGACCGCGTCGAGCTCGGGGTCGACCGCCTCGTCGGCGGCGGGGTCCCACCACGGCACGTCCGGGTCCCCGAAGGTCGGCGGCTCGGCGTCGCGCACGTCGGCGGCGCCCCCGCTTCCCGCTGGTCGAGCCTGTCGAGACCCGTCGGTCGAGCTTGTGGCATAGGGGTTGCGCAGCACGCCGTGCAGAAGCTGCAGCGACTCGGGCGACATCTGGTCGCAGCGGTCGATGATCTCCCGCGCCCTCGGGTCGGTGGCGCGAGCCTCCGCCTTCTCCTGCTCGGTCATCGTCATCACCCGCAGGGTGAGGATCTCGTCGATCTCGGTCGAGTCGAACAGGTCTCCGGCGCTCTGCTCGGCCACCTCGGGGAAGTCGTACAGGATGATCGGCGAGCCGAGGGCGAGGTCGCTGGTCCCGTCGGCATCCGCGGTCCCGGTCAGCACCGGCCAGCACCGCTGCTGGTGGCACCGCCGCGCCGGACCCTCGGCCCCCGCGGGTGGGTCGATCACCGAGACGAAGCGCGCGCCGCCCGCCTCCAGCAGCATGTGGACGCCGATCAGCGACCTGCGGATCGCCCAGTCCCTGTCCTGGGGCTCGCCGTCCGGGGACTCGGCGGTGACGTTGGTGGCGCTGACCGTGAGCCGGGTGAGCGCCTCGTCCTCCTCGCCCCGAGCGGTGACCCGTACCCGCACCGGCCAGCGGCGACGCACGACCCGCCCCGCCTCCGCACCGTGTGCCGTGAGCGGCTCGACGTCCGTCCCGCCGGCGACCGTGACCTCCCGGTCCGCGCCGCGCCGGAGGTCGTCGGCGGAGTACTCCAGCGTGACCTCGTGCTCCACCGCCTCGTCCCAGGACATCACCGACCGGCCGTCGACGGTGAGCTCCGGCACCGGTAGGTAGCGGCCCTGCCCGTCGTACTTCTCGACCATGCGGGACTGGAGCTGCAGGAAGCGCAGGCGGACCGTGACGGAGCCGGACCGGTGCGCCCCGGTCACGAGCAGGCACTGCGTGGCCATGCCCGGTTCCTCGCCAACCCCCTGGTCGGCCGCGCCGGGCGGGCCGAGCACCCCGAACTGCCAGCGCACCTGGTTCTTCCGCGAGGTGGCCCGGTAGGGGTAGAGGAGGTACCCCTCGTAGAGCACGGCGTCGGCGACGGCCCGCGCCCTGTCGAGGGAGGCGTGAGAGGCGAGGCTCATCGCGCCCCCTTTCCCGAGCTGTCAGGGGGTGGTGGCGCCAGGGCCCCCTCACCCCCTGACACGTCGGCGGAGAGGAGGCGCTCCATCGTCTCCTCCCACGTGGTCAGGCCGTGGGTCGTGCGGTAGTCGGACAGCTTCTGGAGGACATCGCGGTCCAGCCGGATCCAGCCGGTGCCGGGGAAGTAGAGGTCCATCATCTGCCGCCACACCGAGACCGGTAGCTGGTACCGCGCCTCGCAGTCCCACGGCACCTGCTGGACGGCGAACCCGCTGTCGCCCTTGGTGAACACGGTGCCCGAGAACAGCAGCGTGATCGGGGCCGTCCCGTCGACCAGCGAGTGGAGGTACCTCGACGCGGTGACGTCGAAGTCGTAGGTGCACGGCAGCGCGAGGTCGACCTCGGTGACGCCGGTGAACCCCTGCACGGTGGTGTGGCACTGCATCCACAGGAACGGCCGGAGCGTGTCCGCCCAGCGGCTCCGTTCCCCGAAGATCGAGCGCAGCCCCCGCTCCTCGTCTCCGTCGTAGGCCCGGCGTTGCGGCTCGATACGGACCTGGCAACGGAGCGCGACCGCGTGCACGGTCTGCCCGCTCGCGTCCTCGATCCGCAGCCGCGCGGTCAGCTGCGGGGCGGCGGCGTACGGCTCGGCGAAGACGTCGAGGACGGTGAAGGTGAGGCTACTCATCGGGGCTCCCCGGTCCCCGCCGGCTCGTTCGGCTGGGCGGGCTCGGTCCTCTCGACCTGCGGCGCCGGGGTGCTCCGGGACTCGACCTGTGCGAAGAAGGCGTCCATGGCGTCGCGGGCCTCCTGGCCGCCGTCGAAGCCGCGCCAGAGCAGGCGCAGCCGGCCGACCAGCTCGTAGCACGTGTCGACCGGGACCAGGTGGCAGACGGTCTGGCCCTCGTGGGTGCGGCGGAGGAGCAGAGCCTCGACATCCGGCAGCAGCGTCGACAGCGACGGGTTCTCCGCCACGATCCGGTCCCACGACTCGAGCGCGAGCTCGGACTCCGTCGCGCCGGCGGGACTGGGGTAGAACGCGATCGTGCGTCCCTGCACGGAGTTCTTGAACAGGAACGCGAGCCCCACCGGGATCTGCAGCTCGTCCCACTGCCCCTGGTCGATCTCGAACCCGGGGAACGAGAGGTACCGGTCCGGGACCGACCGGTACCGCAGGTCGGCCTGCTGGTCGGTGAACAGCAGGTAGCACGCCCGGCAGGTGCACATCAGGGCGCGGCTCTCCAGGTTGACCACGTGCGGGTGGGTGTCGCCGATCGGCTCGGCGCACATGTCGCACCGCTCGCCGGTGACCGGCGGCGGACGGGTGCTGGTGACCCGCCGGATCGAGGAGAGCGGCCCACCGGTCATGTCGTCACCGACGTCGGGACAGCCACTGCCGGGACCCCGTGGTCCTCGAGCAGGGGCAGCGGGTCGAGGTGCAGGCCGGGTACGTCGACGCAGGCCCCTGCCCGGCGTACGTCGTAGTGGGCCTGACATGCCGGGCACGTCAGCAGCGCGTCACCGGCCGCACCGCCGAGCCGTCGTCCCACCGTGGCGCCGGCGAGCGGCGCGTCGCACCGGGCGCACCGGCTGTGGAACGCGAACAGGTCCGCACCGACGCGGCAGACCAGGACCCGCGACTGCTGCGCGGTCACCTCGGTCACCCCGCCCGGATGCAGCCCGCTCAGGTCCGGGAGGGGCTCCCAGGAGCCGCGGACCTCGGCCGACGGCCCGTCGCCGGTCGAGCTCGTCGAGAGACCCGGCCTGTCGTTGGTCGAGCTCGTCGAGACCCGCGAGCGGAGCGAGTCGACCGGGATGAACGCACCATGGGTCTCGGCAGGCTCGACCAACGGCCCGGGCTCGCGGGCCGGGGCCTCGACCTCGATCCGGACAACCTCCGGAGCGGCCGCCTCGATGGCCCCCTCGACCGCGAGCTCGAGCGTGGCCGACGACGAGGGGCAGCCGTCGCAGCTACCCAGCAGCCGGAGCCGCACGATGCCCTCGGCGGTCACCTGCAGGAGCTCGACGTCACCGCCGTGGGAGCCGAGGTAGGGCCGGACCCGGTCGAGCGCCTGCTCGACCCGTTGCTCCACGCCGTAGGGGTGCAGCCCGTGCACGAGCAGGAGGCTCGCCACCAGGTCGTCGTCCGCCAGCGAGGCGAGGACCTCGTCGTCCAGGCGGCCGGCGTCGTAGAGGAGGTCCATGATCCGCTCGATCCCGGCGCCGTACAGGTCGGCCACCAACCGGACGAGCTCCTCCGCGCGTTCCCTTGCGACAGCGCCGCCCGAGGCACTCGCCTCGAGCAGCACGTCGATGCGCTCGCCCACCGCTCGCAGGTCGGCCGGTGATGTGTCTACGTGAGCGGGTCCAGCCATCTCGGGCGACTACTCGCTGCCGGCGGACTGGGTGGGGGAGTGCAGCTTCTCCAGCGTCTTTCCCTCGCCGAGGTACATGTGCACTCCGCACGGCAGGCACGGGTCGAAGCTGCGGACCGTGCGCATGATGTCGATCCCCTTGAAGTTCTCCCGGCTGTTCTCCTCGAAGATCGGCTGCCCCTGCACCGCGTCCTCGTAAGGCCCCGGGGTCCCGAAGGAGTCACGCGGGTTGGCGTTCCACGGGGTCGGCGGGTAGGGGTGGTAGTTCGCGATCTTGCCGTCGCGGATCACCATGTGGTGGGAGAGGACGCCGCGCACGGCCTCGGTGAAGCCGCAGCCGATGCCCTCCTCGGGAACCTCGAACTGCTCCCACGTCTTGGTGCGGCCGGCCCGGATCTCGCCGAGCGCCTGCTCCGCGAAGTGCAGCGCGCACGCCGCGGCATAGGCCTGGAAGTAGGTACGCGCCCGGTTCCGCTCGATGGTGTTGCTCCACTGCGGGACCTTCCACTCCAGCTCCACCGGGCCCTTGAGCGCGGTCTTCGGGAGGTTGATCTTGACGCTGTTCCCGGTCGCCTTCACGTAGCCGATGTCCACCAGGCCCGCGAGCGCGGTCGACCAGAGCCGGGCGAGCGGGCCGCCGCCGGTGTCGAGGGCGAGGTGGTCCTTGCCGTCGTACCACCTCGGTGACATCACCCACGAGTACTTGTCGTCGAGGTCGCGCTTCTGGGGGTGCGGGTTCGTGTGCTGGTTCCATGGGTGCCGCCGGTCCACCGGGTTGCCGAGCGGGTCGTGCGACACGAACATCTCCTGACCCTCCCAGTCGTCGTAGTACGACGAGCCGAGCAGGATCCGGATGCCGAGGTTGATGTCCACCAGGTCGGTGGTGACCAGCTTGTTGTCGACGACCACGCCGGGGGTGACGAACATCTTCCGGCCCCAGTTGGTCATGTCCCGGTACTCGAAGTTGCAGTGCTCCGGGTCCTGGAAGGAGCCCCAGCAGCCCAGCAGGATGCGCCGGTTGCCGACCTCCTCGTAACCGGGGATGGCCTCGTAGAAGAAGTCGAAGAGGTCGTCGTGCATCGGGACGACCTTCTTCATGAACTCGACGTAGCGCATCAGCCGGCTCATGTAGTCGGTCATCAGCTGGATGGTCGCGACCGTGCCGACACCGCCCGGGTAGAGGGTCGACGGGTGGACGTGCCGGCCCTCCATGAGGCAGAACATCTCGCGCGTGTACCGGCTGACCTGCAGCGCCTCGCGATAGAACTCACCGCTGAAGGGGTTCAGCGACCGCATGATGTCGCCGATCGTCCGGTAGCCGTGGGCCTCCGCGTGCGGAGCCTCGGTGCGGTTCGCCTGCTCGAGCACGCCGGGGTTGGTCTCGGCGACCATCCGCTCGCAGAAGTCGACGCCGACCAGGTTCTCCTGGAAGATGTTGTGGTCGAACATGTACTCCGCGGCCTCGCCGAGGTTGAAGATCCACTCCGCGATGTTCGGCGGCTTCACGCCGTACGCCATGTTCTGGCAGTAGCACGAGCACGTCGCGTGGTTGTCGCCGCAGATGCCGCAGATCCGGCTGGTGATGAAGTGCGCGTCGCGCGGGTCCTTGCCCTTCATGAAGATCGAGTAGCCACGGAAGATCGAGCTGGTGCTGTGGCACTCGGCGACCTTCATGTTGCCGAAGTCGATCTTCGTGTAGATGCCGAGGCTGCCCACGATCCGGGTGATCGGGTCCCAGGCCATCTCGGTGAGGCCCTGGGCGTCCTCGGAAACCTTGGAGGGCCGGGGAATCGTCGACGTCATCGCGCCGCCTCTCTGTGGCTCACGACCAGGTGCGGTTGGCCCCGGTCATGAGTTTCGTCCCCCGCGCACGCCACTTCGGCTCCTTGTCGAGGGTCTGGGTGGTCACCTTCCGCAACCGTTTGATGGCCGTGCCGTACAAGCCGACAGCGGTCGTGGACAGCTTGCCGCCAGGTGGTTCGTCCATGAACGGCATGAACTTGTCGGGGAAGCCGGGCATGGTGCAGCCGATGCAGATGCCGCCGACGTTGGGGCAGCCGCCGATGCCGTTCATCCACCCCCGCTTCGGGACGTTGCACTTCACCACCGGACCCCAGCAGCCGAGCTTGACGATGCACTTCGGCGAGCCGTACTCCGTCGCGAAGTCGGCCTGCTCGTAGTAGCCCGCGCGGTCACAGCCCTCGTGCACGGTCTGGCCGAAGAGCCAGGTGGGCCGGAGCGCGTCGTCGAGCGGGATCATCGGCGCCTGCCCGGTCGCCATGTAGAGCAGGTAGGTCAACGTCTCCGAGAGGTTGTCCGGCTGGATCGGGCAGCCAGGCACGCAGACGATCGGGATGCCGGCCTTGGACTTCCACTCCCAGCCGAGGTAGTCGGGCACGCCCATCGCGCCGGTCGGGTTGCCTGCCATGGCGTGGATCCCGCCGTACGTCGCGCACGTGCCCACTGCCACGACCGCGGTCGCCTTCGGGGCCAGCCGGTCCAGCCACTCGCTGGTCGTCATGGGCTGCCCGGTGTCGGGGTTGTTGCCGAACCCGCACCAGTACCCCTCGTCGTGCAGGTTCTCGTTGGGGATCGAGCCCTCGACCACGAGCACGAACGGCTCGAGCTCGCCCCGGTCGGCCTTGAAGAACCACTCGAGGAAGTCGTCGGCCCCGCCGGTGGGGCCGCACTCGAAGTCGATGAGCGGCCAGTGCACCGCGATCTTGGGGAGGCCGGGCAAGGCGCCGAGGGCGATCTCCTCGATGCTGGGCTGCGTCGCGGCGGTCAGAGCGACCGAGTCGCCGTCGCAGCTGAGCCCGGCGTTGATCCACAGAACGTGGATGAGTGTCTCTTCGGCCTTGACTGCTTCTGCCGTGGGCATCGCCGCCACCTATCCGGGGGCGGGGTTCGGCCGTGCCCCCATCCGTTGCAGGGGCCGCCCCATACGGCTCGCTTGCGCAACGGTCTTTCCATTTAGTGCAGGCCGTCCCGGATGTGTCAAGGGTCACATCGGCGATCTGGGGTGGGTGTGGCGAGGGTGGCGTCGGTCTTCAGAGCGTTCCGAGCCAGTCGAACCAGGCGCCGAGGTTGTCGCCGGTCCGGACCGAGACGGAGATCCAGGTCAGGTCGGGGTTGAGGCGGCGGGCGTCCCTCTTGCACCGCTCCATGTCGAAGTCCACGTGCGGCAGCAGGTCGGTCTTGTTCACGACCACCAGGTCCGCGGCCGCGAACATGTGGGGGTACTTCAGGGGCTTGTCGTCGCCCTCGGTCACCGAGATCACCACGACCTTCCTGTCCTCGCCGAGGTCGAACAGGGCCGGGCAGACCAGGTTCCCCACGTTCTCGACGAAGACGATGCCGCCGTGGTCCGGCTGCAGCGTCTCCAGCGCGCGTTGCACCATCGTGGCGTCGAGGTGGCAGCCGGCCCCGGTGTTGACCTGCACCGCCCGGGCGCCTGCCGCACGGATCCGCTCGGCGTCGAAGACCGTCTCCTGGTCGCCCTCGATCACGGTGACCGTGCGGTCGGACTCCTTGATCGTGCGCTCCAGGAGCGACGTCTTGCCGGCGCCGGGGGAGCTCATCAGGTTCACCGCCCTGATCCCGCGCTCCGCGAGCCACCGTCGGTTGCGCTCGGCGAGATCGTCGTTCTTGGCCAGGACCCGCTGCTCGAGCTCGATGGTGTGCGTGCGGCTCCCGTCCGAGACGTGCTCGTGCGTGTGCGGGTGTGTCCCGTCATGAGGGTGGTCATGCGGGTGGGCGTGCGCGTGGCCCGGCGTACCGACCTGGGTCACCCGGATCTCGTCCGTTCCGCAGCCGCACGTCGTACACATGCTCACACCACCTCGACGGACATCAGGTCGAGCTCGCGCCCGGCGAGGACCTCCACGTCCGCGCTCCCGCACTCGCACAGCGGGAGGAGGTCCTCGAGCGCGAAGTCCCGGCCGCAGCCACGGCAGTGCGCGGAGCCGGCGGGCTCGTCGATCTCGAGGCCGGCCCCTTCGAGAGGGGTGCCGGTCGTGGCGAGCTCGAAGCAGAACTGGAGCGCGTCGGGAACGACGCCGGAGAGCCGGCCCACCCGGATCCGGACCGCGGCGACCGGGCGGTCGCCGGTGCGCTCGAGCACAGCGTGGACGACGCTCTCGGCGATCGACAGCTCGTGCATGGGCACCCCCTCGCCCGTCTCACGATAGGTCCAGCGCCGCCGATCGGCCAGGCTGATGCCCCCCGCCTCTACGGGCGGCGGGTCAGTATCCGGCCGGGTCCACCCCGTAGGAGTCGACCTTGCGGTGGTACCTGCAGCCGACCTTGCCGCCGAGGATGGCCGCGAGCAGCGTGCCGAGCAGGGCGGCGACGGCGGTGACCGCGCCCTCGAGGCCGACCGCCTCGGTCGGGATGGGGATGGTGGCGAGGTTGACCCGGCCGAGCAGGTCGTAGCGGGAGCCGAACACGACGCCGACACCCACCGTCACCAGGGTCGAGACGAGGCCGGTCACGTAGACGCCGACACCCTGCCTCCCACCCACGAACCTGGACATGCGTCCTGCGACGTACCCGCCCGTGTAGTAGGCGAAGACGAGGATGGCGACCAGGGCGGCCGCCGCGATGAGGCCGGAAGGCCCCGTGTCGCCGTCGAGCTCGGAAGGGATCACCTCGGCGGTGGAGCCGGTGGCTGTCACGGCGGCGCCGGCGAGGCCGGTGATCAGGACCGCCGTCGCGACCGCGACCAGCCAGCCGAAGAAACCGGCGCCCCAGTTGATGCCGCCGAACCGCTCCTCCTGACGGGCGGCAGCAGCGCGCGCCTCGCTGCGTGCCTGTTCCTCGGAGCGGAAGTGCTCCTCCGTGCGGAAGGACTCTTCGGTGGGGAAGGACTGTTCGGTGCGGAGAGGCTCGGCCGGGCGCTGGTAGGGCTCGCCAGGTTGGTAGGGATGCACCTGGGTCTCGTCAGCCGTGTAGGTGGGGGCCCCGGAGGGCTGGGGGCGTCCGTACGGGTCCTGCGTGGTCATGACTTCCTCCCGAGTGGTTACAACCCGGCCTCATACCCCACTTACGCGCCGCTCATGCCTTCCGGTTTGCACCACTTGTGTCGAGCTCTCGGTGGAGGTCTGCCGCGGCCGCCGCCAGCCGGCTGACGCGCCCCCAGTCGCCGGCCCTCACCGCGTCCCGCGGGGTGATCCACGAGCCGCCCACGCAGCCGACGTTCGGCAGGGCGAGGTAGTCGCCGACGTTGGCAGGGCCGATGCCGCCGGTGGGGCAGAACCGCGCCGCGGGGACAGGGGAGTGCACCGCCTTGAGGAAGGCCGCGCCTCCCGACGCCTCGGCGGGGAAGAGCTTCATCTCGCGGTAGCCGAGCTCGAGCAGCGTGAGCACCTCCGACACCGTCGCCACTCCGGGGAGATGCGGCAGGCCGGTGTCGGTCATCGCCTGTAGCAGCGACGGTGTGGTGCCGGGCGAGACGAGGAACTGCGCCCCCGCCTCGGCCGCCTCCTTCGCCTGGTGCGGCTCGACGATCGTGCCCGCCCCGACCAGGATGTCGGGGACCTCGTCGGCGATGCGGCGGATCGCGTCCACCGCGACCGGGGTCCGCAGGGTCAGCTCGATCACCGGTATCCCGCCGGACACCAGCGCGCGGGCGAGCGGGACGGCGTGGTCGAGATCCTCGACGACGACCACGGGGATGACGGGCACCCGGTCAAGCAGTGAGGTGGTCACGGGGTTCTCCTCTCGACGAGATCAGGCGAGGTGGGTAGTGGGAAAGACACTTGCGCCCTGGTCCGCGGGGCCGACCGTCGCCCGGAGGCCGGCGAACAGCTCCCGGCCGGTGCCGGCAGACGACGCGGCGGCGAGGGGCCGGTGGTCCTCGCGGGCTGCGAGCTCGTCGTCGGGGAGATGGAGCTCGAGCCGGCCGTGGGTCGCGTCGAGCGTCACGAGGTCGCCGTCCCGGACCCGCGAGATCGGCCCGCCTGCACTCGCCTCGGGGGTGAGGTGGATGGCCGCAGGGACCTTGCCCGAGGCGCCGGACATGCGCCCGTCGGTCACGAGCGCGACCTGGTGGCCGCGGTCCTGGAGGACTCCCAGGGCCGGTGTCAGCTTGTGCAGCTCGGGCATGCCGTTCGCGGCCGGGCCCTGGTTGCGTACGACGGCCACGAGGTCGCCGTCCAGCTCGCCGTTGTCGAAGGCCGTGAGGAAGTCCAGCTGGTCCTCGAAGACACGGGCCGGGGCGGTGACGGTGCGGTGCTCCGGCGCGACCGCCGAGACCTTGATGACGCAGCGGCCCAGGTTGCCCGACAGCATCCGAAGGCCCCCGTCCTCGGCGAACGGGTCGTCCGCCCCGCGCAGGACGTCGGTGTCGTGGCTGTCCTTCGGGCCTTCCTCCCAGACCACGGCCGAGCCGTCCAGCCGGGCCTCGGACGTGTAGCGCCAGAGCCCGTCCCCGGCGATCGTGCGCACGTCAGCGTGCAGCAGCCCCGCCTTGAGCAGCGAGTGGATCGCGAAGGCGAGCCCTCCCGCGGCGTGGAAGTGGTTCACGTCGGCCGACCCGTTGGGGTAGATCCGGGCCATCAGCGGGACCGCCGCGGACAGGTCGGCGAGGTCGTCCCAGGTGAGGATGATGCCCGCGGCCCGCGCGATCGCCACGAGGTGCAGGGTGTGGTTCGTCGAGCCGCCGGTCGCGAGCAGGGCCACGCACCCGTTGACGATGGCGCGTTCGTCGACGACCTCGCCGATCGGGGTGTACTCCTGCCCGAACCGGGTGAGCTCGGTGACGCGGCGGCCGGCCTCGGCGGTCAGGGCGTCGCGGAGCGGGGTGCCCGGGTTGACGAAGCTCGCGCCCGGCAGGTGCAGCCCCATCACCTCCATGAGCAGCTGGTTCGAGTTCGCGGTCCCGAAGAACGTGCAGGTCCCGCTGGAGTGGTAGGACTCCGCCTCCGCGTCGAGCAGCGCGGACCGGTCGACCTTGCCCTGGGCGTACTCCTGGCGGATCCGGGCCTTCTCGCCGTTCGGCAGGCCGGAGCTCATCGGCCCCGCGGGAACGAAGGCGGTCGGCAGGTGGCCGAAGGAGAGGGCGCCGATGAGCAGCCCGGGCACGATCTTGTCGCACACGCCGAGCATGAGCGCGCCGTCGAACATGTCGTGCGACAGCGCGATCGCCGTCGACATGGCGATGACGTCACGGCTGAACAACGACAGCTGCATGCCGTCGCGGCCCTGGGTGATGCCGTCGCACATGGCCGGGACCCCGCCCGCGAACTGGGCGATGCCGCCGGCCCGCATCACCGACTTCTTCAGCATTGCCGGGAAGGACTCGAACGGCTGGTGCGCCGAGAGCATGTCGTTGTACGCCGACACGATCGCGACGTTCGGCTTCACCATGCCGCGGAGCGCCTCCTTGTCCGACGTACCCGAGGCGGCGAAGCCGTGGGCGAGGTTGGCGCAGGCGAGTCGGCCGCGCGCCGGACCCGTTTCGGCGGCCGCGCGGATCCGCTCGAGGTACGCCGACCGCTCGGGACGGCTGCGCTCGACGATGCGGGAGGTGACTTCGGCCAGGACAGGGTGCAGGGGTGTGGTCATCAGAGGTTGCCTTCGTACCAGGCGCGTCCGTCGCGCTCGATGAGTGTGGTCGCGGCGGTGGGACCACTCGTTCCGGAGGGGTAGGGGCGCGGGCCGTGGTCGGCCGCGGCCCAGCTGTCGAGGATCGGCTCGACCCATGCCCAGGCGGCCTCGACCTCGTCGCGGCGCATGAACAGGGTCGGGTTGCCCCGGACGACATCCATCAGCAGCCGCTCGTAGGCGTCGGGCGAGCGCCGCTGGAAGGTCTTGGCGTAGCTGAGGTCGAGGGAGACCGGGCGCAGGCGGATCCCACCCGGCCCGGGCTCCTTCGCGGTCATGTGCAGCCGCATGCCTTCGTCGGGCTGGAGCTGGATGACCAGGCGGTTGGGCTCGTTGCTGCCCTCACTGCCGGGGAACATGGGGTGCGGCACCGGCTTGAACTCGATGACGATCTCCGAGCAGCGCCGGTCCATCCGCTTGCCGGTGCGCAGGTAGAACGGCACGCCGGCCCAGCGCCAGTTCTGCACCTCCGCCTTGATCGCTGCGAACGTCTCGGTCCGGCTCGCGGGGTGCTCGGTGTCCTGGGCGTACGACGAGACGGGCGCGCCGTCGACCAGGCCGGGGCCGTACTGCCCCGCGACGGTGAGCCGTCCGACGTCCTCGCGGGTCAGGGGCCGCAGCGCCTGGAGCACCTTCAGCTTCTCGTCGCGCACGGTCTCGCGGTCGACGTACGTCGGCGGCTCCATCGCGACCAGGCACAGCAGCTGGAGCAGGTGGTTCTGGACCATGTCGCGCAGCGCGCCGGAGTGGTCGTAGTAGCCGCCGCGGCTGCCGACCCCGATCGACTCGGCGACGGTGATCTGCACGTGGTCGATGCAGCTGGAGTTCCACAGTGGCTCGAGGAACGTGTTGGCGAACCGGGTCACCAGCAGGTTCTGCACGCTCTCCTTGCCGAGGTAGTGGTCGATCCGGAAGATCTGGTACTCGTCGAACACCGCGCCGACCGCGTCGTTGACCTCGCGGGCCGACGCCAGGTCATGGCCGATGGGCTTCTCGAGGACCACCCGGGAGGCGTCGTTGACCAGGCCATGACGGGCCAGCTGGGAGCTCACCGGCCCGAACAGCTTCGGAGCGCAGGCCAGGTAGAAGACGCGGACCCGGTCGGCCGACCCAGGCTCTGTCGTCAGGTCTGTCGCACGGTCGCCTGTCGCACGGTCGCCGGGTCGCCCGTGAGGCGGCCCGCGAGGTCGGGCCAGGCCTCGGCGTCGTCGATGTCGAGGCTCACGTGGCCGAGCCGGTGGAGGAAGCGGTCGACGGCCGCGTCGTCGAGCTCGTCGCCGCTCACGAAGCGAGGCAGCTCGCCGCGGATCTTGTCCCGGTAGCCCTGGTCGTCGAGACCGGCCCGGGAGACGGCGAGGATCCGGGTCTCACCGGGGAGCTGCCCGTCGCGGTCGCGCAGGTACAGAGCGGGTAACAGCTTGCGGACTGCGAGATCCCCGGTGCCGCCGAAGACGACGAAGTCGCACGGCGCGAGGGGAGGTGCGGCGGTCATGTGTCTCTCCAGACGGTGGCGGTACGCGTCAGGTCAGGAGCCTAGAGAGGCTTATGCGTGTGTGCAAGACATACTTCTGTATTGTGAGATGCAAAAGTGTCGGGCGGCGAAGCGGGAGGTGGTTCAATGACCGGCATGTCCTCACGGCCCAGCGCGCTCCCGGCGACGGCCGGTGACGTGTTCGAGCTGATCCGGTCGGGAGAGGCCGCCACGCGCAGCGAGGTCGGCAGGGCCACCGGTCTGTCGAGAACCGCGGTGGCGGCACGCATAGGTGGCCTCCTGGCCTCCGGGCTCGTCGTCGAGGCCGACGAGGGCAAGTCGAGCGGCGGCCGTCCACCGGCGCGGCTGAGGTTCAACGCCGGCGCAGGGGTGGTGCTGGCCGGTGCCATCGGTCGCAGCCGGACGCAGCTCGCGGTCTGCGACCTGGACGGCACGGTGCTGGCATCCGAGGACGTCGACCAGGAGGTCGGCGTCGGTCCGGACGAGCTCATGCCCAGGATCGTGGAGGCGTTCGGGCCGCTCCTGAAGGGGGCCGACAGCGCCGGAGGCGACGTCAAGGCGGTCGGGCTCAGCATCCCCGGCACGGTCGACTTCGAGCAGGGCGCGAGCCTCGACTCGCCGATCATGTCCGGGTGGGACGGCGTCCGGCTCGCGCCGTACTTCGACGGCATCGTCCAGGCTCCCGTCTTCGTCGACAACGACGCGAACGTGATGGCCCTCTCCGAGCGACGAGGGCGTCTCGAGGAGTTCGGCGACCTGATCCTGGTCAAGGCGTCCACGGGTCTCGGTGCGGGCATCGTGTCCCGGGGCGTGCTCCTCAGAGGGGCCCTCGGAGCCGCAGGCGAGATCGGGCACACGAAGACCGCCGCGGCCCAGGGGCTGACCTGCCGCTGCGGTGACACCGGCTGCGTCGAGGCCGTCGCCGGCGGATGGGCGATCGTGCAGAGGCTCCGTGAGCAGGGCCGCGAGGTCGGCCACGTCCGGGACCTCGTCGCGCTGGCCATCGAAGGGGACTCCGAGGCCCGTCAGCTGATCCGTGAGAGTGGCCGCCGGGTGGGCGAGGTGCTCGCCGCCGCCGTGAACCTGTTCAACCCCGAGGCCATCGTGGTCGGCGGCGACATGGTGCGGGCCTACGACACCTTCGTCGCAGGCCTGCGCGAGACCGTCTACGCCTCCGCCACTGCTCTGGCGACGAGGGAGCTGCAGATCGTGCCGACCACGCACGGCGAGCGCTCGGGTGTGGTCGGGTGCGCGGCGATGGCCCTCGAGCAGGTGCTCAGTGCTCGCGCGGTGGACAGGGAGCTCGCCGGCGCCCGCTGACTGAGAGCATGTCGCCCGACCGTTTCCCCACCCCCGTGAGGCCAGCCGTGCGACGTACCATCTACGACTCCGACCACGAAGCGTTCCGCTCCTCCGTCCGCGAGTACCTCGACCGCGAGGTCAAGCAGGACCTCGAGAAGCACATCGAGGCGAAGGCCCTGCCGCGGGAGGTCTGGCTGGAGGCCGGCAAGCAGGGCTTCCTCGGCCTCGAGATCCCGGAGGAGTACGGCGGCTCGGCGGCCGGCGACTACCGCTACAACGCCGTGCTGACCGAGGAGCTGGCGAAGGTCAACATGGCGATGGCCTCGTGCTTCGGCATCCACGCGGACATCGTGCCGCCGTACCTGGTGCACCTGACCACGGACGAGCAGAGGCAGCGCTGGCTGCCCGGCGTCGCCAGCGGTGAGATCCTCACCGCGATCGGGATGACCGAGCCCTCAGGCGGCTCCGACCTCGCCGCGCTGCGCACGACCGCGGTCATGGACGGCGACGACTGGGTCCTGAACGGTTCCAAGACCTTCATCACCAACGGGTACTCCGCCGACCTGGTCGTCGTGGCCGCCCGCACCAGCCCGGAGAAGAAGGCCAAGGGCATCACGCTGTTCGCGATCGAGGCCGGCATGGAGGGCTTCAGCCGGGGACGCAAGCTCGACAAGGTCGGACAGCCCGAGTCCGACACCGCGGAGCTGTTCTTCGACAACGTCCGGGTGCCGAGCGCGAACATCGTCGGCGAGCTCGACCGGGGCTTCATCCACATGATGCAGTGGCTCCCGCAGGAGCGGCTCGGCACCGCGATCACGAACATCGCCCACGCCGCGCAGATCCTCGAGGAGACCATCGAGTACACCCGGGAGCGCAAGGCGTTCGGGCAGTCGGTCGGCTCCTTCCAGTACAACAAGTTCACGATCGCCGAGCTCGTCACCAAGATCGAGGTGTCCCAGGCGTACGTCGACCAGGCGGTCCTCGCGCACCGGGACGGCGAGCTCACCGCGGTCGACGCGGCGAAGGCCAAGTGGTGGTCGGCACAGGTCCAGAACGAGGTGCTCGACGCGTGCGTGCAGCTGCACGGCGGCTACGGCTACATGAACGAGTACCGCGTCGCGCGTGCCTGGCGCGACGCCCGTGTCACGAAGATCTGGGCCGGCTCGAACGAGATCATGAAGGAGCTCATCGGTCGCGACCTCGGCCTCTGACCCGACCGCTGCCCGCCTCGCGTTTCATCAAGGTATGCCGCCCAACCGTCACCTCCCACGACGTGCACGCCTAGGGAAGTGCAGGTTCAGGTGCATACCTTGATGAAACCACCCCGACGGGGCCAGCGCGGACGGCCTCAGCGGCGCGGTGGGGCGGTGGAGCCGCGGACGGCCAGCGAGAGCGGAAGCAGCACCGAGCGCGAGGGGCGCTCGGGCTCGTCGATCAGCTCGAGCAGCATCCGCGCCGCCTCTACCCCGATCTGCTGGTGCGGCACGGCGACCGTGGTCAGCGGCGGCCGGAGCTTGTCGAGGAACGGCATGTCGTTGAAGCCGACCACGCTGATGTCGTCGGGGCAGGAGATCGCCCGCTCGGCGAAGACGTCGTAGCAGCCGAGCGCGATCAGGTCGTTGCCGGCGACCACCGCGGTGAAGTCGGTCCCCGAGTCGAGCAGCTTCCGCAGGGCCTTTGCGCCCTCGTCCTCGGACCAGTAGTTGCACGCGACCACGAGGGAGGGGTCCTCGTCGAGTTCGTGGTCGGCGACGGCGGTCCGGAAGGCGCGCGAGCGGATGACGCCGGTGGACGTCGCCTGTGGGCCGGCCAGATGGGCGATCCGCCGGTGCCCGAGCTCGGCGAGGTGCTTGACCGCCAGCGTGACGCCCGTCGCGTCGTCCGCGGAGACGCAAGGGACGTCGAGGTCGTCGGCGCGCCGGTTGACCAGAACCATCCGCACGCCCTGGTCGTGGAGCTGGTGGAGCAGGGGATGCTCCAGCAGCGCCGTCGCCACGATGAGCCCCTCGACGTGGCGTGAGCGCAGCGAGCCGACCTGTGCCTGCTCCCGATCGGGGTCGTTGTCGGTGCTGACGATGAGGGCGCTGTAGCCCGCCTGGCCGAGGACGTCCTCGATGCCGCGCACGATCGGCGGGAACAGCGGGTTCGTCAGGTCCGGGATCACCAGTCCGATGGTCCGCGACTTCGCGGTCTTGAGGCTCCGGGCGATGGGGTTCGGCTGGTAGCCCAGCGACTCGGCGGCCCGGAGGACGCGGCGCGCGGTCTCGGCGTTCACCAGGCGCCGGGTCTCGGGGTTGAGTGCGCGAGAGGCCGTCGCGGCGTGGACGCCGGCCGCGTCGGCGACGTCTCGGAGCGTCGGGGTCTGCACGGCAGCGATCCTAGTGCGCTTGGGGTCTCTCGATCCGGCCACGGTCGCCTCCTCTCAGGCTGCTTCTTCGCAGGGTCGTTGCCATCTGGCTCTGCTCCACGTGGCCACGAGGCCCAGGGGGACAGTCGTCGCCGCGGCGAGCGCGAAGATCTCGCCGTACCGGCCGGCCTCCGCCAGCCCGGACACCAGTACGGCGGCGACGGCGCTCCCGACGAACAGCGAGCCCGCGAAGAGCGACACCACCGTGGCGCGAAGCGGCGGCAGCACCTCGGTCGCCCAGGTCTGCAGCGACGAGTGCATCGCGGTGTACGCGAGGCCCAGGAGCAGGGCGACGAGCACGGCCGCCGGCGGCTCCTGGGAGACGGACAGGACGACGCAGGCCACGAACGCGGCCGTCGCGCCGAGCCCGATCAGCCGGGCGGGGTGGTAGCGCCGGGACAGGTTCCCGACCAGCCGCGCCGAGCCGAGCACCGCCACGCCGTAGCCGGCGGTCACCGTTCCCGCGACGGCGGCGCTGGCGCCCGTGGCCTCCACCGCCGGTGGCAGGAGCGTGAGCGCTCCGAGGAGCACGGCGCCCTCGGCGAACGCGAGGACCAGGACGAGCGTCGCCGACCGGGTCCGGGCCACCTGGAGCAGGGACCCCAGCGGGTTGCGGCGCGCGCGGGTCACGGGCGGTGGCGCGAGACGGCGCAGCGCCACGGCCAGGACCAGTGCGGCCAGACCTGTGGCCAGGAACGCCAGGCGCCAGCTGAGCAGGTGCGCCACGAAGCCGGCGCCGACCGAGGCGAGCGTGGTGCCGAGAGCGACGCCCGCCAGCAGCCGGGTGACCTCCTTCTGGCGGCGGTCGGCCGGAACCGTGTCGCCGAGGTAGATGAGGCTCGACGGGAAGGCCGCGCCGAAGAACCCGCCGGCGAGGCCCCTGGTGACGGCGAGGGCGAGCGGCGTCGACACGAACGCCGCAGCGGTGGTGGACACTGCCGCGAAGAGCAGCGTCACCCGCATCGTCCGCACCAGTCCGAGCGGGTCGGAGACCATTCCCCAGACCGGCTGCATGAGCCCGTAGGCCAGGAAGTACACGCCCGCGGCCTGCACGACCTGGGACAGCGGCACCCCGAGGTCGACCGCGATCGCCACCAGCATCGGAGGCATCGCGAACCGGTCGAGGGTACTCGTGAAGGCGGTGAGCTGCAGCAGTCGGATCGGAGAGTGCCTGCCCCCGGCCTCGCCGGGTGGCATCAGACCACCGTCGGCCTGGAGGCCAGCAGGCCCGAGGTCGGGTCGAGCGCCCGCTCGAGCACGTCGACGCCGTCCACCCGGCACGGCAGGTAGTGCCGGCGGAGCGAGACGACGGTGGCGAGCGCCTCCAGGTCTGTGACGTCGTCGACCACGAGCCCCTCGCCGGCGTCCTTGAGCCGGTCGACGTACCGCAGCGCCAGGTCCTCCGGCAGGCCGAGCACCGCCTCAGCCTGCTCTGCTGCCACGTCGTCCGCACGGCCGGAGCAGATCTCCCGCGCGGTCTGCCTGAGCGCCTCGGAGAGTGCGCGGGCGGGATCGAGGTGCTGGGTGCCGGCGACGCCGAGGACGGTGCCGAGGTACGGCGGGCAGACCTCCGCCACGCCGGCAAGGCGTACGCAACCCGCCTGCTCGGCGACGAGCTCGTTGCCCGCGTTGAGCATGGTCGCGTCGCACCTGCCCTCCAGCAACGCCTCGAGGCGCTGAGGCGTCGAGCCCAGCGCAACAACCTCGTAGTCGTCGCGGCCGAGGCCGAGAGACTCGGCGAGGGCATACAGGGCCAGGGCGAAACCGGACGTCGGCACGTCGACTCCCACGGTCGCGCCCCGGAGCCGGTCGGCGGTGTCCGCGGACGGGCTGCGGCCGTACAGCGCCAGGCCCATGCCGCGGTCGACCGCGCTGACGATGGCGACGTCCGCGGTCGCGCCGAGAGGGTTGTCGGGGCAGAACCGGTAGGCCACGACGTTGTCGGGGCTGGTGAACACCGCGTCCAGCTCACCGGCGAGCAGCGAGCGGAACTGCGCCGGCGACGACGGGACGGGGACCTCGTCGACGCCGAGCCCGTGCGCGTCGAGGCTACCCAGGCGGCGCGCCACCGCCAGCAGGACGGACGGCGTGAACGTCCCGAGTACCAGTTGCGTGGGCAAGGCGGCTCCTCGTGCGGCAAGAGTGATCAGGTCGTATCGTAACTGCATTCGTTTGCAGAAAGCACAGTTCCCGGGCTCGGTCCCCGGCCGGCAGGAAGGCGGCCTCGCATGGACGACAGAGTGGCCTCGGCCATCGCGCACTGGGCACCCCGCTTCACGACCAACGGGGTCACCGTCTCGGACTTCGAAAGGGTCACGGCGCGGGTCGAGCGCTGGGAGGACTGGTGCGCCGCCTGGTCCCGTGTCGGTGCCGAGCATGAGGAGCTGGGCAGGGCCGCGCTGGCCCAGGGGCGGCTGCTGTCCGCCGGCCAGCACCTGTCCCAGGCCGCCGTCTACTTCCACTTCGGCAAGTTCGTCTTCGTCGAGGACCTGGAGCAGATGCGGCAGGCGCACGAGCGTGCGGTCCGCTGTCTCCGCGACGCGCTGCCCCATCTCAGGCCGCCTGGGCGCCGGGTCGAGATCGAGCTCGAGGGAGCGACGATGGTGGGGATCCTCCGCTGCCCCGACGGTGACGGGCCCCATCCGACCGTCGTGATGATCCCCGGCCTGGACTCGACCAAGGAGGAGCTGCGCTCGACGGAGGAGACGTTCCTGGAGCGTGGGCTGGCGACCTTCAGCGTCGACGGGCCCGGTCAGGGGGAGGCGGAGTACGACCTCCCGATCCGCGGCGACTGGTCGGCCCCGGGCGAAGCCATCCTCGGGGCCATGGCCGCGCTGCCGGAGGTGGACCACGAGAGGCTCGGACTGTGGGGTGTCAGCCTCGGCGGGTACTACGCCCCGCGGGTCGCCGCAGCCCTGGGGGAGCGGGTGCGGGCGTGCGTCTCGCTCGCCGGTCCGTTCGACTTCGGTGCCTGCTGGGAGGGGCTACCAGAGCTGACGCGCAGGACCTTCGAGGTCCGGTCGCGAGCGCGCGACGAGGCTGAGGCGCGGGAGATCGCGGGCACCCTCTCGCTCGCAGGCCACGCGGGCGACATCACCGCGCCCCTGCTCGTCGTCTTCGGTCGGAAGGACCGGCTGATCCCGTGGCAGCACGCCGAACGGCTCCAGGGCGCCGCCGGAGGGGAGGTCGAGCTGCTCCTGCTCGAGGAGGGCAGCCACGGTTGCGCCAACATGGCTCCCTGGCATCGCCCGTACACCGCGGACTGGCTCGCCGCGCGACTCTGAGCCGCTCTGGCAGGGCCGGATCTGTCGCTCCGAGAGGGCGCTTGACGCTGCCGGAAAGGCTCCTCTACGTTTGTACAAACGATTGCAGAAGGTGGACGCATGAACCACACAGACACTGACGTCCCCGCTCTGTCGGTCGGCTGGGTCGGGGCCGGTCGCATGGGGGCCGCCATGGCCACCCGGCTCGCCAAGGCGGGTGTCCGGCTCACGGTCTGGAACCGCACTCGCGCCAAGGCCGAGCCGCTCGCCGAGCACGGCTGTGCGATCGCCGACACCATCGCGGACCTGAGTGGTCTCGACGTGGTCTTCACCATGGTGTCCACCCCCGCCGACCTGGAGCAGGTCCTGCTCGGACCGGGCGGGCTCCTCGAGGACCCCGACCACGTCCCCGGCGTCGTGGTCGACTGCTCCACGGTCTCCACGGAGTCCTCGGTCCGGATGCGCGAGGCCTGCTCCCGGCGAGGCGTCGCCTTCCTCGCGGCACCCGTCAGCGGCAACGGCAAGGTCGTCCGCGCCGGAGGTCTCAGCCTCGTCGTGTCCGGCCCGGAGGAGACCTACGACAACGTCGCCCCGCTCCTCGCACGGCTCGGGAGGTCGGTGACGTACGTCGGAGAGGGCGACGTCGCACGGCTGGTCAAGATCTGCCACAACCTCATGCTCGGCGTGGTGACCCAGTCCCTGGCCGAGATCACCGTGCTCGCCGAGAGGGGCGGGGTCTCGCGCGCAGCGTTCCTCGACTTCCTGAACAACAGCGTGATGGGGTCCGTCTTCACGCGCTACAAGTCGCCCGCGTTCGTGAACCTCGACTACACCCCCACGTTCACGCCGGTCCTGCTCCGCAAGGACTTCGACCTCGGCCTCGCGGCGGCGCGCGAGCTCGACGTACCCATGCCCCTTGCCGCGGCCACCGCGCAGCTGGTGCAGGCGACGGTGAGCAGCGGCCGCGTCGAGGAGGACTTCGCGGTCCTGCTCGACCAGCAGGCGGCGGCCTCCGGGCTCGAGCTCAAGCCGGAGAACGTCGCGGTCGACGACGGCCTCGGGGCTGCGGACGAGGTGAGCTAGCCATGCAGGGCGCGTTCCCGCTCCCGGCACCGGGGCACATGGGCGTCGACTACGAGCGGCGGCTGGACTTCGACCGGCTCCGTGAGTACCGCTTGTCCCGGGCCAGGGCCGCCCTGGAGGCGAGCGAGTGCGGCGCGTTCCTGCTCTTCGACTTCTACAACATCCGCTACACCACCCAGACCTGGATCGGCGGCGCTCTCGGCGACAAGATGACGCGCTACGCGCTGCTCACCCGTGGCGGTGAGCCCATGCTGTGGGACTTCGGATCGGCCGCGCGACACCACCGGCTCTACTCGCCGTGGCTCGACCCGGCCAACTGCCACGCGGGCATGCTCGGGCTGCGCGGCGCGATCGCTCCCACCGCCGGCCTGATGGAGTCCGCGGTGCGGCAGGTCAAGGGGCTCCTCGAGGACGCCGGCGTCGCGGACGCGCCGGTCGGGGTGGACATCGTCGAGCCGCCGTTCCTGTTCGAGATGCAGCGCCAGGGCCTGCGGGTCGTCGACGCCCAGCAGCTCATGCTGGACGCGCGCCAGATCAAGTCACCGGACGAGATCATGCTGCTCACCCAGGCCGCCTCGATGGTGGACGGTGTCTACCAGGACATCGTCGAGGCGCTGAAGCCCGGGATCCGCGAGAACGAGATCGTCGCCCTGGTCAACCAGCGGCTCTACGAGATGGGGTCGGACCAGGTCGAGGCGGTCAACGCGGTGTCGGGGGAGCGGTGCAACCCGCACCCTCACAACTTCTCCGACCGGCTGATCCGCCCAGGCGACCAGGCGTTCTTCGACATCATCCACTCGTTCAACGGGTACCGGACGTGCTACTACCGGACCTTCAGCGTGGGCAGCGCGACGCCGAGCCAGCGCGACGCCTACACCAAGGCCCGCGAGTGGATGGACGCCTCGATCAACATGGTCAAGCCGGGCGTCGGCACCGACGAGGTCGCCGCGGTCTGGCCCAGGGCGGAGGAGTTCGGGTTCGAGAGCGAGATGGCCGCGTTCGGGCTGCAGTTCGGGCACGGTCTCGGGCTGGGGCTGCACGAGCGGCCCATCATCTCCCGGCTCAACAGCATGAAGGAGCCGATCGAGCTCCAGGCCGGCATGGTCTTCGCGCTCGAGACGTACTGCCCGGCGTCCGACGGGTTCTCGGCGGCCCGGATCGAGGAGGAGGTCGTCGTCACCCCCGACGGACCCCGCGTCCTCACCCTCTTCCCGGCTCAGGACCTCGTCGTCGCCAACCCGTTCTGACAGGCGACGACGAAGCGGGGGCCCGGGACGGCGGCCTTCGCCGTGCGTGGCCTATCCGCCGGCCGCCCAGTAGTCCTCGCGGGCCTTGCTCTCGACAAGTTCCTCGGCGCTTCTGAATCCCGGGGCCATCGACGCGTCGGTGCCCGCCATGTACTGGTGGTGCTCGATGCCGAGGAGGCGGATCCAGCTCTGCTGCCCGAACGTGAGCGCGATGAAGCAGCCGAGCTCGACCAGCTCCGGCTCGGTGAAGTGCTCACGCAGTCGCTTCCAGAGCCCGTCGAGGTCCTGCTCACCCCAGGCGATCGCCTGCGCGTAGGAAAGTGCAGCCTTCTGCCGGTCGTCGTACCTGTCGGACGACTCGAAGTTCAGCAGCTCGTCGTACTGCTGCTCCTGGAGCCCGGACGCGGTCGCCTTGGTCGAGCGCTGGTTGCCGCAGAACTCACACTTCACCGTGCGGGAGATGTAGACGCGGCAGAGGTCCTTGACCGCGTGGTCGCAGACGCCGCTGTGGAAGATCGCCTTCCACGAGTCGGCGAAGGCCCAGAAGGCGTTCGGTGCGTGTGCGCGCACCGCGGAGCTCTCGGGCCGTGGGGTGCCTTCGCGGGCGCAGCGGTGCATCTCCTCCTGCATCCGCTCGTCCATCTGCTCGAGTGGCACGTAGCTGATGTACGGGTCTGCCATGTCGATCTCCTCCGTGTTCTCTCCGATGCTCAGTCGTCGTCTGCTTCGATGGCGGCCACCACGGCCTCGGTCGTGATCGGCAGGTCGCGGACGCGCACCCCCACGGCGGCGGCCACGGCGTTGGCGATCGCCGCCGCGGTGGGTCCTTGGGCGGCCTCGCCCGCGCCGACGGAGGGCAGGTCGGGCCGGTCGACCAGGTGTACGTCGATCTCGGGCGCCTCGGCGAAGCGCAGGATCGGGTAGCTCTCCCAGTCGACGCTGGTCACCCGCCGACGGTCGAACCGGACCCGTTCCTTCAGGGTCCAGCTGGTCGCCTGGGTGGCCCCGCCCTCGATCTGGTTGCGCACACCGTCGGGGTTGACCACCCGGCCGACGTCGACGGCGATGGTCAGCCGCCGCACGCGGACCGCGTGCTCGGCCTCGACCTCGGCGACCACCGCGCAGTAGGCGCCACGCTCCTTGTACCGCGCGAAGCCGATGCCGTGGCCGCTCCCGGCGGGTGCGCTGTCACGCCCCGGCTCTCGAGCGCTCTCGCTCCAGCCGGCGGCCTCTGTCGCGACCCGGAGCACGGTGCGAGCCCGCTCGTCGTCCAGGTGCGCGAGGCGGTAGGCGAGTGGGTCCTGGCCGCTCTCGGCGGCGAGCTCGTCGAGGAACGACTCGATGGCGAACACGTTCATGAACGCGCCCAGGGAGCGCAGGGCCGAGGAGCGGATCGGCGTCTCGAGGAGCCGGTGGCCGGTGATGCGGCGCGCGCCCACCTCGTAGATCGGCACCGCGTTGCGCATCGCTCCACCGCCCGTGGCCAGTGGCGGGTCCTGGGCGGATGGGAGGTTCCATGGCTCCGCGAGGTGGGCGCCGGCGAGCAGCCCGGGAACGCCGGCGTACCCGGGACGGGTCGTGTGCCCCTGGCTCCACACGTCGTACTCCCACGACGACACCGTCCCCGAGTCGTCGACCTCCGCCTCGACCTCGGCGACCATGGCCGAGCCGAAGGGCGACCAGGCGAGCTCGTCGCGGCGGCTCCACAGGACCTGGACCGGCCGGCCAGGAACCGCCCGAGCGAGGAGAACGGCGTCGAACGCGGCGTCGTCGGCCCCGTTGTGTCCGTAGCACCCGGCGTTCTGCGCGTGCTCGACCGTGACCGTGCCCGGTTCGCGGCCGAGCGCCTGGGCGATGGCGTCCCGCAGCCTGTGGATGCCCTGGCTGTGGCTCCAGACGGACAGCCGGCCGTCCGGCTCCCACCGGGCGATGCCGCAGCTGGGCGCGATGGAGGCGTGCGCCAGGAAGGGCCGGCTGTAGCGCGCGCGAACCCGTCTGGCGGCGGGCGAGGCTCCCCGCGGGACGCGCTGCGCCGCGTCCTCGACGGATCCAGCGGCGGTGGAGGCCTCGCCCTCGTCGAGCACCGGGATGGTCTCGTGCGGCCCGGCCCTGAGGAACCCGACCAGGTCGTTCTCGTCGGGAAGGGTGTCCTGCTCCGCCCAGGCGGCCTTCGAGCGCAGTGTCTCCGTCGCCCGCGCGACCACCGCCTCGTCAGGGCCGGCCACGCCGAGGAACGACCCGTCACGCACGACGACCACGTCGGCGCCGTCGAGGACGGACTCGTCCACGTCCAGCAGCCGCGCTCCGGGCGAGGGCGGGCGGACCACCCGGCCGAAGAGCATGCCGGGCAGCCGCAGGTCGGAGATGTACCCAGGGCGTCCGGCGATCTTGTCGGGCAGGTCGATGCGGGCGGCGCTGCTGCCCACGAGCTTCATGTCCGCCGGGCTCTTCGTGGGTACGTCGGCCGTCACCTCGATGTCGAGCCCTACATATGGAGCGAGCTCGCCGTACGTCGTACTCGCCGGCCCGTCCGCCGTACTGGACGACCCGTCCGCCAGGCGGAGGACACCGTCCTCGACGACGACCGACTCGGGATCCGCACCCCATCTCCGGGCGGCCGCGCGCACGAAGAGCCAGCGGGCGTTCGCCGCGGCAAGGCGGACCGCGGGGCCCGCGTCGACGAGCGACATGCTGCCGGCGGTAAGGCCCTCGTCGGGACCCTCCTCGGTGTTCGCGGGCAACATCTGGACCCGCTCGAGGGCCACGTCCAGCTCCTCCGCTGCGACCTGCGCCAGGGCGGTCAGGATGCCCTGCCCGAGCTCTACCTTGCCGACCCGCATCTCGACCACACCGTCGTCGCGGACCCGGACCCACCGCGAGAGGCGGGGGTTTGCGACGAGGTCGCGCGGGAGCGGGCCGGCGCGGGTCTGGGGGTCGGCGACTGTCACGAGCTCGCCCCTCCTGCCTTCACCACCGCGCGGATGATGCGCCGCTGGACGCCACAGCGGCAGAGGTTCTGGTCCAGGGCCTCGGCCACCGCGCTCTCGTCGGGACGAGGGTCGGCCTCGAGCAGCGCCGCCGCCCTCACGGTGATGCCGGAGATGCAGAACCCGCACTGGGCGGCCTGCTCGTCGAGCAGGGCCTGCTGCACCGGGTGCGGTCGGTCGCCCTCGGCGAGGCCCTCGACGGTGACGACGGTGGCCCCGCCGGCGGACCACAGCGGGGTGTCGCAGGACGGAACGACCGCGCCGTCGAGCCTCACGAAGCAGGCGCCGCACAGCCCGAGACCGCAGCCGAAGCGCGCCCCCATCAGGCCCAGGTCGTTGCGCAGGACCGTCAGCAACGGCGTCTCCGGCTCCGCGTCGACCGCGACCACCCGGCCGTTGACCGTGAGGGTGAAGGCCTGCGTCACGGCCGCCCTCCCTCGAAGACCTCGGGATGCTTGTCGAGCTCGATCCGGGTGCGGCGGATGTGCCCGCCCAGGAAGCGTTCGGCGTCGACGATGTCGCGGCGCTGCACGGCGTCGAGCAGCAGCCGGTGCTCGGCGTTGACCACCCACATCCGGCCGGGTCCACTGAGTGACACGAACGCGCGGCGGTAGTGCTGGGTGGAGTTCCAGAGCCGGTTCACCATCGAGGTCAGCTGGTCGATGCGGCAGCCGGAGTACGTGAGGAGGTGGAACTCGCGGTCCAGGGCCAGGAAGTCGTTCACGTCGGTGTTCGCCTCGATCCGTCCCTGGACCTCCTCGAGCCTTCGCAGGTCAGCGTCCGTCAGGTGCGGGAGGCTCTCGGCCAGCGCGAGCGGCTCGAGGCGTTCCCGCATCTGGTAGACGACGTCCACCTCGTGCATGGCGAGGCGGGGCACGCGAGCACCCTTGTTCGGCTCGTGCTCGGTGAGACCCTCTGCCTCGAGGATGCGCAGCGCCTCCCGCACGGGAAGCCTGCTGGCGCCGAACCGGGCGGCGACGTCCTCCTGCCGGATGCGTTCGCCCGGTGCGATCTCACCGTTCAGGATCGCGTGGCGCAGGTAGTCGGCGACACGGGCGCTCGCCGCCCCGCCGTTGGGCTCGGCCTGCAGGGATCCGGGGGTGCTCATGAGCCGGCGGTGTCGGCCGCGGTCGGGCGGTCGAACGCCTTTCCGTCGGGGTAGGAGACGAGCTCGAACTGCATGCCCCAGGGGGCCAGGAAGTACACCCAGCGATTCCCCTCGGCAGGACCTTTGCTCGGCGTCGGCTCGCCGAGCACGGTGACGCCGCGGCTCCTGAGGTACTCCACGGCCTTGTCCAGGTCGTCGACGTACAGCGCGACGTGGTGGCCGCCGATGTCGCTGTTCCTGGGAGGCACGCGCCACTGGTCCGGGGCGGAGTAGCTGAAGACCTCGAACACGGCCTGCTCGCCGCACCGGAAGAAGCGGTTCTCCTCGACGGCTGCCCGGGGATGGACGTTCAGGTGCTCCTGCATCCAGTCGTCGTCGCTGCGGAACGGGCCGAGGGAGTAGAGGTACTCGCACCCCAGCACGTCGGTGAGGAACGTGGTGGCCTCCTCGAGGTCGGGCACCGTGAAGCCGATGTGGTCGAGCCGACTGAGTCCGGGAATCACCATCTCTCGAGGGCCCTCCTTTGGAGGAAGTCTGGATCCAAACAACTGAACCACATGCCTCGCAGCCCTGTCCAGGATGGCCATCGGTCTAGATATTGGATCCAATGCTGTGTCACGCTGGACGGGACGACGGAGGAGGCCGCGATGCCCGAACACCACCGACTCGAGCCCGCGTCGCCGTGGGTGGAGCTGGTCGTCACCGCCGAGGACTGGGACGCCGCGGACCCGGAGCTGCTGCGCACGATGCTCGGCCAGCTGGTCCTGGTCCGCGCCTTCGAGGAGTACGTCCTCGACCTTGCCGCAGCCGGTCTCGTCCACGGCCCCGCCCACTCGAGCATCGGTCAGGAGGGCGGCGCGGTCGGCTCGGTCCTCGCGCTGACCAGCAAGGACACCGTGAACGGGTCGCACCGCGGGCACCACCAGTTCCTCGCCAAGGCACTCCACCACGTCGCGCCGAAGGGTCTCGACCCGGCCGACGATCTCTCCGACGAGGTTCGCGAGGTGTTGCTGCGGACGCTCGCCGAGATCTGCGGTCTCGACCGTGGCTACAGCCACGGCCGGGGCGGCTCGATGCACCTGCAGTGGAAAGCGGCCGGGGCGATGGGCACCAACGCCATCGTCGGCGGCGGCGTGCCCCAGGCCGCCGGGTTCGCCTGGGCCCACCGCCAGTCCGGCACCGACGCGGTCTCGGTGACCTACTTCGGCGACGGGGCGGTCAACATCGGGTCCACGCTGGAGACCTTCAACCTCGCGGCCGCGTGGAAGCTCCCGGTCTGCTTCTTCGTCGAGAACAACCTGTACGCCGTCTCGACGAGCGTGTTCGAGGCGACCGGCGAGCCGCGGCTGTCCGCGCGCGGCCCCGGGTTCGGCATCGCGAGCTGGAAGGTCGACGGCATGGACCCGCTGGCCGTCCACCTCGCGATGCAGGAGGCCGTCGCCCACATGCGTGGGGGCCGCGGGCCCACGATCGTCGAGGCCGACACCTACCGCTACTTCCACCAGAACGGCGCCTTCCCCGGAAGCGCCTTCGGCTACCGCTCCAAGGAGGAGGAGGCCGAGTGGCGGCAGCGGGACCCGGTCAAGCAGCTCGCAGACCACCTCGTCCGACGCCACCTCATGACCCGGCAGGAGGTCGACGACGCCGTGGCCCGCGCCAAGCGGGTGATGGGGGAGACCGGGGACGTGCTCATCGAGCCGCTGCCCGGCGGGAAGCCAGGACAACGCCGGATCCGGGAGAACGAGTGGCCGGACCTGTCCTTCGTCGACGTCGGGGTGCGCGGTGACCTGAGCGAGTTCGAGGGCGCCCGGCTCGCCGACGTCGACGACTTCGCCGGCGACCTTGCCGAGCAGAAGCTCATCGACGCCGTCGCCGCCGTGATGGCACGGCGGATGGAGACCGACGACTCCGTGGTCGTGCTCGGCGAGGACGTGCACCGGCTCAAAGGCGGGACCAACGGCGCCACCCGGGGGCTTCGTGAGCGCCATCCGGACCGGGTCCTCGGGACGCCCATCAGCGAGAACGCCTTCGCCGGCCTCGGCGGCGGCATCGCCCTGGACGGGCGGTTCAAGCCCGTCGTGGAGTTCATGTACGCCGACTTCATGTGGGTCGCGGCGGACCAGCTCTTCAACCAGATCGCGAAGGCGAGGCACATGTACGGCGGCACCGGCCACGTTCCGTTCGTGCTCCGCAGCAAGGTCGCGATGGGCACCGGATACGGCTCGCAGCACTCGATGGACCCCGCCGGGATCTTCGCCACCGCACCGGGCTGGCGGATCGTCGCCCCCACGACGCCGTTCGACTACGTCGGCCTGATGAACAGCGCCCTGCGGTGCAACGACCCCGTGCTGGTGCTGGAGCACGTCGACCTCTACACCTCGACAGGGCCGGGCCCGGTGGACGACCTCGACTACTGCCTCCCGGTCGGACGGGCCGCGGTCCGTCGTACCGGCTCCGACATCACGGTCATCTCCTACCTCGCGATGGTGCGCTACGTCCTCGACGCCGTCGCCGCCTTGGGAGACGTCGACGCAGAGGTCATCGACCTCCGCTGGCTCGACCGGGCCAGCATCGACTGGGGCACCATCGGCGCGAGCATCAAGAAGACCAACAACGTGCTCATCGCCGAGCAGGGCGCGGTGGGTACGTCGTACGGCGGCTGGCTCGCCGACGAGATCCAGCGACGCTTCTTCGACTGGCTCGACCAGCCCGTCCAGCGGGTGCACGGCGGGGAGGCCTCACCCAGCATCAGCAAGGTGCTCGAGCGCGCCGCGATCGCCAAGGACACCGAGGTGGCGGCGAAGCTGACCGAGATGACGGCGTACTGAGATGGCCAGGCTGCTGCGCATGCCGGAGGTGGCCGCGAACGCGACTGAGGCGGTGCTCCAGGAGTGGGCCGTCCCCGAGGGTGCACCGTTCTCGGCGGAGGACCCGCTGGCCACCGTCGAGACCGAGAAAGCCGTCGTCGACGTGGAGGCGGACGCCGACGGCGTCGTCCTGAAGACGCTGGTGCCACCCGGCGCGCAGGTCGAGGTCGGGGCCCCGATCGCGGTGCTCGGGGAGCCGGACGAGCAGGTCGACGACCTCGACGTCCTCCTGGCCGAGCTGGGTGTCGTCGCGGGTGCGCCGGCCGTCGCACCCGAACGCCGCATGGTGCCCGACGACCCGGAAGGCGGCACCGCGGACACTCGCACGTACGAACCGGAGGCCCTGGCCCCTGAGCCCCGAACACGGCGGCGCCCACCCGGCAACGGGCAGCCGTCCGTCGCGTCCGCCACCCCGGACGGCGGGAGGATCTTCGCGAGTCCGTTGGCGCGCAGGCTGGCGAGGGAGGCCGGCCTCACGGTGGCGGAGATCACCGGCACCGGCCCCGGAGGCCGGATCATCCGGCGTGACGTCGAGGCGGCCCTCGCCGGTCGGACCGGCGAGCAGGAGGCCGCGCCCTCGGCGGGTCAGTACGCCGACATCCCGCACTCGCGGATGCGCAGGGCCATCGCCACACGGCTCGCGGAGAGCCAGCAGACCGTCCCGCACTTCTACCTGCGCGCGACCGTACGCGTGGACCGGCTCCTGAAGCTCCGCGACAAGGTCAATCCGGCCGCGGCGACGAAGGTCTCCCTCAACGACCTGCTGGTCAAGGCTGCAGCCTGCGCCCACACGCTGGTGCCGGAGATGAACGTGGTCTGGACCCCCGAGGCGGTCCGGCAGTTCCACGCCGTGGACGTCGGGGTCGCCGTCGCGACCGACCGCGGCCTCGTCACGCCGGTGCTGCGCGGCGTCGACACGATGTCGGTCTCCACCGTCGCCGCGACCATCGGGGAGCTGGTGGCACGGGCCCGGTCCGGAGAGCTCCGGCAGCACGAGCTGGAGGGCGGAGCGCTGAGCGTCAGCAACCTGGGGATGTACGGCGTCGAGGAGTTCGCCGCGATCATCAACCCTCCGCAGTCCGCGATCCTCGCCCTGGGCGCCGCTCGGCAGGAACCGGTCGTCAGGAAGGGCAGGCTGAGGACCGGCGCCGTGATGCGGGTGACGCTGTCGGTCGACCATCGGGCAGTGGACGGCGTACTCGCGGCGCGATGGATGCAGGCGTTCGTGTCGGTGGTCGAGAACCCGCTGCAGATCCTGACCTGACGCCGACTTGTCAGGGGGTGAGTGGGCCCTGACCCCACCAGCCCAGACAACTAAGTGGGGCCCATCACCGTGGCCGGGTCGATGTCGAGATCGGTGAGTACGGCGCGGGCTGCGTTGCGCCCGGGACGGCCCGACACCGAGCCGCCGGGGTGGGTGGTGGCGCCGGTCAGGAACAGCCCCGGCACCGAGGTCCGGTACGTCGTCCAGCCGGGGATCACGCCGCCGTCGGGCGTCACGAACTCGCCGCCGTGGCAGGACCCGCCGAGGTTGTGAGGGTTGTGTGCGGCGACGTCGACGGGGGACTCGGCCCGCAGGGCGAGGATGTCGTCCGGACCGAGGCCGTCGCACCTCGCCCGGACCAGGTCGACCAGCGCCTCGGCGTACTCCTCCTTCGCGTCGGACCAGTCGCGGCCGTCGCTGCGCTCGTAGGGCGCGATGGTGAGGATCTTGAACGTCGCGCCGCCGTCGGGCGCGCGGCCCGGGTCGACGACGGTCTGGTCGACCACCAGCAGCCAGGGGTCGCTCGCGTCGGCCTCGCCGCGGTAGTGGGCGTCGACCTGCCGGACCACACCGTGCGTGCCGCCCAGGCCCGCGGCGACGCTGCGCACGGGACCCGCCGAGGCGGGGAAGGTGAGATCGCCGCGCAGTGCGGCATGCACGGCGAACACGCTGAGCCCCGGCCGCCACGTGTCCCTGGCCCGGACCAGGTCGGCCGGCGGGTCGGCGCCGTCCAGCATGGCGGCCAGTCGTGCCAGATGTGCGCTGGAGACGACGGCGCGGCGGGCCCGGACGCGGCTGCCGTCGGCGGTCCGCACCGCTGATGCCCGGCCCTCCGAGATGTCCACCCCTTCCACAGGCGTCGAGCAGACGACGCGGCCACCGTGGGCGCGGACCAGCCGGACCAGAGCGTCCGGCAGGGCGCTGGAGCCGCCCACCGGGGTGGCCCAGCCGAACGACAGCCGGCCTGCCGTCAGCGACGACGGGAGGAACCCGGTGCCCGGCCGGCGCGGGTCCTGGATCGTCGCCATCGCCAGCCAGAGCACGAAGGAGCGCACCACGGGGTGGGTGAAGCGCCGGTGCACGACGTCCCAGGCGCTCTCCTTCCGCAGGGCGTTGTAGCGCCGGGCCGCGTCGCTGTCGCCGAGGTCGAGGCCTGAGCTCCACCGGCCGTGCACGGCGGCGAGCCCACCGGTCCACTCGCGGATCATCTCCCGCAGCTGTGCGGCGTCCTCGGCCGACCATCGGGCGACCTCGTCGGCGGTCGCGTCGAGGTCACGGTGCATGACGAGCGCGTCACCGTCGGGCTGAGGCATCACGACGGCCGGGTCGGTCAGGACGTACTCCAGCTCGTACTTGCCGAGCAGCCCGAGCTCGTCGTCCTTCAGCAGGGGGTTCGACTGGATCAGCACGTGAGCGCTCGAGCAGGAGTCGTGCGCGAAGCCCGGCAGTGTCAGCGGCTCGGTCCGGGTGTCCCCACCGGGCTGGTCGGCCGCTTCGAGCACCACCACCTCGAGCCCTGCCGCTGCCAGGTAGCCGGCACACACCAGACCGTTGTGCCCGGCGCCGACCACGACCACGTCCGCGCTCTCGGGGAGCGTGTCCGTGCCCGCTCCGGCAGTGACCGGCATCCCGCCTCCTCAGGGCCTGAGGGCCGACCGGAGCCGGCCTCCGTTCCCGTCTCACGATGCCGGATGCTGCAAGCGTTTGCAACGTCTGGGGCAGACCAGACAATCACGGCGAACGATGCCCGCCTGCGGGTTCGGTGCCGCCCCGGCTCGCCCCACTTGATGATCTGGCTCGCTCCACGCAGGGCGTCGATTCTCTGCCGATGCTTGACAGGGTGTGGCGTGGTTCACGAAACTGCCATAGAGACCGCAATCGATTGCGGACGACAGAGGAGGAACCATGTCGCAAGTCTCGATCAGCCGTCGGTTCAAGGTCCTGGCGGCCGCAAGTCTCTTGGCGCTCGGGGTGGCTGCCTGTGGCGACGGCGATGGTGACGGTGGCGGCTCCGATGAGGCCATCAAGATCGGGACGTCTCTCCCGCTGACAGGGGAGTTCTCCCAGCCCGGACAGGCGGCCGAGGAGGGCTACAAGGTCTGGCAGGAGATGGTCAACGCGGACGGCGGACTCCTCGATCGAGACGTGGAGCTGGTGATCAAGGACGATGCTTCCAACCAGAACACCATCGTCGCCGACTACAACGCGCTGATCAGCCAGGACAAGGTCGACCTGCTGCTCGGGACGTTCTCCTCGCTGCTGAACCTCCCCGCGTCCGCGGTGGCGGAGCGCAACCAGATGCTCTACGTCGAGCCGGCCGGAGGCTCCCCGGAGATGTTCACCCGCGACTTCCAGTACCTCTTCTTCACCCAGCAGGCGACGGCCGACAAGCAGGGCATCGTCTTCGCCCAGTGGATCGCCGACCTCCCCGAGGACCAGCGCCCGAAGACCGCTGCCTACCCCACCATCGACGACCCGTTCGCGGCGCCCAACGTCGAGGGCGTGAAGCAGATCCTCGAGGACGCCGGCGTCGAGACGGTGTACGAGGAGACCTACGCCATCGACACCAAGAACTTCGACACGATCGTGAACGCCATGAAGGCCGAGAACCCCGACCTGGTCGTGCACGGCGCGGTCTTCGAGGACGGCGTCGGGATGGTCCGGTCGATGCTCAAGGCGAACTTCACGCCGGACTGGCTCTACCAGACGACCGCTCCCTCGCTCGGTGAGCAGTACGCCAAGGCGATCGGCCCCGAGAACACCGAGGGCATCATGTTCGCGATCAGCCACGCCCCGTCGGCGAACACCCCCGGCAACGAGGAGTTCGTGAAGAAGTACGACGAGATGTTCGGCGGTGAGCCGCCGGAGGACGCCGCTGACGCGTACGCGTCGGGCCAGGTGCTGCAGGCAGCCGTGGAGGCAGTCGGAAGCATCGACGACCAGGCGGCGCTGGCCGACTGGCTCCGTGACAACACGGTCGAGACCATCCTCGGCGACCTCGAGTGGAACGACGACGGCAGCCCGAACGGGGAGTTCCTGATCGGCCAGTGGCAGGGCGACTCGGTCCAGTTCGTCCTCCCGGAGGATCTCGCGACGACGGACACGATCGTCGAGGGGTGGAAGCCCGGAGGCGCCGGCTGATGACCCAGCTGATCCAGAACCTTGTTCTGGGCCTGCTCCTCGGCGGGGTGTACGCGCTGGTCGCCGGAGGTCTGACCCTGATCTTCGGTGTCATGCGGGTGATCAACATCGCGCACGGCGCGTTCCTGATCCTCGCGGCGTTCATCAGCTACTCGCTGTGGAGCGAGCTGGGAATCGACCCGCTCCTCTCCATCCTGATCACGACGCCGGTGATCTTCGCGGTCGGGTGGGTCACGTACAAGACGGTCGTGGCCCCCATCCGCACGGCACCGATGGCCTCCACCGTGCTGCTGACGTTCGGACTGGCGCTGGTGCTCGAGGCGTTCATGGGCACGGTCTGGGGGAACAACTCGACGGCGATCCGCCCTGCCTACGCGGACGAGTCGTTCACGATCGGGGGGTTGTTCCTCCCCAAGGCCCAGGTGTACGGCGGGATCGTGGCGGTCCTGGTTCTCCTCGTCCTGGGCGTGATCCTGACCAAGACGTGGCTCGGCCGCGCCATCCGTGCCGCGGCTGTCAACCCCGGTAGCGCGGAGCTGGTGGGGATCAAGGTGGCCTCGGTCGCGGCGCTCGTCTTCGCCATCGGGATCGCGGCCGCGGGAGCCGGCGGCGCGATCGTTGGAGTCCTCTACCCGTTCGTCCCGGGGGCCCACTACCAGTGGATCGCACGGCTCCTGGCGATCGTCGTGCTCGGCGGGATGGGCAGCGTGAACGGGGCCATCCTGGGCGCCGTGATCTTCGGCCTCGCGGAGACGCTGACCGCGGCGTACGTGTCGCCCTCGTGGGCGACCGCCGTGCCTTACGTGATCGTCTTCGCCGTGCTGCTCATCAGGCCGCAGGGCCTGCTCGGGTCCCGGCTGCGTGAGGATGCGGTGGCCGCGTGAACACTTCGCTCCGCGCGCTCGCGCAGCCGCTTTGGATCGGACGCATCCTGGTGGCGATCGGCGCCGTACTGCTGCTGGCCTACCCACTGCTCTCGGACGACGCGTACTACCAGAACATGATCATCCTTTCGCTCGTGTTCGCGGTCGGCGCCAGCGGCCTCAGCATCATCACCGGGCTCGCGGGCTACGTGTCCCTGGGGCAGGGCGCGTTCATCGGGCTGGGGGGTTACACCGTCGGCGTGCTCGCCACCCACTTCGACTCCGAGTCGGCCTGGATGTGGGTTCCCGTCGCGGGTCTGGTCGCGGCCGCCGTGGCGGTGCTGCTCGGCCTCGTGTCGCTGCGCTCCCGCGGCCCGTCGTTCGTGATCATCACGGTGGCGTTCCTGTTCCTCGTGCAGGTGGTCGCGGTGAACTGGGTGAGCGTCACCAACGGAACAGCGGGGCTCACCCTGCCTCTGCCCACGTGGGACCGCGACATCATCAACTGGCCGTTCTACTACGCGCTCGTCCTGATCCTTGCGGTCCAGCTGCTGATGACGTGGTGGATCCGGCGTACCAAGCTCGGCATGGGGCTGGTCGCGATCCGCGAGGACGAGACCAAGGCGGCAACGATCGGCATCAACCTCCCGGTGGAGAAGATCATCGCCTTCGTTGCGAGCACCGTGTTCGTCGGGATGGCGGGTGCCGTCTACGGCTACTACCTGACGTTCATCGACCCGCGAGGCATGTTCAGCATCCTGATCAGCGTGCAGATCATCCTGTCGCTGCTCATCGGGGGCAAGGCCACCCTGTGGGGGCCGGTGCTCGGAGCCTTCATGATCGAGCCGCTCAACGAGATGGCGAACAACAACTTCGGTGGCGGGAACTCACGGCTGTTCCTGTTCGGCGGACTGCTCATGGCGGTCGTGATCTTCCTTCCGAAGGGCGTGCTCCCGGCGGTCGAGGCGCTGCTGTACCGGCGACGTACGGCTGGCCGGGCAGGGCTCGTCGGAGCCCGGATCGGGACGGGTGGAAGTCTCGCCTCGCTCACCGAACACGCCCGGCCAGCCGACCAGTCGCCGACAGGCGGCCGGCCGCTCCTGGAGGTGCGGGGCCTGACCAAGTACTTCGGTGGTCTCAAGGCCGTCGACGACTGTTCCTTCACCGTGCCCGAAGGGTCGATCACCGGGCTCATCGGGCCGAACGGGTCCGGCAAGACCACGGTCTTCAACCTCATCGACCATACGATGGCGGCGGAGTCCGGCGAGATCACCTTCGACGGCGAGCGGATCGAGAAGCTGCACTCATGGGAGCGCGCACACCGGGGGCTCGGCAGGACGTTCCAGATCACCCGTCTGTTCGGGGAGATGACGGTGCTCGAGAACGTCGTGGCCGCGCAGCGCTCCTTCTCGTGGGGCCAGCTCGGTCGGATCGCGGTGAGTGGGAGCGAGGCGAAGGCGGCCGAGGAGCTGCTGGAGTACGTCGGCATGCGCGCGTTCCGGGACCAGAAGGCGCACGCGCTCTCCTTCGGCCAGCAGAAGCTGGTGGAGCTCGCCCAGATCCTGATGCTCGACCCGAAGCTGATCCTGCTCGACGAGCCGGCCGGTGGCATCAACCCGGTGCTGATCGACCGGATGAGCGAGATGATCCGGGAGCTCAACTCCCACGGCAAGACCTTCCTGATCGTGGAGCACAACATGCCGTTCGTGCTGGACCTGTGCGACCCCATCCACGTTCTGGCGCGCGGCGCGACCATGGCCACCGGCACCCCGTCGCAGATCCAGACCGACCCGGCGGTCATCGACGCCTACCTCGGAGACGACTTCCAGCTCGAGCGCGAGGCGGTGACCTGATGCTTCACCTCCATGGGGTTGTCGCCGGGTACGGCGGCGGCGACGTGCTCCAGGACGTCGACATCGACGTGGCGAAGGGCACGGTCGCGTGCATTGTCGGCCCCAACGGCGCCGGGAAGTCGACCGTCCTCCGGACCGTCAGCGGTCTGCTCAGCCCCGGCTGGGTGAGATCACCCTCGCCGGGCAACGGATCGACCACTGCTCCCCGGCCGAGATCCTGAAGCGCGGCGTCTCGCAGGTGCCTCAGGCGAACGCGCTCTTCCCGAACCTCACGGTCCGGGAGAACGTGCTTCTCGGCGGCTACATCATCCGCCGCGACCGCAAGCTCGTCCGCAAGCGGTACGACGCCGTGGCCGAGCTCTTCCCGATCGTGGCCGACCGGTGCAACGACAAGGCGGGCAACCTGTCCGGCGGGCAGCGTCGGATGGTCGAGTTCGGTCGGTCGCTGATGCTGGACCCGGTGCTGTTGCTGCTCGACGAGCCGTCCCTGGGCCTCGACCCCAAGTCGCTCCAGACGCTGTACCGGTCGGTGATGCTCATGCGGGACAGCGGGAAGACGATGGTCGTCGTCGAGCAGAACGTCCGGTTCGGCATGCGCATGGCCACGGACGGCGTTGTGATGGAGAGCGGCCGTGTGGTCGCTCAGAGACCTGCTGACGCGATCCTCGCCGACCCGGACATCGCCCAGATGTACTTCGGCGGGACCACGAGCCAACAGGTGAGCAGGTCCGTCGTCGAGGTCGTCGAGGAGAAGGCGACGAAGCCGTCGTGACTCCGGGGCCTGGTCGGCGGTGAGCGGGGCCGTCTGGGCGGCGGTCTCCGGCGTCGGGTTCGGCGTCTTCCAGGTACTCAACGCCCGGGCCGTCCGGAACCTGACCCAGGTGTACGTCGCGACCTTCGCGCAGCTGCTCGCCGCCACGGCGGTCTTCGTGGTCATCGTCCTGCTCTCCGGCGACGCCGGCGTGCTGACCGGCATACCGGCGAACAGCCTGATGTACTTCGCGCTCGCCGGAATGCTCCACTTCTTTCTCGGCTGGACGACCCTCAACCAGAGCCAGGCCAGGATCGGAGCGGCCCGCACCTCACCCCTGATAGCGACCAGCCCCATCTTCGGCGTCTTCATCGCGGTGGTCGCGACCGGCTCCTTGCCGGGATGGCTCGCCCTCCTCGGGATCGCGGTCACGGCCTTGGGCGCGTACATCGTCACCGACCCGGGACCCGACCAGCGGGCGGCGCTACGCGACTCGGTGTACGGGCTCGGCACCTCGGCGGCCTGGGCTCTCAGCGCGGTCTTCACCGTCGCCGGGCTACGCGACTTCGACGACCCGCTGCTCGGGGTCACCGTGGGGATGGCCGCGGCCGCGCTGGCGTACGGAGCCGTGCTGCTCGCGGCGCCAGGTTCCCGTGGCGGACAGATGGATCGGGAGGCGTGGACACTCAAGATCATCGCCGGGGTCGTCGTGGCGTTCGCGACGTGGTGGCGGTGGCTGGGTCTGGCGGACGCGCCGGTCGGTGTGGTCCTGGCCCTTCAGCTGCTGACCGTTCCGACGGTCCTGCTGCTCGTCGCGGTGCACAGCGGCGGGGAGTCGGTCCCGGCGCGAGTGTGGTCCGGTGCCGTCGTCGTACTTGCGGGCGTGGGCCTCCTGATCACAGTCTCTTGAGGGTCGCGTCACACCCTGGGCAGGGCAGTCAGCCGAGGCTCAACGCAGCGAGCGCGGCGTTGACGATGCTGCCGGGCAGGAGGTCGTGCAGCTCGTAGAGGTCCCTGACGCTGCCGGACTGGCCGAACTCGTCCACGCCGAGGGGCACGCTCGGAGCCCCCAGCGCTGATCCGATCCAGGCCATCGTGTGCGACGCCGCGTCGTGCACCGTGACCACCGGGGCGCGGTCCGGGAACGCGGTGCGAAGGGAGCCCGGCACGCTCGGCGCGGTGGCGGTGCGCACGCCCTGCCGGAGGGTCCGTTGCCAGGCCGAGTAGAGCCGGTCCAGCGAGGTGATGTCCACGACGTGCGCCGCGATGCCCTCGTCGGCGAGCTCCTCGGCAGCCGCGACGACCTCGGGGAGCACCGCCCCCGACGCGGCGAGATGGACCACGGGTGCCCCGGACTCGCGCAGCTCCGGATGCTCGTGGTGCGCGTCGACGAGCCGGTAGGCACCCGCGAGCACCTGTCGGCGCAGCACGGCGTCGCCGAGCCGCGCGCGGGCCGCCTCGAAGGGAGCCTGGTCCACGGGACGGGTGGTCAGCCGGAAGTAGTAGGCGCCGTCGTCGGCCGGTGCCGCCGTGCTCGCCCGGCTCGGCCCGGAGGCGATCTGCCCGAGGGCGTCGCACAGCAGCCAGTCCAGGGCGGTGGCGTACGCCGGCTCGAGGAACGTGACGCCCGGCAGCTCCAGCCCCACCGAGGGCGTGATCGTCGACTGGTGCGCCCCGCCCTCAGGCGCGAGCGTGATGCCGGACGGCGTACCGGCGACGACGAACCGGGAGCCGGAGTAGGTGCCGTAGAGGAACGCGTCGAGGCCACGCAGCACGAACGGGTCGTACACCGTGCCCACCGGAAGCAACGGCTGCTCCGACAGGTCCCAGGAGAGCCCGAGCTGACCCAGGAGGAGAAAGAGGTTCATCTCCGAGATACCGAGCTCGATGTGCTGTCCGGCCGGGTTCTCGGTCCAGCGCAGCATCCGGTCCTCCGACCACGAGCGGCGCTGCGTCGGCGAGAAGACACCGGTCTTGTTGATGAACCCGGCGAGGTTCGTCGAGGTCGCGACGTCCGGCGCGGTGGTGACGAGGTACGGCGCCACCTCCTCGTTGCGTGCCAGGTCGACCAGGACCCGGCCGAACACCTCCTGCGTCGAGATCGGCTTGGTCGTCCGCACGCCGGTGGCGGGTGGCACCTCGACAGGGAGGGATCGGGTCCTGGGGGCGCGCTCGAGATGGTCGCGGCGGGAGTTGACCCAGATCCCCGCGGGCGACGCCGGGTCGAGGCGGTCCCACTCGGTGGCACGGTCCAGGCCCTGTCGTTCCCGCAGCACGTCGACCTGCTCGGTGGTGAGCAGCGCCGAGTGGTTGCGGGGGTTGCCCGCGATGGGCAGGCCCCAGCCCTTCACGGTGTAGGCGAAGACGACACTGGGCCGGTCCGTCACCGCGTCGCACTGGGCGTAGGCGTCGAGCATGGCGTCGAGGTCGTGGCCGCCGAGGTCGGTCACCAGCGGCCCGAGCTCGTCGTCGGTGAGGTCGGCGATGAAATCCTCGACCTCCTGGGGAGCGCCGTCGAGGAACTGCTTGCGCAGGGCGGTGCCGTCCATCCCGAACAGCGACTGGTACTGCTCGTTCGGCATGGCGTCGATCCAGGCCCGCAGGTGCTCCCCGCCGGGCCTGGCGTACGCCGCGCGGAGCAGCCTGCCGTACTTCACCTCGACGACGTGCCAGCCGGCCGCCTCGAACTGACCCCGCCACTGGTCGATGCGGATTCCGGGCACGACGCGGTCGAGCGACTGCCGGTTGAAGTCGACCAGCCACATCACGTTGCCCAGGCCGGTCGTGGCCGGATCGGCGACCGCCTCCCAGATGTTGCCCTCGTCCAGCTCGGCGTCGCCGACGAGCGCGACGAACCGGGACGCCGGTCGCGGTCCGAAGTGCGCGTCGACGTACCTCCGCGTGGCGGCGGCGAACAGGGGAGCGGCCGCGCCGAGGCCGACCGACCCCGTGGAGAAGTCCACCTCGTCGGGGTCCTTGGTCCGGCTGGGGTAGGACTGCAGCCCACCTCGCGCCCGGAGCGTGGTCAGGTAGGAGCGGTCGAGGTTCCCGAGGAGGTACTGGATCGCGTGGAACACCGGCGACGCGTGCGGCTTGACCGCCACCCGGTCGGCGGCGTCCAGGTGAGCGAACCAGAGCGCGGTCATCGCGGTCACCAGCGACGCGCTCGACGCCTGGTGGCCGCCGACCTTGACCCCGTCACCCGTCTCACGGTCGTGGTTCGCCGCGTCCACGATCCGGGTGGACAACCAGAGCACGCGGTTCTGGATCTCCTCGAGGACCTCACGGTCCGCCTGCGTTGCCGGCTCGGGGTGTGCCGTCTGGTCGTCAGCCACGAAGACTCCTCGGGTGGGCCACGGAATGGTCGGCGGGATCCTGGCGTCGCCGCCCGTCGTACCGCGATCGTCGTGGTTTCCCGGGGACCAGGCAAGTCGCGCCTCGGGCCGACCCGTCACCCTGTGCGCGACACGCCGCGATTTCCGGGCCGAAACTGACGGGTCGGCGTATCAGGAGAGGGCGTGGTCGAGGTCCTCGAGGAGGTCGTCGACGTCCTCGAGGCCCAGCGAGATCCGCACCAGACCGTCGGTGATCCCCACGCGAGCACGCCCTTCGGGGCCCATCCGGTGATGGGTCGTCGTCGCCGGGTGCGTGATGAGCGACTTGGAGTCGCCGAGGTTGTTGGAGATCTCGATGACCCGGAGGCGGTCGAGCACCTCGAACGCCCGTTCCTTGCCGCCGTCCACCTCGAACGTCACGACGGTGCCGCCGCCGCTCATCTGCCGGGTGGCGAGCTCGTGCTGCGGGTGGGACTCCAGCCACGGGTAGCGGACCCAGGTGACTCGCCGGTGCTGCTCCAGCCAGGAGGCCACTCGGAGGGCGGACGCGGTCGAGTGCAGCACGCGCAGCCGCATCGTCTCGAGACCCTTGGTGAGCACCCAGGCGTTGAACGGGCTCATCGAGGGGCCCGTGTTGCGCATCAGCGTCTTCACATCGCCCAGGATGTACTCCATGGGGCCGAGGATCGCCCCGCCGAGGGTGCGGCCCTGGCCGTCGATGTGCTTGGTCGCGGAGTACACGACGACGTCCGCCCCGAGCTCGAGCGGCCGCTGGAACACCGGCGTCGCGAACACGTTGTCGACGACGACGGTCGCGCCCGCGGCGTGCGCGAGGTCGCAGACGGCGCGTACGTCGACGAGCTCCTGCATGGGGTTGGACGGGGACTCGAAGAAGACCGCCTTGGCCGGCGTCGCGAGAGCCTTCTCCCACTGGGCGAGGTCGTACCCGTCGACGAACTCCGTGGTCACGCCCCAGCGCGGCAGGAGGTCGTCGAGGATCGCGAAGCAGGAGCCGAAGAGGCTGCGCGCGGCGACGATCCGGTCGCCGGCACGGACCAGCGCGAGCAGGGAGTTGAAGACCGCCGCCATGCCGCTCGCCGTGGCGAAGCAGGCCTCCGCGCCCTCGAGCAGCCGCAGCCGCTCCTCGAACGTGGTGACCGTCGGGTTCCCGAACCGGGAGTACATGTAGTGGTCGGACTCGCCCTTGAAGGCGGCCTCGGCCTCGGCGGCGGAGGCGTAGACGTAGCCCGAGGTCAGGTACAGCGCCTCGGCCGTCTCCTCGAACTCCGACCGGTGCAGGCCGCCGCGGACCGCCAGGGTGTCCGGACGCCAGGGGTGGCCGGCGTCCGTGCGCCCGTCGCTCACGACTGCCGCCAGGGGAGTCCGCGGGCGCGCCAGCCGCCGCTGCCGCGGTGGCCGCGCTCGTCCAGGTCGCCCTCGAACCCCTCGCTCACGTTGTACGACGGTGCGAGGCCTGCCTCGGTAGCGGCGGTGGCGGCCTTGCCCGACCGGGCGCCGGAGCGGCAGATGAACAGCACGGGGCTCGACCCGTCGACGCCGGCGGCCCGTAGCTCGTCGACGAAGCCGTCGTTGCAGGCGCCGCCGGGCCAGTGGCTCCACGAGACGGTGACGAGCTTCTTGCCGAGGTCGGTGAGGTCGGGCACGCCGACGAACGTCCACTCGGCCTCGGAGCGCACGTCGACGAGCACCGCCTCGGGGTCCTGCGCGAGCAGGTCCCAGGCCTCGGTCGGGGTCAGGTCTCCGGAGTGCGTCATGGACCGAGACTAGGACGGGCTGTCCGCTTCCCGGACGCCCGGTTCACATGCTGGTCCCCGCCGGAGCCGTTGCTGCGGACACCTGGACGGGAGAAGATCGAAGCCTGCCGATGTCCCTCCGGGAGGCCACCGACCGGCGACGGACAAGCACGAGAAGAAGGGGCGCAGCCATGGCACTGCTCGACAGCGTTGACTGGCAGGGAAAGATCCTCAAGGGCGGCGAGTGGGTCCCCGGCCGTGGCGGCGACTATGCCGTCGTCGAGCCGGCCACCGGTGCCGAGCTCGGCCGGATGGGCCACGCCACTGCCGAGGACGTGGCCGAGGCGGGGAAGAGCGCCCAGGAGGCACAGAGGGAGTGGGCCGCGCTCCCGCACACCGCACGTGCCGCGGTGCTCCGCAAGGCCGGTGACCTGTGGGGGGAGCACGCCGACGAGGTCAGCGGCTGGAACATCCGCGAGGTAGGAGCCGTGCCGGGCATGGCCGGCTTCGCGCTGCACGTCGCAGCCGAGGAGTGCTACGAGGCCGCCTCGCTGCCCAGCCGGGCCATCGGCGAGATCCTCCCGTCGGAGCAGCCGCGGCTGTCCATGGCCCGGCGGATGCCCTCGGGGGTGGTCGGGGTGATCGCGCCCTTCAACGTGCCGATCATCCTCGGCATCCGGTCGGTGGCTCCTGCTCTCGCCCTCGGCAACGCCGTACTCCTCAAGCCGGACCCGCGCACCGCGGTCACCGGTGGCACCCTGATGGCGCGCATCTTCGAGGAGGCGGGGCTGCCCCCGGGCGTGCTGCAGATGCTGCCCGGCGGAGCCGCGGTGGGGGAGGCCATGGTCACCGACCCCAGCGTGCGGGTCATCTCGTTCACCGGCTCCACCGCGGCCGGGCGCCGCGTCGGCGAGCTGGCCGGCAAGCACCTCAAGCGCGCACACCTCGAGCTCGGCGGCAACTCCGCACTGCTCGTCCTGGACGACGCCGACGTCGACGCCGCGGTCAACCTCGCGGCCTGGGGGTCGTTCTTCCACCAGGGCGAGATCTGCATGACCACCGGCCGCCACCTGGTCGCGGACACGCTGTACGACGAGTTCGTCGAGCGGCTCGCCGACAAGGCCAAGAACCTCCCGGTCGGCAACCCGGCCACGGACCAGGTCGCGCTGGGCCCGGTCATCGACGAGGGTCACCGGGACAGGATCCACAACCTGGTGAGGACGAGCGCCGACCAGGGAGCGAAGGTCGCCGCCGGTGGGTCGTACGACCACCTCTTCTACCAGCCGACCGTGCTGGCCGACGTCGCCCTCACCGCTCCCGCCTTCGTGGAGGAGATCTTCGGGCCGGTGGCACCGGTCACCCGGGTCCGGTCGACGGAGGAGGCGGTCCGGCTGGCCGTGGCGAGCGACTACGGGCTGTCCCTCGGCATCGTGACCAGGGACGTCATGCGTGGTCTCGAGGTCGCGGAGCAGATCCCGACCGGCATCGTGCACATCAACGACCAGACCGTGAACGACGAGGCGAACGCCCCCTTCGGCGGTGTGTCCGCTTCCGGGACCGGCTCCCGGCTCGGCGGCGCGGCGGCCAACGTCGAGGCGTTCACCGAGACCCGATGGATCACGATGCGCGGCGAGCCCGCCCAGTACCCGTTCTGAGCCCGCGGCTGCTCGATCCATGCGGACACCCGTCGCGATCATCGGTGCCGGGCCGGCGGGGCTGCTGCTGGCCCACCTGCTCGACCGGCAGGGAGTCGAGTCGGTGCTCATCGAGAATCGCAGCCCCGAGTACGTCCTCGGCAGGATCCGGGCCGGCGTGCTCGAGCACTCGACGGTCGAGCTGCTGAGGTCCGTGGGTCTCGGCGACCGTCTGCAACGGGAGGGGATGGAGCACCGGGGGATCTACCTCCAGTGGCCCGAGGAGCGGCACCACGTCGACTTCGTGGACCGGGTCGGCCGGTCGGTGTGGATCTACGGCCAGACCGAGGTCACCAAGGACCTGATGCGGGCGCAGGCCGCGGCGGGCAGGCGGACCTTCTACGGCGTGAGCGACGTGCAGCTCCACGACGTGGAGAGCGACATCCCGTCGGTGACGTTCACGGATGCCGACGGGAAGCCGCGGACGGTGCGATGCGACGCCGTCGCCGGCTGCGACGGGTTCCACGGTCCGAGCCGGCAGGCGGTCCCCCCTGGCGTGCGGCAGACCTGGGAACGGGTGTACCCCTACGCCTGGCTGGGTGTCCTCGCCGACGTCGCGCCCTCGACCGACGAGCTGGTCTACGCCTGGCATCCCGACGGCTTCGCGCTGCACAGCATGCGGTCGCACTCGGTGAGCCGGCTCTACCTGCAGGTGCGGCCCGACGAGGACATCGCGGAGTGGCCCGACGACCGGATCTGGGAGGCGCTGGCGACGCGGCTCGGGCACGGTCAGGACGGCTGGTCGCTCGACACGGGCCCGATCACGGAGAAGAGCGTGCTGCCGATGCGCAGCTTCGTGAGCACGCCGATGCGACACGGCAGGCTCTTCCTCGCGGGGGACGCGGCCCACATCGTGCCGCCCACGGGCGCCAAGGGCCTCAACCTCGCGGTCGCGGACGTGGCGGTGCTGTCGGAGGCACTCGTGGCCCTGCTGCGCGACGGCTCGCCCGGGCTCGCCGACCGCTACTCCGACACCGCCCTGCGGCGGGTCTGGCGCTGCACGCACTTCTCGTGGTGGATGACGAGCATGCTCCACATCTCGGGTGACGACTTCGACAGGCAGCTGCAGCTCTCCCAGCTGCAGTGGGTGGCGTCGTCCGAGGCGGGTGCCTCGGGGCTGGCCGAGAACTACGCCGGCCTCCCCATCGGCTACTGACGGCCCCGCGCCCTCCGGGGGTGTTGAGTCGGCCCTCCGGGGGTGTTGAGTCGGCCCTCCGGGGGTGTTGAGTCGGCCCTCCCGGAGTGCTGACTCAGCCCTCCCGGGGCGCTGACTCAGCCCTCCCACGGTCTCCGGGGCCTATCCCGGGCTCTCCTCGCCGAGTACGCGCTTCGCAACGGCGAACGCCGAGTTGGCCGCGGGTACGCCGCAGTAGACGGCGGTCTGCAGCAGGACCTCGACGATCTCCTCGCGGGTCAGCCCGTTGCGCAGCGCAGCCCGCAGGTGGAACTCGAGCTCCTCGAAGTGCCGGCCGGCGACGAGCGCCGTGAGCGTGACGATCGAGCGGCTGCGGCGGTCGAGGCCGTCCCTGGTCCAGATGCCTCCCCACGCGTAGCGGGTGACGAGCTCCTGGAAGTCACGGGTCACCTCCGTGGTGCCCTCGACGGCACGGTCGACGTGCTCGTCGCCGAGGACCTCACGGCGGACCGCCATGCCCGCGTCGTAGTCAGGCTCGTGCGTCATCGGCGAACACCTCCTGGTGCTGGGCGAGGACCCGGTCGACCCACACGTCGACGTGCGCTGTCTGTGCCTTCGCCCAGGTGTCGTCCGCGCCGACCGCAGCGGTCAGCCGCTCCAGGTTCCGGCGCATGGCGTCGTGGTCGAACCGGACACCGGGCATGACGTCGGCGGTCCGCTCGACGGCTCCCGACGCCAGCCGGAGCATCGTGCGGAGCGGCTGCCACTCCGCGTGCCAGGCACCGGCCGGCCGTTCCTGCTCGGCCGCCGCGGAGGCACCGAGGACCGACGCGAGGGCGGGCAGCTGTCGTGCTGCGGAGGCGACCAGCACTGCCTGCGTGGGATTGGCCTTGTGGGTCATCGCCGAGGAGGGGCCGGCGGTGGGCTCGCTCGCCTCGCCCACCTCGGACTGTCCCATCACGAGCAGGTCGGCCGCGATCTTCCCGCACGCCGCGCCGGCGATGGTGAGCGCCGTGGACAGACCGAGCACGGGAGTACGCCGGGTGTGCCACGACGAGACCGGCGCGCGCTGGCCGAGCCGCCGGGCGAACGCCTCGACCACCGTGGGGCCGTCGGCGCCGTAGGCCGCGGCCGTGCCCACCGGCCCACCGAGCGAGACCGGCAGGGTGGTGCAGGTCCGGGCCGTCCGCACGGCGTCGTGCACCCCGGCCAGCCAGCCCGACACACGCATGCCGAGCGTCGTCGGCATCGCCTGCTGGGTGAGGGTCCTGGCCACCATCGGCACCGACCTCGTCTCGTCGGCCAGGGTGGCCAGCGTGGAGCCGAGCCGGGTGAGGTCCTCCTCGATGCGGCGGGCCACCTGCGCTGCCACCAGCATCAGGGCGGTGTCGAGGATGTCCTGGCTCGTGGCTCCGTAGTGCACCCAGGTCGCGTGCTCCTCGCTCACTGCCGCGCGCAGGGCGTCCACCAGAGGGATGACCGGGTTCCCGCCCTCCGTGGCAGCGGTGGCGAGCCCGCGGACGTCGAGTGGAACCGCAGCGATCGTCTCCGCGACGGATGCCACCTCCGAGGGCGCGACACCCGTCTCGACCAGGGCGTGCAGCAGTGCCACCTCCGCGCGGACCATGGCCGCCACGACGGCTCGGTCGCCGGTGAGGCTCTCGCCCGTCGTACCGGCGGAGACCGGCGACAGCAGGCCGAGGTCCGCGGCGTCGCCGGAGGCCCCGTCAGCGGGCGAATACGTCAAGGAACACCGTCTCCTGGTCGCCTTGCATGTGGACGTCGAAACGGTAGCCGTCCTCGGTCCGCTCCGCGACCAAAGTCGACCGACGGTCCTCGGGCAGGGAGCTCAGGAGCGGGTCGTGGGAGTTGTCCTCGTCGGGGAAGTAGACGCGGGTGACCGCCCGGCGCAGCATGCCGCGCGCGAACACCGACATCGCGATGTGCGGAGCCTGCGGTGTGCCGTCGACCGTCGAGACGGCGCCCGGCTTGACGGTCAGGAACTCGTAGAAGCCATAGGCATCGGTGGGGCATCGCCCGAAACCCCGGAAGCCCGTGCCGGTGACGGCGTCGTAGATGCCGACGGTCTCGACGAGCTCCCCGGCCTCGTCGGCCTGCCAGATCTCGACCAGGGAGTCGGGGATCTCCGTCCCGTGGCCGTCGAGCACGCGGCCGCTCAGCCGGATGACGCCGGGGCGCGAGTGCCCTGCGACGCGCGGGCCGTGCTCGAAGGGGAGGGAGTCGTGGAAGAACGGGCCCACCGTCTGCGACGGCGTCGGACCCTCGGACGCGGTGACGCCGGGGTGGACCTCATAGGTGGGCTCGCTCATGGGTCACTCCTCACTCGTCCTCGAAGGGGGTCGCCTCCGCGCCGCCGAGCACGATGTCGAACCGGTAGCCGGTGGCCCACTCCGGCGAGGTGGCGGTGTGGTCGTACGTCGAGACCAGCCGCTTCCTCGCGCGTTCGTCACGGATGGCGTTGAAGATCGGGTCCTGGAAGAACAGCGGGTCGCCCGGGAAGTACATCTGGGTGACCAGGCGCTGCGTGAACGCCCTGCCGAACAGCGAGAAGTGGATGTGCGCGGGACGCCAGGCGTTGTGATGGTTCTTCCACGGGTAGGGCCCGGGCTTGATGGTGGTGAACCGGTAGTACCCCTCGGCGTCGGTGAGGCACCGGCCCGCCCCGACGAAGTTCGGGTCGAGGGGCGCGGGGTGCTGGTCGAGCTTGTGGACGTAGCGGCCGGCGGCGTTGGCCTGCCACACCTCGACGAGCGAGTGCCGGACCGGCCTGCCCTGGCCGTCGGTCACCCGGCCGTGCACGATGATCCGCTCGCCGATCGCCTCGCCGCTCCCGTGCATGGTCAGGTCGGCGTCGGTGTCGCGGACGTCCCCATGGCCGAACTTCGGCCCCGTGAGCTCGGTCAGGCCGGCCGGAGGCACGACCAGCGCCTTGCTCGGGGAGCGCAGCACGGTCGAGGCGTAGTCGGGGAAGAGGTACGGCGGGTCCAGCGGGTCGGACATGGGGCTCCCCCTGACAGCTCCGGGGACCTACTCGCCGATCCAGACGGTCTTGAGGTTGGTGAACTCGCGCATCCCGTGCGCCGCCAGCTCCCGGCCGTGCCCGGAGGCCTTCACGCCCCCGAACGGCAGCGCGGGGAACGACGCCACCATGCCGTTGACGAACGTCTGCCCGGCCTCGAGGTCACGGATGAACACCGCCATCTCGTCGGGGTCGTTGGTCCAGGCGTTGGAGCCGAGCCCGAACCGCGTGACGTTGGCGAGCTTCACGGCCTCGTCGATGTCGGCCACCCGGTGCACCTGGGCGACCGGCCCGAACACCTCCTCGAGGTACATGTCCATCTCCTCGGTGATCCCGGCCAGCAGCGTCGGGGGGTACCACCAGCCGGGCCGGTCCGGCCGTTCACCGCCGACGACGACCTTCGCGCCCTTGTCCACCGCGTCACGGACCAGCGCCTCGACGTCCTCGCGGCCCTGCTCCGTGGACAGCGGGCCGACGTCGGTGCCGTCCTCCATCGGGTCGCCCACGACGAGCGCCGACATCTCCTTGGCGAAGAGGTCCACGAACTCGTCGTACACGTCGGTGTGCACGATGAACCGCTTGGCGGAGATGCAGCTCTGCCCGTTGTTCTGGCACCTCGACGTGGTGGCCACCTTGGCCGCCTTCGCCAGGTCCGCGGACGGCATCACGATGAACGGGTCGGAGCCGCCGAGCTCGAGCACGACCTTCTTCAGCACCTCACCCGCGGTCCTCCCCACGGCGACGCCCGCGCCCTCACTGCCGGTGAGGGTGGCAGCGGCGACACGGTCGTCGCGGAGTACGCCGTCCACCTGCCTGCTACCGATCAGGAGGGTCTGGAACACGTCGTCGGGGAAGCCCGCCTCACGGAACAGCTCCTCCATGAAGAGTGCCGTCTGGGGCACGTTGCTCGCGTGCTTGAGCAGTCCGACGTTGCCGGCCATCAGGGCAGGCGCGGCGAAGCGCATCGCCTGCCACATGGGGAAGTTCCACGGCATGATCGCCAGCACCACGCCGATCGGCAGGTAGCGCGCATAAGCCTTCCGTGCGTTGACCGACCCGGCGTCCACCGGCTCGTCGGCGAGGAAGTCCGCGCCGTTCCGGGCGTAGAACCTCAGCACCGCCGCGCACTTGCCCAGCTCGGCGACGGAGGCCTTCTTCGTCTTGCCCATCTCGAGCGTCATCAGCTCGGCGATCTCGTCGGACCGGCGGTCGATGATGTCGGCGGCGGCGCCGAGCCAGCCTGCGCGCTCCTCGAACGTCGTGAGCCGGTAGCCGGCGGCCGCCGCGGCCGCACGAGCAAGCTTCTCGTCGAGCTGCTCGGGGGTCAGCTCGTCGAACTCCTTGAGCACCTCGCCGGTGCGCGGATCAGTCGTAGCGATTGCCATGTCGCTACTTTTCCACGCCGGTCAAGACCCGTGCGCTGCCTCCTGGAGGGGATGTCCGCACTGTTCCGAGAGGTGCTGGTTTTTGCAGGAAGGTGCAGTGCAGTTTCATGAGGTCCGGTTTCCGCACATGACGTCGTGCGGTGGCCGAAACTATTACTCAGGCGGGCGCTCGAGAGGTTTCGAGGAGGACTCTCGATCACTGCCGGACAACAGAAGAAAGCACGAGACGAGGGCGAACGAGTCAACCCCCCCGACTGTTCCAGCCCCAGAGCCAACCCCCCCGGCCCGTCTCGGCAAGCGAGGGCAGTCCACCGATCGTGGACTGCCCTCGCTCTCTTCTGCGTCTGTGCCGACGAACGCCGTCGTCAGTCGTCGTCAGTCGTCGAGCGCGGCCCACACGGTCTTGCCGCCGTCGCGGGTGGGAAGCACACCCCAGGAGTGGCAGAGGCGCTCGACCAGCAGGAGTCCGCGGCCCGACGGCGAGTCCGGGAAGGTTCCGATCCTGCGCAGGGACCCCTCGTCGGTGCGCAGACCGTCCTGGACGCTGACGCGCAGCCGCTCGTCGCAGGCGGCGAGCGTCACCTGGATCTCGGTCTGGGCATGCAGGACCGCGTTGGTCACCAGCTCGTTCACCACCAGCTTGCCGTCGTGGACTCGCCCTTCGACGCCCCAGCAGGCCCAGGTGTGGGCGAGGAAGTCACGGGCGGACTTGCCGGACCGGACGTCCGGTGCGAGCCGGGTGCGCACGATCCGGGGCGGCTCCGAGAAGCCGGAGATCCACCGGATCGCACCGTGCCTGTCGGGCATGCGCCGACTCGTCGAGGAGTGCGCCGCCAGCTGCTTCACCTGGGCCGGGCTGCAGATGACGCCGAGCGGACTGGCGGAGCAGATGCGCGCTTGGTCCGACATCGAGTCGATGGTCTGGGCCGTGTGGTCGTCGATGTCACCGGCCGCACCCGAGATGTCGCACACGATCGCGCCGGGCTGCTCGGCCAGCGTGTAGAGCACCTCGCGGTGCATGGCGAGGAGGCCGTGCGACAGGCTGCCGCTCACCTCGATCACCGTGGTGTCGCCAAGGCTCCTCGCGTCCACGGCCCAGTCGGGACCCGTGCGCGAAGGCCGTGCTTGTGCAGGGAAAAGGTCGGACTGCGGCATCTAGGGCCCCCTGAGGTCGTCCGTCGCCGATGGACGGCTCGCCAGGGTCTGGAGCGGAACCGCGTGCTCTGTCCGTCCCGTCCGGGACGGCTCATGTTTTCGAAGGCTACCCGCGGTGGCGTGGCCGTAACAGTGTCCGGGCAATCGTTTTCTCGGGGCGGGACCCGCGCCTCGGCAATGTCGCCAGATGTCTGGTCCAGTTCAGCGAAAACCGCATTGTCCGGCGGCGGTCCCTTCGTGGCGCTACCTTGCAAAATGTTGGGTGGTCGCGGAGCATCGGGGTTCCCGGGGCGGGGATGTCCACGTCGGAGACGGCCCGGCGCGACGCAGAGGCGGCGGGGGGCCGGCAGCTGTGGAGGCGCCGGTGTGAGGAAGGCCCGCGCCATGGAACGTCGACGATGCACACGCTGCCGCAACCCCATCCGGACCGGTCATGCCGTGTCCCGCTTCGAGAAGCAGACGGAGTCCTGGTTCCACGCGGACTGTTGGCAGGAGGTCCAGCAGACGGCGCAGCTCGACTACGAGCGCCAGATCGCGGCGTCCGGGCTCGCTGCGGCCATCGCCCCCTACGGCAACCGGGCGTGAGTACGATGCCCGGATGAGCGACTCCCGCGCCGGGACCATGGCACGCGCCTCCGACCTCGTCGACGTCGCGCATCTGGTGACCGCCTACTACACAGGCGCTCCGGACCCGGCCGACCCCGACCAACGGGTCGCCTTCGGCACGTCGGGGCACCGTGGCTCCAGCCTGCGCAACGCCTTCAACGAGGCCCACATCCTCGCGACCACCCAGGCGATCTGCGACTACCGCAGGGAGCAGGGGTACGACGGCCCGCTGTTCCTCGGCCGCGACACGCACGCGCTCTCCGAGCCGGCGTGGGCGTCGGCCCTGGAGGTCCTCGCGGCGAACGACGTGACGGTGCTGGTCGACGACCGCGACGGCTACACCCCGACGCCGGCGGTCTCCCACGCCATCCTCCTCGCCAACCGGGGCAAGGCAGCCGGATCGGCGGGGCTCGCAGACGGCGTCGTCGTCACCCCGTCCCACAACCCGCCCTCGGACGGCGGGTTCAAGTACAACCCGCCCAGCGGCGGGCCGGCCGACACCGACGCCACCACGGTCATCGCGGACCGGGCGAACCGCTACATCGAGGCCGGGCTCGAGGGCGTGCGCCGGATCCCGTTCGAGCGCGCACGCGCCGCCGCCGCGGCGTACGACTTCCTCGGCACCTACGTCGACGACCTGCCCCACGTCGTGGACCTGCGGCGGATCCGCGAGGCAGGAGTCCGCATCGGGGCGGACCCGCTCGGGGGTGCGAGCGTCCACTACTGGGGCGAGATCGCCGAACGACACGGGCTCGACCTGACCGTGGTCAATCCGCTGGTGGACCCCACCTGGCGCTTCATGACCCTCGACTGGGACGGGAAGATCCGGATGGACTGCTCGTCCCCGTCGGCGATGGCCTCGCTCATCGACCGCCGAGGCGAGTACGACATCGCCACGGGCAACGACGCCGACTCCGACCGCCACGGCATCGTCACGCCGGACGCCGGCCTGATGAACCCGAACCACTACCTCGCAGTCGCGATCGGCTACCTCTACGGTGGCGCCCGCCCCGACTGGGCGGCGTCGGCGGCAGTCGGCAAGACCCTCGTGTCCTCGTCGATGATCGACCGGGTGGCCGGCGCCGTGGGCCGCCGGCTCACCGAGGTGCCGGTCGGCTTCAAGTGGTTCGTGCCGGGCCTGCTCGACGGATCGGTCGGGTTCGGCGGCGAGGAGAGCGCGGGGGCGTCGTTCCTGCGCTTCGACGGCTCGGTCTGGACGACGGACAAGGACGGGATCATCCTCGCCCTGCTCGCCTCGGAGATCCTCGCCGCGACCGGCGAGAGCCCCAGCCGGCACTACGCGGAGCTCACCCAGAAGTACGGCGCCCCCGCGTACGCCCGCATCGACGCACCGGCGACGCGCGAGCAGAAGGCCAAGCTGGCGGCTCTCTCGCCCTCGGACGTGACCGCCGAGACCCTCGCCGGTGAGCCGATCACCGCCCGGCTCACCGAGGCGCCGGGCAACGGCGCGAGGATCGGCGGCCTCAAGGTGACCACCGAGAACGCCTGGTTCGCCGCCCGGCCCTCGGGCACGGAGGACGTCTACAAGATCTACGCCGAGTCGTTCAAGGGCCCCGAGCACCTGTCCGAGGTGCAGGCCGAGGCCCGAGAGGTGGTGTCCGCGGCGCTCGGCGGCTGACCGCCGGCCGCGTCCCCGCGTCCGCGATCGCACACATTCGCGGCCGGTCTCGCCGCACAATGGGGCTACCCGCCGAACAGGGAGGCCCACGTGTCCGACCCGATCTCAGCTCCGTCCCCGGCCCTCCGAGCCACGCAGGAGCACCTTCAGCTCGCCGACCAGTTCGTGGCCCACAACTACTACCCGATCCCGGTCGTGATCGCCGAGGCCGAGGGCGCCTGGGTGACCGACGTGGAGGGACGCCGCTACCTCGACTGCCTCGCCGCGTACTCCGCTCTCAACTTCGGGCACCGCCACCCGGCGCTCGTCGAGGCCGCCCGTGAACAGCTCGACAGGGTGACGCTGACCAGCCGCGCCTTCCACAACGACCGTCTCGGGCCCTTCTGCCGCGACCTGGCCGCACTGGCGGGCATGGACGCCGTACTGCCGATGAACACCGGGGCCGAGGCCGTGGAGACCGCGATCAAGGTCTCCCGGAAGTGGGGTTACGACATCAAGGGCGTGCCCGCGAACTGCGCCAACATCGTGGTCGCGGCGGGCAACTTCCACGGCCGGACCACGACGATCGTCAGCTTCTCCACCGACCCGCTCGCCAGGGAGGGGTTCGGCCCGTTCACCCCCGGCTTCCGCATCGTTCCCTACGGCGACGTGGAAGCGATCCGTGAGGCTGTCGACATCGAGACGGTCGCGGTCCTGATCGAGCCGGTGCAGGGCGAGGCCGGGGTCATCGTGCCGCCTGCCGGTTACCTCGCGGCGGTCCGAGAGCTGTGCACCGAGATGGACGTGCTGTTCGTCGCCGACGAGATCCAGTCCGGGCTCGGCCGCACCGGGTCGACGTTCGCCTGCGACCTCGAGGACGTCGTCCCGGACATCTACGTGCTCGGGAAGGCCTTGGGTGGAGGGATCGTGCCGGTCTCGGCGGTGGTCTCCACCGACGACATCCTGGGGGTCATGCATCCGGGCAACCACGGCTCGACGTTCGGCGGGAACGCCCTGGCCGCTGCCGTGGGACATGCGGTCGTGAAGCTGCTGGAGACGGGAGAGTTCCAGGGCCGGGCAGCGGCGCTCGGCCAGGCCTTCGAGGAGCGGCTGCAGCCGCTGGTCGGGAAGGGTGTCCTGGCGCTGCGAACCCGCGGGCTCTGGGCGGGGATCGACGTCGACCCGGCCCTCCTGACCGGCCGGGAGGTCTGCGAACGGATGCTGGCCAAGGGCGTGCTCGTCAAGGACACGCACGGGTCCACGATCAGGGTCGCGCCACCGCTGATGATCGACCCCGGCGACCTGGACTGGATGGTCGACCAGCTCGCCGCCGTGCTGGCCGAGGCCTCCCGTTGAGTCGGCCCTCCGGGGGCGTTGAGTCGGCCCTCCCGGGGTGTTGAGTCGGCCCTCCGGGGGTGTTGAGTCGCCCCTCATGAGGCGTTGAATCGGCCGTCCCGTGGGATTCCCTCGGCGTTGGCTCGCCCGTTCCCCAGTGGACCCGGCTGGCGACGTACGACGGCTGTGGCTGACCGCCATGCCGCGAACCCACAGGACTGCACCTCGCCGCCCCAGAGGTGTTGCTCAGGCCTGACCTCGCGGTGAGATCGCCGACGAGTTGCCCGCCCTCACACGAGGGGCGACTGAACGCCCCACGAGGGCCGACTGAACACCCCCGGAGGGCCGACTGAACGCCCCACGAGGGCCGACTCGAACACCCCGGGAGGGGCGACTCAACAGTCCGGCAGGGTCAGCGGGGTGCCATCCGCAGGGCGCCGTCCATCCGGATCGTCTCGCCGTTGAGGTAGTCGTGGTCGATGATCGCGAGCGCGAGCTTGGCGTACTCCTGGGGTCGGCCGAGTCGCTGCGGGAAGGGGACGCCCGCGGCGAGGCCGGCCCGGAACTCCTCGGACACGGTGGCGAGCATCGGGGTCTCGACGATGCCCGGCGCGATGGTGCACACGCGGATGCCGTACTGCGCCAGGTCGCGCGCCGCAGGCAGGGTGAGACCGACGATGCCGCCCTTGGAGGAGGCGTACGCCGCCTGGCCGACCTGCCCGTCGAAAGCGGCGATGGACGCGGTGTTCACGATGACGCCGCGCTGACCGTGCTCGTCGGCCTCGGTCTCGGCCATCTGCTCGGACGCCAGAGCGAGGACGTTGAACGTGCCGACCAGGTTGACCTGGATCACCTTGGCGTAGGCGTCGAGGTCGTGGACCCCCTTCTTGCCGAGGATGCGCATCGAGGGCCCGACGCCTGCGCAGTTGACGACCGTGCGCAACGGGACACCGCCGCCCGCCGCCTGCGCGACGGCGGCCCGGACCTGCTCCGGGTCGGTCACGTCAGTGGCGACGTACTCGACACCGTCGACCGGCGGGGCCGCATCGATGCTGGGTTTGAGGTCGAGCGCGAACACCCGGGCACCCTTCCCGGCGAGGGCCTCTGCGGTCGCGGCGCCGAGGCCGGACGCTCCGCCGGTGACGACCGCTGCGGTGTTGTCGAGCTGCATCAGTTCTCCTGGTTCTCACGGTTCTCGACCGAGATGGTCCCTCGGTCGCCCTTGGCAAGCGCGCGGCTGATCACCATGCGCTGGATCTGGTTGGTGCCCTCGAAGATCTGCATGACCTTCGCCTCGCGCATGTAGCGCTCCACGGGGAAGTCCCGTGTGTAGCCGTAGCCGCCGAGCACCTGTACGGCATCGGTCGTCACCTTCATGGCGTTGTCGGTAGCGACCATCTTCGCGATCGCGGCCTCCCGGCTGAACGGCAGCCCCTGGTCCCTGCGGCGGGCCGCGGCCAGGACGGTCGCCCGTGCGGACTCCACGGCCGCGGCCATGTCGGCCAGGAGGAACGCGAGCCCCTGGTGCTCGATGATCGGCCTGCCGAAGGTCTCGCGCTCCTTGGCGTAGGCGATCGCGTTGTCCAGCGCTCCCTGCGCGACGCCGGTGGCGACTGCGGCGATCCCGAGCCGGCCCGAGTCGAGCCCCTCCAGCGCGATTCGAAGGCCCTCGCCCTCTGCGCCGAGCCGTCGCTCGACCGGGATGCGTACGTTGTCGAACCGCATGGTCGCAGTCGCGGACCCGGTGAGGCCCATCTTCCGCTCCGGCGGGTCTGCGATCAGGCCGGGGGTGTCCGCGGGGACCAGGAAGCACGAGATGCCGTTGCGGTCATCGCTGGTGCGGGCCATCACCTTGTAGAAGTCGGCGTACCCGCCGTGGGTCGTCCACGCCTTCGCGCCGTTCAGCACGTAGTCGTTGCCGTCACGGACCGCGCGCGTCCTCATCGCTGCTGGGTCGGATCCGGCATGGGACTCGGACAGGCAGTACGCACCGAGCTGCTCCCCGCCCAACATCTCTGGAAGCCACCGCTTCCGCTGCTCTTCGGTGCCACGGGTGAACAGGCCGAAGCACGAGAGCGCGTGCACCGAGACACCGACCCCGACGGACGACCAGACCGCCCCGATCTCCTCGAGCACTTGCAGGTAGACCTCGTACGGCTGGCCCCCTCCGCCGTACTCCTCGGGATAGGGAAGGCTCAACAGTCCTGCCCGCCCCAGGGTCCGGAACACCTCGCGCGGGAAGGTCTCGGTGGCCTCAGCCTGAGCGACCGTCGGAGCGAGTTCCTTCATGGCCAGATCGCGGGTGAGCTCGATCAGGTCTGCCGCCTCTTCGGTCGGCATCACGCGGGTGGCTGGCATCGGGGTCCTCTCTCGAAGGCGCCGGTCGGCTGCGCAGGGAACTGTCTACCGTACGCCGGGAGCGGACGTTCGAGCGGCTGGGCGTCAGGGGGAGCAGTCGCTGTCTCGGGTGGGGGCGAACCCGACCGGGGTGGCACTCCGCAGGCTGCTCGTCGTGCCGAGGGTGGAAACCCTCACCGTGGGCATGCCGGACGTCATCGTGGTCAGCCCGGCGGTGCAGCCTCCGGGACGGAAGGTGAAGTGGATGTCGAAGTCGTACCTGCCCGCCGACGGCACCGTGTGCCCGACGGGGAAGACGGCGTCGATCCGTCCCTGTCGAGACGGTCGGCCGAGGGGACGCTGCCCGTCCAGCCGCTCCACCCGGACCGCCGCCCCACCGCCAGGTCCCATGTAGGGGAGGACGATCCGGTCGAGCCGTACCGAGTGCCGGCCGTGGTTGGAGACACGCACCGGCAGCGTGCACTCCATCGACTTGCGCAGCCGCATCGCGGTCACCCGGGGATCGCCGAACCCCGACCGGCGATGCACGACCTCGGTTCCGGTGCACGTCAACGGGCCGGACCAGGCAACGTCGACCCGGGTCAGCTGGTCGACCACCGACCGACGGTGTGCCAGCACCTGCCATCCCACGGCCGTCGCGACGAGGGTCCCGGCGGCGAGAGCGACCACGATGGTGACCCGTCGTCTGGTCGACTTCGTCGTCGAGGCTGCGGCGTCGGTCACGGCGGACATCGTGCCGCACGTGCGTGGGGCAAGGGGGTCGCCGGCATTCGACACGCCGTGTCGACCACCAGGCGACGCGTCAGTGCTCGAAGTCCTCCGGGGAGTACTCGCTGGGCTCGACGAGAACCAGCCAGTTCCCCGAGCTGTCGCGCATCACCGCCTCCACCCCGTAGGGCCGCTTCGAGGGTGGCTGTGTGAACTGCACGCCCTGGGCGGACAGCTCCTCGAAGGTCTTCTGGCAGTTGTCGGTGCGCAGGCCGAAGCCTCCCATCGTGCCCTTGGCGAGAGATCGCTTCACCGCCTGCGCCATCTCCGGGTCCAGTGGCGGGCCGGGCAACATGAGGGTGATCTCGATCTCTGGCTGTTCGGGGTGTCCGATCGTCACCCACCGGAACCCGTCACCCATCTTCACGTCGGTCCTGGCCTCGAAGCCCAGCTTGTCGACGTAGAAGTCCCGGGCGGCGTCCTGGTCGGTGACGTAGAGCGTCATGAGCGAGACGTTGGTGATCATCGGTGTGCCTCCGTTCGTTGCGGTTGTCCTCGAACCTAGGCCCGGCCGTCCCCGTCCGGCATCTCCGAAATTGCTCGGTCGCTGAGTCCGTGCATGAACACGTAGCAGCCGGGGATCCGGGGGCCACCGGTTTCGGCGTACCGCGCCTGGTAGCCGGACGGGCTGGTCCCGACGAGCTCGCGGAACTTGCTGCTGAACGAGCCGACGCTGGTGAAACCGACCAGATGGCAGACCTCGGTGACGGTCAGGTTGGTGGCCCGCAGCAGGTCCTGCGCACGCTCGATCCGTCGGTGGCACAGGTACTGGCCCGGTGTCTGCCCGTACACCGCCGCGAAGCTGCGCAGGAAGTGGAACTTCGACACCCCAGCGGTCTCGGCGAGAGCGGCCACGTCGAGGGGTTCCGCGTAGTGCCGGTCGACTCGGTCACGTGCCCGGCGCAGATGTTCGAGGAGATCGGTCGGCACCGCTGGTTCGACTGCCACCGCACCAGTATCCGGTGCCTGCCCTCGGCCCCCAAGCCGTCGACCGACCGAGGCGGCTGTGCGGGATAACCGGTGGTGCCGCCCCTCGCTCTGCGGCCAGGATGTCCGGATGGCGCGTCCCCGCTTGCACGAGAACCAGGTCGACATCGACGTGTCCCTGGCTCGCCGGCTGCTCGCCGAGCAGCTGCCCGAGTACGCCGCCAGGTCCCTGCGTCAGGTGCCGTCCGGTGGCACCGAGAACGCCGTCTTCCGGCTGGGCTCCAACCCGTCGATGGTCGCGGTCGCCCGCCGCGGCCTCGCCGAGGTCCTCGCCGACCTGAACTGAACCATCGCAGTCGGGAGCGCCATGGCCTGGCTCCGGGTCAGCGCTCCAGGGTGACGGCCATGCCCTGGCCGACGCCGATGCACAGCGCGACGACACCGACTCCCGAGCCGGCCGCGGCGAGCTGGTGGGCGACCGCGCCCGCGAGCCGCGCGCCGGAGCAGCCGAGGGGGTGGCCGATGGCGATCGCCCCGCCGTGCGGGTTGACCACGGACGGGTCGAGCTCGGGCCATTCGGAGAGACAGGCCAGGGACTGCGCGGCGAACGCCTCGTTGAGCTCCATGGTGGTGACGTCCTCGAGGCTTCTCCCTGCCTTCTCCAGGGACCGGCGAACCGCCCGGACCGGGCCGATCCCGAAGTACTGCGGGTCGACGGCGTCCACGCCGGTGGCGGTGATCCGGGCGAGCGGCTCCGCGCCCAGCTCCCTGAGCCCGTCCTCGTCGGCGAGCAGGAGTGCGGCGGCGCCGTCGGAGAGCTGGGACGCGTTTCCGGCGGTGACCGTGCCGTCCTTGCGGAAGACCGGCTTCAGCCCGGCCAGTGACTCGGCAGTGACCCCGTCCCGGATGCCCTCGTCCCGCGCCATCTCGGCGCCGGGCACCTGCACGACCGCCGAGTCGTAGGCGCCGTCGGCCCATGCGTGGGCGGCGAGGTTCTGGCTGCGGGCCGCGAACTCGTCCGCGGCCTCGCGGGTGACGGCGTACTTCTCGCCGAGGAGCTCGGTGCTCTCCCCGAGGCTGACCGTCCACTCGGCCGGCATCTCGGGGTTGACCATCCGCCAGCCCAGCGTGGTGGAGTACAGCTCGGCGTTGCCGGCCGGGAACCCCTTGGCCGGCTTCGGCATCACCCACGGTGCCCGGGTCATCGACTCGACGCCCCCGGCGACCATGACCGACGCGTCGCCCACCGCGATGGTCCTCGCTGCGCTCACCACGGCGTCCAGGCCGGAGGCGCACAGCCGGTTCACCGTCGAGCCGGGGACCGAGGTGGGCAGACCCGCCAGCAGCGCAGACATCCGCGCGACGTTGCGGTTGTCCTCGCCGGACTGGTTCGCGGCGCCGAAGCAGACCTCGTCGACCCGTCCGGGGTCCAGGGCCGCGTTGCGCTCGAGCAGTGCCTTGATGACCACGGCGCCGAGGTCGTCGGGGCGTACGCCGGCCAGTGCGCCGCCGAACCTGCCGACCGGCGTCCTGACCGCGTCGACGACGAACACCTCACGACCGTGCACGATGGGCCTCCTGGTCTCTCGCTTCCTCCGCCGACTGTAGTGCCGGGGCGGGTCGGGTCAGGCGAGCGGCTGGGAGAGCCCCATGATGACCTGGGGCAGCACGATGTCGAGCAGCTCGTCAGGCCCCAGCGTGCCGGCGCCGAGGTGCTCCTGGGCGAGGCTGTGCATGTACAGCGCGACCGCGGTCTCGGTCATCTGCTCGAGCGGGATCGTGGGGGAGCGGCCCAGCCGGGCGATGATGTCGCCGATGACGTCGACGAGCTCGGCGTGGAAGCGGTGGCTGTGCTCGGCGAAGACCGCACGGGCCTCCTCGTTGCGCAGCGCGAGGAGCACGAACTCCGTCTGGATGAGGTACCACTGCCGGCCGAACGGGTGGAGGCTCTCCAGGACGAGCCGGAGGGACTCGAAGGAGAACTCCCCCTCCGGCACCGACTCGATCACCCCGCGGACGGTCGCGAGCATCCTCGTCGCCTGGTCCTCGAAGAGGGCGAAGAACACCTCGTCGAGGCTCGAGAAGTTGGAGTAGAACGCCCCGCGGGTATACCCGGCGGCGTTGACGAGCTCGTCGACGGTCACCCGCTTGACGCCCTGCTCCGCGAAGACGTCGAGGGCAGCCTCCAGCAGGCGTGCGCGCGTGTTCTCGCGGCGGCGAAGGGGGGTGCTGGGGGCGGACATCGGGCTCAGGGTATCCGGCAGGCCGGTGGGTGTGACTGAGATGACTCCTCCTGCTGGATACATTTCTGTATTCGATTCAGTAGCGTATCGAACTATGTCGTCGTATCTGTACCGGTTCGGGCGAAGCGTCGTGCACCGGTCGAGGCTCGTCCTCCTCGCGTGGGTAGTGGTACTGGTGGGCTCCGGGGTGGTGGCGTTCGCGGGCGGCGGTCAGCTCCAGGACGACCTGACCATCCCCGGAACCGAGTCCCAGGAAGGGCTCGACGTGCTCGAGCAGCGCTTCCCCGAGGCAGCGGGTACGACGGGCCAGATCCTCTTCGTCGCGCCGGAGGGGAGGCGAGTCGCGGGCTACGAGCGCCAGGTCGACGCCGTTCTGGACGAGGTACGCGAGGCCGAGCACGTCAGCCTGGTCACCGACCCGTTCACCGACAAGGGCCCGGAGGGGAACGCCGACCTCGCGATCTCCGACGACGGCCGCCATGCGCTGGTCCAGGTCCAGCTCGACATCCGGCTCGACCAGCTCGACGAGTCGACGGTCGATGCCCTGGCCGAGGCCGCCCGTAGCCTCCCTGCAGGGTCGGACCTCGACGTCCACCTCGGCGGCTCGATCTTCGCCAACACCGCGGTCCACGTCACCGCCACCGAGGCGGTGGGCGTGCTCGTCGCCCTGGTCGTCCTGGTGGTCACCTTCGGGTCGGTGCTCGCCGCCGGGATGCCGATCGTGACGGCCGTGCTCGGGGTCGGGGTGGCCATGGCAGGGATCCTCACGGCCGCCGCGGTCACCGACATCAACACCTCGACCCCGACCCTGGCGCTGATGATCGGCCTGGCGGTCGGGATCGACTACGCCCTCTTCATCGTCTCCCGGCACCGCAGCCAGCTCGTCTCGGGCATGGAGGTCGAGGAGTCCGTCGCGAGGTCCGTCGCTACCGCGGGGAGCGCCGTGATCTTCGCCGGGACGACCGTGGTCATCGCGCTCTGCGGACTGACCGTCGCCCGGATCCCCTTCCTGGCCGTGATGGGCTACGCCGGCGCGGCAGCCGTGACGGTCGCCGTGGCGGTCGCCCTGACGGCGGTCCCTGCGATGCTCGGTCTGGCGGGCGAGCGGCTCCGGCCCAAGCCGGGCTCGAGAGCCGCCCGGCACGCCGTGGTCGGCCCCGACGAGACGCACACGCTCGGCGCCAAGTGGGTCGCGCTCGCCACCAGGGTGCCTGCGCTGACCGTCGTACTCGTCGTCGCCGGCCTGCTCGTGATGGCGCTCCCCGCCAAGGACCTCGCCCTCGGCCTGCCCGACAACGGCACCCACGAGCCGGGCACGACCGAGCGGGTGACCCACGACCTCGTCACCCGGGCCTACGGCGCGGGCTACAACACGCCTCTCCTGGTCACCGTCGACATCATCCGTACGACGGACCCGGTCGGCGTCATGCACGACCTCGGCACCGACCTCCAGGCGATGGACGGGGTCGAGGCGGTGGCGCTGTCCACGCCGAACCCCAAGGCGGACCTGGGCATCGTCCAGGTCATCCCCGAGGGGGCCCAGACCGACCCGGCCACGGCGGCGCTCGTCCGCGAGATCCGGGAGCAGCGTGAGGTCCTCGAGAAGCGCTACGGCATCGACGACCTGCGCGTCACCGGGCACACCGCCGTGACGATCGACGTCTCCGACCGTCTCTCGGGTGCCCTGCTGCCGTTCGGCCTCGTCGTCGTGGGGCTCTCCCTGCTCCTGCTGACCGTCGTGTTCCGGTCTGTCGCGGTGCCGGTCAAGGCCACCCTCGGCTACCTGCTCTCCGTGCTCGCCTCGTTCGGCGCCGTCGCCGCCGTCTTCGAGTGGGGCTGGCTCGCCGAGACCATGAACGTCGCGAAGGTCGGCCCGGTCATCTCGTTCCTCCCGATCCTGCTCATGGGCGTCCTCTTCGGGCTCGCGATGGACTACGAGGTCTTCCTCGTCTCCCGGATGCGCGAGGAGTACGTCCACACCGGCGACGCCCGGCGCGCCGTCAGGGCCGGATTCACCGCGAGTGCCCGGGTGGTCACCGCGGCCGCCGTCATCATGATCGGCGTCTTCGCGGCGTTCGTGCCTCACGGCGACTCGTCGGTCAAGCCGATCGCGCTCGGTCTGGCAGTCGGGGTGTTCGTCGACGCGTTCATGGTGCGGATGACGCTGGTGCCCGCCGTCTTGGCCATGCTCGGCGACCGCGCGTGGTGGCTGCCGTCCTGGCTGGACAGGCTGCTGCCCTCCCTCGACGTCGAGGGCGCCGGACTGGAGCGCCACCTCGCCCACGCCGCCTGGGTCGAGCGGCACGGCCCGGCCGTGGTGCGGGCCGAGGGCGTCAGCCTGCTCGACGAGCACGGCGACCCGGTCTTCGAGCACGTCTCCGCCGTCGTCCGGCCCGGCTCGCTGGTCGCGGTCAGCGGAACCGACCGCGTCGCCCGCAGATCGCTGCTCGCGGCCCTCGCGGGGAGGCTCGAGCCCAGCAGCGGCACCCTCGTCGTCCTGGACCGGGTGCTGCCCGACGAGGCGGTGGCGGTGCGCGCCCGGGTGATGCTGTTCGAGAGCTTCCCGCAGCCGGAGCGGCTCGCGAGGCTGCGCAGGTCTGCCACGGAGAGGGTGCGCCTGGTCGTCGTGGACGACGTGGACGCGCCGGCCGGTGAGGACGAGGTCGCGGCCCGGTGGACTGCGCTCCAACAGCTGGCGGCCGCCGGAGTCTCCGTTGTGGCCGGATGTGACCAGAGCCTGCCCATCGGCACGGTCGAGCCGGCCGACGTCGTGGCCCTGCCCGCACCTGCCAGGGCCACCACGCGCTCCGAACCGGACGGCGGCGCCTTCACCGAGGCGCCCGGCGCCGCGGACGACCCCAGCCGAACACTCCAGGAGGCATCGCTGTGATGCGACGACCCACCACCCCGGTCCTCGTGGCCGCCACCGTCCTGCCGATGCTGCTCGGCGGACTCGCCCTCGGGTCGCTCGGTGACCGGGCCGAACGGGTGGACGCCGTGCCGGCGGCCGTGGTCAACCTCGACGAGCCGGTTCGGACCGGCAAGGGGCAAGACCGGCAGACCGTCGCCGCCGGGCGGCTTCTCGCGGCGGGTCTCACCTCCCCGGCGCGCGAGACCGACGAGTCTCTCGACTGGCAGCTGACGACCGCCGAGGACGCGCGCTCCGGGCTCGAGGAGGGCAGCTACTACGCGGTCGTCACGATCCCGGAGGACTTCTCGAGGACGGTGGCAGGGCTGAAGGGAGGCGACCCCGAGACGGCGGCCATCTCGGTCAGGAGCAACGACGCGTCGAGCGCCCTCGTGGGCAGGCTCAGCGACCGGCTCGGGGAGGTGGCCGCGGACCGGCTCGGCCGGCGGGTCACGGCGACGTACCTCGAGGGCCTCTACGCCCGGACCGGCGTGATCTCCGCCCAGCTCGGCAGGGCCGGGGACGGTGCCGCGCGGGTCGCGGACGGGGCGCACCGGCTGGGTGAGGGAACCGCCCGGCTGAACGAGGGGGCCGGCTCCCTGGCCGGCGGGCTGGGCGTGCTGTCCGGAGGTGCCGGCCGGCTTGAGTCCGGCGCCGGCAGGCTCTCGCGGGGTGCCTCCGACCTCGCCGACGGCACCGGCCGGCTGGCCGACGGGTCCGCTCGCCTCGCGACCGGCAGCGGTGACCTCGCCGCAGGGCTGGAGCGGCTCCATGCGCGGACCAGGCCGCTGCCCGGGCAGGCCCGACGCCTCGCTGACGGGGCCGGCCAGGTGAGCCACGGCGTGGCCGGGTGGTCGAAGGTGCTGCTCGCCTGGAAGCAGGCGTGCACGACCGACCCGGTGCTGGTCGCGAGCCATGCGCGGCTGTGCGCCGCCACCGTCCAGGCGGTCGGCGCGGACGGGCGGAACGCCGACGCGCTGGTCTCGGGCTCACGACAGGTGGCCGGCGGGGCCGACCGGCTCGCGGATGCCGCGCCTGCCCTCGTCGACGGGATCGGCCGGGCCGCCGGGGGAGCCCGGAGGATGTCCGAGGGGTCGGAACGGCTGGCCGCTGGGAGTCGCAAGGTCGACTCCGGCGCCCGGGTGCTCGCGGCCGGGGCGTCGAGGCTCGGCGCAGGCGCCGGCGAGCTGGCGTCCGGCGCATCCACGGCCAGCGACGGCGCGGCTCGGCTGGCCGGCGGCACGGGCAGGCTCGAGGACGGCTCCCGCAGGCTCGGCGCCGGCTCGCAGCGTCTCGCCGACAAGCTGGCGGAGGGTGCGGACAAGGTCCCGGACTACTCCGTCCAGGAGCAGAAGAGACTCGCGCAGGTGGTCTCCGACCCTGTCCGCAGCACGTCGTCGCGGATCAACGACGCCCCGTCGGGCGAGACCAGCCTTGCGCCCGGCGTGCTCGCCCTCGCCCTGTGGATCGGCGCCCTGGCGACCTACCTGGTGCGGCGGGCGCTTCCGCCGCAGATCCTGGCAGGGGCGGCGTCGCCGGTTCGCGTGGCGTTGTCCGGCTGGCTCCCGGCGGTCGCGGTGGGCGTGGTGCAGAGCCTCCTGCTGTTCGCCGGGACCGGGTTGCTCGAGGTCACGATGGAGTCACCCTTCGCGGTGGCGTCGCTGCTGGTCCTGGCCGCGGCCGTCTTCGCCGCGGTGAACCAGGCACTGGTGGCCGTGCTCGGGTCGAGGAGGGGCTGGATCGTCTCCATCGTGCTGGCCGTCCTGCAGGCGGTCTCCCTGGACGGGCTGGTGCCGGCCGCCACCGCGCCCGAGTCGTTCCAGGTGCTCGGCTCGCTGCTTCCGGTCGGGCTCGCGGCCGAGGGACTCGGCAGCCCGGTTCTCGGCGGCCGCGTCGGGTCGGTCGCCTCCGCAGTCGCCCTGCTCGTGCTGTGGGGGATCGTGTCGCTCGCGGCGACCACCCTGGCCGCACGGCGGCGTCAGCGGCTGACCGTGGCCGACGTACGCCGCTCCGTGGCCACCTCGCCGACGTGACGGCCCGCGGGTGGTGCCACTGTCCGTTTTTTGCAGGAAAGTGCAGTGCACGATGATGAGGCGCGAAACGGATGCGTTCCGCATACCCGAGGCCTCACCATCTAAGTAAGCAACCTCCCCGGCTGCGAAAACTGAACAAAGCTCGAGACGAGGGTGATCAGAGCCAACCCCCCCGGCCCTTTCCCCCTAGCGCCAACCCCCCCGGCCCGTCTCGACTGTGCGAGGGCAGACCGTTCCCCAACGGCTGCCCTCGCGGTCTTTCCGCACCCACCGACCCCCGGACGTCATACGTTCCGGTCGCGGGGGCCACCGGGACGGATGACGTCCCGCGTCAGCTGCCGGACAGCAGCTGCTCGAAAGGGGTGGGGTCGTCGAACGGGTCAGCGGGCCCGGTGCTCTGCCGGCTCATCACGAGGTCGGCGAGCTCGCGGCCGGCTCGGTCGGACCGTTCGGCCAGCGAGCCCGTCGCGTTGCTGCCGAAGTCCTCGGTCGCCCCGAAGACCCCGGTGGGCACGACGACGGCACGCAGGTACGCGAACAACGGCCTCATCGCGAAGTCGACCACGAGCGAGTGACGCGCGGTGCCCGCCGTCGCGGCGAGGAGGACCGGCTTGCCGGCGAGGGCGTCCTCCTCCAGGACGTCGAAGAACGCCTTGAACAGCCCGCTGTACGACGCGCTGAAGACCGGTGTCACGGCGATCAGGCCGTCGGCCCGTCGTGACGGTCTCGACCGCTTTCGCCAGGTCGCCGCTGGGAAAGCCGGTGAGCAGGTTGTCGGTGATCTCGTGCGCCAGCTCTCGAAGCTCGACGACCTCGACGTCCACCTGCTCGTCGTACAGCCTCAACGCCCGGTCGGTCGCCTCGGCGAGCCGGTCGGCCAGCAACCGGGTCGTCGACGGCTGACCGAGCCCGGCGGTCACGACCGCGATGGTTCGCGTCATCGCTGGGCCTCCTCGGTGGAGCGGCCGGTCACGTCGTCACCGGCTGCGTGGACGGTGCTGTCCCCGGCCCCGCTCGCAGCGGCGACCAGGGATGCGTGCGTGGGCGCGTCGGGAACGTGTGCCGGACGAAGGGCGGCGAACTCCTTGCGGAGCGTGGGCACGACCTCCTCGCCGAGCAGGTCGAGCTGCTCCAGGACGGTCTTGAGCGGCAGTCCCGCGTGGTCCATGAGGAAGAGCTGCCGTTGGTAGTCGCCGACGTACTCCCGGAACCCGAGGGTCTTCTCGACGACCTCCTGAGGGCTGCCGACCGTCAGCGGCGTCTGTGCCGTGAACTCCTCCAGCGACGGGCCGTGGCCGTAGACCGGGGCGTTGTCGAAGTACGGCCGAAACTCGCGGACCGCGTCCTGGCTGTTCCTGCGCATGAACACCTGGCCACCGAGGCCGACGATCGCCTGGTCGGCCGACCCGTGGCCGTAGTGCTCGAAACGGCGCCGGTAGAGCCCGACCATGCGCTCGGTGTGCTCCTTCGGCCAGAAGATGTGGTTGGCGAAGAAGCCGTCGCCGTAGTACGCCGCCTGCTCGGCGATCTCGGGGCTGCGGATCGAGCCGTGCCAGACGAAGGGCGGGACGCCGTCGAGCGGCCGGGGCGCGGAGGTGAAGCCCTGCAGGGGAGTCCGGTACCTGCCCTCCCAGTCCACGACGTCCTCGCGCCAGAGGCGGTACAGCAGCGCGTAGTTCTCGATCGCGAGCGGGATGCCGTCGCGGATGTCCTTGCCGAACCACGGGTAGACCGGGCCGGTGTTGCCGCGGCCCATCATCAGGTCCACCCGGCCGTCCGCGAGGTGCTGCAGCTTTGCGTAGTTCTCCGCGATGAGCACCGGGTCGGTCGTGGTGATCAGCGTCGTCGACGTGGAGAGGATGATCCGCTCGGTCTGGGCGGCGATGAACGCCAGCGTGGTGGTGGGCGCCGACGCGATGAAAGGCGGGTTGTGGTGCTCGCCGGTCGCGAAGACGTCGAGCCCGACCTCCTCGGCCTTCCTGGCGATGGCGATCGTCGCCTTGATGCGCTCGTGCTCCGTCGGCGTCCGCCCCGTGGTCGGGTCGGTCGTGACGTCGCCGACGGTGAAGATCCCGAACTGCATCGCTGCTCCTTCGTCTGGTGCCGCGCACCCTGCGTCTACTGTCCACCCTGGCTGAAAATGGTTTCATCTTCAACTAACGGCATAACCGCCGAAGCACCGTCTTCTATTCCACGCCGAGCCGTCCCGAATGCTGCAGCACACGGGGCGGCTCGGTGGGATGCCGTGCAGGCGACGAGGCGACGAGGCGGCTCGGCGGGAAGGGTCACTCCATGCCGTCTAGTCGGCGGAGTGCGTGGGTTTCTCGCCGGGCTCGGCCGGAGCAGGTGCGACCAGCTCGGTCTCCGGCCCAGCCTCCTCGACGACCTGCCGCTGGATCTGGGCGGAGGCGAGGCCGAGGCCGCCCAGGTTGATGTCGTCGTACGCGCGCAGCTCACCGGTCGCGCGGTCGATGTAGAGCACCGAGAGCTTGATCCCCGCGGGCTCCTCCGGCTCGAGCGCGCGCAGTCCCGAGCCCCCGGTCGAACCCTGGACCATCATCCAGGTGCCCTCCTTGCCCTCGCGCACCCGCCGGTAGTGGAGGTGGCCGGAGAGCACCGTCGACACCTTGCCGTCGAGAACCTCCGTGGGTGTGGGGTCGTGGTAGACCGCCATGTCGACGCCGCCGACCCGTTCGGCGGTCGCGGCCAGCCCCGATGCGACCGCCGCGACCGCGTCCTCGCCAGGCTCGATCACGGACTTGTCCGGCGTGAACGTGGGGTCGCCCGCACCGATGAAGGTCAGTCCCTTCACCGTCCGCACCTTGCCGTCGAGGACCACGACGTTCGGCAGCGCGCGCATCGCCTGCTCGGTGATCATCGAGTCGTGGTTGCCGCGGACCCAGACGTAGGGCATACGCAGGTGCCGGATCTCCTGGAGGTACCGGTTCTCGGGGCGTGAGCCGTGGTCGGTGATGTCGCCGGAGTCGACGACCATGTCGACGCGGTACTGGGTGGCGACGGTGCGGATCACGTCCCACGACTGCGGCGCGAGATGGAGGTCGGACACGTGCAGCACCCGCACCAGCTCGTCGTCGGGCGGCAGGACCGGGAGGTTCGAGGTGGCGGCGTAGAGGCCGGTCACGTTCTGGACGATGCGCGCCAGCTGGTCGCCGTAGACGTTGAAGTTGTTCACGATGTCGCCGGCGCTGCCGACCACGGTCGGCGCGCTCGTCAGCAGTCCGGTGTAGCGCGGCTCGGCCAGCGCCGTCGGGTTCCAGCTGGTGAACGCCACCACCATCGCCGTCACCATCGCCGTGGTCGCCGCGGCAGCACCGACGACGGCGGCACGCACCCGGCGCAGCACCAGCAGCGTGAGCAGCGTCGCACCGACAGCGGCCGAGACGAGGGCCCGCAGCGCCGCCATCTGCAGCTCCCAGCGCAGGTCCGACTCGGCGTGTTCCCGCATCCCCTGCAGCAGCGCGGGGTCCCGCATGATCTGCCGCGCCTCCTCGACGTCCACGCCCTCCAGGCTGGCCCGGACACCGAGCGGCCCCGAGTGCGTGTCGAGGACGAGCTCGCCCAGGGGTGGGATGTCGAGGGTCGTGCCGCCGCCCCACACCGGGTGCACCCGCATCGACGTGGTGAGCGGGCCGACCTCGTGGTGCACCGTGCCGCCCAGGGACAGGCCGATCCAGCCGCCGAGGAGGCCGAGAAGGACGGCGGCACCCACACGGGGGAGGTGTCGGGCCATGGTTGGCGGAAGGGGCTGGAGGCGCGAGAGCATGATCCACACAAAGGTCGAACAGGGGACGTGACAAGTAAAGTTGTACCTGCCAGGGCCGTGGATTTCACACGAACCGCGAACTTCCCCGCCACCGGGGAGCGGGAGGGTGAGAGGCATCACGGGGTACTGTCGCGATCGTGCTGAGACTGGGTCGCCGCGAGTACGCCGAAACCGACCGCCTCGTGATGGCGATCGTGAACCGCACCCGTGACTCGTTCTACGACAAGGGCGCGACATGGGACGAGGACCGGGCGCTCGAGCGGGTACGCCGGGTCGTCGCCGAGGGGGCCGACATCGTCGACATCGGCGGCGTCAAGGCAGGGCCCGGTGAGGACGTCGACGCCGCCGAGGAGATCCGTCGTACCGCCGGGTTCGTGGCCCAGGTCCGGGCCGAGTATCCCCGACCTGGTGATCAGCGTGGACACCTGGCGCTCCGAGGTCGGCCGCGAGGTGTGTGCGGCCGGCGCCGACCTGCTGAACGACGCGTGGGGCGGCTACGACCCCGAGCTCGCGGAGGTCGCCGCCGAGCACGACGCCGCGATCGTGTGCACGCACACCGGCGGCCTCGCCCCGCGGACGCCCCCGCACCGGATGTCCTACGACGACGTGGTCGCCGACGCGATCGAGAAGACCGTTGCGCTCGCCGAGCGGGCCGTGTCACTCGGCGTGGACCGGCGCAGCGTGCTGATCGACCCGGCGCACGACTTCGGCAAGAACACCTGGCACTCGCTCGAGCTCACCCGTCGCCTGGACGAGATGACCGCAACCGGCTGGCCGGTGCTGGTGTCGCTGTCCAACAAGGACTTCGTGGGGGAGACCCTCGACCTGCCCGTCGGTGACAGGGTGTCGGGGACCCTGGCGGCGACCGCGATCAGCGCCTGGCACGGCGCCCAGGTCTACCGGGTGCACGAGGTCCGCGAGACCCGACACGTGCTCGACATGGTCTCGAGCATCCGCGGAACCCGTCCGCCCGCACGTGTGGTGCGCGGTCTGGCGTGAGCGTCGCACCTGGGTGACGACAGGGCGTTTCGTGACGATTTGGGTGGGTACGCGTCTCGGTTGACACAACCGAAGAGGAGACGTGATGTCCCAACCGTCCGAACCCGACTCGACCACCCCGCCCAAGCAGGAGCGATCCAGGATCCTCAGACGCGCCATCGGCGCCTCGGCGATGGGCAACGCCACGGAGTGGTTCGACTACGGCGTCTACGCCTACGCCGCGGTCTACATCCAGCAGGTCTTCTTCCCGTCGGAGGACCAGAGCGTTGCTGCCCTCTCCACCCTGCTCGTCTTCGCCGTGTCGTTCCTGGTCCGGCCCCTCGGCGGGCTGGTGCTCGGGCCCCTCGGCGACCGCGTCGGCCGGAGTCGGGTCCTGGCGGCGACCATCATCATGATGGCCAGTGCCACGTTCCTGGTGGGCCTCATCCCGAGCTACGAGTCCATCGGCATCTGGGCGCCGATCGCGCTCGTCGTGCTGCGGATGGTCCAGGGCTTCTCGACCGGAGGTGAGTACGGCGGCGCCGCGACCTTCATGGCGGAGTACTCCCCGGACCGCAAGCGCGGCTTCTTCGGCAGCTTCTTGGAGTTCGGCACCCTCGCCGGCTTCACCCTGGGCGCACTCATCGTCCTCGGGACCGAGCTCGTCGTCGGCAAGGAGGCCATGGGCGAGTGGGGCTGGCGGATCCCGTTCCTGGTCGGTGGTCCCCTGGGTCTGGTGGGTCTCTACCTGCGGACCAAGATCGAGGACACCCCGGTCTTCACCGAGCTGGCCGAGAACGACGACCACGAGCCCGAGGCGAAGACCGCGCTCAAGGACCTGGTCGCCGGCTACAAGCGGCCGCTGCTCGCGCTCGGCGGTCTGGTCGTCGCGCTCAACGTCACCAACTACACCCTGCTGGCGTACATGCCGACCTACCTCGAGCAGAAGATCAACATGAGCTCCACGGCGTCCCTGACGCTGATCATCATCGGGCAGGTCGTGATGATGCTGGTGATCCCGTTCTCGGGCCGGCTGTCGGACCGCCTCGGCCGCAAGCCGATGTGGTGGGTCTCCCTGGGCGGGCTGTTCGTGATGGCCATCCCGATGTACCTGCTGATGGCGCAGGGCTTCGTTCCGGCGCTCGTCGGCTTCGCGGTCCTCGGGCTGCTCTACGTGCTGCAGCTGAGCACGATCTCGGCCACCTTCCCGGCGATGTTCCCGACCCACGTCAGGTTCGCCGGCTTCGCGATCGCCTACAACATCTCGACCGCACTGTTCGGCGGCACCGCCCCGGCGGCGAACGAGAAGCTCATCGCCCTCACCGGCAGCGAGCTCGTGCCGGCCTACTACATGATGGGCGCCTGCGTGGTGGGCGCGGTCGCGCTGATGTTCGTCCCGGAGACCGCTCGAGCCTCGATCCGTGGCACCGGCGTCCCGGGCGTCGACACGGAGGTGAAGCCGCTCCAGCCCGCCAGGGCCTGACCCGCGGGGCGGCCCCTACCGCCCTTGTAGGGTCGCGCTGTGATCGTCGCCGCTGCCGTCTGCCCGCACCCGCCGCTGCTCCTCCGGGAGCTGACCGGTGCGCAGGACCCGGTGGCCGGTCTCCGCGCCGAATGCCTCAGCGCCGTCGCCGCCGTGACGAGAGACGACCCCGACGTCGTCCTCGTCGTCGGCGGTGACGGCGTCTCGCGTTCCTGGGACCCGTCGCTGGCCCCGGAGGTCAGGCGCTTCGGTACGACGGGCGCCGCGGACGGGCCAGGCCTGCCCCTCAGCCTGGGGGTCGGCATGCGGCTGCTCGACGAGGCCGGATGGGCCGGCGCCGTCGAGCTCACGGCAGTCGCCTGGGATGCCCCGCCGGAAGAGGTTGCGGAGCTTGCCGAGCGCATCGCCGGACGCGCCGAACGGGTCGCACTGCTGGTGCTCGGTGACGGCAGCGCCCGGCGGGGCGAGAAGGCTCCCGGCTACCTCGACGACCGCGCCTTCGACTTCGACGCGTCGGTCGCCCGCGCCCTGGCCGAGGGAAATGCCGCGGCCCTCGAGGCCATGGACGTATCCCTTGCTGACGAGCTGATGGTGCTCGGCCGTGCCGCGTTCGGCGTGCTGGGGTCCGTCGTACGGCGCCAGGGGGACGCGCCGAACGCGGAGCTCGCCCACCAGGACGACCCGTTCGGGGTGATGTACCTGGTGGCCGTGTGGCAGCTCTCCGGGGAGAGTGCTGGGCAGACCCGCCCCTAGCGCGCCACGACCAGCAGGGCCTGCGCAGAACGCGCCACGAGCCCCTGCTCGTCGTACACGTGCGAGGTCGCCATGCCCACGCTGCCGCTGCCCAGCGTGGTCTCCGCATCCAGGCAGAGCCACTCGCCGACCGGCGGGCGGAGCACGTGCACCGTGAGCTCGGTGTTGAGGAACGCCCACCGGCCGGGATCGAGCTCGGCCGACACGCCGGACGCCGAGTCCACGCAGGCCATCAGCCGCTGCGTCGGGTCCATCTCCTCGCCCTCGACGAGGTCGACCTCGGGGCGCATCCACACCACCCCGGGACCGGGCTCGGTCACCGCGCCCTTGATCCAGCGCCAGTCGACCGCGTCGAGGTAGCCGCCGGACCAGCTCCCGGGACGCGGGTGGCGCTCGCCGTCCCGGTGCGTGTGGGACAGCGGCTGCTGGGCCTGGCGGGGCCCCTCGACACCGGCAGGGAAGCGCCAGGCCGCCGCCCGGGCGACGGGCCGGTCGCGCTCCTCGTCGTACAACGTGGCCTCGCAGAGGTCGACGCTTCGTCCCGGGCGCACGACGGACGCCTCGACCGCGAGCGGCCCGACAGGGACCGGTCCGAGAAGCTCCATGGTGAGCCGGCCGAGGACCCTCTCGTCGCCGGTGTCGAGGCGCTCGACTGCGCGGGTCAGCAACGCCGCCGGCGGCCCGCCGTGCTGGCTGTCCGGACCCCAGGGACCCGCCGTCGTCGGCTGCGAGGAGAAGGTCTCGCGACCCCCGCCAGACGCCCCTGCGGACGTGCCCTGGATCACGTAGAAAGCCCTGTGCACGGTGGTGTCCTCACTCGATTTCATTTAAGCCTCTGGCCTGTGTATTCTTTCTCGTCGCTTGCCCCTTTAGCTCAGTCGGCAGAGCGTCTCCATGGTAAGGAGAAGGTCTACGGTTCGATTCCGTAAAGGGGCTCTGGGTAGGGAACCTCGTCCAGGATGCTGGACGAGGACCCCGTCCCGGTGGCGGGGTAGCTCAGGTGGTTAGAGCACACGGCTCATAATCGTGGTGTCGCGGGTTCGAGTCCCGCCCCCGCTACTCAGAACCACAAGAGTCGCCTACGGCTTGTGCTGTCGGGCAGACTTGGACAAGACGAGCAGACCACGCAGTACCAACGGAAGAAGAAGAGGCACCCCCGTGGCCAGCAAGACCTCCGACGTTCGCCCGAAGATCACCTTGGCATGTGTTGAGTGCAAGGAGCGCAACTACATCACCAAGAAGAACCGGCGCAACGACCCGGACCGCATGGAGCTGAAGAAGTTCTGCCCGCGTTGCCGGAAGCACACCGACCACCGCGAGACCCGCTGACCTCTCGCGAAAAGAACGAAAAGAAGGAGCGGCCTGCCCGGCGAGGGCAGGCCGCTCCTTCTCGTTTCCCATCACCCCCGCATGTAAATCGGGGTTATGGACCCTTCACAAGCGTCATACCGCGTGCGAACCGTCCACAGCGCTGGGGAAGCCTGCGTCGAAGGCTGCTAGCGTCGCGCGCATGCCTGTCGATCCATCCCTGGCCGGACGGACCTTTCCGCCGACCGAGCCGTACACCGTGTCCGCGGAGAAGATCCTCGAGTTCGCTCGCGCCACCGGCTCCGAGTACGACGGCCACGCCGCCCCGGCCACCTTCCCGATCGTGGTCGCGTTCGCGGCGATGACCGCGTTGATGGAGGACCCCGAGGTCGGCATCACGCTCCACCGTGTGGTCCACGGCGACCAGCGGTTCACGTATACGCGACCGGTGGTCGAGGGTGACAGGCTGACCGCCACCCTCACGGTCGACTCCCTCCGGCAGATCGGCGGCGCGGACATCGTCGGCACGCGCAGCGAGATCACCGACGCGGCGGGCCATCACGTGTGCACGGCCCACGCGACGCTCGTGCACCGAGGAGAGGACGCATGAGCACCGCACTGCAGCAGGGCGACACGCTTCCCACGCAGACCTACACCGTGACGCGCGCCGACCTGGTCCGGTACGCCGGCGCGAGCGGCGACTTCAACCCGATCCACTGGTCCGACCGGGTCGCCACGTCCGTCGGCCTTCCCGGTGTGATCGCACACGGCATGTTCACCATGGCCCTGGCCGCGCGTGCCCTCGACACGTGGGCCGGGGCGCCGGGACGGGTGAAGGAGCTGGGCTGCAAGTTCACGAAGCCGGTCGTGGTCCCCGACGACGACGCGGGCGTCACCGTCGTCGTCGCCGGCACGGTCAAGGACGTCACCGACGACGGGGTGGCGATCTCGCTCGAGGTGACCTGCGGCGGCGAGAAGGTGCTCGGCCTGCCCAAGGCGGTGCTGGCGCGTGCCTGACCCCGCGACCGTGAAGCAGGCAGTGCTCCTGGCCGACCACACGACCCTCCGGCTCGGCGGCCCGGCTGCCCGGTTCGTCACCGCGTCCACGGAGCAGGAGCTGGTCGACCTGGTGGCGTCGGCGGACGCGTCGGGGGAGCGGCTGCTGCTGGTCGCCGGTGGCAGCAACCTCGTGGTCTGCGACGACGGCTTCCCCGGGACCGTCGCACACATCCGGACAAGGGGGATCGACGCCGAGGAGGACGCGTGCAGCGGGGCGACGGTCACGGTCGCCGCAGGCGAGACCTGGGACGACCTCGTCGCGCACGCCGTCGCGCAGGGATGGATCGGGGTCGAGGCACTTTCCGGGATCCCCGGCAGTGTCGGCGCCACGCCGATCCAGAACGTCGGCGCCTACGGCCAGGAGGTCGCCGAGACGATCGCGTCGGTGCGCTGCTGGGACCGGGTCGCACGCGCCGTGAAGACGATCCCCGCGAGTGACTGCGGCTTCGGCTACCGCAACAGCAGGTTCAAGGAGAACCCCGCGCGCTACGTCGTCCTGTCAGTCACGTTCCAGTTCCGGCTCGGTGACCTCGGGGCGCCAGTGAAGTACGCCGAGCTCGCCCGGACACTCGGCGTCGAGGCCGGCGGGCGGATGCCGATGACCGAGGTCCGCGAGGCGGTCCTTTCGCTGCGCGGCGGCAAGGGGATGGTGCTCGACGCCGCCGACCACGACACGTGGAGCGCCGGCTCGTTCTTCACCAACCCGTTCCTCACGCCGGAGCAGACCCGGCGGCTTCCCGCGGACGCCCCGCGGTGGGAGCAGCCCGACGGAACCGTCAAGACCAGCGCCGCCTGGCTCATCGAGCGGAGCGGGTTCTCCAAGGGCTACGGCAACGACCGGGTGAGCCTGTCCACCAAGCACACACTGGCGCTGAGCAACCGGGGCGGAGCCAGGACGGCGGACCTGCTCCGCCTCGCCGCGGAGATTCAGCAGGGCGTGCACGAGAGGTTCGGCGTCTGGCTCGTCAACGAGCCGGTCCTCGTGGGCTGCGAGCTGCCACGCCGCTGACCGGACCAGGCCGGACCCCTGCCCGGGTCCGACGCCGGACACTCCCGGTCAGTACTGCGACATGGCGCCGATCCCGAGGATCCCGAAGAGCACGATCATGAACAGGATGCTGGCACCGAGGATGATGGTCCCGACGATGCCGAGGACGTAACCGGCGTTGGCGGCGCCCCGGCCACCCAGCTGGCCTTGGGACGCGTCGATCTCGTTCACGGCGCGCTTGCCGATCACCCAGGCGAAGGGTGCGACGAGCTGGCAGAGCACCACGCCGAGGATCCCGAGCACCAGCGACGTCGTCGCCTGAGGGTGGTCGGGGGCGTACCCCGTCGGAGCCTGCGCAGGGTACCCCTGGCCGTAGCCGGGCTGTTGCTCCCCGTAGCCGGAGGGCTGGCCGTACCCGGAGGGCTGGCCGTAACCGGGCTGCTGGGCCTGCTGCTCCCCGTAGCCGGGCTCTCCCTGCCCCTGGGTCGGGGTCTGCTCCTCGTGAGGCTCCTGAGGCGTCTGCCCCTCGCCCGGTGTGTTCGTCATGGCCCTAGTCTGCCAACCAGGTCTTCACATCGTGCAGCAACGTCGCTTTCGTGTCGTCCGGCGCCCGCGAGGCCCGGATCGACATGGCCGCCAGCTCGGCCAGCTGCATGTCGCCCAGGTCGTGCGCCGCGCGCATCGTGGCGTACTGCCCGGTGAGCCGGGAGCCGAACAGCAGCGGGTCGTCGGCGCCGAGGGCGACCGTCGCGCCGGCCTCGAGCAGCGTGGGCAGGGGGACCGACGTGAGGTCTGAGTAGACGCCGAGCGCGACGTTCGACACCGGGCACACCTCGAGGGCGACCTCCAGCGCGGCCACGCGGTCGAGGAGCTCGGGGTCCTCGGCGACCCGGACGCCGTGCCCGAGCCGGTCGGCGTGCAGCTCGTCGAGACAGACCCGGACGCTCTGCGGGCCCAGGAGCTCGCCGCCGTGCGGGGTCAGGAGCAGCCCTGCCCGCTCGGCGATCGCGAACGCCGGTGCGAACTCGGCCGTCGTGCCGCGCCGCTCGTCGTTCGACAGCCCGAAGCCGACCACGCCACGGCCGGCGTACTGCGCCGCGAGCCGGGCCAGGGTCCGCGCGTCGAGCGGGTGCCGGGTCCGGTTGGCGGCGATCACCACGGCCATCCCCAGGCCGGTCCGCCGCGAGGCGTCCCGCACCGCGTCGAGCACCAGGTCGGTGAACGCGGTGATCCCGCCGAACCTCGAGGCGAAGCCGCTGGGGTCCACCTGGATCTCCAGCCACCGGGAGCCGTCGGCGACGTCGTCCTCGGCTGCCTCCAGGACCAGCCGACGTACGTCGTCCTCGGTCCGGAGCACCGACCGGGCGATGTCGTACAGCCGCTGGAAGCGGAACCACCCCTTCTCGTCCGCTGCCGAGAGCTGTGGCGGCCAGTCGTCGACCAGGGCGTCGGGGAGGTGTACGCCGTCCCGCGCGGCGAGCTCGATCAGCGTCGAGTGGCGCATCGACCCCGTGAAGTGCAGGTGCAGATGCGCCTTCGGCAGTTCCCGGAGCGAGCGTGCTCCGTCGCCGGCGGCCAACGTCAGCCGAACAGCTTCTGGATCCGCGTGATGCCCTCGACCAGGTCGTCGTCGCCGAGTGCGTAGGAGAACCGGAGGTAGCCCGGCGAGCCGAACGCCTCACCGGGCACGGCCGCCACCTCGACCTCGTCCAGGATCAGCTCGGCGAGCTCGGCGGAGGTGGTGGGGGTGACTCCGGCGACCGTCCGGCCGAGCAGGCCCTTCACGGACGGGTAGGCGTAGAACGCCCCCTTCGGCTCTGGGCACACGACACCGTCGATCTCGTTCAGCATCGAGACGATCGTGCGGCGGCGCCGGTCGAACGCGGCCTTCATCTTCTCCACCGCGGACAGGTCGCCGGACACCGCGGCGATCGCGGCCCGCTGCGCCACGTTCGAGACGTTCGAGGTGGCGTGCGACTGCAGGTTCGCCGCCGCCTTGACGACGTCCTTCGGGCCGATCACCCAGCCGATGCGCCAGCCGGTCATCGCATAGGTCTTGGCGACGCCGTTGACGACCAGGCACCGGTCGGCGAGCTCGGGGACCACGACCGGCATCGAGGCCGTCTCGAGCCCGTCGTACACGAGGTGCTCGTAGATCTCGTCGGTCATCACCCAGAGACCGTGCTCGACGGCCCAGCGGCCGATCGCCTCGACCTCGTCCCGGCTGTACACGGCGCCGGTCGGGTTCGACGGCGAGTTGAAGAGCAGCACCTTGGTCCGGTCGGTCCGCGCGGCCTCGAGCTGCTCGACGGTGACCTTGTACTCCTGCGTCTCGTCGGCGAGCACCTCGACGGGAACACCGCCGGCGAGCCGGATCGACTCGGGGTAGGTGGTCCAGTACGGCGCCGGGAGGATGACCTCGTCGCCCGGGTCGAGCAGGGTGGCGAAGCCCTCGTAGATGGCCTGCTTGCCGCCGTTGGTGACCAGCACCTGCGCGGCCTCGACCTCGTAGCCCGAGTCGCGCCGCGTCTTCTCGACGATGGCCTGCTTGAGCTCCGGCAGGCCGCCGGCGGGGGTGTACCTGTGGTTCCGGGGGTCGCGGCAGGCCTCGACCGCCGCCTCCACGATGTAGTCGGGGGTGGGGAAGTCGGGCTCGCCCGCACCGAAGCCGATCACGGGCCGCCCGGCCGCCTTCAGCGCCTTGGCCTTCGCGTCGACCGCGAGAGTGGCAGACTCGGCGATTCCGGCGATCCGCCTGGAGATGCGGTTGCCGGTGCTGGCTTCGGGGCTGAGGGACGTTTCGGTCATGGGTCTATCGTTTCACTGAAGGCGGAGGACCGATACCCGGGTCCGGGCTTCGAGCGGCTCACCGATCGGGCGGGCCGGAGGCTCGGTTCGACTTACGCTCCGTGTTCCCCGTAGAATCTCCGTCTTGGTGGTTCGCACCCTTGATTGGCATGCCCGCAGTCGTCGCCGAAAGCGCGGTACGCCGCCCTGGGGAATGACCGCCGAAGGGCACTAGCTCAACTGGCAGAGCATCGGTCTCCAAAACCGAAGGTTGGGGGTTCAAGTCCCTCGTGCCCTGCAAGTCCCTCATGAGCCGCTCGTGAGGGAGAAGAAGTTCAGTCGGCAACTATGAGGTTGGAAAGGTGGAGGACCGTGTCGGAGAGCCGCTCCGTTTCTTCGTCGAGTGACAGGCGCACCAGTCCGGTCACCTTCTACCGCCAGGTCGTCGCTGAGCTGCGCAAGGTCGTCTGGCCGACCCAGCAGCAGCTGATCACGTACTTCCTCGTGGTCATGGTCTTCGTGCTGGTCGTCATGACGATCGTCTCGTTGCTCGACCTGGCCTTCGGAAAGGCCGTGTTCGCCGTCTTCGGCGAGTGACCGCCCGAGGCCCGGACCGTGCACTCCGTGCACATTCACAGTGAAGGTGACTGATTAATCGTGTCGCAGCCGTACGACGAACAACTCGATGGCCTGCCCCAGGGCAGCGAGCCCGAGGCTCTCGTCGAGCCGACGGGTGACCCGGCTGTCGAGTCGCTGGAGGAGACCTCTGTCGACGAGCCCGCCGACGTCGAGGACGTGAGCGACACCGCCGACGTCGAGGAGGGTCTCCCCGAGGTCGACGCCGCCCTGGCGGCCGGGACCGAGGCCGGTGAGGACCCCGTCGCGGGCGCCGTCGACGAGTCCGAGACCGCAGACGCAGCCGAGGAGGCCGCCGGAGCCGAGGAGGGCGAGGTCGAGGACCCGCTCGAGGAGTTCCGGCGAACCCTGTGGTCCAAGCCCGGTGACTGGTTCGTGATCCACACCTACTCCGGCATGGAGAACAGGGTGAAGGCGAACCTCGAGAACCGCATCACCTCGCTGAACATGGAGGACTACATCCACGAGGTGATCGTCCCGACCGAAGAGGTCGCCGAGATCAAGAACGGCCAGCGCAAGCTCGTCAAGCGCACCGTCCTCCCGGGCTACGTCCTGGTCCGCATGGACCTCACCGACGAGTCCTGGGCAGCGGTCCGGCACACCCCGTCGGTCACCGGCTTCGTCGGCCACAGCCACCAGCCGGTGCCGCTGAGCCTGACCGAGGTCGAGAACATGCTCGCCCCGGCCGTCGTCGCCGAGACCGAGGCGGCCGCGCCGGAGCAGGCCCAGACCGCCACGAAGAAGAGGGTCGAGGTCGCCGACTTCAACGTCTCCGACTCGGTCATGGTCGTGGACGGTCCGTTCGCCACACTGCACGCGACGATCACCGAGATCAACGCGGACACCCAGAGGGTCAAGGCCCTCGTCGAGATCTTCGGCCGGGAGACCCCGGTCGAGCTGAGCTTCAGCCAGATCCAGAAGGTCTGACCGTCTGGGCGGCGGAAGCTCGACAACTGGTTACATCACGTAAGGACCCAAGGAAACATGCCTCCCAAGAAGAAAATCGCAGCGCTCGTCAAGGTGCAGCTGCAGGCCGGGGCGGCAACTCCTGCACCGCCGGTGGGTACCGCTCTCGGTCCCCACGGCGTCAACATCATGGAGTTCTGCAAGGCCTACAACGCGCAGACGGAGTCGATGCGGGGCAACGTCATCCCCGTTGAGATCACCATCTACGAGGACCGCTCCTTCACCTTCATCACGAAGACGCCTCCGGCGGCTGAGCTGATCAAGAAGGCCGCCGGCCTGCAGAAGGGGTCGGGCGTCCCGCACAAGGAGAAGGTCGGCAAGCTGACCAAGGACCAGGTGCGCGAGATCGCGACGACCAAGCTGCCCGACCTGAACGCCAACGACATCGACGCGGCGATGAAGATCGTCGAGGGCACCGCCCGCTCGATGGGCGTCACGACCGACTAGTCGGTCCCCACCCGAACAGAAACCGTGGCAGGGCCGCTGACGCGCCCCAACGACCACAACTGGTTCCACACCCACAGAAAGAGGGACACCAGCATGCAGCGCAGCAAGACGTACCGCGCCGCGTCGGAGACATTCGACAAGGACGAGCTGTACACCCCCCTGGCGGCGATCAAGCTCGCCAAGTCCGGGAGCAAGAAGAAGTTCGACGAGACCGTCGACGTAGCGATGCGCCTCGGCGTTGACCCGCGCAAGGCGGACCAGATGGTCCGCGGCACGGTCAACCTGCCGCACGGCACCGGCAAGACCGCCAGGGTCCTGGTCTTCGCCACCGCCGAGAAGGCAGAGGCCGCTCGTGAGGCAGGCGCCGACTTCGTCGGCGGCGACGAGATGATCGACAAGGTCAACGGCGGATGGCTCGACTTCGACGCCGTCGTCGCGACACCGGACATGATGGGCAAGGTCGGCCGGCTCGGTCGCGTCCTCGGTCCCCGCGGCCTCATGCCGAACCCGAAGACCGGCACCGTGACGCCGGACGTGGCCAAGGCCGTGTCCGACATCAAGGGCGGAAAGATCGAGTTCCGCGTCGACCGTCACGCGAACCTGCACTTCATCATCGGCAAGGCGTCGTTCTCCGAGGCCCAGCTCGCGGAGAACTACGCGGCCGCCCTCGAGGAGGTGCTCCGTCTCAAGCCGTCGAGCTCGAAGGGGCGCTACCTGAAGAAGGTGACCCTCTCCACGACGATGGGGCCGGGTGTCCAGGTCGACCCGAACCGGACGCGCAACGTCGCCTCCGACGAGGAGGCCTGACCTGCTCGAGAGCTGAGCCACTGCTCAGAGCTCACTTCGGCGCCGCCGGAGATCCGTTCCGCTGACCGCGGCCGGGACTCCGGCGGCGCTTCTCGTTTACGCCGACCCGTCAGTTTCGGCCCGGATTCCGCGGCGTGTCGTGTCCCGAGTGACGGGCCGGCGCCAAGCCCGATGCGGACGGCAACCTGGACGATGCCCGCTCCCCTTGGGAGAATTCGACGGGGTGGTGCCGTGGACGTCCAGATCGCGGTCGACACGCTCATGATCGTGGTTGCGGTCGCGGCGGTGACGCCGCTGCTGCTGGGCCTGCTGCCGTCCCTTCCGGTCCCGCAGGTCGTGTTGCTGCTGGTCGGGGGCATCCTGGTGGGGCCTTACGGGCTCGCGGTCGGCTCCGCCGAGAGCGTGCAGTTCATCGCCGACGTCGGCCTGGGGTTCGTGTTCCTGCTGGCGGGCTACGAGATCGACCTGCGGCTGTTCGCGCAGGACCCAGGCCGCCGGGCGATCACAGCCTGGTGCATCTCGATCGTGCTCGCGATGGCCGTCGTCGGCCTCCTCGAGGCCGGCGGCATCGTGCAGGCATTCGTGCCCGTCGCGATCGGTCTGACCACCACCTCCCTCGGTACGCTGCTTCCGATCCTCCGTGAGAGCGGCATGCTCCACGGCCGGCTCGGCAGGTACCTCCTGGCGGGCGGAGCGGTAGGGGAGCTGTTCCCGGTGATCGCCATCGCGATCTTCCTGGGAGCACAGAACCGGTTCGTCGCGCTCGCGTCCCTGGTCGCGGTGGCTCTGCTCGGGCTGCTGCTCGCCGTGTTGCCCCGCTGGCTGCGCCCGGGAGGCAGGGTGTCGACGGTCATCGCGGCCGGACAGGAGGAGACCACCCAGACGACGCTCCGCGGCACCATGCTGCTGCTCATCGCCTTGATCGCCCTCACCGACGAGTTCCACCTCGACGCGGTCCTCGGCGCGTTCCTCGCCGGAATGGTGCTGCGCCGCTGGGTCGGCGGGTCCTCGCCGGCGCTCGAGTCCAAGCTCGACGCCGTCGGGTACGGCTTCTTCGTTCCCGTGTTCTTCGTCTACTCGGGAATGAAGCTCGACCTCGGCTCGATCGCCGACGCCCCGTTACGCCTGCTTCTCTTCTTCGTGCTGATCGTGCTGGTTCGGGGCCTCCCGAACCTCCTGGTGTACCGGTCGGTGCTCGACCGACGGCAGCGGACGCAGACGATGCTGGTCACCGCGACCGCCCTTCCGCTTCTGGTGGCCCTCGCCGAGATAGGGCTGCGCAACGGCACGATGCTGCCGGAGAACGCGGCGGCGCTGGTGGGTGCCGGGGTGCTGACGGTGATGGTGCTCCCGGCGCTGGCGGTCGCCATACACCGTCCGGTGCCCGGCGACGCACCGGTCCGCGACGGGTCCGACGGCTGACTCGGAACGCGTGGGTCAGTCGACGAAGACGCGCTCGTCGACGAGCTGCTCCACCACCACCTGGCCCTCGGGCTCGAACCGGCCCTGGTCGAACCGCTTCTGGAACTCCAGGTCGACCCCGTCCCGGCCGTTGCGGTTCTTCTCGATGCTGAGCACCGCCCACTGGCGGAACCGTTCGGCGTTGCCCAGGTCGTAGACCAGGTGGTGTCGGGCCACGACGTCGAACTTGTTGTTGAGGATCAGCACGGTGTCGGCCTCGTAGGCGAGAGCCGAGGAGCCACGCAGGTTGTTGACCCTCATCCGCTTGCCCGAGGAGAGGCCCGCCTTGTCGGCAGCGACGATGGCGAGCACGGGTGTGTCGACCTCCATCGCGAGGTCCTTCAGGCCCTCGACGACGTCGGTGACCCGGTCCTCCTCGCCGGGCGGTGCGTCGGGGACCTTGACCTTCTGGAGGTAGTCCACGACCACGAACGGCAGCTGACCGGTCTCCTGCCGGACCTGCTCGACCGCGTCACGGATCACGTCGAGGGTGGTGCTGCTCCCGGTGGAGCGGTGCACGAGCAGCCGCGCGGCGTACTCCTGGACCACCTCGAGCGCCTTGACGCCGCCGTCTGTGTTCTCGAGGCGCTCGGTGACTGCGCCCTCGCGGCCGTCCGCGGCCTCGAACGACCGCCGGATGCGCGCGAGGTCCGGCGCGTCCGGGCCGGCGATCAGGCCCGCCTCCAGTGCGACCAGGCGGATCAGCAGGGTCTGCGGGTCGTGCTCGAACGAGAAGTAGACCACCGAGCGTCCGGACCGGGCGACGTGGCGCGCAACCTGCAGCGCCCACGTGGTCTTGCCGAGGCCCTGGGGGCCACCGAGCAGAACCAGGTCGCCGGACCGGAACCCGCCCGCGAGGCTCTTGTCGAGGACGTCGAAACCGGTCGACCACACCCGGGCAGCGGCATGCGACCCGGCCCGAAGCCTGTCGTTGGACTGCTCGAGGACGCCGGTGAGTGACTGCAGCGAAAGGTCCATCTCCTCATGGAAGCACCCCCAGTGTCCCGTCGTACGGCCTTTGCCGGAATCCTGGGGCAGCCACGATTTGGAGTACGCCGGGACGCTCGCGTAGAGTCCTCGCTGAAACCAGAGACCGCCGGTTGTCGGCGTGCCCGCTGCTCGTCCGAGTTCGGGTTCCCGGCTGAAGGTCCCGCGAAGCGGGCGGCCTGCGCAGGTGACACCGAGTGAACTGCTGTTCCTGCATGGACCAGCCACGTACGCCCTGTGCCGTCTGCGCCAGGGCGTTTTCGCTTTCCAGGCCCTGCCGCGGTCTCCGGACACCGTGCAACACAGTGTTCATGAACGCGGAAGGAGACCCATGGCGCGGCCAGACAAGGCAGCAGCCGTTGCAGAGCTCACGGAGTCTTTCCAGGAGTCTGCAGGTGCTGTGCTGACCGAGTACCGCGGTCTCACCGTTAAGCAGCTGCAGGACCTGCGGCGTGCTCTCGGCGAGAACGCCAACTACGCCGTGGTCAAGAACACGCTGACCCAGATCGCTGCCAAGGAGGCGGGCGTCGAAGGCTTCGACGACCTCCTCGTTGGCCCGACCGCCATCGCCTTCATCAACGGCGACGTGGTCGAGGCGGCCAAGGGTCTGCGTGACTTTGCCAAGGCCAACCCCTCCCTCGTGGTGAAGGGCGGCTTCTTCGAAGGGAAGTCGCTCGACGCGAAGGAGATTGCCAAGCTTGCTGATCTCGAGTCTCGCGAGGTGCTCCTCGGGAAGCTCGCCGGCGCCATGCTGGCGTCGCTCAGCCAGGCTGTCTACCTGCTCAACGCGCCGCTCTCCCAGGCCGCCCGCCTCGCGGGTGCGCTGCAGGCGAAGGCCGAGCAGGACCCGTCGATCCTCCAGGGTGGTGCCGGTGAGCCGGTCGCCGCGGAGGAGACCTCTGACGAGACGACCGAGGCCCCGGCCGAGGACGCCTCCGAGGCGACCACCGAGGCCTGAGGGCCGCATCAACCAACCTGAGGCCCGGGTGGACACCGCCTGAGCCGGTAACTCAGTAACAAGAGAGGAAACGCCACCATGGCGAAGCTCACCACCGACGACCTGCTCGACGCTTTCAAGGAGATGACCCTCCTCGAGCTCAGCGAGTTCGTGAAGCAGTTCGAAGACACCTTCGGCGTCACCGCCGCCGCCCCCGTTGCCGTTGCCGCCGCTCCGGCTGCCGGTGGCGCTGGTGGCGAGGCCGGCGCCGAGGAGGAGCAGAGCGAGTTCGACGTCGTCCTCGAGGCTGCTGGCGACAAGAAGATCAACGTCATCAAGGAGGTGCGCGCCCTCACCAGCCTCGGTCTCAAGGAGGCCAAGGAGCTCGTCGAGGCCGCGCCCAAGCCGATCCTCGAGAAGGTCACCAAGGAAGCTGCCGACAAGGCCAAGGAGTCCCTCGAGGCTGCCGGCGCCAGCGTCTCGGTCAAGTGACCTCTCACTGACCGGACGGTCCATCGGACCAGCCGAAACGGCGGTCGCCCCTTCGGGGGTGGCCGCCGTTTTCGTATGCCGCGGCGGGGCCAGTGTCCCTCTCCCTGCGCGGTACCGGGTGCCCGACAGCGACCACATGTGACCCGGAGGTCCGGCATGCGGAATTTGGCCAGACTTCGGTGAGAACTCCCGTGTGAGAGGCGTAACTTACCGCGGGTTTACTCGTTGGTACGGACGGGCAAATGGTGACAGGGGGTCATTTGCGCCGCGAACCTTTCATTTGGCCGGCCGAACCTTAAGGGAGAGGGAGGGCGCTCGTGGGCGTCGAGATCAAGGTCGATGGGCTCACAAAGTCCTTCGGGAAGCAGCTCATCTGGGGGGATGTCTCCCTGACCATCCCCGCCGGTGAGATCTGCGTGATGCTGGGACCTTCCGGCACTGGCAAGTCCGTGTTTCTGAAGACCATCATCGGCCTGCTCAAGCCCGACAGGGGCAGCATCGTGATCGAGGGTCTCGACATCGCCAACTGCTCCGAGAGGGACCTCTACGAGATCCGGAAGCTGTTCGGCGTCCTGTTCCAGGACGGCGCGATGTTCGGCTCCATGACGCTCTACGACAACGTCGCCTTCCCGCTTCGCGAGCACACGAAGAAGTCCGAGTCGGACATCAACAAGATCGTCATGGAGAAGATGGACCTCGTCGGCCTGATCGGCGCCGAGGGCAAGCTGCCGGGCGAGATCTCCGGCGGTATGCGCAAGCGGGCCGGGCTGGCCCGAGCGCTGGTCCTCGACCCCGAGATCGTCCTCTTCGACGAGCCCGACTCCGGTCTGGACCCCGTGCGTACGTCGTTCCTGAACCAGCTCATCGTCGACCTCAACGCGCAGATCGACGCGACCTTCCTGATCGTCACCCACGACATCAACACCGCGCGCACCGTCCCCGACAACATCGGCCTGCTCTACCACAAGCACCTCGCGATGTTCGGCCCCCGCGAGATGCTGCTCTCCAGCGAGGAGCCGGTGGTCCGCCAGTTCCTCAACGCCCAGCGCATCGGCCCCATCGGCATGTCCGAGGAGAAGGATGCCGACGAGCTGGCGCAGGAGCAGGGCCAGGAGCTTCCCCCGCTCCCGCCGATCCCGATGCAGCTCGAGCCGTCCAACGGGATCCCCAGGCGCAGCCAGCGTGAGCCGGGTGCCTGGTGCCGCGCGAACGGCGTCACCCCGCCTCCGGGCTCGTTCGACGCGAGCATGTCCATGGCCCCCGGGGCCTGAGGCGGTTTGTCGATGTCCACGATCACCTCATCCAGGGTCCTCGCCCCCGTAGGGACAGCCGGAAAGCTGTTCGCCTTCGGGCTCGACGTCGCGCGCGGCCTGTTCAAGCGGCCCTTCCAGCTGCGGGAGTTCCTGCAGCAGGCATGGTTCATCGCCTCGGTCACGATCATCCCCACGGCGCTGGTCGCGATCCCGTTCGGCGCCGTGATCGCCCTCCAGGTCGGCGGCCTGATCAAGCAGTTCGGCGCGCAGTCGTTCACCGGGTCCGCCGCCGTCCTCGCCGTGGTCCGTGAGGCCGGCCCCATCGCGACGTCCCTGCTGATCGCCGGTGCGGGAGGGTCGGCCATCGCCGCCGACCTCGGCGCTCGCAAGATCCGCGAGGAGCTCGACGCCATGATGGTGCTGGGCATCGACCCGATCCAGCGGCTCGTCGTACCCCGTGTCCTCGCAACCATGCTCGTCGCGGTCTTCCTCAACGGCCTCGTCAGTGTCGTCGGCGTCGCCGGAGGCTACGTCTTCAACGTCGTCCTCCAGGACGGGACGCCTGGTGCGTACCTCGCCAGCTTCACCGCGCTCGCGCAGCTGCCGGACCTCTGGCAAGGCATGGCGAAGGCACTCGTGTTCGGGCTCATCGCGGCGATCGTCGCCGCCTACAAGGGGATGAACGCCGCTGGTGGTCCGAAGGGCGTGGGTGACGCGGTGAACGAGTCCGTGGTGATCACGTTCATGCTCTTGTTCGTCGTCAACTTCGTGATGAGCGCCATGTACTTCCAGCTCGTCCCGCCGAAGACAGGTTGATCGCCATGGCCAACGTCGGAACGACGCTGAAGTCGGTGTACACGAAGCCGATGAAGTCCTTGGACAAGCTCGGTGAGGAGCTGGCCTTCTACGTGAAGGCGCTCGCCTGGACGCCGCGCACGATCCGCCGCTACAAGAAGGAGATCCTGCGTCTCCTCGCGGAGGTGACGCTCGGTTCGGGCGCGCTCGCCGTCATCGGCGGCACGGTCGGCGTCATCATGGCGATGGCGTTCTTCACCGGCACCGAAGTGGGCCTCCAGGGGTACGCCGCCCTGAACCAGATCGGCACCGCGGCGTTCTCGGGCTTCGTCTCCGCCTACTTCAACACCCGCGAGATCTCGCCTCTGGTGGCCGGCATCGCCCTGGCGGCGACGGTCGGCTGCGGCTTCACCGCACAGCTCGGAGCGATGCGGATCTCGGAGGAGGTCGACGCCCTCGAGGTGATGGCGATCCCCTCGTTGCCCTTTCTGGTGACCTCACGCATCATCGCCGGCCTGATCGCGATCGTGCCGCTGTACGTCGTGGGTCTGCTCTCGTCGTACTTCGCGACGCGACTCACGGTGACGCAGTTCTTCGGCCAGAGCGCGGGCACCTACGACCATTACTTCCACGCGTTCCTACCACCGGGCGACGTGCTGTGGTCGTTCGGCAAGGTCCTCGTGTTCGCCGTCGTCGTGATCCTGATCCACTGCTACCACGGCTACAACGCCTCCGGTGGTCCCGCGGGCGTGGGCGTGGCCGTGGGCCGCGCCGTCCGCACCTCCATCGTCGCCATCAACGTCATCGACCTCTTCCTGTCGATGGCGATCTGGGGGACCACCACGACCGTGAGGCTGGCCGGCTAGACCCCATGAACAGGACATCGAAGGGTTACAGGACCGCCGTCGCGTTCGAACACAGGGTGTTCGGCGTGGCGTTCCTTGCCCTGCTCGTCCTCTTCGGCTGGCTCACGTACGCCATCTTCAACAAGAAGTTCACCGACTACGTCGACGTCCAGATGCTGTCGTCCAGGGTGGGTCTCCAGCTCGAGCCGAACGCGGACGTGAAGATCCGCGGGGTGATCGTGGGGGAGGTCCGCAAGACCACGGCGACCCCGGACGGGGCGATGCTCACGCTCGGGCTGTACCCCGACAAGCTCGAGACAGTCCCCGCCAACGTGAGCGCGAGCATCCTGCCCAAGACGCTGTTCGGTGAGAAGTACGTCGCCCTGGATGTTCCCGACGAGGCGGCGCCGGAGGCGATCTCCGCCGGCGACGTCATCGAGCAGACCGAGCTCGGCATCGAGGTCGAGCGGGTCCTCAACGACCTGTACCCCCTCCTGCGCACCGTGCAGCCGGCGGAGCTCAACCAGACCCTCACCGCGATGGCCACCGCGCTCGAAGGCCGCGGAGAGGCGATCGGCACGAACCTCTCCACGCTCGACGACTACCTCCGGCGTACGAACCCTCAGCTCCCGGCGCTGGTGGAAGACCTGCGGATGCTGAGCGATGTCTCGGACGTGTACCGCTCGGTCGTCCCCGAGCTCGCCCGCACGCTGCGCAACAGCGCGACGGTGGGCGAGACCTGGGTGGGCAGGGAGCAGAAGATCCAGGCCTTCTTCGACGACGTGGCCGCCTTCTCGTCCACGTCCAAGGACTTCCTCGAACAGAACGGTGACAACATCATCCGGCTGGGTGAGCTGAGCAAGATCCAGCTGCCGGTCTACGCCAAGTACTCCTCGGAGTACCCCTGCCTCCTCGGCGCGATCGTGCGACTCGCCCCGCGACAGGCAGAGTCCTTCCGGGGCTACGTCCTGCACATCAACCTCGAGACACTCCCGAAACAGCCGCGCGGTTTCACACCTGCTGACCAGCACGTCAACGGTGACAAGCGTGGCCCTTACTGCGGCAGCCTGCCGAACCCTCCATGGACGCAGTCGAACCTGCCTCCGCCCGCCCTGATCCCCGACATCGTTGACGGGGTCGACGAACCGACAGGAAAGATGCGCACCATTCCTGGACCCAGCCAGTCCATCGACCCATCGTCGGGCTTCGCGGGCACCGCCGCCGAGCGCGACCTCGTCAACGCGATCGCGGCACCGGTGCTCGGAGTGCCCCTCGACCAGGTCCCCGACATCAGCACGTTGCTGTTCGGGCCGCTCGCCCGCGGGACGGAGGTGACCGTCCGATGAGTGCGCGAACCGTCGCGTCGGCAGGGATGCACAAGGTGCTCGGCATTGCCTTCCTCGTGCTGCTGCTGATGTTCGTGTGGCTGACCTACGCGATCTTCACCAAGAAGTTCACCGACTACGTCCCCGTGACGTTGCAGGCGTCGAACATCGGGCTGCAGCTGCCGGCTCTTGCGGACGTGAAGATCCGCGGCGTCATCGTCGGCGAGGTCCGCGAGATCGAGTCCAGCGGTGAGGGTGCACGCCTGCAGCTGGCCCTCAAGCCGGACCAGGTGGACATCATCCCCGCCAACACGACCGCGAGGATCCTGCCGAAAACGCTGTTCGGTGAGAAGTACGTCGCCCTGCAGGTGCCCGAGCACCCGTCGCCGGAGTCGATCAAGGCCGACGCCGTGATCCATGAGTCCGACGTGGCGATCGAGGTCGAGCGGGTCCTCAACGACCTCTACCCGCTCCTGCGCACGGTGCAGCCGGCCGAGCTCAACCAGACGCTGACCGCCCTCGCCACCGCACTCGAGGGCCGGGGCGAGGCGATCGGGTCCAACCTGACCACCCTCGACGGCTACCTCAAGCGCACCAACCCGCAGATCCCCGCGCTGGTCGAGGACCTCAGGATGCTCGGCCAGGTCTCGGAGAACTACGCCGACGTGATGCCGGAGCTGGCGCGGCTGCTCCGCAACAGCGCCGCGGTCGGGAACACCTGGGTCGCCAAGGAGCAGAAGATCAAGTCGCTGTTCCAGGACGTGGCCGCGTTCTCGTCCACGTCGAGGGACTTCCTCGAACAGAACGGCGACAACATCATCCGCGTCAACGACCTGGCCGTCACCCAGCTCGAGGTCTACGGCAAGTACGCCCCGGAGTACCCCTGCCTGCTCGAGGGAATGGCGGACTGGATCCCGCAGATGAACGAGGGCTGGCGTGGACACGGCCTCCACATCAACCTCGAGACGCTGCAGGAACAGCCCACGGGCTACAGCCCGGACGACGACCCGGAGTTCGCCGCCAAGAACGGCCCGCACTGCGAGACGCTGCCGACGCCGCCGTACAGCCAGGCGAACCCTGGCCCGCAGCCCGCGCCGAGCGTCGTCGCCGACGGTGTGGAGTCCGGGCACGGCAAGCACCGCGCCGCCCCCATGTTCGACCTGACCTCCGGCTATGCCGGTACGACCTCCGAGCAGTCGGTGGTCAACGCAATCGCAGCACCCGTGATGGGAGTCCCTTCAGATGAAGTGCCCGACGTGGCCACCCTCCTCTTCGGCCCCCTTGCCCGCGGGACGGAGGTGAGCCTGCGATGAGCCTTCTCGACGCACGTACCGCGAGCGACGCGGTCAAGCTGATGATCTTCATCGTGGTCACGACCGTCGCGACCAGCCTGCTGGTGGTCACGATCGGCAACGTCTCGTTCTCCGCCAAGAAGGAGTACAAGGCCGTCTTCAGCGACGCCACCGGAGTGGTGAAGGGAGACGACATCCGGATCGCCGGCGTCAAGGTCGGCAGCGTCCAGGACGTCGAGGTCTTCGAGAGGACACGGGCCCTCGTCACCTTCGACGTGGAGGAGCAGACCCAGCTCACGGGCGGGACACTCGCCGCGATCCGCTACCGGAACCTGGTCGGCCAGCGCTACATCGCGCTGACCCAGGGAGCCGGTGGGCCATCGCTCCTCAGGGAGGGCGCGACCATCCCGGTGGAGCGCACCTCTCCGGCGCTCGACCTGACGGTCCTGTTCAACGGCTTCAAGCCTTTGTTCGAGGCGCTCTCGCCGGAGGACATCAACAAGCTGTCCTACGAGATCATCACGGTCTTCCAGGGAGAGGGCGGCACCCTCGAGAGTCTCCTGGCGCACACCGCGTCCGTCACCAGCACGCTGGCCAGTCGGGACCAGATCATCGGCGAGCTGATCAACAACCTCAACCAGGTCATGGAGACCATCGGGAACCGTGACGACGAGCTGTCGGACCTGCTCATCCAGCTTCGCCGGTTCGTCTCCGGGCTCTCGCAGGACCGAGAGGCGATCCTCGGGTCACTGGACTCCATCTCCGACCTCGCGGTGCAGACCTCGGGGCTGGTCACGGGGATCCGGAAGCCGCTCGCCAAGGACATCAGCGAGCTCCGCACCGTGGCCGGGACGCTCGACCGCAACAAGGCAGAGCTCGACCGCGCGATCCAGGTGCTGCCGATCAAGCTGAACAAGATCGGGCGGACCGCGATCTACGGCTCCTGGTTCAACTTCTACGTGTGCAACTTCAAGGGCCAGGTGAAGCTACCGGGCGGCAAGAGCATTCCAGTCGACTACAACACGGGTTCGGCGAGGTGTGATCTCGGATGAGCAAACCATTTCGGGAGCGGAATCCCGTCATTGTCGGAGCGGTGAGCCTCGCCGTCCTGGCGGCGTTGGTGATGGCCGCGTTCAGGGCCGAGGACCTGCCGCTGATCGGTGGCGGGGACACCTACTACGCCGCGTTCAGCGAGGCCGGCGGGCTCAAGGCCAACGACGAGGTCCGGGTCGCCGGTGTCCGCGTGGGCAAGGTCCAGGAGGTCACGCTCGACGGTGACCACGTCCGTGTCGAGTTCATGGTCGACCGCGGAGTGGAGTTCGGCGACCAGACCGGCGCGAACATCAGGGTCAAGACGCTCCTCGGCGCGATGTTCCTCTCGCTGGAGCCTGCCGGAACCGGCCAGCTCGACGAGGGCGCTCAGATCCCCGTGACCCGCACCAACTCGCCGTACGACGTCGTCGAGGCCTTCAGCGGTCTGGCCGACACCTCCGAGCGCATCGACACCGACCAGCTGGCCACGTCGCTCGACACCATGGCGTCGCTGATGCGGAACACCCCCGAGGAGTTCCGCTCCGCGTTGCAGGGGATGTCGGCTCTCTCGAAGAACATCGCCGCGCGTGACGCGGAGCTCAACGAGCTGCTGGGGAACATGCAGCGCGTCTCCAAGGTGCTGGGCGACCGCAACGGCGACCTGGTCCAGCTGATGGACGACGGCGACAAGCTGTTCCGATCGCTGGTGGCCCGCAGGGAGGCGGTGCACAACCTGCTGGTGGCGACGAGCCAGCTCTCCCAGGAGCTCACCACCTTGGTCCGCCAGACCCGGGCGGACCTCAAACCGGCGCTCGACCACCTCGACGGCGTCCTGGACATGCTGCGCCGCAACCAGGAGAACCTCGACAACAGCCTGCGGCTGATGGCTCCGTTCTACCGAGTCTTCGCGAGCACGCTCGGCACGGGACCGTGGTTCGACACCTTCATCCAGAACATGCCGCCGGCACCCCAGATCGGAGGGCGGTGACCATGAGCGGTCTCGTCTCGAAGACGGGTGGCATCACCCGCATCCTGTCCCTGGTCGCCGTGGCGGCGATCCTGGTGGCCGCAGCATTCACCGTGCTGCCCGACCAGGAGAAGAAGTACCTCACGGCGAGCTTCCCGCGGACCGTCTCGCTGTTCGAGGGCTCGGACGTCCGGATCCTCGGAGTGCCCGTCGGCAAGGTCGAGAGCGTCACGCCTTCGGGCACCGACGTGACCGTGAAGATGTGGTACGACGCGAAGTACAAGGTGCCCGCGGACGCGAAGGCCGTGATCGTCTCGCCGGCGGTCGTGGGTGACCGCTTCGTGCAGCTCACCCCGGTCTACCGTGGAGGTGACGCGCTCGCCTCGGGGGACACCCTGAGCACCGAGTCGACGTCCACCCCGCTCGAGCTCGACGAGATCTACCAGAGCATCGACGACCTGAACGTCGCGCTCGGGCCCGACGGCGCGAACGAGGACGGGGCACTCACCCGGCTTCTCGACGAGACCGCCCGGAACTTCGGCGGTCAGGGCAAGCAGTTCCACCAGACGATCAACGACCTGGGCAAGCTCACCGCCACCTTGGACAACAACAAGGAGGAGCTGTTCGGGACCGCCAAGCAGATGGAGCGGTTCGTCAACGCGCTCGCCGAGAACGACCAGACGGTGAGGGACTTCAACCAGTCCCTGGCCTCGGCCGCGAGCATGCTGGAGGGCGAGCGGAAGGACCTGGCGGCGGCCCTGAAGAACCTCGGAGTCGCCATGCGCGACGTCTCGGTGTTCGTCCGCGAGAACCGGGAGTCCCTGACGGAGAACATCGAGGGTCTCAACGACGTCACGAAGATCCTGGTCAAGCAGCGTGACGCCCTCTCGGAGACGTTGAACACCGCTCCGCTGGCCCTGAACAACCTGTTCCTCACCTACAACCCGTCCTCAGGAACTCTCGACACGCGCGCGAACATCGGCGAGTCCGTCGGCCAGCTGGAGACGGACCCGGCGACGTTCCTCTGCTCGTTCCTCAAGCAGGCCGACGCATCGGACACGAGCTGTGACCTTGTCAAGGAGGCGCTGGCCGGCGCCGGGCGGGCATCGGCGCTCGGCAGTTCTGGTGAGAGCTCGGGGGCCCCGGAACGGGTCGAGGTCGAGTACGTCGACAGGTCGCTCGCCGGACTGGTGGAGGCGAAGTCATGAGAGGGAAGCCCATGTCATTCCGCTCGGCCCGCACGCGTATGGCGCGCGCAGCAGCACTCGCCTGCGCTGGTGCGGTCATGTTGTCCGGGTGCGACTTCGACGTCTACAGCCTGCCGCTCCCCGGCGGCGCCGACCTGGGCGACGACCCCTACTCCGTGAAGGTCCAGTTCCGGGACGTGCTGGACCTCGTGCCGCAGTCGGCCGTGAAGGTCAACGACGTCACCGTGGGCAAGGTCGACGAGATCAACCTGGACGGCTACACCGCCGAGGTGACGCTGCTGCTCCGCGACGACGTGAAGCTGCCCGACGACGCGACCGCCCAGATCCGGCAGACCAGCCTCCTGGGTGAGAAGTTCGTGTCCCTGGAGGCGCCCGACTCAGTCGCAACCGGCAACCTGCTCAGTGAAGGGGACACGATCCCGCTCGACCGGAGCGGCCGGAACCCGGAGGTGGAAGAGGTCCTCGGCGCCATGTCCCTGCTGCTGAACGGTGGCGGTGTGGCACAGCTGAAGACGATCGCGACCGAGCTGAACAAGGCCTTCGAAGGTCGCGAGAGCGACGTGAAGTCGGTGCTCGAGCAGCTCGACGTCTTCATGAAGCAGATCGACGACAACAAAGAGGACATCGTCCAGGCCATCGAGAGCCTCAACCGGCTGGCGATCTCCATCAACCAGCAGAGGGACTCGATCGAGCTCGCGCTCGACGAGATGCCGGCCGCGCTGGCGTCGATCGACAGGCAGCGCGACGACCTGGTCAAGATGCTGGACGCGCTCTCCGAGCTGAGTGCCGTCGGCACCCGGGTCATCCGGGACTCGAAGGCCGCGACGATCACCAGCCTCCAGCAGCTCGACCCGGTCCTCACCAAGCTCTCCGAGGCAGGCGACTCGCTGCCCAAGGCATTCCAGGTGTTCCTCACCTACCCCTTCGTGGACGAGGTGGTCGGGCGCAACCCGGCGCAGGCCCGCAACCTGCACATGGGTGACTACACCAACCTCTCGGTCCAGCTCGACGCGGACCTCACCGGAGGCTCGTCGGGGCCGGACCTGCCGATCCCGGATCCCCCGGCCGAGGTGCAGAAGCAGATCGAGGACCTGAAGGAGCGCTGCGACGACGGGTTCGCCAAGGCCTGCAAGAAGCTCGAGGAGACCACGGACGGCCTGCTCGGAACGGGCACGTCCTCGGGCACCTCGAACGACAGCGACCCCGGGGGCACCACGGAAGGCAGCGGTGACGGGTGCGTGCTCGGCATCCTCTGCCGGGCCCCGTTCGCGGGCTCGTCCGAGGCAGGCGTGAGCGCAGCCGACGGCGACCGCTACAACTCGACGCTCGGAGCGCTGCTCCTGCAGGGAGTGGTTGGACGATGATCTCGAACCGAACCAAGATCCAGCTGATGGTGTTCGTGCTGATCACCATGGTTGGCGTGGCATACGTGGGCGCGAAGTACGCCCGGCTCGACCGGCTGGTCCTCGACGACTCCTACAGCGTCGTCGCGCACTTCGCGGAGTCCGGAGGCATCTTCGAGGGCGCCGAGGTCTCCTACCGTGGCGTGAGCGTCGGCCAGGTCGAGGACATGGTCGTCACCGACGAGGGTGTCGACGTGGTCCTGTCGATCGACGACGACAGCGAGCCCATCCCGGTGGACAGCCGCGCCCTGGTGGGCAACAGGTCGGCCGTGGGCGAGCAGTACGTCGAGCTGCAGCCTGAGACCGACGATGGCCCCTACCTCGGCGAGGGCTCCGAGATCGACCTCGACATGACCGAGACCCCGATCTCGACGACGACGTTCCTCGTCGACCTCGACCGCATGGTCAACTCCGTCAACAAGGAGAGCCTGCGCACCGTGGTCTCGGAGATGGGCCTGGCGTTCAACGGCACGGGCGAGGATCTCGGCCAGATCATCGACACCTCGAACTCGTTCATCAAGACCGCCAACGACAACTTCGACGTCACCAGCGCCCTGATCAAGGACAGCAACACGGTGCTGAAGACGCAGCTGGACTCGGCGTCGGCGATCCAGAGCTTCTCCGGCGACCTCGCCAAGCTGTCCGACACGCTCGTCAAGAGCGACGCGGACTTCCGGAGGGTGATCGACAACGGGAGCGCGACAGCCGACCAGCTGCGGACCTTCCTGGAGGAGAACGACGTCAACCTCGGCCAGCTGATCAACAACCTGGTCACGACCGGCGAGGTGGTCGTCAAGCACCTCGACGGGATCGAGCAGGTGCTGGTGCTGTACCCCTACGTCGTCGAGGGCGGCTACACCGTGGTGTCGAAGGATCCCGACACCGGGCTCTACAACGCTCACTTCGGGATGGTCACCACATCGAGCCCGCACGTCTGCACCGGAGGCTACGAGAGCACCGACACCAGGCCCCCGCAGGACACCGCCGACCGGCCGATGAACATGAAGGCCGAGTGCAACGAGCCGCAGTCGCAGTCGAACGCCCGTGGCGGCCAGCACGCACCGCGAGCAGGCGCCGCTTACCGGGCGCCGGTGGTCGCCGCGTACGATCCGGAGACTGGCAAGCTGCGCTACACCGACCGGAACCCCAGCGGTTCGGTGAGCTACACCGGGGGAGCGGCGTCCGTCTTCGGAGAGGAGTCCTGGAAGTGGTTGCTTCTTCAGCCTCTCGCCGAACCCCAGGAGTGACTGGATGACCGAGAAGCACGACACGAGCAACGACCACAACCCCGGGGGAGCGTTGTCCCCGTCTCTGCGCCGCGTGATCGCGGCCGTCCTCGCGCTGCTCATCGTGGCGTCGACGGTCGCGGCGGTCTTCTTCTACGTGGGACTCGACGACGCCGAGGCCGAGCTCGACGCCCGTGTCGAGGTGGCACGGGTGGCCGAGCAGTTCACCGCTCGGGTGAACGACTACGACCCCGAGTCCGTCGACGACTACCAGTCCTCTGTGGGCGCGATGCTGAGCACCAAGTTCCGCGGCGAGTTCGAGAAGGCGATGGAGGACATCGTCCGCTCCGTCCAGGAGGCGAAGATGGACTCCCAGGGCAATGTCATCGCCTCGGGGGTGGCGAGTCTCGACCAGGACTCGGCGCGGGTGCTGGTGGTTGCGGACGCCGAGGTCAAGACGGTGGTCGACACAAGGGCGAGGCACTTCCGCTGGGAGGTCTCCCTGGTCAAGGTCGACGGCGACTGGCTCGTCGACAACTTCACGCCGGTTGCCTGAGGGAGGGCAAGGCACGATGGTGAACCCAACTCTGTACGACGTCCTGGGCGTGGCGCCCGACGCCAGCCGCGACGAGATCAAGAAGGCCTGGCGCGAGTCCGCCGACAGGTTCGAGCCGGGCCAGGGTGGCTCGACGGCCCAGTTCCGGCTCTTCAACGAGGCGGCAGAGGTCCTCCTCGACCCCGAGCGCCGGAAGGCCTACGACGAGGACCTCCCCGCGCGCGAGCCGACGACCTCGCCCGCGGCGCCTGCGTCAGGTCCGCCCGTGGCCGGCCCACCCGTCCCGGGCGCGGCGAAGGCAACCTCTGTGGCGGCCGGCGCGACGGCCGTGCTCGAGGCGGACGAGGCCGACCGAGCCGACGAGCAGGCGAGCAGCGAGCCCGTCGCCCTGGAGAAGGCGGGTCAGTCCGAGGGCGCGGCGACCGGGACGGCCGCTGAAGACGGCCGCAGGATCCCGCTGGTCCTCCTCGTGGTGCTGGCACTGGTGGCCGCTCTCGCGGTGGGTGGAGCGGCCTACCTCGGCTTCCAGAAGCACCGCGCCGAGGCCTACCAGGAGTCCCTGGACCGTGCTCCGTCCGCGGCCGAGAGGGCAGCGGTGGCGATCCTGTCCTATGACTACGAGTCGCTGGAGGCCGACCGGGATGCGGCCGCCAAGTTCCTGACGCCTGAATACCGCTCGGATTACGTCGACACCTTCGACAAGCTGGTCCAGGGGAACGCAACCGAGACGAAGGCCAAGGTCCAGGCGCAGGTGCTCGCCTCGTCGGCGATGGTCCAGACCGAGGACCGCGACGCCGGCCGGATTCCCGTGCTTCTTTTCGTGAACCAGACGACGGTGAGCACGGCGCACTCGGGAGAGCCGCAGACCGCTCTGAACCGGGTGAAGCTCGACATGGTCGACGTCGACGGCACCTGGCTCGTCGACTCCATCACGTCCTACTGACTCACCGATAAGCGTCAAATGCCCCGGGTTGCTTGACTCGGGCGCTTGATCGGTTCATGCTTTTCCGCAGTCTCAGAGACACCGACTTGGTTCTCTCGCCGGTCATATGACGGGCCGTGCGATAGAGGATGCCAAAAAGGTGAGCTCGGCTTAGTTGTGCCCTGCGCGCGATTCGACTAAGGTTGCTCTTTGCGCCTGCCCTCATATGCTCTCCTGCCGACCTGTGGCCGGTCAGTGGTGGGTTGGCGTCATCCCCCAGATGAGTCCGCGAGCCTTCGGAAGGACCCCTCTTGGCCGCCTCGCGCAGCACCAGCAGCAACCGCAACGCCACCAACGCCCCCCGCCGTATCTCCTTCGCCAAGATCAAGGAACCGCTCGAGGTTCCGCAGCTCCTCGCTCTCCAGACCAACAGCTTCGACTGGCTGGTCGGCAACGAGCGCTGGCAGGAGGCCGTAGGTCGACGTCTCGAGCAGGGTGAGGACGTCAGCCAGAAGTCCGGTCTCCAGGAGATCTTCGAGGAGATCTCCCCGATCCAGGACTTCTCGGACACGATGTCGCTCTCGTTCGAGAACCCTGTGTTCTACGACCCGAAGTACTCCGTCGAGGAGTGCAAGGAGAAGGACTTCACCTACTCCGCGCCGCTCTACGTCTCCGCCGAGTTCATGAACAACGACACCGGCGAGATCAAGGGCCAGACGGTGTTCATGGGCGACTTCCCGCTGATGACGCCCAAGGGCACCTTCGTCATCAACGGCACCGAGCGCGTCGTCGTGTCGCAGCTCGTCCGCTCGCCCGGTGTCTACTTCGAGCGCACCGCCGACAAGACCTCCGACAAGGACATCTTCACGGCGAAGATCATCCCGTCGCGTGGCGCCTGGCTCGAGTTCGAGATCGACAAGCGCGACATGGTCGGCGTACGCCTCGACCGCAAGCGCAAGCAGAACGTCACCGTCCTGCTCAAGGCGCTCGGCTGGACCGAGGCTCAGATCCTCGAGGAGTTCGGCGAGTACGAGTCGATCCGGCTCACCCTGGAGAAGGACCACACCTCGGGCCAGGACGACGCCCTGCTCGACATCTACCGCAAGCTGCGCCCGGGTGAACCGCCGACGCGTGAGGCCGCCCAGACGCTGCTCGAGAACTACTACTTCAACGGCAAGCGCTACGACCTGGCCAAGGTCGGCCGCTACAAGATCAACAAGAAGCTCGGGGTCCAGGAGGCCTTCGACCAGCAGACGCTCACGATCGACGACATCGTCTCCACGATCAAGTTCATCGTCGCGCTGCACGACGGCAAGTCCGAGCTGGAGATGCCGGCCGGCGCCATCGAGGTCCGTCCCGACGACATCGACCACTTCGGCAACCGCCGCATGCGCACCGTGGGCGAGCTGATCCAGAACCAGCTCCGCACCGGTCTCGCGCGGATGGAGCGGGTCGTCCGCGAGCGGATGACCACGCAGGACGTCGAGGCGATCACGCCGCAGAGCCTGATCAACATCCGGCCCGTCGTGGCGGCGCTGAAGGAGTTCTTCGGCACGTCCCAGCTGTCGCAGTTCATGGACCAGACCAACCCGATCGCGGGCCTGACGCACAAGCGCCGCCTGTCCGCTCTCGGTCCCGGTGGTCTCTCCCGTGACCGCGCCGGGTTCGAGGTCCGTGACGTCCACCCGTCGCACTACGGCCGGATGTGCCCGATCGAGACCCCTGAGGGTCCGAACATCGGTCTGATCGGCTCGCTGTCGACGTTCGGCCGGATCAACCCGTTCGGCTTCGTCGAGACCCCCTACCGCAAGGTCGTCAAGGGCAAGGTCACCGACAAGATCGACTACCTGACCGCCGACGAGGAGGACCGCTTCGTCATCGCGCAGGCCAACGCGCCGCTGACCGACGACAACCACTTCGTCGAGGAGCGCGTCCTGGTCCGCCAGCGTCACGGCGAGGTCGACGTGATCCCGCGCGACGAGGTCGACTACATGGACGTCTCCCCGCGCCAGATGGTGTCGGTGGCGACGGCTCTCATCCCGTTCCTCGAGCACGACGACGCGAACCGTGCGCTCATGGGTTCGAACATGCAGCGCCAGGCGGTCCCGCTGATCAAGAGCGACTCGCCGCTCGTCGGCACCGGCATGGAGTTCCGTGCCGCCGTCGACGCCGGCGACGTCGTGACCGCCGAGAAGGCGGGTGTGGTCACCGAGGTCTCGGCCGACGCGGTCGAGGTCATGAACGACGACGGCACGTACCAGACCTACCGGATGCAGAAGTTCAGCCGCTCCAACCAGGGCACCTGCATCAACCAGCGCCCGCTGGTGTCGGAGGGGCAGCGCCTCGAGGTCGGCTCGCCGATCGCCGACGGTCCCTGCACCGACGAAGGGGAGATGGCTCTCGGCACGAACCTGCTGGTCGCGTTCATGTCGTGGGAGGGCCACAACTACGAGGACGCGATCATCCTGTCGCAGCGCCTCGTGCAGCAGGACGTCCTCACCTCGATCCACATCGAGGAGCACGAGGTCGACGCCCGCGACACGAAGCTGGGGCCCGAGGAGATCACCCGGGACATCCCGAACGTCAGCGAGGAGATGCTCGCCGACCTCGACGAGCGCGGCATCATCCGCATCGGCGCCGAGGTGACGACCGGTGACATCCTGGTCGGCAAGGTCACCCCGAAGGGTGAGACGGAGCTGACCCCCGAGGAGCGGCTGCTCCGAGCGATCTTCGGTGAGAAGGCGCGCGAGGTCCGCGACACCTCGATGAAGGTCCCGCACGGTGAGTCGGGAACCGTCATCGGCGTCCGGGTCTTCGACCGTGAGGAGGGCGACGAGCTTCCTCCGGGCGTGAACCAGCTGGTGCGGGTGTACGTCGCCCAGAAGCGCAAGATCTCCGTGGGTGACAAGCTCGCCGGCCGTCACGGCAACAAGGGCGTCATCTCCAAGGTGCTGCCGGTCGAGGACATGCCGTTCCTCGAGGACGGCACCCCGGTCGACGTCATCCTGAACCCGCTGGGCGTTCCGGGCCGGATGAACATCGGCCAGATCCTGGAGGTCCACCTCGGCTGGCTGGCCAAGACCGGCTGGGAGGTCGAGGGTGACGACGAGGAGTGGAAGAAGCGGCTGATCAGCATCGCCGCCGACTCGGCTCCCGCGGACTCCAACGTCGCCACCCCGGTGTTCGACGGTGCGCGTGAGGACGAGATCACCGGTCTGCTCGGTTCGACCCTGCCCAACCGCGACGGCGTCCGTGTCGTCAAGTCGAACGGCAAGGCGAACCTGTTCGACGGCCGCTCCGGCGAGCCGTTCCCGGACCCGGTGTCGGTCGGCTACATGTACATCCTCAAGCTGCACCACCTGGTCGACGACAAGATCCACGCTCGCTCGACGGGTCCGTACTCCATGATCACCCAGCAGCCGCTCGGTGGTAAGGCGCAGTTCGGTGGTCAGCGCTTCGGTGAGATGGAGGTCTGGGCCATGGAGGCGTACGGCGCCGCCTACGCCCTGCAGGAGCTCCTCACCATCAAGTCCGACGACGTGCCTGGTCGCGTCAAGGTCTACGAGGCAATCGTGAAGGGCGAGAACATCCCCGACTCCGGTATCCCCGAGTCGTTCAAGGTTCTCGTCAAGGAGATGCAGTCGCTCTGCCTGAACGTCGAGGTCCTCTCGCAGGACGGTTCGGCGATCGAGATGCGTGACGCCGAGGAAGACGTCTTCCGGGCGGCCGAGGAGCTCGGCATCGACCTGTCCCGCCGAGAGCCGAGCAGCGTCGAAGAAGTCTGAGCCATGAGGGAGTACGACGGACAGCCACGCTGGCCGTCGTACTCCCCGGGCCCGGTCCTACAGACACCAGCGAACTAGACCGACATAACGAGGAAAGAAGCCACCGTGCTCGACGTGAACTTCTTCGACCAGCTGAAGATCGGCCTGGCCACTGCTGACGACATCCGTCAGTGGAGCCACGGCGAGGTCAAGAAGCCGGAGACGATCAACTACCGGACGCTCAAGCCCGAGCGTGACGGTCTCTTCTGCGAGAAGATCTTCGGTCCCACCCGGGACTGGGAGTGCTACTGCGGCAAGTACAAGCGCGTGCGCTTCAAGGGCATCATCTGCGAGCGGTGTGGCGTCGAGGTCACTCGCTCCAAGGTGCGCCGTGAGCGCATGGGGCACATCGAGCTCGCCGCTCCGGTGACCCACATCTGGTACTTCAAGGGTGTGCCGAGCCGTCTCGGCTACCTGCTCGACCTCGCCCCGAAGGACCTCGAGAAGGTCATCTACTTCGCGGCGTACATGATCACCCACGTCGACGAGGACGCACGGCACCGTGACCTGTCCTCGCTCGAGGCGAAGGTGGACCTCGAGCGCAAGCGCCTCGAGGGCCGTCGCGACGGTTCGATCGAGGACCGTGCGAAGAAGCTGGAGGAGGACCTCGCCGCCCTGGAGGCGGAGGGAGCCAAGGCCGACGCCCGCCGCAAGGTCAAGGACGGCGCCGAGCGCGAGATGAAGCAGCTCCGTGACCGCGCCCAGCGCGAGATCGACCGTCTCGACGAGGTGTGGAGCCGCTTCAAGAGCCTCAAGGTCCAGGACCTCGAGGGCGACGAGCTGCTCTACCGCGAGATGAAGAACTGGTTCGGGAAGTACTTCGAGGGCCACATGGGCGCCGCCGCGATCCAGAAGCGGCTGGAGTCCTTCGACCTCGACGAAGAGGTCGAGTCCCTGCGCGAGACGATCGCCACCGGCAAGGGTCAGCGCAAGGTCCGCGCGCTCAAGCGGCTGAAGGTGGTCGAGGCGTTCCGCAAGACCAACAACAGCCCCAGGGGCATGGTTCTCGACGCGGTGCCGGTGATCCCGCCGGACCTGCGGCCCATGGTGCAGCTCGACGGTGGCCGCTTCGCGACGTCGGACCTCAACGACCTGTACCGCCGCGTGATCAACCGGAACAACCGTCTCAAGCGTCTGCTCGACCTCGGTGCTCCCGAGATCATCGTGAACAACGAGAAGCGGATGCTCCAGGAGGCCGTGGACTCGCTGTTCGACAACGGCCGGCGCGGTCGCCCCGTCACCGGTCCGGGCAACCGTCCGCTGAAGTCGCTGTCCGACATGCTCAAGGGCAAGCAGGGCCGCTTCCGTCAGAACCTGCTCGGTAAGCGCGTCGACTACTCCGGCCGTTCGGTGATCGTCGTCGGTCCGCAGCTGAAGCTGCACCAGTGTGGTCTGCCGAAGCAGATGGCCCTCGAGCTGTTCAAGCCGTTCGTGATGAAGCGTCTGGTCGACCTGAACCACGCGCAGAACATCAAGAGCGCCAAGCGCATGGTGGAGCGTGCCCGTCCGGTCGTGTGGGACGTCCTCGAAGAGGTCATCACCGAGCACCCGGTGCTGCTGAACAGGGCACCGACCCTCCACCGGCTGGGTATCCAGGCGTTCGAGCCGCAGCTGATCGAGGGCAAGGCCATCCAGATCCACCCGCTCGTCTGCACGGCGTTCAACGCCGACTTCGACGGTGACCAGATGGCCGTGCACCTGCCGCTGTCGGCGGAGGCCCAGGCCGAGGCACGCATCCTGATGCTGTCGACGAACAACATCCTCAAGCCGTCGGACGGCCGTCCGGTGACGATGCCGACCCAGGACATGATCATCGGCATCTTCTTCCTGACGCTCGACCGTGACGGCGAGCCGGGCGAGGGACGTGCGTTCTCCTCGCTCGCCGAGGCGATCATGGCGTTCGACCACGGCGAGATCAGCCTGCAGAGCAAGGTCAAGATCCGGTTCCCGGAGGTCGTGCCTCCGGCCGGGCAGGCGCTGCCCGAGGGCTGGGAGCCGGGCCGACCGGCGATCCTGGACACGACGCTGGGCCGGGCCCTGTTCAACGACGCCCTGCCTGCCGACTACCCGTTCGTGAACTACGAGGTCGGCAAGAAGCAGGTCGGCACGATCGTGAACGACCTCGCCGAGCGCTACACCAAGGTCGAGGTGGCAGCCTCGCTCGACGCCCTCAAGGACATCGGCTACCACTGGGCCACCCGTTCCGGTGTCACGGTGTCGATCGAGGACGTCGTCACGCCGCCGCGCAAGGGCGAGATCCTCGAGGAGTTCGAGGGTCAGGCCGCCAAGGTGCAGAAGCAGTTCGAGCGCGGTCTGATCACCGACGAGGAGCGCCGCCAGGAGCTCATCGAGATCTGGACCCAGGCGTCGAACAAGGTCGCCGACGAGATGGAGGGGACGTTCGAGAAGTCGAACCCCATCTACATGATGGTCCACTCCGGTGCTCGCGGAAACATGATGCAGGTCCGTCAGATCGCCGCCATGCGTGGTCTGGTGGCCAACCCGAAGGGCGACATCATCCCGCGGCCGATCAAGGCGAACTTCCGCGAGGGCCTGTCGGTGCTGGAGTACTTCATCTCCACGCACGGTGCTCGTAAGGGTCTGGCCGACACCGCGCTGCGTACCGCCGACTCGGGTTACCTGACCCGTCGTCTGGTGGACGTCTCGCAGGACGTCATCATCCGCGAGGACAACTGCGGCACCGAGCGTGGTCTGCCGAAGAAGATCGGCGAGCGTCTGCCGGACGGTTCGGTGGTCAAGGCGGAGAACGCCGAGACCGCGGCGTACGCCCGCTCGGCGGCCGTCGAGGTCACCCACCCGGAGACCGGCGCGGTGCTCGCCACCGCCGGTGAGGACCTGGGCGACGTGAAGATCGACGAGCTCGTCGCGGCCGGCATCGAAGAGGTGAAGGTCCGCTCGGTCCTCACCTGTGACGCCCGCACCGGCACCTGCGCCAAGTGCTACGGCCGCTCGCTGGCCACCGGCAAGCTGGTCGACATCGGTGAGGCGGTCGGCATCATCGCCGCTCAGTCGATCGGTGAGCCCGGCACGCAGCTGACGATGCGTACGTTCCACACCGGTGGTGTGGCCTCGGCGGACGACATCACGCAGGGTCTGCCCCGTGTGGTCGAGCTCTTCGAGGCGCGTCAGCCCAAGGGCCGTGCGCCGATCACCGAGGCGGCCGGACGGGTCACCATCGAGGAGACGGACAAGGCCAAGAAGGTCCTGGTCACGCCGGACGACGGTTCCGAGGTCCAGGAGTACCCCGTCAGCAAGCGTTCGCGCCTGACCGTCGGCGAGGGAGACCACGTCGAGGTCGGTCAGCAGCTGACCCAGGGCACCCCGGACCCGCAGGAGGTCCTGCGCATCCTCGGTATCCGCAAGGCCCAGGAGCACCTGGTGGACGAGGTCCAGGCTGTGTACCGCAGCCAGGGCGTGTCGATCCACGACAAGCACATCGAGATCATCGTGCGTCAGATGCTCCGCCGGGTGACGGTCATCGAGTCGGGTGACACCAACCTGCTGCCGTCCGACCTGGTGGACCGCATCCTCTTCGAGGAGGAGAACCGCCGCGTGGTCTCCGAGGGCGGCAAGCCGGCCTCGGGTCGTCCGGTGCTGATGGGTATCACCAAGGCGTCGCTCGCGACCGAGTCGTGGCTCTCGGCGGCGTCCTTCCAGGAGACGACGCGGGTCCTCACCGACGCGGCGATCAACGGCAAGTCCGACTCGCTGCTCGGCCTGAAGGAGAACGTGATCATCGGAAAGCTGATCCCGGCGGGCACCGGCCTCGAGCGGTACCGCAACATCCGGGTGGAGCCGACCGAGGAGGCGCGGGCCAACGCGTACTCCGTCACCGGTTACGAGAACTACGACTACGACTTCGGCAACACCGCCGGCGGTCAGGCCGTGGCGCTCGACGACTTCGACTTCGGCTCCTACCAGAGCTGATCCGGGTCGACACCGAAGGCCCCGGCCCCCGCGAGGGGGTCGGGGCCTTCGCCTTTTCCGGGCGGGGACGGGGAGCTTCGCGGGTGCTGTGGACGGTTCGCACGCGGCATGCCGCTTGAGAACGGGCTGTAACCCCGATTTACATCCGGCTGCGGGTCATCGACGGGAGAGGCGGGCGTGACGGGTGCCGACCGGGTCGACGACGGTGTTGAGCCTGCGTGCCACCGGCGGAGCGGCCAGGGTCAGCGCGAGTACGACGGCGCCTCCGGTCGTCGCGAGCAGACCGAGCACGGGGTTCTCGGCGGTCCAGGAGGCGAGCCCGGCGTACTCCGCCCCCTTCACGAAGAAGCCGTGGAAGAGGTACACCACGAGCGTGGCGGCGCCGAGCCGCGAGAACCAGCCGCCCGTGCGCGGCACCAGCGTCAGGAAGCTGAGGGCCACCAGGCCGGCGGCGACCAGCAGCCCGAAGCGGACGGCCATCCCCTCCAGGGCGGTGACGCCGAGCTCGGCGTAGCCGGACCGCCAGTACATCCACTCGGTGCGCATCCGGCCGTCGACGAGGGAGCACAGCAGGAAGGCGGTGCCGAGCACGCCCCAGGCCGCAGTCCGGAACCGGCCGTCGCGCAGGGCGTCGAGGTGCTCGCGGCGGGCCAGGAGGCCGAGGACGAAGAACGGCAGCAGGCCCGTCGCGCGGGAGACGTCCAGCACCTCGGTGGTGGCGAGCCCGCCGAGCAGACTGACGACCACCGCGAGCGGCAGCGCCCCCGGGAGTGCCTTCAGGGCGGGGGTCGCCAGCCGCCAGAGGAGCAGCGCCGCGAGGTACCACATCGGCCAGTGCGGGTCGGCGAAGAGCATGTCCATCCGCTCACCGCCCACGCCGAACCGGAAGGCGGCGAGCGCGGCCTCGAAGATCACGTACGGCAAAGCGACCGAGGTCATCAGCCGTCGCATGTCCCTTCGGCTCCAGGTGAACGACCGGGACAGGTAGCCGGTGACCATGACGAACGCCGGCACGTGCCACAGGTAGAGGAAGTCGTAGAGCCAGGCGTCGACGAGGTGGTGGGGCAGCAACGTCCAGCCGTGCCCCACCACCACCAGGGTCACCAGGAGCATCTTCGCGTTGTCGAACCAGGGGTCTCGAGGCCGCTTCTCGGCGCGGGTGCGTACTTCGAGTTCAGGCTGTGCTGGGTGGCTGGTGGGTCTGGCGTGAAGGGTGGTGGACATGCAGCATTTCTGGTCGGGGGCGTTTTGCTCCTGCTCCTGCCCGTCGGAGCGGTTCCGGAAACGTGGCGTGGCGCACGCATAGACTCACGGGCATGTCCGTCGATGCCGCCCCGCCGCACCGCCAGCGCGTCGCGGCGTACGCCCTGCTGACCCGCGACAGCGAGGTCCTCCTCACCCGGATGTCGTCCCGGACCAGGATCGAGGGCCGGTGGACACTTCCCGGCGGTGGGATCGACCACGGGGAGGACCCGCGGGACGCCCTGCGCCGGGAGGTCTACGAGGAGACCGGCCTCCACGTCGAGCCGGGCAGGGTGGTCGACGTGCACGCGACCCACTTCGTCGGCGCCAGGGCGGACGGCGTGGTCGAGGACTACCACGGGATCCACCTGATCTTCGCCGCCGTGATCTGCGAGGAGTCGCTCGCGGTGGAGCCGCACGTGGTGGAGCAGGACGGCACCACCGAGCACGCCGAGTGGGTCTCCATCGCCGACGCCGAGAAGCTGGACCTGCTCAGCGCCGCACGTCATGCGCTGAGCCTGGCCGGAGAGGACCGCTGATGCATCTGCCAGCCCCGATCGACGCCACACTGCTCCCGCCCACCCACCCGGAGACCGTGTTCACCTACGGCGCGCCCGCCCTCAAGTTCGGCGCCGGCTCCTCCGACGAGATCGGCTTCGACCTCGCGCAGTACGACGTGCAGCGGGTGCTCGTGGTCACCGACCCGGGCGTCGCCGCGACGGGGCACCCGCAGCGGGTCGCCGACCAGATGAAGCAGTTCGGGATCGAGGCGGAGGTCTTCGACCGTGCTCACGTCGAGCCGACGGACCAGAGCCTGCGGGAGGCGATCGACTTCGCTCGTGACACCGGCCCGTGGGACGCCTACGTCGCGGTGGGTGGGGGCTCGGCGATCGACACCGCCAAGGCGGTGAACCTGCTCACCAGCAACCCGGGCGAGCTGATGGACTACGTCAACGTGCCCGTCGGCGGAGGCGCCGCGCCGGTCAACGCGCTGCGGCCCCTGGTGGCCGTGCCCACCACGACGGGGACGGGGAGCGAGAGCACGACGATCTGCGTGCTCGACGTGCTCTCGATGAAGGTCAAGACCGGGATCAGCCACCCGAGGCTGAGGCCGACCCTGGCGGTGGTGGACCCGCGGCTGACCGTGACCCAGCCCGCCGGGGTCACCGCGGCGTCGGGCATGGACATCCTCTGCCATGCCCTGGAGAGCTACACCGCCCGCCCCTTCTCGTCGTACGAACGCAAGCAGCCCTCCGAGCGGGTGCCCTACTGCGGGTCCAACCCGATCGCGGACATGTGGTCGGAGCGGTCGATGTCCCTGCTCGCGCGGGCCTTCCGCCGTGCGGTCCGCGACGGCGACGACGAGCAGGCGCGGGGCGACATGGCCCTGGCGGCGACGTTCGCCGGGATGGGCTTCGGCAACGCGGGCGTGCACGTCCCTCATGCCAATGCCTACCCGATCGCCGGCCGCGTCAAGGACTTCCACCCGCGTGACTACCCGGCGGACGAGCCGATGGTTCCTCACGGCATGGCTGTCTCGCTCACGGCGCCGGAGGCGTTCCGGTTCACCTTCGACGCCTGCCCGGAGCGGCACGTCCGGGCAGCGGAGATCCTGGCTTCGACGGCCGGGACCCTCGGTTCGCCGGTCGAGCCCGTCGAGACCGAGAACCCCCGCGACCTCCTGCCGGCGGTCCTCGTCGACCTCATGCGCGACATCGGGATCCCGAACGGCATCGCCGCGGTGGGCTACGCGGAGGAGGATGTGGCCGACCTCGTGGACGGCGCGATGAAGCAGCAGCGGCTGCTCGCGACCGCTCCGCGCGAGGTGACCGAGGACGACCTGGCGGCGATCTTCGCGGCGTCGCTCGAGCTCTGGTGACGGCCGAGCTGTCAGGGCGTGGGGGCGCCATGACCCCACCACCCCCTGACAAGTCGGTGGCGGAGGCGCTGCGACGGGCGGGTGTCGGTGACGTCGACGACTCGTCGCTGGCCAAGGCGTTGTACTCCAGCGACGCCTCGGTCTACCGGGTCGTGCCCTCCGTGGTGGTCCGGCCCCGCCACGTCGAGGAGGTCCTCGCGACCCTGGCGGTGGCGCGCGAGACCGGCACCCCGCTGACGATGCGGGGAGCGGGTACGTCGATCGCGGGCAACGCGGTCGGCAGCGGCATCGTCGTCGACACCTCGCGACACCTGAACCGGGTGGTCTCCGTCGACGCAGAGGCGCGCACCGCGGTCGTGGAGCCCGGAGCGGTGCACGCGACGCTCCAGAAGCAGGCGCTCCCGCACGGGCTCCGGTTCGGCCCCGACCCGTCGACGCACAGCCGCTGCACCGTGGGCGGCATGATCGGCAACAACGCCTGCGGCTCCAGGGCCCTGGGCTACGGGCGGACCGCCGACAACGTCGTGGAGCTCGACGTGGTGACCGGCACGGGGGAGCGGCTCCTGCTGGGCCCGGAGCATGCCGGGCGGACGCCGCTGCTCGACGCCCTCGACGAGACCGTGGCCCGGAACCTCGCCACCGTGCGCACCGAGTTCGGCCGGTTCGGACGCCAGGTCTCCGGCTACAGCCTCGAGCACCTGCTGCCCGAGCGCGGACGGCGCCTGGACCGGTTCCTCGTCGGCAGCGAAGGAACCCTCGCCGTCGTGCTCGGCGCGACGGTCGCCCTCGTGGAGGACGCGCCGCACCGGGCGCTCGCGGTGCTCGGCTACCCGTCGATGGCCGAGGCCGCGGACGCCGTCCCGGGGCTGCTCCAGCACCCCCTCGTGGCATGCGAGGGGCTCGACGAGCGGATCGTCGACGTGGTGCGGGCACGCCGCGGGCAGTCGGCGGTGCCCGCGCTGCCGCGGGGCAACGGCTGGCTGTTCGCCGAGGTCACCGGCGACTCCGCGGCCGAGGCGCAGAGCCGCGCCGACGCGGTCGCCGCCGGGTCGGGAGCGCTCGCCCATCGGATCGTGACCGACACCCTCGAGCAGCTGGCCCTGTGGCGGATCCGCGAGGACGGGGCCGGTCTCGCCGCCCGCAGCCTGAAGCAGCCGGCGCAGTCGGGATGGGAGGACGCGGCGGTCCCGCCGAAGCGGCTGGGGGAGTACCTCCGCGCCTTCGACGGGCTGCTCCGCGCCCACGCGTACGACGGTGTGCCCTACGGTCACTTCGGCGACGGCTGCGTCCATGTCCGGATCGACTTCTCGCTCACCTCGTCGGAAGGTCGCGCGGGCTTCCGCTCGTTCCTGGAGGAGGCGGCGGACCTGGTCGCGTCGTACGGCGGGACGCTGTCGGGCGAGCACGGGGACGGCCGCGCCCGTTCCGAGCTGCTGCCGCGGATGTACTCACCCGAGGCGGTCGCCCTGTTCGCACAGGTGAAGAGCATCTTCGACCCCGGCGACCTGTTGAACCCCGGCGTGCTGGTAGCCCCGAGACCGCTCGACGCCGACCTGCGGCTGGCCGGTCCGCTGACGGAGCCGAGGACCACGCTGCGCCTCACCCACGACAACGGCTCGCTCGGGTCCGCGGTCCATCGCTGCACCGGCGTGGGGAAGTGCCTCGCCGACAACACCGGGACGGGCGGCGTGATGTGCCCGTCGTACGTCGCCACCCGGGACGAGAAGGACTCGACACGAGGGCGCGCCAGGGTGCTGCAGGAGATGCTCAACGGCGAGGTCGTCCGTGACGGCTGGGGCTCCCCGGAGGTGCACGAGGCGCTCGACCTCTGCCTGTCCTGCAAGGGCTGCGCGACGGACTGCCCCACGGGGATCGACATGGCCACCTACAAGGCCGAGGCCCTGCACCAGCGCTACCGCGGCAAGGTCCGGCCACGCAGCCACTACGCCCTCGGAAGGCTGCCGCGGTGGGCCCGCATGGCAGGGCCGGTGGCGCCGCTGGCCAACCGGGCGATGCGGGCCGCGGTCGTGCAACGGGTCGCCAAGGCGATCGCCGGCGTCGACCAACGACGGGGGCTGCCGCAGCTCGCCGGTCGCTCCTTCACGCGCTGGGCGTCGGAACGGCCGCGCGAGGACCAGCCGGACGTGGTGGTCTGGGGGGACTCGTTCACCGACCACTTCGCGGTGCCTGCGGGACAGGCGACCGTCGCGCTGCTGGAGCGGGCAGGTCTGCGGGTCGGGGTGGTCGAGGGGCGCGCGTGCTGCGGCCTCACCTGGATCAGCACCGGCCAGCTCACCGCCGCCCGTCGCATCGTCGGCGGAGCGGTCGACGTCCTCCACCGGTACGTCTCGCGCGGCATCCCCGTCGTCGGCGTCGAACCGTCGTGCCTGGCCGTGCTGCGCTCCGACGCCGTCGAGCTCACCGGCGACGCGAGAGCGGCGGAGGTCGCGGCCGGGGTCTTCACGCTCGCCGAGCTCCTGCAGCGGCTGCCGGAGTGGGAGCCGCCCGACCTCTCCGGCGTCGAGGTCGTCGTGCAGCCGCACTGCCACCACGCGTCGGTGATGGGGTGGGACGCCGACGCCCACCTGCTCGCGCGGACCGGAGCCGAGGTGACCCGGGTGGGTGGATGCTGCGGCCTGGCCGGCAACTTCGGCGTCGAGAAGGGCCACTACGACGTGTCGGTCGCCATCGCCGAGCACGCCCTGCTGCCTGCCGTGCGCAGGGCAGGACGTCGGTCCGTCGTGCTCGCGGACGGTTTCTCGTGCCGCACCCAGCTGCAGGACCTTGCCGGGGTGCGCGCGGTTCACATGGCGGAGCTGCTGCTCGACCCCGCGGCGCCGGACATCACGTCGGGGAGCTGAGCCCGCGAGGAGATGCCGAGCTTGCGGTAGGCGTTCGACAGGTGCCACTCGACCGCCTTCACGGTCACGAACAGCTCCTGCGCGATACGGCGGTTGGTGCGCCCGGTGGCGGCCAGCTCGACGACCCGACGCTCGCCGGAGGTCAGCTGGCTGAGGGGGGAGTCGACCGGCTCCGCGACCCGGATCCCGTGCTGGACGAGCACGCGGGCGGCCCTTCGGACGATCGGGGGCAGGTCGGCTTCCCTGCCCTGCTCCAGTGCCTGCTGGAGGAGCTCCATCCCCTCGGCCCGGGTGCTCGCCGAACCGACGAGGAGGGTGCCGAGGTCGAGCCGCACCCTCGCCAGGTAGAACCCGGCCTCGCAGGACTCGAACAGTCGCATCGCCTCACGCAGGTGGGTGATGCCCTCGGCCGGTGCGACGAGGTTGCCCAGGGTCCGCAACGCGAAGCCCATGGTGCGTGGCGCACCCCATTCCCGGGCCTGTGCCACGGCCTCGGTGGCGAGCACCTGCGCCTCGGCCCTGCGGCCAAGCGCGCCGAGGGACCAGGCGGCCAGCTCCCGCCACTCCCCGAGCGCGGGGTTGGTGGCGTGAGGCTCCAGGAGGCGTGCCGCGGCGCGGTAGTCCAGCAGCGCCTGCTGGTGGTCTCCGTGCGTCGCGCGGACCAGGCCGGCGGCCATGCGCGGGAGGGCGCTCAGCAGCTCGTCCGCCTTCGCCAGCTCCCTCAGCTCCGGCTCGAGAGCGAGCGCCTCCTCGTGGTGGCCGAGGCCGACATGGGCGAAGGCGAGACCCGCCGTGGCGGTCTCGACGTACTCCTTCCAGCCGCGAGACCGCATCGCCAGCGCGGCATCGAGATCGGTCACCGCCTCGCGGAGGCCTCCCCGTCTCAGGTGGGCGAAGCCGCGGCAGAACGACGCGGTCGCGAAGCCCATCGCCGAACCGCGTCGCTGGCTGTCCTCGACCGCCGCGTCGACCGCGGCGAGGTTCTCGGTGAACGAGTCGGTCCACGCCAGGACCCCGGTCACGATGTAGTAGCCCTTGCCGTCGCAGGTCTCCTCCTCGAGGAGCCGTCCGTCGCCGAGGGCGCGCAGGGCCAGCATCCGGGCCATCCCGGAGTCACGGCCCTCGAACGCCAGCGCCGAGGCCGCCAGCGCGAACAGCAGCCGGTCGGAGTGGGTGTCCTCGGAGACCGGCTGGTCGGCAGCGTCGGCGAGGGCGTCGCGCATGACCCCGTGGGCGCCGTCGAACAGGGCCTGCGCCATGCCCATCCGGGCGAGCAGGAACCGGACCACCTGCGAGGAGCTGTCGTGACCCGCCTCCGCCAGAAGGCCGGCGGCCTTCTGGTACGACGCGCGGGCGGCGTCCCGGAGCCCCAGGGTCATCTGCGCGTCGCCCATGTCGGCGAGGCAGACGGCGCGGTGCTCCGCGCTTTGCATCCGATCCAGTGCGCGCCGCCACAGGTCGAAGGCCTCGGCGATGAGGCCTGCGCGCATGTGCGCCGTCGCGGCCAGCGTCAGCAGCCCGGGGTCGGTGGTCTCGGGCCTGGTCTCGCCGACCGCCCGGAGCAGCTGCGTCGCGGCCACCTGAGGCACCCCGGACTCCAGGGACTCCTCGGCGGCAGCGCGGAGCAGGGCGACCACGGTGGCGTCCTCGTCGGGCAGCGTGTGGACGAGATGGCTGGCGACGACCTGCGCCGGCCGGTCGAGCTTGCCGAGGTACTCGGCGGCGAGGCGGTGCCGGTCGGACCGCTCCGACGGGGTCAACGGCGCCAGGATCGCCTCGGACACGAGCGGGTGGGACGTCCATGCCCTCCACATGCCCACGGTCACGATGTCGGAGTCCGTCAGGGTCTCGAGCGGGTCGGCCAGCTCCGCGACCGTGAGGCCGCACAGGTCTGCGAGCGCGTCGAAGGTCGCCTCGTCGCCGAGGAGGGCGACCGTCCGCGCGATCTCGACCGCCGGGTCGCCGAGCCGTCCGAGCCGTTCCCGGACGGAGTCGACGACCGAAGCCGGGGCCGACCCGGAGGGTCCCCGACCGGACCGGAGCAGCTCGCGGACCAGGAACGGCACGCCCCCGGTCAGCCGGTGGACCTCCGACGAGGAGACCTCGGCCATCCCCGGCGCCGTCGTGACGTCGCGGCGCATCGTCTCCACACCGGTCACCGAGAGCGGGAGAGGGGTGAGGAGGGTGGCTCTGCTGCTGATGCGGTCGACGATGTCGCTGCGGACGCTCGCCTCGCCCGTACGACGGGCCATGACCAGGACGACGGGGCAGGAGGGGAGCCGCGCGGAGAGCAGGTCGAGCACCTGCAGCGACCCGCCGTCGGCCCACTGCACGTCGTCGACGGCGAGCAGGAGGGGGGTGTGCTCGGTGAGGTTCTCGAGGACCCAGCTGAGTGCATAGTCGAGCGAGGTCAGCGACCAGGCCTGGTGGTCGAGCCGAGGGTCCACGAGGGCCTCCGCCAGCCCGGCGGCAGGCCCGTCGAAGGGCTTGTCGCCACGCTGGCTCTGCCGCGCGAGAGGTCCGACCCAGTCGCGCACGACCCGATGCGCCAACCCCGTGGACACCGGGGTCGGGCAGGACTGGAGCACCGTGAACCCCAGGGCTCGTGCGGCGTCACACGCGTAGGACAGCAGCGAGGACTTGCCCACGCCCGCCTGCCCCGACAACAGCAAGGACTGGCCGACCCCCTTCTCGGCGGCGGCCAGCGCTGCGTCGACCGCCGATGTCTCGGCGGACCTTTCGATGAGCCCGGGCACAGGTAACATCGTCCGTGCTTTTGCACAGGGCGGGAAGAAAATGGTGAAAATCGGTCGACCGCCGACGAAAACCCGACCGAACGGACGAGTCGGCCCCGGTGGCACGGCTTCCTATATCGCAGGTCGCCCCTGCTCGTTTTGACCCGGCTACGGCGAGCCGGTAATCTTTTTCAGCGTGCCTGGGATAGCCAGGCCATCACGTGTGCTCCCAAGGGGAACCCACGTCTCCGGGCTCGGGGACCAGGGCTCCACGCGAGCCGCGTGGCTGCGATCGCAGCGTTCAATCGAAGGCTCCTCTGCCGCGGTGTCTCGTGGCGGCCTGCGGGGTGGGCGACACGCCCGACCTCGGGGGGATGCCCTCGGCGGGAGCGCGACGGCCAGGGCCCTCAGCAGTCGGGGTCAGGGCGGCAGCACAGCAGGACAACAAGACAGCATCACCGAAGAGGCCAGTACTAAAGCGAAGGGGAACCACGCGGTGCCCACCATCCAGCAGTTGGTCCGTAAGGGCCGCCAGGACAAGGTGTCGAAGAACAAGACGCCCGCTCTGAAGGGTTCGCCCCAGCGTCGTGGCGTGTGCACGCGTGTCTACACGACCACTCCGAAGAAGCCGAACTCCGCCCTCCGCAAGGTCGCCCGTGTCCGCCTCTCGAGCGGCATCGAGGTCACGGCCTACATCCCGGGTGTCGGCCACAACCTGCAGGAGCACTCGATCGTGCTCGTGCGCGGCGGTCGTGTGAAGGACCTCCCCGGTGTCCGCTACAAGATCATCCGCGGTTCGCTCGACACCCAGGGTGTGAAGAACCGCAAGCAGGCTCGCAGCCGCTACGGCGCGAAGAAGGAGAAGAGCTAATGCCGCGCAAGGGTCCCGCCCCGAAGCGTCCGGTCGACGTCGACCCGGTCTACGGAAGCCCTGTCGTCACGCAGCTGGTCAGCAAGGTGCTGCAGGACGGCAAGAAGCAGGTCGCCCAGCGCATCGTGTACAGCGCCCTGGAGGGTTGCCGCGAGAAGACCGGCACCGACCCCGTCGTCACGCTCAAGCGTGCGCTGGACAACGTCAAGCCGGCTCTCGAGGTCCGCAGCCGCCGCGTCGGTGGCGCGACCTACCAGGTGCCCGTCGAGGTCCGCGCCGGTCGCTCGACCACCCTTGCGCTGCGCTGGCTCGTCACCTACGCCCAGGCCCGTCGTGAGAAGACGATGGCCGAGCGCCTCATGAACGAGATCCTCGACGCGTCCAACGGCCTCGGTGCCGCGGTGAAGCGTCGCGAGGACACCCACAAGATGGCCGAGTCCAACAAGGCCTTCGCCCACTACCGCTGGTGACCAGAGGTACGTCGGCCCGCTCCCTGTCCCACGAGGACCACGCGGCCGGCGTACTCGCCCACCAGTAGGCATACAGACCAGATTCGCTTTACCAATCCGAGGGGATCACCCACCAGTGGCTGTCGACATCACTACGGACCTCAACAAGGTCCGCAACATCGGCATCATGGCGCACATCGACGCCGGTAAGACCACCACGACCGAGCGGATCCTGTTCTACACCGGCATCACGTACAAGATCGGTGAGGTCCACGAGGGCGCAGCCACGATGGACTGGATGGAGCAGGAGCAGGAGCGCGGCATCACCATCACGTCCGCCGCGACGACCTGCTGGTGGAAGGACCACCAGATCAACATCATCGACACGCCCGGTCACGTCGACTTCACCGTCGAGGTGGAGCGCTCGCTGCGCGTGCTCGACGGTGCTGTCGCGGTCTTCGACGGTGTCGCCGGTGTGGAGCCCCAGAGCATGACCGTGTGGCGCCAGGCCAACAAGTACTCCGTCCCCCGGATGTGCTTCGTCAACAAGCTCGACCGCACGGGTGCCGACTTCTACCGCTGCGTCGACATGATCATCGACCGTCTCAACGCGACGCCCCTCGTGCTGCAGATCCCGATCGGCGCCGAGTCCGACTTCCTCGGCGTCGTCGACCTGGTCGGCATGCGCGCGCTCACCTGGCGCGGCGAGACCGCGATGGGTGAGGACTACGAGGTCGAGGAGATCCCGGCCGAGCTCGCCGACAAGGCCGCCGAGTGGCGCGAGAAGCTCCTCGAGACGCTGGCCGAGGCCGACGACGAGATCATGGAGATGTACCTCGAGGGCGAGACCCCGTCGGTCGAGCAGATCGAGGCTGCGATCCGTCGCGCGACCCTCGCCGACAAGCTCAACCCGGTCCTGACCGGCACCGCGTTCAAGAACAAGGGCGTCCAGCCCCTGCTCGACGCCGTCGTGAAGTACCTCCCCTCCCCGCTCGACATCGAGGCGATCGAGGGGCACAAGCCGAACGACGAGGAGACCATCCTCAAGCGCAGGCCCAGCGACGACGAGCCGTTCGCCGGCCTGGCGTACAAGATCGCGGCCGACCCGCACCTGGGCAAGCTGACCTACCTTCGCGTCTACTCCGGCAAGCTGGAGGCCGGCGCGACCGTGCTCAACGCGACCAAGGGCCGCAAGGAGCGCATCGGCAAGATCTACCAGATGCACGCCAACAAGCGTGAGGAGATCGCGTCGGTGGGCGCCGGCCAGATCGTCGCGGTGATGGGTCTGAAGGACACCACCACGGGCGACACGCTGTGCGTGCAGAGCGACCCGGTCGTCCTCGAGTCGATGACCTTCCCGGCGCCCGTGATCTCGGTCGCCATCGAGCCCAAGACCAAGGGCGACCAGGAGAAGCTGTCGACCGCGATCCAGCGTCTGTCCGACGAGGACCCGACCTTCCAGGTCAAGACGGACGAGGAGACCGGCCAGACCATCATCTCCGGCATGGGCGAGCTGCACCTCGAGATCCTCGTCGACCGGATGAAGCGTGAGTTCCGCGTCGAGGCCACTGTCGGCAAGCCGCAGGTCGCCTACCGCGAGACCATCCGCAAGAAGGTCGAGAAGCACTCCTACACCCACAAGAAGCAGACCGGTGGGTCGGGCCAGTTCGCGAAGGTCCTCATCTCGATCGAGCCGAGCCTCGACGAGGAGACCGGCGCGGGTGCCGGCTACGAGTTCGTGAACAGCGTGACCGGTGGTCGCGTGCCGAAGGAGTACATCCCCTCGGTCGACCAGGGCGCGCAGGAGGCCATGGAGTTCGGCGTTCTCGCCGGATACCCGATGGTCGACGTCAAGGTCACCCTCGAGGACGGCGCCTACCACGACGTGGACTCCTCGGAGCTCGCGTTCAAGCTGGCTGGAAACGCCGCCTTCAAGGAGGCTGCGCGGATGGCCAAGCCGGTCCTGCTCGAGCCGATGTTCGCGGTCGAGGTCACCACGCCCGAGAACTTCCTCGGTGACGTGATCGGTGACATCAACTCGCGCCGTGGACAGGTGCAGTCGATGTTCGAGCGTGCGGGCGACCGGGTCGTTCAGGCCCTTGTTCCGCTGTCAGAGATGTTCGGGTACGTTGGCGATCTGAGGTCCAAGACCTCCGGTCAGGCGTCGTACTCGATGGAGTTCGACTCGTACGCCGAGGTTCCCCAGAACGTCGCCGACGAGATCATCAAGAAGGTTCGCGGCGAGTAGGGCATCAGCCAGTACAGCCCGGCGTCCATAATCAACAACGAGTCAAGTACTAGCTAGGAGGAGCCCCAGTGGCTAAGGCGAAGTTCGAGCGGACTAAGCCGCACGTCAACATCGGAACCATCGGTCACATCGACCACGGCAAGACGACGTTGACCGCAGCGATCACCAAGGTGCTGCACGACAAGTACCCGGACCTGAACCCCTTCACGCCGTTCGACGAGATCGACAAGGCCCCTGAAGAGCGTCAGCGCGGTATCACCATCTCGATCGCGCACGTCGAGTACCAGACCGAAGCACGTCACTACGCTCACGTCGACTGCCCGGGTCACGCCGACTACATCAAGAACATGATCACCGGTGCGGCTCAGATGGACGGCGCGATCCTCGTGGTCGCCGCCACCGACGGCCCCATGCCGCAGACCCGTGAGCACGTGCTGCTCGCTCGCCAGGTCGGCGTGCCGGCGATCGTCGTCGCGCTGAACAAGTGCGACATGGTCGACGACGAGGAGCTCATCGAGCTCGTCGAGATGGAGGTGCGCGAGCTCCTCACCGAGTACGAGTTCCCCGGCGACGACATCCCCGTGGTCCGCGTGGCCGCCTTCCCGGCGCTGAACGGCGACGAGAAGTGGGGCGAGTCCGTCCTCGAGCTGATGAACGCCGTCGACGAGTACATCCCGCAGCCCGAGCGTGAGATCGACAAGCCGTTCCTCATGCCCGTCGAGGACGTCTTCACGATCACCGGTCGTGGCACCGTGATCACCGGTCGTATCGAGCGCGGTGTGGTCAAGGTGAACGAGGAGGTCGAGATCGTCGGCATCCGTCCGGGGTCGCAGAAGACCACGGTCACCGGCGTCGAGATGTTCCGCAAGCTGCTCGACGAGGGCCAGGCTGGTGAGAACGTCGGTCTGCTGCTTCGTGGCACCAAGCGCGAGGACGTCGAGCGCGGCATGGTCGTCATCAAGCCGGGCACCACGACCCCGCACACCAACTTCGAGGCCAGCGTCTACATCCTCTCGAAGGAGGAGGGCGGCCGTCACACGCCGTTCTTCAACAACTACCGTCCGCAGTTCTACTTCCGTACCACGGACGTGACGGGTGTTGTGACGCTCCCCGAGGGCACCGAGATGGTCATGCCGGGCGACAACACCGACATGTCGGTCGAGCTGATCCAGCCGATCGCCATGGAGGAGGGTCTCCGCTTCGCGATCCGCGAGGGTGGCCGCACCGTCGGCGCCGGCCGGGTCACCAAGATCGTCAAGTGACCTAGCAGTACCTCAGTCGAGAGGCCCCGCACCCTGAGGGTGCGGGGCCTCTCGCATGCCCGGACTACGCGGGCATCAGCGGCCAGAAGACCTCGATCCTGGACTGCTCCGGGGAGCCGTCCGGGCCGGGCCAGTGCTCCTCCCACACCCCGCCCGACTCGTCGACCTGCCGGCCATGCTCTGCGGCGCCCCGCCTCAGGGCGTCGTACACCCGAGGCAGGTCCCTGTGGCTGCCGACGTGGGTCGTGGTCGCGACGTCGGTCGCCGGTAGCCGGAACGGCATGACGTCCCCCTCGCCGTCGAGCTCACGGGGCACCGAGTACCCGGCGGCGGCGAGCAGCCCTTGGCCGTCCCTCTCGATGTAGACGACGGCCGGGCCCGCCGGCGGTGCGTTCCGCGACAGCAGGAACCCCATGACCTTCTCGGAAGCGGGTCCGACCCGCTCGCCGAGGTCCTGGAACGTCGTGGGGAACACCATCACCACGAGGTTCCTGCTCGGTTCGTGGACAATCCGCACGTGGTCTCCCACGGCCACCTCTCTCCCTGCCCCTCCGGCAAACTGGGCCCGCGGCTCGTCCGCCGCCCATCCACGACCTCACACGCCGTGAAGACCCCACGAGACTCTCCCACAGGGCTGGTGACAGGGTTCCCCCTGGTGCGCGGTCTGCACATGAAACCGCGACAAGGTTCGGAAGAGCCGCCTGTCGTGGGAAGATCTTCGGCGAGCTCACGAGCGGAGAGGACGGGCGCGAGGTGTCGAAGGCGGAAGGGCACGAGACCGCGGTGCGGCCTGCGCGGCCACACACGGGGCTGACCGAGGACGGCCGGCGGCTCGCCCAGGTGCTGACCTACGCCCGGCGGGGGAACCGTCTCAGCGACAAGCAGGCCGACGCCTGGGAGAGACACCGAGACGTGTGGTGGATTCCCGACGACGCGGTCGACGAGCCCGGCTTCGCGGTCGAGCACTGGTTCGACCGCCCTGCGCCGCTCGTCGTCGAGATCGGGTCGGGGATCGGCGAGGCGACCGCCGAGCTGGCCGCCAGCCGGCCGGAGGTGAACGTGCTCGCGTTCGAGGTCTGGCGGCCCGGGGTGGCGCAGACTCTCATCCGTCTCGAGGAGATCGGCGCGAAGAACGTCCGGATGATCAGCGTGGACGCGGTGTGGTCGATGGAGCACCTGCTCGCCGCGGACAGCATCAGCGAGCTGTGGACGTTCTTCCCCGACCCGTGGCCGAAGAAGCGGCACCACCGCCGGAGGCTGGTGAACCCCGGCTTCGCGCGTCTCGCGGCCTCCCGGCTCGTTCCCGGCGGGCTGTGGCGGCTCGCCACGGACTGGCCGGGCTACGCCGAGCAGATGGGGCAGGTCCTCGACGCCGAGGAGCTCCTCGAGAACGTGTACGACGGGCCCGCGCCGCGATGGGACGACCGGCCCCGCACGCGCTTCGAGCGGCGCGGCATCGGTGCCGGCCGGCCGATCACCGACTTCACCTACCGGCGACGCGACGTCTGACCTCACCGAGGTCGTACCTGAGCCTCGGCCGACAGCACCCGATCACCCGACGAGTGCCTCGACGGCCTCGCGGAAGATCCGGGTGTGCTGGTCGATGTCGGCCTCGGTGTGGTGCGGCGACAGCAGCGCCATGTTGTGGAAGGGCGTGAGGAGGACGCCGCGGTTGAGAGCCCACAGGTGCATGAACGCCTCCAGCTCCTCGTCGGCGGCGGCAGCGGCGTCCGCGCCCGTGCGTGGGGGTGGGCAGAACCAGTACTCCGCACGGCAGCCGAGGCGCTGCACGTGCCACGGCAGGCCGAGCTCGCTGATCGTGGCAGCCACCCCCGCCGCCCAGGACTCCGCGAGCGGGACTGCCGTGTCGAAGTCCTCCTGACGAAGAGCTGTCGACAGGGTCTGCCGGACCGCGGCCAGCGCCAGCGCGTTCCCGGTGAGCGTTCCGCCCACGCCGGCGACGTCGATGTCGTGCGACTCCATCTGCTTGCCCAGAACGTCGGCGATGCCCTGGCTCACGCCGTACGCGGCGGCGGGGACCCCACCGCCGATCGGCTTGCCCACGACCACCAGGTCGGGGTCCAGCCCCCACGCGCCGGTGCAGCCGCCGGGACCGGCGCACAGGGTGTGGGTCTCGTCGATGACGAGCAGCGTTCCCGTGCGTCGGGTGACGTCGCGTACCGCGTCGAGGTATCCCTCCTCGGGGAGGACGATGCCGATGTTCGTGAGCGCCGGCTCCATGAGCACCGCCGCCACGTCGCCGGGCCCGAGAGCGTTCTCCAGCGCCGTGACGTCGTTGAACGGGACGACCTTGGTGGTCAGCGCCACGTCGACCGGCGGTCCCATGGCCCCGGGACGGGGCACGACGGCGTCCCCGTCGAGCACGGCCAGGGTCTCGTCGACGGTGCCGTGGTAGCACCAGTCCATGACACAGACCTTCGGCCGGCCGGTGAGGTGCCGGGCGAAGCGGAGGGCGAACCGGTTCGCGTCGGTCGCGGACATGGCCAGCTGCCAGCGTGGCAGGCCGAACCGGCGGCGCAGCTCCTCGCCCACCCACGCAGCATCCGTGCTGGGCAGCATGGTGGTGATGCCGGTCAGCGCCCGCTGGTGGATCGTCTCGGCTACCCCGGGGAGCGCATGCCCTGTCATGGCGCCGGTGTCGCCGAGGCAGAAGTCGACGTACTCCCGTCCGTCCACGTCGGTGAACCGCGCACCCGCCGCAGTCTCGAAGAACAACGGGAAGGGGCCGGGCCACCGCGTCATCCACGGCATGGGCACGCCCGCGAGCAGCGAGTGCCTTGCCTCCTCGGCCAGTGCGGCCGACCGCGGATGCTCGTCGACGAACCGCTGTTCCTCGAGGCGATGGAGGGTGCGCAGGCGGGTTCGGTCGATCATGGACTCACGGTAGGGCAAGGCCGGTGTCCGCTGCCGCCCCCTCAGCGGCGCTCAGGCACCGCCGTGGAGCAGCGCGAGCTCCTTGTCGACGTCGGGAGAGGGCGTTGGCATGTGGTCATTCTGGTGCACACACGGCCTGGCGGGCGGTTCGTGAGGGGTGGGCGGGCCTCGATTTGATAAGGCCGCCCCATGTCTGACAAGATAGTCCGGTTGCTCCGGCGGGGTCGCCGGGGTGCGCCACACATGGCCCGTCTCGCGGGTCCGGCTGCACCGAACCAGGAGGCCCCTCTCAGCCCGACGTCCCGTCGGGTGCCACCCCAACAAGATACTTCGACGGTCTTGTGTTGCGCCGAGTGTGCGCGACACGCCCGACCTCGGGGGTCGGTGGTGGGGAGCGAGGGCGGAGTGCTCCTCCCGGAGTACGACGAGATACGCAGCGGTACGAGTAGAAGGACTAACTGAGAGCTATGGCGGGACAGAAGATCCGCATCAGGCTCAAGGCCTATGACCACGAGGTGATTGACACCTCGGCGCGCAAGATCGTTGACACGGTCACCCGTACGGGCGCGAAGGTCGCCGGCCCTGTGCCCCTGCCGACCGAGAAGAACGTCTACTGTGTCATTCGCTCGCCCCACAAGTACAAGGACAGCCGCGAGCACTTCGAGATGCGCACCCACAAGCGTCTCATCGACATCATCGACCCCACGCCGAAGACGGTTGACTCGCTGATGCGGCTCGACCTGCCTGCCGGTGTCGACATCGAGATCAAGCTCTGAAGGCCCTGAATCCAATGAGCACTTACGAACGTAACGTCCGTGGGCTGCTGGGCACCAAGCTCGGCATGACCCAGACCTGGGACGAGAACAACCGCGTCGTGCCCGTGACTGTGATCGCGGCCGGCACCAATGTGGTCACGCAGGTCCGCCAGCCCGAGACCGACGGCTACAACGCCGTCCAGGTCGGCTTCGGTGAGATCGACGGCCGCAAGGTGACCAAGCCGCTCGCCGGGCACTTTGAGAAGGCCGGCGTCACGCCGCGTCGCCACCTGCTGGAGATCCGCACCGCGGATGCCGCGTCGTACACCGTCGGCCAGGAGATCAGCCCCGAGCTGTTCTCCGCGGGCGAGCCTGTCGACGTGACCGGCACGAGCAAGGGCAAGGGATTCGCCGGCGTCATGAAGCGCCACGGGTTCCACGGTCTGCGCGCCTCGCACGGTGTGCACCGCAAGCACCGCTCGCCGGGCTCCATCGGTGGATGCGCCACGCCTGGTCGCGTCTTCAAGGGTGTCCGCATGGCCGGCCGCATGGGTGGCGACGTCGTCACGACGCAGAACATCTCCGTGCACGCGGTCGACGCCGAGAAGGGCCTGATCCTCCTCAAGGGCGCCGTCCCCGGTCCCAAGGGTGGCCTCGTGATCATCCGCTCCGCGGCCAAGTCGAGCACCGGCAAGGAGGCCTGAAGCCATGACCGCCAAGACCGTGAAGGTGGATCTCCCCGCCGAGATCTTCGACGTCCAGGTCAACATCCCGTTGATCCACCAGGTCGTCGTGGCCCAGCAGGCCGCAGCACGCCAGGGCACTGCCTCCACCAAGACCCGCGCCGACGTGCGCGGTGGTGGCCGCAAGCCCTACAAGCAGAAGGGCACCGGCCGCGCCCGCCAGGGCTCGACCCGCGCGCCGCAGTTCGCCGGCGGTGGCGTCGTGCACGGCCCGACGCCGCGCAGCTACGACCAGCGCACCCCCAAGAAGATGAAGGCCGCCGCGCTCCGCGGGGCCCTCTCCGACCGGGCCCGTGAAGGACGCATCCACGTCGTCGAGAGCTTCGTCTCCGGCGACAAGCCGTCCACGAAGTCGGCCCTGTCGGCTCTGGCCGGTCTCACCGAGCGTCCGCGCACGCTGGTCGTGCTCGAGCGCGGTGACGACATGACGTGGCTGTCGCTGCGCAACGTGGACACCGTCCACCTGCTCGCGGTCGACCAGCTGAACACCTACGACGTGCTCCTGTCGGACGACGTGGTGTTCACCAAGGGCGCGTACGACGCGTTCGTGTCCGGCGCTCCCGCCGGCAAGTCCGTCAAGGCTGTTGCCACCTCCACCGAGGCTGAAGAGGGGGCCGCCAAGTGAGCACCTTCCACAAGGACCACCGCGACGTCCTGATCGCACCTGTTGTCAGCGAGAAGAGCTACGGCCTGCTCGACGCCAACAAGTACACCTTCCTGGTGCACCCGGACGCCAACAAGACCGAGATCAAGATCGCGGTCGAGAAGGTGTTCAACGTCAAGGTCACCTCCGTCAACACCCTCAACCGCCAGGGCAAGACCCGCCGCACCCGCTTCGGGATGGGCAAGCGCGCCAACACCAAGCGCGCGATCGTCAGCCTCGCCGAGGGACAGCGCATCGACATCTTCGGAGGTCCGGTCGCCTGACCGGGCTCTCGAGGTAGAGGACTGAGAATTCATGGGCATCCGTAAGTACAAGCCGACTACGCCGGGCCGTCGTGGCTCGTCGGTCGCCGACTTCGTCGAGGTGACGCGGTCGACGCCGGAGAAGTCGCTGGTCCGTCCGCTCCCGAAGAAGGGCGGACGCAACAACCAGGGCCGGATCACGACCCGCCACCAGGGCGGCGGCCACAAGCGCGCCTACCGCGTGATCGACTTCCGGCGCTACGACAAGGACGGCGTCCCCGCGAAGGTTGCGCACATCGAGTACGACCCCAACCGGACCGCGCGCATCGCGCTCCTGCACTACGCCGACGGCGAGAAGCGCTACATCGTCGCGCCGCAGGGGCTGAAGCAGGGCACCCCGGTCGAGGCCGGCCCGAAGGCCGACATCAAGCCGGGCAACAACCTGCCGCTGCGCAACATCCCGGTCGGTACGACCATCCACTGCATCGAGCTCCGTCCCGGCGGCGGCGCGAAGATCGCCCGCTCCGCGGGCAACTCCGCCCAGCTCGTCGCCAAGGAAGGCAGCCGCGCGCAGCTGCGCCTGCCGTCCGGTGAGATGCGGTACGTCGACGTGCGCTGCCGCGCCACCGTCGGCGAGGTCGGCAACGCCGAGCAGTCGAACATCAACTGGGGCAAGGCCGGCCGCATGCGCTGGAAGGGCAAGCGCCCGACCGTCCGCGGTGTCGTGATGAACCCGGTCGACCACCCGCACGGTGGTGGTGAGGGCAAGACCTCCGGTGGCCGTCACCCCGTGTCCCCGTGGGGCAAGCCCGAGGGCCGGACGCGCAAGCGCAAGGCCAGCGATGCCCTCATTGTCCGTCGCCGCAAGTCCGGCAAGCGTCGCTGAGAAAGGGTCTGAGTACAGATGCCACGCAGCCTGAAGAAGGGTCCCTTCGTCGACGACCACCTGATCAAGAAGGTGGACGGGCAGAACGAGAAGGGCACCCACAACGTGATCAAGACCTGGTCGCGTCGCTCGATGATCGTGCCGGCCATGATCGGCCACACGATCGCAGTGCACGACGGGCGTAAGCACGTTCCCGTGTTCGTGACCGACGCGATGGTCGGCCACAAGCTCGGGGAGTTCGCCCCGACCCGCACCTACCGCGGGCACGTCAAGGACGACCGGAAGAGCCGCCGCCGCTGAGCGCGGGGGTACGACGGAGACGAGAGAGTTTCGAAATGAGCGTTATGGAGCGTAGGCGCGTGAGCGCCCGGCGCGAGAGCCTGCTGGGCGACGAGCCCGGTGCTTTCGCCAGTGCACGCTTCGTCCGGATCACCCCGATGAAGGCCCGCCGTGTCGTTGACATGGTCCGCGGGCTGGGTGCGGACGAGGCCCTGGCACTGCTGCAGTTCGCGCCGCAGGCTGCCAGCGAGACGGTCTACAAGGTCCTCGAGAGTGCCATCGCCAACGCGGAGGGCACCGAGAACCTCGACCGCAACACCCTGGTCGTCACCAAGGCCACGGTGGACGAGGGGCCGACCATGAAGCGCTGGCGCCCGCGGGCCCAGGGCCGTGCGTCGCGCATCAACAAGCGCACCAGCCACATCACACTCGTGGTGCAGCCGGTCGCCGACGAGTCCGCGGCCACCAACACCAAGGCACGGAAGGCGGGTCACAAGTAATGGGTCAGAAGATCAACCCGAACGGCTTCCGCCTCGGTATCTCCACCGACCACAAGAGTCGTTGGTACGCCGACAAGCTGTACAAGTCGTACGTCGGTGAGGACGTCGCGATCCGTCGCCTGCTCTCGAAGGGCATGGAGCGCGCCGGCATCAGCCGCGTCGAGATCGAGCGCACCCGTGACCGCGTCCGCGTGGACATCCACACGGCGCGTCCGGGCATCGTGATCGGTCGCCGTGGCGCCGAGGCCGACCGCATCCGTGGCGAGCTCGAGAAGCTCACCGGCAAGCAGGTCCAGCTGAACATCCTCGAGGTCAAGAACCCCGAGATCGACGCTCAGCTCGTGGCCCAGGGTGTCGCCGAGCAGCTCTCCGGTCGTGTGGCCTTCCGCCGCGCGATGCGCAAGGCGATCCAGACCTCGATGCGCAGTGGCGCCAAGGGCGTCCGGATCCAGTGCTCGGGTCGTCTCGGCGGCGCCGAGATGTCCCGCTCGGAGTTCTACCGTGAGGGCCGCGTGCCGCTGCACACCCTCCGCGCGGACATCGACTACGGCTTCTACGAGGCCCGCACCACCTTCGGCCGCATCGGCGTGAAGGTCTGGATCTACAAGGGCGAGGTCGCGGCCACCCGCGCCGAGCGTGAGGCCCAGGCAGCTGCCCGTGCCGCCGCTCCCGGCCGTGGCCGTCCGTCCCGCGGCGGTGACCGTCCGGGTCGCGGCAGCCGTGGTGACCGTCCGAGCCGCTCGGACCGCGGAGGCCGCGCGCCCGAGACCGGTGCCACCGAAACCCCCGCTCCTGCCGAGGCCCCCAAGGCCGAGGCTCCGACCGGACAGGAGGCCTGAGCACCATGCTTATGCCCCGCAGGGTCAAGCACCGCAAGCAGCACCACCCGAAGCGGACCGGCTTCGCGAAGGGTGGCACGAAGCTCGCCTTCGGCGACTTCGGCATCCAGGCGGTCGAGGGCCACTACGTCACCAACCGCCAGATCGAGTCCGCGCGTATCGCGATGACCCGTCACATCAAGCGTGGTGGAAAGGTGTGGATCAACATCTACCCCGACCGCCCGCTGACCAAGAAGCCGGCCGAGACCCGCATGGGTTCCGGTAAGGGTTCGCCGGAGTGGTGGATCGCGAACGTCAAGCCCGGTCGTGTCATGTTCGAACTGTCCGGCGTTCCGGAGGACATCGCTCGCGAGGCAATGCGCCGCGCGATGCACAAGCTTCCGATGAAGTGCCGCTTCGTCACCCGCGAGGCAGGTGAATTCTGATGGCTACCACTGCACACGAACTCGACTCGATGACCAACGTCGACCTCGAGGAGAAGCTGCGCGAGGCGAAGGAAGAGCTGTTCAACCTTCGGTTCCAGGCCGCCACCGGCCAGCTCGAGAGCCACGGCCGGCTCCGTACGGTCAAGCGCGACATCGCCCGCATCTACACCGTGGTGCGCGAGCGTGAGCTCGGGATCCGTCAGACCCCGGGCGCTGAGGACGGTGCCGCATGAGTGAGAAGGCAGCAGACAAGGTGACTGAGTCGAACCAGCGTAGCTACCGCAAGGTCCGTGAGGGCCTGGTCGTCAGCGACAAGATGGAGAAGACCGTCGTCGTCTCCGTCGAGGACCGTGTCAAGCACGCGCTGTACGGCAAGGTCATGCGTCGCACGAGCAAGCTCAAGGCCCACGACGAGCAGAACCAGTGCGGCATCGGCGACCGGGTCCTGATCATGGAGACCCGTCCGCTGTCCGCCACCAAGCGCTGGCGCGTCGTCGAGGTCCTCGAGAAGGCCAAGTAACCCCAGCTTTATCCACCACCGAGTTCCGTCAGGCTGAAGCCGCAGGCTCCAGAACCGGCGTGACAACCAGGAGAAAAACCGATGATCCAGCAGGAGTCGCGACTCAAAGTCGCCGACAACACCGGTGCAAAGCAGATCCTTTGCATCCGTGTTCTCGGCGGCTCGGGTCGGCGCTACGCCGGCATCGGCGACGTCATCGTCGCCACCGTGAAGGATGCGATCCCCGGTGGCAACGTCAAGAAGGGTGACGTCGTCAAGGCCGTAGTTGTGCGGACCGTCAAGGAGCGCCGCCGTCCCGACGGTTCCTACATCCGCTTCGACGAGAACGCAGCAGTGATTCTCAAGAGCGACGGGGAGCCGCGTGGAACCCGCATCTTCGGCCCAGTGGGTCGCGAGCTGCGGGAGAAGAAGTTCATGAAGATCATCTCGCTGGCTCCGGAGGTGCTCTGACCATGGCGAACAAGAAGACCCTGAACATCAAGAAGGGCGATGTCGTCCGCGTCATCGCCGGCAAGGACAAGGGCGCCGAGGGCAAGGTCATTGCCGTCATCGCCGAGCAGGACCGGGTGATCGTCGAGGGCGTGAACCGCATCAAGCGGCACACCAAGGTGGTCAACCAGGGCGGCCGCGCCGGCACCACCGGTGGCATCGTCACCCAGGAGGCGGCCATCCACGTGTCCAACGTGATGCTCCTCGTCGACGCCCCGAAGGGGAAGAGCGGCGACAAGGGCGGCGACAAGAAGGTGACCACCCGCGTCGGCTTCCGTCGCGACGAGGTCACCAAGCGCCGTCCCGACGGCTCGACCTACACCGCGGAGCGCAGCGTCCGCATCGCGCGCAAGACCGGTGAGGAGATCTGATGACCAGCACCACCACCGAGACCCGGCAAATGCCCCGCCTCAAGCAGCGGTACCGCGAGGAGATCGTCCCCGCACTCCGTGGCGAGTTCGAGTACGCCAACATCATGCAGGTTCCCGGCCTGACCAAGATCGTGGTCAACATGGGTGTCGGCGAGGCTGCTCGCGACTCGAAGCTGATCGAGGGCGCCGTGCGCGACCTGACCGCGATCACCGGCCAGAAGCCGCAGGTGACCAAGGCCCGCAAGTCCATCGCGCAGTTCAAGCTGCGTGAGGGCATGCCGATCGGCGCCCACGTCACACTGCGCGGCGACCGCATGTGGGAGTTCATGGACCGCCTGCTGTCCCTCGCTCTGCCGCGTATCCGTGACTTCCGGGGTCTGTCGAGCCGTCAGTTCGACGGTCGCGGCAACTACACCTTCGGTCTGACCGAGCAGGTCATGTTCCACGAGATCGACCAGGACAAGGTCGACCGCTCGCGGGGCATGGACATCACGGTCGTGACCACCGCTACGAACGACGACGAGGGTCGCGCGCTGCTCAAGCAGCTCGGCTTCCCCTTCAAGGAGCAGTGAGACGATGGCGAAGACAGCACTGATCGTCAAGGCGTCACGCAAGCCGAAGTTCAAGGTTCGCGGTTACACCCGCTGCCAGCGTTGTGGCCGGCCCAAGTCCGTCTACCGCAAGTTCGGTCTCTGCCGCATCTGCCTTCGCGAGATGGCTCACCGCGGCGAGCTGCCCGGTATCACCAAGAGCTCCTGGTGACACCGCACAACCAACCCTCAGATTCCAAGCACTAGATCGCTGAAGGTCGCCCGGATGACTGACGTCGGGGCGAAACCACGGTGGGAAAGAGGCCTCAGGCCATGACGATGACTGACCCGATCGCAGACATGCTCACGCGTCTGCGCAACGCCAACCAGGCGTACCACGACTCGGTGACGATGCCCTACAGCAAGCTGAAGGCCGGCGTTGCAGAGATCCTCCAGCAGGAGGGCTACATCACCTCCTGGAAGGTGGAGGAGACCCCCAGCAGCGAGAGCGAGGGCGCTACCGCCTTCAAGACGCTGACCATCACCCTGAAGTACGGCCAGCACCGGGAGCGCTCGATCGCGGGCGTGCGCCGCATCAGCAAGCCCGGTCTGCGGGTGTACGCCAAGGCCACTGGTCTTCCGAAGGTGCTCGGCGGCCTCGGTGTCGCGATCATCTCGACCAGCCAGGGCCTGCTGACCGACCGCCAGGCCAACAAGAAGGGCGTAGGTGGGGAAGTCCTCGCCTACGTCTGGTGACGAAGGACCAGGAGGAGAAACAGGCATGTCGCGCATTGGCAAGCTCCCCATCACGGTCCCGTCGGGTGTTGACGTGGCCGTCGACGAGAGCGTGGTGACCGTCAAGGGCCCGAAGGGCACCCTGTCGCACACCGTCGCTGCTCCGATCACGGTCGCTCGTGGAGAGGACGGCGCCCTCGAGGTGGCCCGTCCCAACGACGAGCGCATCAGCAAGTCCCTTCACGGGCTGACCCGCACGCTGATCGCCAACATGGTGACCGGCGTGACGAACGGCTACGAGAAGAAGCTCGAGATCGTGGGCGTGGGTTACCGCGTCCTCTCCAAGGGCCCGACCCAGCTCGAGTTCCAGCTCGGCTACTCGCACCCGATCACGTTCGACGCCCCCGAGGGCATCACGTTCACGGTCGAGGGCCCGACGAAGCTCGGCGTCCAGGGCATTGACAAGCAGTTGGTCGGCGAGGTCGCCGCTAACATCCGCAAGCTGCGCAAGCCCGAGCCTTACAAGGGCAAGGGCGTTCGCTACGCGGGTGAGCAGATCCGTCGCAAGGTCGGAAAGGCTGGTAAGTGACGATGGCTATCGCACTCAGGGCTGGCAAGCACACCAGCGCTCGCACCGCGTCGCGTCTGCGCCGCCAGGTCCGTGGCCGCAAGAAGGTGGCGGGTACCCCCGAGCGTCCGCGCATGGTGGTCACCCGTTCGGCCAAGCACATCACCGTGCAGGTCGTGGACGACGTGGTCGGCAAGACGCTCGCGTCCGCGAGCACCATGGAGACCGATCTGCGCTCGTTCGAGGGCGACAAGTCGGCCAAGGCCAAGAAGGTCGGCGAGCTCGTGGCCGAGCGTGCAAAGGATCAAGGCGTGGACTCGGTAGTTTTCGACCGCGCCGGCAACAGGTACCACGGGCGCGTAGCCGCCCTGGCCGACGGCGCCCGTGAGGGCGGCCTCGCGTTCTGATCGCGAACAGACAAAGAAGAAGGAAGAGGTAGTTCGAATGAGCGGACCCCAGCGCCGTGGCGGTGCCGGTGGCGAGCGGCGCGGCAACCGTGACGACCGTCGTGGTGGCCAGGCTGCGGACAAGACCGCCTACATCGAGCGTGTCGTCGCGATCAACCGTGTCGCCAAGGTCGTGAAGGGTGGTCGTCGCTTCAGCTTCACCGCCCTCGTGATCGTCGGTGACGGCGATGGCATGGTCGGTGTCGGTTACGGCAAGGCCAAGGAAGTTCCCGCGGCGATCGCCAAGGGTGTCGAGGAGGCGAAGAAGCACTTCTTCAAGGTTCCTCGCATCCAGGGCACGATCCCGCACCCCGTGCAGGGTGAGAAGGCTGCGGGCGTCGTCCTGCTCCGTCCGGCTGCTCCCGGTACCGGTGTCATCGCCGGTGGCCCGGTGCGCGCCGTCCTGGAGTGCGCCGGCATCCACGATGTGCTGAGCAAGTCGCTCGGCTCGTCGAACCAGATCAACATCGTGCACGCGACCGTCGAGGCGCTCCGCTCCCTCGAGGAGCCGGAGGCCGTGGCCGCGCGTCGTGGCCTGTCCGTCGAGGACGTCGCCCCGGCCGCGCTTCTGAAGGCTCGCGCGGAGGTGACGCAGTGATGGCGCGCTTCAAGGTCGAGCAGAAGCGGTCGACGATCGGCTGCAAGAAGAACCAGCGGGACACCCTCCGGACGCTTGGTCTCAAGCGCATCGGCGACATCGTCGTGAAGGAGGACCGCCCCGAGATCCGTGGAATGCTCCAGACGGTCAGGCACCTGGTCGTCGTCGAGGAGGTCGACTGACATGACGCTCAAAATGCACCACCTGCGTCCTGCCCCGGGAGCCAAGACCGCCAAGACCCGTGTGGGTCGCGGTGAGGGTTCGAAGGGTAAGACGGCCGGTCGCGGTACCAAGGGAACGAAGGCTCGTTACCAGGTGCCGGCCAGCTTCGAGGGTGGCCAGATGCCGATCCACATGCGTCTGCCGAAGCTCAAGGGCTTCAAGAACCCGTTCAAGGTGGAGTTCCAGGTGGTCAACCTCGACCGTCTGAGCGAGCTCTTCCCTGAGGGTGGCACCGTCGGTGTGGAGGACCTGGTCGCCAAGGGCGCCGTTCGCGGCGGCCACCCCGTCAAGGTCCTCGGCTCGGGCGACATCTCCGTCGCCGTGCAGGTGACCGCCCACGCGTTCTCCGCCTCGGCCAAGGAGAAGATCGCGGCTGCCGGTGGCAGCACCACCGAGCTCTGACTCGGTAACAGGCTCAGGAGACAGGGGCGTGGACGGCGTCAGCCGGCTACGCCCCTGTTCTCATCACCAGGGGGCATGGCGTCGGTATAGGTCGGACCGGTGCCGCGTGCCTGTTAGGCTTCCGGGGTCCCGCTGCAAACAGCTGGATACCCGCACGTAAGAAAGAGGACCAGGTGCTAGGCGCTTTCGCCAACGCGTTCCGGACGCCGGACCTGCGACGTAAGTTGCTGTTCGTCCTGTTCATCATCGCGATCTTCCGTCTGGGTTCGCAGATACCTACCCCGGGCGTCCATGTCGCCAATGTGCAGACCTGCTTCAAGCAGGTCGAGAGCGAAGGCCTCTACGGCCTGATCAACCTGTTCTCCGGTGGCGCGCTCCTGCAGCTCACGGTCTTCGCGCTCGGCATCATGCCGTACATCACCGCGAGCATCATCCTGCAGCTCCTCGTGGTGGTCATCCCCCGCCTCGAGGCCCTCAAGAAGGAGGGCCAGGCGGGTCAGACCAAGATCACCCAGTACACCCGGTACCTCACGCTCGCGCTCGCCATCCTGCAGGCGACCGGCATCACCGCCCTGGCGCGCAACCGCTCGCTGCTGCAGAACTGCGAGCTGCCGCTGCTGCACAACGAGGACAGCCTGATGACCATGGTCGTCATGGTGATCACGATGACCGCCGGCACCGCAGTGATCATGTGGCTCGGTGAGCTGATCACCGAGCGCGGCATCGGCAACGGCATGTCGATCCTGATCTTCACCCAGGTGGTCGCCACCTTCCCGGCGTCGCTGTGGGCGGTGAAGACCTCGCAGCAGAGCTGGTGGATCTTCGGCACGGTGATCGTGATCGGCCTGGTCCTGGTCGCGGCTGTCATCTTCATCGAGCAGGCGCAGCGCCGGATCCCGGTCCAGTACGCCCGCAGGATGGTCGGCCGGCGGATGTTCGGCGGCTCGTCGACGTACATTCCTCTCAAGGTGAACCAGGCCGGCATCATCCCGGTCATCTTCGCCTCGAGCCTGCTGTACCTCCCCGCGATGGCCGCGCAGTTCGACCAGGGTGGCAACTCGCCGATCACGGGCTTCATCTCGAAGTACCTGGCCGACGGCAGCCACCCCCTCTACATGGCGGTCTACTTCGCCCTCATCATCTTCTTCACCTACTTCTACGTGGCCATCACCTTCAACCCGCAAGAGGTGGCCGACAACATGAAGAAGTACGGCGGCTTCATCCCCGGGATCCGGGCGGGCAAGCCGACCGAGGAGTACCTCTCCTACGTCCTGTCCCGCATCACGCTGCCAGGCGCGCTCTACCTCGGTCTCATCTCGCTGGTCCCGTTGATCGCGTTCGTGCTGATCAACGCCAACCAGAACTTCCCGTTCGGCGGAACCTCCATCCTGATCATGGTCGGCGTCGCACTCGACACGGTGAAGCAGATCGAGAGCCAGCTGCAGCAGCGCAACTACGAAGGATTCCTTCGCTGATGAGAATCATCCTGATGGGCCCTCCCGGTGCAGGGAAGGGCACGCAGGCCAAGGTGATCGCCGGCCGGTTGCAGATCCCCGCGATCTCGACCGGCGACATCTTCCGGGCGAACGTCTCGGCCGGCACGCCGCTCGGCCTCGACGCCAAGCGGTACATGGACGCCGGTGACTACGTCCCCGACGAGATCACCAACGGCATGGTCCGCGACCGGATCGCCGAGGACGACGCCGCCAACGGCTTCCTGCTCGACGGCTACCCCCGCACGGTGGCACAGGTCCGGGAGCTCGACTCGATGCTCGCGGACTCAGGGCAGGCTCTCGACGCCGTCGTCGTGCTCACGGTGGACGACGACGAGCTGGTCCAGCGGCTGCTCAACCGGGCACAGGTCGAGGGTCGCACCGACGACACCGAAGAGGTCATCCGGCGCCGTCAGGACCTCTACAACGAGCAGACGGCTCCGCTGCTCGCCGCGTACGCCGATCGCGGCTTCCTCGTGGAGGTCGACGGGATGGGTACCGTCGACGAGGTGAGCGGGCGCGTGTTCGCTGCTCTGGACGACGTACGCGGCAAGGCTGCGAGCTGACCCACGGTGTTCAGGGAACGCGGCATCGAGATCAAGACGCCCGCGCAGATCGACAAGATGCGTGCGGCGGGCCTCGTCGTCGGGCAGACCCTGGAGCTGCTGCGGGAGTCGGCCCGGGCGGGCATGACCACCCTGGAGCTCGACCAGATCGCCGAGGACAACATCCGGTCCTCGGGCGCGACACCGTCGTTCAAGGGGTACCACGGCTTCACCGGCAGCATCTGCGCGTCGGTGAACGACGAGGTCGTGCACGGCATCCCCGGGGACCGGGTCCTCGTCGACGGTGACGTCATCTCCATCGACTGCGGCGCGATCGTCGACGGCTGGCACGGAGACGCGGCGATCACGGTCGCGATCGGCGACGTGGCGCCGGAGCCCCTGGAGCTGATGCGGGTGACCGAGGAGGCCATGTGGCGAGGCTTCGCCGCCGCGAGGCTCGGTGGCCGGGTCACCGACATCTCGCACGCGGTCGAGTCCTACGTCCGCAGCCAGGGCGACTTCGGGGTGGTCGAGGAGTACGTCGGTCACGGCATCGGCTCGGCGATGCACCAGCCGCCGAACGTGCCGAACTACGGCAGACCGGGCAGAGGCCCCAAGCTGGTCGAGGGGCTCGCGCTCGCGGTCGAGCCGATGGTGGTGCTCGGTCACCACGCCACCCACGTGCTCGCCGACGACTGGACCGTGAAGACCGACGACGGCTCGCTCGCCGCCCACTTCGAGCACACGTTCACACTCACCCCGCAGGGGACCTGGATCCTGACCGCGATCGACGGGGGAGAGGCCAAGCTCAAGGAGCTCGGTGTCCCCTTCGGCGGCCGCTGACCCGTCTCACACCCTCTCCGTCCCACCGGACCCACCCGCCACAGCTTCATCAAGGTATGTCGTCCAACCCTCACTTCCCGTGACGAGCACGCCGTGGGAAGTGACGGTTCGCCTGCATACCTTGATGAAACCGGGGCAAGCCGGGCGGAGCCGGCGGAGGCGCGGGGCGATTAACGGTCCTGGCGGTTCTTGCCCTAGACTTGTACGTCGGCCCAACGTGGGCTCGTTTCGTGGTGCCCTGCGGCTGCCCGATATGGCGTGAACATCAGCGCTCGACCTCATGAGGTCTGCGCCGCGCCCGGGATGGGGATCACCGAACGGTTTCACGAGGTCCACTCTCCCCTCAAGTCGGGGCGAGGCGGTTCCCGGGCCACCTGCGCGAAGCGGGAGACCAAAGCAAGCGAGGTCGAACTGCCAGCGCAGTGCAACACGGTAGACCAGTCATCAACAGATTGCGGAGGACATGCCGAAGAAAGAAGGCGTGATCGAGATCGAGGGCACGGTTGTCGAAGCTCTCCCGAACGCGATGTTTCGGGTCGAGCTGAGCAACGGGCACAAGGTCCTCGCCCACATCAGCGGCAAGATGCGTCAGCATTACATCCGAATCCTTCCCGAGGACCGGGTCGTCGTGGAGCTTTCGCCCTACGACCTCACCCGCGGGCGGATCGTCTACCGGTACAAGTAACCCCGATCAAGTCGGGGCTGTCAGCCGTCCACATGACTCCTGCTCCAACTTTTCGGGGAGCTGGGTCGTTCACATGGAAGAGCTTCGAGAATGAAGGTCAACCCGAGCGTCAAGCCGATCTGTGACAAGTGCAAGGTGATCCGTCGCCACGGCCGCGTCATGGTGATCTGCGAGAACCCGCGCCACAAGCAGCGCCAGGGCTGATCGCCCACGGTGGTCGAGCCAGTCGAGACCGCCGGCGCATCTGACAACTGAATACCGGGTCCGAGATGTTCGGACCCGCCGATCGTGACCGCTCACCCCGAACCAGGGGTGTGACCCCCGGGCCGGAGGCCGGGGCCCTACCGAGGCGGGTAGGGGCGCGGCACGAACTGAGACCTCCGACGAAATGAAGGGAAACCGCCTACATGGCACGCCTCGTTGGTGTGGACCTCCCGCGCGACAAGCGCATCGAGGTCGCACTCACCTATATCTACGGCATCGGCCGTACCCGCGCCCAGCAGCTCCTGGTCCTGACCGGGGTCGACCCCAACATGCGGGTCCATCAGCTGGGCGACGAGGAGCTGGTCAAGCTCCGCGACGTGATCGAAGCCAACTTCAAGATCGAGGGTGACCTCCGTCGCGAGGTCCAGGCCGACATTCGTCGCAAGATCGAGATCGGCAGCTACCAGGGCCGCAGGCACCGTCAGGGTCTGCCCGTCCGCGGTCAGCGCACCAAGACCAACGCGCGTACCCGCAAGGGCCCCAAGCGCACCGTCGCCGGCAAGAAGAAGGCGAAGTGATCTCTGGCCCCGGCCGGATCACTGAAGCCCCCGAACTCGCTACCCGACCAGCAATCCTCAGGAGTATTTGAATGCCTCCCAAGAGCCGTCAGGCTGCCGGCGCCAAGAAGGTGCGCCGCAAGGAGAAGAAGAACATTGCTCAGGGCGAAGCCCATATCAAGAGCACGTTCAACAACACGATCGTCACGATCACCGACCCCACCGGCGCTGTGATCTCGTGGGCCTCGGCCGGCACCGTCGGCTTCAAGGGCTCGCGGAAGTCCACCCCGTTCGCCGCGCAGATGGCAGCCGAGGCTGCTGGTCGCCGGGCGATGGAGCACGGCATGAAGAAGATCGACGTCTTCGTCAAGGGTCCGGGTTCGGGCCGCGAGACGGCGATCCGGTCCCTGGGTGCGATCGGCCTCGAGGTCGGCACCATCCAGGACGTCACGCCCACGCCCCACAACGGATGCCGGCCGCCCAAGCGCCGCCGCGTCTGATCCCCGACACGCCAGCGAATCCAAGGAGACTTTGAAAAATGGCCCGTTACACCGGCCCTATGACGAAGAAGTCGCGCCGCCTGGGTGTCGACCTCGTCGGTGGCGACCAGGCTTACGAGCGTCGCCCGTACCCGCCCGGCCAGCACGGCCGCGCCCGCATCAAGGAGAGCGAGTACCGCACGCAGCTGCAGGAGAAGCAGAAGGCCCGCTTCACCTACGGCGTGCTCGAGAAGCAGTTCCACAACTACTACACCGAGGCGAGCCGTCGCGCCGGCAAGACCGGTGACAACCTGCTGCAGCTCCTCGAGTGCCGCCTCGACAACGTGGTGTACCGCGCAGGCTTCGCCCGCACGCGTCGCCACGCCCGTCAGCTCGTCGTCCACGGACACTTCAAGGTGAACGGCAAGAAGGTCGACATCCCGTCGTACCAGGTCAGCCAGCACGACGTCATCGACGTCCGCGAGAAGTCGCTCGAGATGACCCCGTTCATCGTGGCTCGTGAGACCCACGGTGAGCGGACCGTCCCTGCGTGGCTCGAGTCGCTGCCGAACCGGATGCGCATCCTGGTGCACCAGGTTCCGGTCCGTCAGCAGATCGACATCCCGGTCCAGGAGCAGCTCATCGTCGAGTACTACTCCAAGAAGTAACCTCTCCCACTCCCTTGAGTTCGAGCCCGTCATATAGCGGGTGGGCTCGGAAAGGAAACACAGTGCTTATCGCTCAGCGCCCGACCCTGTCGGAAGAGGTCGTCGACGAGTTCCGATCGCGTTTCGTGATCGAGCCGCTCGAGCCCGGCTTCGGCTACACGCTCGGCAACTCGCTGCGTCGGACCCTGCTGTCCTCGATCCCTGGCGCCTCGGTGACCAGCATCAAGATCGACAGCGTGCTGCACGAGTTCTCGACGATCGAAGGTGTCAAGCAAGACGTCACCGAGGTCATCTTGAACCTCAAGGACCTCGTGGTCTCGTCCGAGCACGACGAGCCCGTCACCATGTACCTGCGCAAGCAGGGCCCCGGTGACGTCACCGCCGCCGACATCGCGCCGCCGGCTGGTGTGGAGGTTCACAACCCGGACCTGAAGATCGCGACCCTGAACGACAAGGGCAAGCTCGAGATGGAGCTCGTCGTCGAGCGCGGTCGTGGCTACGTCAGCGCGGTGCAGAACAAGGCCGGCGACGTGGAGATCGGCCGCATGCCGGTCGACTCGATCTACAGCCCGGTGCTCAAGGTGACCTACAAGGTCGAGGCGACCCGTGTCGAGCAGCGCACGGACTTCGACAAGCTCGTCATCGACGTCGAGACCAAGCCGTCGATCCGTCCCCGCGACGCGATCGCCTCGGCCGGCAAGACCCTGGTCGAGCTGTTCGGTCTGGCCCGGGAGCTGAACGTCGAGGCCGAGGGCATCGACATCGGCCCCTCGCCGGTCGACGAGGCGCTCGCTGCTGACCTCGCCCTCCCGGTCGAGGACCTGCAGCTCACGGTCCGCTCGTACAACTGCCTCAAGCGCGAGGGCATCCACACCGTGGGTGAGCTGATCTCGCGTTCGGAGCAGGACCTGCTCGACATCCGCAACTTCGGTGCGAAGTCGATCGACGAGGTCAAGGCCAAGCTGGTGGAGATGGGCCTCTCGCTCAAGGACAGTGCTCCGGGCTTCGACCCGCAGGCCGCCCTCGCGGCGTACGAGGACGAGGACGACAGCTTCGTCGAGGACGAGCAGTACTGATGAACGCTGGTCGAGCCTGTCGGAACCATGTCTCGACAGGCTCGACCATCGCTACCAACCATCTATCCGGGTACCTGGTACGGCCCGGAAGAAATGAGAACGAGAAATGCCTACCCCCAAGAAGGGCGCCCGTCTCGGCGGCAGCCCGGCGCACCAGAAGCTCATCTTGTCGAACCTCGCGACGAGCCTCTTCGAGCACGGCCGCATCGTGACCACCGAGGCGAAGGCCCGCACCCTGCGGCCGTACGCCGAGCGCCTGATCACCAAGGCGAAGAAGGGCGACCTGCACAACCGGCGCCAGGTCCTCTCGGTCATCCGTGACAAGGGCATCGTGCACTCCCTGTTCGAGGAGATCGGCCCGCGCTTCGCGGAGCGCCCGGGCGGCTACACCCGGATCACCAAGCTCGGCCCCCGCAAGGGCGACAACGCCCCCATGGCGGTCATCGAGCTCGTGACCGAGGAGTACGTCGCCAAGGCGAAGACGGTCAAGACGGAGAAGTCGGCTGCTGCTCCGGCCGCGGCCGAGAAGACCGAGGCTCCGGCCGACGAGGCTGCTGAGGCTCCCGCGGAGGAGACCGAGGCTGCTGAGGCTCCCGCCGACGAGGCGACCGAGGCTCCCGCCGAGGAGAAGGCCGACGAGGACGACACCAAGTCCGAGTGACCTGACCTCACCGCTCATCCGAAGGGCCCGCCACCACCAGGTGGCGGGCCCTTCGCATGTCTTCCGGTCATGACGACTTCGGGTCGACCCAGCCCTGCTCGACCAGCAGGGTCGCCTCGGTGAGCGTGAGCCCGAGCCGCCGGGCGGTGACGACGTACTCCGCGGCCGCAGCGCGCGCCGCGTCGCCGGCGTCGGACGACTGTCCGTCCAGGACCGCCGAGCGCACGAACGTCCCGCGTCGCCCCTGCGTGACGATGACGCCGTCCGCCTCGAGCTCGCGGTAGGCGCGCGCCACGGTGTTCACCGCGAGCCCGAGATCGGTCGCGGTCTGCCGGACGGTGGCGAGCTTGGTCCCGGGCGCGAGGTCGCCGCGGGCCACGAGCCCGGCGATCTGGGCTCGCAGCTGTTCGTACGGCGGAACCGTGGACCCGGCGTCGATCGCGATGCTGACCATGAATGAGAAGATACGCGCGTGCGCCTGCGAATCGACCTCGCCTACGACGGCACGGACTTCCACGGCTGGGCGACACAGCCCTCTCTCCGCACGGTCCAGGGCACTCTCGAGGCCGCGATGGCGCAGGTTCTCCGCGTCGAGGCGGTCACGGTCACCTGCGCCGGGCGCACCGACACCGGCGTCCACGCCCGCGGGCAGGTCGTCCACGCGGATGTCGCCGACGAGGTCCTCGTCGCGGCAGCTGGCCGGAGCACGTCCCCACCGGTGCAGGCGCTGCTGCGTCGTCTCAACGGGATCCTTCCGGACGACATACGCATCCTGCGAGCAGCCGAGGCGCCCGCGGGGTTCGACGCCCGCTTCTCCGCCGTCTGGCGCCGGTACGCCTACCGGGTCGCGGACGCGCCGCGGCTGGTGGACCCGCTGGTACGACGGTCCGTGCTGGCGTGGCCGAGACAGCTGGACGTGGCTGCCATGAACGAGGCGGCGGCGCTGCTTCGCGGTGAGCACGACTTCGCGGCGTTCTGCCGGAGGCGGGAAGGCGCCACCACGATCCGCACCCTCCTGGACCTGTCCTGGGAACGCGACGACCACGGTCTCGCCGTCGCGCGGGTGCGGGCCGACGCGTTCTGCCACAACATGGTCCGGTCGCTCGTGGGCTGCATGATCGCGGTCGGCGAACACCGTCGTGACCCCGCGTGGGCGGGGGAGGTGCTCGCACGTGCAGAGCGCGACCCGGGCGTGACCGTCGTACACGCGCACGGGTTGACGTTGGAGGAGGTCGCCTACCCGCCGGACGAGGACCTGGCCGCTCAGGCCGAGGCGGCCCGTGTGCTGCGCACCCTTCCGGCGAAGGAGCCCGTGGATGGATGACCACTACTTCTCCGCGGACCCGTCCGTGCCGTTCAAGCGGGCTCCCGTCAAGGCCACGGTCTGGGGTCGCGACCTGCGACTCACGTCCGGATCGGGGGTCTTCGCCCAGGGTCGGCTGGACAACGGGACCGCGGTCCTGTTCCGCGAGACCGAGCCGCCGAAGCCCGGGACCTTCCTCGACCTCGGCTGCGGCTACGGCGTGATCGGCCTGGCGCTAGCCGTCGCGGTCCGGGACGCCACGGTGTGGGCGGTCGACGTGAACGAGCGCGCGGTGCTGCTCGCGAACGAGAACGCGGCCGCGCTCGGTGTCGAGGACCGCTTCACCGCCGTGACGCCCGACGGCGTGCCGTCCGACGTGACCTTCGACGAGATCTGGTCCAACCCGCCGATCCGGATCGGCAAGCAGGCGCTGCACGACCTGCTGCTCACCTGGCTGCCCCGGCTCAGCGCCGGCGGCCACGCGGTCATGGTCGTCGGCAAGAACCTGGGCGGCGACTCGCTGCAGCGCTGGCTGGGGGACCAGGGTTACCCCACCGAGCGTCTCGCCAGCGCCAAGGGCTTCCGCGTTCTTCGCTCCTCGCGAGCCGACTGACCGCGTACCGCCGCAAAAGGTACGTTTGCGGCATGCCGCCCCTGTTCGACACAGCACCGCCTGAGCCACGCGTGCTTCGTGCTTTCGGGGCGCCCGACCGGCAACCGGAGCTGCTGGCCGGCGGGCAGGGGCGCACCTGGCGTGTCGGCGACCTGGTCCTCAAGCCCGTCGACAACGCCGAGGAGCACGCGTGGGTGTCCAACGTGTTCGACGGCTGGCCCGCTCACGACACCGTCCGGGTGCCCCGACCCGTCCGCTCGTCCGACGGCTGCCGGGCGTTCGAGGGCTGGGCCGCGCACGTGTGGCTGGAGGGCAGCGACGTCTCCACCGGGGAGCGGCCGGACCTGGTCCGGTCCGTCAGCGAGGAGTTCCATGCGGTGATCGGCCATCTCGCGCGGCCGGTCTTCCTGGACCGCCGTGACGATCCCTGGACCTTCGGGGACCGGGTGGCCTGGGAGGGCGCGGAGCCGCAGGGTCACCCGCCCACCCTCTGTCTGCTGCGCGAGGGCCTGGCCGGGCTGCGGCCGGTGAGCACGCCGTCCCAGGTGGTGCACGGAGACATCGGCGGGAACATCCTGGCGGCGACGGGCCGGCCGCCCGCGGTGATCGACTGGCCGCCGTACTTCCGCCCCGCGGGCTGGGCACTGGCGGTGGCAGCCGGCGACGCCATCGCATGGGACGGCGCACCGCCGTCGTTGCTCGACTCCTGGTCCGACGTCCCGGAGTGGGACCAGCTCGTACTGCGAGCGATCGTCTACCGGATCGCCACCCGAGGGCGGCTCGAAGCCCTCGGCCACGACCTGGCCCCCAGCGAGGAGTACGTCGCCCAGCGGCGACCCTCGCTCGAGGTCGCGCTCGCGCGGGTCGAAGACTGACTGGAGGACTGGGATGGCCGACCACATCGGTGCTGCCGCGCGAGAGGGGCAGGTGATCGAACCGCCGAGGGTTGGCAGACTACGGGGGCATGAGCGACTACCAGGCAGCCGACGACCGCTACGACACCATGGAGTACCGCTTCACCGGCCGAAGCGGCCTGAAGCTCCCCGCCATCTCCCTCGGCCTGTGGCAGAACTTCGGTGACGACAAGCCCATGGAGGTGCAGCGCGCTGTTCTGCGGCGCGCCTTCGACAGGGGCGTCACGCACTTCGACCTCGCGAACAACTACGGCCCGCCGTACGGCCAGGCGGAGGTCAACTTCGGCCACTTCCTGAGCGGCGACCTCAAGCCCTACCGGGACGAGCTCGTCATCTCGACCAAGGCCGGCTGGGACATGTGGCCGGGGCCCTACGGGCAGGGCGGCGGCTCCCGGAAGTACGTCCTGGCCAGCCTCGACCAGTCGCTGAAGCGGATGGGCCTGGACTACGTCGACATCTTCTACAGCCACCGGTTCGATCCCGAGACGCCGGTCGAGGAGACGATGATGGCGCTCGACCACGCGGTGCGGTCGGGCAAGGCGCTGTACGCCGGCATCTCGTCGTACTCCGCGAAGAAGACCCACGAGGCCGCGACGATCGCCCGCGAGCTCGGCACGCCGTTGCTGATCCACCAGCCGTCGTACTCCCTGCTCAACCGCTGGATCGAGACCGACCTGCTCGACGAGCTCGAGGAGCAGGGGATGGGCTGCATCGTCTTCACCGCCCTGGCGCAGGGCCTGCTCACCGACCGGTACCTCGACGGCGTACCCGAGGACTCCCGGGCTGCCCGGAACGGCACCCTGCCCACGGAGCACCTGGACGAGTCGGTGCTCCGCCGCGTCAGGGCGCTGAACGAGGTCGCCCGGGCACGGGGGCAGAAGCTCGCCCAGATGGCGCTGCAGTGGGTGCTGCGCGACAAGCGGGTGACGTCCGCGGTCGTCGGCGCCTCCTCCGTCGAGCAGCTCGACGTGAACCTCGACGCGCTGTCGGGTCCGCCGTTCACGGAGGAGGAGCTTGCGGCGATCGACCGGGACGCTGTCGAGGCGGGCGTGAACCTCTGGGCGCAGCAGACCGAGGACTAGGGCCAACCCACACAATGCGGGCGCGAGGACCTTCCGTCGCGGGCGGGGTGACCAAAGGCCCATATCCGCCGGTCGAAGGTGGGGCATGATCGGCACATGACCAAGTACGTGTACGACTTCTCCGAAGGCAGCAAGGAGCAGAAGGACCTACTCGGCGGCAAGGGGGCAAACCTCGCCGAGATGACCAACCTCGGTCTGCCGGTCCCGCCGGGCTTCATCATCAGCACCGAGGCCTGTCGTGCGTACTTGGAGGCAGGGCGGGAGCCGGCCGCCCTCGCCAAGGAGCTCACCGAGCACCTGACCAGCCTCGAGCAGGCGGTCGGCAAGAACCTCGGGCATCCGGACGACCCGCTGCTCGTGTCCGTCCGGTCGGGCGCGAAGTTCTCCATGCCCGGCATGATGGACACGGTCCTCAACATCGGCCTCAACGACGAGTCCGTCCACGGGCTCGCGGCCCGGGCAGACGGCGACGAGCGGTTCGCCTACGACTCGTACCGTCGTCTGCTCACGATGTACGGCAAGACCGTGCTCGGCATCGAGGGGCACGTCTTCGAGGACGAGCTCGAGGCGAAGAAGCATGCACGCGGCAGCAAGAGCGACCTCGACCTGACCGTCGACGACTTCCGCGACCTGGTCGAGACCTACAAGCAGCGGATCAAGGAGCACGCCGGCCGCGACTTCCCGCAGGACCCGCGCGAGCAGCTCGACATGGCGATCAACGCCGTCTTCGACTCGTGGAACACCGAGCGCGCGGTGCTCTACCGCCGCCAGGAGCGGATCCCCGAGAACCTGGGCACGGCGGTCAACGTGGTCGCCATGGTGTTCGGGAACGGCGGGATGGACTCGGGGACCGGCGTGGCCTTCACCCGCGACCCCGCCTCCGGCGCCCAGGGCGTGTACGGGGACTACCTGCAGAACGCCCAGGGCGAGGACGTGGTGGCCGGCATCCGCAACACGGTGCCGCTGGCCGACCTGGAGAAGCTGGACAAGAGGTCGTACGACGAGCTGATGCGCATCATGCAGACGCTCGAGGAGCACTACAAGGACCTCTGCGACATCGAGTTCACCGTCGAGCGCGGCAAGCTCTGGATGCTCCAGACCCGGGTCGGGAAGCGCACGGCCGAGGCGGCGTTCAGGATCGCGGTCCAGCTCGTCGACCAGGGCCTGATCGACATGGACGAGGCGGTACGCCGGGTCAACGGCGCCCAGCTCGCCCAGCTGATGTTCCCGCGATTCGACAGCCAGGTGGAGCGGAACCTGATCGGCACCGGCATGAACGCCTCACCGGGCGCGGCCGTCGGCAAGGTGGTGTTCGACTCGACGACCGCCGTCGAGTGGGCCGACCGGGGCGAGGACGTGATCCTGGTACGCCGGGAGACGAACCCCGACGACCTCAAGGGGATGGTCGCGGCCAAGGGCATCCTGACCAGCCGGGGAGGCAAGACCTCCCACGCGGCGGTGGTCGCCCGCGGGATGGGCCGGACCTGCGTGTGCGGAGCGGAGATGCTCGACGTGGACGTGAAGCGGAAGCGGTTCGTCGGCGTCAACGGCGTGACGGTGGCCGAGGGCGACGTGATCTCGATCGACGGCACGACCGGCGAGATCTTCGCGGGGGACGTGCCGGTGGCCGACTCGCTCGTCGTACGCCACTTCGAGGGGGACGCAAGGGCCGAGGGCGACGAGCTGGTCGAGGCCGTCGAACGGATCATGAGGCACGCGGACGCGACCCGGCGGCTGGCGGTGCGCGCGAACGCCGACACCCCGGAGGACGCCGCACGGGCCCGCCGGTTCGGCGCGCAGGGCATCGGCCTGTGCCGCACCGAGCACATGTTCCTCGGCGAGCGGCGCCAGCTGGTGGAGCGCCTGATCGTGGCGGAGAACCGCACCGAGCAGGAGGAGGCGCTCGCCGCGCTCCTGCCGATGCAGCGCGCGGACTTCATCGGGATCCTCGAAGCCATGGACGGCCTGCCGGTGACGATCCGGCTGATCGACCCGCCGCTGCACGAGTTCCTGCCCGACTACACCGACCTGTCGGTGCAGGTGGCCATCGAGGACGACCACGGCAAGAGCGACACCCTGCACCACAAGCTGCTCGACGCCGTGAAGCGGCTGCACGAGCAGAACCCGATGCTGGGCATGCGCGGTGTCCGGCTCGGCATCGTGATTCCGGGCCTGTTCATCATGCAGTCGAGGGCGATCCTGCAGGCCACCGCGGAGCGGGTGAAGGCCGGTGGCAACCCGAAGCCGGAGATCATGATCCCGCTGGTCGCCGCGGTCCAGGAGCTCGAGCTGGTCAAGGCGGACATCATCACGGTCGCCGCCGAGGTCGAGAAGGAGTTCGGGGTGAAGCTCGACTTCAAGGTCGGCACCATGATCGAGCTGCCCCGCGCGGTGATGGCCGCGGGCGAGATCGCCGAGGAGGCCGAGTTCTTCTCGTTCGGCACCAACGACCTGACCCAGATGACCTGGGGATTCTCCCGCGACGACGTGGAGGCGAAGTTCTTCGGCAACTACCTGGAGAAGGGCGTCTTCGGGGTGTCGCCGTTCGAGACGCTGGACCGCGACGGGGTCGGCCAGATGATCCGGCTGGCGGTCGAGAGGGGCCGCGCGGCCCGACCCGACCTCCACCTGGGCATCTGCGGTGAGCACGGCGGCGACCCCGAGTCGATCCACTTCTTCGACGAGGTCGGCCTCGACTACGTCTCCTGCTCGCCGTTCCGGGTTCCGGTGGCGCGCCTGGAGGCGGGCCGGTCGTCGACCTCCGAGGTCAGCGACACGGCCTGAGCCGGCGGGAGGGTCCGGCGGACGTCATACGTTCCGGTCGCTGGGAGCGCCACAACGGATGACGTCCGCGGGTGGCGAGGCGGTTACTACAGTGCGTTGAAGGCCTTCACGATCTCGTTCGCGGCCAGGGTGGCGAACGCGAGGGCACACAACGCCAGCGCGACGTTCGACCAGATCCTGTTACGCCACTCCCGCGGCACGCGGCTGGTGTTGAGCATCCACAGGAGGGTGACGGACAGGAACGGCATGAAGAACGCCCCGAGGACCCCGTAGGCGAGGATGAGGTAGATCGGCTCCCCGAGGAAGAGGAGCGCGATCGGCGGGACCGTGAGCCACAGGACGTAGGCCTTGTAGAACGTGCCACCCGCCCTGGACTCGGGGTGGTCGGCGCCGAGGCCGCGGACGTGCCCCACGTAGTCGGCGAACATCAGGCTCACCCCGTTCCACACGCCGAGCAGCGACGACATCGCGGCCGCCCAGAAGCCCACCAGGAAGACCGTGCCGGCGGACGAGCCATAGCGGTCCGCGAGGACCTTCGAGAGGTCGAGCAGTCCCTTGTCGCTCGTGTCGACCGCGATCTGGGCGGAGTAGAGCAGCTCGGCTCCGACGATCAGCGTGGCGACCACGAACAGGCCGGTCACGGCGTAGGCGACGCCGTTGTCGATGCGCATCACGCGCATGTGGCGGGGCGTGGTCCACCCCTTCTCCCGCAGCCAGTAGCCGTACGCCGCCAGGGTGATCGTGCCTCCCACGCCACCGGCCAGACTCAGCACGTAGAGCAGCCCGCCGTCGGGGATCGTCGGTGCCATGCCGGTGAGCATCTCCGGAAGGTGAGGCACCGTCAGTGCCGCGGCCCCGACCATCGAGACGAACATCAGCAGCACCATCGCGCTGAGGACGGTCTCCAGCACGCCGTACCGGCCCATCCAGACCAGAGCCAGCCCGGCCAGGCCCGACAGGATGCCCCACGCCTTCACGCCGAGGAACGGCAGGAGGGAGTGCAGGGCGAGCCCGGTGCCGGCCATGGCTGCGGCCCCGTAGACGAGCCCCCACACGACGATGTACGGCCCGAAGTACCAGTGGGTCCAGCGGCCGAGGCTGCTCCAGCCCTCGTAGATGGTGCGCCCCGTCGCCAGCGAGTAGCGGCCGGCGCCCTCGACGAGCACGACCTTCATCAGGCAGCCGAGCACGGCGCACCAGAGGAGCGCGTAGCCGTACTCGCTGCCGGCGACCAGCGTCGCCACGAGGTCGGCCGCGCCGACACCGGTGGCCGCGACCACCAGTCCCGGTCCGATGAGCTTCCAGCGGGGTTCGCCGGCCCGCGTGGTGACCGCGGCCTCGGGAGAACGTCCGGACATGAGGTACCTCCAGTTGAGCGGTCCCTCCCCGGCGGCGGCCCCGGTACCCACCGGGGCTGGAAGTAACCCTCGCCGCGTGAAATCCACGTGCGCACTGCCCTCGTGGGCGGAAGGATGGGTCCACATGGGCCACATCGACGTCTCAGGTGTCAGGTACGAGCTTCCCGACGGACGGGTGCTGCTCGACGACGTCTCCTTCCGGGTCGGCGAGGGTGCGAAGGTGGCCCTCGTCGGCGCCAACGGGGCCGGCAAGACGACGCTGCTCCGCATCATCACCGCCGACCTGGTGCCGCACGAAGGCGCGGTGACTCGCAGTGGTGGGCTCGGGGTGATGCGCCAGATGGTGACGCAGGGCAACGAGGGGAAGACCGTGCACGACCTGCTGCTCTCGGTCTCGCCGCCCCGCGTGCGGGCCGCCGCGGAGCGCGTCGACGCGTGCGAGCTCGCGATGATGGAGCGCGACGACGAGAAGACCCAGATGAGGTACGCCGAGGCCCTGGCGGAGTGGGCCGACGCCGGCGGCTACGACATCGAGGTGACCTGGGACGTCTGCTGCACGGCGGCCCTCGGGGTGCCTTACGACCGGGCGAAGTACCGCGAGCTCACCACCCTGTCGGGCGGGGAGCAGAAGCGGGTCGTGCTGGAGTTCCTGCTCCGCGGGCCGGACGACGTGCTCCTGCTCGACGAGCCGGACAACTTCCTCGACGTCCCGGGCAAGACCTGGCTCGAGGACCGGATCAACGAGTCGAGCAAGACGATCCTCTACATCAGCCACGACCGCGAGCTGCTGAACCGCACCGCGACCAGGGTGGTGACCGTGGAGCTCGGCGCGGCGGGAAACACCGTCTGGGTGCACCCTGGAGGGTTCGCGACGTACCACGAGGCCAGGCGGGAACGGTTCGCCCGGTTCGAGGAGCTGCGCAGACGCTGGGACGAGGAGCACGCCAAGCTCAAGGCGCTCGTGCTGCGCTACAAGATCAAGGCGGAGTACAACGACGGGCTGGCCTCGCAGTACCGGGCTGCCCAGACCCGGCTACGGAAGTTCGAGGAGGCCGGCCCGCCCCAGGCCATCCCCCGCGAGCAGCAGGTGAAGATGCGGCTCAAGGGCGGCCGGACGGGCAAGCGGGCGGTGATCTGCGAGAGCCTCGAGCTCACCGGCCTGATGCAGCCGTTCGACCTCGAGGTCTGGTACGGCGAGCGGGTGGCCGTGCTCGGGTCCAACGGGTCCGGCAAGTCGCACTTCCTGCGGCTGCTCGCGGCCGGAGGGAGCGACCCGGACGTGGAGCACCGGCCGGTCGGCGAGGTGCCGGTCAAGCCGGTGCGGCACACCGGCCGCGCCCGGCTGGGTGCACGCGTGCGTCCGGGCTGGTTCGTGCAGACGCACGAGCACCCCGAGCTGATGGGCCGCACCCTGCTCGAAGTGCTGCATAGAGGCGACGGCTCTGTCGACGGGCGAGCCGGCATGCCCCGCGAGCAGGCGTCTCGTGCGCTCGACCGGTACGAGCTCGCCCACGCCGCGGAGCAGACGTTCGACTCGCTGTCGGGCGGGCAGCAGGCACGGTTCCAGATCCTGCTGCTCGAGCTGTCCGGGGCCACGCTGCTGCTGCTCGACGAGCCGACCGACAACCTCGACGTCGAGTCTGCCGAGGCGCTCGAGGAGGGCCTCGAGGCGTTCGAGGGAACGGTGGTCGCGGTGACCCATGACCGCTGGTTCGCGCGCGGCTTCGACCGGTTCCTCGTCTACGGCGCGGACGGCTCGGTCTACGAGTCCGACGGCCCCGTCTGGGACGAGGGGCGCGTGCAGCGGGCCCGGTGACTGCACCGGCACGGTGGAGTTCCGGGCACGTTTCACCAGTCCGGCCGGGGAGCAGGTGATGCACGAGACGAGCCGGTTCGAGCGGCGAGCGGGCCGTTGGGTGTACGTCGACGGAGACGTCGACCAGGCGGGTCGCTGACCGCTCGTGGAAAGCCACTGCGCTCCGGGATGGAGTACGCTCGGCCAACTCGAGGTGGTGCATCCCATGGACGACGGCGAGAAGCGAATCGCCCTGCTGATCGACGCCGACAACGCCCCGGCGTCGAAGATCGACGTGATCCTGGCGGAGGTGGCGCGTCACGGTGCCGCCAACGTACGGCGCGCATACGGCAACTGGAAGAGCTCCCATCTCAAGCCGTGGGAAGCGACGCTGCACGCCTACGCGATCCGTCCGATCCAGCAGTTCGCGTACAGCAGCGGGAAGAACGCCTCGGACATGGCGATGGTGATCGATGCGATGGACCTGCTCTACGCACGCTCCCTGGATGCGTTCGCGATCGTCTCGAGCGACGCGGACTTCACACCGCTGGTGATGCGGATCCTGACCGACGGCTTGAAGGTGTACGGCTTCGGGGAGAGGAAGACGCCCGAACCCTTCGTCAACGCCTGCTCGCAGTTCACCTACGTCGAAGGGTTGGGGCAGCCGTCGGCGAGGCCGGACGAGCCCCGGCTCAAGGGGAGCGACGCCAAGAAGCTGCGCGGCGACGCTCGCCTCGTCCAGATGCTGCGCAACGCCGTGGATGCATCGAGTGGTGACGACGGCTGGGCGCACCTGGGAGAGGTGGGCAGCCAGATCGGCAACCAGGCGTCGTTCGACCCGCGCAACTACGGCTACCGGAAGCTGAGCGACCTGATCGACGCGACTGACCTGTTCGAGGTCAAGCGGCAGAACCAGATGGTGCTGGTGCGCGACAAGCGCAAGACGTGACCGCCGCCCGCGCTGCCGTCGCCCGCGAAGTGAAGGGCGGCATCGCCCCCGAACGGTACTGATTTCAGGACAGCCGCAAACTCTTGCAGGTCTTGTCAGATTCTTGCAGTTCTGCCTAATGTGTCCTGGTTCACCACATCTGGTGGGCTTCGCACCGTTCGGCCGAACCAGGGGGACCCCCGTGTCGCGTCAGCTCGTCCGCAGGATCACGCCCGCCGTTGCCGCTCTGCTCGCCGTCACCCTCGTGCCTACGGCGCTCGCCGCGCCCGCGGTCGCCGACCACACCGTCGAGCCCAGCCGGGTCACCCTGGTCGGCTCTCTCCAGAGCGAGCTCGGCTGCGACGCCGACTGGGCTCCCGGGTGCGACGCGACCGCGCTGCGGCCGACGGGGGACGGGTCGTCGTACGACGGCGTCTTCACGGTCCCCGCCGGGAGCTACGAGCTCAAGGTCGCCTTGAACGGCGGCTGGGACGAGAGCTACGGCGGCGGTGCGGACGGCACCGCGAACATCCCGCTCCACCTCGAGCACGAGGCCGACCTGCGGTTCGCCTACGACCACACCACCCACGAGGTCGCGGTCGCGCCCGCGGAACAGCCGTCCGGCGACGTGACCGCCGCCGACCGGGCCATGGCGACGGACTCGCTCCGCCAGCCCACGACGCGGGAGAACTTCTACTTCGTGATGGCAGACCGGTTCGCCAACGGCGACACCTCGAACGACGAGGGCGGGATCACCGGGGACCGCATGGCCAGCGGCTTCGACCCGGGGGACAAGGGCTTCTACCACGGCGGTGACATCGCCGGTCTGACCGACAAGCTCGACTACATCGACGGTCTCGGCACGAGTGCGATCTGGCTGACCCCGTCGTTCGAGAACCGGCCCGTGCAGGGCAGCGGCGAGAACGCCTCGGCCGGGTACCACGGCTACTGGATCACAGACTTCACCCGGATCGACCCGCACTTCGGGACCAACGCAGAGCTCAAGACCTTCATCGACCAGGCGCATCAGCGCGGTATCAAGGTCTTCTTCGACATCATCACCAACCACACCGCCGACGTCGTCGACTACGAGCAGCAGAAGTACTCCTACATCGGCAAGGAGGCCGCGCCCTACGAGGACGCCGCGGGCAACGAGTTCGACGACCGCGACTACGCCGGCAAGGACACTTTCCCCGAGCTCGACCCGGAGACCTCGTTCCCCTACACGCCGACCTTCCGCAGCGACGCCGACCGTGAGGCCAAGACCCCCGCGTGGCTGAACGACCCCACCAACTACCACAACCGGGGTGACTCCACCTTCGCCGGCGAGTCCTCCACGTACGGCGACTTCGTGGGGCTCGACGACCTGTTCACCGAGAAGCCCGAGGTCGTCGACGGGATGACCGACGTCTACAAGACCTGGGTGGACTTCGGCATCGACGGCTTCCGGATCGACACCGTCAAGCACGTCAACATGGAGTTCTGGCAGGAGTTCGCACCGGCGATCGCCGACGAGGCCGCCCGGATCGGCAACGACGACTTCTTCGCCTTCGGCGAGGTGTACGACGCGGACCCGAAGGTGACGTCGGCCTACACCACCGAGGGGCGGCTCGACGCCACGCTCGACTTCGGCTTCCAGTCCGCGGGCGTGAGGTTCGCCCAGGGTGGGGCGACGAGCGGACTCCGCGACTTCTACGTGAACGACGACTACTACACCGACACCGACTCGAACGCGTACTCGCTGCCCACCTTCCTCGGCAACCACGACATGGGCCGGGTCGGTGGCTTCCTCGACGACAACGCCTCGGGTGACGAGCTGCTGCGCCGCGACGAGCTCGCACACGCCCTGATGTACCTCACGCGGGGACAGCCGGTCGTCTACTACGGCGACGAGCAGGGCTTCACCGGGGACGGCGGCGACAAGGACGCCCGGCAGGACATGTTCGCCAGCCAGGTCCCGTCGTACAACGACGACGACCTGGTCGGCAGCGACGCCACCACGGCCGAGGAGAACTACGACACCAGCCACCCGCTCTACCGGGAGATCGCAGCGCTGGCCGCCCTGCGCAAGCGCTACCCGGCGCTCGCGGACGGCGCGCAGCTGCACCGCTACGCCAGCGGCCGGCCCGGGATCTACGCGTTCAGCCGGATCTCCGGCGAGGAGAACCGCGAGTACGTCGTCGCGGTGAACAACGCGACCACCGAGCAGTCGGCCACCTTCGGCACCCTGATGAAGCAGGGCATGTTCAAGCAGGTGTGGCCGGCGACGGGCGACTCCCTGCCGGCCGTCTCACTGAGGGCCGACCGCGAGGGTCGCATCGACGTCACCGTGCCGCCGCTGTCGGCCGTCGTGCTCCGTGCGGCGGGCACCGTCGCCGAGCGCGAGGACGCCCCCGCGGCGTACTTCAGGACTCCCAGCGCCGGCGCCACCGTCGGCGGTCGCCAGGAGGTTGCGGTCTCCGTGCCCGAGGGCGGGTTCAACCAGGTCAGCATCGCCTGGCGGCACGCGGGCGCCGAGCAGTGGACGAAGCTCGGGACCGACGACAACGCCCCCTACCGCGTGTACCAGGACCTCGGTGGGCTGCCGAAGGGCACGCTGCTGGAGTACCGCGCCGTCCTGCGAGACAGCTCGGGGAACCTGTCGGTCGCCTCCACGTACGCCACCGTCGGAAAGCCGGCTGCTGCCGGGGGAGGGGACAGCGGGGGTGGTGGCCCGGTCACCCAGCCGGACGCGGTCGCCATGCCCGGCAACCACAACCAGGAGATCGGCTGTGCCGGCGACTGGATGCCGGCCTGCGACCGCGCGCAGCTCTCGCTGGACCCGAAGGACCAGGTCTGGAAGGGCACGGTCGACGTACCCGCCGGCGACTACGAGTACAAGGCGGCGATCAACCGCAGCTGGGACGAGAACTACGGCGCCGGTGGGGCACTCGGCGGCGGCAACATCGGCTTCCACTCCTCCGGTGGACCGGTCTCGTTCTTCTACGACCACGCCACGCACCACATCACCACCGACGCGCAGGGCCCGATCGTCACCGCGGCGGGCAGCTTCCAGGACGAGCTCGGCTGCCCCGGTGACTGGGCACCCGACTGCATGGCAGCCTGGCTGAAGGACCCCGACGGCAACGGGACCTACACATTTGGTACGACTCGCCTGCCCGCGGGTAGCTACCAGGCGAAGACCACGCATGGTCTGTCGTGGAACGAGAACTACGGAGCCGGAGGTGCGCGAGATGGCGCGAACATCGACTTCGAGGTGCCCGCGGACGGGGTCCAGGTGACGTTCTCCTACGACATCGAGAGCCACGTGCTGACCGTCTCCTCACGGGCTGCCGGCGCCACGCCGGACCTGTCGAGGCAGAAGGCCCAGTGGCTCCGGGAGGACCTGGTGGCCTGGGACGTCCCGGACCCGGCGTCACGGCGCTACCGGCTCCACTGGTCGCAGGACGCGGACCTGTCGGTCGACGAGGAGACGGTCGCCGGTGGCGACTCCGTGCCGCTGACGTACGACCCGGAGGGGCTCCCGGCCGACGTGCTCGCGGACTTCCCGCACCTGAAGGACTACGAGGCGTTCCGGCTCGCCAAGAAGGACCTGAAGCAGGTCCCCGCCATCCTGCAGGGGCAGCTCGCGGTGGCGTCGTACGACGAGCTCGGCCGGCTCGCCGACGCGACCGGGGTGCAGGTCCCCGGCGTGCTCGACGACGTGTACGCCGGAGCGAAGGACCGGACCCTGGGCGTGACCTGGAGGAAGGGCACGCCGTCGTTCGCCGTGTGGGCGCCGACCGCCCAGGAGGTGGAGCTGCTCGTGTGGGCAGGGGGTGCGGTCGAACCCGTCCGCACCCCGATGACCCGCGGGGACGACGGGTCGTGGACCGTGACCGGCAAGCCGGGGTGGAAGGGCGCGTCGTACCTCTACGACGTCACGGTGTTCGCACCCTCGACGGGGAGCGTCGAACGCAACCGCGTGACCGACCCGTACTCCCTGGCCCTGACCACCAACTCCGAGCGCTCGGTCGTGGCGGACCTCGCGGACCCGGCGCTCCGCCCGGCCGGCTGGTCGGCGCTCCGGCCGCCTGCCCTGGCGCAGGACGAGGACCGCAACGTCTACGAGCTGCACATCCGTGACTTCTCCATCGGCGACGAGTCCGTCCCGGCGGGGGAGCGCGGCGGCTACCTTGCGTTCGGCCGGACCGGTTCGGACGGCATGAGGCACCTGCGCGGGCTCGCGCAGGCAGGCCTGAACACCGTGCACCTGCTCCCGGCGTTCGACATCGCCACCATCGAGGAGCGGCGCGAGGCGCAGAAGACGCCGCCGTGCGACCTGGAGTCGTACGCCCCCGACTCCGAGGAGCAGCAGGCCTGCGTCGGGCAGATCCGCGGCGAGGACGGCTTCAACTGGGGCTACGACCCGCTTCACTACACCGCTCCAGAGGGCTCTTACGCGACCGACCCGGAGGGGACGCGTCGCACGCTCGAGTTCCGGCAGATGGTCCAAGGCCTCAACGAGGCAGGCCTCCAGGTCGTGATGGACGTGGTCTACAACCACACCGCGGCCTCCGGGCAGGCACCGAAGTCCGTGCTGGACAAGGTCGTGCCGGGCTACTACCACCGGCTGTCGGCGAACGGTGCGGTCGAGACCTCGACGTGCTGCGCGAACACCGCGACGGAGCACGCGATGATGGAGAAGCTGATGATCGACTCGGTGCTCACGTGGGCGCGCGAGTACAAGGTCAACGGCTTCCGCTTCGACCTGATGGGCCACCACTCCAAGCAGAACATGCTCAACCTCCGGGCCGCGCTCGACGGGCTCACCCTCGAGCGCGACGGCGTGGACGGGAAGTCGATCTACCTGTACGGCGAGGGCTGGAACTTCGGCGAGGTCGCGGACGGCGCGAGGTTCGAGCAGGCCAGCCAGCTGAACCTGGGCGGCACCGGGATCGGGACCTTCTCCGACCGGCTCCGCGACGCCGTGCGCGGTGGTGGACCGTTCGACGAGGACCCGCGCATCCAGGGCTTCGCCTCCGGCCTGTTCACCGATCCGAACGGCGCGCCCGTGAACGGGTCGGCTGACGACCAGCGCCGCAGGCTGCTGCACGCCCAGGATCTCGTCAAGCTGGGGCTCGCCGGCAACCTCGCCGACTTCACGTTCACCAGCTCCTCCGGTGAGCAGGTGGCCGGGCGCGACGTCGACTACAACGGGTCACCCGCCGGGTACGCCGAGGACCCGAGCGAGACGGTCACCTACGTCGACGCCCACGACAACGAGACCCTGTTCGACGTACTGAGCATGAAGCTCCCGGCGGACACCGCGATGGCCGACCGGGTGCGGATGAACACGGTGGCGCTGTCGACGACGGCCCTGTCGCAGGGCGTGGTCTTCTGGCACGCGGGGGCGGACATCCTCCGGTCGAAGTCGCTGGACCGCAACTCCTACGACTCGGGCGACTGGTTCAACAGGGTCGACTGGACCCGTCGGAGGAGCACGTTCGGCTCGGGGCTCCCGCCCGAGGAGGACAACGGCTCGAAGTGGGAGTACATGCGTCCGCTGCTGGCCGACCCGGAGCTTCGGCCCGGCCCGGCCGACCTGGACGCCGCCCACGCAGCGGCCGCCGACCTCCTGCGGATCCGCATGTCGACGCCGCTGTTCCGGCTGGGCACCGCCGACGCCGTCCAGGAGAAGGTGAGCTTCCCGGCCGCAGACCCGGGCGTCATCGCGATGCTCATCGACGACACCGCGGGTGCTGACGTGGACCCGGACCTGCGCGGGGTCCTGGTGGTGTTCAACGCCGACCCGGACCCGCGGACCGTCGATGGTGTCGGGGATGGCTGGACCCTGCACCGGGTGCAGGCCGAAGGTGCCGACCCGGTGGTCCGTGAGTCGGTGGCCGGGGACGGCAAGGTGACCGTGCCCGGGCGCACGACGGCGGTGTTCGTCCTGCGGTGAGCTGTGTCCGTTGTGGTGGCCTCCGGACCAGACCGGGATCTACGCATTTCGGGATGCACCTTCCGGATCCGGTCCGCCTCCGACGTCCGTGTGTGACCATCGGAGGGCCGAGCCGAGCCGGTGGGGCGGCTCGGCTGTCCTGGTCAGGGAAACGGTCGGAGGGCCACGTGGGAAGTGTCCAGATCATCTCGTTCGAGCGTGACAAGGCGGCCGCGTCGGCCATGGAGCGGCGCCACGCCGCGATGCGCGACGCGCTGACCGCGCAGGTCGAGGACCTCGTCACCGCCGTCGCGTCCGGAGGTGCGGAGGCGGCGGAGGCTGTCCGGCGCGAGCTCTGGGACTGGTGCCGCAGTGACCTGCTGCCGCACGCCTGGGCGGAGGAGAAGGCGATGTACCCGGTGGCCTACGCGGACCCGCGGGCCACCCTCCTCGTCGAGGGGATGCTGGCGGAGCACGAGGTCATCTCCGGGCTGGTCGACCAGATCGGCGCGGTCGAGGAGCCCGTGCGCGCGGTCGCGGCTGCGAACGCCCTCGCCCACGTCTTCAGCAGCCACCTAGCGAAGGAGAACGAGCAGCTGCTGCCTCTGCTGGCGCGCTCGCCGCACGTGTCCCTGGCAGACCTGCTCGACGGTATGCACGACCTGGTCGGCGTGGCCCGGCGCGAGCGCGAGCAGGACCTCGTCAGTCGCTGACCGCGAAGATGCCGTGTGCACCCCGCTCGGCGTCGACCATCACGTGCGACACGAAGGGGTACTGACCGGCTTCGGGGAACGTGAGCTCCACGAAGCCTCCCTGCGCCGGTGCCAGCGCCAGGCTCTGGCTTCCGCCATGGCCGGGTCGCAGGAGGTAGGCGCCTTCCGCGTAGACCGTGTCGAACTGCCCACCGACCACGTGGAAGGACGTGGACCGGTTGGGTCCGGCGTCGAGCACCCAGACCCGGACCCGTTCACCCACCCGGACGGGAAGCGGGCGCGCGTCGTACTGGTTGGCATAGCCGTTGAAGACGACCGCGTCCGGCCGCTCCGCCTGGAGCTTGTTCACGTCGACCGGTCCAGCGTGCGGGCCGAGGTAGAGCTCTGACTGGGCCAGCAGGTAGCTCCTGTCCACCGCGGGCAGCCCCGGCGGCTCGACCACCACCGCGCCGAACAGGCCGTTGGCGATGTGTGCGGACATCGGCATCGTCGAGCAGTGGTACATCCACACGCCGGCCCGCGTGGCCGTGAACCGGTAGACGAGGGACCCGCCCGGCGGGATCGTGCGCATCGGCCGGTCGGGTGCCAGGGCGCCGGCGTGGAAGTCGATCGAGTGGCCCATGGTGCCGTCGTTGACCAGCGTGATCTCGAAGACGTCCCCCACCCGCCCGTGCAGGGTCGGTCCGGGGGCCTGGCCGTCGAACGTCCACAGTCGCTGGGTCACGCCCGGCGCGACCTCGCGCTCGACCTCCTCGACCGTGAAAGTACGCCGATGCACGCGACCGTCCTCGAGAGGAGGCAGCAGCGCGTCGTGCGCGGTGAAGTCCGGGCCCGGCGCGGCCATGAGGTCGAGGTCGGTCGCCGCGTCGTGCGAGTGCGCCGGTGACGGGGCCTGTGACTGCGCCGGGGACTCGGCCGGATGCGGCTCCGGGGACTCCGCCTGCGGGCCGTGCGCATGGGCCGAGTGGCCCTGCGCGGCGTGCTCGGTGACGGGTGCCCCGACGGCCACGATCTCCAGCGTCATGCCCATCTGTCGGTGGCCCACGACCGAGCACCAGCCGTCGACGTCGCGGCCGACCACCCCCACGTCCAAGCGGGTGGACTCACCAGGAGCCAGCCGTCCGCTGTCGTCGCCGGAGTCCAGCACGAGGTCGTGCACGTCCTCGGGGTCGGTGTTGGCCAGCTCGACGACGAGCCGGTTCCCGGCGGGGACCTCGATGGTCGACGGGGTGAAGCGCATGTCGCGAGCCTCGACCCGCACGACGGTCGTCTCTCCGGTGGCGGTGACACCGGCCGAGGCCGCGGCGGCCGACCGCGCTCCGGCGAGGGCAGCCGGGTCCACGGCGACGCCGACCGCGACGGCGAGGACCACGGCGGCCAGCCCGACGGCTGCCAGGCCGGTGACCTGTCCGCGCGGACGGTCCCCGTCAGGTCTCGCGGGCCGGCGCGCCCGGGCGGGTGGCGCCGTGGAAGCGGTGCCAGCACGCCTCGCGGTGAGGGAGGCCCGGACCGCCAGGAGCAGCAGCGGCACGAAGGCCGCGAGACCGCCGAGGACGAGCACGCTGCAGGCAACCCTCACCACGCTCGGGACCGGCAGCACGCTGACGAGCAGCCCGGCGTTGACCACGACGACGCGCAGGGCGCCACCCCGGTCGAGCACGGCGTTGGCGGCCCGCACGGGGGTGGGGCCGCCGCCCAGCGCCATGGGCACCAGGTAGGACGACGCGCCGAGCAGCACCTGCGCCCCGAAACCGGCCGCGAGGAACGGTGCGACCCACCCGAACCGGTCACCCGCGACCGCCCAGGACGGCGCCGTAGCCACCCCCACCGCGAGTGCCAGCAGCGACCCGGCCAGCCAGCCCGTCCCGGCGAGGACCGACCAGGTCGGGTAGGACGCCGGCGGCTTCCGGCGGGCCGCGGCGACGAGGGGGACCGCCACCAGGCCGAGCCCGGCGAGGTAGCCGGCGATGCCGATCGAGACGCCTGGGCGGGACCCGGCCAGGGCGCTCCCGGCGATGGCGGCGACCGAGGTCACGAGGACCGGGAGGGCACGGCGAGCGGCCCGTTCGGAGCCCTCGGCCATGCGGGTCCTGAGCATGGTCGGCCAGAGCGTCACCAGGGTGCCCAGGACGGTGAGCCCCATCCAGCCGAGCAGGTTCACCGTCGCGTGCGCGAGCTTCACCTGCTCGTGCAGCGGGTCGGACAGGCCGCGGGCGAGCAGTGTGCCCATCGTCGCGCCGGCCGCGAGGAAGGCCGCTGAGGCGACGTAGTAGCGCACGGTCACCCCGAAGCGCGACGGCAGCGCCCGCCTCATCTGCCTGACCAGCGAGAAACCGTGCCACAGGACGGCGCCGGCCACCGCGGTCGCGCCTGCCACGACGACCGGCCACACGTCACCGAGGACGCCGACCACCACCAGGAGCACCCCGGTGTTGAGCTGCAGCAGCCGCAGCGACTGGACCCGACGGTCGCCGGGCCGGGGAGGTGAGTGCAGCAGCGCGTCGGCGAAGTGCCGGCTCCAGACGAGGATGGCGTGGCTCGCGGCGCCGAGCAGCAGCAGATGGATCATCAGCCACCGCGGCGCGGGGACGAACGGGTGGGCGAACGCCGCGGCGGCCGTCGCGGTCAGCCACAGCACCACCGGGAGGTCGCGCAGCGGCCAGAAACCGCGCGCCGCGCCGGCGCCGCGGCTCATCGGTCGCCCCTGGGTGATGGGGTGGTCCTCGAGGCGGACCAGGCCGCGAGGGCCACGAAGAGCAGCAGCGAGGTGATGTTCAGCGCTCCGCCGACCTGCCAGGCGGCCCGGACGCCCAGCCCGTCGCCGACCCACAGCCGCAGCGCGAGCGAGGCGTGCAACAGCAGTGCGGGAGCGGCCAGGACCGGATGGTAGGGGAGGGGGCGACGGAGTACGGCGGGCAGGATCACGGGCGCGTGGGCCATGACCATCGAGAGCGTGAAGCCGAGGAAGACGGCGTGGACCACCACGTCGTACCCCTCGCCCTCGGTGGCGGCGCCGCTGACCAGCCAGGTGGCGCCCGCCACCCCGAGCCAGCCGTAGCCGGCCAGCATGCAGCCCGCCATGAACCGCGGCAGCCCCGTGGCGCGAACCGTCCGTCGTGCCACGTCGTGCAGGGCGAGCCAGCCCACCAGGGAGAGGAGCGCCAGGCCGAGCACGGGGTAGCCGACGGCCGGCCAGAGCAGGGAGGTCACGACGGTCGTGGTGAGTGCCGTCGAGAGGAGTACGAGGGTCCGGCCGGCGTCCTTGCCCATGGCGATCCGTGCCAGCTCGAGCCGCTCTCCGCCGATGGTGAGCACCACGAAGCCGACCAGCCAGGGAAGCAGGGTGGCGACCGGGACGCCTCCCAGCCACAGCACCGAGGCGCCGGTGGCGAGCACGGCGCCGAACGCCTGGACGAGGACCGAGTCGTCGCGCTGGCGGCGCCACAGCGGCACGTAGACCGCGACCAGGGCAGCCCCACCGAGCAGCTGTGCCGTCCTGCCCCAGGCGAGGGGAAGGGGAGAGACCAGCAGCAGGCCTCCCGCTCCCAGCAGCGCCGGTGCGAGGTAGCCGGCCGGACGCCCGAGCGCCACGGCCCTCTCCACGGCGATGAGGGTGCCGACGAAGCCGAGGACGAGCAGCATGCCGTGCACGTCCGGCAGCCGCTCGACCGAGAGAGGTGCCGGGAGGCCGAGGAGCATCATCGCGGCGTCGAGACCGGCCAGCATGGCGATCCCGGCCGGGAGCAGGAGGAGTGCCCGCCGCAGCGTCGGTGTCTTTCGCGGGGGGTTGCGGGGTGAGGAGACGTACGTTCCCGGTGCGACAGGAGCCGTGGTCGTCATCGCTCGCCCGCCTTGCCGCGGGTCAGGAGATCGAGCCGGCACGCGCCGGGCTCGGCGAACGGGACCAGGTCGGTGCGAGAGGTGTCCGCGCCGTACTCCTCCAGCGCCCCGCGGACGATGCCGAGGTGCACGCCGCAGACGACGTCCGGGTGGCGGTGGGCCGCCTCCAGCAGCGGGCACCTGGTCAGTCGCACCACCGCCTGCCGGTCGTCGGCCTCCGGTGCGAAGCCGAGCTCGTCGAGCAGCCCCACGACCTCGCGACGCGCTGCCTTCTGTGTGGGCGGCGGTGTGGAGACGCCCCTGTCCCGCGCGAGCTCACGCCCCCAGTCCGTGCCGGCGGCGATCGCGTCCTCGCGCGGAGAGCTGCTGCTGCGGTGGATCGCCGCGGCGAGCGTGGCGGCGAGCCCGGCGTACTCCGAGGACCCGGAGTCGTCGGTGGCTTCGTACAGCCAGGCCGGCCGTCCCCTGCCGCTCGGCTCCTCCCGCTGCCGGGAGACCAGGCCGAGACCGACCAGCGCCTCGAGGTGCTCGCGGAGCGTGTTGGCGTGCAGGCCGGTGGAGGCGACGAGCGCGGCGAGGGTGGTCGGCTCGGGCTGTTGCGAGAGCGTGTCGAGGAGGGCCGCGCGGGCACGTGAGAGTGGCTGTCCACGGTGCGGTCGACCCGAGCCAGGTCGGGGGCCGTACCCGGTCGTCGAAGGGTCCTTCGACCCTGGAATATTTTCCACGGAGAAAAGTGTAATAAAATATGAGTGCAGTCGCCACCGGGGCGGCCAGGTCGGGAGGTCAACGAGAGATGGACAACGTCGTGATCGCGTCAAACCAGGAGGACGCGCGGGCTGCGGCAGCCGTGGAGCAGCACCACGCCCAGATGGCAGGCGCGCTCGCCCTGCGGGTCGAGGCGCTCGTCGCGGCTGCGGCCCGGCAGGACCTCGCGTCAGGCGAGTCGGCCAGGAGAGCCCTGGTCGAGTGGTGCGAGCGCGACCTCGTGCCCCACGCCCTCGCCGAGGAGAAGGCGATGTACCCCGCCGCGCAGGCGAAGCCGGAGGGGCGTCTGCTCGTCGACGGGATGCTCGCCGAGCACAAGGTGATCACGGGTCTCGTCGAGTCGGTCGCTGCTACCGCCGACGTGGTGCGGGCCGCGGCCGCGTCGAAGGCGCTGCTCGTCGCCTTCGAGAGCCACCTGGCCAAGGAGAACGACCTCGTGCTGCCGCTCCTCGTCGCCGCGCCGGACGTGTCGGTCGCCGATCTCCTCGGCGGCATGCACGAGCTGCTGGGCGGCGAGACGGAGCACGAGCACGCGCACGAGGATTCCGCCTCGACCGGGTGCGGTGGCCACACGTGCGGCTGTGGCGAGGTCGACGGTCCTGGCTACCCCGAGCTCGACGCCCGCGCCGTGCCGCACGCGATCCGTCACGCGACGATCTTCGGGGCCCTCGACTCGGTGCCGCCGGGCGGTGGCCTGGTCCTGGTCGCCCCTCACGACCCGCTGCCCCTGCTGGGGCAGGTCGAGCAGCGCTACTCGTCGGCGTTCGACGTGGACTACCTGGAGCGCGGTCCCGAGGCGTGGCGGCTCTCGTTCGCGCGACGCCCTGCCTGACCGCCGTACGCCTGCTGGGGGTTTTCCCAAGGTATGCAGAGAAAACGTCACTCCCCACGACGCACATGTCGTGGGGAGTGACGGTTCGCCTGCATACCTTGGGGAAGCCGAGGGCTCACCCGGGGCCGGTTACCTCCAGCGCTCGGCCGCGGGCACGAAGTCGAGCGTGCGGGCGCCGGTGTAGATCTGCTTCGGGCGCGCGATCTTCTGCTCCGGGTCCTGCACGAGCTCGAGCCACTGAGCGAGCCAGCCCGAGGTCCGGGGGATCGCGAACAGGACCGTGAACATCTCCGGCGGGAACTGGAGCGCCTCGTAGATCAGGCCGCTGTAGAAGTCGACGTTGGGGTAGAGCTTGCGCTTGACGAAGTACTCGTCCTCGAGCGCGATCTTCTCCAGCTCGACCGCGATCTTCAGCAGCGGGTTGACCCCGGTCACCTCGAAGACGTCGTCGCACGCCTTCTTGATGATGCGGGCGCGCGGGTCGTGGTTCTTGTAGACCCGGTGCCCGAAGCCCATCAGGCGCTCCTTGCCGTTCTTCACGCCCTCGATGAACTCGGGGACCTTGTCCGCCGAGCCGATCCGGCGGAGCATGCGCAGCACGGCCTCGTTGGCGCCGCCGTGCAGCGGGCCGTACAGCGCGGCGATGCCGGCCGTCACGGCGGAGTAGGGGTCCACCTGGCTGGAACCGACGGAGCGCACGGCGTTCGTGGAGCAGTTCTGCTCGTGGTCGGCGTGCAGGATGAACAGCACCTCGAGAGCGCGGATCAGCCGCTCGTCGGCGTTGAACTTCTGCTCGCTCATCTTGAAGAGCATGGCAAGGAAGTTCGCGGCGTAGCCGAGGTCGTTGTCGGGGTAGATGTACGGCTTGCCCTGCGCGTGCCGGAAGGACCAGGCGCCGAGCGTCGGCATCTTCGCGATCAGCCGCACGATCTGCATGTGCCGGTTGTCCGCGTCGGAGATGTTGCGCGACTCGGGGTAGAACGTCGAGAGCGCGCCGACGGAGGCGAGCAGCATGCCCATCGGGTGGGCGTCGTACCGGAAGCCCTCCATGAAGCGGCGGACGTTCTCGTGCACGAACGTGTGGTACGTGATCTCGTGCACCCAGCTGTCGTACTGGTCCCGGGTCGGCAGCTCGCCGTGGATCAGCAGGTAGGCGACCTCGAGGTACGACGACTTCTCGGCCAGCTGCTCGATCGGGTAGCCGCGGTACTCCAGGATGCCCTTGTCGCCGTCGATGAAGGTGACCGCGCTGCGGCAGGAGGCGGTGTTCACGAAGCCAGGGTCGTAGACAGCCAGGCCGGGCGTGTCCTCACCGGTCCTGATCTTGCCGATGTCGGCCGCCCGGATCGCGCCTTCGCTGATGGGCACGTCGTACTCCTGGCCGGTCCGGTTGTCGCGGACGGTGAGGCTGTCGGCGGAGGCCGCCTCGGAGTGCTGAGTGTTGCTGGAAGCAGTGGCCGTGCTGTCGGTCACGTCGGCTCCTCGCTGTCTTCTCGGCCTCGGTCACGCAGAAGAGGTGATACGTGCGTGCCGGGTGGACGTCATACCTTGATATCTGTGGGATATTCCCTCTAACTTATGCCCGAATGCCGTCCTGGCGAAAACCGGGCCCGTTTTGACCCGGGGGCAGACCCGCCGGTAGTCTTGACGGTCGCGGCACGTGCTGGCGTGATAACGGACTCCCTGTCACTTTGGAGCCCCCTTTGTCGTCGGCCGCCGCCGGCTTGTGAGAACGAGCCAAGCCACACACAACCGACCTATGAGAAGGCAAACAACCGTGCGTACGTTTAGCCCGAAGCCCGCTGACATCCAGCGCGAGTGGCACGTCATCGACGCCACCGACGTGGTGCTCGGACGCCTCGCCGTCCAGACCGCGACGCTGCTTCGCGGCAAGCACAAGCCCACGTTTGCCCCCCACGTCGATGGCGGCGACTTCGTCATCATCATCAACGCGGACAAGGTCGCCCTCTCGGGCAACAAGAAGGTCACCAAGCTGGCCTACCGGCACTCGGGCTACCCGGGCGGTCTGTCCGCGACCTCGTTCGGCGACCTGCTCGAGAAGAACCCGCGCCGCGCCATCGAGAAGGCCGTCTGGGGCATGCTCCCCAAGAACCGCCTCGGCCGCCAGCAGCTCAGGAAGCTGAAGGTGTACGCCGGTCCGGAGCACCCGCACCAGGCGCAGAAGGCCAAGCCGTTCGAGATCACCCAGATCTCCCAGTAACTTCCAGACCGAGACACGAAGATCACAGTGAGGAACATCCGTGGCTGACACGACGACCGAGGGCACCGAAGAGACCTACGAGGTCAACGAGCAGGGTGTCGCCTACAGCTCCGAGAGCGCACCCAGCGACGAGGCTCCCGCGCGTCCGGCCACGATCGCCCCGGCTTCCGCCACCGGCCGCCGCAAGGAGGCCGTGGCGCGGGTCCGTCTGGTTCCCGGCACGGGTCAGTGGACCGTCAACGGTCGCCCGCTGGACTCGTACTTCCCGAACAAGCTGCACCAGCAGGTCGTCAACGAGCCCTTCGTGACCACCGACCTGGCCGGCCGCTTCGACGTGATCGCCCGCATCCACGGCGGCGGCATCACCGGCCAGGCCGGCGCCCTGCGTCTGGGTGTGGCCCGTGCGCTCAACGCCATCGACGTCGAGGCGAACCGTCCGTCGCTGAAGAAGGCCGGTCTCCTCACCCGTGACGCCCGTGCGATCGAGCGCAAGAAGGCCGGTCTGAAGAAGGCCCGCAAGGCTCCCCAGTTCAGCAAGCGCTGACCCGCAGTCTCCTGGTGGGACGGCTTTTCGGCACCGACGGTGTCCGGGGCGTGGCGAACGGTCATCTGACCGCGGAGCTCGCCCTGGACCTCTCGGTCGCTGCTGCGCACGTCTTGGGAGAGGCGGGCGCCTTCAGGGACTCTGCCGGGCGGAGGCCCGTCGCCGTTGTCGGCCGCGACACCCGCGTCTCCGGCGAGTTCCTCGAAGCGGCGGTCGTCGCTGGTCTGGCGTCGGCAGGGGTCGACGTGCTCCTCCTCGGCGTCCTGCCCACCCCTGGCGTCGCCTACATGACCGCCGCCCTCGACGCCGACCTCGGCGTCATGCTGTCGGCCAGCCACAACCCGATGCCCGACAACGGGATCAAGTTCCTCGCCCGCGGCGGCGTGAAGCTCGACGATGCGATCGAGGTCGCCATCGAGCAGCGGCTCCGTGAGCCGTGGGACCGGCCCACCGGCTCGGGTGTCGGGCGGGTCCGGACCTACGACGACGCCGTCGCGGTCTACGCCGAGCACCTCGTCCAGACCCTTCCCCGCCGCCTCGACGACCCTTCGAGAGGCTCAGGGCGCCGCATCAAGGTCGTCCTCGACTGCGCGCACGGCGCAGCCTCGGTGGCTGGGCCGCAGGCGCTCGCCGACGCAGGTGCGGAGGTCGTGGCGATCTGCGCGGAGCCCGATGGCCTGAACATCAACGACGGCTGCGGGTCGACCCACCTCGACGTGCTGCAGAAGGCAGTCCTCGAGCACGGCGCTGACGTCGGTTTCGCCCTCGACGGCGACGCCGACCGGTGTCTGGCCGTGGACCACGACGGGAACGTCGTGGACGGCGACCAGATCCTGGCCATCCTTGCGCTGGCCATGCGGGACGCCGGGACACTCCACCGGGACACCGTGGTCGTGACCGTGATGAGCAACCTCGGCTTCGTCCAGGCAATGCGCCGGGAGAACGTGGGGGTCCGGCAGACCAAGGTCGGCGACCGCTACGTGCTCGAGGCGATGAACGCCTCCGGCTACTCCCTGGGAGGCGAGCAGTCGGGCCACGTGATCATGCGCGACCACGCCACGACGGGCGACGGCATCCTCACCGCCCTCCACGTGCTCGCCCGCATGGCCGAGACCGGCCAGTCCCTCGCCGGCCTCGCCGGCGTCATGACGCGCCTGCCGCAGGTGCTCGTGAACGTGCCCGGCGTCGACAAGTCGCGGGCCGACGAGGACGCCGTCCTGGCCGCGGCGGTCTCCGAGGCAGAAGCCGAGCTGGGCGACTCCGGCCGGATCCTGCTGCGACCGTCGGGCACGGAGCCGTTGGTCCGGGTGATGGTCGAGGCCTCGACCGCCGGCCAGGCGCAGAGCGTGGCCGACCGGCTGGCCGAGGTCGTGCGCACCCAGCTCGCCCTCTGACAGTCGTCCGCCGACCCGTCACTTCTGGACCGGGATGCGCGGCGTGTCGCGCAGGAGCTGACGACTCGACAAATCGAGTGCGCCGGGCCGAGGTTCTCCCTATCCTTCACGCTCGTGGAGATTCGACGGATCGACCCGCGTGACGAGGCGCTCAACCGACAGGCATGGGAGGTCGGAAAGGCGGCCGACGAGCACGGCCGCCCCTGGGCCACCTACCTGCCGTGGGGCGCCGCCCGGGTCGCCTTCGTCCCCAACGAGGCGTTCGACCAATGGACCTACGTCGCCGTCGGCCCGGACGTCATGATCGGGGCGGCCCGCTGCTTGCTTCCCCTCCTCGACAACACCGGCTCGGCGTACCTCGACCTCTACGTCCTCCCCGACCAGCGGCAGCGGGGCGTGGGCACCACGCTCCTCGAACGGGTTCTCACCGACCTCGTCCGTGAGGGTCGCGAGACCGTCACGGTGGAGGTGAGCACACCCTCGGACGAAGAGCCGTCGCCGGGTCTCCGCTTCGCCGAGCGTCACGGTTTCACCGTGGGAATCCTCGACGACCACCGGGTGGTCGACCTCGCCGCGACCCGGGGCCGCTGGGTCGGACTCGCCGAGGACTGCGCGCCGCATCACTCCGACTACCGGCTGGTGACGTGGCACGACGTCGTGCCGGCCGAGCACGTCGACGGTTACTGCGCCCTGCAGCGTGCGTTCAACTCCGAGGCGCCCGCAGGTGAGCTGGACCTCGAGCCCGAGCACTGGGACGAGCAGCGGGTACGCGGCAAGGAGGAACGTTTCCGCCGTGCCGGACGCCACGAGGTGGTCACTGCCGCCGTGGCTCCGGACGGGTCACTCGCCGGCCTCACCGAGGTCATGGTCTCCGACCACGCGCCCGACCACGGCATGCAGGGCGGGACGCTGGTGCTGCGCGACCACCGCGGACATCGTCTGGGGCTTGCGCTCAAGGCCGCGAACCAGCAGGCGGTGACACAGCGTTTCCCGGACTGCAGGAGCCTCCACGCCTGGAACGCAGGGGTGAACGAGCACATGAACGCCATCAACGACGCGCTCGGTTTCGCCACCGTGGAGCGACTCGTCGAGATGCAGCGGACGGTGACCGCATGAGCGTTCGCGCCACGGCCGGACTGGAGATCGTGCCGCTCGACGCGCACGACGACGCTGCGCTGGCGGCGTGGTACGCGACCTACCTCGCGTCCTCGACCCACGAGCGGTCCTACAGCACGCCCTGGATGCTCGAGGAGATGCGCGCGCAGCTCCGTGCCGCGGACCTGGCCGTGACCCTGCTGGCGTGGAACGGCCTCGTCGAGGGACGGGTCGCGGTGACCGGGGTCATGGAGCTCCCGATGCGCGACAACCTGCAGCGGGCCTGGTTCGAGGTCCACACCCTTCCCTCCGAGAGGAGGAAGGGCTACGGCTCGGCCATGCTCGAGCACGTGGTGACGACCGCCCGGGAGCACGGACGGACCGTCCTGGCCACCGAGGCCTGCTACCCGTACGACGGGGCGGCCGACGGGCGGGGCAACGACAACGTCGACTTCCTCCTGCACCGCGGGTTCGCGTTCGGGCTCGGCAACGTGCAGCGGGTGCTCGACCTCCCGGCCGACGAGGCGCTCCTGCGCAGGCTGGCCGACGAGGCTGCGCCTGCCCATGCGGGCTACGAGATCCGGCAGTTCAAGGGCCCGGTGCCCGACGACATCGTCGACTCCTTCGGCGCGCTCATCGGTGCCCTCGCGACGGAGGCGCCGACCGGGGAGATGCTGCTCGAGCCCGAGATCGTCGACGCGCAGCGGATCCGGGCCGATGAGCGGATGTTCGAGGAGTCCGGCCGGACGAAGTACACCACCGTGGCCGTGACCCACGACGGGACCGTCGCGGCGTACTCCGAGCTGGTCGTCCCGGCCCACGACCCCGGTCGGGTCTACCAGTGGGGGACGCTCGCACTGCCCGACCACCGCGGCCGCCGCCTCGGCCTCGCCACCAAGGCCCGCAACCTGTTGTGGCTGCAGCAGGAGCGGCCGGACCTGAAGACCCTGGTCACCTTCAACGCCGAGGTCAACCGCCACATGATCGGGGTCAACGAGCGGATGGGCTTCCGGCCCGTAGAGAGGCTCGGCGAGTTCCAGCGCAAGCTCGCAGGCTGAGCGTCACGACCGGCCGGACAGGTAGGCCTCGAGGAGCTCCGGCAGGATCATCGGCGTGTGGACCCGCAGGTCGGCGGGGTCGTCGGCGAGCAGCAGGCCGTAGGAGGACAGCTCGGTGTCGGTGCCGGTGACCTGGTAGCGGCGGCTGTCGTCGAGAGGCTCGCCAGCGACGTGGATCCGGTCGTCCTCCACGTGCGCCCCGGCGAGATGGAGGTAGCCGTAGGGGCGGCCGCGGAACGTGCGGGGGACGGTTGCGGCGTACTCCTCCGAGAGGCCCCTGGAGATCATCGCCCGCAGCTCGGACCCGAGCAGCGTGGCGGTGGCGGGGTTCGCCGGCGACGAGGTGGCCGCCCAGACGTCGGCCCTGGTGACCTCGCCGGCCGGAAGGCCGTCGGTGCACTGCGCGGCGATCAGCACCGCGAGGTCACCGGGCTTGTGGTCGAGCAGGGCGTGCGCCACCAGCTTCGCGATCTCGCTGTGCCCGTCGGGGCGACAGCCGACCGCGGTGTCGAGGGTCCCGACCGGCTCGGCCAGCCAGGCCTCGAGATCCCGCTCGCACGCCGCGAGCTCCGCCGTCACGGCCGGGTCCTCGGGCGCGTCCCCGGCCACCTCCTCGAGCGTCATGCCGGTCACCCTGACCCCGTCGGCGTCGACCTCGAGGACCACCCGGCCCAGGAGCTCGGCGTAGCAGCCCGCCTGCGCGATGGGGATGCCGTTGGCGCGGTCGCCGTCGGTGAGCACGTCGTGGGTGTGGCCGCCCACGATGAGGTCGACCTTGCTGCGCAGCGCCCACGAGAGCCCGCGGTCCTGGTTGATCCCGCAGTGGCTGAGCAGCACGACCACGTCGGCGCCCCGGGCGCGCAACGAGTCGGCCTCCCGGCGTACGGCGGTCACCCGGCCACGCTCGGAGAGCCCGAAGGAGTCGTACTGCGGGTAGTAGTCGGTCGCCCCGATCACCCCGACCCGCAGCTCACCGGCAGTGAGCATCGTGGACGGCGCCGAACCGATCGGCGCGGAGCCGTCCTCATCGAGGTCGCAGACCAGGGGAGGCGAGCCGAGGGCCATGGCGTAGCGGGGCAGCACGCCGGGGCCGTAGCGGAGCATCCCGCCGTTGCCGGCGACGGCCGCGTCCACCCCGGCGGCACCGAGCAGTCGCCACCCGGCCACGCCGTAGGTCAGCGCGGAGAGCCTGACGCTGGCCTCCTCGACGTCGCCGCCGTCGAGGAGGAGCACCGGATGCGGTGACGACTCTCGGATCTGACGAGCTCTCGCGCTGAGCCGGGCGAGGCCGGCGAAGCGACCGTGGACGTCGTTCCAGTGCAGCAGCTCGAGAGTGGTCATGGAAGCCGATTCTGTCGTACGCCTCCGACGAAGCCTCAGATCTTGAGCTGGAACTCCGGACAGATCTCGAGCGCCCGGAAGCCGAGGCGCTCGTTGATGCCGATCATCGTGTCGTTGGTCTCGTTGTTGGTGGTGTGGATCTCGGTCCGCTCCGGGTACCGCTCCTGCAGCGCGAGGAGGTTCTGCAGCTTCACCGCGGCCCCCAGGCGGTGTCCGCGGTGGTCGCGCCGGACCAGGGTGCTGAACTGGTAGACCTTGGGCATGTCGGCGGGAGGGATGACCAGGGCGGTGTTGGCGACCGCCTCGCCTTCCGGTGTGACGGCCAGCGTGGTGAGCGTGTGCCGGCCCTGCTCGCGCCGCCGGGCGGCCTTCTCCCGGTAGATCTCCGGGGTCATCGACTCGGCCTCGAAGTCGACGTCGCCGGTCGGAGCGTCGAGGGCGAGCTGGTTCTCCAGGTAGCAGTAGGACTCGACGAGCTCGTCGGGGATCTCGTCGTGGAAGGTCCGGATCTCGTACCCCTCGTGACGCGGTGCGCACTCGGCCTGCATCGCCCGGATCCTCTCCACGGGCAGTGGCAGGTCGAGCTGGCGGTGCACCTCCGCGTAGCCCATGGTGAAGCCGTTCTTCTTCGCGAAGCGGCTGTACGGGTGGGTCTCCCGCTCGTCGTACGGCAGCCCGCTGCCCGCGAGGATCGTCGTCCGCCCCTCCTGCTTCGCCAGCTCGACGGCATGACCCACGAGGGCGGTGCCGATGCCCCGGCGGCGCAGGGCCGGCTCGACGAAGAACCCGGCGTACAGCTTGTCGGTGTTGTCGAGGAGCGGGAGGATGGCGAACCCGGCGCCGACCATCGAGTCCCCGTCGAACGCCGCGAACGCGTCCCAGCGCTCGCCGGTCACGCCGGTGCGGAACTGGACCTTGGTCTCCTCCAGCGACCACATGGGTGACGACGGGCGCTCGAACTGGTCGGCCGCCCCGATGATCTGGTGGAAGCGGGTCATGAGGGCGTCGTCCTCGACGTCGAAGCCGCGCACGTCCATCAGCCCGACCATCAGCCCAGCCTCCGCAGGTACTCCGCGTTGACCTCGACGGGGCGGAAGCCGATCCGCTCGTTGATCGCCACCATCGGCCCGTTCACCTCCGAGTTGCTCGTGTGGACCAACGTCCGGTCCGGGTGTGCCCTCTGGACCTCGCGGAGGTTGCGCGCCTTCGTGGCCATGCCGAGGTGGTGGCCGCGGTGGTCGCGGCGTACGAGCGTCGCCCACTGGTAGACGTTCGGCTCGTCCGCCCCGGCCGGTGGGACGCCGATGATCGAGTGCGCCACTGCCTCCTCCGCGTCACCCTCGCCGACGGTCGCCACGGTGATGAACAGCGTGCGTCCCTGCTCCCTGATGCGCCGCATCCGTGCCTTGTACGCCTCCACGGTGAGACGTTCCTCCTCGAAGTCGAGGTCGCCGGTCGGTGCGTCGAGCACGAGCTGGTTGAGCAGGTGGACGTACGACGGGAGCAACGGGTCGGGAAGGTGGTCGACGTACGTCTCGAGGCGGTAGCCGTCGTGGTGCGGAGCGCTCTCGTCGATCCAGCCCTGGATCCGCTCGTCGGCGACCGGCAGGTCCAGGACCCGGTGTACTTCGGTGTTGGCCAGGGTGAACCCGGACTTCTCCGCGAACCGTTGGTGCGGGTGGTCCTCGCCCGCGTCGGCGGGGAGGTGCGAGTCGCCGATCAGGACGGTGCGGCCGTCGTTCTTCGCCCGGTCGATGACGTGCTCGACCAGAGCGGTTCCGTAGCCGCGGCGCCGCACGTCCGGAGGCACGTGCACCGTGAAGTAGACCTTGTCGGTGTTGTCGAGCAGGGGGAAGAACGCCTCGCCCGACCCGACCATCCGGCCCTCGTCGAGGACGGCGAAGGCCTCCGGGCGCATGAACCCGTCCTCCTGGCGGAACAGCACAGCGACCTCGCGCTCGCTGGGCACGGTGGCGAGCGGCCGACCGAAGCGCGTCGCGGCCTCGCGCACCTCGTAGAAGGCACGGAACTCTGTCGCGTCGTGGACGTCGACGGCACGGATCTGCATGGTCAGACCGTAGACACTCCGCGGGGCGGTGGCACCCGGTTTTCTAGAGCTTGCGCAGCCTGACCCAGCGCACGGAGTGGTCGGCGTCCTTGCGCAGCACGAGTGTGGCGCGGCTACGGGTGGGCTGGACGTTCTGCTTGAGGTTCGGGCCGTTGATGGTGTCCCAGATCCGGTGCGACTCCTCGACGGCCTCCTGCTCGGTGAGGTCGCCGTACCTCGCGAAGTACGACGCCGGGTTGCGGAACGCCGTCTCGCGCAGGCGCAGGAAGCGGTCGGTGTACCAGCGCCTGATGTCGCCGGTGGCGGCGTCGACGTACACCGAGAAGTCGAAGAAGTCGCTGATGGCCAGGCCCGTGCGTCCGTCCTCGCGCACCCGGGCCGGCTGGAGCACGTTCAGGCCCTCGATGATGACGATGTCGGGGCGCTTGATCACGACCCTCTCGTCGGGGAGTACGTCGTAGGTGAGGTGGGAGTACGTCGGAGCCTCCACCTCGTCCTTGCCGGACTTGATGTCGATGACGAACCGGAGCAGGGCCTTCCTGTCGTACGACTCGGGGAACCCCTTGCGACCGAGCAGGCCGCGACGACGAAGCTCCGCGTTGGGGTGGAGGAAGCCGTCCGTCGTGACCAGGGAGACCGAGGGGTGCTCCGGCCAGTGGGCGAGCATGTGCTGGAGGACTCGCGCGGTGGTGGACTTGCCGACGGCGACGGAGCCGGCCAGCCCGATCACGAACGGGGTCCGGGGCGGGTGCGGCCGCGAGAGGAACTCCTCCTGCGCCTGGTGCAGCTCGCTGGCGCTCTTGACGTAGAGGCTCAGCAGCCGCGACAGGGGAAGGTAGACCTGCTGCACCTCGTCGAGGTCGAGCTCGTCGCCGAGACCGCGCACCCGCTCGATCTCGTCGGGGGTCAGGGGCTGCTCGGTTGCCGCACCCAACGCCGCCCAGGCGGCACGGTCGAGCTCGACGTACGGCGAGGACTCGCGGTCGCCGCCGTTCGAGTGCGCGGAAGGCATGGCGGGCATTGTTCCGCAGCCCCGGGTGCGCCGCGACACCTGGTCCGCCAGGGTCCTGTTCGGGGACCTGTGCGACGTGGTGCGCGGGGTCGTGTGCGGGGCCACACGCGGGCTGCGCTGCGCTCCGGGGCCGTCATCGCCCCTCCCGTAAGGTAGGGCCCATGTGCGGAATCGTGGGTTATGTGGGACCGAGGCAGGCCCAAGGTGTGGTGATCGAGGGTCTGAGGCGCCTGGAGTACCGCGGTTACGACTCCGCCGGGATCGCGCTGCTGAACGGCGGGACGATCGTCTCGGACAAGCGTGCGGGCAAGCTCGCGAACCTCGACAAGGCCATCGCGGACCACCCGCTCCCGGAGGCGACGACGGGCATCGGCCACACCCGCTGGGCCACCCACGGAGCGCCGAACGACGCCAACGCGCACCCTCACCTCGGCCAGAAGAGCCGGGTCGCCGTGGTGCACAACGGGATCATCGAGAACTTCGCGGTGCTCCGGGCCGAGCTCGAGGCGGCGGGGCACGACCTGCTGTCGGAGACCGACACCGAGATCGCCGCCCACCTGCTGGAGGCCGCGGTCGAGTCCGGCGCCGGCCTGACCGAGGCGATGCAGGGCGTGTGCCGCCGCCTCGACGGCGCGTTCACGCTCGTCGCCATCGACGCGCAGGACCCTCACAAGGTCGTTGCCGCCCGCCGCAACTCGCCGCTGGTGGTGGGGGTCGGCGAGGGCGAGAACTTCGTCGCCTCCGACGTCGCCGCGTTCATCGAGCACACCCGTGAGGCGCTCGAGCTCGGCCAGGACCAGGTCGTCACCATCACCCGTGAGGACGTCGAGGTCACCGACTTCCACGGCAACGCCGTCGCGGTGAAGCCGTACCACGTCGACTGGGACCTGTCGGCGGCCGAGAAGGGCGGCTACGACTGGTTCATGCGCAAGGAGATCCACGAGCAGCCGCGCGCCGTGGCCGACACCCTGCTCGGCCGGCACGACGAGGCGGGCGCGCTGCAGCTGGACGAGATCCGGATCAGCGAGGACGAGCTCCGCGAGATCGACAAGATCGTCGTCATCGCGTCCGGGACCTCGTTCTACGCCGGGCTGGTCGCGAAGTACGCCATCGAGCACTGGACCCGTATTCCCTGTGAGGTCGAGCTGGCCTCGGAGTTCCGCTACCGGGACCCGATCCTGACCCGCGACACCCTGGTCGTCGCGATCAGCCAGTCCGGGGAGACGGCCGACACGCTGATGGCGATCCGGCACGCCCGCGAGCAGCGCTCGAAGGTCCTCGCCATCTGCAACACCAACGGATCGACGATCCCTCGCGAGTCCGACGCGGTCATCTACACCCACGCGGGGCCGGAGATCGGCGTCGCCTCCACCAAGGGCTTCATCACCCAGCTCGTGGCCTGCTACCTCCTCGGTCTCTACCTGGCGCAGGTGCGCGGCACGAGGTACGGCGACGAGATCGCCCAGGTGCTCGAGGACATCCAGGCAACCCCCGAGAAGATCCAGCGGGTCATCGACGACGCGGAGCCGGTGTACGAGCTGGCCCGCGAGCTCGCGGGCGCGCGGTCGGTGCTCTTCCTCGGCAGGCACGCCGGCTACCCGGTGGCGCTCGAAGGAGCCCTCAAGCTCAAGGAGCTCGCCTACATCCACGCCGAGGGGTTCGCGGCGGGAGAGCTGAAGCACGGTCCGATCGCGCTGATCGAGAAGGGCCTTCCGGTCTTCTGCGTCGTTCCGCCCCGGGGCCGAGACTTCCTGCACGACAAGATGATCAGCGGGATCCAGGAGGTCCGGGCCCGCGGCGCGCGCACGATCGTCCTCGCCGAGGAGGGCGACGACGTGGTCGCGCCGTACGCCGACGTGCTGGTCCGGCTGCCCAAGGTGCCGACCCTCCTGCAGCCGCTGGTGTCGGTCATCCCGTTGCAGATGTTCGCCTGCGAGCTCGCCACGACGAAGGGGCTCGACGTGGACCAGCCGCGCAACCTCGCCAAGTCCGTCACGGTCGAGTAGGCCGAGCCGTGATCGTGGGGGTCGGCATCGACGTGGTCGACATCAGCCGGTTCGAACTCTCGTTGCAGCGCACACCGACCCTGCGTGAGCGGCTGTTCACCCCGCAGGAGCGGGACCGGCCGCTCGCCTCGCTCGCCGCGCGCTTCGCCGCGAAGGAAGCGCTGGCGAAGGCCTTGGGGGCACCGACCGGCATGCACTGGCTCGACGCCGAGGTGGTGAGCGAGTCGACCGGCAACCCGCAGTTCGAGATCCGTGGGACCGTGCTCGCGCGTGCGAACGACCTGGGTGTCCAGACCGTGCATCTGTCGCTCTCGCACGACGCGGGGATCGCCTCAGCGGTCGTCATCCTCGAGGGCGGCGCGGGCGGATCGCCTCGATGAGCAGCGGCGTCAGGCCCTACCGGTGGGTCAGGCCCTACGCGTGGGTGCTGGGCCTGCTGTGGGGCGTGCCGGCGACGATCGTGCTGCTGGGATACCTGGTCCTGTCCAAGGACGTGCCTCCCGAGCAATGTGAGGGGATCGGCTTCGGGTGCACCCTCTCGCCCGCGGACACGCTGGCACTGCTCGGGATGATGGCTGCACCGTTCCTTGCCGGGGCAGGTGCCGTCGCGGTCGTGTTGATCGCGCTGGTCCGAGGGCGATCAAGGTCCCGTCAGGACGGATAGCCGGGTCTGACGGTCCGGTCCACGCGGGTGGGGGTGACCCTGCGATGTCGGGGCTGGCCGATGTCCTGCGTCCGGCCTGTCCACAATGTCTGGTCCACGCATGGTTTCTGTCGGTGGGTGGGCATATATTCGATCACATGTTCGATACATCGTGGGTGGCTGACCTGGACGCAGACGCGGCGTGCGCCGCTCTGGTCGAGGCGCATCGCGGTGTGTTGGAGGCCGAAGCGCGGGTGCTGGCGTTGGCCGGGCACTGGGCGGATCTGCACAACGGGGACGCGGTGGACTCGCAGGGTCGGGCGCTGCCGGGTCTGGAGGCTGCCAAGCGACTGGGTGGTCCAGGCACGCCGCGGGTGGCGGAGTTCGCGGCCGCGGAGTTCGGGGCGCTGGTCGGGATGGGGCATGTCGCGGCGTCGGCCTACCTGCGGGACACGCTGGACCTGCGGCATCGGCATCCGGTGATGTGGGCGGCGGTGTTCGCCGGCGGCGCGCGGGTGTGGCAGGCGCGGGAGGTGGCCCGGATGGTGCATGCGGCTGACCTGGAGCTGAAGCAGGCACGGCGGGTGGATGCGGCGACCACCAAGTACCTGGCGTCGTTGCCGTGGGCGCGGTTCGTGGCGCTGGTGGAGGCCAAGATCATCGAGGCGGACCCGGCCGCGGCGGAGGAGCGGCGGCGGGCCGCGGCGTTGGCGCAGTTCGTGCGGACCGGTCGGTCGAACGAGTTCGGCCTGAAGACGTTGGTGGCCAAGGCAACGGCCGGGGACGTGATCTTCTTCGTGGCGATGTGTGACCGGATCGCGCAGATCCTGGCGATGCAGGGCGACACCGACCCGGTGGACGTGCGCCGGTCCAAGGCGGTCGGGATCCTGGCGACTCCGGCCCGGGCGCTGGCGTTGCTGGCCTCGGTGGTCAACCTCGACGACGCCGCGGAGGGCCTTCCCGATCCGGCTGCGGCCGATCCCGACCAGACTGACGCGGCGCCAGGTGAGCCCGACCCGACCGGTCCAGCGACTGGTGATTCGCTGTTGGGCGGGCTCGGCGCCGAGGACGGCATCGTCACGAGCTCCGCCGCAAACGACGGCGGCGGCGACGGTGACGGGGAGAGTGTCCGCGACGGACTGGAGCTGGTGGGTGAGGGTGATGTGCATCCGTCCCGCAACGACGCCGACGATCCCACGCCGGTGCGGCAGGCGTGTCCGACATGTCGGGGTGCTGGGACGGTGTCCGGTGATCTCGCTGCCTTCGTGAAGCCGGGGCTGGCCGGTATCGATCCGCGGCTGCTTGTTGCCGCACGCCACTCTGTACGTGCACGTGTCCCGAGAGTCGCTGGCCGATCCTGACGTGGGGTGGCCCGGGTGGAGGGGGTCGGCCCGGTCACCGTGGCGCAGGCCCAGGAGTTCCTGCGGCACACCAACGTGACGCTCAAGCCGGTGATCGACCTGGCCGAGGACACCGCCGTGGATGCCTGGGAGGTGCCGACCCGGATCCGGGAGCAGATCGTGGTGCGCACCCCGTTCTGCGTGTTTCCCTACTCCGGCGGCCGGGCCCGGAAGTCCGACCTGCACCACGTGGTGCCCTACACGCCGAAGGAGAAGGGCGGCGGGCCGGGGCAGACCCGGGTCGCGAACCTCGGCCCGTTGACCCGGTTCCCGCACCGGATGGTGACCCACGGCCGCTGGCGGGTGTCCCAGCCCCGGCCAGGGGTGTACCTGTTTTGCTCTCCGCACGGGTACTGGTTCCGGGTCGACCACGCCGGCACCCATGCGCTCGGGAAGCACCCACCACCCGGGACGCCCGAGGCGGCCGGCAGCGCGTCGGGTGCGAGACCGGCGGAGACGCCGTCCGGCGCGGAAGCTTCGCCCTCCACGGCGACCACAGCCGCACGCCTCGACGACAGTCACATCGAGGCCCTGTTCCAGCAGATCGTGGCCGACTGCCTGCGCGCCAACGCGCCCTGACGACTACCCGGCGTACCGCAGCATGAAGTCGCGCTCGGGATCACGTCCTGAGTCGGGGTCCGGAGCGGGGTCCGGGTCCTTCGTCGAGACCGTGTCCTCGAGGCGGACAGGCTCGGGAAGGTGACGGTAGCGATCGCTTGGATCTGCCGGTTGCCCGACTGCCTTCTTCCGTGCCTCAGCCATCGTGGACACCTCCCAAGAAGAGTGTGTCACCGAATTCATCTCATGAGCGCACATGGCCGACTCATATCACCGACGAGTGAGCGATCAGTGCGCACTTGTGATGGCGACAGTCGGGACGTTCGGCCCTCCTGACGGAGCCCACCACGACCGCAAGGTGGGGACCAGATACGCGTAGGACCACCGCTTCTCACACACCACGGGGGATCAACATGGAAAGCAAGACTCACTCCCGAACCGGGCGGGTTCTTCAGGGCGCGACCCTCGGCATGGCAGTTCTGGTAGGCGGCGTCGTCCCGGCCACTGCGGCCGAGCCGGACTTTGTCGTCGACCTGCCGGCCGGCACCGCCTGCGGCTTCGACCTGCGCATCGAGGGAGAAGGCGGCAACACGATCACCAGGACGTTCGAGGACCAGAACGGCAACGTGGTGCGGGTACTCGAGACCGGGACGGGCTCGGCATTGACGTTCACGAATCTCGCGACAGGGGCTAGCTTCTCGACGAGGTCGAACGGGGCAGTCAGAAACACCGAACTCAACGCCGACGGGTCGTCCACTGTGACCTCCATGGGGCACAACGTCCTCATACTCTTTCCCACCGACGTGCCAGCGGGGCCCTCGACCACGCTGTACGTGGGCCGCTTTGTCTACACGGCGGATGCCAATGGGGTCTTCACTTTGCAGCAGGCGAGTGGGAGGAGCACTGACATCTGCGCCGCCCTGTCCGAATAGGCCCAGCCTCGCAGTTCAACCGGCACAAGGCGTACGCACCCTCGCAGCCGTGGAACAGGCCTGACGCACGACCAAGTGGCTAGCCTGAGGGGCATGCGCAGCGCTCACACCGTCGAACAGGTACGCACGGCCGAGGCGACGCTGATGGCATCCCTTCCCGAGGGTGCGCTCATGCAGCGGGCCGCGGCGGGGCTCGCTCACGCCGTGCTGGAGTTCCTGGGCGACGCGTACGGACGAAGGGTCCTGCTGCTGGTGGGGTCAGGTGACAACGGGGGAGATGCGCTGTACGCCGGAGCCAGGCTGGCCCGCCGCGGCGTCGGCGTCCAGGCCCTGCTGCTCAACCCCGACAAAGCACACCAAGCGGGCCTGGAGGCGCTCCGCCGGGCCGGCGGGCACGTCGTCACGGACGTGACCGCGGCCGCGACCCCAGACGTCGTGGTCGACGGGATCGTGGGCATCGGCGGGAAGGGAGCGCTCCGGCCCGACGCGGCCCGCCTGGTCGAGGCCCTCAGCCGGGTCCCGTTCGTCGCCGTCGACACACCGTCGGGCGTGAACGTCGACACCGGTGAGGTCGACGGCCCGCATGTCGAAGCCACGGTGACGGTGACGTTCGGAACCCACAAGATCGCCCACCTGATCGACCCCGCCGCGGCCGCCTGCGGGGCGGTGCACCTCGTGGACATCGGGCTCGACCTGCCCAGTGCGGCGGTCACTGCGCTCCAGGCCGAGGACGTGGCTGCCCTGCTGCCGCGCCCCGATGCCTTCGCGCACAAGTACACCCGCGGCGTGGTCGGGGTGCGCGCCGGGTCGGAGCAGTACCCAGGCGCCGCCGTGCTCTGCGTCTCCGGCGCCTCGAGCGGTCTCGTCGGGATGGTCAGGTACGACGGCGAGGCGGCCGACCTCGTGCGGCAGCAGCACCCGGAGGTCGTGGTGGGCGCCGGGCAGGTCCAGGCATGGGTCGTCGGGTCCGGAGGTGGAGCCGACGCCGGCGAAGCGGTCAAGCGATCCCTCGAGGACGACGTGCCGCTCGTCGTGGACGCCGACGGGCTGACCCATGTCACGGGGCCGATGGGCGTGCCCGCCCTGCTGACACCGCACGCCGGGGAGCTCGCCCGGATGCTCGACGTCGAGCGGGCGGAGATCGAGGCCGAGCCCCTCCGGTTCGCGCGACAGGCTGCGGAGCGGTTCGGGTCCGTCGTACTCCTCAAGGGGAGGCACACGCTCGTCGCCGCGCCCGACGGCGACGTCAGGGTCTCCACCGTCGGGGGGCCCTGGCTCGCGACGGCGGGCTCCGGTGACGTCCTCGCGGGCCTGTGTGGCGCGCTGCTGGCGGCAGGGCTCGACCCGCTGGACGCGGGCTCGGTCGGCTCGTGGGTACACGGGGCCGCGGCCGAGCTCGCCGGACATGGAGGCCCGGTGACCGCGCCCGACGTCGCGGCAGCCGTGCCCGAGGTGTGCCGACTGCTCCTCAGCCCCTCGCACCCCTGAGCCCACCTGGGTGCGAAGATGGACCGGCCATGAACGCTGCCTCCCCGTCGCCCGTCCCAGGGGCTTCCCGCGCCGAGATCGTCGTCGACCTCGACGCCATCCGCCACAACGTCGCGGCCCTCAAGCAGCACGCCGAGGGACGCCAGATGATGACCGTCGTCAAGGCCGACGGGTACGGCCACGGCATGCTCGAGGTGGCCCGAGCAGCGCGTGAGGCGGGTGCCGACTGGCTCGGCGTCGCGGTGATGGAGGAAGCCCTGGCACTGCGCGCGGCGGGGGACTCCGGCCCGATCCTGACCTGGCTCGCGGTCCCCGGCGAGGACTACCGGCAGGCCATCGAGACAGGCATCGACGTCACCGCCTACACCGTCGCCGAGCTCGACGAGATCCGCGCCGCCGCCCACGCCGCGGGATCGGTCGCCCGCGTCCAGCTCAAGGTCGACACCGGCCTCAACCGCGGCGGCTCCTCCGAGCAGCTCTGGCCGGAACTGGTCGCCGCGGCACGGGCTGCCGAGGTCGAGGGCGACGTCAGGGTCACCGGCATCTGGTCGCACTTCGCGAGCAGCGACGAGCCCGAGGACCCCGCCAACGACGCCCAGGAGAAGGTGTTCCGCTGGGCCCTCGAGGTCGCCGAGGCAGCCGGCCTCACCCCGGAGGTCCGGCACCTGTGCAACTCCGCGGGCGCGGTCACCCGCCCGTCGTCGCTGTTCGACCTCGTGCGCTGCGGCATCGCGACGTACGGCCTCTCGCCGATCCCGGACGTGCAGACCTCGGCCGAGCTGGGGCTCGTGCCCGCCATGACCGTCCAGGGGCGGCTCGCCCTCGTCAAGCGCATCCCCCAGGGCTCCGGCGTCTCCTACGGACACACCTACGTCACCGAGAAGGAGACCACCATCGGCGTGGTCCCCATGGGGTACGGCGACGGCATCCCGCGTCACGCGTCGTCCAAGGCGCCCGTACTCGCCGCGGGCCACGTCCGGACCATCGCGGGACGCATCTGTATGGACCAGTTCGTGCTCGATCTCGGGGACGACGATGCCGCGGCGGGCGACCCCGTCGTACTCTTCGGCAACGGACGGCACGGCGAGCCCACCGCTCAGGACTGGGCCGAGGCGTGCGACACCATCTCCTACGAGATCGTCACGCGCATCGGAGGTCGGATGAGACGGCGGTACGTCGGGGTCTCGACAGGCTCGACCACCGGGAGTGGCTCGTGAGCTCACGGAGGAGAAGGCTCATCGGCATCGCGGCTGCGGCGCTCGGAACCGTCGCCGCCGGTGCGGTCGCGGGCGCCTTCGCCGAGAAGCGGCTCGTCGGCTCGAAGCGGAGCGTGGCAGACCGCGACGTGGAGTTCGGCGGGTTCCGGTCCGAGCCCCTGGTCGTCACCGCAGACGACGGCGTCGCCCTGCACGCCCAGGTCGACGAGGTCTCGACAGGCTCGACCAGCGGGATCCGCGGGGTCGGCCAGGACGAGCCGACGCTGGTGTTCGTGCACGGCTACGCCCTCAACCTCGACTGCTGGCACTTCCAGCGCGCCTACTTCAGGGGTCAGCGGCGCATGGTGTTCTACGACCAGCGATCCCACGGGCGCTCAAAGCGCTCGTCCAAGGAGAACGCCACGATCGACCAGCTCGGCCACGACCTGAAGTCCGTGATCGACCAGCTCGTCCCGGACGGTCCGGTCGTCCTCATCGGGCACTCGATGGGCGGGATGACGATCATGGCGCTGGCCGAGCACCACCCGGAGCTGTTCGGTGAGCGGGTCGTCGGGGTCGCGCTGGTGTCGACCACCGCGGGCGGGCTCCGCCCGAACCGAGTGCTCGTCCCACTGCTGCCCGACCGGCTGATGGGCCAGATCACGCCGCGCGTGATGGCGGGTCTCGCCAGGAAGCCCGGCCTCGTCGACGGCGCCCGCCGCGCCGGCTCCGACGTGAGCTTCCTGGTCACGAGCCGGGTCGCCTTCGGCAACGAGGTCCCCGCGTCGTACGTCGAGTTCGTCGACGAGATGCTCTCGCAGACACCCTTCGAGGTGCTCGCGGAGTTCTTCCCGCACTTCGACACGCTCGACAAGTTCGCCGTCCTGTACGCCTTCGAGCAGGTCCCCACCGTCATCATCTGCGGCACGAACGATCTCCTGACCTCGATCGGGCACAGCCGCAAGATGGCGTCGCGGATCCCCAACGCCCAGCTCATCGAGGTCCTCGACGCGGGGCACATGGTCATCCTCGAGCGGCGGGACCAGGTCAACTCCGCGCTCGAGCGGATGATCAAGGAGGCCTGCAACCACATCGGGCCGGCCGCCTCATGACCGACCAGCTCGTCGCGGGAGCGGTCACCGTCCACGAGGTGGGACCCGAGCACGCGTCCGACGTGGTCGCGGTCATCCATGCCGGGTTCGGCGCCCGCAAGCCGCTCGACCCGCCGGCCACTGCTACCGACGAGACCGTCGAGTCGGTCGAGCGAGCGCTCGCCGAGCACGGCGGCCTCCTGGCCGTCACCGGGGGCGAGGCAGTCGGGGCCATGCTCCTCGAGCCATGCGGCGACCTGCTCGGCATGCGACGGGTCGCGGTCCATCCCGACGCCCAGGGCATGGGCGTGGCCGGTGCGCTGGTCGGCACCGCTGAGCGCGTCGCGCACGCCCGCGGGTACGACGGGCTCTCCCTCGCCGCCCGTGCGGAGCTGCCGGAGACGATCAGGTTCTGGGAGCACCTCGGCTACGGCGAGGTCGCACGGTCCGGCGCCGACCTGACGATGGCGAAGCTGCTGCCGGTGGAGGTGGTCGCCGAGTCCGCGGAGGAGGCGCGTGCCCTGGGCGAGAAGCTCGCGTCCGTCCTGCGCGCGGGTGACCTGCTGATCCTCAGTGGCGACCTGGGCGCCGGCAAGACCACGTTCACCCAGGGTCTCGGCGCGGGTCTCCAGGTCCGCGGCGCCGTCACGTCGCCGACGTTCGTGATCGCCCGGGTGCACCCCTCCCTCGTGGGCGGCCCGGCCCTCGTGCACGTGGACGCCTACCGGCTCGGCGGCATCCCCGAGCTCGACGACCTCGACCTCGACACGTCGCTCGAGGACGCCGTGACCGTGGTCGAGTGGGGCGAGGGCGTCGCCGAGGGGCTTGCCGACACCCGCCTGGAGATCACCATCACCCGCGCCCGCGGCGACGATCCCCTGGACGATGACGACGCGCGGCACGTCCGGGTGACATCGGTGGGTTCGCGTTGGTTCGGTTCCCGGTTGCGGGAGACGCTCGCGTAACCTCGACCCCGTGCTGCTCGCCTTCGACACCGCCACCCCCGCCGTCACCGTCGCCCTGCACGACGGCGAGCGCGTCGTGGCGGAGGCGACCACCGTGGACGCCATGCGGCACGGTGAGCTGCTCGCTCCGGAGATCGCGGCGGTGCTCACCGAGGCCGGGATCGTCCGGCAGGACCTGACCGCGATCGCGGTCGGCGTCGGCCCCGGTCCCTTCACCGGGCTCCGCGTCGGGCTGGTGACGGCGCGCACCCTGGCCGCCGTCCTCGAGATCCCGGTGTACGGCGTGTGCACGCTCGACGTCCTCGCCGCCGAGGCGGTGGACACCGGCGTGGTGGACGGGAGGCCGTTCCACGTGGCGACCGACGCCCGCCGCAAGGAGGTCTACTGGGCCTGCTACGACGCCGACGGCGCCCGCTTCGACGGCCCGCACGTGGTGCGGCCCGCCGACGTCGCCACCGACCGCCCGGTCGTGGGCCGCGGGGCCGTGCTCTACCCGCAGGCCTTCACGAGCCCCGCCGGCCCGGAGAACCCGACGGCCGCCGTGCTCGCCCAGGTCGTGGTCGACGAGCGGGCCGAGCTGTACGACCCCGAGCCGCTCTACCTGCGCCGCCCGGACGTGATGGAGCCGCACAAGCCCAAGCGGGTCTCGTGATCCTGCGGCCCGCCAACCCCCAGGACGTGGCTCCGGTCGCCGCCCTCGAGGAGCTGCTCTTCGGGGTCGACGCCTGGTCCGTGGCCTCGGTCCTGGTAGAGCTCACCGGGCCCGGGCGGCAGGCGGTCGTCGCCGTGTCGGACGGGGAGCTCGTCGGGTACGCCGTGACGATGCGCTCCGACGACGTCGCGGACCTGCAGCGGATCGCCGTACTCCCGTCCCGGCAGCGGCAGGGCGTCGCGCATGCCCTGCTCGAGCAGGCGCTCGACCGTGCGCGGTCCGACGGCGTGGACAGGATGCTTCTCGAGGTCAGTGCGTTGAACCACGCCGCGCTCGCGTTCTACGCGCGGGAGGGGTTCGTGGAGATCGACCGGCGGCGACGCTACTACCGCGACGGCAGCGACGCCCTCGTGATGCGAAGGCCCCTCCGGGGTGCGGCCTGCGGCGGGGGAGAATAGGGCGGTGTCCATGCCTGAGCGACGTGCTGACCGAATGGCTGACGGCCCCCTGGTCCTCGGCATCGAGACCTCGTGCGACGAGACCGGTGTCGGGATCGTGCGCGGGCACACCCTCCTCGCCGACGCCGTGGCGTCCAGCGTCGAGGAGCACGCCCGTTTCGGCGGGGTCGTGCCCGAGGTCGCGTCCCGCGCCCACCTCGAGGCGATGGTGCCGACGATCGAGCGCGCCTGCGAGACCGCGGGCGTGAAGCTGTACGACGTCGACGCGATCGCGGTCACCAGCGGCCCGGGGCTCGCGGGGGCACTGCTCGTCGGCGTCGCCGCCGCCAAGGCGCTCGCGGTGGGGCTGGGCAAGCCGATCTACGGCGTGAACCACCTCGCCTCGCACGTCGCGGTCGACCAGCTCGAGCACGGCCCGCTGCCCGAGCCGTGCCTCGCGATGCTCGTCAGTGGTGGCCACTCCTCCCTGCTGAAGGTCGAGGACGTCACGGCGGGAGTCGAGCCGCTCGGCGCGACCATCGACGACGCGGCGGGGGAGGCGTTCGACAAGGTCGCCAGGCTGCTCGGCCTGCCGTTCCCCGGCGGCCCCTACATCGACAAGGCGGCCCGGTCGGGGTCGAGCGTGGCGATCGACTTCCCGCGCGGGCTCACCTCGGGCCGCGACCTGGAGCGGCACCGGTTCGACTTCTCCTTCTCCGGCCTCAAGACCGCCGTCGCCCGGTGGGTCGAGGCGCACGAGCGGACGGGACAGCCGCTGCCCGTCGAGGACGTCGCCGCGTCGTTCCAGGAGGCGGTCTGCGACGTGCTGACCCGCAAGGCGGTCGACGCGGCCGTCACGCACGGCATCGACGACATCCTCATCGGCGGCGGCGTGGCCGCGAACTCGCGGCTGCGGGTCCTCGCCGAGGAGCGGGCGGCCGCGAAGGGGATTCGGGTGCGGGTGCCCCGGCCGGGTCTGTGCACCGACAACGGCGCCATGGTCGCTGCCCTGGGCTCGGAGCTGGTGGTTCGCGGGCGTGCCGCCTCGGACCTCGACCTGCCGGCCGACTCCTCGATGCCGATCACCACCGTCGTCGCCTGAGCCCGCTCACGGCCGCTCACGGCCGGTCACGCCGACGTCTCCACCGGCCTGGTTCCGATGACGACGGTCGCGTTCAGCTCGGCGGAGCGCGCGACCCTGGGACTCAGCCCGTTGCGGGCGAAGATCCCGACCGTCTCGGGCGACTGGCGCTCGCTCGTCTCGACCAGCAGGTGCCCGCCCGGTGCCAGCCACAGCGGCGCCACGTCGGTCACCCTCCGCTGGATGTCGAGCCCGTCTGTGCCACCGTCGAGCGCCACCCGCGGCTCGTGCACCCGGGCCTCCGGGGGCAACAGCCCGAACGCGTCGGTGGGTACGTACGGCGCGTTGGCGACCACAAGGTCGACACGCCCCCGCAGCGTCGCGGGCAGCGGCTCGTAGAGGTCACCCTCGTACACCTGACCACCGGCTGCGCCGACGTTGCGGCGGGCGCAACGCACGGCGGCGGGGTCGACGTCGACGGCGTGCAGCTCCACGTCGTCCAGGGCCACTACCAGCGCGGCGCCCACCGCGCCGGTGCCGCAGCACAGGTCGAGGACGACAGGTCGGGGCGGGGCGAGGTCGGCGGCCTCACGGACCAGGAGCTCGGTCCGTCGCCGGGGGACGAAGACCCTCGGGTCCACGGCTATCCGCAGCCCGCAGAACTCCGCCCAGCCGAGGACGTGCTCGAGAGGAAGGCCGGCGGCTCGCCGGTCCACCATGGCGGCCAGGTCGGCCGGGGTCTGTGCCGCGGCGACGAGCAGGCGAGCCTCGTCCTCGGCGAAGACGCAGCCGGCGGCCCGGAGCGTGGAGACGATGACGGACCGGGAGAGCGCTGAGGCGGAAGTCGACATGGGAGGTGGGTCTCACCTCCTCGGCACGTTCACTGCTGTGACCGGCAACACTATCCCAGCGCGCTGGCCAGATGCCGTTCGCTCGACAGCGCGGCGTCAGTCGGTGAGCTCGGACGGCCTGGCGACCACGTCCACGAGCGCGCCGTTGCGCAGCACCGTGATCTCGGTCCTGGCCCCGATCGCGTCGTCGAGCAGCAGTCGCTGCAGCGACTGCGCGTCACCCAGGGCCGTCCCGTTGACGGCGATGACCAGGTCGCCGGCGACCATCCCGCTCAGCTGGGCAGGGCTGCCCGGAACGACCTCGGCCACCCGCAGCGCAGAGGGCCGTCCGGTCCGCTGCGCCCAGGCCGGTGGCAGCGGCGCGGGGGCGGTGACCAGCCCCAGGTAGGCGCGGCGCACCCGGCCGTCGTGCATCAGCGAGTAGATGATCCGCCGGCTCGTCGCGTTGATCGGGACCGCGAGACCGAGCCCGATGCCGGCCACCGCCGTGTTGATGCCGACCACCCGGCCCCGCGAGTCGGCCAGCGCGCCGCCCGAGTTGCCCGGGTTGAGCGCGGCGTCGGTCTGGATGACGTCCTCGATGATGCGGGTGGCGGAGCGGGTGCGCGCCGGCATCGAGCGGCCCAGCCCGCTCACCACCCCCGCCGTCACGCTGCCGACGAGCCCGAGCGGGTTGCCGACGGCCACGACGAGCGACCCCACCTTCAGCCTGTCGGCGTCGCCGTACTCCGGCGGTGAGGGGACGGGCCGGTCGGTGCGGACCACGGCGAGGTCGGAGAGCGCGTCGTGCCCGATGATCTGGACCCGGGCCACGGTCCCGTCGTCGAACCTGGCCTCTCCCTCGTCGGCGCCGCCCACGACGTGCGCGTTCGTGATCAGGTGCCCCTCGTCGGACAGCACGACCGCCGAGCCCTCCGACTCCGCACGGCGGCCGCGCCCGGTCCGACGTACCCGCAGCGACGCCACCCGTGGGGTGAGCGCCTCGGCGACACCGGTGACCAGGCTCGAGTAGGCGTCGAGCGCCTCGTGCTCCATGGGTTCCATGGCCCCTCCAAGGTGATTACACCGTTACAGGTGTAACACCAGAAACGACTCGGGCGGGGAGATGATTCCCGCCTGGGGAACCGTCAGGGCTGCGTCGAGAACCAGAGCGGGAAGTCGCCGAAGATGTCCTCAGTGGGTACCGGATCCGTCGCGGCCTCCATGGACCCGTCGAGGCCGAACCGCATGATCCGCCACTCGGTGCCCTCGGCGACCGTGGCGAGGACGTGTTCGTTGTCCTCCCAGACCATCTGGCCGAGCAGGATCTGAGTGTCACGGCCCTGCTCGAAGTCGACCACCACGTCGCTGGTGCGCGCGTCGAGCACCGCGACGCTGCGGCTGCCTGCGCCGTCGCCATACGCGTCCGTGCCGATGACGTGCCGGCCGTCGGGGCTGAACTTCCCGAGGGCGAAGTCGCATGTCTCCCAGAGCTGCTCGAACCCTTCGGCCCGCACCACGGCGGAGCAGGAACCGTCGACCATCGACTTGGTCATGCCCGCGATGAGGCCGGACTCCGAGACCCCCGACGCCCCCATCAGGCCGGGGACCCCCTTCTCCGTTCCGTCGAACGAGGTGACGAACGTCTCGGGCTGCTCACCCTCGGTGCGGTACACGACCGTGTCGTCGTCGAGGAATCCGACCGGGCGCGCGTCGGCAGGGACAGGCTGGCGCTGCTTGAGGCTCTCGGACCCCATGGTGGGGGCGAGCACCAGCTTCGGCCCGTCCTGGACGCCCTCCGTGGCGTTGACGTAGGCGACCTGGCTCCCCGCCGCGTTCACGACGAAGTCGGAGCCCGGTTGGCTCCGCTCCGTGCGCCCGTCGGAATCGAGGAACACCTGGTTCCCGTCGAAGCCCATGGCCAGCCAGCCGACCGCGTAGGGGGTGATCGCCCGGTACACGCCGTCCAGCCGCGTGACGGAACCGTCGGCGGCGACGAGGTCGCGACGGTCGAGGTAGTCGACTCTTGGGGTCGTCGCCGCGCTCGAGGCCGTTCAGGGTGAGGAGCGCCGGCTTGTCGGGGCTGCCCGCGACCGGCGAGTCGCCGTTCGGGCCCTCGGCTGTGGTGAGGCTGTTGCTCACCGCCAGGCCCGACGGGATGGCCACGGCGGCCACCATCGCGGCAACCGCGCCGCTGACCCAGTTCCGGCGACGCCTGATCCTCCTGGCACTCTGCCGGACGCTGTTGAAGTCGATCGGGTGACCGCCTACGTCGTGGGAGCGATCCTGGAGCTCGCGGACCAGCTGGTCCTTCTCGAAGTTGCTCATCGCTCCTCCTCCCCGTCCTTGGAAAGCATCGGTTGGGTGTTCACGCGCTGCCGCATCGACGCCAGGGCGCGGCTTGCCTGGGACTTCACGGTGCCGACGGAGATGCCGAGGATGTCGGCGACCTCCGCCTCACTGAGGTCCTCGTAGTAGCGGAGCACGATCACCGCTCGCTGCTTGCGCGGCAGTGTCTGCACGAAGTCCCACAGCGCCGACCTCTCGCCGTAGTCGTGCCGGTCCATCACGTGCCCGTGGTCGGGAACCTCGTCGGTGGCGACCTCCTTGCGCTTCCACGCGCGTCGCCACAGCGAGTTGTTCTCGTTGACCATGATCCGGCGGACGTACCCGTCGACCAGCTCCCGCCGCTGCACCTTGTCCCACGACAGGTAAAGCTTGGCGAGGGCCGTCTGCACCAGGTCCTCCGCGCTGTGACGGTCGCCGGTGAGCAGGTAGGCCGTGCGGAGGAGGCTCGGCTGCCGGGCAGCCATGTACGCCTCGAACTCCATGTCCTTTGTCGACGATGCGGCCCGTTCCATGCCCTCGACCGCTCCCGTCTCGACCACGAGTTGCACTGTGCGCCCACCATCCTCTCCGGTTTCCTGCCCCCAAGACGCGAAACCGCCCAGAACAGTTGCATCCCGATCAGATGCGTTCCGCGACACGGGAGGATGGGCCTGTGCTGACCTTCCTGATCTCCGTCGCGCTGCTCGTCCTCGGCGCGGTGGCCCTGACCGCCGGTGCAGAGGCGTTCGCCGAGCACGTCGGCACCGCCGCCTCCCGGCTCGGTGTCAGTGTGCTGGCGCTCGGGGTGCTCCTCGCCGGTGCGGAGCCGGAGGAGGCGGTGACCGCGATGCTCGCCTCCGGCCAGGGCCATCCCGCCCTCGCTGCCGGCGACGCCATCGGGGCCAACCTGGTGATCCTCACCCTCACCATCGGGCTCGCCGCGCTCCTGCGCCCGCTGCCCGTCGGCAGGCGGGTGATGGAGTACGCCGCAGCAGCGGCTGTGGCCGGCGCACTCACGGTCCTGTTCCTGTGGAACGGCGTCCTGAGCCGGCTCGAAGGGGCGCTGCTCGTGGTCGCCTACGTCGCGGGGGTCACCTGGGTCTGGCAGCGGGAGAAGGAGCCGCCGATGATCGGGGAGATGGCCGAGCTCGCCGAGGAGGCCCAGGAGAAGGGTGAGGGGGGAACGCCCAGCGAGGCAGGGGAGCCGTCGCGGGCCCTGCTCTTCGTCGTGCTCGGGCTCGTGGGCATGGTCCTCGGTGGGATCCTCGCCGTGAACGGCGCGCAGGGGCTGGTCGACGTCCTCGACGTGAGCGAGTCCGTCATCGGGCTGACCGTCCTCGCGCTCGCGACGAGCGCCGAGATGCTGGCGCTGGTCTGGGCGGCGCACCGCCGGGGTGTCACGGAGATCGCGCTCGCCGGTGCGGTCGGCTCGGTGGCCTACAACGCGACGGTCTCGATCGGGCTCGCCGCGATGGTCCGGCCGCTGGCGGTCGGGAAGGAGGCGCCGGTCCTGACGGTGGGCATCGCGACCGTCGTGCTCCCGCTGCTCCTGCTCGCGGGGCGCCGCACCGGCACGCTCCCGCGACCGCTCGGCTTCCTGCTGGTCGCCGCCTACCTCGTCGCCACCGGGTGGCTCTTCTCCCGGTGAGTAGGGTGGCGGGCGAGCACCGACCGTCGATCGAAGTTGGAGGGGTACATGCAGCAGGTCCGCGCAGTCGTCGCCAGGTCCAAGGGGGCTCCCGTGGGCGTCGAGACGATCAACGTCCCCGACCCCGGCCCCGGGGAGGCGGTGGTCACGGTGCAGGCCTGCGGCGTGTGCCACACCGACCTCCACTACCGCGAGGGCGGGATCAACGACGAGTTCCCCTTCCTCCTCGGCCATGAGGCCGCAGGCGTCGTCGAGTCCGTCGGTGAGGGCGTCGACTCGGTCGCACCCGGCGACTTCGTGGTCCTCAACTGGCGTGCCGTGTGCGGCGACTGCCGCGCGTGCAACCGCGGTGAGCCGTGGTACTGCTTCAGCACGTTCAACGCCACCCAGAAGATGACCCTCGAGGACGGCACCGAGCTCTCCCCGGCCCTGGGCATCGGCGCCTTCGCCGAGAAGACGCTGGTCCACGCCGGCCAGTGCACCAAGGTCGACCCGACCGCGTCGGCCGCGGCCGTGGGCCTGCTCGGCTGCGGGGTGATGGCCGGGCTCGGCGCCGCCATCAACACCGGCAACGTGAGCCGCGGCAAGTCCGTCGCCGTCATCGGCTGCGGCGGGGTCGGCTCGGCCGCGGTGGCCGGCTCCCGGCTGGCCGGCGCGAGCAGGATCATCGCCGTCGACATCGACGACCGGAAGCTGGAGTGGGCGCGCAACATGGGCGCCACGCACACCGTGAACAGCACGGAGAAGGACCCGGTCGAGGCGATCCAGGCCCTCACCGACGGGTTCGGCGCCGACGTCGTGATCGACGCGGTGGGTCGGCCCGAGACGTGGAAGCAGGCGTTCTACGCGCGCGACCTCGCCGGGACCGTCGTACTCGTGGGCGTTCCGACGCCGGACATGAAGGTGCCCGACATCCCGCTGCTCGACTTCTTCGGCCGCGGAGGTGCGCTGAAGTCGAGCTGGTACGGCGACTGCCTGCCCAGCCGCGACTTCCCGATGCTGGTCGACCTCTACCAGCAGGGACGGCTCGACCTCGACGCGTTCGTCACCGAGAAGATCGACCTCGACGACGTGGAGGCGGCGTTCGAGCGCATGCACCACGGCGACGTGCTCCGCTCGGTGGTGGTGCTCTGATGGCGACCCCGGCAACGAGAGTGGACCACGCGGTCGTCTCGGGCACGTTCAGCCTGGACGGCGAGACCTTCGACGTGGACAACAACATCTGGGTCGTCGGTGACGACGCCGAGTGCGTGGTGATCGACGCGCCGCACGACGTCGGGCCGATCCTCGACCTGGTCGGGGACCGCATCGTCAAGGCGATCCTGTGCACCCACGCGCACGACGACCACGTGCGGATGGCGCCGAAGCTGCGCGCCGAGACGCGGGCCCCGATCTTCCTGCACCCCGACGACCGTCCCGTGTGGGAGCTGACCCACCCCGGGGAGCTGTGGGACGTCGACCTCGCGGACGGGCAGGTGATCGAGGTCGCCGGCACCCGATTGCGGACCATCCACACGCCGGGGCACGCGCCAGGGGCGGTCTGCTTCTACGCCGAGGAGCTCGGTCAGGTCTTCACCGGCGACACGCTGTTCAACGGCGGGCCGGGTGCGACCGGACGCTCGTTCAGCGACCACGACACGATCGTGGAGTCGATCAGGGGGAAGCTGTTCGCCCTGCCCGAGGACACCGTCGTGCACACCGGCCACGGCGACGACACCACCATCGGCGCGGAGAGGGCCAACCTGGGGTAGCCCGTCGGCGCAGGGGACGGCTACGTCAGAGGCGGTTCAGCGCCTCGCGCATGCCCCGCTCCGCGTCGTCGCCCAGCTTCTTCATGGGGAGCCGGAGCAGGGGCTCGAGGAGCCGGGCGATGCCCCGGAACTCGAACTCCGCGAGGTAGGTCACCTCGGCGGTCTCGCCGTTGCCGCGGAAGGTCATCGTGTCGTGGGCGACCACGGTCCGGTTCTCGCCGCGGAGCGTGATCCGCTCGCCCGGAGCGAGCTCCTCCACCACGTAGGTGAGCTCGGTCTCGCGTCCGGCGAACCGCGAGATGTTGCGGTACACCGTTCCCGGGCCGCCGTCGCCCTCGGTCCGCTCGGTGCGGACGGTCCCCGGGTCCCAGTCGTTGGTGGTCGTGAAGTCGCACAGGAAGGCGGCGACCCGGTCGACCGGCTTGTCCACCACGACGACGCGCTCGAGTGTGATCACACCCTCAAGGTAGCGCGGCCCCGCGGGGGTTTTCGTTCTTCGCGTCGGGGAACCGTGACCGGGCAGCCGGCCCGGTTGCCGTACACGTTGCCGCAAGTCCTCCCTGCGGCACGAGGGGGAGTGGGAGCCTTTCTTATGACCGCCACCTACAGGCTGCAGATGCACGCGGGGTTCACGTTCGCCGACGCCCGGAAACGGATCCCCTACCTTGCCTCGCTGGGTGTGTCGCACCTGTACCTTTCGCCGGTTCTGCAGGCGGTCGAGGGCTCCATGCACGGGTACGACGTCGTCGACCACACCCGCGTGAGCGAAGCCCTCGGAGGCGAGGCGGGACTCGTCGCGCTCTCCGAGACCGCGCGTCAGAACGGGCTCGGCATCGTCGTGGACGTCGTGCCCAACCACATGGCGTTCGTGGCGCCGGAGTACACCAACGCCCCGCTGTGGCAGGTGCTGCGCGACGGCCGGGACGCCGAGACCGCGCACTGGTTCGACGTCGACTGGAAGGCCGGCGGCGGGCGGATCGGCCTGCCGATCCTGGGCAGCGGCCTGCAGGAGGCCCTCGACGCGGGCGAGGTCACCCTCGACGAGTACGACGGCCAGCAGGTCGTCCGCTACTTCGACCACGTCCTGCCTGTCGCGCTGGGCACCGAGGGCGACGACGTGTCCGACGTGCTGCAGCGCCAGCACTACCAGCTCGCGAGCTGGCGGGACACCGACATCATGCTCAACTACCGCCGGTTCTTCGACGTGGCGCAGCTGATCGCGGTGCGCGTCGAGCTCCCGGACGTGTTCGAGGCGACCCACCGGCTCCTCCTCGACCTGAACCGCAGCGGCGTGATCGAGGGGTTCCGGATCGACCACCCGGACGGCCTGGCCGACCCGGAGGGGTACCTCCAGCAGCTGCGTGCGGCCACCCGGCCCGGCACCGGCATCTGGGTGGAGAAGATCCTCGAGGGCCGGGAGAGGCTCCCTGCATCCTGGGCCTGCGACGGGACGACCGGGTACGACGCGATGCAGGCCGTCTCGACCGCGCTCGTCGACCCGGTGGCCGCTCCGGTGCTCGACCAGGCCTGGATCGACGCCGGAGGCCACCCCGACGTGGAGTACTCCGTGGGACGGGCCAAGCGCGAGGTGGTCCTGGAGATCCTCGGCCCCGAGGTGCAGCGGCTGACCCGCCGGGCGCGGGAGGCGCTTCCCGACCGCGATCCCGAGCGGCTCGAGGCGGCGGTCGTCGAGCTGCTCGTCGCCGGCGCCGTCTACCGCGCCTACATCCACCCCGACAAGCGGCTGTCCCCGCTGGCACGCAGACGGCTGCAGACCGCCTTCGACGAGGCGGTCGACGCCCGGCCCGACCTGCGGCCCGAGCTGGAGGAGCTGCACGCCCTCGCCACCGCCGAGCAGCAGGAGGGCCCAGCCGTCGACTTCGCTGTCCGGCTGCAGCAGACCTGGGGTCCGGTGATGGCCAAGGGCATCGAGGACACCACGTTCTACCGGTGGCACCGGCTGGTGGCGCTCAACGAGGTCGGCGGCGACCCGTCCGTCCTCGACCACGCGAGTCCCCAGGCCCTGCACGACTGGGCGGCCAACCAGCAGCAGAACTGGCCGCTCGGCATGACCACCCTGTCCACGCACGACACCAAGCGCAGCGAGGACGTCCGCGCCCGGCTCATCGCCGTCGCCGGCGACACCGAGTCCTGGCAGCGCTGCTCGAAGGCCTTCGGCGACGCGGCCGACGCCTTCGTCATCGACCGTCCCACGGCCCACCTGCTCTGGCAGACCATGGTCGGGGTCGGTGAGATCTCGCAGGAGCGGCTGCACGAGTACCTGACCAAGGCGGTCCGCGAGGCCAAGCAGCTCACGGCGTGGGTGGACGGCGACGAGGCGTACGAAGCGCGGGTCCTCGCCTTCGCCGACCAGGCCTTGAGCCCCGGCCAGCTCCGCGACGTGGTCGACGAGACGGTCGAGGTGAACCGGCACGCCATCCGGGCCACCGTCCTGGGGCAGAAGCTGCTGCAGCTTCTGCTGCCGGGCGTCCCCGACACCTACCAGGGCTGCGAGCTGGTGAACCTGTCACTCGTCGACCCCGACAACCGCCGCGAGGTCGACTACGACGCGCGTGAGCAGCGGCTCTCGGGGCTCGAGCAGGAGGCGCCCGCGGACCTCGACGACGAGAAGCTGCTGGTCACCTCCCGCGCGCTGCGGGTGCGCCGGGAGCTGCCCGGCTGCTTCGGGGACCAGGGCACGTACGAGCCGCTGCCCTCGTCGACCGAGCACGCGGTCGGTTTCGTCAGGGCAGGACAGGTCGCCTGCGTCGTGACCCGGGCACCGCACCGGCTGGCGGCGGCGGGTGGCTGGCGGGACGAGACCGTGACGCTGCCCGAGGGGACGTGGCGCGACGAGCTCACCGGACGGGTCGTCGCCGCGGGCGAGGTTGCCTGCGGTGAGCTGTTCGCGGACCTGCCCGTTGCCCTGCTGGTCGCCCGTTGACAACGAGGAGCGTGGACATGCGTGAGTTCGCCGTGTGGGCGCCGTACGCCGGGCAGGTCGAGCTCGTCCTGCCCGAGGGGTCGCACCGGATGAGCCGCGACGACGCAGGGTGGTGGCACGTCTCCGTCGAGACGGCGCCGGACACGACGTACGCCTTCTCCCTCGACGGCGGCGACCCCCGCCCCGACCCGCGGGGGATGCGGCTCCCGGACGGTCCGCACGGCTGGTCCCGGCTGTTCGACCCGGCCGCGCACGCGTGGGGCGACGACGGCTGGGCCGGTGTCGAGCTCGAGGGCGCGGTCATCTACGAGCTGCACGTCGGCACGTTCACCCCCGAGGGCACGCTGGACGCGGCGATCGGGCGGCTCGGCCACCTCGCCGACCTCGGTGTCACGCTCGTCGAGCTGCTCCCGCTCGCGCCGTTCCCCGGACGGCACGGCTGGGGGTACGACGGCGTCGCGCCGTTCGCGGTCCACGAGCCGTACGGCGGACCGGCGGCTCTCCAGCGCTTCGTGGACGCCGCGCATGCCCGCGGGCTCGGGGTCTGTCTCGACGTGGTGTACAACCACCTCGGTCCGGACGGGAACCACCTCGCCGAGTTCGGGCCCTACCTCACCGACCGGCACGCGACCCCCTGGGGCGACGCGCTCAACCTCGACGCCCCCGACAGCGAGCCGGTGCGGCGATGGGTCCTCGACAACGTCCGCCAGTGGCTGCGCGACTTCCACCTCGACGCCCTGAGGCTCGACGCCGTGCACGAGCTGCACGACGGCCGGGCGCTGCCCCTCCTCGAGGAGATGTCGCAGGAGGTGGACGCGCTTGCCGAGGCCGAGGGCAGGAGCCTGTGGCTGATCGCGGAGTCGGACCGCAACGACCCGCGGACCGTGACCCCGCGCGGGCAGGGCGACGCCGTCGGCGGTCTCGGCCTCCACGCCCAGTGGGCGGACGACGTGCACCACGCGCTGCACGTCGCGCTGACGGGCGAGACGCAGGGGTACTACGCCGACTTCGCGGCGCCCGGGGCACTGCAGAAGGTGATGGGCACCCCCTTCTTCCACGACGGCACCTGGTCGTCGTTCCGCGGCAGGCCGCACGGGCGTCCCGTCGACAGGAGCACCCTGTCCGGATGGCGCTTCGTGGCGTCCCTGCAGACGCACGACCAGGTCGGCAACCGCGCGGTGGGGGACCGGCTGTCGGCGAGCCTGGACCCCGGCCTTCTCGCCTGTGGTGCGGCGATCCTGCTGACCGCGCCCTGGACCCCGATGCTGTTCATGGGGGAGGAGTGGGGCGCCCGGACACCGTGGCAGTACTTCACCGACCACACCGATCCTGAGCTGGGTGGGGCGGTTCGCGAGGGCCGGCGTTCGGAGTTCGCCGAGCACGGTTGGGACCGCGACGAGGTCCCCGACCCGCAGAGCGCCCAGACCTTCGAGGACTCACGGCTCGACTGGTCCGAGCCCGCGCGCGACCCCCACGCCCGGCTGCTCGCGTGGTACCGCGACCTGATCCGGCTCCGCCGCGAGCGGCCCGACCTGCGTGACGGTCGCCTCGACCGGGTCCATGCCGACCACGACGTCGACCTGCGTACGCTGCTCGTCCGCCGCGGTGCGCACCAGGTCGCGGTGAACCTCTCCGACGAGCCGCGCACCTTCGACGTCGACGGGCAGGTCGTCCTGAGCTGGGAGCCCGACGTGTCGGTGAAGGACGGGGCCGTCGAGCTGCCGGGCCGGTCCGCGGTCGTCATCGCCACTTGAGTACGTCTGGGAGAATCGCCCGAATGATCACGAGCAGAGCCACCGGCGTCGCGGCCCTTTCGGCCGTCCTGTGCCTCGCCGCGTCCCTCTCGTCCTGCACGGGCGACCAGGAGTCGTCGGACGAAGGCGCCAAGGGGGTCCTCGCGAACGCCCCGAAGAGCCCTTCCTCCCCGTCGTCCTCGAGTGCACCCTCCGATGTGCCACCCAAGCGCATCGCGAAGGCACCCGCGCAGGCGGAAAGCACCGGCTGGGGCGTCACGGCGGCTGAGGTCCGGACGGCACGCCGCATGGTCTCGACGATGACGCTGCCCCATCTGGCCGGCCAGGTGATCGTCGCGAGGTACTCCGGCACGAAGGCGCCGGCCGCGCTGGTGAACCGCCAGCACCTCGGCGGGGTGATCATGATGGGCGAGAACATCGCGAGCACGGACCAGGTCCGGCGCAGCAACCGCACGCTCCAGGAGGCGGCTGCCACGGCAGGGCGTCGCTGGCCGGTCTTCGTCGGCGTCGACCAGGAGGGCGGCATCGTCGAGCGGGTCAAGGGTGACGCGACCCGGTTCCCCACGTTCATGACGGCGGGTGCGGCGCGCGACCCCGGCCTGACCAGGTCCGCCGCCGCGGCGAGTGGCGCGGAGCTCGTCGACATCGGGTTCACCACCGTGTTCGCGCCGGTGGGGGACGTCACCTCCGGGCCCCAGGACCCGACCATCGGCTCCCGGTCGCCGGGCAGCGGGCCCAGCCTCGTGGCCGCGCAGATGAACGCCGCCGTGGACGGCTACGAGAAGGCAGCGGTCCTTCCCGTCGTGAAGCACTTCCCCGGGCACGGCTCGGTCACCACCGACAGCCACCTCGCGCTGCCCGTGCAGAGAAAGTCGCTGCCCCGGCTGATGCGCTCCGACCTCGTGCCGTTCCGTGCGGCGGTCGAGCAGGGCGTCCCGTCGGTGATGGTGGGCCACATCGACGTACGCGCCGTGGACCCCGGCGTCCCGTCCAGCCTGTCGCGCAAGGTGGTCACCGGGCTGCTGCGCGACAAGCTCGGCTTCCGGGGGCTCGTCGTCACTGACGCGTTGAACATGGGGGCGGTGGCCGGCAGGTACTCCAGCGCCGAGGCCGCCGTACGCGCAATCCGGGCAGGGAACGACGTGCTGCTCATGCCTGTCGACGCCACGGCGGCGCGCGACGGGATCGTCCGCGCGGTGCGCAACGGCGCCCTCTCGCGAGCCCGCCTCGAGCAGGCGGCGGCGCGCCAGGTCGCTCTGCTCCGGCACCAGCGGGACCTGCGCCCCACCGTGACCCGGCGGCCGGGCGGTGGCAGGGCGGAGTCCTACCGCCTCTCCGCGGGTGGTGTCACCGTGGCCGGCGGCCCCTGTCAGGGCCGGCTCGTCGGGCGCTCGGTCCGAGCCACGGGACCCGGCGACGCGGTGGCCCGCTTCAACGCCGCAGCCCAGCGGGCGGGCCTCGACACCGGGGCCGGTACGACGGTCGCGCTCGTCGGCTACGGAGGCTCTGCCCGGCGTGCCGACGTCGTGGTCAGCATGGACACGCCCTACGTGCTCGGCGCCAGCCGCGCCGGCAAGGCGAAGATCGCCCTGTACGGCGACACCCCGGGGGCCATGCGCGCGCTCGTAGACGTCCTCGTCGGGAAGGCGAAGGCGCCCGGCCGGCTCCCGGTCCCCGTCTCCGGGGTCGCCCGAACCGGCTGCTAGAGACCGGTGGTTGAACCTCGACCCCGGCACACGGAGCTCGAGCGGGCAGCCCACGCAGACACCACGACGAGATCTACCTCGGCGACCCTCGACGGAGCGCACCGGAGAAGCTGCGCACGCTCCTGCGTCATCCGGTGAAGCCGGCGTAGGCGGTGACCTCTGTGGTTTACCGGGGGCCGCTCGTCTGACAGGGTCAGGTCATGGGAGACGACAAGTACACGGTCGAGCGCTCGTTGACGATCGACGCCCCGCCCGCGCGCATCTACGAGCAGATCGCCAGCTTCCACAACTGGAGGAGCTGGTCGCCGTGGGAGGACCTGGACCCGGGGCTCGAGCGCACCTACTCCGGGGCCGAGGCGGGTGCCGGCGCTGTCTACGGCTGGTCGGGCAACCGCAAGGCCGGCCAAGGCCGGATGGAGATCACGGACGCCAGCGAGCCTTCGAGGGTGCGGATCGACCTCACCTTCGAGAAGCCGTGGAAGTCGCGCAACGACACCGTGTTCGTCATCGATCCGGAGGGTGAGGGGTCCCGCGTCACGTGGTCGATGACCGGCAGCAAGACGCTCATGACGAAGGTGCTGGGCATCTTCACGTCGATGGACAAGATGGTCGGCCCCGACTTCGAGAAGGGCCTGGCCCGGTTGAAGGCCACCACGGAGCGGCCGGCCTCCTGACCAGGCACCCTCCGAACAGCCGCTGCTTGGGGCTACACCCGTGGCCGGTCGTCTGGCAGGGTCGGGGTCATGGAGAACGTCACCGACCGCTACCGCCGGCTCTCGACGACGATGACCGGGAAGATCGAGTCCGTCCCGTCCGATGCGTGGGGCAACCAGTCGCCGTGCGAGGGCTGGGCCGCGCGTGACCTCGTCCGCCACCTCGTCGACTCGCACGGGCGCTTCCAGGCGCTCGTGGGCCGCTCGGCCGTCGACCACCCGTCGGTCGACGACGACCCGCTGGCCGCGTTCGCCGCCGTGCGGGACCAGATGCAGGCCGACCTGGAGGACCCGGCGAGGGTGGCCGAGGAGTACGACGGGCGGCTCGGCCGGTCGACCTTCGGCAAGTCGGTGGACGGCTTCATCTGCTTCGACCTCGTGGTCCACGGGTGGGACCTGGCCCGCGCCACCGGGCAGGACGAGACGATCGACCCGCAGGACGTGGAGCAGGTCCAGGCCCAGGTCGACGCGATGGGCGAGGTGATGCGGAAGAACGGCGCGATCGGCCCACCGGTCGACGTCCCGGCCGATGCCTCGGCGCAGGAGAAGCTGCTGGCCTCGCTGGGCCGCCGGGGCTGAGCTCCGCCCGACGACCGCGACCGGTGCCAGGAGAGCTCGAGGGCAGCACGGCCTCTCCCGGATCACAGGTCGTAGGCCAGCACCAGCTCGTAGCCGTCGTCGCTGTGGCCCGCGATGGTCAGCTCCGCCTCTCCGCGCAGGTTCTCCAGGCCGCCGGTCCCCATCCCCGGCACCACCTCGAGGTGCGCCGAGACCGAGCCCGCGTCCTGGCTGCCGACGTGCCGGAACACGCAGGAGCCCTCGTGCCCGTCCACCGAGCCCTCGAACCGCTCGAGGCCGAGGACCGGGGCCGCGTCCGGCTTGTAGGCGATCAGGTACGTCAGCGTCGACGTGCCCTCGACGTTGCCGGTGTAGCGGTAACCGACCTCGGCCTGGGTCAGCCCGCGCTTCGGGTAGTACAGGTCACCGCTCGTCGTGCCCTCGCCGTCGATGTCGGCGTACACCTTCTCCGACCAGGACGAGACGGTGAACCTGCAGGTCGCTTTGTGTGAGTAGGTCATGGGCTCGACGCTAGGCGCCGGTTCACCTGCCGGTCTTGAACAAACGCGACAGTAGGCTGACGTGGTGACGGCTCCACGGGGACGGCCAGAGGCGATCGTCCGGCCGAAGGCGGCAGAGCAGGTGTTCTCGGTCGAGCGGGTGCCGCCGCGCGCCTCGCTGGCCGAGTTCGTCGACTACCACTGGCTCGTGCGCTGGGAAGCCGGTGAGATGTACCGGCAGCAGGTGGTGCCGCAACCTCGCGTGCACATCGCCGCGGAAGAGGGCCGGCTGCTCGTCCACGGGATCTCCCGGGAGCCCTTCTTCCGGACCCTTCGCGGCTCCGGGCACGTCCTGGGAGCGGCGTTCCACCCTGCAGGGTTCCGACCCTTCCTGCGCGGCAGCGTGGGTGCCCTCGCGGGCACGGTCCGCCCGGCGGGGGAGGTGCTGGGCGCTGACGACCGTCCCGTGGCCGCCGCGGTCCTCGGCGGGCACGAGACCGAGGCGGTCGTGGCGGCGCTGGAGGACTACCTCGAGTCGCTCCGTCCGGAGCCGGACCCGGTCGCGCGACAGGTGACCGACCTCGTCGGCGAGGCCGAGCGCCGCACCGACCTGGTGCGGGCGGAGATGCTCGCGGAACACGCCGGCACGAGCCTGCGGACCCTGCAGCGGCTCTTCACCGAGTACGTCGGCATCGGCCCGAAGTGGGTGATCCAGCGGTTCCGGATCCTCGACGCGGCGGCCGCGGCGCACCAGGGCAGGCCGGTCGACTGGGCCGCACTGGCGCACGACCTCGGCTTCAGCGACCAGGCACACCTCACCAGGGCGTTCACGCAGGTGGTCGGGGTTCCGCCCGCGACGTACCAGAAGGACCCGGGAACCTCAGAAGGGGCGGACCAGTAGCGCGACGCCCTTGCCCCGGGCACGCGTGAGCACGATGGTCGCCTCGTCCTCGCCCTTGAGGGCCAGCTGTCGACGAAGCTCGTCGGGGACCACGTTCACGCCGCGTTTCTTGATGGTGAGCCGGCCGATGTTCCGCTCCCGGAGGGCCGCCCGCAGCGCCTTCTCCTTGTACGGAAGGTGCTCCAGCACCTCGTAGGACCGGGCGAACGGCGTCTTGTACGAGCTGTCGCTGGTGACGTAGGCGATGTGCTCGTCGACCAGCCCGCCGTGCACCCCCGCGGCCACGGCCGTCACCAGGCCCGCACGGATCACGGCGCCGTCGGGCTCGTAGAGGAACCGCTGCACCGGCCGCACCGACTGCTCGCCCGGGTCGTCCTCGTCGGTCAGGGTGGCCAGGCCGGCCGGGCGGATCACCGTCGCACGGCGGCGGGCGTCGGCGAGCTCGGACGACCAGAGCACCGCCTCCTTCACGTCGCCCTCGTCGCTCACCCACTCGGCCTCCACGCCGTGGGGGACGATGTCGTGGGGAATGCCGGGCGCGACCTTCACGCACGCCGGGCGCCGCAGCAGCGTCTCGACGAACGACCACGGCGGCGCGTAGCTGTCGACGTCGAACACCCGGCCCTTGGAGGTACGCCGTGCCGGGTCGGCGAAGACGACGCCGAAGCCGGACAGGTCGAGCGCGGTGGCGTCGGCGACCTGGACGGCACCGCCGACCCCGAGCGCCGCCAGGTTCGCCGAGGCGACCTCGACGCGAAGCGGGTCCTGGTCGATCCCGGCGACGGTGAGCCCGGCGCGGGCGAACGACACCAGGTCGCCCCCGATGCCGCAGCCGAGGTCGATCACCGAGGAGGGCTCGGCGAAGGCGATCCGGCTGGCCCGGTGCTCGGCGACGCGGAGGCGGGTGGCCTGCTCGAGGCCGTCGGGGGTGAAGTACATCGACTCGGCGAGGTCACCGAACTTGGCGGCCGCCTTCGCTCGGAGCTCGACCTGGGTCATGGCCGCCGCGGCGTGCTCCGGTGTTGTCCCCTTGCGCAGCGTGGACAGTGCGTGCATCGCGTCGTGGTGCGTCTCGTCGTACACCTCGGTGGCCCGATTGAGCAGGGCCTGGCCGTCGGGGGAGAGCAGCCACCGGAACGCGTCGAGATCCACGAACCCATCGTCGCAGGTACGACCGTTGGCACTCGACTTGACCGAGTGCTAATCGCGTCATAGATTCAGATTTGGCACTCTCACCCCGAGGGTGCCAGCGCTTGCGAGACGTGCGGCCCCCGCGACGGCGTACGCCCAGCAAGCACCCAGCATCGCTCCAGCCAAGTGAAACCTCTCGAATACGAGAAAGTGGAGGTCGACATCGTGTCGGTCAACATCAAGCCGCTCGAGGACCGCATCGTCGTCAAGCCGCTCGACGCCGAGCAGACCACGGCTTCCGGCCTGGTCATCCCGGACACCGCCAAGGAGAAGCCGCAGGAGGGCGAGGTCATCGCCGTCGGTCCCGGCCGCTTCAACGAGGACGGTGACGAGCGCATCCCGATGGACATCAACGTCGGCGACAAGGTCATCTACAGCAAGTACGGCGGCACCGAGGTGAAGTACTCCGGTGAGGAGTTCCTGATCCTCTCCGCGCGCGACGTTCTCGCCGTCATTGGATGACGTGTCCTGAGTCGCTTTGAAATGTGACACCGCCCCGGGCGGCCTGACTCGTTCGGGCCCCTGGGGCTGTGGCATTCAAGACCCCTTCCGGAAGGAAACCATTCCCCATGCCGAAGATTCTTGAGTTCGACGAGAACGCACGTCGCGCGCTCGAGCGTGGCGTCGACGCTCTCGCCAACGCAGTCAAGGTGACGCTCGGCCCCAAGGGCCGCTACGTGGTCCTCGACAAGAAGTGGGGCGCCCCCACGATCACCAACGACGGTGTCACGGTCGCCCGAGAGATCGAGGTCGACGACCCGTTCGAGAACCTTGGTGCCCAGCTCACCAAGGAGGTCGCGACCAAGACCAACGACGTCGCCGGTGACGGCACGACCACCGCCACGGTGCTCGCCCAGGCGATGGTGCACCAGGGTCTCCGCTCGGTTGCTGCCGGCGCGAACCCGATGGGCCTCAAGCGCGGGATGGACCTCGCCGTCGAGGCCGTGAGCGACGCCCTGCGTGACGCCGCGCGTGAGGTCGACTCCAAGAAGGACATGGCGGCCGTCGCCACCGTCTCCTCGCGTGACTCCCACATCGGTGAGCTGATCGCCGAGGCCTTCGACAAGGTCGGCAAGGACGGTGTGATCACGGTCGAGGAAGCCAGCACCATGGGCACCGAGCTCGACTTCACCGAGGGCATGCAGTTCGACAAGGGCTACATCTCGCCCTACTTCGTCACCGACCCCGAGCGCATGGAGGCCGTCCTCGAGGACGCCTACATCCTCCTGCACCAGGGCAAGATCAGCGCGATCTCCGAGATGCTCCCGCTGCTGGAGAAGGTCATCCAGGCCGGCAAGCCGCTGTTCATCCTCGCCGAGGACGTCGAGGGTGAGGCGCTGTCGACCCTCGTCGTGAACAAGATCCGCGGCACCTTCAACGCCGCCGCTGTCAAGGCCCCGGCCTTCGGTGACCGCCGCAAGGCGATGATGCAGGACATCGCGACCCTGACCGGTGGCCAGGTCGTCGCTCCCGAGGTCGGTCTCAAGCTCGACCAGGTCGGGCTCGAGGTGCTCGGCCGGGCCCGTCGTGTGGTCATCACCAAGGACAACACGACCATCGTCGAGGGCGCGGGCGACGCGGCAGAGGTCGACGGGCGCGTCAGGCAGATCAAGGCCGAGATCGAGTCCACCGACTCCGACTGGGACCGCGAGAAGCTCCAGGAGCGCCTGGCCAAGCTCGCCGGCGGGGTCTGCGTGATCAAGGTCGGCGCCGCCACCGAGGTGGAGCTGAAGGAGAAGAAGCACCGCATCGAGGACGCCGTCTCCGCGACGCGCGCCGCGATCGAGGAGGGCATCGTCGCCGGTGGCGGCTCCGCCCTCGTCCACGCGGTCTCCGTGCTCAAGGACGACCTCGGCCTGACCGCTGACGAGGCGATGGGCGTCCGGATCGTCGCCAAGGCGGCCGACGAGCCTCTGCGCTGGATCGCCGAGAACGGCGGCGACAACGGGTACGTCATCGTCACCAAGGTCCGTGAGGCCGGCGTCGGCAACGGCTACAACGCCGCCACCGGCGTCTACGGCGACCTGGTCGCCCAGGGCGTGCTGGACCCGGTCAAGGTGACCCGCTCCGCGCTGGTGAACGCCGCCTCCATCGCCGGCATGCTGCTCACGACCGAGACGCTGGTCGTGGACAAGCCGGAGGAGGAGGACGAGGCCGCCGGCGGTGCCGGGCACGGCCACGGTCACGGCCACTGACCCTCCGGATACTCGACCACGCCGGCGCGAGCCGGCACCGGTCACCGCCGGTCGAGCCGGTCGAGACCATCGAGCGCCGTCCGGGCCATCACGGCCTGGGCGGCGCTCGGCGTCTGTGCGGGTCGCGGAATACGGAAAACCGGTCGAAACTGTCGGAGCCGGGTGATTGGGTAGGCGCATGAGTGCTACCCCCGCCGTCGAGGCGATCGACCTGGTCAAGCGGTTCGGCGACCACACCGCGGTCGACGGTGTCAGCTTCGTCGTGCCCGAGGGCTCCGTTCTCGGGATGCTCGGCCCGAACGGCGCCGGCAAGACGACCACGGTGCGGATGCTCACCACGCTGAGCGTTCCGACCAGCGGCACCGGCCGGGTCGCCGGGCACGACGTCATCAAGGAGCCCGACGCGGTGCGGCGGAGCATGGGCCTGACAGGTCAGGCCGCGACCGTGGACGAGCTCCTGACCGCCCGGGAGAACCTCCGCCTGATCGGCCGGCTCGCCGGCCTGTCGCGCGCCTACATCCGCGAGGCCTCGGACACCCTGCTCGAGCGCTTCGCCCTGACCGAGGCCGCGAACAGGACCGTGAAGACCTACTCCGGCGGCATGCGCAGGCGGCTCGACCTGGCCGTCAGCCTGATCGCCGCGCCCCCGGTCCTCTTCCTCGACGAGCCGACGACCGGGCTCGACCCGCGGAGCCGGACCGACCTGTGGGAGGTCCTGCGCGGCCTGGTCCGCGACGGCACCACCCTGCTGCTCACGACCCAGTACCTCGAGGAGGCGGACCAGCTCGCCGACGACATCGTCGTCATCGACAAGGGGAAGGTGATCGCGCAGGGCACGCCGACCGAGCTCAAGGACCAGTCCGGCCAGGCGAGCGTCGTGCTCACCGTGCGCTACCTCGACGACCTCGAGCGCGCCGAACAGCTCATGCGGACCTGCTCGCCCGAGGTCCATGTCGAGCCTTCGGCCCGCCGGCTGACCGCCCAGGCGGACGGGCTCGGTGACATGACCAGGATCGGCCACCTGTTCGAGGGCAGCGGCATCGACATCGACGACCTCGGCCTGAAGCGGCCGAGCCTCGACGACGTCTTCCTCCACCTGACCGGCCACCGGGCCGAGCAGGAGGGTCAGGTCGAAGGTGGCGAGGAGCCCCAGCCAGAGCGTGAGGCAGAGGAGGCCCTGCGATGACGACGATCGAGACAACCGATACAACCGGGACGGCCAGACCGCGGATCGCGCCACCGTCGCTGCTCGGTGCGTCGCTCACCGTCGTGTGGCGGAACCTGATCCACATCAAGCGGATGCCCGAGATGCTGATGGACGTCACCGTCCAGTCGGTGATGTTCGTGGTGCTGTTCGCCTACGTCTTCGGCGGGGCCATCAACGTCCCCGGCACGGACATCGGCTACAAGGAGTTCCTGCTGCCAGGGATCATGGTGCAGACCATGGTGTTCGCGTCGGCCGTGGTCGCGATGGGGCTGACCAACGACCTCCAGAAGGGCATCGTGGACCGGCTGAAGTCGCTGCCGGTGTCGCGGGCGGCGGTGCTGGTCGGCCGCAGCCTCTCGAGCCTCATCCACTCCAGCATCGGCATCACCGTGATGGGTGTCACCGGGATTCTCATCGGCTGGCGGATCCGGACGGGGGTGGTGGATGCCGCGCTCGGCTTCCTGCTCCTCCTGCTCTTCGGGTTCGCGATGATCTGGCTCGGCATCTGGGTCGGCTCGCTGATGAGGACGGTGGAGGCCGTCCAGGGGTTCATGTTCACCGTGATGTTCCCGCTCACCTTCGTGGCCAACACCTTCGTGCCCACGCAGACCATGCCGTCCTGGCTGCGAGCGATCGCCGAGTGGAACCCTGTCTCCGCGCTCACCCAGGCCTGCCGTGAGCTGTGGGGGAACGGTCCGGTCGCGCCGGCCGACGCGGCGTGGTCGCTGCAGCACCCGGTCTTCATGACGGTCGTGTGGTCCCTTGGGCTCACCGCGCTCTTCGCACCGCTCGCGCTCGCCGCGTTCCGCCGGCGTTCCCGCGACTAGCAGTGTCTGGTGCGGTGGAAGCGGGCCTAGCCCGGCTCGACGACGAACCAGACGCCGACCGCGGGGCTCGAACCCTCGTTGCGGTACCCATGAGGCGTGGTGGACTCGAAGCACACCGCGTCTCCCGGACCGAGATGATGCTGGTCGAATCCCAGCGTGAGCTCCAGCTCGCCGCTGATCAGGTAGCCGTACTCCGTGCCGGCGTGCCGCATCAGCTCTCCGTTGAGGGACGACGCGCCGCCAGGCTCGTAGGTCACCAGCAGGAAGTCGACGTGGTGGTGCGGCACCTGCCCGAGCCGCTGCCAGGTGACCCCCGAGTCCAGGGTCAGCAGCTCGCGGTCGTCATGGCCGACGTGCGGTCCGAGTGCCTTGCCGCGGTCGGCGCCGAGGTAGCGCATCGCGGTCCCGTCCGGGGCGACCGGCGGGACGGCTCCGCCTCGGTCCGGGACCTCGCCAGGCGCGTCGAACAGGTCCTCGAGCGGGAGCCCGAGCGCCGACGTGATCGCGTAGAGCGTGCTCACCGACGGCTGGGTCTTGCCCGTCTCTATCTGGGAGATCAGGCTGGGGGAGACACCGATGTCACGGGCCAGGGCGCGGATCGTCACGGCCCGGCTGGTGCGCTCGCGGCGGATCCGGGGCCCGATCACCGGCACCTTCGGTCCGTTCACGCCGGGCTCCTCTCGACTGGCGCCGCCATGCACCGCTCGCGACGGTCGAGGTTCCCCGACACCGCCCTAGTCAGTAAGACTGAACGAGCGTAACTTCTACTTAACAGTATCGGTGTCTGCCCCGGGGGAGTGGGGGTGCGCGATGGCGATCCGCACGTACGGTCCCAACGCGGTCGACTGGGAGGCCCGCGTCGACGTCGAGCGGCTGCGCGGCGACCGGCTGCGCCGGCTCGAGGAGCATCTGGATGCCTCCGACCTCGGCGCGGTGCTCTCGTTCGACTTCTCGAACATCCGGTACATGACCTCGACCCACATCGGCACCTGGGCGATGGACAAGCTGATCAGGTTCGCCCTCCTGCCCCGCGGCGGCGAGCCGGTGATCTGGGACTTCGGCTCCGCGGCGAAGCACCACCAGCTCTACAACCCCTGGCTCGACTACGACCGGCTCCCCGGCGAGCGCGGGCTGTCCGAGGCCGCACGGTCGGGGCGATCGGGGGCCCGGGCGGGGATCTCCACGCTCCGCGGCGCGTTCCATCCCGACGCGGGGATCGCGGAGGAGGTTGCCCGCAAGGTCGCGACCGTGCTGCGCGAGAGGGGCCTCGCCGGCGACCCGGTCGGGGTCGACGTGGTGGAGATGCCCATCCTCGCCGCCCTGCGGGCCGAGGGCATCACGGTCGTGGACGGGCAGCAGCTCTTCCTCGAGGCCAGGCGGATCAAGACCCCCGACGAGATCGCGCTGCTGACCCAGGCCTGCTCCATGGTCGACGCGGCGTACGAGGAGCTGTACGCCTTCCTGCGTCCCGGCGTACGCGAGAACGAGTGTGTGGGGCTGGTCAGCAACGTGCTGTACGACCTCGGCAGCGAGTACGTCGAGGGGGTCAACGCGATCTCCGGCGAACGCTGCTCGCCGCATCCCCACGTCTACAGCGACCGCGTCGTGCGGCCGGGAGACCCGGCGTTCTTCGACATCCTGCACAGCCATCTCGGCTACCGCACCTGCTACTACCGCTGCTTCGCGGTGGGAAGCGCCTCTCCGGGGATGCGGGACGCCTACACCCGGTGCCGCGAGTACATGGACATGGCGATCGCGGCGGTGCGCCCCGGGGCGACGACGGCGGACATCGTGTCGCTGTGGCCGCGCGCGGAGGAGTTCGGCTTCGCCGACGAGGAGGCCGCGTTCGCCCTGCAGTACGGCCACGGTGTGGGGCTGGCCATCTGGGAGAAGCCGATCTTCAGCCGGCTGGTGTCGCTCGACCATCCCGAGCCCCTGGAGGAGGGCATGGTGTTCGCGCTCGAGACCTACTGGCCCGCCGCCGACGGATGGTCTGCGGCCCGGATCGAGGAGGAGGTGGTGGTCACCGCGGACGGCTGCGAGGTGATCACCAAGTTCCCGGCGGAGGACCTGCTCATCGCGGGGCGGAAGTACTGGACCGCCGGAGGCGAGCTCAGCACCCTGCGCGAGTCGCAGTCGCACCTCAACACGCCACACGGACGGGGCGAGCCATGACCCTCTCCACCGACACGTCCGCTGCCCTCGACGCGGCCAGCCTCCTCGGGCTCTACGAGCAGATGCTGGTCATCCGGGAGACCGAGAAGGCCGCCTACGACCTGTTCATGTCCGGCCTGGTCAAGGGCACGACCCACCTGGCCGCGGGACACGAGGCGGTTGCGGTCGGGGCGAGCTCCGCGCTTCGCGGTGACGACTACGTGTTCGCGACGTACCGCGGGCACCACCATGCGATCGCACGCGGCGCGACTCCCGCCGAGTGCCTCGCCGAGCTGATGAGCAAGGCCACCGGGGTCTGCAAGGCCAAGGGCGGTTCGATGCACCTGACGAAGGCGGACCGCGGCATGCTCGGGTCCTACGCCATCGTCGGCGCCCACCTGCCCATCGCCGCCGGCGCGGCCTGGTCGGCCAAGCTGCGCGGTACCGGGCAGGTCGCGGTGGCGTTCTTCGGCGACGGCGCCACCAACATCGGCGCGTTCCACGAGACGCTGAACCTCGCCGCCGTCTGGGAGCTCCCGGTGCTGTTCGTCTGCGAGAACAACTTCTACATGGAGTACACCCCGATCGGCTCGGTGACCTCCGTCCCGCACCCGGCCGCCGACCGGGCGGGGGCCCACGGCATCCCGGCCGAGGTGCTCGACGGCAACGACGTGCTTGTCGTCCACCGGGCGGTCGCGCGGGCGGCGGACCGCGCCCGCGCAGGTGGTGGGCCGACCGTCCTCGAGGCACAGACCTACCGCCACTACGGGCACAGCCGCACCGACCCGGGCAAGTACCGCCCCGCCGACGAGGTGGAGCGCTGGCTGCAGCGTGACCCGCTCCGGGTGACGCGCGCCCGGCTCGGCGAGCTCGGAGTCGACGCGGAAGCGCTCGAGAGCGCCGAGGCGCGGGCGTCAGGCGTGGTCAGGGACGCCGTCGAGGAGGCGAAGGCCGCTCCCGACGCGGACCCCGGGGAGGCGTTCACCGACGTGTGGGCCGACGGGAGTGCGGCATGGCGGACCTGACCACCTACCGCGACGCGGTCGCGGAGGGCATCGCGCGCGAGATGCGCCGCGACCCCACCGTGGTGTGCCTGGGCGAGGACATCGGCGCCGCGGAGGGCGTCTTCAAGACCACCGTCGGGCTGCTCGAGGAGTTCGGGCCCGGTCGGGTCTGGGACACGCCGATCTCCGAGCAGGCGATCGTCGGTGCAGCGATGGGTGCGGCCATGACCGGGATGCGGCCGGTCGCGGAGATCATGTTCTCCGACTTCCTGGCCTGCTGCTACGACTACCTGGCCAACGAGATCCCGAAGATGCGCTACATGACGGGTGGCCAGGTCACCGTCCCGCTGGTCGTGCGCACTGCCAACGGCGGTGGCCTGGGTTTCGGCGCCCAGCACTCGCAGGCAGTGGAGAACTGGGTCTTCGCGGTGCCCGGCCTCAAGATCGCCGCGCCGTCCAACCCGGCCGACGTCGTCGGCATGATGGCGTCGGCCATCCGCAGCGACGACCCGGTCGTGTTCTTCGAGCACAAGGGCCTGCTCGCCGGCAAGGGCGAACCGGCGCCGCCGGGACACGTCGTACCCCTCGGTGAGGCCGTCGTGGTCCGGGCCGGCAGTGACCTCACCGTCGTCGCCCTCGCCTCGACCGTGCCGGTCGCCGTCGCCGCGGCGGAGCAGGTCGCCGCCGAGGGCATCTCGGTCGAGGTGGTCGACCTGCGCTGCCTGGTGCCCCTCGACGCGCGGACCGTCCTGGACTCCGTCGCTCGTACGTCGCGTCTGGTCGTCGTCGAGGAGAACCCCTACCAGGGCGGCTGGGGCGGCACGGTCGTCTCGATCGTCGCCGACGAGGGGTTCGAGACCCTCGACGCCCCCATCCGCCGGGTGGCCGCGGCCTGCGTGCCGCTCCCGTTCGCCGACGCCCTGGAGGACGCGGTCATCCCCACTGTGGACAAGGTCACCGAGGCCGTACGCCGGACCGTCGCCTACTGACCCAGACCTTCGAGCCAGCCACCTCGAGCCGGATGCAAAGGAGCAAAGGCCATGACGAAGAAGACGCTCATCCGTGGCGGGACCGTGCTCAGCATGGACCCGCGGGTCGGGGACCTCACCGGTGACGTGCTGATAGAGGACGACAAGATCGTCGCCGTCGAGCCGGACATCAAGGCGGACGCGGAGGTGATCGACGCGAGCGGCAACATCGTGATCCCCGGCTTCGTCGACACCCACCGGCACACGTGGGAGGCGGCGATCCGCGGGTGCGCGCCGAACGCGACGCTCGACGACTACTTCGTCGAGGTGCTCGACACGTTCGCCCCGGCATACACCCCCGAGGACGTCCACGCCAGCAACGTCGCGGGGTCGCTCGAGTGCCTCAACGCCGGCATCACCACGCTGGTCGACTGGTCGCACATCAACAACACGCCGGAGCATCCGGACGCTGCCGTCACGGCGCTCCGCGAGGTCGGCATCCGAGCGCAGTACGCCTACGGGAGCGCGAACACCTCGCTGGCCGACTACTGGTTCGACAGCGGGATCGCGATCCCAGCGGACGACGTACGCCGGGTCCGCAGCACGTACTTCAGCAGCGACGACGGACTGCTCACCATGGGCCTCGCGACGCGGGGACCCGGCTTCTGCAAGGAGGAGGTCGTGCGCGCCGAGTGGGGTCTCGCGCGCGAGCTCGGCCTCCCGATCACCGTCCACGTGTCGATGGGCCGGCTGGCCGGACGCTTCGGCATGGTCAAGCAGCTCAGTGACATGGGCCTGCTCGGCTCCGACACGACGTACGTGCACGCCTGCCACTTCAGCGACGAGGAATGGCAGCTGGTCAAGGACAGCGGGGGGACCATCTCGCTCGCTCCGCAGGTCGAGGTGCAGATGGGACACGGCTGGCCGCCGCTGCGCAGGGCGCGCGGCCTCGGGCTTCGGCCGAGCCTGTCCATCGACGTCGTCACGACGGTTCCCGGTGACATGTTCACCGAGATGCGTGCGGCGTTCGGCGCTGACCGGGCACGCGTCCACGAGGCCGCCTTCGAGCCGAACGAGCAGGTCCCGAAGGAAGTCCTCACCGCACGAGACATGCTCGAGGCGGCGACGATCGACGGCGCCTACGTCGCGGGGCTCGAGGACCGCACCGGGTCGCTGACCCCGGGCAAGCAGGCCGACGTGGTGGTCATCGACGCCAAGGCCCTCAACGTGGCGCCCGTGATCGACCCCGTCGCCGCGGTGGTGCTGTGCGCCGACGTCTCCAACGTGGACACGGTCATCGTCGGAGGGGAGACGAAGAAGCGGCGCGGCGCGCTCCTGTGGGACCTCGACAAGGCACGCACCGACGTCGAGGCTGCGCGCGACCGTCTGCTCCGGGCGACCTCGGTCGCGGCGCAGGTATGAGCCCCGCGCACCTGGTGAGCCCGGCCGGGACGGCTGAGCCGGTCGCCGCGCACCGGCTGGGCGGAGAACGCGACCGGCTTCGGCAGGTGGGCGGCGGTCGGTGAGGAGGACGGGGCCGTGCACACCGGGTTCGGCATCTGCGAGCTCGCGCCCGGCGGGTCCCTGCCTGCGCACCTGCACTCGTTCGAGGAGAGCTTCTTCGTCGTCGAGGGAACGGGCGTGGTCGACACCCCGGAAGGGGCGTTCCGGGTGACGGCCGGAGGCTACGGGGTGCTCCCGGTCGGGGTTCCGCATCGCTGGCGCAACGACGGAGGACGGCCGGTCCGCTGGGCGGAGATGCAGAGCCCCACCCCGCGGCGGAGCCACCAGGACGACACGTTCCTGGTGCCCCTGGCCGTCGCGGGGGAGCCGATGGACGTCGACGTGCGGGACCCTCGGACGCGTCGGTTCGGCTCCATCACCGTGGCGCACATGGACGCGGGCAAGCAGAGCCAGGAGCTGCTGGCGGTGTCGGCGAGCATGCGCACGGCGCTGCTCGTCTACAGCGGGATCACGGTCAAGATGATGGTCGACTCCGACCTCGGCGCCCAGCTCGGGACCATGTTCATGGTCCAGTACGGGCCGGACGGTGTCATCGGCGGTCACGACCACCCGTTCGAGGAGGCCTACTACTTCCTGGAGGGCGAGGGCGAGGCCAGCTTCGACGGCACGCGTTACACCGTGGGCCCAGGCGACGTCGCCTGGGCAGGTGTCGGATGCGTGCACAGCTTCCGCAACCTGGGCGACGGCCCGCTTCGGTGGCTGGAGACCCAGGCGCCACAGCCGCCGCCGCGCCATTCCTACCGGTTCGCCCGCGACTGGGACTACCTGCGAGAGGTGATCGAATGACAGATGCGAGGACACTCCTGGTGGTCGGTGGCACGGCCGGGACAGGCAGGGAGCTCGTCAGGCGGTACGCCGGCGAGGGCTGGCGCGTGGTCCTCACCAGCCGCGACCCGGACCGGGCCAAGGCAGTGGCGGCGGAGGTCGGAGGCGAGACGAGAGGGGTTTCGCTGGACCTGTCCAGGCCGACCGAGGTCGCGGATGCGCTCGCCGGACTGGGCTCCGTCGACCACCTCGTGCTCGCGGCGATCGCCCGGGACACCAATACCATCCGGGACTACGACATCGACTCCGCGACGTACCTGACCACGATGAAGCTGGTCGGCTACACCGCGGTCGTCCACGCGCTCGTGGACCGGCTCTCGGCCGAGGGGTCGATCGTGTTGTTCGGCGGCCGGGCCAAGGACCGGCCGTACCCGGGATCGACGACGGTGTCCACGGTGAACGCCGGGATCACCGGTCTGATGCACACGCTAGGGATCCAGCTCGCGCCCGTCCGGGTCAACGCGCTGCATCCCGGCATCGTGGCCGACAGCCCGTACTGGTCGGACAAGGCAGAGGCGACCGAGAAGGTCCGGTCGGCGACCCCCACCGGACGTAGCGTGGCCATGGCCGACATCGTGGACGCGGTGGACTTCCTGATCCGCAACCGGTCCGTCAACGGTATCGACCTCTACGTCGACGGCGGGTGGCTCCTGCAATGAGGGTCGCCGTGGTCGGGACCGGCCGGATGGGCGCGGCGATGGCCCGGCGGCTCTCCGGTGCCGGGTTCGACCTGGTCCTGTTCAACCGGACCCGCGAGACCGCCGAGGCGGTGGCGGGGCGGACCGGGGCGGCCGTGGCGCCGACAGCCCGCGCCGCCGGGTCGTCCGCGGACGTGTGCCTGGTCTCGCTCGCCGACGACGCTGCCCTGCTGTCCACGTACGCCGGGACCGACGGGCTGGTCGCGGGGCTGCAACCAGGGGCCGTCGTGTGTGAGACGAGCACCGTGCACCCGGCGACCGTCCGGGAGCTCGCGCCGCTGGTCGCAGGGCGGGAGGCGACGCTGCTCGACTGCCCGGTGTCGGGCAGCGTGCCGCTGGTGGAGCGCGGCGAGCTCACGGTGATGGTGGGAGGCGACGAGGCCGCTCTCAGCCGGGCCCGTCCGGTGCTCGACGCGTTCGCCACGAAGGTGTTCCACCTCGGCGACGTCGGCGCCGGGGCCACGATGAAGCTGGTCGTCAACGCGCTGCTCGGTGCACTGAACGTGGCGGTCAGCGAGGCCGTCGTGCTCGCGGAGAGGGCCGGCCTCGACCGTGAGACGGTCTACGACGTGTTCGAAGCAGGCGCGGCCGGTGCGCCGTACGTCCGGTACAAGAGGTCCGCGTTCCTGCGCCCGGAGGAGACGCCGGTCGCGTTCAGCCTGGACCTGGTCGCCAAGGACCAGGCCCTCATCCACCGGCTCGCGTCCGAGGTCGGCGCCCGGATGGACCAGGGCGAGACGAACCGCCGCCTCGTGGCCGAGGCCCTGGCGGCCGGGCTGGGGCAGAGCGACATGAGCGCGCTCGCACAGTTCCTGCGCTGAACCGGCCGACCCGGGGGTGAGCCTCGCGGACCGCGGGTTGGGGTCGACGGCGGCTGCCTCGGTAGGATGGTTTCTCGCACAGTCTGCTCCGGAAGGGCCACATGACTCTCACTCCTGCCGGTGTCCCCGACAAGTTCGCAGCCCTCGGGCTGACCTACGACGACGTCCTGCTGCTGCCGGGCGAGACGGACGTGGTCCCGAGCGAGGTCGACACGACATCGCGGCTTACCCGGGAGATCTCCCTGCGGATCCCGCTGGTCTCGAGCGCCATGGACACCGTCACCGAGTCGCGGATGGCGATCGCGATGGCCCGGCAGGGCGGCATCGGCGTGCTGCACCGCAACCTCTCCATCGAGGACCAGGCCTACCAGGTGGACCTGGTCAAGCGGACGCAGACCGGCATGATCTCCAACCCGGTCACGATCCACCCGAAGGCGACGCTGGAGGAGCTCGACGAGCGCTGCGGGGAGTACCGTGTCTCCGGCCTTCCGGTCATCGACGAGAACCGGACCCTGCTCGGCATCATCACCAACCGCGACCTGCGCTTCGTCCCCGTCGCGCAGTGGGGAACCACGCTCGTCAGCGACGTGATGACGAAGATGCCGCTGGTCACCGCCCCGGTCGGGATCAGCCGCGAGGACGCCACCGTGCTGCTCCGCCGGCACAAGAAGGAGCGGCTGCCGCTGCTCGACGACGAGGGCAGACTGGCCGGCCTCATCACGGTGAAGGACTTCGTCAAGTCCGAGCAGTTCCCCAACGCTTCGAACGACGCGGACGGCCGGCTCCTCGTCGGCGCCGCGGTCGGCTACTTCGGAGACGCCTGGGAGCGGGCGACGACCCTGGTCGAGGCCGGCGTCGACGTGCTCGTCCCGGACGTGGCCAACGGGCATGCGCGGCTCATGCTCGAGATGATCGCGCGTATCAAGAAGGACCCCGCGATGCGGCACGTCCAGGTGATCGGCGGCAACGTCGCCACCCGTGCGGGCGCCCAGGCGCTCGTGGACGCGGGCGCGGACGCGGTCAAGGTCGGGGTCGGTCCCGGCTCGATCTGCACGACCCGCGTCGTCGCCGGCGTGGGCGTCCCCCAGGTCACCGCGATCTACGAGGCGGCGCAGGCGTGCAGGCCGGCCGGTGTCCCCGTCGTCGGCGACGGCGGCCTGCAGTACTCCGGCGACATCGCCAAGGCACTGGTCGCCGGGGCCGACACCGTGATGCTCGGCTCGCTCCTCGCCGGCTGCGACGAGAGCCCCGGGGAGCTGGTGTTCGTCAACGGCAAGCAGTACAAGTCCTACCGCGGCATGGGCTCGCTCGGCGCGATGGCCTCCCGTGGCAAGAAGTCGTTCTCCAAAGACCGCTACTTCCAGGCCGACGTGGCCAGCGACGACAAGATCGTGCCCGAGGGGATCGAGGGGCAGGTGCCCTACCGCGGCCCGCTCTCCGCCGTCGCGCACCAGCTCATCGGCGGCCTGCAGCAGTCGATGTTCTACGTCGGCGCCCGGACCGTGCCCGAGCTCCAGGAGCGCGGCACGTTCGTCCGGATCACCTCGGCCGGGCTCAAGGAGAGCCACCCGCACGACATCCAGATGACCATCGAGGCGCCCAACTACACCACCCGCTGACCCGGCGCTTCATCAAGGTATGCAGGTGAACCGTCACTTCCCATGGCCCGCAAGCCGTGGGAAGTGCCGGTTGGACGACATACCTTGGTGAAGCGCCCGTCGCCCGCACAAGCGGTTTGCGGACCGCCCCTCAACCCGAGCAGATAGGCTCCAGACTCATGGAAATCGAGATCGGTCGCGCCAAGCGCGGTCGCCGCGCGTACTCCTTCGACGACATCGCGATCGTCCCGAGCCGTCGCACCCGCGACCCCGAGGAGGTCTCTGTCGCCTGGCAGATCGACGCCTACCGGTTCGAGATCCCGATCATGGCCGCGCCGATGGACTCGGTGATGTCGCCGCGGACGGCGATCGAGTTCGGGCGGTCCGGCGGTCTCGGCGTACTCGACCTCGAGGGGCTGTGGACTCGGTACGACGACCCGACGGAGCTGCTCTCCGAGGTCGGGAAGCTCCGCGGCCAGGCCGCCACCAAGCGCCTGCAGGAGATCTACACCGAGCCCATCAAGCCCGAGCTGATCACGGCACGCCTCCGGGAGATGCGCGAGTCCGGCGTGACCGTCGCCGGATCGCTCTCGCCCCAGCGCACAAAGGAGCACGCCAAGGCCGTGGTCGACGCCGGTGTCGACCTGTTCGTGATCCGTGGGACCACCGTGTCCGCGGAGCACGTCTCCGGCCAGGCCGAGCCGCTGAACCTCAAGGAGTTCATCTACGAGCTCGACGTGCCCGTCATCGTCGGCGGCTGCGCGACCTACCAGGCTGCGCTCCACCTCATGCGCACCGGCGCGGCCGGTGTCCTCGTCGGCTTCGGCGGAGGAGCGGCGCACACCACCCGCACCGTGCTCGGCCTCGCGGTCCCGATGGCGTCCGCGGTCGCGGACGTGGCGGCCGCCCGCCGTGACTACCTCGACGAGTCCGGTGGCCGTTACGTGCACGTCATCGCGGACGGCTCCATCGGCCGCAGTGGGGACGTCGCGAAGGCGATCGCGTGCGGCGCCGACGCGGTCATGATCGGCTCGCCGCTGGCCCGTGCCACGGAGGCCCCAGGGCGCGGCTTCCACTGGGGCGCCGAGGCGTGGCACTCCCTGCTGCCGCGCGGTGAGCGCGTCGAGATCGGCACCGTCGGGTCGCTCGAGGAGATCCTCTTCGGCCCCTCCCGGGTCGCGGACGGCACGATGAACCTGGTCGGCGCGCTCCGCCGGGCGATGGCGACGACCGGCTACACCGAGCTGAAGGAGTTCCAGCGCGTGGAGGTCGTCGTCCAGTGAGGCCGACGCTGCGGGTTGCCGCAGCGCAGGACGAGTCTGTCCCGGGGGACGTGACGGCCAACGTCGCCGCGGCGGTGTCGCTGGTCGGCTCCGCTGCAGCGGGCGGCGCACGGGTCGTCGTACTCCCGGAGCTGTTCCTCACCGGCTACACCCCCGGCGCCTGGACGTCGGAGACCTGCGTGACCGTCGACGACCCCCGCCTCGAGCCGCTGCGCGCAGCCGCCCGGGACCGGTCGGTCGTGGTGGTGGTCGGGGCTGCGGTACGACGGTCGCGCACAGGTCGAGCACAGCCGCAGCACACGCTCTCCTTGCTGGTGTTCGACGTGACCGGCGCGGTGACCGCGCCGTACGACAAGCAGCACCTCTTCGACGCAGAGCGGGAGTTCTTCGCGGCGGGTGACCACGGCGCGACCGTCGTCGTCGACGGTTGGGAGCTCGGCCTGGGGATCTGCTACGACGGCTGCTTCCCCGAGCATGCCGCGCAGGCGGCGACCCATGGCGCGCTGGCCTACCTGTGCCCGTCGGCGTACTTCGTCGGCTCGGAGCACCGCCGCGACCTGTACTACGCGGCGCGGGCTCTCGACAACGGCATCTACGTCGTGCTCTCGGGTCTGACCGGGCGCTGCGGCGGCTACGACTTCAGCGGGGGCAGCGCCGTCTACGACCCGGAGGGCCGGACGGTCGGCCGGGTCGCGGACGAGGCGCCGGCGACCGTCTTCGCCGACCTGGACGCCGACGAGGTGAGCCGGGTCCAGGCGATGAACCCGATCGGCCGTGACCGGCTGCCGTCACTGGGGATCCGCGAACGCCTCGTGCTGGGGGACTGATGTCACAGGAGGCCCGGCTCAGCCCTGCCGCGCGCCAGGCGGCGATCGACGCCATGCAGGAGGGCGAGCTCGACGTCCTCGTGGTGGGCGGTGGAGTGGTCGGTGCCGGCACCGCGCTGGACGCCGTGACCCGGGGTCTGTCGGTCGGGCTCGTCGAGCAGCGGGACCTCGCGTCGGGGACGTCGTCGCGGTCGAGCAAGCTGATCCACGGCGGCCTGCGCTACCTCGAGATGCTCGACTTCGGGCTGGTCCGCGAGGCGCTTCAGGAGCGGGGGCTGCTCCTCACCAGGCTCGCGCCGCACCTGGTGAAGCCGGTGTCGTTCCTCTACCCGCTGAAGCACCGCGGCTGGGAGCGGCCCTACGTCGGCGCGGGGCTGGCGATGTACGACGCGATGGCCATGGCGGGCAAGTACGACATGGGCCTGCCCAGGCACCGGCATCTGTCCAGGCGGCGGGTGAGGCAGGTCGCGCCGGACCTCGAGACCGACGGGATCGCCGGCGCGATCCAGTACTACGACGCCCAGGTCGACGACGCGAGGCTGGTCACCACCATCGCCCGCACCGCCGCGTCGCACGGAGCCCTCGTCTCGACCCGGACCAAGGTGACCGGCTTCCTGCGGGTCGGTGAACGGGTCACCGGCGTGACGGCACGTGACCTCGAGTCGGGCCGCGAGCTCGAGATCCGGGCCCGGGTCGTGGTCAACGCGGCCGGTGTCTGGACCGACGAGATCCAGTCCATGGTGGGCGGCCGGGGCGCACTGAACGTCCAGGCGAGCAAGGGGATCCACCTCGTCGTGCCCCGCGACCGGATCCGTTCCGAGAGCGGCATCATCATGCGGACGGCCGTCTCGGTGCTGTTCGTGATCCCCTGGGGGCGGCACTGGGTCATCGGCACGACGGACACCCCCTGGAACCTCGACAAGGCGCACCCCGCGGCCTCGCGCGCCGACATCGAGTACCTCCTCGCCGAGGCCAACAAGATGCTGCGCGAGCCGCTGGACCCCGACGACGTGGAGGGTGTGTACGCCGGCCTGCGGCCCTTGCTGTCCGGGGAGTCCGAGCCCACCAGCCGGATCTCGCGTGAGCACACCGTGGTCACCCCGGTGCCCGGCCTGGTGATCATCGCGGGCGGGAAGCTCACCACCTACCGGGTGATGGCGAAGGACGCCGTGGACGCCGCGGCCCACTCTCTCGGCGGGCCGGTCCCGGACAGCATCACCGACCGGGTCCGGCTCGTCGGCGCGGACGGCTACGAGGCGAGGTCCAACCAGCGGGCCACCCTGGCGCGCGCCTCAGGCCTGCACCGGGAGCGGGTCGACCACCTGCTCAACCGGTACGGCGGCATGGTCGACGAGCTGCTCGCACTGGTCTCCGAACGGCCGGAGCTGGCCGACCCCCTGGCAGGCGCGGACGACTACCTCGCGGCCGAGGTGGTCTACGCCGTGAGCCATGAGGGGGCCCGTCACCTCGACGACGTGCTGACCCGTCGTACCCGCATCTCGATCGAGACCTTCGACCGGGGCATCACCGCTGCCGGGCCTGCCGCGGACCTGATGGCCGCGGAGCTGGGCTGGGACTCCGCACGGCGCGACGAGGAGGTCGACCACTACCTGCGCCGGGTCGAGGCGGAGCGCCGGAGCCAGCTCGAGCTGACCGACCGCGAGGCCGACGAGGCCCGCGTCAGCGCCCCCGACATCGTCTGACCCTGCGCCGCCCGTTGTGCCGGGTTTCATCAAGGTATGTCGGTCGGCCGTCACTCCCCACGACGTGCACGCCATGGGAAGTGACGGTTCGGCTGCATACCTTGGGGAAACCCCGGGGGGAGTACGCCGGGCAGAGGTCTGGAATACCCGGCAAATCGCTTTACGTCTAGACCAGAGGTGTAAAGCGGCTCGCCATTCGTGTGACGGGCGTCTCACATGGTTACCGAAGGGTAGTCCGTGAGACCGCCGTCACATACCCTCGGTATATGAACGCGAAGCCAGACCCCCGTGAGCACCAGTCCATCCTCGGGACGGCGGGTCCGCACGACCCGGAGCACGACCCGACCGCCTCCCTTGCGCTCGACCCGGCCTACGTCCGAGCGCTGACCGACCGGGTCCTCGCCACCAAGGGCGAGAGCGTTCCGGTGCAGTGTCCGTTCAACGGCCAGCCGCTGGCGATGATCCCGCAGTCGAGCGCGGACGATGTCGAGGAGGCGTTCCGTCGCGCGCGTATCGCGCAGGAGGAGTGGGCCGCCCGCCCGGTGAAGGAGCGCGCGGAGGCGCTGCTCAGGCTGCACGACCTGATCCTGGACCGGCAGGACGAGATCACGGACCTGATCTGCTGGGAGTCCGGAAAGTCGCGCAAGCACGCGTTCGACGAGCCGATGCACGTCGCGATGACCGCCCGCTACTACGCGCGCACCTCCACCCGCCACCTCGCCCCCTCGAAGCGGACCGGGATCGTGCCGGTGCTGACGCAGGTCGAGGTCAACCGGGTTCCCAAGGGCGTCGTCGGCATCATCTCGCCGTGGAACTACCCCTTCACGATGGCCCTCTCCGACGGCCTCCCAGCCCTTCACGCGGGCAACGCGGTCGTGCACAAGCCCGACGCCCAGACCATGCTCTCGGCGCTTCTTGGCTCGCGGCTGCTCGAGGAGGCCGGCTTCCCCAAGGACCTCTGGCAGATCGTCGCCGGCCCGGGCAAGGTCCTCGGCAGCGAGATCATCACCCGCTCCAACTACATCTGCTTCACCGGGTCCACGGCGACCGGCCGCATCATCGGCGAGCAGGCCGGCCAGAACCTCATCGGCTGCTCGCTCGAGCTCGGCGGCAAGAACCCCATGCTCGTGCTGCGTGACGCCGACGTCGACCGGGCCGCGGAGGGTGCGGTGCGCGCCAGCTTCTCGTCGGCCGGGCAGCTCTGTGTGTCGATGGAGCGGATGTTCGTGGCCGACCAGGTGTACGACCGGTTCGTCGAGCGCTTCGTCGCGCGGACCAAGGCGTTGCGGCTCGGTGTCGGCCTGGAGTGGGGCACGGACATGGGCTCACTGATCTCACAGCAGCAGCTCGACGTCGTGGTCAGGCACGTGGACGACGCCGTGGCCAAGGGTGCTCGGGTGCTCGCCGGCGGCAAGGCCCGCCCCGACCTCGGCCCCTACGTCTACGAGCCGACGATCCTCGAAGGCGTCAGCCCCGACATGACGTGCTTCGGGGAGGAGACGTTCGGCCCGGTCGTGTCGCTGTACCGCTTCCATGACGAGGCAGACGCGATCGCCCGCGCCAACGACGGCGACTACGGCCTCAACGGCTCCATCTTCACCAGGGACGTGAAGCGGGGCCGCGAGATCGCCCGGCAGATCAAGTGCGGGACCGTGAACATCAACGAGGGGTTCGCTGCCAGCTTCGGCAGCCTCGACGCACCGATGGGCGGGATGCGCGAGTCCGGCCTCGGCCGGCGGCAGGGGGCCGAAGGCATCCACCGCTACACCGACGCCCAGGCGGTCGCGGTGCAGCGGCTGGTCGGGATCACTCCCGCCTTCGGGATGAGCGACCGGGCCTTCGGCAAGACCATGACCGCGTACCTCCGCCTGGTGCGCAAGACCAAGCGTCCGTGAGGGAGACCAGCACCGTGAGCAGCCAACCCACCAGCACCTTCGACTACGACGTCCTCGTCATCGGCTCCGGCTTCGGTGGCTCGGTGACCGCGCTCCGGCTCACCGAGAAGGGTTACCGGGTCGGCGTGATCGAGGCTGGTGCGCGCTTCGACGAGGGCACCTACCCGAAGAACTCGTTCGACGTGTCGAAGTACCTTTTCCGGCCCGAGGTCGGCTGCTACGGCATCCAGCGCATCGACGCGCTCAAGGACTGCCTGATCCTGTCCGGCGCGGGTGTCGGCGGCGGGTCGCTGGTGTACGCGAACACGCTGTACGAGCCGTTGCCGGCGTTCTACAACGATCCCCAGTGGCGCGACATCACCGACTGGAAGGAGGAGCTGGCGCCGTTCTACGACCAGGCCAAGCGGATGCTGGGCGTCGTGGACAACCCGCTCAGAACCCCCTCGGACGACGTGATGGAGAAGGTCGCCAACGACATGGGCGTGGGCGAGACGTTCCACCCGACCCCGGTCGGCGTCTTCTTCGGCGGTCCCGACCAGCCGAAGGGCGAGAAGGTCGCGGACCCGTACTTCGGTGGTGCCGGGCCGGACCGGAACACCTGCCTCGGATGCGGCGAGTGCATGACCGGCTGCCGGCACAACGCCAAGAACACCCTGACCAAGAACTACCTCTTCCTCGCCGAGAAGAACGGCGCGGTCGTCCATCCGCTGACCACGGTCACCAGGGTCCGGCCGCTCGACGACGGCGGCTACGAGGTGTCGGTGAAGTACACCAAGGCGAAGGTGGGGCGTGCGGCTGTCCGCCGTACTCTCACGGCCGAGCAGGTGGTCTTCTCCGCCTCGGCCCTCGGCACGCAGCGGCTGCTCCACCGGATGCGCGACGAGGGGCACCTGCCGAAGCTCTCCGACCGGCTCGGCTACCTGTCCCGGACGAACTCCGAGTCGATCCTCGGGGCGATCGCGCCCGACACGGGAGTGGACTACAGCCAGGGTGTCGCGATCACGTCGTCCTTCCACCCGGACGAGGACACACACATCGAGCCCGTGCGCTACGGCAAGGGAAGCAACGCGATGTCCCTGCTGCAGACCGTCCTCACCGATCACCACCACCCCTATCCGCGGTGGAAGACCTGGCTGAAGGAGATGTGGAAGGAGAAGTTCAACGTCCTCGACCTCTACGACCTCAGACACTGGTCGGAGCGCACCGTCATCGCCCTGGTCATGCAGTCGATCGACAACTCGATCACGACGTTCTCCAAGCGCAGCCGGCTGACCGGCCGGTGGTCCCTCACCTCCCGGCAGGGGCACGGGGCGCCGAACCCGACCTGGATCCCGATCGGCAACCGGGTCGTCCGCGAGATGGCGCAGATCCTCGGCGGCAAGCCGGGCGGCTCGATCGGGGAGCCGTTCAACCGGCCTCTGACCGCCCACTTCATCGGCGGCTGCGCGATCGGCGAGACCCCTGAGACCGGTGTGATCGACCCTTACCAGCGCGTGTTCGGCCACCCGGGCCTGCACGTCGTGGACGGTTCCGCGATCTCGGCGAACCTCGGGGTGAACCCGTCGCTGACGATCACCGCCCAGGCGGAGCGGGCGATGGCGTTCTGGCCGAACAAGGGGGAGTCCGACCCGCGCCCGCAGCTGGGCTCCTCCTATGAGCGGGTCAGCCCTGTCGCGCCGAAGGCACAGGCGGTGCCGTCTGCCGCACCGGGCGCTCTCCGCCTGCCCATCGTCAGCGTCTCCTAGCCCTCCGCTTCCCGCGACGAACCTGCACTTCCCACGGCATGTACGCCGTGGGCGGTGGAGGTTCGCCTGCATACCTTGATGAAGCTGGGCCGCCCGAGAAGACCCGGGGCAAGTACGACGGTCCGCTTGGCCGAACCGAAAAGGCCCCTGAACGTGACTCAGGGCCCGACCGGGGAGGGAGGGTTGGTCGGGCCCTGAACCGTCCACGCATCTGCAGTACAGCTGCCCGGACTATGAGATCCGGCCTGGGAGGGAGCAAAGCCACCGGATCTGCCCTGAACAACGAGGCCCATATCGACGGGTTACGCCTAGTTCGGAAACTTTTTCGGGGATCCGGGAATCCGGCTCGAAACAGCAGCAACGGGTGGCCGGACCAGAGTCCGGCCACCCGCTGCGATCACGTTTTGCGTTACTGCGTTGGCGATCCGCTCTCGAAAAGCCGCGGCACGGGGTGGTTCGCGACGAACACGCCCTGCGGGTCGACGGCGGACCGGATGCCGGCCAGCTGCCGCCACGTGTCCGCCGGGAAGGACTCGCGCACCTCGACCGGCCTCTCGGCGAAGTTGAGGTAGTTCCGGCCGTTGGAGTACGGCGCCAGCGCGTCCACGAGCTTCGACGCATCGGCCTGCCCCTGCTCCTCCATCTCCGGGGTCGCAGCGATCGCGACGCCGAAGAGGAGGAACTGCCCGTCGAGCTGCGGCAGGGCACCCGCTCCCGGGTGCTGCCGGCCGAGTGCGCCGCCGAGCTGCCGGAGCTCCGCCATCAGCAGCGTGGAGCCTGAACCCTTGCCTGCCGCTGCCAGGAAGCGATCGACCGCCTCCTCGGGAAGCCGGGCGAGCATGGAGCTCGCGGAGGTCGCCGGGGTCGGCCCTTCCGGGTCCATGTGGATCCGGACCAGCGACGATGCCGGAACCCGCGCGAAGGTGTCCATCTCGGGCTCGAGCGCGCGCAGGGACGCGAGGATCTCCTCGGCGCGCTGGTCGGTGTCGAGAACCGCCCCGTCGATCACCGCCAGATGACGCCCGCGGAAGACCTCGGGGATGTCGGGCATCGGGGGCACGTTCAGGATCCGGAACGACGTGGTCACCTCGTCCGGCGCATCGACGCTCCACTCCGCCCAGTGCCGCAGCACCTTCTCGGCGTCCTTCACGTCCCACACGAGCATGCCGCCGTACGCCGTCTCGATCGGGTAGAGGCGGAACTCCAGGGCGGTGACGACGCCGAAGTTGCCGCCACCGCCGCGGACGGCCCAGAACAGCTCGGGGTTGGTCTTCTCGTCGGCACGGACGGTCGACCCGTCGCCGATCACCAGCTCGACAGCGGTGACGCTGTTCGTGGCCATCCCGAGCTTGCGGGCGTACCATCCCATCCCGCCGCCCAGGGTGTAGCCGACGATGCCCACGTCGGGGGAGGAGCCGTGCAGGGCGGCGAGACCCGACGCCGCGGCCGGCTCGACGGCGTCGATCCACGTGGCGCCGGCCTCGACCCGGGCGATCTGTCGCTCGGCGTCGATGCTCACGGCGGTCATCGCCGTCGTGCGAAGCAGCACGACGTTCTCCAGCGAGCCGAGGGGGCCGGGGTTGTGTCCGGTGCCCTGCGCGGCGACGCGCAGCCCGGCCGCCGCGGCAGCGTTCACGACCTCGCAGACCTGGGCCACGTCGGACGGGACTGCCACCGCGGCGGGTCGCTGGTCCACGGCGACGTTCCACGGCATGCGCGCCTCGTCGTACCCGGGGTCTCCCGGGAAGTACACCGCGCCATCGCAGAGGCCACGCAAGGCGGCGGCCCGGCTGGTCTGGCCTGTCGACGGGTCGGGGGAATCGACGGTCATGCTTGAGCTCCCTCATGTCGCGAGTCGTAGGTGCCTGGCTTCACTTCGTGGCCCCCGCGATCGACGGGTACCAGGTGCGCGCTGAAGCACCGGTCCCGCCACCCCACCTCGGCGAGGCTAGGGGCCGGTGATGGGCGCTGCCTCGGGAACGTCGCTTTGTCCGGGTTCGCGAAACGGTGCGTCTAGACGGTCCGTCGACGCCGTGCGTCCAGCCGCGCAGGGTCGGCCAGATAGACTTCCCACGCCGTCGCAGCGTCGCGCGGATGTCAGTCTCAGCCCACTTTCGAAAGGGCCCCGGTGACCACCGAACACGACCCGGTCCTCGTCGTCGACTTCGGGGCGCAGTACGCCCAGCTGATCGCCCGCCGCGTGCGTGAGGCGCGGGTCTACTCCGAGATCGTCCCGCACACCATGCCGGTCGAGGAGATCCTCGCGCGGAAACCGAAGGCGATCATCCTCTCCGGGGGGCCGTCGTCGGTCTACGAGCCGGGCGCGCCGTCGGTCGGCGCCGAGATCTTCGAGGCAGGGGTGCCGGTCTTCGGCATGTGCTACGGGTTCCAGGCCATGGCCCTCGCTCTCGGCGGTGAGGTACGACGGACCGGTGCGTCGGAGTACGGCAGGACGCCGGTCACCGTCACCGAGCCGGGCACGCTGCTGTCCGACGTACCCGAGAGCCACCGGGTCTGGATGAGCCACGGCGACTCGGTCGTCGCGGCGCCGGCGGGGTTCACCGCACTCGCGACGTCGGCCGGCTCGCCGGTCGCCGCGTTCGAGGACCTCGACCGCAGGCTCGCCGGCGTCCAGTGGCACCCGGAGGTCATGCACACCGAGCACGGTCAGGCGGTGCTGGCCCACTTCCTGCACAACATCGCCGGCTGCCGCCCGACCTGGACCATGGTCAACATCGTCGAGGAGCAGATCAAGCAGATCCGCGAGCAGATCGGTGACAAGCAGGCCATCTGCGGCCTGTCAGGCGGGGTCGACTCCGCGGTCGCCGCGGCGCTCGTCCAGCGCGCGATCGGCGACCAGCTGACCTGCGTGTTCGTGGACCACGGCCTGCTGCGCAAGGGCGAGGCCGAGCAGGTGGAGCGTGACTTCGTCGCAGCCACGGGCGTCTCGCTGCAGGTCGTGGACGCCCAGCAGCGGTTCCTCGACGCGCTGGCGGGGGTCATCGACCCCGAGGAGAAGCGCAAGATCATCGGCCGCGAGTTCATCCGGGTCTTCGAGGCGGCCGAGCTCGAGATCGTGGGCGAGGCGGCCGAGCACGGCGAGAAGGTCTCGTTCCTCGTCCAGGGAACGCTGTACCCCGACGTCGTCGAGTCCGGAGGCGGAGCGGGCACCTCCAACATCAAGTCCCACCACAACGTCGGCGGACTCCCCGAGGACCTCGAGTTCGAGCTCGTGGAGCCCCTCCGCACGCTGTTCAAGGACGAGGTGCGCCTCGTAGGAGAGCAGCTCGGCCTGCCTGCGGAGATCGTGTGGCGGCATCCGTTCCCGGGCCCGGGCCTGGGGATCAGGATCATCGGCGAGGTCACCTACGAACGGCTCGAGATCCTTCGCGAGGCGGACGCCATCGCCCGCGAAGAGCTGACCAAGGCGGGCCTGGACCGCGACATCTGGCAGTTCCCCGTCGTGCTTCTGGCCGACGTCCGGTCGGTCGGTGTGCAGGGCGACTTCCGCACCTACGGCCACCCCGTCGTGCTCCGCCCGGTCACCTCCGAGGACGCGATGACCGCCGACTGGGCGCGGTTGCCGTACGACGTCATCGAGGCGATCTCCACGCGGATCACGAACGAGGTGCGCGAGGTCAACCGGGTCACCGTCGACGTGACCAGCAAGCCGCCCGGCACGATCGAGTGGGAGTAGGCCAGCAACTCCGACCCGTTGCGCTCTCTGGTTCGGCACACTGGTTTCGTGGGCCACACAGATCGTTCCGAACCGTGGAGACCGTTCAACAAGGAGAACCGTCGTAACCGCAGGCTCTGGAACCGTCGTCAGCGCGCGCACGCTCGCGGAGCCTTGCGGCGCGGTGACTACGAACGAGCGAGCCAGCGCGGGAAGGGCACCGAGGGCTGGATGACCTGGTGACCTACCCGGTCAGCGCGGCCAGGACCTCGTCGGCGGCTCGCTCGCCGGAGCTGACCGCGCCGTCCATGTAGCCGTTCCACACCAGAGCCGTCTCGGTTCCCGCCCAGTGGATCCTTCCCACGGGGCGGCGCAGCGCCCGGCCGTAGTCGGTCCACGTCCCCGGCGGCATGTAGCCCGCGTAGCATCCGCGGGTCCACGGCTCGGCGGCCCAGCTCATCTCGACGTACTCCCGCACGTTGCGGGCCTGGGGGCCGAAGTAACGTTCGAGGCACTCGATCGTGGCGGCCCGTCGTTCGGCTCTGCTGCGGTCGGCGTACCGGCGCCCGTCGGACCCCTCCATGAACCCCATGAGCACGCCGAACGCCGGGTCGTCGCCGGGAGGTGAGTTGTCGAAGGTGACCTTCACCGGGCCGGTGTCGCTCGTGGCCTGCCCGGCAAGCCCCTCGTCGCGCCAGAACGGCCTGTCGTAGACACATTGCACCTTGGTCACGGTGCCCATGGGGACCCGCTGGGTGAGCTGGTCGCGCAGCGTGGGCAGGGCGGGGGAGTACTCGATCCGGGCGGCGAGGGTCGGTGGTACGGCGACAACGCACCGTGAGGCCTTGACGCTGAAGCCGGGACCCTCGACCCGCACGCCGCGCGACGTCTGCTCGATGCGGCGCACCGGCGACGAGAGGTGGACACCGTCACCGAGCCGCCGCGCCAGCCGTGTGGCGAGGAGCGCGGAACCTCCGATGACACGGTCCTGCTGCGCGCCACCGGCGGTGCTGACCAGGGCCTCGACGCTCCCGGCGGAGTGGACGTAGAAGAGCACGTGCAGCAGTGAGAGGTCGCGCGGCTGCGCGGAGAACACCGCCTCGATCGCCAGCTCCAGCAGCTTCCGACCACCGGTGGTCTGCAGCCCGGTGGTGGCCACCGGGTCAGGCAGCCCGGTGTAGGGGTAGCCGACGGCGGTGTCGCCGTGGTCCATCCAGGACTGGAACGTCATCGAGTCCCAGGCGAGTGCGCGCGGGGCCGTCCAGGGCCGGTCGAGCGGCACCTGCTTGGCCATCGCGTCGAGCTGGGCGAGTGCCTTGGCCGCCTCGGCCGTGGCTGTCGGGTCGTGGGTCGGGATGCGCCCGGAGTAGGTGGCGCGGCTGTTGGGCAGGTCGCCGCGGTAGTCGACGTACTCGCCCTTGTCGTAGGTCGGGAAGCGGCGGAGCCGGAGGTCACGCGCGAGTGCGGCCACCCGGGCCTGCCCCCGCACGTCCCCGGTTGTCGGGTCGGCGGCCGGGATGTCGTGGGCCGGCCCCAGCCACTGGCCGCCGACCTCGATGACGCCGCCGTCGACCGCATGGTTGAGGAGCCGTCCGCCCACCCGGTCACGGGCATCGAGGACGACGACGGACCGACCGGCGGCGACGAGGTCGCGTGCCGCGGTGAGCCCCGCCAGCCCGGTGCCCACGACCACCACGTCGGCGCTCAGGGCTCCCCGTGCGGGCTCGGCGTGGACTGCCTCGTCGACCCCGGAGAGCAGGACGGATCCCGCGGCGGCACCGGAACCGGCGAGCAGTGCGCGACGGCTGATGGTGGTCATGGCGGGCGGCCTCCCGAGCGGGTCAGCGGTCCCTGGCGGGGACCAGGTCGGTGTACACGGCGGTCTGGAGGTACTGGTTCTCCCGCGGCTTCCCGCTCCCGGGCGCCAAGGCCGCCGACACCGCACGCAGCCGCTCTCGGGAGGCGTCCGGGGCCACCCACGGGGCCAGGACCACGAACTCGCGCTTGGCCCCGGCGTAGGGCCGGTAGACCCGCTCGTCCTCGGCCAGGAAGCGGGAGTTGCCGACGTAGTGCCGTCCCGGCGCGCGTGCGCCGCGGCGGGTGATCGCGCTCTGACCGTCGAACGGGATGTCGAGGAGGTTGCCGACCATGTGGGCGGTGACGTTGTACCGGAAGTCCACCGTCGGGTCCGCGACTGCCCGCCACGTCGAGCCCATCCACTCCAGCGGCTGCCACGTGCTGTAGCCGCCGGGACCTCCCCAGCGCGCGGGGTTGGCCTCTGCCTGGACCACGACGTCCACCCCGAGCCGTTGCATGCACGCCATGTAGGTCCTGGAGAGGTCGGCGCACGCTCGCAGCCCAGCCGGTCGCCTGCCGAACGGGTACCCGTAGGTGAACGCCGGCAGGGAGGTGGCATAGCCGAGCCGGTAGCCGGCGACCATGACCCCGGCCGCGTTGCGCCGTGCCGCGCGACCGGTCGACGGTCCGGGGTCGATGGCGAGGAGGTCGGTCTCGAGCGACGTGAGCGGGACCTTGTCGTTTCGGAAGAGGAGGTTGCGCTCTCCGTCCGCAGCCCGGGGGCGGGTGGTGTACGGCGCCCACGTGAACGTCCCGTTCGTGACCCGCGGGCTCCGGGCGACGTACGCCGTGCCCGTGTCACGTCTCGCCGGGTCGGCGAAGAGCGCGACCTCGGCAGGGTCGTGGGTCTCGCGGTAGCGGGCCTGGTTGTTGGACGCGACCACGTAGACGCCGTAGTCACGGGCGATCGAGGCGAACGTGCGGCTGAACGCGCGCGCGAACGTGTCGGTCGCGGCCACCAGCAGCTGCTTGCGCGGGTCGATCGGACCGAACCTCGCCTGGTAGCCGGCGACCTGTGGCGCATAGGCGGCATTGAGCTGACCCAACGCTGCAGCGGCGGACAGTGGCGCCTGGTCGCCGGCCGGTGCGCGAAGCGGGGTCCGCGCCTCGTCCCGCACCGCGCGGCCGCGGTCGCCGATCGCCAGGGTGGTCAGCCCGACGTCCTCGGGGAAGACCACGAGGGTAGGCCCGTGCTTCGGCAGGTGGGGTACGACGAAGTCCTCGACCAGGCACCGCATCGCCGTGCGGTACGACCCGTAGGTCCGGACATGCCGGATGGCCAGCTTGTACTGGATGGCGAACACCCGCAGCGTGCCGCGCTTGTGCTCGCGCCCGACGGCGGGGCGCCAGCGATCTGGTCGCAGCCGCTCGCACATCTTCGTCCCCGGGTGCGCGAACGAGGCGGAGTCGGTGAGCCGCGCAACCGGCTGGGCGTCCGTCGGCAAGGCTTGGCCTGTCGGAGCCATGCCGACCGAGGAGAGAATCGTGGCAGCGACAGCGGTCGTCGCGACGAGCAGGCGCGCCGCTGTCGAGGCCATCGGCGGTCGTCTCGATGGCTTCGCGTCCATGTGGGCCCAACGACAGGTCTGCGCGTGCGTTACGTCGAATGCCGACTTGTCAGCGCGTCCTGGCGTCATTGCGCACACAGACCCTGACAGCTCGGGAGAGGTGTCAGGCGGAGACCGGGTCGACCGTTCCGTAGGTCGTGGTCCGCTGACGCACCGGACGGTCGATGGCGTGGCCGATCTCCTGCAGCTCGGCCACGGTCTTCGCCGAGCCGTGCTCGGACCCCGCCATCCGCGAGATGGTCTCCTCCATCAGCGTCCCGCCGAGATCGTTCGCGCCGGCGCGCAGCATCGCCTGGGTGCCCTCGACGCCGAGCTTCACCCACGACGTCTGGATGTTGTCGATCCGACCGTGCAGCATGATCCGGGCCATCGCGTGGACCGCAAGGTTGTCGCGCATCGTCGGCCCCGGCCGGGCCACCCCGGCGAGGTAGATCGGCGCGCTGTGGTGGACGAACGGCAACGGCACGAACTCCGTGAAGCCACCGGTCTCGTCCTGGATCCGGGACAGAACCCGCAGGTGGGTCACCCAGTGCGCGGGGTTGTCTACGTGGCCGTACATCATCGTCGAGCTCGACCGGATCCCCACCTGATGCGCCGTGGTCACCACGTCGACCCACGTGGACGTGGGGAGCTTCCCCTTCGTCAGGATCCAGCGCACGTCGTCGTCGAGGATCTCCGCGGCGGTGCCGGGGATCGTGTCCAGGCCCGACTCCTTCGCCCGCACCAGCCAGTCGCGGAACGACAGCCCGGTCCGGCTGGCGCCGTTGACGACCTCCATGGGTGAGAAGGCGTGCACGTGCATCGTCGGTACCCGTGACTTCACGGCGGCCGCGAGGTCGAAGTACGCCGTGCCCGGAAGCTCCGGGTCGATCCCGCCCTGCATGCACACCTCGGTCGCGCCGTCGTGCCACGCCTCCTCGGCCCGGTCGGCGACCTCGTCGAGCGAGAGCGAGTAGGCGTCGGCGTCCGTGCGGCGCTGGGCGAACGCGCAGAACCGGCAGCCGGTGTAGCAGACGTTCGTGAAGTTGATGTTCCGGTTGACGACGTACGTGACCGTGTCGCCCACCACGTCGCGGCGAAGCTCGTCGGCGATCCGGCACACCTCGCGCAGGGCCTCGCCGTCGGCGGTCATCAGGGTCAACGCCTGCTCGTCGGTCAACGACCGGGGGTCGTTCTCGGCGGCCCCCAGAGCCGCCTTGGTGTCGGGAGCCAGCAGGGCGGCACCGGCGGCTGCGGCCGACCTGGCCCCGGCGGCTGCGGCCGACCTGCGCGCGGTGGGGGCCGGGTCCATCCAGCCTCGCTCGTTCCTCGCTCGGCGGCCAGGCCCATCCACGGCCCCGACCCCCACCGCGCTCCGGCCGTCCTCCGCCGCCTCCGCCAGGCCGTCCTCCGCCGCCTGCGCCGCCAGGCCGTCGTCCGCCGCCTCCGCCAGGCCGTCCTCCGCCGCTTGCGCAGCCAGGGCGCCATCGGCGACCTGCGCGGCGAGGGCGTCCCAGTCGCCGTAGACGTCGTCGAAGTCGTCGCGCCGGTCCGAGGTGCGGCCGGTCGTGTCGATCGCGGTGTGCAGGTCCGTGCGACCGGTCGAGGCACGCGAGGCGAAGCCGCCGTCGGGTTCCTGCCAGGGCAGGCCGGACGGGCGTACGCCGGGCGCGGCCAGGCCGGTCGACGAGGCGAGGGCGGCCACGTGGCTACTGACGCGGGGGTCGATCCAGGGCTCGCCCGTGCGGACGTACTCCGGGTGCACGGTCAGCCGCTCGGCCAGCTCGAAGCCGGACGCCGCGGTCACCTGGCGGAGGCGCTCCACGGAGGGCCACGGCCGCTCGGGGTTCACGTGGTCGGGGGTCAGTGGCGAGACGCCGCCCCAGTCATCGACTCCGGCGCCCAGCAGCGCCGTGCACTCGGACAGGTCCACCAGGTTCGGCGGCGCCTGGACCCGCATCTTCGGGCCCATGACGAGACGGGTGACCGCGATGGCGGCGAGGTACTCCTCCAGCCCCAGGTCGTCGGCCGACCGCATCGCGGTGTCCGGCTTGGCGCGGAAGTTCTGGACGATGACCTCCTGCACGTGGCCGTACTGGCGGGCCACCTTGCGCAGGGCGAAGACCGACTCGGCGCGCTCCTGGCGGGTCTCGCCGATGCCGACCAGGATCCCGGTCGTGAACGGCACGTTGAGCCGGCCGGCGTCCTCGAGCACCCGCAGCCGCACCGCGGGGTCCTTGTCGGGCGATCCGAAGTGCGCCTGCCCCTTCTCCGTGAACAGGCGCGTCGACGTGGTCTCGAGCATCATGCCCATCGACGGGGCGACCGGCTTGAGGCGGTTGATCTCCTCCCACGACATGACGCCCGGGTTGAGGTGGGGGAGCAGGCCGGTCTCCTCGAGCACCCGCACCGACATCGCTCGCACGTAGTCCAGCGTCGAGTCGTACCCGTGCTCGTCGAGCCACTGCGCCGCGGCCGGCCACCGGTCCTCCGGCCGGTCGCCGAGCGTGAACAGCGCCTCCTTGCAGCCCAGCTCCGCGCCCTTTCGTGCGATGTCGAGCACCTCGTCGGGGGAGAGGTACGCCGCGGGCAGCTTGGCGGGTGTGGTGACGAACGTGCAGTAGTGGCAGCGGTCCCGGCACAGCCTGGTCAGCGGGACGAACACCTTGGGTGAGTACGTCACCACCTTCGGCCGCCCGGCCGCCTCGAGTCCGGCGTCGCGCACCCGCGCCGCGGTCGTGCACAAGGCATCCAGGTCGTCGCCCCGGGCGGCCAGCAGCACCGCCGCCTCGTTCTCGTCCAGCGTCGCCCCGCGCGAAGCGCGCTTCAGGGCACGGCGCATCTCCTGTGCTGTCACAGGTGCGTCCATCGAGGTGGATCTCCTAGACGTCGTCGTCAGGACCTGGGGTGTTCCCCGCCGCGATCATGTCCATCCGGCGTCGTACGGCCTTGGCCCCGGGCAAAGTATCCAACTGGTCCAGGGTCGCGTTGACCAGACCGACCAGATGCTGAACAGCCTCCCGGGCCATCCGGACCTCCTGCTGCGTGGAGGGGAGCTGGGCGAGGTCGGGGAGTGCCGTCCGCACGGCCGTGGTGGTCCGGTCGACCAGTGGCAGGGTGGTCCCGATGTGGCGCACCGTCGTGTCGAGCCTGGGCAGGGTCTGCTCGATCTGCGTCGACACCCGCCCCACGAGCGAGAGTGTCGAGTCCATCTTGTGCAGGGCACCCACGAAGTCGTCGATGATGCCGTCGTCCACGGCCTTGCCGACAGCGGTGACCACCGGACGCGCCGCGCGCACGGTCTGGGTCATCTCGTCGAGCAGGGTCTCCATCTTGCCGCTGACGCGTCCGACATAGGCGACGCCGTTCGCGACGCGGATGACCGGTGCCGTCACGGCCTGGGAGACGAGGTCCGTGACTCCGGCGATGCTGACCGCCATGTCCTCACGCTACGCCGAGTCGCCGCACCTGGGGCCCGAAGTGTGACGAGGGGGTGCCGGGTCTGACAGCATCTGTGCATGGACTCGCCCCCGAAGCCGGTACGTACCTGGCTGTCCGACATGGACGGCGTCCTCGCGCACGAGGAGGTGGCGATCCCGGGGGCTGCCGACTTCGTGCGGCGTCTGCGGGAGCGCGGGCGGCCCTTCCTGCTGCTGACCAACAACTCCATCTACACGCCCCGCGACCTCAAGGCCCGGCTCGCGAGAGGCGGCATCGACGTCCCCGTGGAGTCGATCTGGACGAGTGCGCTGGCCACGGCACAGTTCCTCGACCAGCAGCGTCCCGGCGGGACGGCGTACGTCATCGGCGAGGCGGGCCTGACGACGGCGATGCACGAGATCGGCTACGTCCTGTCCGAACGCGACCCGGAGTACGTCGTGCTGGGGGAGACCCGGACGTACTCGTTCGAGGCGATCACCGCGGCCATCCGGCTGATCGAGAACGGCGCCCGCTTCATCGCCACCAACCCCGACCCCACCGGCCCCTCGGCGCAGGGTCCGCTGCCCGCGACCGGCTCCGTGGCCGCCCTGATCACCAGGGCGACAGGAGTGGAGCCGTACTTCGTGGGCAAGCCCAACCCGCTGATGATGCGCTCGGCGCTCAACCGGATCGACGCCCACTCCGAGACCACGGTGATGGTGGGCGACCGCATGGAGACCGACATCGTCTCCGGGCTCGAGGCAGGCCTGCGCACGATCCTGGTGCTGACCGGCTCGACCAAGCCGCACGAGGTCGAGCGCTTCCCGTACCGGCCGACGCAGGTGGTGGACTCGGTGGCCGACCTCATCGACCTGGTCGACCGGTGGGACGACGACAGCGTCGAGGTCGTCGACCTCGCCCAGTAGCCCCGGCGTCAGGAGTAGAGGCGCTCGAGCACGTCCTGGTACTTCACGTGCACGACCCGGCGCTTCAGCTTCAGCGTCGGTGTCAGCTCCTCGCTCTCCGCGGTCCACTCGACCGGCAGCAGCTCGAAGCTCTTGACCTGCTCGGGACGGGAGAGCCGGGCGTTCGCGGCGTCGACGGACTGCTGCACCATCGCCAGGATCTGCGGGTGCTGCGCCAGCTCGGCCAGGTCCCCGAACTCGATCCCGGCCTTCCGCGCGACCACGGGTGCGACCTCCGCGTCGAGCGTGAGGACCGCGACGACGTACGGGCGGGCGTCGCCGAAGGCCAGTGCGTGGCCGACGAGCGGGCTCTCCTTGAGGTAGCTCTCGATGTTGGACGGCGCGATGTTCTTGCCGGCGGAGGTGATGATCATCTCCTTCTTGCGGTCCACGACGTAGAGGAAGCCGTCCTCGTCCAGCCGGCCGATGTCACCGGTGTGCACCCAGCCCTCTGTGTCGATGAGGGCGCGGGTCGCGTCCTCCTGCTTGTGGTAGCCGGGGGTCGCCAGGGGACCGCGGGCGAGGATCTCGCCGTCCTCGTCGAGGCGGACCTCGACACCGGCGACGGCGCGGCCGACGCTGCCGAGCCGGAACACTCCGGGGCCGTTCGCGGTCACCACCGCGCTGGTCTCGGTCATCCCGTACACGTCGTAGATCTCCATGCCCAGGCCTGCGAAGAAGCGCGTCACCTCCACGGGCATCGGCGCCGCTGCGCTGGCCGCCCACTCGACCCGGTCCAGCCCGAGCAGCCCGCGGATCGGACCCAGCACCGCGGCGTCGACGGCCCGGAACTGCTCATCGAGCTCGGGCGAGGTCTCCTGACCGGTCTGCCGGGACTCGACGTACCGGAGGCCGACCTCCATCGCCTGCTCGATGCCGGCTCTCTTCTCCGCGTCGGTCTCGGCGGCGAGCAGGCCCGAGACGCCGGTCCGGATCTTCTCCCACACCCGCGGGACCCCGAAGAACCGGGTGGGACGGACCTCGCCGAGCGCATCGACGAGCAGCGACGGGTCGCTGATCAGGTGGACGTGGCCGCCTTGGTACTGCGGGATGTACATCCCGAGCATGCGCTCGGCGATGTGGGCGAACGGCAGGTAGGAGATGGTCTCGCCGGGCTCGCGCGTCTGGCTGGTCTCCAGCGAGCTCTCGGTCTCGAACAGGATGTTGCGGTGGGTGAGCACGACACCCTTGGGGTTCCCCGTCGTGCCCGAGGTGTACAAGATCGTCAAGGGCTGGTCGGGCTCCACCGAGCGCCAGATCTTGTCGTACCCCGCCGGGTCGCCCTCCCTCAGGTCGTGCCCCTGTTGTGCGAGCTCGGAGAACCGCAGGAAGCGCTCGTCGTCCTTCATCGCCTCGTCGTCGAGTACGACGACCGCGCGGATGCTCGTGCAGCGCTCGAGCGCGAGCTCCCACCGCGCGAGCTGGTCGGCGCCCTCGAGCACCACGACGGTGGGCTCCGCGTGGCTGGCGACGTACTCGACCTGCTCCGGTGCGAGGGTCGCGTAGACCGACATCGGGATGCCGCCCGCGTGCACAGCGGCGAGGTCGGCGACGATGTGCTCGATCCGGCTCGAGGCCATGATCGCCAGCGTGTCCCCGGGCCGGAAGCCGAGCCCGGCGACGCCCGCTGCGAGGTCGAGTGCCTGCTCGCGTACCCCGGACCACGTGACCGTTCGCCAGCCTCGCTCACCGTCCGTGACCCCGACCTTGTCGGAGTAGGCGGCCCTGCCGCCGTGCTCCGAGGCCGTGCGCTCCAGCTCGGTGCACAGGGTGCGACCGGCGATGCGCTGCTCGATCACGGCTCGCTGCTCGAGGATCTGGCTCATCGATACCTTCCTTGCCTGGGGATCTACGTGTGGTCGTGTGGTGTCGCCGCAGACCGCGCTAGGCGGTCCGGGACCGGTCCGAGTCCCCGGGAGCGCGCAGCCAGTCGGGCCCGAGGTCCGACAGGGAGTAGCCGAAGGGGTAGGTGCGGCTCGCGTCGTGAAGGTAGGGACGTGAGACGGGCCGTGGGGGTACGGCATGACGCAGGACCCTTGCCCGCAGGCGGAGCGCCCGGTCCAGTACGACGGTCAGCCACCGCGGCTGTTTCGGGAGGCCGAGCGCCTCGACCAGGGGATCGTCGAGCATGGCGATGCTGACCCGGCGTACCAGAGGGCGGAGGAGCGGTGGGTACCAGTTCGCGACGATCCGGATGGACGCCTCGGCGACGCGACGGTTCTGGGGCGCGAACGCGAAGTGCTCGGCCTCGTAGTCGTCGAGGAACCGCTCGTAGCCGGCGTAGTCCTCGGGCAGCCCCTTGATCCCCATCAGCTCACCGAACCGGGTGGTGACGCGGTGCATCGACTCGACCTCGTGCGGGTGCAGGGGTCGCCAGCCGTACCGGTCGATGAACCTCTTCGGGCCCACGATCGTGGTGGCGAGCACGTAGATGAACTCGTCGTTGGGGATGTCGTACTTGCCGTGGATCCGGTTGAGGTGCCGGACGGCGTCGCGGCCGCGCTCCGACTCGAGCGTGTCGACCGTGGCTTCGTAGCCGATGAGGATCGTGTCGTCGTACCTCTTCTGACCGTGGTGCTCGAACTGGCCGGTGCGGTCGAGCAGCGCCGCGATCGAGGGGACGCCGAAGTCGCGCAGGAACGCGATCGAGGTGCCCTGGACGTACTCCCACGGGAACTCGAACTGCGTCACCAGCCCGAAGATCTCGTCGAAGTCCTGCGCCGGGTCGAGCGACTCGATCCGGCGCAGGTTGGCGTCCCGTCCCAGCACGACGGCTCAGATCCCGAGCGACCGGCCGATGATCTCCTTCTGGATCTCGGTGGTTCCTCCGTAGATCGTCTGGACGCGGCTGTTCACGAAGGCCCGGGCGACGGGGTACTCCATCATGTAGCCGTAGCCGCCGTGCAGCTGCACGGACCGGTCCACGATCTTGGTCTGCAGCTCGGTGGTCCACCACTTCGCCATCGACGCCTTGCTGGCGTCGAGCTCTCCTGCGCAGTGCAGCCGGATGCAGTCGTCGACGAAGACCCGCGCGATGTGGCTCTCCGTGGCCATCTCGGCCAGCAGGAACCGGTTGTGCTGGAACTTCCCGATGGGGCGGCCGAACGCCTCACGCTCCTTGGCGTAGTCCAGCGACAGGTCGAGGACCATCTCGCAGGCGGTGGCCGCGGCGACGGCGATGGAGAGCCGCTCCTGCGACAGGTTGGTCATCAGGTAGACGAACCCCTGGCCCTCCTCGCCGAGGAGGTTCTCCTTCGGCACCACGACGTTGTCGAAGAAGAGCTCGGCGGTGTCCTGCGCGTGCTGGCCGATCTTGTCGAGGTTGCGGCCGCGCTCGAAGCCCTTCATGCCACGCTCGACGACGAGCAGGCTGATCCCCCTGACACCCGCCTCGGGGTCGGTGCGGGCCACGACGACCACGAGGTCGGAGAGGATCCCGTTGCTGATGAAGGTCTTCTGCCCGTTGAGGACGTAGTGGTCGCCGTTGTCGACGGCGGTGGTGCGGATGCCCTGGAGGTCGCTGCCCGCCCCCGGCTCGGTCATCGCGATGGCGGCGACCAGGTCACCCGAGGTGAGCCCCGGGAACCAGCGCTGCCTCTGCTGCTCGGTCGCCAGGGAGGTGAAGTACGGCGCGATCATGTCGTTGAACAGCGGGAACGCCGCGCCGTAGAAGCCGCGACGGGCCAGCTCCTCGTTGACGACGACGTTGTAGCGGAAGTCGGTCACCCCGCCGCCGCCGTACTGCTCCTCCATGTCCATGCCGAGAAGCCCCTGCTTGCCGGCCGCCTGCCAGACCTCGCGGGAGACGATGCCGTCCTTCTCCCACTGGTCGTGGTGAGGGGCGATCTCCCTCTCGATGAAGGAGCGCACCGTCTCCCGGAACGCCTCGTGCTCCTCTTCGAAGATGACTCGCATGCTGGCTCTCCTGCGGTGGTGGGTTCGAGTACGACGGTGGGGCCGGCCTGCCTAGGAGACCCAGCCCTTCAGCTTGCTCACCAGCCCGGCGGGGTCGTCGTCGACCGGGGTGATCTGGAGGCTCGTCACGCCGGACTCCCGGAAGGCGGCGATGCGCTCCTTCACGTAGGACTCCGGGCCGACGAGGTTGCACAGCTCGAGCAGCTCGAGCGGCACGAGCGCCTCGGCGTCCCGCTTGTTGCCGTCGAGGTAGAGGTCCTGGATCTTCTTGGCCTCGGCCTCGAAGCCGTACTCGCAGACCAGGTCGTTGTAGAAGTTCTTGCCACGTGCGCCCATGCCGCCGATGTAGAGCGCGAACAGGGGGCGGGCGAAGTCGAGCATGCCCTTGACGTCCTCGCCCACGGCGACCATGCCGCCGGCCGAGATCTGCAGCGGCTCGAGCCCCTCGTGTCGCTTGGCCGTGCCGGCCTCGAGCGAGGCGCCCCAGACCTTGCCGGCGAGCTCGGGGGCGTAGAGGAACGGCAGCCAGCCGTCGGCGTACTCCGCGGTGGCCTGCACGCTCTTCTTGCCCAGCGCGGCGATGTAGATCGGCACGGCCGGACGCTCGGGCCTGGTGAGCATCTTCAGCGGCTTGCCCAGGCCGGTGCCCTGTCCTTCGGGCAGCGGGAGCTTGATGATCCCGTCGTTGGTGAGCGTCTCCCGACGCAGGGCACGGCGCACGATGTCGACGACCTCGCGGGTGCGGCCGAGCGGCTTCGCGTAGGGCATGCCGTGCCAGCCCTCGATCACCTGCGGACCGGAGGCGCCGAGGCCGAGGACGGCGCGGCCGCCACTGACGTTGTCGAGGCCGGCGGCGGTCTGCGCGAGCAGGGCGGGGGTGCGCGAGTAGACGTTCATGATCGCCGAGCCGATCTCGACGGTCTCGGTCTTGGCGGCGAGGTAGCCCATCAGCGTGGGGGAGTCGAAGCCGTACGCCTCGGCCACCCAGACGGTGTCCAGCCCCGCCTTCTCCAGGGAGACGACCTGGTCGGCCGCCTCGCGCGGGTTGCCGGAGTACATCAGCAACATCGAGAGCTTCATCTGGGTCCTGTCCATGTGGCGAGCGTGGCCAGCGTCTCTTGTCCCCCGGCGAAACTTACAGGGATACTGTGACAGCGACGCTGTAACGATTCAAGAGGCTGTTCGAGATCATCCCAGAAGGAGAGCACGTGGCGACGACGTACCAGATCGCGGTCATCGGAGGCACAGGTCCGCAGGGCAGGGGCCTCGCCTACCGCTGGGCGAAGCACGGTCACTCCGTCGTCATCGGCTCGCGGTCGGCGGAGCGGGCCTCGGCCACAGCGGACGAGATCCGCGCGCGCGTCGGCGACTCGGCGGTGTCCGGTGCCACCAACGCGGACGCGGCGGACGCGGCGGAGGTGGTCGTCCTGGCGGTGCCGTACGACGGCCACGACGCCCTCGTCGCCGACCTCGCCCCCCATCTCGCGGGCAAGACCGTCATCAGCTGCGTGAACCCGCTCGGCTTCGACAAGGCCGGCCCCTACGGTCTCGACGTGCCGGGCGGCAGCGCCGCGGAGGAGGCGGCGGCGCACGTGCCGGACGCGCACCTCGTGGGCGCCTTCCACCACGTGTCGGCCGTCTCGCTGTGGGGTGACGCGGAGTACCTCGACCACGAGGACGTCCTCGTCTGCGGCGACGACGCTGCCGCGAAGGCGGTCGCGATCGAGCTCGCGAGGCCGGTGACCGGGCGTGACGGCGTGGACGCCGGGAGGCTCCGGCTGGCCCGCCAGCTCGAGCCGTTGACGGCCGTCCTCATCTCGATCAACAAGAGGTACAAGACACGCTCGGGGATCGCGGTCTCCGGCATTCCCACGCCCGCACACCGGGGGTGAGGCGATGAGCCTGGCGGAAGAGGCGTCAGACGACCTGCTGACGGTCGACGAGCTGGCGACGGCCACCGGGATGACCGTGCGCACGACGCGCTACTACGCGAGTCTCGGACTCCTGCCGCCACCGGTCCGGCGCGGCCGCCTCGCCTACTACTCCTCGGAGCACCGGGCGAGGCTCGAGCTGGTGCGCGCGCTGCAGGACCACGGCTTCACCCTCGCCGCGATCGAGAAGTACATGGCCAGGATCCCGGCCGAGGCGTCGGTCGAGGACCTCGCCGTGCAGCGGGCCATGCTCACCTCGTGGACGCCGGGCCGGCGCGAGGAGCTGACCGTCCGCCAGCTGGAGACGAAGGCGGGGCGCAGGCTCTCTCCCGAGCAGCTGGACCGGCTGGAGGCGACGGGGGCCGTCGCACGCATCGGTGGCGACAGGTTCGAGGTGCTGCCCGCCTTCGACGTGGGCGTGCAGACGCTCGACATGGACATCTCCATCGACAGCATCGTCGAGGCGAGCGAGGCGATCCAGCGACACATGGACGCCCTCGCCGACGAGCTCACCGAGATCCTGCGCACGCGTGTGCTCGAGCCCTACCGCAGGACACAGAAGTCCGGCGACGACGCGGCGAAGTTCGAGCGGACGATGGGCCGGCTCCGGCAGCTCACCCTCGAGGCCGTGGTCAGCGGGTTCCAGCGGGCCGCCAACCAGGTGATCAGCCGTTCCCTCTCCAAGGACTGACGTCGGATGCTTTGATCGGGTCCATGTCCCACGTAGAGCTCGTCCGTGCCGCCGACCTGACCGACCAGGTTCCCTACGCCTACGCGTCCGTCGTGCCTGCCGGACGGATGGTGTTCACAGCAGGCGCCTGCCCTCTCGACGCGGACGGGAAGGTCGTCGCTGTGGGCGACACCGTCGGCCAGGCGCGGCGGGTGATGGCGAACCTCGTCGAGGCGTTGCGTGCCGCGGGCGCCGAGCTCACCGACGTCGCGAAGAGCACCGTCTACGTCGCGTCGACCGACCGCGCCGACCTGGTGGCCGTCTGGCAGGTCGTCAGCGAGGTGTTCGGCACGCACGACGTGCCGAGCACCCTGCTCGGTGTCGCGGTCCTGGGCTACCCCGACCAGCTGGTCGAGGTCGAGGCCGTCGCCGTCCTCCCTCACTGACCCTCGCCGACCCGTTCCGTCTGCTGCGCTCCGGTGGTCACCGGAACCTCTGACGCGCCTAGGACCAGAACTCGTCCAAGGACGCCTGGTCTGCCCACGCCTCCCAGGCTTCCGCGATCTTGCCGTCGCGTGTGTGGAAGACCAGAACGTAGCTCTGGTCGAGCCGCTTGAAGCCACGCTCGGCCGTCGCGTGCAACAGCGCGACGGTGTGCTCGTCGTTGGCCAGTACGTCGTGGACGGCGACCTTGTAGGTGCCGCCCGACAGGTCGAGCTCCCGGGCGAACGACGCGAGCGTGGCTTCCCTGCCCGAGTAGCGTCCGGAGAGCGGGTTGCGTCCGGGCGTATGCCAGGTCACATCCTCTGTGAACAGGTCTTCCAGGGCATCCATGTCACCAGCGTTGAACGCGTCGTGGACGCCTCGGAAGAGTGCCAGGTTCGGATGCTCGGCCACGTCAACCCCCTCTCCGCCAGTGTTCGGCCCGGCTGAGTTGTCGTCAAGACGAGGTCGGAGCCACGCCTAGCCGGAGGCCTGGACAGTTCGGTTCGGCAAGAACCTCGCCTGTGCGCGGTTGTAACGGGAACCTCCGCCGAATCACCGTCACGATCGTGCCCGGGCGAAGTTCTGACCCGGTCCCGCGTCCGATCGATGTCCAGCCGCGGGGTCACGGGCGAGAACGGCAGCTTCCCCCTGCGGGCAGGGTGAGGCCCCGCACGGTGTCGTACGCACGCGCCCGGCCGAGGTTCCACTCCAGCCAGTCGTCCTGCTGCGGCACCCCCTCGATGGCGCAGCCCCGGTACCTCTCGGGCAGTGTGGCCAGCACCGGTGTGGCGTCGGCGGAGAGGCCTGACAGGTAGTACCAGTCGATCCGGCCGGTCTGCTCGAAGCGCTCGATGTTGCGCTCCGCGATGTAGGCGTCCGGGTTGACCGCGGCGAGCCCGAGCAGCATCGTCGCGCCGGTGAGCAGGGCCGCCCACGGCACCCACGGCCCGCGCAGCCTGACCCCGGCGGCCAGGACGAGTACGACGACCACGCCGAGCCATGCCTCGAAGACCGACACCAGCAGCCGCAGCCGGGTGAAGCCGTAGGCCTGCTCGTAGACGTGCATCCGGTACAACGCCGAGGCCACGACCACCAGGGTCAGCGTGCAGAGGGCGCCGAGCAGGACTCGCAGCAGGACCCTGTCGCGGCCGGTCGTCCGTGGCGCCTTGCGGACGGTGGTCGCCACCACGGCCAGCGTCAGCAGCGTGGCGACGGTGAGCTGCCCGAACCCCTGGTGCACGTACTCCGCGTAGGTGAGGCCGGTGGTGCGCCGCAGGTAGGAGTGACCGCCGAACATCACCGTCAGCTGCGCCGCGACGAAGACCGCGAACACGCCCACCACCAGGCCGACCGGCACCAGCCACTCGAACGAGCGGCTCACCGGTCGGCCGGCAGGTACGGACAGCCGCTCGACCCGGGGTGGGCAGAGCGCGACGTACACCCCTGTCAGGGTCAGCCCCGCGAAGGCCAGAAACACGAAGCCGCGGAAGAACGCGTCGACGGACGAGAGATCGGGGACGAGGGCCCCTACCCACTGGGCGAAGAGCGCGTCGGCCGAGGCGAACAAGGCTCCGAACACCAGCACCAGGAGCAGCGACACGGTCGTCGTACGCAGCAGCGACCACCAGGCGTCGGCCGGCCGGTCAGCGGCCGACGGGCCACGCAGCGACCGGCCGAGCCAGGGGAGGCCCCGGAGACCCGCGAGGGGCACGGCGGCTGCCGACGCGACGATCCCGACCACGGACCGGCCCCCCGCAAGTACGGCGGCGCCGACGGCGAAAGCGGCCATCAGGGCGAGCGCCACGACCCATGCGGCGTCGCGGACGAGCAGGGTCGAGGTCAGCAGCAGACAGAGCGCACCCGCCGCGAGGTGGGACGGGCTCAGCAGCCTGCGGTCGGCCGCCGCGACCACCCCGAACACCGCCACCAGGGCGAGGAAGGTCGCCAGGCCGAAGTCACGGAACGGGACGACCACCGCGGCGAGCAGGCCGACGACGGCGGACGCAGCCAGCAGGCGGGGGCGGCCCGGTGTCGCCTGGTCCGGCGTCGTCCCGTCCGGCCAGACGTCGCCGAAGACCGCGTCCAGGAGCGGCTTCGGGGGAACGGACGGGGCGAGGGAAGGGGTGCTCATCGGATGCTCCTGGCTTCGGGGAGGACGTGCGGGAGGGCCACCCGGATGTGGCAGCCCGAGACGGAGTCGGCGACCTCGATCGAGCCGCCGTGCAGGTCCGCGACCCAGCGGCTGATCGCCAGCCCGAGTCCCGTCCCGCCGTCACCGGTCGCGGCGGCGCCGGTGGTGAACCGCTGGAAGACGGCCGACCGGTCCGCGGGAGCGATCCCAGGGCCTTCGTCGACGACGTCGAGAAGCACCTGTCCGTCGTCGACGGCCGCGCGGAGGGTCACCGTGCCGCCGGAGGGGCTGTGCCTGCCGGCGTTGTCGAGGAGGTTGGCGACGAGCTGGTGCAGCCGCTCGCGGTCACCGTGGACGACGAGGTCGGACGGGTGTACGTCGACGACATAACCGACCGGACGGTCGGAGACGCGTGCCTCCTCCACCACGGACCGCAGGAACGGCTCGACCGACAGTGCCTCGACGTCCAGAGGGCTGAGGCCGGCGTCGACGCGCGACAGGTCGAGGAGGTCGGTGACCAGCCGGCCGAGCCGCTCGGTCTGGTCCAGCGCCGCCTGCAGGGTCGCGTGGTCAGGAGGGGTCACCCCGTCGACGAGGTTCTCGAGCACGGCGCGCAGCGCGGACACCGGCGTGCGCAGCTCGTGGGAGACGTTGGCGACCAGGTCGCGGCGCTGCTGGTCGACCGCCTCCAGGTCGGCCGCCATTGTGTTGAACGCCCGCGCCAGGTCACCCACCTCGTCGCGCGAGGTCGCGCGCACCCGGCGCGAGTAGTCACCGGTCGCCATCGACCGGGCCGCGGCGGTCATCTCGCGCAGGGGAGAGGTCATGCCGCTGGCCAGGAGCTGGGTGACGCCGAGAGCCACCAGCACGGCAGCCGGGATCGTGTACTGCGGCAACATCCCGAGCCGCACCCCGACGACCGAGAGCGACGCGGCCACTGCGACGGTGACTGCGACCAGGACCCCGAGCTTGGTCTTGATCGAGCCGAGCCGGTCAAGCGGCCGGATCACGGTGTCGCCTCGAGGGCGTAGCCGACACCGTGCACCGTGCGCAGCCGGTGCGGCCCGAGCTTGCTGCGGAGGGACTTCACGTGGCTGTCGACGGTTCGGGTCCCGGCAGCGTCCTGCCAGTCCCACACCTCGGCGAGCAGGTGCTCACGAGTGAGCACGGTCCCGGGCCTGGCCGCGAGGCACGCGAGGAGGTCGAACTCGGTCGGCGTGAGGTGTACGTCGACCCCGTCGTTGTTCACGCGCCGACGTGCCTGGTCGATCCGCAGCGGACCGACCACCAGCTCGGCGGGTGTGCGCGTCGCGAGCTCGGCCGCCCGGTCGACCCGGCGCAGCAGGACCCGGATCCTGGCCACGAGCTCGCGCATGCTGAACGGCTTGGTGAGGTAGTCGTCCGCGCCGACCCCGAGCCCGACCAGCACGTCGGTCTCGTCGTCACGGGCGGTCAGCATCAGGACCGGCACCGGGTGTTCGGCCTGCACCCGACGGCAGACCTCGTGGCCGTCGAACCCGGGCAGCATCACGTCGAGCACCACCAGGTCGGGCAGCCACTGCGCCGCGGCGGCGACGGCGGACGGCCCGTCGTACTCCTGCCTGACGGCGAAGCCCTCGGCGACCAGCCGGTCGGCCACTGCCTGGGCGATCGTGCGCTCGTCCTCCACGACGAGCACGCGCGGTGAGGTCCCCGTTTCGGTCATAGAGGGAGCGTACGAGTGGAACCGGCGCGGTTGTGCGGATGACGTGTGAAGATCCTGTGCAGGCTTCGGCCGTCAGCTGCCGTGCCAGGACGCCCAGAGCGCGGCGTACGACCCGTCCTGCTCGACGAGCTCGTCGTGGGAGCCGAACTCGGTGATCCTGCCGTCCTCGACCACCGCGACTCGGTCCGCGTCGTGCGCCGAGAACAGCCGGTGCGCGATCGCGATCACCGTGCGGCCGTGGAGGACCGCGGCCAGCGAGCGCTCGAGATGCCGTGCGGCACGCGGGTCGATCAGCGAGGTGGCCTCGTCGAGCACGAGCGTGTGCGGGTCTGCCAGCACCAGACGGGCGAGCGCGACCTGCTGCGCCTGCGGGGGAGTGAGAGCCCGCCCGCCGGAGCCCACCACGGTGTCCAGGCCTTCGGGCAGCGCCTCTACCCAGCCGCGCGCGTCGACCGCGTCGAGTGCGGCGAGCAGGTGCTCGTCCGTCGCCTCGGTGCCGTGGTCGACGGCCAGCGCGAGGTTCTCGCGAAGCGTCCCGACGAACACGTGGTGCTCCTGGGTCACCAGAGCGACGTGGCCCCGCAGATCGGTCAGCGGCAGCTCGGTCAGCTCGACGCCACCCACGGTCACCGAGCCGGTGCGGGGCGGGTGGATGCCCGCGAGCAGCCGCCCCAGTGTCGACTTCCCGGCGCCGGACGGTCCCACCATCGCGATGCGCTCACCTACGGCGACCGACATGTCGAGGCCGTGCAGCACGTCCCGCCCGTCGACGTAGGAGAACCGCACGTCCTCGGCCTCGATCTCCTCGCCACGCGGCTCGCGCCCGGTCGCCTCCCGGTCGTCGGGGACGTGCGCGACACCGAGAAGACGGGCGAGCGACGTGGCGCCGACCTGGAGCTCGTCGAGGATGCTGACGATCCGGTCGACCGGGTCGATCAGCATCTGCACGTACAACGTGGCCGCGGTGACGTCGCCCAGGGAGACGGTGCCCTGGGTGTAGAGGTAGCCGCCGAAGAGGAGCGTCGCCACGGTCGGGATCAGGTAGGCGATCTCGACCGACGGGAAGAACACCGTGCGCAGGAACAGGGTGTACTTCTCCGCCGCGTAGGACTCGGCGATGTCGGAGTCGATCCGACGGAGCCGCTTCCGGGTGAGGCCGAGCGCCTCCACCGTGCGGGCACCCTCGACCGTCTCGGTGAGGGAGGCGTTGATCTCGGAGTACGACGCACTCTCCCGCAGGTAACCGTCCTTGGCCCGGCGGAGGTACCACTTCAGACCGACGACGAGGGGCGGGATGCCCAGCAGGCAGGGGATCGCGACCCACCAGCCCACGAGCAGCGCCGCAGTGAAGGTCATCACCGCGGTGATGACGGCGATGCTCCACTCGGGCAGCGCCCAGCGCACCGACCAGCCGAGCTGCTCGACGTCACGTGACGTGCGGGTCAGCAGGTCGCCGCTCCCGGCGCTCTCCACGACGCCCACGGGCAGCGCGAGCGTGTTCTCGACGAAGTCCTCGCGGAGCTCGGCGAGGATCTGCTCCCCGAGCGTGAACGACACGAAGCGCGCGTAGCGGGTCAGCACGGTCTGCGCGAGCAGGAACAGCGCCAGGATCACGATGATCTTGTTGACATGGCCGAGCGTGGTGCCCTGCTCCACCGCCTCGACGAGGTCGCCGAGGAGGCGCGGTCCGGCCAGCGCGGCCAGCGCCGCGAGGCCGTGCAGGCACGTGGCCAGCGCGATGGTGCGCGGGTGACGTCGCATCAGGTGCATCGCGTAGCCGCGCACCTGCCGCGCGTTGGCGACGGGGAGGATCTGGCTCATACCGTTGCGTCCTCCTCTTCACGGGTGACGACCGCGCGGTACTCCGGCACGTCTCGCAGCAGGTCACGGTGCGTGCCGAACGCGTGCACGACGCCGTTGCGCAGGAACGCCACGTGGTCCACCCGGTCGAGCATCAGCGGGCTCGAGGTGGTCACGACGGTGGTCCGGCCGCTGCGGTGCCGGTGCAGCCGGTCGGCGATGCGGGCCTCGGTGTGGGCGTCGACCGCCGAGGTCGGCTCGACCATGATGAGGATCTCGGGGTCCGCGGCAAGCGCCCGGGCCAGGACCAGCCGCTGGCGCTGACCGCCCGAGAACGAGCGGCCGCGTTCGGTGACCACGGTCTCCATGCCCTCGGGGAGGGCTTCGAGCACGTCCTCGGCAGAGGCGGTTCGCAGGGCCTCCGCGACCGCCTCGGGCCCCTGGTCACGGACGTCGACCTGCTCCTCCAGGACGCCGGAGAACAGCGTGCTCCCGGTGTCGGAGACGACGATCCGGCGGCGTACGACGGCCCGGTCCAGCCCGCCGAGGGGGACGTCGCCCCAGAACACCTCCCCGTCCTCGTACCGGCCGAGCCGGTCGGCGAGGGCGGCTGCGTCCTCCGGTGGGTCGGAGACGATGGCGGTGATCCTGCCGTTCGGGACGCGCAGCCCGCTCTGAGCGTCGACCAGCTCCGCGCCGACCGGAGGCTCGTCGTACGCCTCCACGGGGTCGACGACGTCCGGCTCGAGGGCGAGGACCCGGATGACGCGGCGGGCGGAGACGAACGCGCGGATCCACTTGTTGGCGAACTCCGTCGCTGTGCGCAGCGGGATCATCAAGAAGGCCGCGTACCCGTAGAAGGCGACGAGCTCGCCCGCGGTGATCCGGCCCTCGACGGCGAAGCGTGCGCCGAGCCAGACGACGAGCACGACGAACACGCCTGGCAGGAAGACCTGGAGCGCGTCGAGGACCGACTGGAGCCGGCCCACCTGGACGCCAGCCTTGCGGACCTCCTGGGAGTCCCGGACGTAGCGGTCGTGGAAGACCGCCTCACCGCCGATGCCGCGGAGCACGCGCAGACCGCCGACGATGTCGGTGGCCAGGTTGGACAGCTCGCCCATCATCTCCCGCTGCGCGAGGTTGCGCTTCTGCAGCGGCTTCAGCAGCGGGCCGATCGCGAGCAGCAGCAGGGGAACTCCGATGAGCACGACCAGGCCGAGCGTCACCGAGGTGCGCAGCAGGATCACCGCCACCACCAGGAACGACACCACCGCGCCGGCGGCCCGGGCGATCACGTCCATCGCGTTGCCGAGGTGGGCAAGGTCGTTCGTGCCGATCGCCACCACCTCGCCGGTGGCGACGCGCTTCGGCAGCGTCGCCCCGAGGTGGGTGGCCTGCCGTGCGACCAGCTGCACGGTCCGGTAGGCGGCGGTGAGCCAGTTGGTCACCGCGAACCTGTGCCGCATGATGCCGGAGACCGCCTGCACCAGGCCGATCCCGAGCATCACGAGCGCCCACATGAGGAGCGCGCTCGTGTCCCGTGCCGCGATGCCCTGGTCTATGGCGAGGCCGATGACCATGGGCATGACGGCCTGGGACACCATCCAGACGATCCCGAAGAACATCCCGAGCGCGAGCGTGTGCCGCTGGCCCTTCATCAGCCACAGGAGGAAACGCAGCGGCGACCGGTGGTCGGCGACGCCGGGATCGGCGAGAGGAAGGTGGCGCACCCCTCAACGTTAGATTTCGGACACAGTGTGCAGCCACTGGTTTTCCTGGCATCGAAACCCGACGTTTCCCTGCGCGTGGCACCGGCGAAAGGTGCTCCCGGTTCGGTCGGATCATGAACCGTTTCGGGACATCCCGTCTCCAAGTAGGAGCAATCGCCATGGTCCTCTCCGCGCTCGCCGTGCCTGCCACCCTTGCCGGACCCGCCTCCGCCGCGCAGCCCGCTGCTTCCGATCGTGTTGGGCCGCCCCTCGTCATCGCCCACCGCGGTGCGAGCGGCTACCGCCCCGAACACACCCTCGCCGCCTACCGCCTCGCGATCCGGATGGGCGCCGACTACGTGGAGCCGGACCTGGTGTCCACCAAGGACGGTGTCCTCGTCGCCCGCCACGAGAACGAGATCTCCGGCACGACGGACGTGGCCCAGCACCCCGAGTTCGCGGACCGGTTCACCACCAAGTCGATCGACGGCCGCGAGGTCAGTGGCTGGTTCACCGAGGACTTCACGCTGGAGGAGCTCAAGACGCTGCGCGCGAAGGAGCGGCTGCCGCTCGTGCGGCCCGACAACACCAGGTACGACGGGATGTTCGAGGTGCCCACGTTCGACGAGGTGCTCGACCTCGTGGAGCGCGAGAGCCGTCGTCGCGGGGAGGTGATCGGGGTCTACCCGGAGACGAAGCACCCGACGTACTTCGACTCCGTCGGACTGTCCCTCGAGGAGCCTCTGGTCGACACGCTGGAGAAGCGCCACCTCAACCGCCCCAACGCGGCTGTCTTCGTCCAGTCCTTCGAGACGGGCAACCTTCGCGAGCTGCGTGACAAGGTGCGGGTGCCACTCGTGCAGCTGGTCGACTCGGGCGGCGCGCCGTACGACCGCAGCTCGAGTGGTGACTCGACGACCTACGCCGACATGGTCACCCCCGAGGGGCTCGAGGAGGTCTCGACCTACGCCGACGCGCTGGGTGCGAACAAGGACCTGGTGCTCCCGCGGAACGCCGAGGGCGAGACCACGAGGCCGAGCGAGGTCGTCGATGACGCGCACGCGGTGGGACTCGACGTCCACGTGTGGACCATGCGGGACGAGAACCAGTTCATGGCCCGCAACTACTGGCGCGGAGCCGACCCGAACGCCAAGGGCGACGCGATCGCGGAGTACAAGGCGTTCTTCGAGGCGGGGGTCGACGGGGTCTTCTCCGACCACTCCGACACCGCTCTGGCCGCCCGGGAGCTCTGGCTCGACGAGCAGGACGGCGCACGGCAGAACCACGCCGCCACCGGCTGAGGTTCACGCCGACCCGTCAGTTTGTGCCCCTCGACACGCGTGTCCCGAGGCCGGAACTGACGGGTCGGCGCACAGTCACTCCTCAGGCATGAGGATCCAGCCGATGACATAGGCGACCGCCAGCGAGCCGAAGCCGATGATCGTGCCGATCACGACGATCAGCCGGACCAGGTTCGCGTCGACGCCGAGGTACTTCGCGACGCCACCGCACACACCGGCGATCCATCGGTCGTCCCGGCTGCGGGTCAGCCGCTTCGGAGACGGGGCGGGCTGCTGCCCGCCACTCGGGGTCGGGGGGTTCTCGGTCATCTGTCGTCTCCCTGTGAGTCGTTTCCGTAGTACGTGTCGTTGCTGTGATTCTCGTCCGCCTTGCCCCTCCGGGTCAGCCCTTTCGCCGCGAAGGCGACCAGACCGATGACCCCGGCCACCACCAGGGTGAGCGGCAGCAACCACTGGATCTCGCCGAAGTCGACGACGCCCGACTCGCGGAGAGCCCAGGAGCCTGCGATCCCGAGGAAGATCAGGCCGATGACGAGGTAGGTGACGTTGAGTGCGTGGGTTCTCATGGCTGCCTCACTTCGATGCTCCCGACAAGGAGCTCCAGGTCGAGTTCGATCTCCGGGGCGTCGACGCCGCCGTCGATCTGTCGTTCGATGAGTACGTCGGTGCCGTTCCTGTCGTCGTCGAGGACCCGAGCCTCGCCCGCGATCGACACCTCGGCGCGGACGTCGACGTCCACACCCTCGGGAAGGGTGACCACGATCTCGCCGGCGTTCGCGTCCACGTTGATCTCGCGGCCGTCGAGTCGCTCGATGTCCCTGATGTTGCTGAGGTCGACGTGGATGCTCCCCGCCGGCACGGAGTAGCTGTCCTTCACCTGCAGCGCGGTCGTCGGCAACGCGTCGATCTCCCGGTCGCCGTCGAACCGCGGGTCCACGGTGGAGGTGACGGCCAGGGAAACAGCGGCCACGATGCCGAGGAAGATCAGGCCCCCGGCCCGTCCGACCCACGCGCCGACGACGAGCATGACGCCGACGACGGTGAGTGCGAGGGCCGGGTACGCCGCGTCGACCACGGCGCCGCCGGCGACCTCGTACAGGCCCAGCGACCCGAGCGCGATGGCGACGAGCGCGAGGGTGATCCAGAACAGCTTCGGGCCGCGGTCCGGCTTGGGGGCGGGGGGCTGGTAGCCCTGCTGGGTCGGCGGTGTCCACGGTGGGGTCGGCGAGGCCGGCTCACCCGGTGGAAGGGTTGCGGTGTCGCCCGGGGCAACGCCGCCGCTGACCGGCGCGTCCTCACCCGCCGGTTGGCCGGCGGTCCACTGCCCCGGGGGTCGGGTCTGTGAGTTCATAGCTCTGTCTCGATTCATGAGTACCAGGTAGACCACCAGTGCGATCACTGCGAGCGGCCACGGGAACCAGAAGCCGCCCCAGCTGTCGCCGATGATGAGCAGCGCCGCGACGACTCCGGCCGTGACGAGCAGCGCGTTCCGGGTGGCGGAGCTCGTGCCGATGGCCGCTTCGTCCTTGCCCTCCTCGGGCACGAGCAGCCAGGCGGCGCCGTACAGGAGGAAGCCCGCTCCGCCGAAGAAGCACAGCACGACGAAGAGGACGCGCACGATGGTCGGGTCGATGTTGAGGTGACGGCCGAGGCCGCCGGCGACGCCCGCGATCTTGCGGTCGGTCATGCTGCGTCGCAGAGTGCTGAAGTCGCGCAGGTTCTCGGTGTTCAGCCGGTCCTGCTCGTTGGTCTCCGTCATAGGCCGGTCGTGGGTCATACCTCGATCCTGGCGGCTGCCCCGCGTGCGCGCCATCGGGGAGAACCCTGATCCTGGCAGGCGTTCCGGCCCCGGATCTCAGGGTCGGGTCAGGGTCGAAACTCATGGTCGGTGCTGACCGGCTGTGTGACGATTGGCGAGACATGCAAGGACACGCCGAACACACCGCCACCGGGGCAGCCCCAGCACCCCGCCGCGCGACACGGAAGACCGACGGCAGAATGCTCGGCGGCGTCGCCGCCGGACTCGCCGACCACCTCGGCGTCGACGTGATGCTGGTCCGCGCGGCGTTCCTGCTCACTGCCGTCTTCGGCGGCCTCGGGGTGGCGCTGTACGCCGGCCTCTGGATGATCCTGCCGACCGATGCCCGCTTCGACGAGGACGCCCCGGGCCTCGAGGCGGCGTCCCGTCAGGGCAGGCGCCCCGGCCGGACGCCGCGGTTCGAGGACGTCGGGCCGCTCGTCGCCCTGGCCGCGGTGGCGCTCGGCGTCGTCGTGCTCGCCCAGACGGTCGTGGGCGGCTCCATGTTCTTCTGGCCGGTGCTGCTCGGCGCGGTCGGCGTGGCGGTGCTGTGGCGCCAGGCCGACGAGGCGCAGCGGGAGCGGTGGACCGACGCGTCGGGTCGCATCGACGTGGTCCGGGCGATCGTCGGACGCGGTGGAGCGGCGTCGTATGCACGGCTCGCCGCCGGCATCGGCCTGCTGCTGTCGGCGCTCGTGCTGTTCGCAGCGCAGACCGGGCAGGCAGGGGTCGCCCGCGACGTGCTCGTCGCGGGGGTGCTCGGTGTCGCCGGCCTGGCCCTGACCGTCGGCCCCTGGCTGTTCCGGCTGGCCGGCGACCTGTCCGAGGAGCGAGCGGCCCGCGTGCGCTCCCAGGAACGTGCCGACGTCGCGGCCCATCTGCACGACTCCGTGCTGCAGACCCTGGCGCTGATCCAGAAGCACGCGGGCGACGAGCGGACCGTGGCCCGCCTCGCCCGCGGCCAGGAGCGGGACCTGCGGTCCTGGCTCTACGCCGAGCACGCACAGCCTGAGGCCTCGGTCGCGAGCGCGTTGAAGGCAGCGGCCGCCGAGGTGGAGGACATCCACGGCGTCCCGGTGGAGGTGGTCACGGTCGGTGATGCCCCGGCCTCGGAGCGGTCGGGCCCGCTCGTGCTCGCGGCCCGCGAGGCGATGGTCAACGCCGCGAAACACTCCGACGCCGACAAGGTGGACGTGTACGCCGAGATGGGCCACGGTGCGATCGAGGTGTTCGTGCGCGACAGGGGCACCGGTTTCGACGAGGCGCAGGTGCCGGCGGACCGCCTCGGCGTGCGCAACAGCATCCTCGACCGCATGCGACGGCACGGCGGTACGGCGGACCTGAGAACCGCTCCGGGCAGGGGCACCGAGGTGCGCCTGAAGATGGAGACGAGTGGCAACGCGGACGAGACCGACGAGGAGATCTGATGGCCATGGGTGACCGGCGACACAGCGTCGTCATCGTCGACGACCACGCCATGTTCCGGGCCGGCGTCCGCGCCGAGATCGTGGACAGCGTCGAGGTGCTCGGCGAGGCCGGCGACGTCGACGAGGCCGTGGCGGCGGTGCTGGGAACACGCCCGGAGGTCGTGCTGCTCGACGTGCATCTCCCCGGTGGCGGGGGAGTCGAGGTGATGCGGCGCGTCGCCAACCGGGTGCCCGAGACGAGGTTCCTCGCCCTCAGCGTCTCGGACGCAGCCGAGGACGTGATCGGCACGATCCGTGGAGGAGCCCGGGGCTACGTCACCAAGACGATCACCGGGCCCGAGCTGGTCGCCGCGATCGACCGGGTGGCCGACGGTGACGCCGTGTTCTCGCCGCGGCTCGCGGGGTTCGTGCTCGACGCGTTCGCCGGGACGATCGAGGTGGCCCAGGTCGACGAAGACCTCGACCGGCTCACCGAGCGGGAGCGGGAGGTGATGCGGCTGATCGCCCGGGGCTATGCCTACAAGGAGGTCGCCGGCGAGCTCTTCATCTCGGTCAAGACCGTGGAGACCCATGTGTCGAGCGTGCTCAGGAAGCTCCAGCTCTCGTCGCGGCACGAGCTGACCCGGTGGGCCTCCGACAGACGGCTTCTCTGAGGGCAAGGCCTCCGGTCTCACCTCGTCGACGCCACGTCCACGTCCTCCATCACCCGGGTGGCGCAGCCCCCGCGTAAGGGCGGAACGCGCACGCGTCGCCGGGGTCGATGGCCGCCCCGGCGGCGGGGGTCCGGGCGGGTCGGGAGCGGCCCGGCGACAGCGACTTGCGCACCACCGAACGCATCCAGCCGAAGTCGGGGTCTGCAGGGGAGAACTCGTCGGAGGACCGGAAGACGACCGAACGTACCGGTGCGTCCTTGACCCGCAGGGCCAGGTCGACGAAGGCCGGCATCAGTGTGGAGGGGATGTCGGTGCGGACGATCTCCGCGCTCGTCGCGGCAAGGTCTTGATAGCGCCGCAGCAACGTCCAGGGCCGAGCCTCCTCGATGATCGCGTCGACCATGCACCGCTGCCGCTGCATGCGCTCGTAGTCGTCCGAACCGTAGCGGCCACGGGAGAACCACAGCGCCTCGAAACCGTTGAGCCGCTGGTTCGGTCCGGGCTCGAGGTAGTCGTCGGGAGGGATACCAAGGTCGGTGTTGCCGCCGATGGGGACCGGGGTGGTGACATCGACGGTGACGCCACCCATGGCGTCGACGAGCTTCCGGAAGCCGAGGAGGTTGACCAGGACGTAGTAGTCCACGTCGAGTCCGAGACTGCCCGCCACCGCCTGCTTGAGCGCGTCGGCGCCCTCGTTGTCCGACCTCCCGAGGATCCCCGGATGCAGGGCCGGCACCTGGCCGTAGACGGCGTTGAGCATGGAGGCAGCCGGGTCACCGTCGCCGGTGAAGCCGTCCGGGTAGAGCGTGTGCAGCGGGCTGTCAGCGGGGAACTGCGCATTCATCATGTTGCGCGGCAGGCCGAACAGGACGGTGCGGCCCGTCTGCGTGTCGATGCTGGCCAGGATCATCGAGTCCGTGCGCACCCCGTCGCGACGCACGTTGCCGTCACCGCCGAGCAGGAGCACGTTGACCCGCCCCTGCCCGTCCGCGGTCATCCCGTTGGGTGCTGTCGCGCTCTGGTTGTCCTCGAAGACCGTCTCGACCAGGTCGGCCTGCACCAAGGCGTAGCGGGCGATGACCACCACGGGCGCCGCCAACGTCAGGCAGAGCACCAGGACGAAGACCCCGCCGACGATCGACTCCGTCCGGGTCGGGTGCGCGGGGCGCGCCAGGAGGTACGTCGCCACGACCACCACGAGCCACAATGCCAGCGCCAGGACGAGGACGCCGACGGCAACCCGCAGCCGGGTCGGGTCGAACGCGAAGCCGGTCGCCGTCTCGAGGTCCCGTCCGACGTACCAGACGCCTGCCGTCGCGAAGGCCAGCGTCGGCAGCAGGACCAGCAACCCCTGGGCCACGCGGCGGGTCCAGAGCAGCCCTGCTCCGGGTAGTACGGCGCCCAAGAGAGTGACCCCGATGGCGCCCGGCATGCCCGCGGCCCGCCGTCGCGCGGGAAGGCGGCCCCGCCCGCTCCCAGGGCCGGCGGGTGCCTGCTCCTCAGGCGTCGTGGTGCCGGTCATGCCATCCCCCCAGCCTGAGGGTAAGCCCCCGTGGCCCGGGTCATGCACGTGTTCGTTCCTCAGGGCGGACGGGAAGTCCGGTTGGACATGGTGTCGCCTAGATTGTCCGCATGGACTTCCTCCGCGACATCCTTCTCTTCCTGCACTTCCTCGGTTTCGCGTCGCTCTTCGGAGGCCTGTTCGTGCAGATCAAGGCGGACCCCCGCGTCGTCAACAACGCGGTGCTGCACGGGATCATCACGCAGGTGGTCACCGGTCTGCTTCTCGTCGGGGTCCTCGAAGGCATGGACGAGACGGTCGACAACGTCAAGATCGGGGTCAAGTTCGCCGTCGCGCTGGTGATTGCGGTGCTCGTCCTCGCGAACCGCAAGAAGCCTGCGCTGCCTGACGGGCTCTACCTCGGCCTCATCGGGCTCACCGTGCTCAACGTCGGGGTCGCGGTCTTCTGGCACTGACCGGTGCGTCGCGGCCGGACGGGCGCCTGTCGGCGCCGACCCGTAGGCTTGAGACGACATGAGCGCGTTGTTCCCGATTCCCCAGTCATCCTCGCCGCAGAAGCCTTCCAGCGGCCGTCGTGCGCCCTCCTCGGAGGAGCTGCTCGACGGTCTCAACGAACCGCAACGGGCCGCTGTCGTGCACGCGGGGTCGCCCCTGCTGGTGGTGGCGGGCGCGGGGTCCGGCAAGACGCGGGTGCTCACCCGCCGGATCGCGTGGCTGATCTCCGAGCGCAACGCCCACCCGGGGTCGATCCTCGCCATCACCTTCACCAACAAGGCGGCGGCGGAGATGCGCGAGCGCGTCGAGGAGCTGGTCGGGCGCCGCGCCCGGATCATGTGGGTCTCGACGTTCCACTCGTCGTGCGTGCGGATCCTGCGCAAGGAGATCGACAAGTTCGGCTACAAGTCGTCGTTCTCGATCTACGACGCCGCCGACTCCAAGCGGTTGATGACCCTGGTCTGCCGCGACCTCGACCTTGACCCGAAGCGCTACCAGCCGCGGGCCGTGCTCAACTGGGTCTCCAACGCCAAGAACGAGCTCGTCGACGAGGAGCAGGCGGCCAAGGACGCCAAGAACCACCTCGAGGAGACCTACGCCGAGGCCTACAAGATCTACCAACGCCGGCTGCGGGAGGCCAACGCCCTCGACTTCGACGACCTGATCATGACCACCGTGCACCTGTTCCAGGCCTTTCCGGAGGTCCGCGAGACCTATCGGCGCAGGTTCCGGCACGTGCTGGTCGACGAGTACCAGGACACCAACCACGCGCAGTACGCCCTCATCCGCGAGCTGTGCGGCCACGTGAACGTCGACGGTGGCGTGGAGCCGTCGGAGCTGATGGTCGTGGGCGACGCCGACCAGTCCATCTACGCCTTCCGTGGCGCGAACATCCGCAACATCCTGCAGTTCGAGGAAGACTTCCCGAACGCCCGCTCGATCCTGCTCGAGCAGAACTACCGGTCGACGCAGACGATCCTGACCGCTGCCAACTCCGTGATCAGCCGGAACCAGGGGCGCAAGCCCAAGAACCTCTGGTCCGACGCCGGCGACGGCGACGCGATCGTGGGCTACGTCGCCGACGACGAGCACGACGAGGCCCGGTTCGTCTCCGAGGAGATCGACAACCTCACCGATGCCGGGAAGGCCAGGCCCGGCGACGTGGCGGTCTTCTACCGGACCAACGCTCAGAGCCGTGTCTTCGAGGAGGTCTTCATCCGCGTCGGACTGCCCTACAAGGTAGTCGGCGGGGTGCGCTTCTACGAGCGCAAGGAGGTCCGCGACGCGCTGGCCTACCTCCGGATGCTGGTGAACCCGGCCGACGAGATCTCCCTGCGCCGGATCCTGAACGTCCCCAAGCGGGGGATCGGCGATCGCGCGGAGGCCTGCGTGGAGGCCCTGGCCCAACGCGAGCGGGTCCCGTTCTGGGATGCGCTGCGACGGGCCGACGAGGCCCCTGGCATCGCCAGCCGGTCGCTGAACGCGATCAGGGGCTTCGTCGACATCGTCGAGGAGCTCCAGTCGATGGTCGACGCCGGGGAGCGCGCCGACGTCGTCCTCGAGCAGGTGCTTGCCCGGACCGGGTACCTCTCCGAGCTCGAGGACTCCGACGACCCGCAGGACGAGACGCGGGTGGAGAACCTGGCCGAGCTGGTCGCGGTGGCCCGGGAGTTCGCCGACGAGCCCGTCGCCGGCCCGTCCGTCGATCCGGCGGACCCCAACCCGCCCCCTCCAGGGCTGGGGGACTTCCTCGAGCGCGTGGCGCTGGTCGCCGACTCCGACCAGATCCCTGACCAGCCCGACGGCGGCGAGGACTCGGGCGTGGTGACGCTGATGACCCTGCACACCGCCAAGGGGCTCGAGTTCCCGGTCGTCTTCCTGACCGGGCTCGAGGACGGCGTCTTCCCGCACATGCGCTCGCTGGGTGACCAGACCGAGCTCGAGGAGGAGCGGAGGCTCGCGTACGTCGGCCTCACCCGGGCGCGCGAGCGGCTCTACGTCTCACGCGCCGTCGTCCGCTCCGCCTGGGGCGCGCCCTCACACAACCCGGCCTCACGTTTCGTCGACGAGCTTCCGGTGGACCTCGTGGACTGGCGCCGCACCGAGGCGGCGCAGACCTCGTGGAACCGCCAGGTGGCGGCCTCTCTCGCCGGACGCGACGGAGGTCAGGTCACCCGCCGGTTCGGGACCGCCGCGATCAGGGCCGACTCCGCGACCAAGTCGAAGGCGAAGCGGCCGATCCCCTCCCTGTCGCCGGGCGACCGGGTGCTGCACGACAGCTTCGGGATGGGGAGCGTGGTCTCGCTCGAGGGGATGGGCGACAACGCCGTCGCCTCGATCGACTTCGGCTCCGAGGGCGTCAAGCGGTTGCTGCTGCGCTACGCCCCGGTCGAGAAGCTGTAGGCCGTGTCTGTCAAAGCTGCGGCCTAGGCCGATCTACGGGTTGAGGCCGTGCGCGACCAGCGCGGCGTACGGGTCGACCGGGTCGCCCGCTCCGGGCCGGACCTCGAGGTGGAGGTGGGAGCCCGTGGAGTTGCCGGTGGAACCGACGTAGCCGATCGTCTCGCCACCGCGGACGGTGTCGCCGGGGCTGACCTCGTAGGCCGAGAGGTGGTTGTACCAGATCTCGGTGCCGTCCTGGAGGGTCACGATGATCTGGTTCCCGTAGGCGCCGGCCCAGCCGGTCGACGTGACGGTGCCGTTTGCGACGGACATGACGGGCGTTCCGTCCGGGGCGGCGAAGTCCAAACCGGTGTGCGTGCTGGACCACAGGCCGCTCGACTCGCCGAAGCCGGCGGTGAGCTGGTAGTTCGCCAGTGGAAGGACCCAGAGGTTCTGACGGATCTCGTCGGCGTGCTTCTCGGCGCTGGCCGCCAGCTGTGCGAGGGCCGCGCTGCGCTCCTTGGCCTGCGCCTCGGCCGCGGCCTCGAGCTGCTCGGCGGCGGCGTCCTGCAGCGCCTCACGCTGCGAGTCGCGGCTGACCGCGCGCTCGCGGCTGTCGAGGGCGCCGCTGGCCTCGACCGCGCTGGACCCGGACAGCGCGGTGGCCTGCATCGAGACCTTCTGCAGCTCGTCGGCGCCGACGCCCGTGACGCCCTGCCCGACCGTCACGGCACCGGTCGCTGCGACGACCAGGGCGGCGATCCCGATCAGGCTGGGAGCGGACGGAGCCGCGGGGGCCGAGGTCTTGCGGGGGGTGGCGTCGGAGGCCGCGGCTCTGGCCGGCAGCCTTCTTCGCGGCAGACGCGCCGTGAGACGGGCCCTTCCTTGCGGCAGGAGCGGCGTGACTGGCCTTCCGGGCGCCAGGAGCCGCGTGAGAGGAGGCCCTGCGTGCGCCGGGAGCGGGGCGGGAAGGCGCCTTCGCGGTCTTCGGGGCAGGAGCGATGGGCGTGGCCGGAGCGATGGGAGCGGGCTCGGTACGGGCAGCAGGAGCGGCCGGAGCGGGCTCGGAGCGGACGTCCTCGGCGGCCGGGGCCGCGGGAGTCGCGAGAGTGGTCGTTTCGGGCTCGACGGGGTGGGTACTGCGGGACACGACGGGGTCAGCGGGCTTGGTCCGGGAGGCCCTGGCGGCCCTGGAGGGCTTTGCGGCCTTCCGCTTGCCGGCGGTGTTGCTCCGAGGGGCCACCAAACTGGTCTGTTCAGACGGGGTGGCGCGCGACGTCTCGCGCTTCCCTGCTCGGTGGTTTGCCACGTTATGTGTCCTAACGTCGGTTACACGCAACGGCTCACCATATCCGACTAGTTGTGGCAGCCGAAGTAGGCATACCCAATGTCACGGCCGAGATCACATCGGGGCACGTATCTTCGCCCGTTTTCTGGGGGAAAGCCCAGGTTGATGTGGGGGAGGTCACCGCCTCGTGGACCGGTGGGCCGGCCCTGCCCCCGCGGCGGTCGGCTAGTCTGCGACAGACAATTCCCAGCCGTGCAGCGTGTTCTGAGGCTGGCGCGGACGCAACAAGGTGGTGGCAGTGATGGTGGCTCCGATCCGAATCGTGGTGGCCAAGCCTGGTCTAGACGGGCACGACCGCGGAGCGAAGGTCGTCGCTCGCGCCCTCCGCGACGCCGGGCACGAGGTGATCTACACGGGGCTGCACCAGACCCCGGAGCAGATCGTCGAGACCGCGATCCAGGAGGACGCCGACGTCATCGGCCTCTCCGTGCTCTCCGGGGCGCACATGACGCTCTTCAAGAAGGTCATCGCGCTGCTCGACGAGCGCGAAGCCCGGGACATCGTCGTCTTCGGTGGCGGCATCATCCCGGAGGGCGACATCCCGCTCCTGGAGCAGGCCGGCGTCGCCAAGGTCTTCACGCCCGGCGCGACGACCACGGAGATCGTGGCCTGGATCAACGACAACGTGGTCGACACCTCCGAGGTCGGCGCCTGAGGCACGGCGCGCACCGCCCTGCGACTCACGAAGGCCGCCCCACGCAGTGCGTGAGGCGGCCTTGTCGTGAGGCGGGCCGTGTCTGTCAAATCTGCGGCGGCGTTCGCGGCCCCGCATCCCGATCGGCTGCGCCCGGCTCGCTCGGCGCAGCACGCTGCGCTCTCGCTCCCCGGTCTTGCCGAGTCGGGCGCGGATGCCACGCCCGCTTCCGCCGCACCTTTTCCAGACACGGCCTAGAAGACCAGGTCGCCGGTGAGCGGCAGTCGCAGCACTCCCGGTTCGGACCTGCTGGTTGTCACCGTGACCGGCTGCGGCGCCGGGTTGTTGCCGTAGGCGAAGTCGCTCGCGGCGACGACGACCTGGATCCGGTGCCCCTTCCCGAACCGCTGGACCACGCCCGGCAGCTGGATCCGCACGGGCTTGGTCACGTCAGCCACGCGCACCGGTGCCACGAGGCGGTTGTGCAGGGTCGCCGTGCCGTCCGGCGCCACGTCGTACACCTTGGCGAACAGGATGAGCCTGCCCGCAGGTCCGCCTGCCTGGGTGCCGGCCGCGATCGGAGCGTCCAGGTGCAGGGTGAGCGAGGGGGAGCCCACCATCGCGACCGGCCGGGCCAGAGGCCTGCTCGTGTAGGCGACGAACGTTCCGGAAGCGTCGGAGACCGGCTGCTTCACCTGGTTTCCTTCGAGCCCTGAGGTCTCGGAGTACGACGTCGGAGCCGACGACGTGTTGGCGTACGAGGCCGATCCCTCGACGACATCGCGGAGACCCCGGACGAGCCGGTCGCTCCCCGACAGGTAGAGCTCGGCCGTCGGCCGCTGGCTGAAGCCGGAGCGGCGTGCGTACGCCCGCGCGACCGCCGTACCGGCAGCGGCCTTCGAGGTGTCGTACCTGACCCAGTCGCGGAAGTACTCGAAGCGCGGCCCCGCGGGAGCGGTCCGGTCGCCCCGGACGTACCGGTCCATCCAGCTCAGGAACCTCCGGCCGAGGTACGAGTCGCGCATCGACCGGGCCCCGAGGTCGAGCTCGCCGGGGGCGGGGGTGCTGCCCGAGTGGCCCCACGACTGCCAGATCATGCGGGCCTCGGTGCCGTTGGCACGGAAGGCCCGGAAGGTTGCGACGGCCTCCTGGAGGTTGAACAGGGTGTCCTTCTGCCCGCCCACGATCAGCGCCGGTGCCTTCACCCGATCGGCGTAGGTCGCGACCGAGGCGTGGCGCATGAGGCCGAGCGTCGAGGCACCCGGGTAGCCGAGCGTGTGCAGCTCCGCGACCGCCGCACAGGCCTCGTCGGCGAAGTTGGGGCACCCCGCGTTGCGGGTGGGGTCGACCTGGGCGTCGTCGACCCCGTCGATGATCCCGGCACCGAAGAACAGGTCGGTCCACTGCCGCTTGTGCACGCCGGGCGTCCCGTAGGTGACGCCGTGCCGGAAGCTCGTGTTGTTCGGTGCCAGGGAGTACGACAGGTCGTGCCAGGTGATGATCGGGATGATCGCGTCGACCCGTTTGTCCTGCCTCGCGACGGCGTACTGGACCTGTCCTCCGTAGGAGCCGCCGATCATGCCTACGCGTGGGTCGCCGGGCCGCTCCTTGGCCACGTAGTCCACGCGTCCCTTGCGGCCGGTCGCCTCGTCGACGAAGGCCCTCGTCCCGGCGAGGACGTCCATCATCTGCTTGCCTGCCCTGCCGTCCCAGTCCGGGTCGTCGAGGTGGATCTTGCAGCCGGAGCCGCCGAAGCCGAGACCGGAGTAGGAGAGCACGACGTACCCCTCCTGTACGAAGCCGCGGCCGATGGCGGACTGGTTGCCGTCGGCCTTGTTGCCGCCGAACCCGTGCGTGGTCAGGATCGCGGGAGCCTTGCGGCTCGCGGAGACGCCGTCGGGCTTGTAGATGTCGGCGGAGACCGTGCACGGCTGGTCGCTGTCAGGGCCGACGAGCACGTCGACGGTGACGTGCCGCAGCGTGTAGCCGGGTGTGGGGTCGATCGAGGCCGAGGCGCTGGTCGCAGACGGGCCGGCGAGGGCGAGCGCGGAGGCGGCGAGGGCGCCGGCGGCGAGCGCTGCCGGGGTACGTCGTGCGGTCATGGGGGGTCCTGTCTCACGTCAGTCGTCAGAGGAGGAAACGACCAGGAGGTGGTTTGGGTACGACCGCGTGGTCCCGGCGTACCCTGCTCGGCATCCGCGACCGGGCCGAACGTCTCGCTTGGCAGAAGGAGTCCCCATGAAGGTTCTCGTCACCGGGGGAACGGGCTTCGTCGGCGGCCACATCGTCGCCGCGGCGGTCAGGGCCGGACACGACGTGCGACTGCTGGTACGCCGGCCCGAGCAGGTCGCGGTCACCCTCGGCCCGCTGGGGGTCCAGCCCCATGAGGTGGCCGACGTGGTGGTCGGCGACGTCCTCGACGAGGTGTCGGTCCGTCGCGCTCTCGAGGGCTGCGACGCCGTCGTGCACGCCGCGGCGGTCTTCTCCCTCAACGCCAAGCGCGCGAGGGCGATGCGGGACACGAACGTCCGGGCGACCGAGCTGGTGCTGTCCACGGCGGCAGCGGCGGGTCTCGACCCCGTCGTTCACATCTCCAGCACGGTCGCACTCGTCCGGCGTGGCGGTGGTGTGCCCGAGCTGCCGTTGGGCGACCTGGAGTGGCCGTACGCCCAGTCGAAGATCGCCTCGGAGCAGGTCGCCCGCAGGCTCCAGGACGAGGGCGCTCCCGTCGTGAGTGTCTATCCCGGCAGCGTCTACGGCGCGCACGACCCGTACCGCGGGGAGCAGAGCGAGCGCCTGCGATGGATCCTGCTGGGCCTCTTCCCCACGTGGGCTCCCGGGAGCCAGCACGTGGTCGACGTACACACGGTGGCGGACACCGTGCTCGCGCTCCTCGAGCCCGGTCGCGGCCCTCGGCGCTACGTCGTCCCCGGGGACGCCGCGGACGCACGCCTGATCTACGGCACCGCGCGCCAGGTCACCGGCCGCCGCCTGCCGTACGTCGTCGTCCCCGCGGGCCTGGCGATCTCGGTGGCCAGGACGATGGCGTTCCTGCAACGCCCCCTGCCGGACCGCTGGCACTACCCGGCCGACCCCGAGGGCGTCGCGATCGCTCTCCGCGACACCCGGTTCGACGACACGCCCGCACGGACCGAGCTGGGGATCGAGCCCGTGTCCTTCGAGCAGAGTGTCCGCGACACCGTCCGGTGGCTGGTGCAGTCCGGGCGGATGAGCCGGAGGTACGCCGGGAAGGCGCTCGCAGTTCGGGAATGAAGGACCCTACGTGGTCGTGACGCGGGTTACAGGTCTAGGGTCGGGCGTGATAATCCAGGCTTCTGCAAGCCGGAGAACCGATAGGACGGGCTTAACCGTGGACCTGATGGAGTACCAGGCGAAGGAGCTCTTCGCCAAGCATGACGTGCCGGTCACCCTCGGCACCGTGGTCGAGAAGGCCGAAGACGCGGCCGCGGCTGCTGAGGCCCAGGGCGGCAGGGTCGTCGTCAAGGCGCAGGTGAAGATCGGCGGCCGAGGCAAGGCCGGTGGCGTGAAGCTGGCCGAGAACGCCGAAGAGGCCGTCGCCCGCGCGAACGACATCTTGGGCATGGACATCAAGGGCCACACGGTCCACCGCGTCCTGGTCGCCCCCACCGCGGACATCGCGGAGGAGTACTACTTCTCCTTCCTCGTGGACCGGGCGAACCGCAACTACCTCTGCATCGCGAGCATCGAGGGCGGCGTCGAGATCGAGGAGGTCGCGAGGACCAACCCCGACGCGGTCGCCAAGGTCTCGATCGACCCCGGCACCGGCGTCGACGACGCGAAGGCCGCCGAGATCGTGGCGGCGACCCGCTTCCCCGCGGAGGTCGCCGACGAGGCCAAGACCGTCGTCAAGAAGCTGTGGGACGTCTTCGTCAAGGAGGACGCCTCGCTGGTCGAGGTGAACCCGCTGGTCCGGCTCGGAGACGGCCACCTCGAGGCGCTCGACGGCAAGGTCACCCTCGACGAGAACGCCGACTTCCGGCACGAGGACCACGCTGCGTTCGCGGACGCCGAGGCCGGCAACCAGCTCGAGGCCGAGGCCAAGGAGAAGGGCCTCAACTACGTCAAGCTCGACGGCGAGGTCGGCATCATCGGCAACGGCGCGGGCCTGGTCATGTCGACGCTGGACGTGGTCGCGTACGCCGGTGAGAAGCACTCGAACGTCAAGCCGGCCAACTTCCTCGACATCGGCGGCGGCGCCTCCGCGCAGGTGATGGCCAACGGGCTGCACATCATCCTCGGCGACCCGCAGGTCAAGAGTGTCTTCGTGAACGTCTTCGGCGGCATCACCGCGTGCGACGCGGTCGCGGACGGCATCGTGCACGCCCTGGAGATGCTGGGCGACGAGGCGAACAAGCCGCTCGTCGTACGCCTCGACGGCAACAACGTCGAGGAGGGCAGGCGCATCCTGAACGAGGCGAACCACCCGCTGGTGACCATGGTCGACACGATGGACGGTGCGGCGGACCGCGCCGCCGAGCTGGCTGCGAAGTAGGGGCAAGAGACATGGCTATTTTCCTGAACGAGAACAGCAAGGTCGTCGTCCAGGGCATGACCGGCTCGGAGGGGCAGAAGCACACCCGCCGGATGATCGCCTCGGGCACCACGATCGTCGGTGGCGTGAACCCGCGTAAGGCGGGGGAGAGCGTCGACTTCGACGGGGCTTCCGTTCCCGTGTTCGGCTCCGTGCAGGAGGCGATGGACGCCACCGGCGCCGACGTCTCGGTGGTCTTCGTGCCACCCGCCTTCACGAAGGCGGCGGTCGTCGAGGCCGTCGACGCGGGCATGCCGCTCGTCGTGGTCATCACCGAAGGCGTCCCCGTGCACGACACCGCGGAGTTCTTCGCCTACGCGCAGTCGAAGGGCACCACCCGGATCATCGGCCCGAACTGCCCCGGCCTGATCAGCCCCGGCAAGTCCAACGCCGGCATCATCCCGGCCGACATCACCAAGGGCGGACGGATCGGTCTCGTGTCGAAGTCGGGCACGCTGACCTACCAGATGATGTACGAGCTTCGTGACTTCGGCTTCTCCTCGGCCGTCGGCATCGGTGGCGACCCGATCATCGGCACCACGCACATCGACTGCCTCCAGGCGTTCCAGGACGACCCGGAGACCGACGCGATCGTGATGATCGGTGAGATCGGTGGTGACGCCGAGGAGCGCGCCGCGGCGTACATCAAGGACAACGTGACCAAGCCGGTCATCGGCTACGTCGCGGGCTTCACCGCCCCCGAGGGCAAGACCATGGGCCACGCCGGCGCCATCGTCTCCGGCTCCTCGGGAACGGCCCAGGCCAAGAAGGAGGCGCTGGAGGCTGTCGGCGTGAAGGTGGGCAAGACACCGTCCGAGACCGCGCAGCTGATGCGCGAGGTCCTCGAGAACTTCTGAGGCCCCTCGCTCAGAGAGAGCAACGGAGGCCGCCGTACCCTCTTGGGTCCGGCGGCCTCCGTGCTCCTCAGGCGGGGAGCGGGACTCAGCCGAAGCAGGTCTGCTCGTCGAGGGCCAGCACGAGCGACTCGACCTTCGCGTTGTCGAAACCGAACAGGTAGTACCGGTCCGGATAGCCGGGCACGTCGACCCGGTAGCCCGGGACGATGTCCTCGCCGCCGGGGTAGACGCGGCGAACCTCCGTCCTGGACGAGCCCGGTCCCACGCCCATGGGGGTGGTCATTCCTTCGCGCGCGAAAAGGGCCATCACACCGAGGTTCTCACTGGCGAACCCGTCGACCTCGCCCCCGTCCTTGGGTCCGAGGTCCTTGATCACGAACGTCTCGCAGCGGCCCCCCGACTTCACGTCGAGCAGCGAGGCCGCGGGGTCCTCCCACGTGTGCATGCCCAGCTCCACGCCCTTGACCCCCAGCGGCCCCAGGGTCGTGGCCGAGTCAGCGGCCGGCCCCCCGGCGGCCAGGTCGGCAAGCTGCTGGATGCTTCTGCCCATCGGGTTCCCAGCGGTGTCCGCGCCGCTGGTCATGGTGCCCGTGTAGGCGATGGACAACAGCGCCACCCGGTTTCCCGCAAGGGCAACACCTTGTGCGTCGATCCAGCCGGTGTCGCACTCCGTGCAGAACTCGGGGGCAGGGCTCTCGACGACCCGCCAGATCGACGGTCCGTGGCCGGTGTTCCCGACGACCGGGTCGTGCCGGAGGCTCACCGGCCGAGTGCCCTCCATCCGGCGGTCGCAGTCGGAGACCCAGCCCGCGACCTGGTCGAACGCCTCCTGGGCACGTGCCTGGGTCGAGAACTGCAGCACGGCCGTGGCGGCCTCGGTGTTCACGACCCCGGAGGAGCCGGTGCCTGCGAACTCGCGGGAAGCCGTGCTGTCCGGGGCCAGCGAGGACAGCCAGTCGGCCTGGCAGTCGAGGGTCGGGTCCTCCCGGTCGGGGATCTGCCTCCAGTCGGTCGCCAGCTCGAAGGTCAGGTCCTCCAGTTGGTCGAGCGTGAGCAGCGACGGGTCGCCCGCCTCCGACGACTCAGGTGACTCCTCACCGGTGGGCGCGGGGGCCGTGCAGCCCCCTTCCGCGAACACGCACATCGCGTCGACCGTGGCCGACACGTCCTTGCGCGCCTGATGGTCGGTCTCCTCCACGAGCTCTGGCCGTGCAGCACCGAACTCGCCGTCGTAGGTCGAGACGAGCACCGCGTTGCCGACCCGGACGGCAACGAAGTGTGAGGCCGACGTGGTCAGCATCTCGTCCTGCTCGTAGTGGGAAACGATGGCGAAGCCATCGTCGCCGGCGTCGTAGTCCGTGCCGTACTTCCTCCAGATGTCCTCGCCGCCGTCGCCGCTCTGGTGGGTCGGGCACCGGCCGAGCTCATCCTCGAACTCGTCGAGCACCCGGGCGGCGGTGGCCGCGTCGGGGTAGAGGGCGAGCTGCCGCACGTGCCGACTGGCAGGCCCGGGTTGCGCCTCGCCACGGAAGTCCGTGCGGGCCTCGTCCGACGGGTACGCGCTTCCACGACACGGCTGGAAGGTCCAGCTCGTGACAAGGTCCTCGGTGGACTCGCGCTCACCGTTGTCGCCGCCGGGCTGCGGGAGGCCGTGATCGAGCGGGAAGTCCCCCGGGATCTGGGTGACCCAGCCGCCCGGCAGTTCTGTTCCGTCGTCGGGAGTGGACGTCGGGGTCGCCGGCACCGGCGACGGCGACTTGGTGGTGGGGCCGGGCTGCGGGTTCGCGCCGGTCAGGTCGTGGGTGACGAAGAGACTGCCGGACGCGATCACCGCGACCGCGGCGGCGACTCCGACAGCGCTGAAGGCGTTGCGGCGGTACCGCATCCGGTCTCCGCGGCGGCGCACCTCGTGGGCGGGGAGCGGTCGCTTGGGGCCGGGCTCGCCGGTCAGGTTCTTCAGCTCGTCGAACGGGTCACGCATGGCTCGCTCCTTCCGTGAGTCCGGTGGTCGGCTCGTCACCGAGCAGCGCGAGCAGTGCGGTGCGTCCTCGGCTCAGCCGCGCCTTGATGGTTCCTTCGGGTACGCCGACCTCGGCCGCCACGTCCTGCACGGGCAGGTCGCAGAGGTGATGCAGCACGAGGGCACGGCGCTGCGGCTCGGGCAGCTGCCTGAGTGCGGCCATGAGAGCTACGCGGTCCGAGCTCGGGCCGTCGTGCACCCGCTGCTCCTGCAGCGCGCGGTCAGGGTCGCGCCGGCCGCGCATCGTCCGCCGCCACCTGCTCACGGCCAGCCGGTAGGCGGTCGTGCGCACCCAGGCCTCGGGTGCGTGTGCCTTCTCCAGCTGGCTGCGGTGCGACCATGCGCGGACGAAGGCTTCCTGGACGCACTCCTGTGCCTCGTCCCGGTCGCCGATCATCGCGTAGATCTGGCCCGCCAGGCGGTCGAAGGACGCGGTGTAGAAGCCGTCGAACTCCTCCGCATCCATGTGCTACCCCCGTCGATGTCGATGTCTACGTTGTCTACGCCCGGTATGCCCGACCGGTTGCATCGGGTTTCGCGGACGTCATCCGTCCCGGCCGCCAGAGGTGCCGAGACGTATGACGTTGCGGGTCAGGTGACGACGTTGCGGGTGGAGTACTCCGGCCGGTCGAACTCCCGGCCGTCCAGGACCGCGACAAGATGGTCGACGGCGTCGTACACGTCGGCGTGGGTGACGTAGAGCGGGGCGAAGCCGAACCTGGCGATGTCCGGGGTGCGGAAGTCGCCGACCACGCCGCGCGCGACCAGCGCCTGTACGACGCCGTAGGCGTGCTCGTGGCGAAGTGAGACCTGGCTGCCTCGGCGGTGGTGCTCCCGGGGTGTGGCCACCTCCAGCCGTGCGCCGAGCCTGGCGTCCACGAGCGCGATGAAGTAGTCGGTCAACGACAGCGACGCCGTCCTGAGGTCGGCGGGTGTCACGCCCTCGAAGACGTCGAGGGCTGCGTCGAGCGCTGTGAGTGCGAGAACCGGTGGGGTCCCGGAGGCGAGGCGCCCGACCCCTGCCACCGGCTCGTAGCCGAGCTCCATGTCGAACGGCCGGGCGTGCCCCATCCACCCCGAGAGCGGCTGGTCGAGGTCGTCCTGGAGCCGCCGGGCGACGTACATGAACGCGGGTGAGCCGGGGCCGCCGTTGAGGTACTTGTACGTGCAGCCGACGGCGAAGTCGACGTCGGGCCCGACCAGGTCGACGGGCACGGCCCCGGCGGAGTGGCACAGGTCCCAGAGCACCAGCGCCCCGGCGGCGTGGGCGGCGGCCGTGATACCGGGCAGGTCCAGCATCTCGCCGGTGCGGAAGTCCACGTGGGTCAGTGAGACCAGGGCGACGTCCTCGTCGATCGCTGCCGAGGGGTCGGCGGAGTCACACCAGCGCAGCTCGAGGTCCAGCATCCTGGCCACGCTCGCCGCGATGTACCCGTCGGTGGGGAAGGTGGAGCGCTCGACGACGACCGCACGCCGTCCGGGCCGGAGCCGGCAGGCCGCCACCATCGTCTTGAAGAGGCTCACGCTCGTGCTGTCGCTGACCCAGACATCGCCCTCGGCGACCCCGAGGATCCGGGCTATCCTCGCGCCCACGCGACCGGGGAGGTCGATCCAGCCGGCGGTGTTCCAGGAGGAGATCAGGCCCTCGCCCCACTCAGAGGTGACGGCCCGCTCGAGCCGTTCCGGCACGGAGCGCGGCAGCGCGCCGAGCGAGTTTCCGTCGAGGTAGATCGCTCCCTCGGGCACGAGGAAGCTGTCGCGTCGTCCGCGAAGAGGGCTGCCCTCGTCGCGGACGACCGCGGAGTCGCGGTCAAGCCCTGGGGGGAGTCCGGTCATGGGCCCAGACTCTACGGCTTTGCGACTAGTCGAGCTCTGCCAGACGCTGTCCGGCACGGACGATCAGGCCCCTGAACCCCTCGTCGCTCACGTCCGCGCCGTCGGTGGGGGAGAACGTGACCTGGGCGACGTGCTTGCCGACCCGGACGAGCCCGACCCGGAAGACCACGGACGCGTTGTCGGAGATCTCGGTCACGAAGGTCCAGGTCGAGAGGCTCATGGCGCCCGGGGAACCCGAGTGCGCGCTGGTGACCTCGGTGGCGAGGTCCCGGTCCTCGCAGCCCCCGACCTCGTTGCGGACTCCGTCGAGGAACTTGCCGGCGGCGCTCTCGGAGCCGAAGGTGCCGTAGGTCTCGGAGAGTCCGAACCGGTCGGGGAGCTTGCTCTGCGGGATCAGGTAGTACTTCGCGCGGGTCTTCACCGCACCCTCGCGGACGAAGTTCGCGTGGTCACACGTGGTGGCGGAGGGGTTCGGCCTGGCGGGGAGGGGCTTCGTGCCCACCCATGGCTCGGTGACTCCGGCGACGTGGGGGAGGTCGACCGCGGACAGCATCCCTTCCGAGTCACCTGCGTCCGGCGGAGGTGCGGCGGCGTACGACGGACGCCCCGAGCAGCCCGCCTCGTCGCTCTTCTCGCACAGCTGGTCCACCGCCTGCGCCAGCGACCGCACGACGCGGGTGGTCCCGGGAAGGGATGTGCCGTTCGTCTTGCTGACCGTGGAGGTGACCACCTGGCCGACCTGCGCGACCGCGACCGAGAACGACGTGACCGGGCGGCTCCACGACCGCACCATCAGTACGGTCGCGCGGTCGCCCACTCCGTTGACCCGGTACGTGCTGAGAAGCTGCACCGGCCCCTCTTCGCAGCCGGCGAACCATCCGACCATCGTCGCGTAAGCCTTCTCGGCCTGGTCAGGGGACTTGGAGATCTCGAGTGTCTGCACGGCGGAGCGGCGAGGCTTCCCGGCGGCCTCGAACGTGCGTACGACCGCGGCGAGACCGTCGGGATCCGCGAACCGGTCCTGCTGGCAGACGCTGTGGATCCCGCTGCCGGTGGTGTTGTCGTGGGTCGCGGTGACCCGCCAGCGGCCTCCGTCCAGCCTCTGGATCTGCTTCTCACCGAGCATCTGCTCGGCGGTCGGGAGGTCGTCCGTGGGTTCGGGCTCCTCCGCCGGCGCGGACGCCTTCTCCTCGCCATCCTCCTGGTCGATGAGGGGCGCCTCGACGCTTGCCTGGACCCCGCTCGGCTCGTAGGCGAAGGCTCCTGCCCCGATCGACAGGAAGGCGACTGCCGCGGCCGCGATCACCGTGTGCGACCGGCGACGTTTGCGACCTGCCCGTCGGATGATCGAGACGCGAGGCAGGTTGCCGATGGATGTCGCCTCGTCGAGGGAGAGGAGGCGGGCGCGGAGGCTCGACGGGTCGGCCCCGAGCGCCTCGGCGAGCTTGGCCGTGGCCGAGTGCAGCTGTTGCTCCGCGAGCTGTGGGGAGAACCCCAGCTCCCGAGCCGTCTCGGAGATCGGGAGGCCGGCGAGCAGGGTCAGCAGGAGGATCCGACGCTGAGTCATCGGCAGCTTCGTCACCGCGTCGAGCAGGGCCTTGTGCTCGGCGGAGATGCTCTTGGTGCGGTGCAACAGGCGGGCGGTGTGACGGCGCTGCGCCAGCTGCCAGGCCCGGGGGCGTACCCAGTCCTGCGGGTCCGCGAACGCGGAGGCCTTGCGCCAGTGGTGCCACGCGGCCACGTAGGCGTCGCGAACCGCCGCCTGTGCGGCGGAGAGGTCTCCGGTCAGCGCGAACGCCTGGTGCACCATGGCACGACGGGTCGCGTGGTAGAAGGAGTCGAACTCCTCCTCCCGTCCCATGTCTCCGCCTCCGATCGAGGGTCGCCCGGCCAACCCCACGACGGTACGCGACCGCCAGGATGACCACCTAGTCGAGGCGACGTGATGTTCGCCGCGCGGCCAGGTGCGGTGACCCCGGCGTGGGATCCCCTGCGGTATACCCGGCCTGGGCCAAGATAGCCGTAGATGAACGATCTCCTCACATCCTCAGCCCGTCGCGCCTCCGTCCCCTCCGACCCGGACGCGCGGAGGCCCCTTGCCGTCGGTGCCGCTCTCGCGGGCGCCGCGGCGTCTGCGGCCGTGCTGCTCGGCTGCCTGGCGGTCGCCGTGGTCGGCTGGTTCGCCTCCGACGCCGGCAGTCACGGCAGCACCAGGGACGCCCTGCGGGTCGGCGCCGACGCCTGGCTGCTCGGACACGGGGCGCACCTGCAGCTGGAGACCGCGCAGATCACGGTCGTGCCTCTCGGGCTCACCCTCTTCTGCGGGTACGTCACGTTCCGCCTGGGGCGGTGGGCGGCCGCGACGTCGGTCGTCGACGACCGGTTCACGGCTCTGACCGGCACCGTCGCCCTCGCCGGGGTGTACGCCGTCGTGGCGACGCTCACCGCGGTCCTCGCCTCCGCGGAGAGCGCGGAGACGGGGCTCGGTCACGCTTCCCTCGGGGCGTTTCTCCTCGCGTTCGCGTTCGGCGGCATCGGCATCGTCTCCGGATCGGGGCGGTGGCCCTTCTGGCGTGCCGAAACCCCTGCCTGGCTCCTCGCTGTGGGAACGGGGACGGTGTCCGTCGTACTCCTGATGCTGGCGGCCGGCTCGATGCTGCTGCTCGTCGCGCTGCTCATGGACGTCGGCCAGGGAGCCAATGTGCTCTCCCTGCTGCACCTGGGCGTCCCCGGTGGGCTGCTCTTCTCCCTCGTGGTGGCGTCGTTCGTGCCGAACGCCGCGTTCCTGTCGGGCTCGTACCTGCTTGGCCCGGGATTCATGGTTGGCTCCGGGACGGTGGTCTCGCCCACAGCCGTCGTGCTCGGCCCGGTCCCCGCGTTCCCGCTCCTGGCCGCTCTGCCCGACGACGGTGCGACTCCCTGGTGGACCTCGGTCCTGGTCGGGGTCCCGGTCCTGGTGGCCGCCGTCGGAGTCGCGTTCACGCTGCGTCGGTTCCCCGTGGAGCAGTACGACCAGGGCGCCTTGCGCGGGCTGGCCATCGGTGGGCTCGGCGGGGCGGGCTTCGCCCTGCTGACGGGGCTCGCCGGTGGCTCCGCCGGCCCGGGCCGGATGGCCGACGTGGGAGTGCATCTCGGCGAGACCGCCGTCGCGGCCGTCGTGGCCATGGGCGTGGGCGGGATCCTCGGGGGCATCTTTATGAGCTGGCGGACCCGTCGCCACTCCACCCCCGAGACGATGCCGGAGACGACGAGGCGTCCACGGCGGAGACCGCGTCCGGCCGGTGGCGGAAGCGGTCGGTAGCCTGTCCGCGTGCCCCACACCACGCCAGAGAGCTCGGCGCGCGTCGTCGTGCTCGTCTCCGGAGCCGGGACCAACCTCCAGGCCCTGCTCGACGCGGCGGCCGACCCCTCGTACGGAGCCTCGGTCGTGGCGGTCGGCGCGGACCGGGAGGGTATCGAGGGCCTCGACCGGGCGCGGCGGGCAGGCATCCCCACCTTCGTGAACCGCCTGAAGGACTACCCCACGCGTGAGGACTGGGACAGCGCGCTCACCGAGTCCTGCACGCAGCATCGACCGGACCTGGTCGTGCTCGCCGGGTTCATGAAGCTGACGGGCCCGGCCTTCCTGCGCGAGTTCGGCGGACGCTGTGTCAACACGCACCCTGCGCTGTCACCGTCCTTCCCGGGCATGACCGCGCCCGCGGACGCGCTGGCGTACGGCGTCAAGGTCACCGGCGCCACCCTGTTCGTGGTGGACGAGGGCGTCGACACCGGGCCGATCGTGGACCAGGTCGTCGTGCCCGTGGAGGAGGACGACGACGTCGAGACGCTGCACGAGCGCATCAAGGTCGCCGAGCGCGCGATGCTCGTGCGATGCGTGGGGCGGATGGCCCGGGAAGGTTTCACCATCACCGACAGGAAGGTCCGGTTCGGCCAGTGACTGACGTAGGCAAGAAGGCGATCGAGCGCGCATTGATCTCGGTCTACGACAAGACCGGTCTCGAGGAGCTGGCACGGGGCCTGCACGAGGCCGGGGTGGCCATCGTCTCCACGGGCTCGACCGCCGGCCGGATCGCCGACGCCGGGGTGCCGGTGACGAGGGTCGAGGACCTGACCGGCTTCCCCGAATGCCTCGACGGCCGGGTCAAGACCCTGCACCCCCGGGTGCACGCGGGGATCCTCGCGGACCGCCGGCTGGAGTCCCACCGTGCCCAGCTGGAGGAGCTCGGTATCGAGCCCTTCGACCTCGTGGTCTCCAACCTGTACCCGTTCACCGACACCGTGATGTCGGGTGCAAGCCAGGACGAGTGCGTCGAGCAGATCGACATCGGCGGTCCGTCCATGGTGCGCGCCGCGGCGAAGAACCACCCCAGCGTGGCGATCGTGACTTCTGCCACGAGGTACGCCGACGTCCTGGACGCCGTGCGCTCCGGCGGGTTCACCCTGGCCGAGCGTCAGCGGCTCGCCGCAGAGGCGTTCGTCCACACCGCGACCTACGACGTCGCCGTCGCCTCCTGGATGGGCAACGTCGTCACCGACACCTCGGGGGGCACCGGTTTTCCGGCGTGGATGGGTGCGACCTGGGACAAGGCGGCTGTGCTTCGCTACGGCGAGAACCCTCACCAGCCGGCCGCCCTCTACACCAACGGCTTCGCACCCGTGCCCGGCCTGGCACAGGCGACCCAGCTGCACGGCAAGGAGATGTCGTACAACAACTATGTCGACGCCGACGCCGCTCGCCGCGCGGCCTACGACTTCGACGAGCCCGCCGTGGCGATCATCAAGCACGCGAACCCGTGCGGCCTCGCGGTCGGGGCTGACGTCGCCGAGGCCCACCGCAAGGCGCATGCCTGCGACCCGCTGTCCGCGTTCGGGGGCGTGATCGCCACGAACGTGCCGGTCAGCAGGGAGATGGCCGAGCAGGTCGCCGAGATCTTCACCGAGGTCGTGGTCGCCCCGGCGTACGACGACGGCGCTGTGGAGGTCCTCAGCGGCAAGAAGAACATCCGGCTGCTGCAGTGCTCGCCACTCGAGCGGGGTGGGGTCGAGATGCGGCCGATCTCCGGCGGGCTGCTGCTGCAGGCCCGCGACGCGGTCGACGCCGAGGTCGAGGGTGGCGGCGACGACCCGGCGCGGTGGACCCTCGCCGCGGGTGAGCCCGCCGGGGACGACGTGCTCGCCGACCTGGCGTTCGCGTGGCGAGCCTGCCGTGCGGTGAAGTCCAACGCGATCCTGCTCGCCTCCGGCGGGGCCTCGGTCGGCGTCGGGATGGGACAGGTCAACCGCGTCGACTCCGCCCGCCTCGCCGTGTCCCGTGCCGGCGACCGAGCGGCAGGGTCGGTCGCTGCCTCGGACGCCTTCTTCCCCTTCGCCGACGGTCTCCAGATCCTGCTCGACGCCGGTGTGAAGGCCGTCGTGCAACCGGGCGGTTCGATGCGTGACGAGGAGGTCGTCGAGGCGGCAAGGGCGGCCGGTGTGACGCTGTACCTGACCGGGACGCGCCACTTCTTCCACTAGTCCCGCCGACGGTGGAACGCGCACACGACATGGGAGGATGGGCGACGTGACGGCACAGATTCTCGACGGCAAGAAGACCGCGGCGACGATCAAGGCCGAGCTGACCGACCGGGTGGCGAAGCTACGAGAACAGGGCGTGGTGCCCGGCCTGGCGACGGTCCTGGTCGGTGACGACCCGGGCAGCCGCTGGTACGTCGCAGGCAAGCACCGCGACTGCGCCGAGGTGGGGATCAACTCCATCCGGGTCGACCTGCCCGAGGACGCCGCCCAGTCCGAGGTCGAGGAGGCGGTCGCCTCCCTCAACGCCAACCCCGAGTGCACCGGCTACATCGTGCAGCTGCCGCTGCCCAGGCACATGGACGAGAACCACATCCTCGGGATGATCGACCCGGCGAAGGACGCCGACGGGCTGCACCCGACGAACCTCGGCTGGCTGGTGCTCGGCAAGGCTGCGCCGCTGCCCTGCACCCCGAACGGGATCGTGGAGCTACTGCGCCGTCACGACGTGCCGATCGCGGGAGCAGAGGTGTGCATCATCGGCCGCGGGGTGACGGTGGGACGTCCGCTCGGGCTGCTGCTCACCCGGCGCAGTGAGAACGCCACGGTGACGCTGTGCCACACGGGGACCGTCGACCTCGCGGCGCACGTCCGCAGTGCTGACATCGTGGTGGCCGCGGCCGGCGTCACCGGCATCATCACCGGTGACATGGTCAAGCCGGGTGCGGCGGTGCTCGACGTGGGGGTCTCCCGCGACGCGGAGGGCAAGATCGCCGGCGACCTCGCTCCTGACGTGTACGACGTGGCCGGGTGGGTCTCGCCCAACCCCGGTGGGGTCGGCCCGATGACCCGGGCGATGCTCCTGTCGAACATCGTGCTGGCGGCCGAGCAGTCGCTCGGCGACGCCTGATCGGCCGCACGTGATCCTCGAGGACAGCCCGGACCGGAGGCCCCAGACGTTCGGTGGCGTGGTCTACCTCGCCATCGTGGGCATGGCGCTCACCGGTCTCGCGGTCACGCTCGCCGGGGCATGGCGGACCGGTGTCGTCTGGATGGGCGCAGGCCTGGTCGTCGGTGCCGTCTGCCGCCTGGTGCTGCCGGAACGCCGGGCCGGGATGCTGCGGGTCCGGCGGAAGACCGCCGACGTGTGCATGCTTGCCCTGGCCGGGGTCGCGCTGATCGTGCTCGCGGTCGTCGTCCCCAGCCAGCCGGGAGGCTAACGGCGCCCGGTCGGGTCCAGCCCGAACACCTCCAGGAGCCGGCCGGCCGTACGCCGGGTTCCCCGGAACCGCAGCCCACGTCCCGCCGCCGCCATCGCGCGGTCGAACGACACGAGCACACGAGTCCCGGCGACGTCGATGAAGTCCAGGTCGCTCATGTCGACGACGAGGTCTCCGCTGCTCACTTCCTGGACGGCGCGGAGCAGGGCTCTCAGGTCGTCCACGTTGGCGACGTCGATCTCGCCGCTCAAGGAGACGGCGCTGTCGCCCGGGGAGACGGAGAGCGGAAGGTCGGTGCCGTCACCATGGCGAACCCCGTGGAGCGCGGCGACCTGCGTCCACCTCGCGCCGGTCCGGCGGCGGTCGAACCCACACAGCGCGGTCGTGGTCGCCTCGGCAGTCATGGCGTCCAGCGCGATCTCGTACTCGACGAGCTGGTTCATCCTCGCCGGGTCCTCCGCCAGCTCGGTGAGGTCGGCCGCGACCCGCATGCCCGGGCAACCGTCCGCGAGAGCCCTGTCCAGGTCGCCGCGGAAGCTCGCCTCGTCCACGTGCGGGTGGGCGTCGGGGCGGCTGTCGAAGAGGCTCTCGAGAGGGCGTGCGGCGAGCTGCCCGGTCTCGAGCATCCGATCGCGTTCCGGCAGCAGTGCGAGGTCGTCGACGAGCTCCAGCTCGGACTTCGACCCGATGTAGACGAGACGCTCGCCCCGCTCCGCGCCTTCGGCGAGGTAGTCCGTCGCAGCGGAGACGAAGTCCGCGGGGTCGTCGTACGCCCAGGAGACGTGGTCCCCGAGTGTCATCCCGACGGCCCTGTCCAGGACCCTGAGCGTGCCCATCCAGCCAGCCTAGGTCGTGTCTGGAGGAGATGCGGCGGAAGCGGACGCGGCGTCGCGCCTGACTTGGCAAAGACCCTGGGGCCTGCAGCGGGCAGGACAGACTACGGGGCGCAACCCTTCCTTGTTCGTAGGGTTGCGCCCCGCTTTGTCCGGGTCGGGCGGGTGGTCAGCCGATGAGGCCGAGCTCCTTGACCGCGTCGCGCTCCTCGGCCAGCTCGGCGGTGCTGGCGTCGATCTTCGAGCGCGAGAAGTCGTCGATCTCCAGGCCCTGGACGATCTCCCAGTCGCCGTTCGCGGTGGTCACGGGGAAGGAGGAGATGAGGCCCTCGGGGACGCCGTAAGAGCCGTCGGAGACGACCGCCATCGACACCCAGTCACCCGCGGGGGAGCCCTTCAGCCAGTCGCGGGCGGCGTCGATCGTGGCCGAGGCGGCGCTGGCCGCGGACGACGAACCGCGCGCCTCGATGATCGCGGCGCCGCGCTTGGCCACGGTCGGGATGAAGTCGTTCTCGATCCAGGCCTGGTCGGCGACGACCTCGGCGGCGTTCTTGCCGGCGATCTCCGCGTGGAAGATGTCGGGGTACTGCGTGGCGGAGTGGTTGCCCCAGATCGTCATCTGCTTGATGTCGGTGACGCTTGCGCCGGTCTTCGCGGCGAGCTGCGAGATGGCCCGGTTGTGGTCGAGCCGCGTGAGAGCGGAGAAGCGCTCCCGCGGGATGTCCGGCGCGTTGGTCATCGCGATCAGCGCGTTGGTGTTGGCCGGGTTGCCGGTGACGCCGATGCGGATGTCGTCGGCGGCGTTGTCGTTGAGGGCCTTGCCCTGCGCGGTGAAGATGGCGCCGTTCGCCTCGAGCAGGTCACCCCGCTCCATGCCCTTGGTGCGAGGACGTGCGCCGACCAGGAGCGCCAGGTTCGCGCCGTCGAAGATCGAGTTCGCGTCGTCGCCGATCTCGACGCCGGCCAGCGTCGGGAACGCGCAGTCGTCGAGCTCCATGACCACGCCCTCGAGGGCCTTGAGCGCCGGGGTGATCTCGAGCAGCCGCAGCTCGACAGGGGTGTCAGGGCCGAGCAGGGCGCCGCTGGCGATGCGGAAAAGCAGGCTGTAGCCGATCTGGCCGGCGGCTCCGGTGACGGCGACCTTGACGGGGGTACTGCTCACGACGACTCCTTGTTTCTTATCTGGTTGTGATCCGGGCGCACCTTGTGTGGGTGGCTCACGGGGATGTTCCGACGCTAGCAGCGCCGGGCCCGGCGGCCGACCGGCGGGTTGTCAGGCGGACGGAAGCCGTACGACGAAGGTGGCGCCGGGTCCGCCGTCGGCGAGCTCGACCGTCCCACCGTGGCGCTCGGCGACCGACCGGACGATCGCGAGCCCGAGCCCGGTTCCGTCCCGTGACCGGTCCCTGGTCTCGTCGACGCGGTAGAAGCGGTCGAAGACCCGTCCACGGTGCGCGGCAGGAATGCCGGGCCCGTCGTCGTGGACGGTGAGGGTGGTGCTGCCCGGCCCGTTCGCGAGTGTGACGTCCACGGCGCTCGCGGCGTGGGCGCATGCGTTGTCGAGCAGGTTGCGCACCAGCCGTGCGAGCGCGTCGTGGCTCCCTCGCACCGGGGCAGCCGTCACGCCCGTCGTACGCACCGGCACCGGCGACGAGGCACGGACTCGCGCGGCCTCCTCGAGCACCACGTCGTCGAGGTCGACGAGCGCGGGCGGCGGTGCGGCGTCGGCGCCATCCTCACGGGCCAGGAAGAGCAGGTCGCGCACCAGCCGCTCCATCCGGTCGCCCTCCTCGTGGAGTGCCTGGGCGGTCGTCCCCCAGTCGACGACCTCGGGATGCGCGAGGGCTACCTCGAGCTGGGTGCGGAGGGCAGTGAGTGGGCTCTGCAGGTCATGGGAGGCGTTGGCGACGAAGTCGCGCTGGCGCGCGCTGGCCTCCTCGAGCCGTGCCAGCATCTCGTTCATCGTCGTCGCGAGCCGGCTGACCTCGTCGTTCGTCGACGGAACCGGGACGCGCCGGCCGAGGTCCTCGTGGGAGATCACGGCGACCTCGGACCGGATAGCCTCGACCGGGCGCAGGGCCCGCCCGACCACCAGCCACATCAGCCCGCCCAGCCCGGCCACGAGCAGCGGAAGACCCACGAGCAGGCTCCCGGTCAACCGGCCGATCACCTCTTGTGTCGCTTCCAGGCTGGGGCCGAGGTAGATGGTCACGTCACCGTCGTCCGTGGGCACCCGCTGCACCCAGATCCGGTAGTCCTCGGTCTCGTTGTCGTCGGGGACGTCTTTCATGGTCCGGACCACGGGGCTCTCGCTCGGCGGCCTGAAGGCGCTGATCGGTCCCCGGCCCTCGATGTTGGAGGACGCCGCGAGCACCGAGCCGTCCGTCGAGACCACCTGCGCGACGGAGTCGTCGCCGACGTTGGTGACCACCCGGGGGAGCCGGCCGGCGCGTGCCTGCTCGGCAAGGTCCGCGACGCGGCTGAGGGCGAGGTCGTCACCCGCGCTCGTGAGCGATCTGTCCAGGGTGGTCACGAGCACCACCGCGCCGACGGCCAGAGCCAGCGCGACCAGCGCCGTCGCGAGGGCGGTCGTCCGGGCCCGGACCGACCGCGGTCCCCTCAGCCTGGCCGCCATCAGCCGCCCCCGGGATCCAGCCGGTAGCCGGCGCCCCGGACGGTCTGCAGGCTGGCGCGCCCGAACGGCTCGTCGATGCGCAGCCGCAGCTGGCGGACGTACACCTCCACGATGTTGGGGTCGCCCTCGAACGCGAAGTCCCACACGTGCTCGAGGATCACGCGCTTGGGGAGGACCTCGCCCGCGCGGCGCATGAGGAACTCGAGCAGCGAGAACTGCCGGGGTGTGAGCTCGACCTTGTGCTCGCCACGCCAGGCCGCGTGAGACGCCGGGTCGAGTCGGAGGTCGCCGGCCTCGAGCACCGTCGGCAGCGACCCGCGGCCCCGCCTGAGGAGTGCCCGCAGCCGGGCGACGAGCACGACGTACGAGAACGGCTTGGCGAGGAAGTCGTCCGCGCCGGTGTCGAGCGCCCGGGTCTCGTCGTCGATTCCGTTCTTCGCGGTCAGCATCAGGATCGGTGTCCAGTCCCCGGCCTCCCGCAGCCTCCGGCAGAGCTCGAGACCGTCGACGACCGGGAGCATGACGTCGAGAACGATCGCGTCGTACGGGTTCTCGCCCGCCAGCCACTCCGCCTCGGACCCGTCGAAGGCCACGTCGACAGCGAAGCCCTCCGCCTCCATGCCCCGCTTGAGGGCGCGGGCGACGTGCTTGTCGTCGTCGACCACGAGGATCCGCATGAGTCCACGGTCCCACGCGCTGCTGAAGCTCCGCTGAAGAGACGCTGAAGCGGCGGCGTTCAGCGGGACTTCAGGTGCGCGGAGGCAGGTGAGGTCATGAACACCAGAACAGGAGCTCTTGCCGTGGCGCTGGGCGCCGTGGCTGTCGGTAGGCCTGGCCGGCTGCGGAGAGGACGCGGCCTCCCCGGATACCGCGGCATCCGCGGACACCGGGTCTTCCTCCAGCACCGGGACCACGGCCGCCGGGTCGACACCTCGGGTGCCGGCCGAGGTGCCGACGACCGACCCGAACCCTGACGACCTCGTCGACGCGATCGACAACCCGTACCTGCCGTACGTCCCCGGAACCCGGAGGGTCTACGTCTGGTACTTCGGTGAGGACACCACCGCCTACGACGACGGGAAGTCCACGAAGGAGGGTTCCTGGAAGGCAGGCGTGGACGGGGCGCAGGCGGGGATCGTGATGCTCGCCGACCCGCGGCCCGGTGACCAGTACCTGCAGGAGTACTACAAGGGCGAGGCCGAGTGAGCCTCAGCCCTCGGTGGCGACCTCGAGCGGGGCCGCCGCGGCCGGCTTGCCTACCAGGAGCGCGTAGGTGAACCCCGCGATGAGGGCGCCGACCGGGGGCGCGACGAAGAAGAGCCACAGCTGCTCGATCGCGTCGCTACCCGCGAAGAGCGCCGGCCCGAGGGACCGTGCTGGGTTCACCGACGTATTGGTGACGGGGATGCTCACCAGGTGGATCAGGGTCAGCGAGAGACCGATCGCGAGCGGGGCGAAGCCCTTGGGTGCGCGGGTGTCGGTGACGCCGAGGATGACGTAGAGGAACACCGCGGTCAGCACGACCTCGATCACGATGCACGCGAAGAGGTCGTAGCCGCCGGGGGACCGGTCGCCGTACCCGTTGGTCGCGAAGCCCGACTCCTCGGCGGAGAACCCGTCCAGGCCTGAAGCCACCACGAGCAGCACGGCAGCGGCGGCGACAGCCGCGACGAGCTGCGTGATGATGTAGCCGATGGTGTCTCTCCAGGCGAACCGTCCCGCTGCCGCCACACCGAGCGTGACCGCAGGGTTGAAGTGGCCGCCCGACACGTGGCCGACCGCGTACGCCATGGTGACGACGGTCAGACCGAACGCGAGCGCGACGCCGGCGAAGCCGATCCCGAGCTGGACGTCGTCGTCGTTGAGGAACTGTGCAGCCAGTACCGCCGATCCGCAGCCTCCGAACACGAGCACGAACGTGCCGAGGAACTCTGCGGCCAGCTTCTGGGGAGTGGTGGGAACAGATTCAGCCATGACGATCTCCTGGGTGGAACCGAGTCGGCAATCCGGCTTCCCACGCTAGGTGCGGGAGGACCGTCCGGTGCGGCATCGGCCAATCGTCCCGGTTCGAGGCGGATAGCCCGGACGCATGGCGGGTCCGGTCCCTCGGCCGGAGCGTGGACCCTCCCCTCGCTCGGACTTCCCACAGCGGGCAGGATGGGGGTGCCGGCCGCCGTACGGCCCGCATGAGATATCTTGACGTCAAGAAAAATCCCGGAATTCGGAACGGAGCCCAGGTGACGGACTCGAAGATCATCTACACGCACACAGACGAAGCGCCCCTTCTGGCCACCTACTCGTTCCTGCCGGTCGTCCGGGCGTACGCCGCGACCGCCGGGGTGTCCGTGGAGTCACGGGACATCTCGCTCGCCGGCCGGATCCTCGCCGGCTTCCCGGAGCGCCTGACGCCGGAGCAGCGCATCGACGACGCACTGGCCGAGCTGGGCGCGCTGGCGAAGCAGCCCGAGGCCAACATCATCAAGCTGCCCAACATCAGCGCCTCGATCCCGCAGCTGAAGGCCGCCGTCGCCGAGCTCCAGGAGCAGGGCTACGACCTCCCGGCCTACCCCGACGACCCGAAGTCCGACGAGGAGAAGGACGTCCGGGCTCGCTACGACAAGGTCAAGGGCAGCGCCGTCAACCCGGTTCTCCGCGAGGGGAACTCGGACCGCCGCGCCCCTGCCTCGGTCAAGCAGTACGCCCGTTCACACCCGCACTCGATGGGTGCCTGGTCCTCCGACTCGAGGACCAACGTGGCCCACATGACGGCCGACGACTTCCGCTCCAACGAGAAGTCCGTGGTGGTCGAGCACGACGGCACGCTGCGCATCGAGCTCGCCGGCGACGACGGTACGACGACCGTGCTGCGTGAGTCGGTCCCGGTCCTGGCCGGCGAGGTCGTGGACGCCACCGCCATGCGCGTCGCCGCGCTCCGGGAGTTCCTCACCGAGCAGATCGCCCGGGCCAAGTCCGAAGGCGTGCTGTTCTCGGTGCACCTCAAGGCCACGATGATGAAGGTCTCCGACCCGATCATCTTCGGGCACGTGGTGCGCGCCTTCTTCCCGAAGCTCTTCACCGAGCACGGCGAGGCACTCGCCGCTGCCGGTATCAGCCCCAACGACGGGCTCGGCACCCTCCTCAAGGCGATCGAGTCACTCCCCGCCGACCAGCGCGACGCCATCGCGGCCACGGTCAAGGAGGGCCTCGACGAGGGACCGGCCCTCGCCATGGTCGACTCCGACAAGGGCATCACCAACCTGCACGTGCCCAGCGACGTCATCGTGGACGCGTCGATGCCGGCGATGATCCGCACGTCCGGCCACATGTGGGGCCCGGACGGCAACGAGGCCGACACCCTCGCGGTGATCCCGGACAGCAGCTACGCCGGCATCTACCAGGTCGTGATCGACGACTGCCGCGCCAACGGGGCCTTCGACCCCGCGACGATGGGCTCCGTGCCCAACGTCGGCCTCATGGCCCGCGCCGCCGAGGAGTACGGCAGCCACGACAAGACCTTCGAGATCCCGACGACCGGGACGGTGCGGGTGCTCGACGAGCAGGGCAACGCACTGCTGGAGCAGGCGGTCAGCGCCGGCGACATCTGGCGCGCGTGCCAGACCAAGGACGTGCCGATCCGCGACTGGGTGAAGCTCGCCGTCACCCGGGCGCGTGCCACTGGCGACCCGGCCGTGTTCTGGCTCGACGAAGGCCGCGCGCACGATGCCAACCTCATCGCGAAGGTGCGGGAATATCTTGGTGAGCACGACGCGGAGATCAGCGAGGGCGGCCTCCAGATCGAGATCATGGCGCCGGTGGACGCCATGGCGTTCTCCCTCGAGCGCATCCGCAAGGGAGAGGACACCATCTCGGTCACCGGCAACGTGCTGCGCGACTACCTGACCGACCTCTTCCCGATCATGGAGCTCGGCACCAGCGCGAAGATGCTCTCGGTGGTCCCGCTCATCAACGGTGGCGGGCTCTTCGAGACCGGCGCGGGCGGCTCGGCGCCGAAGCACGTGCAGCAGCTCGTGAAGGAGAACCACCTGCGCTGGGACAGCCTCGGCGAGTTCCTCGCGCTTGCGGAGAGCTTCGCTCACCTCGCGGAGACCACCGGGAACGCCAGGGCGCAGATCCTCGCCGACACGCTCGACCGCGCGACCGGCCGGTTCCTCAACGAGAACAAGTCGCCGAGCCGCAAGGCAGGGGAGATCGACAACCGGGGCAGCCACTTCTACCTCGCGCTCTTCTGGGCCAAGGAGCTCGCCTCGCAGTCCGAGGACGCCGAGCTCGCGGCGGCGTTCGCCGACCTGGCCGAGTCGTTGGCAGGCAGCGAGGCGGCCATCACCGAGGAGCTGCTGGCCGTCCAGGGGTCTCCTGCCGACATCGGCGGGTACTACCGGCCCGACCCCGAGAAGGCGGCCGCTGTGATGCGTCCGTCCAAGACGTTCAACGAGGCACTGGCGACGCTCGGCTAAGGGCGGTTGCAGCAAACAGCCAGGCATGAAGGCGCCTCCCGCATCCGCGGGTGGCGCCTTCCGCTGTCTGTTCCCCGGTACGTCCGACGGCGCCGCCGCTGGGTGTGTCCGGCGGCCAGGCGGAGTCACGTCGACACTCCGCCCGGGCGCGATCTTGACCGCTCGCTCGCGCGGATCCACGTCACAACTCCACCCGGGCACGATCCTGACGGCACAGCCGCCCGGATCCGCGTCACAACTCCGCCCGGGCACGATCTTGGACAGCCGCGGCGACGGGCAAGGAGCGGAGCGGGCATGCGGAAGCGCCCGGTGACATGGGCGACAGCCTCATAACTCCCAGCCGCCCCGGCTCGTTGGTCTGGTCAGCCAAGCCCGGAGGTTCGTCCATGTCGCGGTCACTGCTGCGTGCCACGTCTCTGCTCGTGTTGCTCCTGTCGGTCGTCGTAGCAGGTGGTCCCGCTGACGCGGCACGCGTCGAGCGGCCCGACCAGGTCGGGCGTTGGCTGGTCGACGGCCAGGGTCGGGTGATGATCCTGCACGGCGTGAACATGGTCGCCAAGCGCGCGCCGTACGCCCCCGACCAGACCGGCTTCGGCCGCGACGACGCAGCCTTCCTGGCCCGCAACGGGTTCACCACCGTCCGGCTGGGGGTGATCTGGCGGGCGGTGGAGCCACGGCCCGGGAAGTACGACGACCGTTACCTGAACCGCATCCGCCGGACGGTCGAGATCCTCGCCGACCACGGCATCTGGACCATGCTCGACTTCCACCAGGATCTGTACCACGAACGCTTCCAGGGGGAGGGGGCTCCCACCTGGGCGGTGCAGGACGACGGACTGCCCGCCGAACCGCGGCTCGGCTTTCCCGCCAACTACTTCTCGATGACCGCGATGCAGCGGGCGTTCGACCACTTCTGGGCCAACGACCCGGGTCCGGGAGGGGTCGGCCTTCAGGTCCGTTACGCCAAGGCATGGCGGCATGTGGCGAAGGTCTTCCGCTCGACCCGCGGCGTCATGGGGATGGACCTGTTCAACGAGCCCTTCCCGGGCTCGGAGTTCGCCACCTGCCTGCAGCCACTCGGCTGCCCCACGTTCGACGAGAAGCTCACGGCCTTCTCCCAGCGCAGTATCGACGCCATCCGCAGGGTCGACCGTCGTACGGTCGTCTTCTACGAGCCGAACCTGTTCTTCAACGAGGGGGTGCCCAGCCACGTGTCCCCGCGAGGCAGACGGCTCGGCTTCTCCTTCCACGACTACTGCGGTACGTCGGCGCTCGCCGGCACCTACGCGGGATGCGACGTCTTCGACCCGATGGTCTTCGACAACGCCGACGCCCAGGCCAGGAAGCTGGCCGACGCGCCGCTGCTGACCGAGTTCGGCGCGACCACCGACCAGACCACGCTGCGGGCGGTGGTCGACCGCGCCATGGAGCACCGGGTCGGCTGGCAGTTCTGGGCCTACTGCGGCTGCGACGACCCGACCACCACCGGCCCGGGATCGACCCAGGCCCTCGTCTTCGACCCTGCCAAGCCGCCGCGCGGTGACAACGTCGACCACAGGAAGCTCCGCGCTCTCGCCGTGCCGCACCCGATGCGGGTTGCCGGCACGCCCGCCTCCTACAAGTTCGAGCGGGACCGGCGGATCTTCACGTTGCGCTGGACCCCGCAGAAGGCCGGCGCGCTCCCGGGTCGGTTCCGGGCCGGCGCAGTCACGACGGTCGCGGTTCCCCGGCTGCAGTACCCGCACGGCTACCAGGTGCTGGTGAGTGGCGGGCGGGTCCTCTCCGAGCCCGGTGCCAGGGTGCTCCGGATCGCTCAGCGTGCGGGCACGAGCGAGGTGTGGGCACTGGTCATGCCCCGTCGGTGACCTGACGGGACCGGCAGCCCGGGAATAGATCGCGCGGCGGGTCGCTTTGTAACGATTGCGCTGCGTACGCCGTCAGCCGATCTCCCTGAACCGCCTCCCGGACAAGGACCTGTGCTCGTGACGACCACTGCGCCCGACCTGCGTACCCCAACCCCCCGCTACACGGCCCGCCACGTCACGCTGGCCACGATCGCCCTCGCCATGGGCGGGTTCGCGATCGGCACGACGGAGTTCGTCACCATGGGGCTGCTGCCCGAGATGGCCGACGGTGTGGGTGTCTCGATCCCGACGGCCGGCCATGTGATCTCCGCCTATGCCCTCGGCGTCGTCGTGGGTGCGCCGCTCATCGCGGTCTTCGGCGCACGGCTGCCTCGGCGGGGCCTGCTGCTCGCCCTGATGGCGGCCTTCGCGGCAGGCAACGCCGGGAGCGCCCTCGCGGCGAGCTACGAGGCGTTGACCGCAGCGCGCTTCCTCTCCGGACTACCGCACGGTGCCTTCTTCGGTGTCGCCTCGCTCGTCGCTGCGTCCATGGTGGACCCGGGCAGGCGGGGCCGGGCGGTGAGCCTGGTGATGCTCGGCCTCCCCGTGGCGAACGTGGTCGGGGTGCCGGCGGCGACCTGGATGGGACAGCACATGGGCTGGCGGTCGGCGTACTGGGCCGTGACGGTGCTGGGGGCGCTGACCGTAGCGCTGGTTGCCGCTTTCGTGCCGGCGCGCGATGCGAACCCGGACGCCACAGGACGCCGGGAGCTCGCCGCGTTCGCCCGCCCGCAGGTGTGGCTGACCCTGCTCGTGGGCGCGGTCGGGTTCGGTGGCATGTTCGCGATGTACTCCTACATCGCGCCGACCGTCACCGACGTGACCGGCCTGTCGCCGAGCGCGATCCCGCTGTTCCTGCTGGCGTTCGGGGTCGGGGGAGTGATCGGCACGGTGCTCGGCGGTCACCTCGCGGACTGGTCGATCTACCGGTCGCTCATCGCGTCGTCGGTCGCGATGGGCATGTCCCTGGCGCTGTTCACCGTGACCGCGTTCCACGCTGTCGCCGGCCTGCTGACGGTCTTTGCCGTGGCCGCGGTCGGCTCGGTGCTGGTGGTCAACCTGCAGATGCGTCTGATGCAGGTGGCCGGCGATGCGCAGACCCTGGGCGCGGCGATGAACCACGCGTCGCTGAACATGGCGAACGCGCTGGGGGCGTGGCTCGGAGGCCTCGTGATCGCGGCGGGTCTCGGGTACACCGCGCCGAGCTGGGTCGGTGCGGGCCTGTCGCTGGCCGGGCTGCTCGTGCTCGCGGTGTCCGCGTGGCTGCACCGCCGTCCGACGCGCTGACCACCGCCGTACGACACGCTGATGTCGCCGTACGACGGTCGCGCTGATGTCGCTAGGCTCGCCCGGGTGAGCGAAGACCGCGAGATCCTGACCTGGGAGCTGTTCGGTGAGGCGAGCCGCGAGCTCGCGCAGATGGTTGCCGACGACTTCGTGCCCGAGATGATCCTGTCGATCGCGCGAGGGGGACTGCTCATCGGCGGCGCCCTCGGCTACGCCCTCGGGGTCAAGAACACCTACACGATGAACGTGGAGTTCTACACCGGTGTCGACGAGCGGCTCGAAGTGCCGCGCATCCTGCCGCCGGCCCCCGACTTCGTCGACCTTCACGACGCGCGGATCCTGATCGCCGACGACGTGGCCGACACCGGCCACACGCTGCGCAGTGTCCAGCAGTTCGTCGAGGGCAAGGTCGGCGAGGTGCGCACCGCGGTCATCTACGAGAAGCCGCACTCGGTGGTGAAGTGCGACTACGCGTGGCGTCGCACCGACAAGTGGATCAACTTCCCGTGGAGCGACAAGCCGGCGGTGGTCGCGCGCGAGGACGCCGTGCTCGACGCCTGAGCCGCGGAACCGTCAGCCGGCGTACTCCTCGGCGAGCAGGTCGTAACAGATGGTGTCCACGACGCTGCCGTCGCCGAGCCTCGTGGCCTTGCGCTCCCGACCGACTGCGACGAAGCCGTTCGCCTCGATGACCCGGCGGGAAGCCGTGTTGGTCTCGCCGGAGCGGATCCTCAGCCGACGCAGGCCCATCCCGCCGTCCTCCTCCGGGACGAACGCGTGCCGGACCACGAGACCGCACGCCTCCGTCATCACCCCGCGCCCACGGGCAGAGGGGTGCGACCAGTAGCCGATCTCGGCCTGCTGTCCCGGCTTCAGGTCGAACAGCGAGATGTTGGCCAGCAGCTCGTCGGTCTGCGGGTCGGCCACCGCCCACGACAGCCCGGTCCCCGTCGCGAGCAGCTCGAGGCGGTTGGCGACGTACTTCTCCGCCTCCTCGAGGGTGTAGGGGTTGGGCATGTCGGCGAGCCAGTGGCGGGTGCGCTTCTCGCCGGACGCCTCGGCTATCCGTGGCAGGTCCTCGGAGCCGTGGGCGCGCAGGACCACCTTGTCGCCGGAGATCCGCGGCACCGTGAACCACGCGTGCCTGGGCTCACGCTTGTCCGTCGCCAGCAGGACCCCGACCCAGGCGTCGAGCAGCTCACCGCGCTGGGGGAGCCAGTGCCGCACCGTGCCGTCGACGGAGAACCCGAGTCGCCAGGCGAGCTTGCGGGAGGCCCAGTTGCCCTTGTTCGCCCACCAGATGACGGTCTCGAGGCCCTGCTCGTCGAAGCCCCAGTCCAGGAGCAGGGACATCGCGCGCTCCATGACGCCCCGGCCGCGGGCCCAGGGGTGTGAGCCGTAGGCGACCTCGGCCCGGCGGTGGCCCTCGTCGCGCAGGGAGACGGTGCCGGCGAACCGCCGGGTGCCGTCGTCGTCACCGCCTCCACCGCGAACGCCCACTCGGCCCCCTCGCGCCAGCCACCCGGCACGATCTCGCGCACGAACTTCGTCGCGTCGTCTTTGGTGTAGGGGACGGGGACGGTCGTCCACGTCTGGCTGACCGGGTCCTGGCACTGCTCGTAGACCCCGTCGACGTCGTCGACGCTGTGCGCGCGCAGGGTGACGACCCCGTCGGTCAGGGTGGGTGCGTGGTCGGCAGACTTCATGGCGGAACCCTGCCGTTTCGTCGTGGCCGGGGCAAACCTTTATTCTCGTGGGCATGGATGAAGGTCAACGATGAGCGGCACGCTCGCGAACATCGGGCTTGTCGTCGTCTTCGTCCTCGTCGGGGGTGTGTTCGCCGCCGCAGAGATCGCACTCGTCTCCCTGCGCGACAGCCAGGCCCGGGCGTTGTCGACGCGGAGCCGGCGCGGCCGTGTCGTGGCCGAGCTCAACGAGGACCCGAACCGGTTCCTGTCCGCCGTCCAGGTCGGGGTCACGCTTGCCGGCTTCCTCTCGGCTGCCTTCGGAGGTGCGACGCTCTCGCGGGACCTGGCCCCGGTGCTCGAGCAGTGGGGGCTCCCCAAGGGGGCATCGGGTGCGACTGCGCTGGTGCTGGTCACCATCGCCATCTCGTACCTCTCGCTGGTCCTCGGTGAGCTCGCTCCCAAGCGTCTCGCCCTGCAGCGCGCGGAGGCCTTCGCGCTCGCCCTCGGCCCGATGATCGACAAGCTGTCCAAGGTCTCGCGCCCGGTGATCTGGCTGCTCTCCAAGTCCACCGACGTGGTGGTCCGCCTCGCGGGCGGTGACCCGAAGGCTCAGCGGGAGCAGATGAGCGACGAGGAGCTCCGCGAGCTCGTGAGCGCCCACGAAACCCTCGGCGAGGAGGAGCGGCGCATCGTCGAGGACGTCTTCGAGGCCGGCGACCGCCAGATCCGCGAGGTGATGATCCCGCGCACCGAGGTCGACTTCCTCGACGCGACCACGCCGGTGTACAAGGCCGCCAGGGACGCCCTCGCGAAGCCGCACTCGAGGTATCCGGTCATCCGTGGCTCCGCCGACGACGTGATCGGGTTCGTGCACGTGCGTGACCTTCTCGACCCGGAGATGGCCGGTCGTTCGGTCCGGGTCGGCGAGCTGGCGCGGCAGAGCCTGGTCCTGCCCTGGACGCGGCCGATCCTCGCGGCGCTCGCCGACATGCGGCGGGAGGGGAGCCATCTCGCGATCGTGGCGGACGAGTACGGCGGCACGGCCGGCATCGTGACGATGGAGGACCTGGTCGAGGAGCTCGTCGGCGACATCAAGGACGAGTACGACGTGGAGGAGGCCGAGACCACGCGCCACCGGGGCGGTGACATCGAGGTCGACGGCCTGATGAACCTCGACGACTTCGAGGACGAGACCGGTGTCGAGCTTCCCGAGGGGCCCTACGAGACCGTCGCGGGTTACATCATGGCTCGGCTCGGCCGCGTTCCTGGCGTCGGCGACTCCACCGACTTCGACGGTCACCGTCTCGTCGTGCGCGAGGTCGAGGGGCGCCGTGTCTCGCGCGTGCTCCTGACCGTCGTACCCCCTCCGGTCGTGCTCAGCCCCGAGGCGGCGGAGGCCGCCAGCGCCGCCGAGCCGGAGCTGAGGGGCGACCAGGCAGGCTGAGCCCGCTCAGCCGACGCCGCCGGTCGCCGCGCGGTCCTGCTCACGGACGACCCGGACGACCACCAGGCACCACAGCACGAACGCGACCGACACGACGAGAGCATCGACCGTCTCGACCGGGCCGATGGCGCTGGCCTTGTTCTCCGACGCCATACCCGAGAGCGGGGTCAGCCCGGGGCCGATCTGGCTGGTCACCGTTGACACGAGCCAGACAGTCCACCACCAGCCGACCAGGGCCCCGGCACGACCCCAGGTGGCTCTCCGGATGTCGCGCACGATCTGGTAGGGGAACCACAACGCGACGACGGGAACCATCCAGCCGCCCCACACCCATCCGCTCGAGCGCTTGTGCGGGGAGGCCGAGAGGATCTCGGCGTTCTGACGCGCCCTCCACAGCCAGAGGCAATTGACGACGTAGGCCGCGATGCCCGCCAGCACCCACACCATGCCCATGCCGTCGTAGGCGGTGAAGATGCCGTCCACCGGCACCCCGTCCCGGGCAGCCTGCGCATAGGTCTCACCCGCGGGCCACGCGGTGAACGCCTCGACGATCTCCAACAGGGTCCACAGTCCGGCGACCACGAGCGCAGCCACCGCGAGCCCGGTGCTGCCCCGGTAGATCCGCCACGGCTGTGCCGGCACCGGGTAGGACGGCTGGTACGGATACGGCGGCTGGGCTGGGTACCGCTGCCAGGGCTCCTGCGGGTGCGTCGGAGGGGCCGGCGGGTAGGGATGCTGCACCGGCGCCTGGTACCCCGGCGGGTACCCGGTCTCACCGTAGGGGTGCTGCGGCGAGTAGGGGTGCTGCGGCGGGTAGGGCGGCTGCTCGGGGGAGGAGGGCTGCTCGGAGGAGGGCGGCTGCTCCGGGGAGGGCGGCTGCTGCGGGGAGGGGGGTTGCGGCACGGTGTCACCAGTCCTAGGCGCGCACGAATCGCCCGAAGTATAGCGGCGTAGGCACCGAGGTGGGTGGGCCGTGCACTTCCCGAACCTGACAGAATGCCCGTATGTCTGAGGCGCCACCCGAACCCACTCCGGCCACACGTCCACGCGTGCTGTCGGGCATCCAGCCGACCGCCGACTCGTTCCACTTCGGCAACTACCTCGGCGCGCTTCGGCAGTGGGTGGACCTCCAGGAGGACCACGAGCCGTTCTTCTTCATCGCCGACATGCACGCGGTCACCGTGGAGCAGGATCCGAAGCTGCTGCGCGAGCGCTGTCTGCGTGCCGCGGCGCAGCTGCTGGCGATGGGCATCGACCCCGCGCGTTCTGCGGTCTTCATCCAGTCGCACGTCCCCGCGCACGCCCAGCTCCAGTGGGTGCTCGCGGGGCTGACCGGCTTCGGCGAGGCCAGCCGGATGACGCAGTTCAAGGACAAGTCGGCCAAGGGCGGCGCCGAACGCGCCACGGTGGGCCTGTTCACCTACCCGATCCTCCAGGCCGCGGACATCCTGCTCTACCGGCCCCACCATGTCCCGGTGGGCGAGGACCAGCGGCAGCACCTCGAGCTGACCAGGGACCTCGCCGGCCGGTTCAACCACCGCTACAAGAAGACGTTCCGCCTGCCCGAGCCGTACATCCTGAAGGCCACGGCCAAGATCCTCGACCTCCAGGACCCCATGTCGAAGATGTCGAAGTCCGCCTCCTCGCCTGCGGGCATCATCGAGATGCTCGACGACCCCAAGGTGTCTGCGAAGAAGATCCGGTCGGCCGTGACCGACTCCGGCACCGACGTGCGCTTCGATGACGAGGAGAAGCCCGGGATCTCGAACCTTCTCACCATCTACTCGGCGCTCACCGGCCGCTCCGTCCCGGACCTCGAGAAGGAGTACGACGGGCGTGGCTACGGCGACTTCAAGAAGGACCTGGCCGACGTCGTTGTGGAGTTCGTCACGCCTTTCCGGGACCGGACGCTGGAGCTGCTTGAAGGATCGCGCCGAGCTCGACGCAGTGCTCCGCGCCGGCGCGGAGCGGGCCAACGAAGTCGCGGAGCGGACTCTTGCCGACGTGTACGACCGGATCGGTTTCGTCCCGGTCGGTCGGTAGGGTGCCAGGATGACCACGATCGGAGTTGCAGTCGCGGTGCCCGAACCATGGGGACCGCAGCTGCAGGACTACCGTGCCTCGCTGGGCGACGAGACGGCGCAGGGGATTCCCACCCACATCACGCTGATGCCACCGTTCGACGTCGACCCGGACGCCCTGCCTGTGATCGAGGAGCACCTCGCCGGGGCCGCGGCCCGCATGAGCTCCTTCAAGATCCACCTGCGGGGGACAGGCACGTTCCGTCCCGTCTCGCCGGTCGTGTTCGTGGTCGTGGTCGAGGGGATCTCCCAGTGCGAGCAGCTGGCCTTCTCGGTGCGGAGCGGCCCGCTCGCGATCGACCTCCAGTTCCCCTACCACCCGCACGTGACGATCGCGCACGATCTCGACGAGCATCTGCTCGACCAGGCCTTCAAGGAGCTGAGCAGCTTCGAGTGCGAGTTCGAGGCCGACCACTTCTCGCTGTACGTCCACGACCAGAAGGTCGGGTGGCAGCCGACACGCCACTTCGAGCTGACCCCGCGCGAGGAGCGCTGACCGACCGACGGTTGTCCCGGCCGTTCCTGGGTAGGAGACCGTATGGCACCGCTCAAGGAACGGCTGACGGCGAAGGTGGACGACCTTCGGGCGCGACGTCCGCTGGCCGACCAGACATTCAGGACCCTCGAGCACTACGCCGGCGTCGACGGCAACGCCCAGGCCGGAGCCGTGACGTTCTTCGCATTCCTGTCGTTCTTCCCCATCCTGGCAGTCGCGTTCTTCGTGGTCGGCTACCTCAGCAAGGTGTACGACCTGCAGCGCGAGCTGGCCCGGGCAATCGACAACCTGCTGCCCGGGATCGTGGGCGACTCGTCCGGTCAGATACCGCTCTCGACGTTCGAGGAGTACGCCGGCGCCGTGGGGCTGATCGGTCTGGCCGGCCTCCTGTACTCCGGTCTCAGCTGGTTGTCGGGGATGCGCAACGCGCTCCACGTGATGTTCAGGCGGCAGACGTCGGAACAGCCGAACATCGTGGTCGCCAAAGCGCGGGACGTGGGGACCCTGGTCCTGCTCGGGGCAGTGCTCTTGTTCTCGGTGAGTCTCACCGGCGCCCTGTCGTGGGTCACCCGGGGCATCCTCGAGATGGCGCAGCTGGAGGGGAGCTGGCTGGCCGTCGGCCTGCTGTGGCTGGTCTCGAGCCTTCTCGGGATCGCGGCCACCACCGTGCTGCTCGTTGCGATGGTCCGGCTGCTCGCCAGGCCGCAGGTCGCGTCCCGTGCGCTCACGCAAGGTGCTCTCGTGGGTGCCGTGGGGTTCGAGGCGCTCAAGCTGGTGGCGAACTTCCTGATGGCCCAGACCAGGGCGCAGCCCGCGTTCCAGGCCTTCGGCGTTGCGCTGATCCTCCTCGTGTGGATCAACTACTTCTCGCGGCTCGTGATGCTCAGCGCGGCCTGGGCGCACACGCACCCGCTGTCGGAGAAGCTGCGGGCCCTCGAGTCCGAGCCCTTCTCCGCCTCCACGGACGGGGAGCTGTTCGAGCCTGCCCCTGCCGCGGTCGTGGGCGAGGACCCCGCGGAGGCGCCCCTGCCCCGCGAGCGGGCGCGAACCAGACGGGTCAGGCAGTCGAGCGCGGTCGGGGCGGGTGTCGCCGCGGCCGTAGCGGTCGCGGTCGGACGGCGTCGTTGGCGGTGACCCGCCTCCCGCTGCGTCCTTCGCGGCCCGTGGAAGGCAGGATGGTCCCGTGAAGCTCGAACGCAAGCATGCCGTCCTGTTCCTGGCCATCGCGGTGTGGAACCTGCTCAGCTACGCCAACTTCGCCAAGAACCTCGCCGAGGCTGCCTCCTCCGGCGAGGACCGGCCCGCCGGCTACTACGCCGCGCACATCGTGCTGATCGTCGTCAACCTGGTGATCGCGGCCGTCCTCGGCAGGCTCGGCTGGAAGGCCTGGAAAGCCACGTCGAAGGACCGGTCTCCCGAGAGCGCCGCACGATGACGGTCCGGCTCCCCGTCCACGCGGACGTCGAGTCCGCCGCCGCCCGGCTCGGGGAGAAGGTCCGCCACACACCGGTGGTCTCCCTCCACGGAGAGGAGGTCGGGGTGCCCGCGCGGGTGGTGCTCAAGCTCGAGCTGCTCCAGCACACGGGCTCGTTCAAGGCGCGGGGCGCTCTGAACAGTGTGATGTCGCTGGACGCCGGAACGACGAGGGTCGCTGCCGCGTCGGGCGGCAACCACGGTGCTGCCGTCGCCTGGGCGGCTGGGCGCTCTGACCTGAAGGCCGACATCTTCGTCCCGGGGACATCGACGCCCGCCAAGCTGGACCGGATCCGGGAGTACGGCGCCGACCTGCACCTGGTCGACGGGGATGTGGGAGACGCACTCGCCGCCTGCCTCGAGTTCAGCACCGGGCAGGGTGTGCCGGTCGTCCACCCCTACGACACGTTCGAGACCGTCTGCGGTGCGGGCACCATGGGGCTCGAGATCGGGGAGCAGGTCCCGGACGCCGAGCTCGTCGTGCTCGGGTGCGGCGGGGGAGGGCTGTACGCCGGGGTCACGGCGGCGCTCGCGGACAAGGTGCGGGTGCAACCGGTGGAGACCGAGCTGTGCCCGCACCTGCACGAGGCCGTGGCTGCGGGCGCGCCCGTTCCACACGTCTCGGGCGGAGCCGCCGCCGACTCGCTCGGGCCACCGCAGGTCGGCCGCTTCGGCTTCGAGACCGCCGCGCGACACGAGACCGACTCGGTGTTGGTGAGCGAGGAGGACCTCCTCCGAGCCCGCACGTTCCTGTGGCAGAGGCTGCGCGTGCTCGCCGAGCCCGGAGCGAGCGTGGCGCTGGCCAGCCTGCTCAGCGGGCGGGTGCGCCCCCGACCCGGCTCGACGGTCGTGGTGACCGTCAGCGGCGGGAACAACCCGTCGATCCCCTAGGGCAAGGGTCAGCGCTTCTTGCCGCGCGGCACGATCTCGATGTGGTGGTCCTTTGCCTCTGCCTTGGCGTGCTTCTCGGCGCGTTTCTCTTTCAGAGACTTGCCCGTTTTCTTGGACATGTGCTGTCGAGGTGATTTGTCAGCCATGAGCGCTCCCTGGTTTGAAGCCGTGTCGGCTCCGCAGTTCTGACAGTACGCCTCAGCGCGCCGCGGCAGGGTGGATGTTCGCGTTCAGGTGGAAAACGTTGTCCGGGTCGTACGTCCGCTTGATGCCGGCCAGCCTCTCGTACTTCGGGCCGTAGGTGGCGCGCACCCGGTCGTCGGGAAACTCCGCCTCACCGTTCACGTAGCTGCCGATGCCGTGGGCGTGCGGGAGCAGCGCGTCCCAGAAGTCGCGGACCCAGTCGCGGTCCCTCTCCATCATCTCCACCGTGTCGGCGATGGCGACCAGGAAGACGACGTACTGCGGTGTGCGCACCCCACCGAAGGCCGTCTCGTCCTCGGCGACGTCACAGTAGGCGCCGTCGAGACGGTAGAGGAAGACTGCCGAGCGGGGCGACGTCTTGCGCGGCATCTGCTCGGCGATCACAGCGATCGCCTCGTCGGTGAGGTCCGGAAGGTAGAGCGCCTTGTCGTAGGCGAACACGCCGAAAGCGTTCGCCTCGTCGAACAGCTGTTGCAGCTCCACGTACGGCAGTGGCGTCACCAGCTCGAACAGTGGCGAGAGCTCCTGCCTGGCCTGGGTCACCACCGCAGCGTGCTCGTCCTCGGCGCCGAACGCGGTCACCAGCACGGCGTAGCCCGGCCTGAACCACTCCTTCTCGGGGACGAACGGCTCCGGCGGGGCGTTGAGACCCACGACGATCACGTTCGTGTCCCGGGAGAGCCCCGGGAAGAGATCCCTCGTGAAGCGCAGCACCTCGGGTCCACGTTCGAGGGGACAGAAGAACAGGCCGAACTGGACCACCGGGCCCACCGGGTGCAGCCGGAAGTCGAAGCGAGTGACCACGCCGAAGTTGCCGCCACCGCCACGGACCGCCCAGAAGAGGTCCGAGTTCTCGGCTGGCGAGGCATGCAACACCCGGCCGTCGGCGACGACCACCTCCGCGGCCACCAGGTTGTCCACCGAGAGTCCGGCCTTGCGGGTCAACCACCCCATGCCGCCGCCGAGCGTGAGCCCACCGACGCCCGTGTGACCGACGATGCCGGCGGTCGTCGCGAGGCCGAACGCCTGCGTCGCTGCGTCCCGCTCCGCCAGGGTGGCGCCGCCCTGGACCTGACAGCGTCGGTTGACCGGGTCGACCGTCACCTCTCGCATCAGACTCAGGTCGATCATGACCCCACCGTCGGTCACACAGCTCCCCGACGTGCCGTGGGCGCCGCCACGCACGGAAACCTCCAGGTCGTGTGCGTGAGCGAACTTCACCGCGGTGGACACGTCGGCGCTTCCGACCGCGCGCACGATGACCGCCGGTTGCCGGTCGATCCCTGCGTTCCAGGCGGTCCGGGCGGCGTCGTAGCCGTCATCGCCACGGACGAGGACCGGGCCCGCCACCACCTCTCGTAACGCCTGGACGTCTCCTGTGACGAGCTGTGACATGTGGGTCGCCTCCCTGGCCCTTCAGGCGCACCCCCGTCGACTGTTCTGCTCCGTTCGTCTGAGCCTTCTCTCGTGCGGTGGGCGCTGCAATGGCACATGTGGGTTGGCCCGCCCGCGCGACCGCGACGCCCGTTCGCGCAGTTCGACGTACCCACCGCCCCGGAAACGTGCAGAACCCCGCCCGAGGGCGGGGTTCTGCACGTCGATCTACGAGGGTTGCCTGATCGCCGGTTCGCAGCTCGAGCTCGCTGGCGCTCGCTCTCGCGCTTCACCGGCGGAAGATCAGGGCTCGCTTCACTTCCTGGATCGCCTTGGTGACCTCGATCCCGCGAGGGCAGGCCTCGGTGCAGTTGAAGGTCGTGCGGCAGCGCCACACGCCCTCCTTGTCGTTGAGGATCTCCAGGCGCTGGTCGGTGCCCTCGTCGCGGCTGTCGAAGATGAACCGGTGCGCGCCGACGATGGCCTGCGGGCCGAAGTACTGCCCGTCGGTCCAGTACACCGGGCACGACGTCGTGCAGGCGGCGCACAGGATGCACTTGGTGCTGTCGTCGAACCGGTCCCGGTCCGCCTGCGACTGCAGGCGCTCACGCGTCGGCTCGTTCCCGGTGGTGACCAGGAAGGGCATCACCGACCGGTAGGCGTCGAAGAACGGCTCCATGTCGACCACGAGGTCCTTGAGCACCGGAAGGCCCTTGATCGGCTCGACGGTGATCGGCTTGGACGGGTTGACGTCCTTGATCAGCGTCTTGCAGGCCAGGCGGTTCTTGCCGTTGATCCGCATGGCGTCGGAGCCGCACACACCGTGCGCGCACGACCGGCGGAACGTGAGCGAGCCGTCGAGGTCCCACTTGACCTTGTGGAGCGCGTCCAGGACGCGGTCGGTCGGCTCGGCGCTGACCTGGTAGCTCTCCCACTTCGCCTCCTCCGACACCTCGGGGTTGTAGCGAAGGATCTTGATCGTGACGTCCATCAGTACTTACGCTCCATCGGCTTGTAGCGCGTCTCGACGACCGGCTTGTAGTCCAGGCGGACCCTGAAGGAGGGAGCGCCGCCCTCCTCGTCGGCCACCTCTTCCCGGTAGGCCATCGTGTGTCGCATGAAGTTCACGTCGTCGCGGTTCGGGTAGTCCTCGCGGTAGTGGCCGCCGCGCGACTCGTTGCGGGCGAGGGCGGAGACCACCAGCACCTCCGCGAGGTCGAGCAGGAAGCCGAGCTCGATCGCCTCGAGGAGGTCGGTGTTGAACCGCTTGCCCTTGTCCTGGACGGAGACGTTGGCGTAGCGCGTCTTGAGGCCCTCGATGTCGGAGAGTGCCTGCTTCAGCGAGCCCTCGTCGCGGTACACCTGGGCGTTGATGTCCATCGTCGCCTGCAGCTCGGAGCGGATGGCCGCCACACGCTCGGAGCCGCCGGCGTCCCGCATCTGCTCGATCAGCGAGACCACATCGGCCTCGGAGTTCTCCGGGAGCTCGTCGAAGCCGGTGCTCATGGCGTACTCGGCGGCGTAGATGCCGGCACGTCGCCCGAAGACGTTGATGTCGAGCAGCGAGTTCGTGCCGAGCCGGTTCGCGCCGTGCACGGAGACGCAGGCCACCTCGCCCGCGGCGTAGAGGCCGGGGATGACCGTGTGGTTGTCGGCGAGCGCCTCACCCTTGATGTTCGTCGGGATGCCGCCCATCGCGTAGTGCGCGGTCGGGAACACCGGGATCATCTCGGTGTAGGGCTCCACGCCGAGGTAGGTCCGCGCGAACTCGGTGATGTCGGGGAGCTTCGCGTCGATCTGCTCCTTCGGCAGGTGCGTCAGGTCGAGGTAGACGTACGCCTTGTCCGGGCCGGCGCCGCGGCCCTCGCGGACCTCGTTCGCCATCGCCCGGGCGACCATGTCCCGCGGTGCGAGGTCCTTGATGGTCGGCGCGTACCGCTCCATGAAGCGCTCGTTCTCGCTGTTGCGCAGGATGCCGCCCTCACCGCGTGCGGCCTCGGAGAGCAGCACGCCGAGCCCGGCGAGGCCGGTCGGGTGGAACTGGAAGAACTCCATGTCCTCGAGCGGGAGGCCCTTGCGCCACACGATGCCCATGCCGTCACCGGTGAGGGTGTGGGCGTTGGAGGTGGTGCGGAAGACCTTCCCGAAGCCGCCGGAGGCGAAGATGATCGACTTCGCGTTGAAGATGTGGATCTCGCCGGTGGCCAGCTCGTACGCCACGACCCCGGAGGCGCGCGGCCCGCTCGGCGTCGGCGTCATCACCAGGTCGAGCACGTAGAACTCGTTGTAGAACTCCACGTTGTGCTTGATGCACTGCTGGTACAGCGTCTGCAGGATCATGTGGCCCGTGCGGTCGGCGGCGAAGCAGGACCGGCGTACCGCGGCCTCACCGTGGTTGCGCGTGTGGCCGCCGAACCGACGCTGGTCGATCCGGCCCTCCTCGGTGCGGTTGAAGGGGAGGCCCATCTTCTCGAGGTCGAGGACCGCGTCGATGGCCTCCTTGGCCATCACCTCGGCGGCGTCCTGGTCGACGAGGTAGTCACCGCCCTTGACGGTGTCGAAGGTGTGCCACTCCCAGTTGTCCTCCTCGACGTTGGCGAGGGCCGCGCACATGCCGCCCTGGGCCGCGCCGGTGTGGGACCGCGTCGGGTAGAGCTTGGTGAGTACGGCGGTGCGCGTGCGCTGTCCGGACTCGAGGGCCGCCCGCATGCCGGCGCCGCCCGCGCCGACGATGACGACGTCGTACTTGTGTGTCTGAACCATGTTGTCTAGGGCCTCACTTGCCAGTGGTTACTTGATCCGGCAGACGTCGAGCGTCGAGTCGGGGTCGATGCACGGGTCGAAGGTGAAGATGACCAGCGTGCCGAGCACGATCGTGACCGCGGCGGCGAAGTAGAGCAGCGTCTTCAGCGTGAAGCGCGTGCCGGTCTTGGTCGCGTAGTCGGAGATGATCGTGCGGAGGCCGTTGGTGCCGTGCAGCATCGCCAGCCACAGCATCGCGAGGTCCCATACCTGCCAGAACGGGTTGGCCCACTTGCCTGCGACGAAGGCGAAGTCGATCGCGTGGATGCCCTCACCGAGCATCAGGTTGACGAACAGGTGGCCGAACACGAGGACGACGAGCAGCAGGCCCGAGCCCCGCATGAACAGCCACGAGTTGAGCTCGAAGTTGCCGGCCTTCCGCGGCTTGTACGGGGACCGCGGGGCCGGGATCGGTGTGGTCTGTGTCATCGCTATCAGTGTCCAAACACGTTCGTCAGGTGGCGCACCACGAAGGGCAGGAACAGCACGAGGAAGACCCCGACCACGCCGTACGTCATCTGCCGCTGGTAGCGCGGACCGTTGGACCAGAAGTCCACGAGGATGATCCGGATGCCGTTGAGCGCGTGGAAGAGCACGGCCGCGACCAGCCCGACCTCCATCAGCCCGACGATCGGGTTCTTGTAGGTCTCGACCGCGGTGTTGTAGGCCTCCGGCGACACGCGCACCATGGCGGTGTCGATCACGTGGGCGAACAGGAAGAAGAAGATGAGGACGCCGGTGATGCGGTGCGCCACCCAGGACCACATACCTTCCCGGCCTCGGTAGAGCGTTCCCGCCGGTGAGCTGGCCAAGGCGAAATCCTTTCGAACAAGCTCGCTGTGTTGAGGTTTGAGCTGCCTGCGACAACGGGGCGCGACTGGGCCACCGAGAGGGGGCAGGGCAACTACGGCACTCTATCCGCGCTCGATTCGTTACAGGACCTCCGGGCTTGTGAGTTCAATTACCGCATGCCGGTCTTGCCTATTACTCCGGTGTTGGTCATCTCACGGTGCGACGGTCCCCGAGTTCGCCGTACCCTTCGTTGCATGACCGCGGGTGACAAGGCGACACAACCACAGAAGACCACAGAGTCCGGCCTGCCGTTCGAGCCGGTGTACGGCCCGGACGCGCTCGAGGGCTTCGACCCGGAGGCCCAGCTCGGCGTGCCGGGCGAGTTCCCGTTCACCCGCGGCGTCTACCCGACGATGTACACCGGCCGCCCCTGGACGATGAGGCAGTACGCCGGGTTCGGCACCGCGAAGGAGTCCAACGAGCGGTACAAACAGCTCGTCGCCCACGGCACCGGAGGCCTCTCCGTCGCCTTCGACCTGCCCACGCAGATGGGGCACGACTCCGACTCGGAGATCGCGCACGGCGAGGTCGGCAAGGTCGGCGTCGCGATCGACTCGATCGAGGACATGCGGGTGCTGTTCGACGGCATCCCGCTCGACCAGGTCTCCACGTCGATGACGATCAACGCGCCCGCCGCACTGCTCCTGCTGATGTACCAGCTCGTCGCCGAGGAGCAGGGGGTTCCGGGCGACCGGATCACCGGAACGATCCAGAACGACGTGCTCAAGGAGTACATCGCCCGCGGCACCTACATCTACCCGCCGAAGCAGTCCCTGCGGCTGATCACCGACATCTTCAGCTACTGCCGCAAGGAGATCCCGAAGTGGAACACCATCTCCATCTCCGGCTACCACATGGCAGAGGCCGGCGCGACGCCCGCGCAGGAGGTCGCGTTCACCCTCGCTGACGGCATCGAGTACGTCCGGGCCGCTGTCGCGTCGGGTCAGGACGTCGACGAGTTCGCGCCGCGGCTCGCCTTCTTCTTCGTCTCCCGCACCACGATCCTCGAAGAGGTGGCGAAGTTCCGCGCCGCCCGCCGGATCTGGGCGCAGGTGATGCGCGAGGAGTTCGGGGCGAAGAACCCCAAGTCGCTGATGCTGCGGTTCCACACCCAGACCGCAGGTGTGCAGCTCACCGCCCAGCAGCCCGAGGTGAACCTGGTGCGGGTGGCCGTCCAGGCGCTCGCCGCGGTGCTCGGCGGCACGCAGTCGCTGCACACCAACTCCTACGACGAGGCGATCGCCCTCCCCAGCGAGAAGGCGGCGAGGCTGGCGCTCCGCACGCAGCAGGTGCTCGCCTTCGAGACCGACGTGACCAAGACCGTGGACCCGTTCGCCGGCTCCTACGCGGTCGAGTCGCTGACCGACGAGCTCGAGGGCGAGGCACGGAGCCTGATGGCCAAGGTCGAGGAGCTCGGCGGGGCGGTGAAGGCGATCGAGCACGGCTTCCAGAAGAACGAGATCGAGAAGGCGGCGTACCAGATCGCCCGCGACATCGACACCGGTGAGCGGGTCGTCGTGGGTCAGAACAAGTACCAGATCGACGAGGAGGAGCCTTACGAGCCGCTCCGTGTCGACCCGGCGATCGAGGCCCAGCAGGCCGAGCGCCTCGCGAACCTGCGCGCCGAGCGGGACGACGACGAGGTGCAGAAGCATCTCGCGGCGCTCAGGGCGGCGGCCGAGGGCGACGACAACGTGCTCTACCCGATGAAGGACGCCCTGCGCGCACGCGCCACCGTCGGGGAGGTCTGCAACGCGCTGCGTGAGGTGTGGGGGGTGTACTCCCCGCCGGACGCCTTCTGACGCGCCGCGCGCTGACTCCCCGTCGCGGCCGGTCGCCCGGTAGCCTGTCGTGACGTGCCCTCCCATGCCCTTGACGTGATCGCCGCCGTCGACGAGTTCGCCGACGAGCTGGTCGCGATCCGCCGGGACCTCCACGCACACCCCGAGCTCGCCTGGCACGAGGAGCGGACCACCGCCCTGGTCGCCAAGCGGCTCGAGGAGGCCGGGGTGAAGGTGCAGCTGCTTCCGAGCAGTGGGCTCATCGCTGAGGTGGGCGAGCCGGATGGTTCGCTCGTCGCGCTCCGCGCCGACCTCGACGCGCTGCCGGTCGAGGACCTCACCACCGACCCCTGGGTGAGCACCGTCAAGAACGTGGCGCACGCGTGTGGGCACGACGTCCACACGGCCGCGCTGCTCGGCGCCGGCCTCGCGCTCGAGGAGGTGCACCGCCGCGCACCTCTGGCCGGTCGGGTGCGGCTGCTGTTCCAGCCTGCCGAGGAGGTCATGCCGGGCGGCGCGCTCGAGCTCATCTCCACGGGCGTCCTCGACGACGTGGGCCATGTGTTCGGCCTGCACTGCGACCCGGGGCTCGACGTCGGGTACGTCGGACTCCGCGAAGGGCCGCTCACCGGGGCCGCCGACTCGTTGAACGTCCGGCTCACCGGTCGTGGCGGGCACACCTCCCGCCCGCACCTCACCGAGGACCTCACCTACGCACTCGGCAAGCTCGTGACCGAGCTGCCCGCGGCGCTGTCCCGGCGGCTCGACCCGCGTGCGGGGGCAAGCCTGGTGTGGGGGATGGTCCGGTCCGGCTCGGCCAAGAACGTGATCCCGTCCAGCGGTGAGGCGGCGGGCACCGTCCGCATGCTCGACGCGGTCGCCTGGGCAGACGCGGAGGGTCTGGTCCGCGAGCTCATCGCGCAGATCATCGCGCCCTACGGCGTCGGGGCGGAGGTCACCTACGTCCGAGGCGTCCCTCCTGTGGTGAACCAGCCCCGGTCCACGGCGATCCTCGCGCGCGGCGCCGAGAGCGTCGTGGGCGAGAAGGGGCACGTGTACACCCCGCAGAGCCTCGGCGGCGAGGACTTCGCGTGGTACCTGGAGTCCGTGCCCGGCGCGATGGCCCGGCTCGGGACCCGCACACCGGGCGGTCCGACGTACGACCTCCACCAGGGGAACCTGCGAGTCGACGAGGGCGCCGTGACGGTCGGCGCCAAGGTGTTGGCCGCCGCCGCGGTGGAGGCTCTGGACCGGACTTAGGTCCCGAGTCCGGCAGGGCCGTTATTACCGACCTATAACAACTCGCGCCCGAAGGTGGCCTCCTCACCCCGATGAGCGATGCGCGGTATTAGTCTGACCCGTGGCCCGCATGACTTTGCGTGCCATTTCACAACATCAGACGCAGGCTCGCACCGGTGCCTGCTCGAGTTTCTTTGGAAGTAGGAGGCGCCGTGAAGAAGAGAACGGCACAGGTGGCAGCACTGATGGGTGCCGTCGCTCTCACGTTGGCTGGTTGCGGTGAGCGAGGAGACACGAACACCGCCGCGGAGCCCACAGAGACGGCGTCCCAGGCTCCCGCGCAGAGCAACCCTGACTTCAAGGCCTGCATGGTGTCCGACTCGGGTGGCTTCGACGACAAGTCGTTCAACCAGACGTCGCACGACGGCCTGACGAACGCGGTGAAGAACCTGGGAACCAAGACCGGCGAGATCGAGTCGCAGTCCGACTCGGAGTACGCCGACAACATCAAGGCCCTGGTGAAGCAGAACTGCGACAGCATCACGACCGTCGGCTTCCTCCTCGGTGACGCCACCGAGGCGGCAGCCAAGGCGAACCCCGACGTCGACTTCTCGATCGTCGACTTCGCCTACGAGAAGGCCCCGGAGAACGTCCGCGGCCTGACGTTCAACACCGCCGAGCCGTCGTTCCTCGCGGGCTACCTCGCCGCCGGCATGTCCGAGAGCGGTGTCGTGGGCACCTACGGTGGTCTGCCGATCCCGACCGTGACCATCTTCATGGATGGCTACTGGGAGGGCGTGCAGTACTACAACGAGGAGAACGGCACCGACGTCAAGGTCGTCGGCTGGGACGAGAAGACCCAGAAGGGCTCGTTCACCGAGGACTTCGAGGACAAGACCAAGGGCCAGACCCTCGCCGAGAACATGATCCAGCAGGGCGCCGACGTGATCTTCCCGGTCGCCGGTCCCGCCGGTCTCGGTGGCCTGCAGGCGGCGAAGGACAACGACGCCTACGGCATCTGGGTCGACACGGACGGCTGCGTGAGCGCACCTGAGTACTGCGACGTGCTGCTGTCGTCGGTCGTCAAGGGCATGGACGTCGCGGTCGAGCAGGCCATCGCCGACTCGGTCGACGGCAAGTTCACCAACGAGCCGTACGTCGGCACGCTCGACAACGGCGGCGTCGCACTTGCGCCGTTCAACCAGCTCGAGGGCGACATCCCGCAGGAGCTGAAGGACGGGCTCGAGGCCCTGAAGCAGAAGATCATCGACGGTGAGGTCGAGATCACCTCGCCGGCGGCTCCGAAGTAACCGAAGCACTAGTGCCAGCACACGGGTTGGGGAGGGGGCGGACAACCGCCCCCTCCCCAACCCGCGTCCGACCACCCCACTCGGCATCTTGTCGAGGCAGAAGGTAGAAACGACACATGCAACTGGAGATGCGCGGCCTCACCAAGCGGTTCGGCTCCTTCGTCGCGAACGACGACATCAGCCTCACCATCGAACCGGGTGAGATCCACTGCCTCCTCGGTGAGAACGGCGCCGGCAAGTCGACGCTGATGAACATGCTGTACGGCCTGCTCGACCCGAGCGAGGGCGAGATCCTGCTCGACGGCGAGCCGGTGAAGTTCAGCACCCCCGGCGACGCGATCAACGCGGGCATCGGGATGGTGCACCAGCACTTCATGCTCATCCCGGTCTTCACGGTGGCCGAGAACGTCATGCTGGGCAGGGAGCAGACCAAGGGCCTCGGCGTCCTCGACCGCGGCAAGGCCGCCCAGATGGTCCGCGAGCTGTCCGCGAGGTACAAGCTCAAGGTCGACCCGGACACCCTGGTGGAGGACCTCCCCGTGGGTGTGCAGCAGCGCGTGGAGATCATCAAGGCACTCGCCAACGAGGCCAAGGTGCTCATCCTGGACGAGCCGACCGCGGTGCTCACGCCCCAGGAGATCGACGAGCTCATGGAGATCATGCGCTCGTTGAAGAAGCAGGGCACCTCGATCGTCTTCATCACCCACAAGCTGCGCGAGGTCAAGGCCATCGGTGACCGCATCACGGTCATCCGGAGGGGCAAGGTCGTGGGCACGACGTCCCCCGACACGTCCGAGACCGAGCTCGCCGAGATGATGGTCGGTCGAGCCGTCAAGCTCGTGGTGGACAAGGAGCCGGCCGAGCCGGGCAAGTCGGTCCTCGAGGTCAAGAACCTCACCGTGATCGACACCCGAGGCCATGCCGTGGTCAAGGACGTCTCGTTCCAGGCACGTGCCGGTGAGGTCCTCGGTATCGCCGGCGTCCAGGGCAACGGGCAGACCGAGCTGATCAAGTCGCTCATGGGCCTGGTCAGGCCGGACGCCGGACACGTGCTGCTCGACGGCAAGGACATCTCCAGCCGCGGCCCCCGTGACAGCCTGGAGGCCGGGATCGGCTACATCCCCGAGGACCGTTCGCACGACGGCTACGTCGGAGGGTTCTCCGTGCGCGAGAACCTCGTGCTCGACCTCTACAAGCGCGGCGACTTCTCCAAGGGTCTGGCGCTGAACCTCGACGCCATGGCGAAGAACGCACGGCGTCGCATCGACGAGTTCGACATCCGCACCGAGGACATGAACACGCCGGTCAGCGCCCTCTCCGGAGGCAACCAGCAGAAGGTCGTGGTGGCCCGTGAGTTCTCCCGCGACCTGAAGGCTCTCGTCGCGTCCCAGCCGACTCGCGGGGTCGACGTCGGCTCCATCGAGTTCATCCACAAGAGGATCGTGGAGGAGCGCGACCGCGGCACCGCGGTGGTCATCGTCTCCACGGAGCTCGACGAGATCTTCGCCCTGTCCGACCGGATCGCGGTGATGTACGACGGCCGGATCGTCGGGACGGTGACCCCCGACATACCGCGCGAGGAGATCGGCCTCATGATGGCAGGTGCGCACGGACAGGGAGAAGAGCACCAAGATGTCTGACCACACCCCCAAGACCGACGGGCCCGCGGCCCCGGTGAAGCACGCGGAAGGCGGCCCACCGTCGCAGGACGGGGCCCCGGCCGAGGTGAAGGACGTCGACCGTCCTGCCGACCTCCGCTCACCCATCACCTGGTTGCCGACGGTGAAGGTCACGATCGCCTCGATCCTGCTCGCGCTCGTCGTGGGCGCCCTGCTGATCGTGGTCAGCGACCGCAAGGTGATCGAGGCGGCCGGCTACTTCTTCGACTACCCGTGGGACTTCTTCCGGCTCTCCGCTGAGGCCATCGGCCAGTCCTACTGGGCTCTCTTCACCGGTGCCGTCGGCTCCCCGGATGCGGTGACGCAGACCCTGGAACGGTCGGCACCCCTGATCTGCGCCGGCCTGGGCGTGAGCCTCGCCTTCCGCACCGGGATGTTCAACATCGGCGCCCAGGGCCAGCTGGTCATCGGAGCGATCTGCGCGGGGTACGTCGGCTTCACGTTCGACCTTCCCCCGGGCATCCACCTCCTGCTGGCGCTGCTGGCCGGTATGGCCGGCGGAGCCGTGTGGGGCGCGATCGCCGGTGTGCTGAAGGCGCAGACGGGTGCGCACGAGGTGATCATCACGATCATGCTCAACTACGTCGCCATGTCGACGTTGCTCTTCCTGCTCACCAAGGATGCCTTCCAGCGCGTGGGCAGCGACAACCCGCGCAGCGAGGTGGTAACCGACTCGGCGCTCTTCCCGGACGTCCTCGGCGTCCACAGCGGTGTGCTGGTCGCGATCGCGGTCGCGTTCGGTGTCTGGTGGCTCCTGGAGCGGAGCACCATCGGCTTCGAGATGCGCGCGGTGGGTGCGAACGCGGACGCCGCCCGGACCGCTGGCATGAGCGTGAAGAAGGTGTACACCCTGGCCATGCTGATCGCCGGGGCGCTCGCCGGCATGGCGGCCGTGCAGCAGATCCTCGGACACCATGACGCCCTCACAGCGAACGTGGCGGGCTCGCTCGGCTTCGACGCGATCACGGTCGCCCTGCTCGGCCGTGCGACGCCGCTGGGCACGGTACTCGCGGGCCTGCTCTTCGGCGCCCTTGCGTCCGGCGGCATCCAGATGCAGGCCAGCGAGGCGGCGACGCCGGTGGAGCTGACGCAGGTCATCCAGGCGCTGATCGTGCTCTTCGTGGCCGCGCCCGCCCTGGTCCGAGGAGTTCTGAGAATGAAAGACACCGGTGGCGGCGCCACCGTCATGGCGAAGGGTTGGGGCTCGTGAGCACCGTCAGCACGCAGACCGTGAACCAGGTTCCCGAGGTTCCCGAGGTCCGCGACCGCGCCGACGTCAGGCGGCAGGTCAAGCTGGTCGTGGTTCTCACGATCGCCACGCTGCTCCTGGTCTACTTCGCGCTGTCGATCGAGAACGACACCGTGCAGTACGTCCTCGGCGAGCGCGTCTCGGCGGACTCGCCCCCCAAGACGCTCTCCGCCAAGCCCGTGGCATGGATCGCCGCGGTGGTCACCCTCGTGGCCACCGTGCTCGCGGCGCTGAACCGGTTCCCCCGTGGCCGGATGGCCACGGCGACCTACGCTGCCGTCGGCCTGGCGTTCTACGCCGGCTTCATCGTCTGGGCGTACTCCGACCAGACCGGCGGCTTCGAGTCGTCGATCGCCAACCCGATTCCGGGAACCATCCGGATCGCCACCCCGCTGATCCTCGGCGCCCTCTCCGGCGTGATGTGCGAACGCTCGGGGGTCATCAACATCGCGATCGAGGGCCAGTTCCTGATGGGGGCGTTCTTCGCCTCCGTGGCCGCCAGCCTGGCCTTCAGCGCCTACATGGGCCTGGTCGGCGCGATCCTGGCCGGCGTCGGCATGGCCGCGCTGCTCGCGGTCTTCTCGATGCGCTACATGGTGAACCAGATCGTGCTGGGGGTCGTGCTGATCGCGCTCGCGTCCGGCCTGACCAGCTTCCTGCTGAGCCAGATCCCCAGCGACCCGACGATCCGGCAGTACCTCAACGAGCCGCCTCGCCTGGAGACCGTGCCGATCCCCGGTCTCTCGGAGATCCCGGTGGTCGGTGCGGCCCTGTTCGACCAGACCGTCCTCGTCTACCTGATGTACATCTCCGTGGCGCTGGTGTGGTTCCTGCTCTTCCAGACCAAGTGGGGACTGCGCGTGCGCTCGGTGGGTGAGCACCCGAAGGCTGCCGACACGGTGGGCATCAAGGTCAACCGGGTGCGCTGGCAGGCGGTGCTCACCGGCGGGGTGTTCGCGGGGCTCGGTGGCGCCTACTTCACCGTCGGTTCCACCGGCGCCTTCGACCGGGACCTGTCGGCCGGCAACGGGTTCATCGCGCTGGCGGCGGTCATCATGGGCAGGTGGCACCCGGTGGGCGCGACCATGGCGGCGCTGTTCTTCGGCTTCATGTGGAACCTCCAGAGCCAGCTGAGCTTCGTCGAGAAGATCCCGAGCCAGCTGCTGGGCGCCACGCCGTACCTCGCCACGATCATCGCCGTCGCCGGCTTCGTCGGCAGGGTGCGCCCGCCGGCGGCCGACGGCGAACCCTACGTGAAGAGCTGACGTGGCCACGGGGAGCCGCGACACCGAGGACTTCGACTGGGAGACGCTGACCCGGGCCGCGCGGGAGATCTCGGGCCGTGCCTACGCGCCGTACTCCCGGTACCACGTCGGAGCGGCCGCCATGGTCGATGACGGGCGGGTCGTGACCGGCTGCAACGTGGAGAACGCGGCGTACGGCGTCACGCTGTGCGCCGAGTGCGGGCTGGTGTCGTCGTTGCACGCCACCGGCGGTGGCCGGCTGACCCACTTCGTGTGCGTCAACGGCGACGGTGACGTGATCATGCCCTGCGGGCGCTGCCGGCAGCTTCTGTCCGAGCACGGGGGGCGCAACATGCTCCTGATGACGGTGGAAGGGGTCCTGCCGATGCATGAGGTCCTTCCGCAGGCGTTCGGGCGCGACGACCTCGGCGTGTAGTCCCACGATCGAGCAGGCAGTGACGAAGGAGGGGAGCGAGGGATGTCGGAGCGGCACGACGCGGTCGAGGTGATCATCGCCAAGCGGGACGGCGGCGAGCTCGACGACTCACAGATCGACTGGGTGGTCGACGCCTACACCCGCGGCGTGGTCGCCGACGAGCAGATGTCCGCGCTGGCGATGGCGATCCTCCTCAACGGCATGAACCGCCGCGAGATCTCGCGCTGGACCCGGGCGATGATCGAGTCGGGGGAGCGGATGGACTTCTCCTCACTCTCGAGACCGACCGCGGACAAGCACTCGACGGGTGGGGTCGGGGACAAGATCACGCTCCCTCTCGCGCCGCTCGTGGCCGCCTGCGGGATCGCGGTTCCGCAGCTCTCGGGCCGCGGACTCGGCCACACGGGTGGCACTCTCGACAAGCTCGAGGCGATCCCCGGCTGGCGTGCCGATCTCAGCAACGAGGAGATGATGGCCCAGCTCGAGGACGTGGGTGCAGTGGTCTGCGCGGCGGGCACCGGTCTCGCACCGGCGGACAAGAAGCTCTACGCCCTGCGTGACGTCACGGGCACCGTGGAGGCGATCCCGCTGATCGCCAGCTCCATCATGAGCAAGAAGATCGCCGAGGGCACCGGCGCGCTCGTGCTCGACGTCAAGGTGGGCTCCGGAGCATTCATGAAGGACACCGCCCGGGCCCGTGAGCTCGCTGAGACGATGGTGGCGCTCGGCACCGACGCCGGCGTCAAGACGGTCGCGCTGCTCACCGACATGTCCACGCCCCTGGGGCTGACCGCCGGGAACGCCCTCGAGGTGCGGGAGTCCGTCGAGGTGCTGGCCGGAGGCGGGCCGGCCGACGTCGTCGAGCTGACTCTGTCCCTGGCACGCGAGATGCTCGCTGCGGCGGGAGTGCACGACGTGGACCCGGCCGACAGACTGGCTGACGGGTCCGCCATGGACACCTGGAGGAGGATGATCCGAGCCCAGGGCGGTGACCCGGACGCGCCGCTGCGCACGTCGCGGGAGAGCACGGTCGTGACCGCACCCCGCAGCGGTGTCCTGACCCGCCTCGACGCCATGGCCGTGGGCCTCGCCGCGTGGCGCCTCGGCGCCGGGCGCGCGCGCAAGGAGGACCCGGTGCAGGAGGGCGCGGGCGTGGAGATTCACGCCAAGCCGGGCGACAAGGTCGCCGAGGGGTCCCCGCTGCTCACCCTCCACACCGAGGAGCCGGAACGGTTCGAGAGGGCGCTGGCGAGCCTCGACGGCGGCATCGAGATCGCCGACGCGAGCACGCCGTACGACGCCCTGCCCCTGGTCATCGACCGGGTCTCGGCCGACTAAGCCGTGTCTGTGGCTCAGAACTTCCTCGGGTCTGGCGAGATGACCCAGCCCTCGCGCTTGGGAGCTATGAACACCTTCGGGTCGCACTGGCGACCGCCTGTGTACGCGTTGGCGTAGCACTGCCGGGTCATGAAACGCTCGTGGGCTTCGACGTAGTAGCAGTACATCGTGTCGCCCGGCTGCACCGTGAACTGGGCACTCGTCGAGAACTCGGAGGTGCGCGTCTTGTCGAAGGACGCGGAGACCGACCCGGAGACCTTCGCGAAGATCCACGCCTTCCCCTCGGCGGATGCGGTCACGCTGCCACCCCAACGGAAGGTCTCGGTCTCCTTCGACGTACAGGTGCCCGTGGCGGGATCCTTGCTGTCGTTGTCGAGGAATGAGGCGTAGATGAGCTTGCTCTTCCTTGACATGCGGTACTTCACGGCGATGCACACCTCGTAGTTGTCCGAGGTGTACGACGTCCCGTTGTCGAAGTACCTGCACTTCAGACCGGTGATGTCGGCGTTCGCGGGGGTGGCGGCCACGAGGCTACCCGCCGCCACCAGGATCAAGACGGCGAGCCGTGTGAGAGCCCTATGCATGGATGTTCCCCCGGTTCTGTTTTGCCCGAATATGCGTGACTGGTGGAGGTATCTTGCACCGGGCGCGAGCAGGTGGCAAGCACGGGCAGCCTGCAAGGCCTCAGGCGAGCAGCAGCACCACGGTCTCGGCGACGCAGGCGGGCTTGTCCTCGCCCTCGATCTCGATGACGTACCTCGTCACCATCTGCTTGCCCGCAGGGATGTCGGTCACCTCGGCCAGCGTCGCGGTCGCCCGGATCCTGGCGCCGACCTTGACCGGGTTTGGAAAACGCACCTTGTTCACGCCGTAGTTCAGCTTCGCCCCGGGTGTCTCGAGGCTGAAGATCTGCGGGGTGAACTGCGGGATGAGCGACAGCGTGAGGTACCCGTGGGCGATGGTCCCGCCGAAGGGGCCCGTCTTGGCGCGCTCCACGTCGACGTGGATCCACTGGTGGTCTCCGGTCGCCTCTGCGAAGGCGTTGACGCGGTCCTGGTCGACCTCGAGCCAGTCGCTGGTACCGAGCTCCTCACCCACGGCCCCGGTCAGTTCGTCGAACGTCTTGAAAACTCGCATGGTCGCCTTTCGCTTCGGATGCAAGGATGTCGGAATGCCTGAACTTATCGCTGCACCCACACGGATCCCGGTGCCGGGTGGCAAGGTCATCGACGAGTACGTCGGCCGTGTCACCACCGGCACCGAGTCGGTCTCCGTCGCCCACATGGTCGCGCCGGGCGGCTGGACGGAGCCTGCCCAGGCCCCTGAGTTCGACGAGATCACGGTCGTCCTCCGCGGAGTCGTCCGCGTCGACATCATCGGCGGCGACGGCGGAACCGAGACGATCGAGGTCCCCGCGGGGCAGGCGCTCGTCACCCGGGCGGGCGAACGGGTCCGGTACTCCACCGGCGACGAGGAGACCGAGTACGTCGCCGTGTGCCTGCCCGCCTTCTCGCCCGACACGGTGAACCGGGACGTCGAGACCGACGAAGGGGCGACACGTTGACCACGGACGAGATGAGCACAGCGGCCGTCACCAAGGTCCTGCCCACACGGGACCAGGTGCGGCGGGCGCCCAAGGTGCTGCTGCACGACCATCTCGACGGTGGCCTGCGTCCGCAGACGATCATCGACCTCGCTCCCGGAGCGGGTCACCACCTGCCGACGGAGGACGCGGAGTCGCTGCGCAGGTGGTTCGAGGAGTCGGCCAACTCGGGGTCGCTCGAGCGGTACCTCGAGACGTTCGACCACACCGTCGCGGTGATGCAGTCCGCCGAGAACCTGCGCCGGGTGGCAGAGGAGTGTGTCGAGGACCTGGCCGCGGACGGGGTGGTGTACGCCGAGGTCCGCTACGCCCCGGAGCAGCACCTGCAGGGTGGACTCTCCCTGGACCAGGTGGTGGAGGCGGTCCAGGCCGGCTTCGAGGCAGGGGAGCAGCGCGCTCGCGAGGCCGGTCGCGCGATCGTCGTACGCCAGCTGCTCACCGCCATGCGGCACCAGGCGCGCTCGCGCGAGATCGCCGAGCTGGTGGTGAGGTACCGCGACCAGGGGGTGCTCGGCTTCGACATCGCCGGCGCCGAGGCGGGGTTCCCGCCCACCCGGCACCTCGACGCGTTCGAGTACCTCCAGCGGGAGAACGCGCACTTCACCATCCACGCAGGGGAGGCCTTCGGCCTGCCCTCGATCTGGCAGGCGATCCAGTGGTGCGGCGCGGACCGTCTCGGCCATGGCGTCCGGATCATCGACGACATCACGGTCGACGAGGACGGCGTTGCCCACCTGGGCCGACTGGCGTCGTACGTGCGTGACAAGCGGATCCCGCTCGAGATGTGCCCCACGTCGAACCTCCAGACCGGGGCGGCGGCGTCCGTCGCCGACCACCCGATCGGCCTGCTCAAGGAGCTCGGGTTCAGGGTCACGGTGAACACCGACAACCGCTTGATGAGCGGTACGTCGATGACCGACGAGATGTTCGCGCTGGTGGAGGCGTTCGGCTACACCATGCGGGACCTGCGCTGGTTCACGATCAACGCCATGAAGTCGGCGTTCCTCCCGTTCGACCAGCGGCTCGAGATCATCAACCAGACGATCAAGCCGGCCTACGCAGTCCTGGGGGCGATGACGTAAGTCACGCAATGTCCGGATAGGATCTCCCCCGCATCTCTGGGGAGGGACAACCATGTCTGGACGGCACAGCGCTGCTGCGCGCCCGCAGTCGCGTGCGCTGCCTGCGCTACTCATGCTGCTGGCCGCTTCGATCATCGCGGTCGGCGGCTTCGTCGTCGTGAACGCCTCGAAGGGCGTCGCCGCGAGCGGCTGCGACGGGTCTTTGCCGGTTCGCCTCGCCGCCGCCCCCGAGATGGCACCCGTGCTGGAGGAGGCGACCGCGGACCTCGAGGCGGACGGCGCCTCGGTCAAGGGCACCTGCGTCGACTTCGAGGTGCAGGCAGCTGCTCCCGACCAGGTTGCGGACGGGCTCGCCACGCAGCCGGCGAACGCGCCGCAGCTGTGGGTCCCGGACTTCTCCGTCTGGGTGACGCGCGCTGCCCAGACCGGCGCCGCACCGGCGACGTTGTCGAAGTCGCTCGGCAACTCGCCCGTCGTGGTCGTGGGACCCGATGCGACGCCGCCTGCCTCATGGCAGGAGGTCGGCATGAACACGGTGGCCTACCTCGACCCCATGACCAGCTCCGCCAGCACCGCGGCCCTGCTCTCCGCCTTCGGTGAGCTCGCAGTCACCGGCGCGACCATGAACGAGATGGGCGCGATGATGGTGCCGCTGGCTCAGCGGTACGGCGCCCAGCCGGACAAGCCGAAGACCGTCGAGGACGTCGCGGAGGCCGCGGCCAAGGGCACGCTCGGCGTGATGACGGAGCAGCAGCTGATGAGCCTCCAGGACTCGGGGAAGGCCGAGGGGTTCGACGCCACCGTCCCGAAGTCAGGGACCATGGTGCTCGACTACCCGCTGGCCGCGCTCTCGCCGGAGGAGTACGCCCGGGACGCCGGCAGCCAGCTCGCGGCGTACATGGCAGGCTCCGCAGGCGCCGACCTGCTGGCTGCCCACGGCTTCCGGAACGTGCAGAACGAGCCGCTCGCCTCGGGTGAGGGGCTGGGCGACGCGTCCGTGCCCGTGCTGCCGGCGCCGGATGCAGAGGCCGTGACCGGGGCTTTGAAGCAGTGGGCCGTGCTGACGGTCCCGTCGCGCAGTCTCGCCGTCGTGGACGTCTCCGGCTCCATGGACTTCACCGACGGGGGGCGGTCGCGGATCTCCCTTGCCGTCACTGCGGCGGGAGGCGCGCTCACGCTCTTCCCGGACAACGCGCAGATCGGGATGTGGGCGTTCTCCGTCGGGCTCGGCAGCGGCAACCGTGACTACGTTCCGATGGTCCCGATCCGGTCTCTGGCGTCGTCGTCGCGGGGAGTGACCCAGCGCGAGGCGATCGGAGGGGCGCTCCGGAAGCTGCCGCGGATGACCTACGGCGGCACGGGGCTCTACGACACGACGCTGGCCGCTGTCCGCACGTTGCAGGACGACTACGACGCGCGTGCGATCAACAGCGTGATCCTGCTGACCGACGGCGCGAACGACGACCCGGGCAGCCTCACGCTCAAGGAGCTGGTCGGGACGATTCAGCGGGAGCGCGACCCGGCGCGACCCGTCCACGTCATCGCGATCGGCATGGGCCCGGAGGCCGACGCGGATGCGCTGGAGAAGATCGCGGGCGCGACAGGGGGCCGCAGCTACGTCGCGCGAAACCCGGAGGACATCTCCAAGGTGTTCATCGACGCGATGCTGAGCCGCTAGCCTCACGGAGCATGCCGATCCGGTCGTAGGCCTCGTCCGGCGTGACGGCGACGCAGCCCAGCTTCTCGGCGTGGGCCACCACCTTCGGCTCGGCCATGAGCAGCAGCAGGCCCCGGCGTACCAGCACCAGCGGCGGCTTGCGATGCTCCCTGAAGTCTCGCGTCAGGCGGCGCCAGAACGTCACCAGGCGGTGGTTGCGAACGCAGACCGCGTCGGCGAGTAGCCCCCGCGCCTGGCAGTCGGCGGCGATCTCCTGGGCGAAGATGCCCTCGGCGACGAAGTACGACGAGCCGTCGAGCGTGAGCCGGTGGTGGCCGACTCTCCCGTCCTGCGCGATGTCGTAGATCGGCACGTCGGCCTCACCGTCCCGGCAGAGGGCCTCGATGGCGACGAGCGCGTCGTCGTGCTGCCAGGATGCGGGATCGTCCCAGTCGACCAGGCCGATGTCGAGCCGGGGGAGCGACGGGTCGTGGCCGTCCTTGTAGAAGTCGTCGAGGTTCAGAACCGGGAGCCCGAGCCGTCGCGAGAGCCGCGACTTTCCCGATCCACTGGGACCGGCGATGACGATGACCTGCGCGCGCACCGCGCCATTCTGCCTGACGTGTCGGTGGCCACAGGACAGGGTCCGCGTTCGGTCGGCACGGACGCGATGACCTAGGCTCTTCCCGCCAGGCCGGGGAGGGAAGTGGCAAGGAGATCCTGAGTATGCCTGGACGGCACACCGCGTCTGCCCACGCGACCTCGCGGGCGCTTCCACTGTTCCTCGTTCTTCTGGTCGCGCTCGCTGTCGGGGTGGGCGGCTTCTTCGTCACGGGCGTCGCGTCGAGCATCCATCGCGTAACCGGCGGCGGCTGCACCGGTTCGGTCCCGGTCTCGGTCGCGGCGACGGCCGAGAGCGTCGACGTCGTCCGGGCCGCTGCCGACAGCGTGGAGCAGAGGAAGGCAGAGGCCGCCGGCGCCTGCGTCGACTACCAGGTCCGAGCTGTCTCGCCGGCGGCGGTTTCCCGCTCCATCGACGCCCGGGCCGCCGATGTCCCTGACCTGTGGGTGCCGGACTCGTCGGCCTGGCTCGAGAGGGTGGGCGTTCCCGGGGCGGAGCTGTCCGTGGTCGTGGAGTCCCTCGCCAAGTCCCCGGTCGTCGTCGCTGGGCCTGACGTGTCGAGACCGAGGTCATGGATCGACGTACTCTCGCGGGACGACGTGAGCTTCGTGGACCCGCTGCGGAGCTCGGCGCCGGCCGCTGCCCTCCTCGCCATGAAGGCCGAGAGCACCTCGACTGGTGCCTCCGAGGACGAGATCGACGTCGTGATGGCGCCTCTGGCCCAGCGGCTCGGTGCTCGGGGCGCCGCTCCGAGCAACCTCACCGACCTCGCTCTCGACCTGGGCGGCGCCGCGATCCTGAGCGAGCAGCAGCTCCTGACCCTGCGTGGCAGTGGCCTGGCCCGGGACCTGGAGGTGACGGTGCCCGAGACGGGGACGCCGGTCCTCGACTATCCGATGGTGGCGCTCACGTCCGAGCCCGCCGCGGTGAAGGGGGGAGAGCTGCTGGGCGGCTACCTGCGCAGTCCGGAGGGCTCGCGCCTGTTGGCCGTGGAGGGCTTCCGGCCCGAGAATCTGCAGCCACTCCCGAGAGAACGAGACGGTAGCGCGGGCCCAGTCACGGTGCTGGCGCCCCCGGAGGCGGACGTGATCGCCACGACGCTGCATCGGTGGTCCGTCCTCACCGTGCCGTCGCGCATCCTCGGGGTGTTCGACGTCTCGGGGTCGATGGACTTCCGGGCCGGACAGCGGTCCCGCATCGCGCTCGCGGTGGGAGCTTCGCAGAAAGCCCTCGAGACCTTCCCGGGCCAGGCTCAGTTCGGGATCTGGGCCTTCTCGGAAGGCCTCGGACGTGCCGACCGCGACTACCGCGAGCTCGTGCCGGTCAGGCGACTCGACGCAAGGATCGGCGGCAGGTACCAGCGCCAGGAGGTCGGTGACACGCTGGCCCGGCTGCAGGCGATGACCTCGGGCGGGACGGGGCTCTACGACTCGACGCTGGCGGCCGTCCGGGCAGCCCGCTCCGGCTACGACGCGAACGCCATGAACAGCGTGTTCCTCCTCACCGACGGTGAGAACGAAGACACCGACAGCGTGACCCTGAGGCAGCTGCTACGCACTCTCGAACGGGAGCGTGACCAGGACCGGCCCGTCTCCGTGATCGCGATCGGGGTCGGGCCCGACGCCGACGAGGACGCACTGAAGAAGATCGTCGCCGCGACTGGTGGACGGCACTACATCGCCCGCGACCCGGGGGACATCAGCACGGTGTTCAGGGACGCGCTGACACGCGGTTGAGCCGGACGGCACTTCCCCGCAACCCCGGGGTCAGATCCCGATCGGGTGCCAGACCGTCTTGGTCTCGAGGAAGGCGGCCATCCGCTTGATGCCGGGGTCCAGCGTCCAGTCGACCGAGGTCCCGAGTGACGGCCTGATGACCCGCTTGAGGTTCTCGGCCGCCGACTCCTCGAGGGACCGCGCGAGCTCGGCATCCTCGACACCGGTCAGGTCGATCGCGTTGACGTCCATGTGCGACGCCAGCCACGGCGCGACCTCGGCCGCGGAGCCGGTCAGGGTGTTCACCACACCGCCCGGGACGTCGGAGGTGGCGAGCACCTCCGAGAGCGTGATCGCCGGCAGCGGACGCTCGTACGACGTGAGTACGACGGTCGTGTTGCCGGTGACGATGGCCGGCGCGACTACCGAGACCAGGCCGAGCAGCGAGGAGTCCTGCGGTGCGACCACGGCCACCACACCGGTCGGGTCGGGCAGGGAGAAGTTGAAGTACGGACCGGCGATCGGGTTCGCGCCGCCGAGGACCTGGGTGACCTTGTCCGCCCACCCGGCGTACCAGACCAGGCGGTCGACGGTGAGGTCGACCACCCCCTCGGCGCGGGTCTTCGTCAGTCCCTCCGACCTCTGGACCTCGTCGACGAACTGGGCCCGTCGACCCTCGAGGACCTCGGCGATCCGGTAGACGATCTGACCCCGGTTGTAGGCGGTCCGGCCGGACCAGCCGCCGGAGGCCTTGCGGGCTGCCTGCACCGCGTCCCGGGCGTCCTTGCGGGAGGCCTGCGAGGCGTTCGCGAGGAACTTCCCCTTGCTGTCGTTGACGACGTACGAACGCCCCGACTCGGAGCGGGGGAACGCCCCGCCGATGTAGAGCTTGTAGGTCTTGCGTACGTCGATACGCGCGTCGGACGTGGGTGTCATCGCAGGTAGGCCTCCAAGCCGTGGCGGCCGCCCTCGCGGCCGTATCCGGACTCCTTGTAGCCGCCGAAGGGGCTCGCGGGGTCGAAGCGGTTGAACGTGTTCGCCCAGACCACGCCCGCGCGCAGCTGGTCGGCCATCCAGAGGATGCGGGAGCCCTTGTCGGTCCACACCCCTGCGGACAGGCCGAAGGGGGTGTTGTTCGCCTTCTCCACCGCCTCGGTCGGGGTGCGGAAGGTGATCACCGACAGGACCGGCCCGAAGATCTCTTCGCGGGCGATCCGGTGTGCCTGGGAGACGCCGGTGAAGATCGTCGGCGGGAACCAGAAACCGTTCTCGGGCAGGTCGCAGGCGGGCGCCCAGCGTCCGGCGCCCTCCTTCTCGCCGATGTCGGAGAGCTCACGGATCTTGGCCAGCTGCTCGGCGGAGTTGATCGCGCCGATGTCGGTGTTCTTGTCCAGCGGGTCACCCACCCGGAGCGTCGACATCCGTCGCTTCAGCTTCGAGAGCACCTCGTCGGCCACGTTCTCCTGCACGAGCAGTCGCGAACCGGCGCAGCACACGTGGCCCTGGTTGAAGAAGATGCCGTTGACGATGCCCTCGACGGCCTGGTCGAGCGGGGCGTCGTCGAAGACGATGTTCGCCGCCTTGCCGCCGAGCTCGAGGGTCACCTTCTTGTCGGTGCCGGCGACGGCCTTGGCGATCTGGCGCCCGACGTCGGTCGACCCGGTGAACGCGACCTTGTCGACGTCCTCGTGGGACACGAGCGCGCGCCCGGTCTCACCGGCGCCGGTGACGATGTTCACCACACCGGCCGGCAGGTCGGCCTGCTGGCAGATCTCGGCGAACAGCAGCGCCGTCAGGGGAGTGGTCTCGGCGGGCTTGAGCACCACGGTGTTGCCCGCAGCGAGCGCCGGCGCGATCTTCCACGCCAGCATCAGCAGCGGGAAGTTCCACGGGATCACCTGGCCCGCGACGCCCAATGGCTGCGGAGGTCCGGACTCTGCCGTCGAAAGCCCGGCGTACTCCAGCTTGTCCGCCCACCCGGCGTAGTAGAAGAACCAGGCCGCGACCAGCGGGACGTCCACGTCGCGGGACTCCTTGATCGGCTTGCCGTTGTCGATCGACTCCAGCACCGCGAGCTCGCGCGACCGCTCCTGGATGATCCGGGCGATCCGGTAGAGGTACTTCGACCGCTCACGCCCCGACATCTTGGACCAGACCCGCGAGTAGGCCCGACGAGCCGCCTTGACCGCCAGGTCGACGTCCTCGGCCGACGCGTCGCCGACCTCTGCCAGCACCTCCTCGGTGGCCGGGCTGATCGTCTTGAACGACCGCCCGCCGACCGGGTCGACGAACTCGCCGTTGACGAACAGGCCGTACGACGACTTGATGTCGACGACCGACCGGGACTCGGGCGCAGGGGCGTACTCGAACACCGTGCCTGCCTTCTCATTCGTAGCCATCGAAATCAGTCCAGGGTGAAGTAGTCGGGGCCGGAGTAGCGGCCGGTGCGCATCTTGGTCCGCTGCATCAGCAGGTCGTTGAGCAGGGTGGACGCGCCGAACCGGAACCAGTCCGGGTCCAGCCAGTCGGCGCCGGCGATCTCGTTGACCATCACCAGGTACTTGATCGCGTCCTTGCTCGTGCGGATCCCGCCTGCGGGCTTGACGCCGACCATCTGCCCGGTGGTCTCGCGGAAGTCGCGGACCGCCTCCAGCATCACCAGGGTCACCGGCAGCGTCGCCGCGGGCTGGACCTTGCCGGTCGAGGTCTTGATGAAGTGGGCGCCGGCCATCATGGCCAGCCACGAGGCCCTGCGCACGTTGTCGTAGGTCTGCAGCTCGCCGGTCTCGAAGATCACCTTCAGGTGTGCACTGGACCCATCGGGGCGGGCGCACGCCTCGCGGACGGCGACGATCTCCTCGAACACCTCGAGGTAGCGACCCGAGAGGAAAGCGCCTCGGTCGATGACCATGTCGATCTCGTCGGCTCCCGCCTCGACGGCGTCGCGTGTGTCGGCGAGCTTGATGTCCATGGCTGCCCGACCGGAGGGGAACGCCGTGGCCACCGACGCGATGTGCACGCCGCTGTCGCCCAGCGCCTCCTTGGCCACAGCCACCATGTCCGGGTAGACGCAGACCGCGGCGGTCGGGGGGCAGGTCGGTTCGGCCGGGTCGGGACGCATCGCCTTCGAGCAGAGGGCACGCACCTTGCCGGGGGTGTCCTGGCCCTCCAGGGTGGTGAGGTCGACCATCCGGATCGCCAGGTCGATGGCGAGCTCCTTGGCGGTGGTCTTGATCGACCGGGTCCCGAGGGAGGCGGCCCGAGCCTCGGCACCGACCTGGTCGACGCCGGGGAGTCCGTGCAGGAACCTGCGGAGGGAAGAGTCTGACGACGTCGCCTCGGCCAGGACAGGGCTGAGCCCTCCAGCCGAACTCGACGCTGAGTTCACGACGGTAGTCACCCGCCCAAGCATAGGTGTGCACCCGCGGTTGTCGTGAATCGTGGGGGTCCGTGGAGAATCGAGGCATGACGGCTCACCCTCAGGACACCGCCACGAAGCCGGTCGAGCGGTTCAGGCCGACCAGTGGCCGCATCGTGGGCTACACCACGCTGGCGGTGCTCGTCGGACTGCTGGTCTACATCGCCGTCGACGCTCGCACGTTGACGGGACTACGGGTCGCCCTCGGCCTGGCGTTCTTCGGGGTGCTGGTCTGGGCGACGCAGCTGCGCCCTCGTGCCACGGCGTACCCGCGTTCGCTGGAGCTGAAGAACTCGTTCCGTGACACCACGATCCCGCTCACCATGGTCGACGAGGTCAGCGTGCATCGCACTCTCAGCGTGAGGGCGGGCGAGAGGAGCTACGTCTGCATCGGCATCGGCCAGTCCCTGCGGCGGATGGTGAAGTCGAAGAGCAGCGGCCCGTCCTCGCTGCTCGGGTTCGACCGGCTCGAGTCCTACCACCGGGACGCGAACCTTCCCCGGCCCGACCAGACCACGATGGCCTATTCGGCCTTCGTGGTGGCACGGATCGAAGGGCTCGTCCAGGACGCCAAGCGCTCCGCCCGGGGTACGACGGACCAGCGGCTGCAGCGCGCGTGGGCATGGCCGGAGATCATCGCGCTCGTGGTCACGGGACTCGCCTTCGTCGTCGCGCTCGCCCTCTGACCGAGTCGCCAGGCGGCGGCTACAGGCCGAGGGCTTGGGAGAGGTCCGTGCGGATCGCGTCGAGCCGTCCCGCGGCAGCGATGCGCGCGGCGTCGACACCTCCGGGGTCGTCGGCCTCGACCGGGATGACGACCTCGAGGTAGCACTTGAGCTTGGGCTCGGTCCCGGACGGTCGCACGACCACGCGCCCGCCCTCGGCCAGCCGGTAGCGGAGGCCGTCGGTCGGCGGGACGTCGGCGCTGCCGAGGGTGAGGTCGTCGACCTGCTCCACCGCGAGGCCGCCGAGCGAGACCGGCGGGTTCGACCGCAGCCGCTGCATGGCCTCGCCGATCAGCGCGAGGTCGGTGACTCTCACCGACAGCTGGTCGGTGGCGTGGAGGCCGTACTCCCGGGCGATGTCGTCGAGCCGGTCGTCGAGAGTCCTGCCCTCGGCCTTCAGTGTCGCGGCGAGCTCGGCGACGAGCAGCGCCGCGGAGACCCCGTCCTTGTCCCGGACGAGCTGGGGAGCGGCGCAGTAGCCGAGCGCCTCCTCGTAGCCGAACGCGAGTCCGTCGACCCGGCCGAGCCACTTGAAGCCGGTCAGCGTCTCGCGGTACTCCTGCCCGTGCGCGGCGGCCATCTTCCCCAGCAGGGACGAGGAGACGATCGTCGTCGCGTAGACGCCTTTCGCCGCTCGCCGCAGAAGCAGGTCGGCGAGGAGCGCGCCGACCTCGTCGCCCCGCAGCATCCGCCAGCCGTGCGGACCGGGGACGGCCACGGCGCACCGGTCTGCGTCCGGGTCGTTGGCGAGCACGATGTCCGCGCCGACCTCCTCGGCGAGCACCATCGCGAGGTCCATCGCGCCCGGCTCCTCCGGGTTGGGGAACGCGACGGTGGGAAAGTCGGGGTCCGGCTCGGCCTGAGCGGCCGCGACATGCGGGGCCGGGAAGCCCGCGCGCTCCATCACGTGCGCGACCGTCTCGCCTCCGACGCCGTGCAGGGGTGTGTAGACGGAGGTGAGGTCGCGAGGGGTGCCGGGGGCCACCAGCCCGCTCACGGCGGCCAGGTAGGACTCGACCACCTCCTCGTCGAGGACCTCCCAGCCGTCGCCCAGCGGGACGGAGGAGAGCGCGCCCACGGCGTCGATCTCGGCGGAGATCCCGGAGTCGGCCGGCGGGACGATCTGGCTCCCGTCCCCGAGGTAGACCTTGTAGCCGTTGTCCTGCGGAGGGTTGTGCGAGGCGGTCACCATCACGCCGGCGACACACCCGAGCTCCCTGATCGCGTAGGCCAGGACCGGGGTCGGGAGGGGGCGGGGGAGCAGCTTCGCGTTCAGGCCTGCCCCCTCCATCACCGCCGCGGTGTCCCGGGCGAACACGTCGGAGTTGTGGCGGGCGTCGTACCCGATGACCACGCTGCCCGCGCCGTCCGCGCTGCCTGCACGCTGCTGCTTCGTCAGGTACGCCGCGAGGCCGGCCGCCGCACGGATCACCACGACCCGGTTCATCCGGTTCGGCCCCGCGCCGAGCGCGCCGCGCAGGCCCGCCGTGCCGAACTCGAGTCGCCCCGCGAACCTGTCGGCGAGGTCCTCGGCGGCCGAGCCGTCGGGTTCCGCCGCCACCGTTCCGACGAGCGACGCGAGCTCTTCCCTGGTGTGCGGGTCGGGGTCCTCGGCAGCCCAGGCGCGGGCGCGGTCGAGCAGGTCTGCAGTGCGGTGCGACGCCGTTGTCATGCCGTGAAGGCTAGCGTTGCGGACATGGATCCGCAGTTGCCGCCACCGGCGGACCTGGACGCTCCGATCCGGGAGCTGGTGGCCGAGCTCGCGCATCTCCTGGGCGAGACGGAGGCCGTCGACATCTGTGCCGACCTGCTGACCGGTGCCGAGCCGACCGGGTACGCAAGCGTGCTGCCCTACCTCGCCGGTACGCCGGCGTACGGGGTGCTCGACGGCACCTGGCGGGACTACTGGGCTCGCACCTGGGGAGGGCGAGGACTGCTCCACGTATGGCGTGACGCCGCTACGGACGCGGTGCTCAGGGGCCTCGACGACGAGCACTGGAGGCCTGCGGAGATGTCACTGAAGGTGGCCGCCGCGCGAGAGCTCGCGGTCGCCGCGGACGGAGGGGTCGTGCTCTCGCGGCACGAGCTGCCCCGGGTGCGCGCCTGTGCGTTGCGGATGCTCGGCCGGGCGGGGGACACCGAGCACGTGGACGTGGTCCGGTCCGGGCTGGGGGACCCGCACGTCGACGTACGTCGAGCGGCCGGACTGGCCCTGGAGCGGATGGCCGCCCGCCTGGACCTGGCCGACGAGGTGTGGGGGTGACGTCACCGCGCTACCGGTTCCGCAGCACCTGGCGGGTGCCGGCTCCGCGTGAGTCGGTGTACGACGTGCTCGCCGACGTGGCCGGCTACCCCCGATGGTGGCCGCAGGTCCGCGCGGTGGCCAAGGTCGGCGAGGAGACTGCGCTCGTGGTGTGCCGGTCGGTGCTGCCCTACAGCCTGGAGTTCACCCTCAGCCCGCTCCGGCAAGAGCCCGGGCGCGGGGTGCTCGAGGCACGGCTGCACGGCGACCTCGACGGTTGGTCGCGGTGGACCCTGCGGACGGCCGGACCCACGACGAACCTCCTCTACGAGCAGGAGGTGACCACACCGGGCCGGGCTCTTGCGACCGCGGCCCGCGTGGCCCGGCCGCTGCTGCTGCTCAACCACGCCTGGATGATGCGCGGCGGACAGCGGGGTCTGCTCAGTCTCGGTCGAGCGCCGGCCGGTAGAACTCCGTCGTGACGAAGGGCCCGCCGACGTGGGAGGCGTCGACCTCGTCGGCCTCGCCCGGCGGTTCCGCCTCGACCGCCGCCGCATAGCGCTCGGCGTCGTCCTGCGGCAGGTAGCCGAGCCGGCGCCCGGCCTCCAGGTCCCACCAGGCCCGGGTGTTGGCCGAGATGCCGTAGAGCACGGCGAAACCGGGGGCGGGTGCGGTCAGGGAGGCCTCGACCATCCGCACCGCGTCTTCGTGCGACAGCCAGGTGGAGAGGTGGCGCCGGGTCTCCGGCTGGGGCAGGAAGCTGCCGATCCTGGCCGCGACCGCGTCGATGGCATACCGGTCCACGTAGAGGCTGAGCAACGCCTCCGCCGCGACCTTGCCCACGCCGTAGAACGTGTCCGGGCGCGGACGGACGTCGGTCCGGAGCAGGTCGGTGCGGCCGGTCCGGCCGACGGCATGGTTGCTGCTCGCGTAGACGATGCGGTTCACGCCGTGCTCGACCATCGCGTCGAGCAGGGCGGCCGTGGTCACCACGTGAGACTCCAGAATCACGGGCAGGGAGGCCTCGTGCGGGATGCTGGCCAGGTGGACGACGGCGTCGAGTCCGCCGCCGCTGAACACCGAGGAGAAGACGGCAGCGACCGCGTCGGCGTCGGCGCAGTCCGCGGTGAACCAGGTGCCGGTGAAGCCCTCGGGCTCGACCGTCCGGTCGAGCCCGGTCACCTGGTGGCCTCGATCTACGAGACCGGCGCACACCACGGAGCCGATGGTTCCGGCAGCGCCGGTGACGAGGATTCGCACAGCCCCAGCCTGTCAGATCTTCGGCACGATCGCGCCGAGCAGCCCGCCCATCCGGGTGGCCGCAGCCTTGCCGGCCTCCAGGACCTCCTCGTGGTTGAGGGGCTCGCCGGTGATCCCGGCCGCGAGGTTGGTGACCAGCGAGATGCCGAGGACCTCCATGCCGGCCTCGCGCGCCGCGATCGCCTCCAGGGTCGTGGACATGCCCACCAGGTCGCCGCCGATCGCGCGCACCATGGCGATCTCGGCGGGGGTCTCGTAGTGGGGTCCGGGGAACTGCACGTAGACGCCCTCGTCGAGGCTCGGGTCGACCTCCTTGCACAGCGAGCGCAGCCGGCTGCTGTAGAGGTCGGTGAGGTCGACGAAGTTCGCGCCCTCGATGGGGGAGGTGGCGGTGAGGTTGATGTGGTCGCGGATCAGCACGGGCGTGCCGGGCTCCCAGGTCTCCCGCAGGCCGCCGCAGCCGTTGGTGAGTACGACGACCCCGCAGCCTGCCGCGGCCGACATCCGGACCCCGTGTACGACGGACCGCACCCCGAGGCCCTCGTAGAAGTGGGTCCTGCCGAGGAACACGAGGAGCTGCTTGTCGCCGGACCGTACCGAGCGGATCCTGCCCGCGTGACCGGCCACCGCGGCCGGCGCGAACCCGGGGAGGTCCGTCGTACTCACCTCGGCCGTCGCGTCCCCGAGCGCGTCGACGGCGGGCAGCCAGCCCGAGCCCATCACCAGCGCGACGTCGTGATGATCCACACCCGTCAGCTCGCGGAGGCGTTCCGCGGCGCGGGCGGCCAGGTCCTGAGGAGTCGTGTCGTTGCTCACGGGCGGCAGCGTACCCGGCGGGTGGGTCACAGTCCGCTGGACCGGCACGGCCTCGCCCGCAGGGCTGCGACGTAGTCGACGGGGGCGTCGGCGGCCTCGGCCGCGTCCGCCAGCACGCCGAGGTAGCTGGCCGAGGGGAGCCCGCCCTCGTAGGCGTCGAGCACGTACGCCCAGGCCACCTGTTCCCCCTGCAGGGTCGCGACCCGCACGTGGACCTTCCGGTAGAGGCCGGTGTCGGCGCTCTCCCAGCCGTCGAGCACCGCGACGTCCTCGTCGGTGACGTCGTAGACCGCGACGAAGACCTGGTCGATGGGGTCCTCGACGATGGTCGCCAGGGCGCCGTCCCAGCCGAGGTCCTCGCCACCGAACGTGAGCCTCCACCCGATCAGCCAGCCGGTGCTGCGGAGGGGGGAGTGTGGGCAGCGCTCACCCATGCGAGCGGGGTCCAGGTTCGACCCGTAGGCGGCATAGAGGGGCACGGCACACGAGCGTATCGCCCCTCGGTTGGCCACAGGCGGAAAGCATCGCAACAATGGGGCGCGTGAATCGTGTGGTGATCATCGGAGGCGGACCTGGCGGGTACGAGTCGGCGCTTGTGGCGGCGCAGCTGGGGGCGGAGGTCACCGTCGTCGACAGCGACGGCCTCGGCGGCTCGGCCGTCCTGACCGACTGCGTCCCCAGCAAGACGCTGATCGCCACGGCAGAGCTGATGGCCGAGATGGAGGAGGCCTCCGAGCTCGGTATCTCCTTCAGTGGCCCCGGCAGCGAGTCCGGCGGCGCCGTCGCGGTGGACCTCGCCCGGGTCAACGAGCGGGTGAAGGGCCTGGCCCTGGCGCAGTCCGCGGACATCGAGCGTCGGCTGACCCGTGAGAACGTCCGGGTGATCAGCGGCCGTGGGCGGCTCGAGGGGCCCCACAAGGTCGTCGCCGCGCTTGCCGACGGGAGCGAGGAGGTGATCGAGGCGGATGCCGTGCTCGTGGCCACCGGTGCTCGCCCGCGGACGTTGCCGACCGCGCAGCCGGATGGCGAGCGGATCCTGACGTGGGAGCAGGTCTATGACCTCGAGGACGTCCCCGAGCGGCTGATCGTGGTCGGCTCGGGCGTGACCGGTGCAGAGTTCGCCAGCGCGTACAACGCCCTCGGCGTGGACGTCGTCCTCGTCTCCAGCCGCGAGCACGTCCTCCCGGGCGAGGACAAGGACGCCGCCGAGGTGCTCGAGCAGGTGTTCGCCCGTAGGGGCATGACGGTGCTGTCGAAGTCGCGGATGGAGTCCGTGGTCCGCGACGGCGACAAGGTGAAGGTGACCTTGACCGACGGCCGGACCGTCGAGGGGTCGCACTGCCTGCTCGCCCTCGGGTCCCTGCCGAACACCGGCGACATCGGCCTCGAGGAGGCCGGGGTGATCCTGGACGACGGCGGGTTCGTCAAGGTGGACCGGGTCTCGCGTACGTCGGCCCGCGGGGTCTACGCCGCCGGCGACTGCACCGGCATCTTCATGCTCGCCTCGGTGGCCGCCATGCAGGGCCGGATCGCGATGTGGCACTTCCTGGGCGACGCGGTCGCACCGCTCGACCTGAAGACCGTGTCGTCGAACGTGTTCACCGCTCCCGAGATCGCCACCGTGGGCTGGTCGCAGAGCGCGGTGGACAAGGGCGAGATCGAGGCGGACGTGGTCACCCTGGGGATGTCCGGGAACGCCCGGGCGAAGATGCAGGGCGTGCGGGACGGCTTCGTGAAGCTGTTCTGCCGCCCCGGCACGGGAATCGTGGTGGGCGGCGTCGTCGTCGGCCCGCGGGCGAGCGAGCTGATCCACCCGGTCGCGCTGGCCGTGTCGGAGAACCTGACGGCTGACCAGCTCGCGCACGCGTTCACGGTCTACCCGTCGATGAGCGGCTCCGTGGCCGAGGCGGCACGCAGGCTGCACAGGTACCCGACCTAGGTCGTGACCTAGAAGCCTCCGCCGTCGAACCCCCCGCCATCGAAGCCGCCCCAACCGCCGCCGTCGAAGCCTCCGCCGTCGAAGCCACCGCCGTAGTCCCCTCCGCCGTAGTCGCCACCGCCACCGGCGTCGGCGCCGGCATCTCCACCGCCGTCGCCCCAGTCGCCACCACCGTCGGCTCCTCCGTCACCACCGGCGTCGCCTGCCCCGAAGTCCGTGTCCGCGCCCTCGACAGGGGCACCGTCCCAGGTGGGGGAGAGCAGGGTGAGCAGCATGAACGACGGCAGCAGGTTGGAAGCGGCGTACGCCCCGAAGTACCCGGACGCCCACGGCGAGTACGCCGGTCCGGCCTGCCAGTAGGGCACCCGGCGGTACCCCTCTCGGACTGTCCGGATGTCGGGCTCGGCGCCCTGGGCGACCCGGTCCGCGTCGGCGGCGCACACGGGGACCTGCCGCGGCACACCGGTGGAGGGAGCCCATTCGATGTCGGTGGTGGAAGGCCCGTGGGCGGGGTTGAAGAAGCAGGGCGGCCTCCGGACCGGTAGCGGCTCGTCGTCCCGGCGCGCCAGCACGCAGGCCATGGCGTACCTGCCGTCCTCCAGCGCCTGGGTCACGTGCTTGACGTCCTCGGGCCGGTCCACCTCGACCAGCGTCTGCTTCGCATCCTCGTAGGAGTCCAGCGCCCGCTGGTAGTCCTGGCGCATGGGCTCGTCGAGAGGGGTGACCAGCATCTCCGTGTCGAGCCGCTGGAGCTCCTCGCCGAACCGGGTGACGTCCTCGTCGGCCACCTTGCGCACCTTCTCCAGCTCGCGCGCCTGATGCGCCTCGAGCTCCTTGCGCTGCCTCGCCTTGGAGACGGACACGGCCAGATAGATCGCGCCCGCCATCAGCGCCAGGACCAGGAGGAATTCCATGAAAATCAGCCTAGTCCCGACCCCATGAGCACCTTCCGAAATTTCCATTGAATTACAACGATGTAATTACTTCCAGGATTTCCCGTAATTCACTGGTTTCGGAGACAGAGTCGTTATTTCCATGCACATAATCCCCTGTCACTTGAGCACCCGGATTCACATTCGCCACACGAATTGCTCGTGTCGCGGTCGGGGGCCAAGTGCGGCCACGTTCTACCGGCACCGCAGGGGAGTGGAGATGCGCAGGCGCAGTCTGGGAATGGTCATGGCGACCGTGTCGGCCATGGCCACCGCAGCGGTGGCGGTGGGCCTCGGTGTCTCGCCGGCGGGAGCCGTCTCGACCAACCAGTCCTACTGGGTCCCCGTCGACAAGCAGGTCGTCGTCCGTGGCCACGGCTACGGCCACGGCCACGGCATGTCGCAGTACGGCGCACGGGGAGCGGCGCAGGAAGGCAAGTCCTACAAGGAGATCGTCGACTTCTACTACCCCGGCACGTCGTGGGCGAAGATGAGGGGTCGTGTCCGCGTGCTCATCACCGCGGACTCCACGACGGACGTGATCGTGAGCCCCACCGCCGGACTGTCCGTGCGGGACCTCGGCAGCGGCGAGACCTACGAGCTGCCCACCGGCGACTCCATCCGGCGCTGGCGCCTCGTGGTCCGCGATGGCTCCAAGACGGTCCTCCAGAAGCTGACCGACCGATGGCGGCCCCAGAGCCTGGGCGGAAAGCGCCTCCGCGACGGGGACGGTGAATTCTTCGCATCCGGTCCGATAACGCTGTGGACGCCCAGCGGTCAGCGGGAGTACCGGGGAATTCTCCGGGCTGCCTCGCCGACCCCTGGTTCCTCCGAGCGCGACACCGTGAACGTCGTTTCCATGGACGAGTACGTCATGGGCGTCGTCCCCTACGAAATGCCCGCCTCGTGGCACCCTGAGGCCGTGAAGGCACAGGCCGTCGCGGCCCGCACCTACGCCACCTGGTCGCGGGCGCAGTACCTTCGCCGCTACTACCAGATCTGCGACACCACCTCCTGCCAGGTGTACGGCGGGAAGAGCGCCGAGGACTACCGTGGCAACCGGGCCGTCGCGGCGACCAGCCGGCAGATCCTCACCTACGACGGCAAGCCCGCGTTCACGCAGTTCTCGTCGAGCAGTGGCGGATGGACATCGAAGGGGAGCGTCCCCTACCTGCCCGCTCAGGAGGACCCCTACGACGGCCTGGCCGACAACCCCGTGCACAACTGGTCGGCCACCATCGATGCCGGCCGGTTCGAGCGGACCTACCCCCAGCTCGGCGACCTGCGCCGCATCGTCGTGGTGAACCGCGAGGGCGGCGGCGAGTGGCAGGGCAGGGTCCAGAGCGTGCTGCTGGAGGGGACCGACGGCAAGGTCACGATCACCGGCGACACCTTCCGGTGGGCCTACGGGCTGCGGTCGAACTGGTTCTCGATCGACCCCACCCCGATCATCAACCGCTGGGCGAGCATCGGCGGGTCCAAGTCGCCGCTCGGAGACGCAAGGACCGGTGAGTACGCCGTGGAGCGCGGGTCTGCGCAGAGGTTCGACAACGGCAAGATCTTCTACTCGCCGCGCACGGGAGCCCGGGAGCTCTACGGTCCGATCCTCAGGTCTTACCAGCGCTACGGGGGACCGTCCTCGGCCCTCGGCCTGCCGACGACCGCGGTCCGGGGACGCAAGGCGGGGTTCCTCGCACGCTTCGAGGGCGGCTCCATCTTCTCCCACTCCGAGATCGGCCCCGTCCCCGTGGTCGGGCGCATCGCGGAGCGCTACGCGAAGGAGCGTGCCGCCAGGTCGGGTCTCGGCTGGCCCACCCGGTCGAACTACGCGGTGACGGGCGGCGAGCAGGTCGACTTCGAGAACGGGTCCATCCGCTGGTTCAAGAAGTCCGACACCACCCGAGTGACGTTCACCGGCTAGGTGCATCGAAAGTAGCGCCAGCCAAGAGGCCGGTTTCCCCGCCAGGTCAGTTCCAGGCGCCGTACACATGGACGTAGAGCCGCTTCGTCGAGGTGAGGTTCCACAGCTGACGGGCGTCCTCGGTCCAGAAGTTCACGCACCCGTGGCTGTGGCCGACGAACGGGTTCATCATCAGCCGGGAGCCGTGCAGCGCCTGGCCTCCGGAGAAGAACTGCGAGTAAGGCATCGGCGCCCCACCGAAGGTGGAGCTGATGTGGTCGATGTCCCGGTAGTAGACCACGAAGCGCCCCCTGCGGGTCTGCGTCGAGTAGCCGCCGCCACGCACCAGCCACGAGTTCAGCAGGACACCCTGGTGGTAGAGGTTCACCTGGTGCCGCTGCCGGTCGTAGCAGGCGTGCCACCCGCTTGTCTTGCAGGCGCTCGGAACCACGCGCTTGCCGCGCACGGTCTGCTTGATGAGCGGCTGCCACGTACCGCGGTCGACCACTCCGGTCTGCGGCAGGCCGTTGCGCTTCTGGAACCTCATCACCGCCGACTTCGTGATCGGACCGAACCGACCGTTCGGCGTCGCCCGGAACAGGCCGAGCCAGCGCAGGCGGTACTGCACCTCGTAGACGTGCTCGATGTGGTACGGGCTGAGGTCCGCGTCGCCGGGACGGACGGTCTCGCGGGTGAAGGCGTTGCTGGGTGCCGACGTCGTCGCAGCGCTCGCAGACGTTCCCACCACGCCGATGAGTGCCACGGCAGTCGCCAGGGCCGCGAGAATCGCGGTCAGGATCGTGCGCCTCAGCGCCCAGCCTCGTGAGCCGGCTCCCCTCGTCGCCCTCTGAGCCGATGCTGTGGCGGTGGCGTTCATCGCCCCCGCCTCCCTTCTTGTGAAGCTCTGAGGGGTGCTGCCTTCGGTGCGAACCTGCACTGAAGGGCGGATGCGGAAGCCCGGGCCTGTGGTGCCGATCTCCACCCAGGCCTCCGATCAGACCACCTACACCGTCACGCTAGGCGTGCCGTCGACGGCCCCGACAGAGGCGAAAGTCACTCGGTCGTCGCCTCGTGCGTTTGTCCATGGGTGGCAGGGGAATGCGCTGTCAGAACAGCCATCCGCCCGAAAGCCGGTCATCCCGCGGCGCTCATCCGCTGGACTGGTCCGGTGCGTCGGTTGTGTCGGTGGGTGCGTTAGGCGCGCCGGACCGCGCGCACCACTGCATCGACACCGGTGCCGACCGCGGTCCGCAGCCGATCCTCTGCGACGAGGATCTCCCACTCACGCGGGTCGAGAGCATCGACGGCGGTATCGACGGACACCTGCACCTGACCCGCGGCGGGCGTCGGTGCACCGGTCGCAGGGTCGACGGGACGGTGACCGACCAGAAACAGCGTTCCGCCGGGAGCGACGCCTGTGCCGAGCCGCCTGACCATCTCGCCCACCTCCCCAGCTACGTGGACGTACAGACAACTGACGAGATCGAAGCCCCTGGTCGTGGGGGCCCAGCTCCCGAGGTCGCCTTCGACCCACGTGATTCGTTCAGCCACGTCCGGACCGACGGTCTGGGCCTGCGACCGACCGTGTTCGAGCGCGGTCACGGCGAAGTCGACCGCGGTGACCTGCCACCCGGACGCAGCGAGCCAGATCGCTTCCGACCCGTGCCCGCATCCGGCGTCGAGCGCCCGGCCTGGTTGAAGGTCTCCGATCTCCGCGAGCAGATGCGCATTCGGCGGGCGGCTCGCTACCGCGTCCGGGTGCTCACGTATTGCCTGTTCCCAGCGCCGTTCCCAAGAGTCCCGGTCGAACGATTCGTTGGTCATGGACTCCTCCTCGATCAAATGTGACCGTACGATGTCTCGACTCGGGGCGAACGAGGCGGGCGGCGCGAATCGACATCCGCTCATCCGCAGGACTGCGCGGATCGCGGCATGAGCTTCGGGACCCCGGCGCCTCAGCTTGAGCGCGGCGGGCTCGTGAGTGTCATCGAGGGGTCAACACGCAGAACTCGTTGCCGTCGGGATCGGCCATCACCACCCAGCTGACGTTGCCCTGGCCGATGTCGGTTCGGGTCGCCCCCAGGGAGACGAGCCGGTCGACCTCAGCTTGCTGGTCGCCGCCGCCCTGTGGAACGAGGTCGAAGTGGAGCCGGTTCTTCCCGGTTTTCGGCGCCACCGGCGGGCCGCCCCAGGCGATCTTCGTACCGCCGCCCGGCGACTGGATCGCGGTCTCCTGGTCCTGGTCCCAGACCAACGGCCAGCGCAGCGCCTCGCTCCAGAAGTACCCGACCTCCCGCGAGCCGTCACAGGCCAGCTCTCCGAGGAACCCGCAGTTGGCGAGGAAGTTGTTGCCCGGCTCGATCACGCAGAACTCGTTGCCCTCGGGGTCGGCGAGCACCACGTGACCCTCCTCCGGGCCCTGGCCGATGTCGAGGTGCCGGCCGCCGAGCCCGAGCGCCCGAGCCACCGTCGACTGCTGGTCGTCGAGGGAGGTGCTGGTCAGGTGGAGGTGCATCTGGTTCGGGCCGGCCTTCTGCTCCTGGGTCGGCTGGAACTGGATGCTGAACCCAATGTCATCACTCGGCAGTAGCGTCAGGCCGTCGTCGGCGATCTCCCGGTCCAGCACGCCTGCCCAGAAGCGCGCGAGACGGTTGGGGTCGTTCGCATCGAAACAGAGCTCGACGAGGTGAGACGTCATCAAGCATCTCCGATCTGCTGACGGACCGCCGCAGACCGAGAACATCGTCCGCGCCGGGAGAGGTGAGTAACGCTAGGGCGCTCGGGGATCACGAGGCAAAGCAATTTGAGTCGGTGGCGATGCCCACGCAGATCGCCGGCGTCGAGGCTGCGCGTCACTGGATCCTCGCCGACGCCGATCGGCCCCACGAGCGACTGCACCTCGACCGGACAACGGCGATGCCGCACGCGATGCGGCTGATATGGAGTGAGTCGTCGGACGCTGCGTACTCGGCCGACAAACCGTTTCTGATCTGGTCGGGAGTCCGCGAGACTCAGACGCATGTCGACTCCGCAGCCCGATGCCGTCTTCGCCCCACACCGCCTTCGAACTGCTCGCGTCGTACGTGTCGACGAACATGCCTGTGAGGTCTGGAGCCACGGCGAAGTCAGCTCGGTCGGGTTCGCCCCAATGTTCCCCTCCCCGCGGGTGGAGCGGGTGTCGCCCGGCCATCTGGTCGCGCTCGCCACGGGGCCGAACGGCACTGACGTCGTGGTGTGGAGGTGGTACGACACAGTTGTGCTGGGCACAGAGGACGACGGTTCGGTTCGGTTGTGGGAGCCGGCACACGGCGAGGTCATCGCCCAAGCACGGGCGTCGTACGAGAACCAGGATCCGGGGTCGCGAGCGTACGCGTCTGCCGGCCTTCCCGGAGCGGAGTGGTGGGTCGCCGACACTGCCAGCGGCGCTCCGCACAGTGCCGACGTCGAGCTGGACGATGTTGACGCCCTGTACACCGAGAGTGACCTTTGGGCAGCGGTGTTCGACTCGAATACCTGATCTGGTTGTCGATGTCGCACGGTCGGTTTGTTACGCCCGTTCATCGGCCTGACAGCTCTTCACTATCCGCGGCAGCTGACGGCATCGCTTGTCGGCACTTCTGTTGCGGACATAGAACGTCCGCAACCGGTCGTACTCTCACATCGTTTTCGTTGGGAACACGGGACAGGAGCTGACGTGAAGATCATCAGGCGGGTCATTGTGTTTGACGCTAGCGATATAGAAGCCGAGAGCAGGTTCTGGGCTGGCCTCCTGGGCGGCATGGTGCACTGTGACGAGGACTGGCACAGCATCGTGGTCGACGGCGACTGGGTCATGGGCGTGCAACGTGCCCCGAACCATGTGGCACCGGATTGGCCGACTGGTCCCCAGCAGCAACAGGTGCACATCGACCTGCATGTGGACGACCTAGAGGCGGCCGATCGGCTGGCGGTCGAGCTCGGAGGGCGTCAACTTCAGGCCGCAAGGAGACCAGCCGACAACCCCGACGGCGATGAGATGTTCGCCGTTTATGCCAGTCCGGCTGGCCACCCATTCTGCTTCGGGGTCCACTGACCCACTGCGACCTCGTGATCCGCGCAGGTTCCGCAGAGTCGGTCGGTCGCTCATCGGCAGTTCCCGCGCCTTCACTGTCCGCGGCAAATGAGTGCGTTGCTTGCAGGTGAAGGAGAGCAGTGAGCGGTCCTATGAGCGCCCGCTACTCAATGCGTTACCTCGACGTATCCCTGACCCGATTGGTCCGGTGAGGTGTCAAGAAGTCGCCATCGCACGAGGACCTCGTCCAGGGCCGGCGCGTCCTGAGGCACCTGCAGTTCCATCACATACGACCTCGACGCACCGGCCGGCAGCACTGGTGCGCTGTCGCAGTTGAGCCGGTACTCGGCCTGGATGCCCTTCCATAGCTGGTTGCCGTTCATGTCGGTGCCGGTGAGCGACTGGCGGTATCCGCCACACGGGGAGAGGTCGAGGTCCTCGCCTCCGGTGTTGTGCAAGGTCACTTCGTACACCAGCGACCTTCCGGCTCGAACCGACTCGGGAAGCCTCAGCTCAGCCTGGAGACCGTCCCAGCGAACAGGCTCTTCGATGGGGGTGTTGTCGCGATAGAAGCGGGTGATCGTCGGCACGCATGCTGACTTCAGGTTCTCGCCGAGCTCGATGCTGCTGCCGTCGCCGAGCACGAGTTCGATGTCACGGTAGGTGTGGGGGTACGAGGCGCCGGCGGTGCACGCGGAGCTGGTGGTGATGGTGACCTGCGTCGTCTCGTGGACTTCGATGGTGGCGGGGGTCTCCTGGAAGGAGCCGGTCGGCCGCTGGTCCTGCTGCAGCGGGACCTCCTGGCGCCGCCCGTCGGAACCGGTACCAACCAATCCCGGGTAGCCCGCGAGGGTGCACCTTCCGGGCGTGCGCTTCAGCAGCGTGACCCACCGGAAGATGTGCTGGGTCGCGCCCTCGCTGGAGACGTCGTGAACGCGCAGGTCATCGGCAGTGCACGGCGTGGTGGTCTCCCGCGGTTGTGGAGCCGGCGGTTCCCAGTGGCCGTAGTCGGTGCGGTCGCTCCACGGCACCGCACCGTCGGTCGGAACCAGAGTCGGTGCCGGGGTCGGCCCGGGCGGCGGTCCGACCGGCCCGGGCTCCACGCCAGCTCCGGCGCCGAGGAGAACACCGACAGTGACGGCCGCGACTGCAATGGCGGCGGCTCCCAGCGCTCCTGTCGCCTGAAGTCGACGGCGCCGCGCCGCGACCCGCCGTACGTCTGACAACACTGACTCAGGGACCACGCGCGGAAGCTCGTCGTCGCGCAGCACGCGCGCGACCTCACTCGTGAACTGGTCCACCGGAGACCTCCTGTCTGGCCTGGGCGTCTGCGAGGTCGTCGTGCTGACCCAGAGAGGCGCGGAGCTTGGTCACGGCCTTTGCGGTCTGGCTCTTCACCGTGCCCTCGGAACAGCCCATCTGTGCCGCGACCTCGGCGACCGACAGATCGGCGAAGAAGCGCAGCGCAACCACGGTGCGCTGCCGCGCTGGAAGGGCACGAACCGCTGCCCAGACAGAGAGCGACCACGTGGAGTCGTTCTGGTCCGGCCGTGGCTGCATGATGGCGAGGTGGTCGCGTTCCCGTCGGCGACGGCGCCAAACGCTGATGTTGCGGTTCACCATGGCGCGCCGCACGTACCCTTCCGGATCGCCCTGTGACTCAACCCGCCGCCAAGCCAGCAGCGTGCTCGCCAGGGCATCATGGAGGAGGTCGGCCCCGTCGTCTGTGCTGCCTGTGAGGGCTCGCCCAAACCGCAGGAGCTCGGCGTACCGGGCTCGTACGAACGCATCGAACGCGTCCTGTCCGCGCACCTCCACCGCAGCCTCCCCGTCGCGCACTTCGCCGCGCCTCGAATCCTGTCACCCCCAAGGACGCCTAGGTCAGCGCATCGGTTGCCCGAAGACCAACTGACTTTTCCTGACCGTACTGGCGTAAGGACGACATCATGTGGTGCTTCCGCACATCGGCAGTTCCGCGCTTTTCACTCTCGCTGATGAACGCGGGTATGGCTTGGGTGTAGCAGGGGGTCAGTCTCGAGCCTGTTGGGCTTTGGCGTTGAGGTAGCGCTGTTCGGGGATGGAGTCGGTGAGTGTGGCCGCCCGCTGATAGGCGTCCGCGGCTTCCGGGCTTCCCAGGGCGTCAAGTAGGTGCGCCACAGCGGCGAGGATGCGGTGGTCTCGCGGGCGTGCTGTCAGGAGGGGCCGTAGCGCCTCCAGTCCGGCAGCGGGTCCGTCCAGCTCGCTGAGGGCGATGGCAGCTCCGAGCGCAGCGGCGGGACTGGGTGCCACGGTGAGCAGCATCCGGTAGAGCTCGTGGATCTGGGCCCAGTCAGTGGATTGCAGCGTTTCGGCTGTGGCGTGCACGGCCGCGATCGCGGCCTGAAGCTGGAAGGGTCCGACCGGGCCGTTCGGGAGCGCTGCCTCGAGCAGGGAGACCCCGCGCGCGATCTTCTCCTGGTCCCACAACTCCCGGGCCTGCTCGGCCAGGGGGATCAGGATCCCGTCTCGCGTGCGCGCCGCGGCGCGCGCTTCCACCAGCATCATCAGGGCGAGCAGTCCCATGGTCTCGGGGTCGCGAGGCAGCGCCCGGTGTAGCCGTTCGGTGAGCCGTATGGCCTCGGTGACCAAGTCATGGTTGATGACGTCACCGCCGGAAGGTGGAGCGGCTCCGGTGGTGAAGATCAGGTGCAGCACGTGCCGGACGGCGTGCAGGCGTTGGGGCAGCTCTGCTACCTCGACGGTGCCGAACCGGGCACCTTGTGCGCGAAGGGTGGCCTTGGCACGGCTGATCCGCTGGGCGGCCGTGGTCTCGGGCACAAGAAGCCCTGCCGCGATCTCTCGGGTGGTCAATCCGGCGACTGCTCGCAGCGTGAGTGCGACGGCCGAGGCGGTGCTGAGGCTGGGGTGGCAGCACAGCACGAGCATCTGGAGGGAGTCGTCGTGATCCCCGGTGCGCTCGCTCCACAGCACGGCCCTCGACGCCTCCTGGGGGACCTCCCGGTTGGTGCGGGCGGCGTTCGCCCTGTGCGCGTCGATCAGGCGGCGGGAGGCGACCCGGATCAACCATCCGCGCGGGTTCTGTGGCACGCCGGCACGGGGCCACTGTTCGGCGGCGGCGAGCAACGCTTCCTGAGCTGCGTCCTCGCAGTCCTCCAGGACGGATCCGCGTCGCAGCAGCGCCGCGAGGACGTGTGGCGCCTCGCGGCGCCACACGTCCCCGATCTCGGTGGGCACAGGAGTCAGGACTCGCAGCCCGGTCGCATCGTCGGTCGGAGCTCGATCGTGTCGCCCGGGCACGAGAATGCAGCGGCGATCTCCTCGGCACGCTCCTGGGATTCCACGTCGATCAGGAAGAAGCCGGCCAGGTGCTCCTTGCTCTCGGCGTAGGGTCCGTCGATCGGAAGCGGCTCGCCCTGGAAGTGGAACAGCCGCGAGGATGTCGGGTCGCCCAGCGCGCACCCGTAGATGATCTCGCCCTTGGCATCGGCGTCGCCGAACACCTTCTCCCACCGAGCCCCGAGATCTTTCTGCTGCTGGGCCGGCAACGCCTGGTACTCGCTGGTGTAGTCGCTCGTCGGGTGGCCCCACGGCTGCGGGTTGGAGTGGATCAGAATGACGTACTTCATCGGGGTTCTCCTTCTTCTGGCGGCGGCCGATCGGCCACCTTCATACCCGAACGTCGGAACCGGGGCACAGAACTCGACAACATCGACTACGGACATGGATCAGATGCATCCCGGAACGCCTCGACGTCGACAGCGGCATGAGCACTCGGGTGCCGGGCGACGTCTCGCGAGGGAGCGAGGACTCAGGGGGCGGCAACTAGCTCGGACGACGGCCGCCACTCCCGCCTGATCAGCCCGTAGACCCACGAGTCGGAGACCTCGCCGTTCACGACGCAGTCTTCCCGCAACGTCCCTTCACGCACGAAGTCGAGCTTCTCCAGCACGCGGGCAGATGCCACGTTGCGCGTATCGGTCTCAGCCTGGACGCGATTTAGGTCCAGCGTGTCGAATGCCCACCGCAGCAAGACGCGCGCGGCCTCCGTCGCGTAGCCGTGGCCCCACGCTGCATCGTCGAAGCAGTAGCCCAGCGACGCACTGCGGTAGTCCGGATTCCACCGGTTCAGGCTGCACCAGCCGATGAACGCCCCGTCGGAGACACGATCCACGGCCAGCCGCGCCCCGGTGCCCCCCTCTGCCATCTGCCGGCAAGCCGTGATGAACCGCTCGGCGCGCACGCGTTCGCTCCACGGCGGCGCGTCCCAGTAGCGCAGCACGTAGGCGCTGCTGTGCAGCGCGAAGAGGTCGTTCGCATCCGCGTCGTCGAAGGGACGCAGTCGAAGGCGAGCGGTGTGCAGCGTGGGGGTGGGCAGCGACATGCGCGTCATGTTCCCTCCCGTGACTGGTGGCCGATCAACCTGACATCCGATGCCGGCCACTCGCAACGGGTTTTCTCGGCGGGCGGGCAGAACGACGTGCCCGCTCATCGGTCCGGTAAACGGCAGCAGCCCACAGTGCCGTGGAATACGCACCCCTGTCACACCTTGCTGCCGAACTCGGCCGGTCCTGCGTTCGGCCTACAGTCCGCACGGAGGGTGCCAGCCATCCAGACCGTTTTGCCGAGCTCAGCCCGTCGCGAGTACCAGCACCAGGTCCCCACCCTCGACCTGACGGGTCCCGTCGAGGGCGAGCCGTTCGACAGTGCCTTCCGTGGGCGCGGTGATCGAGGCCTCCATCTTCATCGCCTCGATGGTCGCGACTGTGTCCCCGGCCTTCACCGTCGTGCCCTCCTCGACGACGATCGTCACGACTCCGTCGAACGGTGCCGCGACGTGGCCGGGCTTGCTGGTGTCGGCCTTCTCCGCGGCGGGTACGTCGGACGACACGGACCGGTCGCGGACGCTGATGGGCCGCAGCTGGCCGTTGATCGTGCACATCACGGTGCGGATGCCACGCTCATCGGCGCCGCTGACCGCCTGCACTCGCAGGAGCAGCCGCTTGCCCTCCTCGATGTCGACGGCGTACTCCTCGCCGGGCTCCATGCCGTACAGGTAGTTGAACGTCGGGAGCACCGACAGGTCGCCGTGCCGCTCGCGTGACTCGGTGAACTCCTTGGTGGGGCCGGGGAACAGCAGCCGGTTGAGCGTCTGACGGCGGTCGTCCCGCAGGCCCTGCCTCTCCTCCTCGGTCAGCTCGGCGACGGCGGGCTTCGCCTTGCGGCCGGCGAGGGCCTTGGTCCGGAAGGGCTCGGGCCAACCGCCCGGCGGGTCGCCGAGCTCCCCGGACAGGAAGCCGACCACGGAGTCCGGCACGTCGAACCGGCCGGGCTCCTCCGCGAACTCCTTCGGGTCCGCGCCGACGGCGACGAGGTGCAGCGCGAGATCGCCGACGACCTTGCTGGACGGCGTGACCTTCACGATGTTGCCGAGGATGTCGTTGGCCGCGGCGTACATGTCCTCGATCTGCTCGAACTTCTCGCCCAGTCCGAGTGCGATGGCCTGCTGTCGCAGGTTGGAGAGCTGACCACCCGGGATCTCGTGTGTGTAGACACGCCCGGTCGGCGAGGGCAGGCCTGCCTCGAACGGTGCGTAGACGCGGCGGGTCGCCTCCCAGTAGGGCTCGAGGTCGCACACGGCGCCGAGGTCGAGGCCGGTCTCGCGGTCGGAGTGGTCGGTGGTTGCGACCAGCGCGGACAGGGCGGGCTGGCTCGTCGTACCCGCGACCGAGGCGCAGGCCGCGTCCACGGCGTCCACTCCCGCGTCGATGGCGGCCAGGAGAGTCGCCAGCTGCCCACCCGCGGTGTCGTGGGTGTGCAGGTGCACAGGCAGGTCGAACCGTTGGCGCAGCGCGGTCACCAGCGTCCGGGCGGCGGGCGCGCGGAGCAGGCCGGCCATGTCCTTGATCGCCAGGACATGTGCGCCCGCATCCACGATGCGCTCGGCCAGGTCGAGGTAGTAGTCGAGCGTGTACAGCGTCTCGTCCGGGTCCGACAGGTCGCCGGTGTAGCAGAGCGCGACCTCGGCGACCGTCGTACCTGTGGCCCGCACTGCCTCGATGGCAGGGCGCATCTGCTCGACGTCGTTGAGCGCATCGAAGATCCGGAAGACGTCGATTCCGGTGTCCGCAGCCTCCTGCACGAAGGCGTTGGTCACCTCCGTCGGGTACGGCGTGTAGCCGACGGTGTTGCGGCCGCGGAGGAGCATCTGCAGGCAGATGTTCGGGACCGCCTGGCGCAGGGCGGCCAGCCGCTCCCAGGGATCCTCGGAGAGGAAGCGGAGCGCCACGTCGTACGTCGCACCACCCCATGCCTCGAGGCTCCACAGCTCAGGCGTCATGCGGGCGACGTGACCCGCCACGGAGAGCAGGTCGCGGGTCCGCACGCGCGTCGCGAGCAAGGACTGGTGGGCGTCGCGGAACGTCGTGTCGGTGACCGCGACGGATGTCTGCTCCCGAAGCCTGCGCGCGAACCCCTCGGGGCCGAGCGCGAGCAGCAGCTGGCGGGTGCCGTCGGGTGCGGGGACCTCCAGGTCCAGCGGGGGCAGCTTCGTGACTGGGTCGACCGATACCGGCGCCGGGCCGTAGGGCAGGTTGACCGTCACGTCCGCGAGGAAGTTGAGCAGCTTCGTGCCCCGGTTCGCCGACGAGCGCGCCGTGAGCAGGTGCGGGTGGTCCTCGATGAACGACGTGCTCAGCCTGCCGGCCTGGAAGTCGGGGTCGTCGAGCACCGCCTGCAGGAACGGGATGTTGGTGGAGACGCCCCTGATGCGAAACTCCGCGACCGCACGCTGAGCTCGCTCGACCGCGGCCTCGAAGGTGCGGCCCCGGCAGGTGAGCTTGGTCAGCATCGAGTCGAAGTGCGCGCTGACCTCGGCGCCGGTGTACGTCGTTCCGCCGTCGAGGCGGACGCCGGCGCCGCCGGGGGAGCGGTACGTCGTGATCTTGCCGGTGTCGGGACGGAACCCGTTCGCGGGGTCCTCGGTGGTGATCCGGCACTGGAGCGCAGCCCCGCGGAGCCGGATGTCGTCCTGCGACAGGTCCAGGTCCTCCAGCGTCTCCCCGGCGGCGATCCGTAGCTGCGCCTGGACGAGGTCGACGTCGGTGACCTCCTCGGTGACCGTGTGCTCGACCTGGATTCGCGGGTTCATCTCGATGAAGACGTAGTTGCCGTCCGGGTCGAGGAGGAACTCCACGGTGCCCGCGTTGCGGTACCCGATCTCCTTGGCGAACCGGACCGCGTCGGCGCAGATCCGGTCGCGCAGCTCGGGGTCGAGGTTCGGAGCGGGCGCGATCTCGATGACCTTCTGGTGCCGGCGCTGAACCGAGCAGTCCCGCTCGAAGAGGTGGATCACGCCACCTTCACCGTCCGCGAGGATCTGGACCTCGATGTGCCGCGGGTTGGCCACGGCCTGCTCGACGAACACCGTGGGGTCGCCGAACGCGCCCTCGGCCTCCCGCATGCAGGCCTCGATGGCGTCGCGAAGGTCAGCCGCGTCGTCCACTCGCCGCATCCCCCGGCCGCCTCCGCCCGCGACCGCCTTCACGAAGAGCGGGTACGGGAGGTCGTTGCACGCATCGACCAGGGCGTCTACATCTGTCGACGGCTCCACCGACCGGAGGGTCGGCACCCCCGCCGCCTTGGCCGCTGCGATGGCCCGCGCCTTGTTGCCGGTCAGCGTGAGTACGTCGGCGGTGGGCCCCACGAACGTGATGCCCGCGTTGGCGCAGGCCTCGGCCAGCTGAGGGTTCTCCGAAAGGAAGCCATAGCCCGGGTAGACCGCATCGGCACCCGCCTTCACCGCGGTCGCGACGATTCCCTCAGGGTCGAGGTACGCACGGACGGGATGGCCGCGCTCGCCGATCTCATAGGCCTCGTCGGCCTTGAGGCGGTGCTCCGACCCCCGGTCCTCGTACGGGAAGACCGCGACTGTCTGGGCCCCCAGCTCGTAGGCGGCGCGGAAGGCACGGACGGCGATCTCGCCACGGTTGGCGACCAGGACCTTGGAGAACATGCCACGAGGCTAGTAGCCGTCGGACACTCGCCCGTCCGTGGTCTCGGGTCGTGAACGGACCAGGTCGCGTCTTTGACAGACAGGACTCAGGTCGCGTCTCAGCTCTTGATCTCGCAGACCACGGCCCCGCTGGTGACGGTGGCACCCACCTCGGCGCTGAGGCCGGTGACGACACCGGCCTTGTGGGCGTTCAGCGGCTGCTCCATCTTCATCGCCTCGAGCACGACCACCATCTCGCCCTCCGCGACCTCCTGGCCCTCCTCGACGGCGACCTTGACGATGGTGCCCTGCATCGGGGAGGTCAGCGCGTCACCGCTCGCCGCGGCTCCGGCCTTCTTGCTCTTCTCACGCTTGGGCTTCTTGGCGGCGGCGGGAGCGGCGGCACCCGCCGCGAAGCCCGCCGGGAGCACCACTTCGAGCCGCTTGCCTCCGACCTCGACCGTGACGCTGTGCCGTTCCTCCGCCTCGGCGGTCTCGGTGGCTCCCTCGTAGGGCTGGATCTGGTTGTCGAACTCGGTCTCGATCCAACTGGTGAAGACGGAGAACGTCGACCCGTCGCCGATGTAGGCGGGGTCGTTCACGACGGCCTGGTGGAAGGGGATCACGGTCGGCATCCCGTCGACCACGAACTCGTCGAGGGCACGACGGGAGCGCTCGAGCGCCTGGGTGCGGTCACGGCCGGTGACGATCAGCTTCGCCACCAGGGAGTCGAAGGAGCCGGGGACCGTCTCGCCCTGGTCGTAGCCGCCGTCCACGCGGATGCCGGGGCCCGACGGCTGGTGCCAGCGGGTCAGCGTGCCGGGCGCGGGCATGAAGTTCCGTCCGCCGTCCTCGGCGTTGATCCGGAACTCGATCGAGTGGCCGTCGACCTCGGGGTCGTCGTACCCGAGCTCCTCACCGGCGGCGATCCGGAACATCTCGCGCACGAGGTCGATGCCGGTCACCTCCTCGGTGACCGGGTGCTCGACCTGGAGCCGGGTGTTGACCTCGAGGAAGGAGATCGTGCCGTCCTGGCCGACGAGGAACTCGCAGGTTCCGGCGCCGACGTAGCCGGCCTCCTTCAGAATCGCCTTGGACGACCGGTAGAGGGTCTCGACCTGCTCGGGGGAGAGGAAGGGGGCGGGTGCCTCCTCGACCAGCTTTTGGTGCCGGCGCTGCAGGGAGCAGTCCCGCGTGGACACGACGACCACGTTGCCGTGCTGGTCGGCCAGGCACTGGGTCTCGACGTGGCGCGGCTTGTCGAGGTACCGCTCGACGAAGCACTCGCCGCGGCCGAATGCGGTGACGGCCTCACGGACGGCGGATTCGTAGAGCTCGGCGACCTCCTCTTCCTTGCGCGCCACCTTCAGGCCACGGCCGCCGCCGCCGAAGGCGGCCTTGATGGCGATGGGCAGACCGTGCTCGCGCGCGAACGCCACCACCTCGTCGGCGCCGCTGACCGGGTCGGGCGTACCGGACACGAGCGGGGCTCCGACCTTCTGAGCGATGTGGCGTGCCTGGACCTTGTCGCCGAGCGAGTCGATGGCTGCCGGCGGGGGGCCGATCCAGACCAGGCCGGCGTCGATCACGGCCTGCGCGAAGTCGGAGTTCTCGGCGAGGAAGCCGTACCCCGGGTGAACCGAGTCCGCCCCGGAACGCTTGGCGACGTCGAGGATCTTCTCGATCGACAGGTAGGACTCGGCCGGCGTCGCGCCACCGAGGCTGTGCGCCTCGTCGGCGAGCCGCACGAACAGAGCGTCCCGGTCGGGATCGGCGTACACCGCCACGCTGCCGATGTCGGCGTCCTTGCAGGCGCGGATCACGCGGACGGCGATCTCACCCCGGTTCGCGATGAGGACCTTCTGCAGTGGCTTGATCTCGGTCGTTCCGGACACGCGTTGCTCCTTGGCGGCAGGTTCTCGTCGATCCATCGAATCCACCCGCGAGTCTATGGGTAGTCCCGACCGCCAATCCGGGCGGTTCCGGGTGGCGAACAGTAGTTATGGCGTTTTCCGTAGACAAGTACGCACGTATGGCAGCACCGGTGAGGTGGGACGACCTCGACTTCCGCACGTTTGCAGACCGGCCACTGTCGGACGGCTCGTTGCGGGTTCTGCGGTACATGTGCGACATCGAGTCCCACACCGTCTGTTACCTGCGGGACCTGCTCGTGACACCGAGCCATGCCGACCCCGAAGTGACCACCTTCCTGACGATGTGGAACTACGAGGAGTACTGGCACGGCGAGCTGCTCGCTGGCGTCCTCGCCGCGCACGGGATCGTCACCGGACCGGACCACGTCAGGGACGTGCGCCTCGCGCTCGGCTGGCGGGACCGGCTCGCACCTCTCAAGCAGTCCCTGCTGGCGAACGTGGTCGGGGAGGACTTCATCGCCACCCACATGGCATGGGGAGCGGTCAACGAATGGCTCACGCACGCCGGCTACACCGCGTTGACGAAGAAGGAGCGCCATCCCGTCCTCGACGAGGTGCTCTCGCGGATCGCGGTTCAGGAGACGCGGCACATCGCCTTCTACGCCAGCCAGGCCCGGGAGCGTCTCGCGAGGAGCAGGAAGGCCCGGCGGATCACCCGGTTTGCGCTCAGCAGGGCCTGGCAGCCGGTCGGGTCGGGGGTGATGCCGGACTCGGAGGTACGCCACCTCGTCCGCCACCTGATGGGCCAGGACTCCGGAGAGACGGCGCGGCGGATCGACGCCAAGATCGACACCCTCCCCGGTCTCGCCGGAATGCACTTGGTCGAACGCCGGGTGAACTCCCTTCTCGGCGTCGTCGCGGGTGGGTGACGGGCGACACAGCCACCCGATTTGCGCTTTTCGTTCAGGAGTCCGTAATGTTCTCTTCGTCGCCGGGTGCGGCGGGACGCAAGGCCGAGAGGTCGGGTGGCCGGCTCCGAGCGAAACCCCTTCACTTTCACCTCTACCGAGGTGGGTTGGGTGCGCCCTTGGGTGCACGTGGTCCGGTTCGGTGGTTTTGAGGTGGGCGGGGGCCGGAACTGCAAGGCCCGGAGTTGACCGGGAGGAGCTGGACCGGTAAGTTTTACCAGGTTGCCCCAGACCGAGGCCGGGAGGCTGAGGGTGGTGTGCGCTTGATCCTTGAGAACTCAACAGTGTGCCAAAAGTCGACGAATTAATTTGTAACGCCAGTCGGCAGGCTGCTGGGGTCCCGTGTGGGGTTCTGGGTGTCTGTCGGTTGTTTGATTCCTTTAGTTAGACAACGTTTGTGTCTGTTTTGCAGATGTGAACTCTTTCTAGCTGGGATTCTCTGATGGTTGTCGATGAATCCGCTCTTTTTTGGGTGGTTTGTCTATGAACTTCAACGGAGAGTTTGATCCTGGCTCAGGACGAACGCTGGCGGCGTGCTTAACACATGCAAGTCGAGCGGTAAGGCTCCTTCGGGAGTACACGAGCGGCGAACGGGTGAGTAACACGTGAGCAATCTGCCCTTCACTTTGGGATAACCACCGGAAACGGTGGCTAATACCGGATACGACCATCCCCGGCATCGGGTGGTGGTGGAAAGTTCTGGCGGTGGAGGATGAGCTCGCGGCCTATCAGCTTGTTGGTGGGGTAATGGCCTACCAAGGCAACGACGGGTAGCCGGCCTGAGAGGGTGACCGGCCACACTGGGACTGAGACACGGCCCAGACTCCTACGGGAGGCAGCAGTGGGGAATATTGGACAATGGGCGAAAGCCTGATCCAGCAACGCCGCGTGAGGGATGACGGCCTTCGGGTTGTAAACCTCTTTCAGCAGGGACGAAGCGTGAGTGACGGTACCTGCAGAAGAAGCACCGGCCAACTACGTGCCAGCAGCCGCGGTAATACGTAGGGTGCGAGCGTTGTCCGGAATTATTGGGCGTAAAGGGCTCGTAGGCGGTTTGTCGCGTCAGGAGTGAAAACTCGGGGCTTAACCCCGAGCCTGCTTCTGATACGGGCAGACTAGAGGTAGGCAGGGGAGAACGGAATTCCTGGTGTAGCGGTGAAATGCGCAGATATCAGGAGGAACACCGGTGGCGAAGGCGGTTCTCTGGGCCTATCCTGACGCTGAGGAGCGAAAGTGTGGGGAGCGAACAGGATTAGATACCCTGGTAGTCCACACCGTAAACGTTGGGCGCTAGGTGTGGGGCTCATTCCACGAGTTCCGTGCCGCAGCTAACGCATTAAGCGCCCCGCCTGGGGAGTACGGCCGCAAGGCTAAAACTCAAAGGAATTGACGGGGGCCCGCACAAGCGGCGGAGCATGCGGATTAATTCGATGCAACGCGAAGAACCTTACCTGGGTTTGACATATAGAGAAATCCTCCAGAGATGGGGGGTCCGTAAGGGCTCTATACAGGTGGTGCATGGCTGTCGTCAGCTCGTGTCGTGAGATGTTGGGTTAAGTCCCGCAACGAGCGCAACCCTCGTCTTATGTTGCCAGCACGTCATGGTGGGGACTCATAAGAGACTGCCGGGGTCAACTCGGAGGAAGGTGGGGATGACGTCAAGTCATCATGCCCCTTATGTCCAGGGCTTCACGCATGCTACAATGGCCGGTACAAAGGGCTGCGAAACTGTAAGGTGGAGCGAATCCCAAAAAGCCGGTCTCAGTTCGGATTGGGGTCTGCAACTCGACCCCATGAAGTCGGAGTCGCTAGTAATCGCAGATCAGCAACGCTGCGGTGAATACGTTCCCGGGCCTTGTACACACCGCCCGTCACGTCACGAAAGTCGGCAACACCCGAAGCCGGTGGCCCAACCCCTTGTGGGAGGGAGCCGTCGAAGGTGGGGCTGGCGATTGGGACGAAGTCGTAACAAGGTAGCCGTACCGGAAGGTGCGGCTGGATCACCTCCTTTCTAAGGAGCATGGTGGCGGTCTCCCTGTGTGGGGGGTCGTCCAGGCAGCTCGTTTCGTGGCCGTGTGTGTCACGGCGGGCGCTGCTCGCTAGTGGAACGTCGATTAGTTGGCTGATCTTCTCGTGATCGCTCGTCAGTACTGCCGGCTGCACCCGTTTGGGTGTGGGTCGGTGTGGAACCTCGGGTGGGTGTGGGTGGGTTGGTCTGGCACGCTGTTGGGTCCTGAGGGATCGAGTGATCGTGACCTCGCGATAGGGCCATCATGCTTGTGAACTGCCAGTGCGGACGGTTGCGTCCGGTGGGTAAGCACGAGGGTTGTGGTGGTTGCCGTTCGTTACTTGAGAACTACACAGTGGACGCGAGCATCTTTGTAGCAAGACAAGCTACTTAGGGCACATGGTGGATGCCTTGGCACCAAGAGCCGATGAAGGACGTAGGAGCCTGCGATAAGCCCCGGGGAGTTGGCAACCGAGCTGTGATCCGGGGATTTCCGAATGGGGAAACCCAGCTGGAGTCATGTCCAGTTACCTCTGCCTGAACACATAGGGCAGTTGGAGGGAACGTGGGGAAGTGAAACATCTCAGTACCCACAGGAAGAGAAAACAAGAGTGATTCCGAGAGTAGTGGCGAGCGAAATCGGAGGAGGCCAAACCGAGTGCGTGTGATACCCGGCAGGGGTTGCGCATTCGGGGTTGTGGGGCCGTCTTGCTGGTTCTGCCGGACCGGCGCAGAGTAAGAAACCGTCGTTGAAGTTGAAGTGGGCTGGAAAGCCCCGGCGTAGAGGGTGATACCCCCGTACACGTAAGACGATGGCTCTGGGACGTCACCCCAAGTAACACGGAACCCCTGAAATTCCGTGTGAATCTGGCGGGACCACCCGTTAAGCCTAAATACTCCTTGGTGACCGATAGCGGACAAGTACCGTGAGGGAAAGGTGAAAAGTACCCCTGGCGGGGAGTGAAATAGTACCTGAAACCGTGTGCCTACAATCCGTCGGAGCGGGTCCTTGTGGCCTGTGACGGCGTGCCTTTTGAAGAATGAGCCTGCGAGTTAGCGTTGTGTGGCGAGGTTAACCCGTGTGGGGAAGCCGTAGCGAAAGCGAGTCCGAATAGGGCGTTTTAGTCGCATGACCTAGACCCGAAGCGGAGTGATCTATCCATGGGCAGGTTGAAGCGCGGGTAAGACCGCGTGGAGGACCGAACCCACCAGGGTTGAAAACCTGGGGGATGACCTGTGGATAGGGGTGAAAGGCCAATCAAACTCCGTGATAGCTGGTTCTCCCCGAAATGCATTTAGGTGCAGCGTCGCGTGTTTCTTGCTGGAGGTAGAGCACTGGATGGTCTAGGGGGCCCACAAGCTTACCGAAATCAACCAAACTCCGAATGCCAGTAAGTGAGAGCGCGGCAGTGAGACTGCGGGGGATAAGCTCCGTAGTCGAGAGGGAAACAGCCCAGACCATCAGCTAAGGTCCCTAAGCGATAACTAAGTGGAAAAGGATGTGGAGTCGCACAGACAACCAGGAGGTTGGCTTAGAAGCAGCCACCCTTGAAAGAGTGCGTAATAGCTCACTGGTCAAGTGATTCCGCGCCGACAATGTAGCGGGGCTCAAGTTATCCACCGAAGCTATGGCATTCACGCATTAAGCTCGGCCCTCACCTTCGTGGTGTGGGTCCAGGTGTGTGGATGGGTAGGGGAGCGTCGTGTGGCGAGTGAAGCGGCGGAGTGATCCAGCCGTGGACGCCACACGAGTGAGAATGCAGGCATGAGTAGCGAATGACAGGTGAGAAACCTGTCCGCCGAATGATCAAGGGTTCCAGGGTCAAGCTAATCTGCCCTGGGTAAGTCGGGACCTAAGGCGAGGCCGACAGGCGTAGTCGATGGACAACGGGTTGATATTCCCGTACCGGCAAAGCAGCGCCCATGACGAACCCGGTGATGCTAACCGCCCGACGTCTTCTAGATCCCTTCGGGGACGTGGAGGCCGAGCGCGGGACCCGAGCTGGTAGTAGTCAAGCGATGGGGTGACGCAGGAAGGCAGTCCAACCGTGGCGATGGTAGACCACGGCCAAGGATGTAGGACGAGACATAGGCAAATCCGTGTCTCATGTGTCTGAGATCTGATGGGGAGCCCGTTGGGGCGAAGTGGATGATCCTATGCTGTCGAGAAAAACCTCTAGCGAGCTGTGCGCCGCCCGTACCCCAAACCGACTCAGGTGATCAGGTAGAGAATACCAAGGCGATCGAGTGAACCATGGTTAAGGAACTCGGCAAAATGCCCCCGTAACTTCGGGAGAAGGGGGGCCGGATCCGTCAGCACCCGTGCGGTGTGAAGCGGTGATGGCCGCAGAGACCAGGCCCAAGCGACTGTTTACTAAAAACACAGGTCCGTGCGAAGTTGTAAGACGATGTATACGGACTGACTCCTGCCCGGTGCTGGAAGGTTAAGGGGACGTGTTAGTCAGTGATGGCGAAGCGCAGAACTTAAGCCCCAGTAAACGGCGGTGGTAACTATAACCATCCTAAGGTAGCGAAATTCCTTGTCGGGTAAGTTCCGACCTGCACGAATGGAGTAACGACTTGGGCGCTGTCTCAACCGTGGACTCGGCGAAATTGCAGTACGAGTAAAGATGCTCGTTACGCGCGGCAGGACGGAAAGACCCCGGGACCTTTACTACAACTTGGTATTGGTGTTTGGTTCGGCTTGTGTAGGATAGGTGGGAGGCTGTGAAGCGTGGACGCCAGTTCATGTGGAGCCATCGTTGAAATACCACTCTGGTCGTACTAGATGTCTAACCTAGGTCCGTTATCCGGATCAGGGACAGTGCCTGGTGGGTAGTTTAACTGGGGCGGTTGCCTCCTAAAATGTAACGGAGGCGCTCAAAGGTTCCCTCAGCCTGGTTGGCAATCAGGTTTCGAGTGTAAGTGCACAAGGGAGCTTGACTGTGAGACAGACATGTCGAGCAGGGACGAAAGTCGGAACTAGTGATCCGGCGCTGGCATGTGGAAGCGGCGTCGCTCAACGGATAAAAGGTACCCCGGGGATAACAGGCTGATCTTCCCCAAGAGTCCATATCGACGGGATGGTTTGGCACCTCGATGTCGGCTCGTCGCATCCTGGGGCTGGAGTAGGTCCCAAGGGTTGGGCTGTTCGCCCATTAAAGCGGCACGCGAGCTGGGTTTAGAACGTCGTGAGACAGTTCGGTCCCTATCCGCCGCGCGCGCAGGAAACTTGAGAAAGGCTGTCCCTAGTACGAGAGGACCGGGATGGACGAACCTCTGGTGTGCCAGTTGTTCCGCCAGGAGCACGGCTGGTTAGCTACGTTCGGGAGTGATAACCGCTGAAAGCATCTAAGCGGGAAGCACGTTTCAAGATGAGGTTTCCCACCGGGTTAACCGGGTAAGGCCCCCAGTAGACGACTGGGTTGATAGGCCGGAGGTAGAAGGCAGTAATGCACGGAGCCGACCGGTACTAATAGGCCGAGGGCTTGTCCCTCAAAGATGTTGCGCGTCCACTGTGTGGCTCCCGAGTCACGACCGGTACACCCTGGTCTGTAACTCCATAGAGTTTCGGCGGCCATAGCGAAAGGGAAACACCCGGTCCCATTCCGAACCCGGAAGTTAAGCCTTTCAGCGCCGATGGTACTGCACACGGGAGTGTGTGGGAGAGTAGGACGTCGCCGGACATAAACATTACGAGAGGCCACCCCCCCGGGGTGGCCTCTCGCTG
>CAVPPN010000012.1:0-335344 GCA_963707425.1 uncultured Actinomycetota bacterium | reverse complement strand
CGGCCCAGGATCTCCTCGGCGACCTCAAGGCCGAGCAGCGCGCCCAGATGGCCAGCCGGAGCGCCGACCGTGCGCCGGTTTCCGTCCCGGCCTCAGGTCGCGCCGGCGCCGCGCTCGACTACGCCATGGCCCAGGTCGGTGACGCCTACGTCTACGGAGCAGCTGGCCCCGACGCCTTCGACTGCTCGGGACTCACGATGATGGCGTGGCAGCAGGCCGGCGTGAGCCTCCCGCACTCGTCCAGCGGCCAGATGAGCTCTGGCCCCTCCGTCGCGCAGTCGGACCTGATGCCCGGCGACTTGGTGTTCTACTACAGCCCCGTGAGCCACGTGGGCATGTACATCGGCAACGGGCAGATCGTGCACGCAGCGAACCCCGACTCGGGGGTCGAGATCTCCGACGTGTTCAGCATGCCGTACTCCGGTGCAGTCCGACCCGGCTGACCAAGGCACCAAGACCGGCCACCCGCGCCTGTGGGTGGCCGGTCTTGTGCTGTTGGCGGTCAGCCTCGTGGCAGCCTTCCTGCTTCTGAGAGACGGTACGACGGCCGTCGTACCTCCCCAGCCGTCCGGGACCAACACGTCAGATCCCGTCACCACGCGGGAGAGCGGAGCGACTGAGCTGTTGACCGAGCTCGCTGAGACGCTGACCGACGGGACCCGGCGGGAGGCACTCGGTCTGACTGCTCCCGGAAGTGCGAGACGGTCGATGGCCGCGCTCTACGACAACGCGCGGGCGATCGGCATCGACGACTTGGACTTGCGGTACGTCGACGAGAACGCTGGCCGGCTCAGCGACGCCGATCGCCGGGGTCTGGGCCCTCACGCCTGGGTGGGCGACGTCCAGATGGAGTGGCAGGTGTCCGGCTATGACAAGCGAACGAGCCAGATGGAGGTGTCCTTCACCTTCGTCGACACACCCGACGGGGTCACCTTCGGTGCCGCGGGAGGGGACTACGGCAACCCGGCCCCGCTGTGGCTGCTGGACCGGCTGGCCGTGGAGCGGAGCCAGACGGTCGCTCGTGATGGTGGCCGACAAGTCCCGGCTCGACGAGTACGCCGATCTTGCCGACCGGGCTGTCGCCGACGTGAAGAAGGTCCTGCCCCGCTGGCGCGGGAAGCTCGTGGTCGAAGTACCCGACTCCCAGGCGGACCTGGACCGGATGCTGGACGCCAAGGGCAACGCCTACGACGCGATCGCGGCCGTGACCACCACCGTCGACGGGTCGCTCAGCTCTTCTTCGCCGGTGCACATCATGGTCAACCCCTCGGTCTTCGATGGCCTGGGTGACCGGGGTGCGCAGATCGTGATGAGCCACGAGGCGACCCACGTGGCGACCGATGCCGCGACGTCGTCGATGCCGATGTGGCTGCTCGAGGGCTTCGCGGACTACGTCGCCCTGGCGCACGTCGACCTGCCCGTCTCCGTGACAGCCAGCCAGATCCTCGCCGACGTCCGCAAGGACGGTCCTCCGAAGGCTCTCCCAGGTCCTCACGAGTTCGACCCGGCGAACAAGGCCCTCGGCGCGTCGTACGAGGCTGCCTGGCTCGCGAGCTCGCCTCCTGGCCGAGACCTATGGCGAGCGCCAGCTCGATCGACTTCTACGGCGCCGTGGAGGGTGGGCAGACAGCAGATGTCGCCTTTGCGCGCATCCTCGGCACCAGCGAGCGGTCCTTCACAGGGGAGTGGCGGCAGTACCTGCAGCAGTTGGCTTCGTGAAGCATGGCAGGGTTGAGCCTGTGAGCAGCGTCGACGAGACCCCCAGAGTGGGTGTGGCTCGTCGGCCGGCCTTGGTTCTGGCGGTGGGTTCGGCGGTCCTCTTCGTCGTTCTCGCAGCTCTGCTGGTGCCGTGGGATTGGATCCCAGGAGGGAAGCTGGTCCCAGCGTCGGCCTCGGACGTGTTTACACCCGGCGAGATCGCTCGGGCTGAGAAGTTCTCCGAGACCCGCCGCTACCTGGGTTGGTCGTCGTACTTCCTGTCGCTGCTGTTGGCGGTCCTGCTGGGGTTCACACGTCTGGGTGCGGCGCTTGTACGTCGGCTGACGGGTTCGATCCGGTGGTGGATAGCCGTACCGCTCGGCGCGCTCGCCCTGCTTCTGCTCGGGCGGCTGGTCGCGCTACCGTTCTCGGTGGCCATCCAGGGACGGGAGCTCGACTATGGCCTCACGAACCAGGCGTGGGGGAGCTGGGCGGTCGACTACGCCAAGTCGGTCCTGGTCGCGTGGGTGCTGACATCCTTGCTCCTGCTCGTCGTGGTTGGAGCGGCGCGACGGTCGCCGCGGTACTGGTTCGTCTGGGCGGGAGGTCTTGTGGCGGCGCTCACCGTCGTGGCCTCATTCGTCTACCCGGTCGTGGTGGAGCCGCTGTTCAACAAGTTCACCCCGATGGCGGCAGGGTCGTTCAAGTCGTCGATCCTCGACCTTGCTGACGCGGAGGGGGTCGAGATCGACGACGTGCTGGTCTCCGACGCGTCACGTCGTACGACGACCCTCAATGCCTATGTCTCCGGGTTCGGCGGAACCCGTCGCGTTGTCGTCTACGACAACCTGCTGAAGGAGCTCACGCCTGCCGAGGCCCGGGTGGTGATCGCTCACGAGCTTGCTCACGCAAAGCAGAATGACGTCGCGGTCGGGACTCTGCTGGGCGCGGTCGGTGGCGTTTTCGGAGTCTCGCTGCTTGCGCTGTTGCTCGACTCGCACTTCGTGCGCCGGCAATCGGGCACCTCGGGGCCGAGCGACCCACTTGCGGTGGCACTGATCTTGGCGCTGGTCGCGGTAGGCGGGTTCTTCGTGAGTCCGGTGGAGAATACGATCAGCCGGGCCATCGAGGCGCGCGCTGATCGCGAGTCGATCAAGGTCACCGACGAAGGGGGGGTGTTCATCGACATGCAGCACGAGCTAGCGGTGCACTCGCTGAGTGATCCGACCCCACCGCGGCTGAGCCAATTCTGGTTCGGCAGCCACCCGACCGTGCTGCAACGGGCAGGCATCCCTGCCGCTCTAGAGGAGGCGTCGCGGTGAGCAAGGTCCTCGTGGTCACCAACGACTTCCCCACGCGGCGGGGGGGTATCGAGTCCTTCGTGCTTGCGCTGTGTCAGCGGATGGATCCTTCGGAGGTCGTCGTGTACACGGCGTCGATGCCGGACGACGAAGAATATGACGCCACCTTGCCGTTCCCCGTCTACAGGGACCCTGCTCGCATCCTGCTACCGACGCCAGCAATGGGTCGCCGGGCTGTGACGGTGATGCAGGAGCACCGCTGCGACCGGGTGATGTTCGGGGCCAGCGCACCACTCGGCCTGCTGGCTCCGGCGTTTCGGCGCGCGGGAGCCAAACGGATCGTAGCCATGACCCATGGTCACGAGGTCTGGTGGGCAAAGGTCCCCTTCGCACGAGGTCTGCTGCGGAGGATCGGCAACTCCGTGGACGTGATGACCTACGTGAGCGAGTGGTGTCGCGACGAGATTGCCTCGGGCCTGTCGCCCGCTGCCGCGCGGATGACCCGGCTCACGCCCGGGGTCGACACCAACCATTTCCGGCCGGACTGCGGGGGCGAGGCAGTGCGGCAAGAGTGGGAGATCCCGCTCGACGCACCCGTGGTTGTGTGTAGCGCTCGTTTGATCAAGCGCAAGGGGCAGGACACCCTGATCCGCAGTTGGCCGTCGGTCCGACAGGAGGTGCCCGATGCACGACTCCTGCTTGTCGGCGAGGGACCGCTCGGCAGCTCGCTGATGCGCTTGGCCGACGACCTGGGTGTCTCGGACTCCGTGATCTTCACAGGGGGCGTTCCGTGGCATCAGATGCCTGCGTACTTCGATGCGGGGGATCTCTTCGCAATGCCATGTAGAACCCGCCGCCTCGGGTTGGAACCTGAGGCTCTCGGGATCGTCTTCCTGGAAGCCTCCGCCTGTGGCCTGCCGGTGCTGGTCGGCGACTCGGGAGGGGCCAGCGAGACCGTCCTGGTCGAGGAGACCGGCTACGTTGTGAACCCGCGTGAGGCAGACGAGGTTGCGACCTGGGTGTCCAAGTTGTTGAAGGACCCGATCAGGGCTCAGGAACTTGGCCGGCGCGGCCGTAGCCTGGGTTGAAAGCCACTGGACCTGGGGTGAAGCCTCACAGGTCCTCGACGAGCTGCTCGCTGTCGGCTGAAGCCGATGAGCGGCTCAACAGTTAGCTGTCGGAGTTCGTCCGGCTGCCACGACACCGTCGTGCACTTCGGTACACGTGTCGCCGAACATCTCCCCCGTGACCCCTCCGAGGGCGATCACGACGACAACGATGACGCCAGCGATGAGAGCTGCCATCAGCCCGTACTCGACAGCAGAGGCGCCTTGCTCATCGCGCGGAACCGTGTTCAACATCCTGTGTCTGCCTCTCGAAGCAAGCCTCGATTGAGCGAAAAGGGGGTCGCGCTTGGTGGCGTGACCCCCTTACGCCGAATCGACTACGCGCGCAGGTCGTTGCTCATGGTCGAGACCGTGGTGATGCCCTCGCAGGTGTCCTGGAAGGCTTCCTTGACGACGCCACCAAGTGCCAGAACGACCAGGACGATGACGGCGGCGATCAGTGCCACCAGCAGGCCGTACTCGACGGCAGAGGCGCCGTTCTCCTCGTTGCGACGAGCGGCGATGTTGCGGATGAACTCGAGCATGTGATTCTCCCAAGGTGTTCGTTGTTTCGGATCGCAGTAACCCGACACTCCGATATTGCCTTTTCCGGACAGTGCTCGGGTATCGGGAGAACAGGTACAAGCAGGGCGTCTGTTTGGGGGGTGGCGACACGCCTCTTGGTGGCCAGAAATGACCATTTCGCGCGTTTTCTTCGTCACTGCTAGTCCTGGTCTGTTAGCAGACCAGTTCGGATCGCGTTCATGATTGCTTGGGCACGGTTCGCTGCGCCGAGCTTCTCGTAGATCTTGGAGATGTGGGTCTTCGCTGTGGACTCGCTGACGAACAGAGTCCGTGCAATTGCAGATACGCCCAGCCCCTCAGCGAGGAGTCTCAGGACCTCGGCCTCGCGGGGCGAGAGCTGCGGACCGGTGGGTGACATTCGGCGTCGCATGGCGTCCGCAAGGTTGGTCGCGGCGAACGAGCAGGGGGATACCGACGCATGGCGTGCGGCGGCGACCACGTCGTCCGCGGGCGCATCCTTCGCAACGAAGGCCGACGCGCCGGCTTCAAGGGCTGCGAAGAGCTGCTCGTCGCCGGCGTACATCGTCAGAACCACCAGCCCGATCTCCTTGCTCTCCGCCCGCAGGGCCTTGACGAGGTCGAGACCGGTGCCGTCCGGGAGGCGGACATCAGTCACCACGACATCGGGCCGCATTTTCGCCGCGAGCCCCTTGCCCTCCACAACCGAGCCGGCCTGGCCGACTATCTCGAACCCTGGATCGCGTTCGAACGCACGGGCGAGGCCCTGGCGAATCAGGTCGTGATCGTCGACGAGCAGCACCGTGGTCACCTCAGAGCTTGCCATGTCTCTCCCCTCTTGATTTCGTCGGACTGGTTCGTGGTCGGAAACTCACCGACTGTCACGGTGACGTGTGTGCCACGCCCCGGCCTGTCGGTGTCACCGTCTATCCGCAGGTCCGCTGAGATCCGTTCGGCACGCTCGCGCATGATGTGGATGCCGTAGGAGTCGTCGCGCCCCGCACCCAACCCGTCGCCGTCGTCGCTGACCTCCAACCTCACGAACGGCGGATGCACACGGCAGTTGACCCAGAGGTTCTCCGCCCCGGAGTGCTTGCGGGCGTTGGTGATGGCCTCTTGGGCGATGCGCAGGATCTCGCTCTCGACATCTCGCCGCAGCCGGTCGGGTGCTTCGTCGAGGGTGAGGTGCACCGTCATGTCGGAGCGGGAGCCAACCCGCCGTACGTAGTCCGATAGCGCCGCGCCGAGGCCGGCGGTCGCGTCGACCTCGCTGCGCAAGTCGAAGATCGACAGCCGTAGGTCACTGACCACCTTGGTCAGCTCAATGCGCAGCTCGCGCAGCTTGTTGCGCTGGGTCTCGTCCGTCGCGGTGGCAGCCAGATCGTCCACGAGGTAACCCAACGATGCGACCTCCTGAGCGACCCCATCGTGTATCTCGCGAGCGAGCCGTTGGCGCTCCTCGGTCGCTGCGATAGTGCGGACCTCGTCGAACGTCAGTGCCGTGTCGAGACGCAGGCTGTGTTCGTCGATCGCGGTCATCAACGGCTTGATGAACTCTTCCGCAGGAGGCTCCGCAGTGTCACTGAGCACGACTCCGATCATGCGCGACCCTGCGCGGAGCGGCAGAGCGCAACGGTGGATACCGATCGCATTGCTCACCCTTACTTCGCCGTGTACGGCCTCCATCTCTGCCCAACAGCGTTCCAGCAGGGGATCCGCCGACGACAGCGGCTGGCCCGAGGGGGTTCCGCGATAGGCCAGAGGTGTCAGCCGGCCCCCGTCGGTGCGGACGAAGACAGCTGACTGGTGGTCACCCAGCTGCTCGTGCACCGTAGTCAGCAGCTGCGAAGCCATGCTCACTGGGTCGAGGCCGGCCGAGAGCCGCCGAGCGACGGTGCGAAGCTGTGTCAGCAGTCGACGTGCCGACTCGTAGGAACCGTCCGAGTGAGGTGTCGTTGGAGCCTTGCCCAGCTGGCGCAGCCAGGCGCCCAGTAGCCCGACACCGAGACTCGTCAGGAACCACGGGCCGGTGAGGCTCGCCCGGTCACGAATCTCGTCGACATCGAACGGGACGAGCACCAGAAGCACGGAAACAGCCTCCGCGACAATGACAAGAACGGCCCCCACAAGTCCACGCGATATTCCCGCGATGAGGCAAGGCACAGCGAGGTAGGGGAGCAGTAGGAGGCCCCCCGAGCTAGGGAGGATGAGCGCGATCAGCAGACCGACCAGCAACGCTTCACCGGCCGCGATCCAGGCCTCTGGAATCCGCGTCGCCAGCGCCAACCAGCTCGCGGAAGCCGCGATGGCAGCGAGCATGATGGTTCCCTGAAGAGCCACTGCGTCTGCTGTGAGCAGACTCAACCCGAAAATGGCGGCGGTGCAGAAGGCTCGACTCGCAATGTTGATGCGGTCGAAACGGTTCAACTACCCACCACCGCGCAGGCTGTTCATGACCCCGATCACCGCCGGCCCCATCACCGCGATGAAGAGACAGGGGAGGATGCAGAGCATGAGCGGAAACAGGATCTTGACCGGAACCTTCTGTGCGAGCTCCTCTGCCCGCTGGCGACGCTTGAGCCGGATCTCACTGGACTGGACGCGGAGCACCTGACCGATTGGGATGCCGAAGGCATCCGCCTGAACCATGGATGAGACGAAGCCGCGAAGTTCCGAAACGTTGGTCCTGTCACCGAGGGCACGCAGTGCGTTCGAACGGCCGAGTCCGATCTGCATCTCCTGGAGCACCCGGGCGAACTCGTCGGCCAGCGGGCCTTCGGTGTTCCGCGCCACGTGGGAGAGGGCCGCGTCGAAGCCGAGTCCGGCCTCAACCGAGATGGTCAGCAGGTCGAGTGCGTCCGGGAGAGCACGGGCGACCTTCTCGGTGCGGTCGTAGCCCTTCTGGTACAGGTAGAAGTTGGGTGCCAGGTATCCGATGAGTGCGGCGATGACACAAACAGCCAACGCGGGGCCGATCCCGGCTCCAAAGGCGAGGCACATCATGAGACTGACGCCGAGGAACACCGCGAAGCCCACGAACTTCAGGGACGTGACGCGGTCGACGGTCCAGCCCGGCGGGTTGCCGGCGATGTCGAGTCGCTGCCGGATCCGTTCTCCGTGGTCCGCCGGGGTGAACTTCTTCCCGATCTCCACGAAGCGGTTGAGGAGCGGCGTCAGAACCCGGTCGTTGAAAGACGGCTCGAGCTCCTTCTTGAGTTGCTCTGGGGCAGTTGTGAACGCCTGGACGACGGCCAGGGACTTGCTGACCCCGCGGGCTTCGTTGGTAAAGACACCGATCGCAGTCAGCGAGAGAACCAGCGCGATGAAGATGGCGCCGAGCCCGACGATCAGCATCACTGTCGAGATTGCCATGTCACACCTCCACCTTGACCGTCTTCGACAGCCAGAAACCGCCGACGATCATCATTCCTGTCATCGTGCCGAGCATGACCCAACCGAGCAGGCTGGTGAACATCGGCTGGACGTAGTCGAAGTTCGTCAACGACAGATAGAGCAGGAAGACCGGGGGAAGGCCGCCCAGGATCAGGGCTGAGAGCCGGCCTTCTGCAGAGAGCGCCTTGACCTGTCGGCGGAGGTACTCCCGCTCCCGGATGGTTCCCGCGACGCTCAGCAGCAGTTCGGCCAGGTTGCCGCCGACCTCCCGCTGGATGCGGATCGCCATCACGATCCACTTGAAGTCGTCGCTCTCCATCCGTGCAGCGATTGACTCGAGACCGTCCTCGATGTCGACGCCCAGCCGGGTCTCCACGAGTGCACGCCGGAACTCAGCCGAGATTGGCTCGCGTGCCTTCGCGGACCACGGTGTCGACCGACTGGGCGAGCGACAGACCCGCGGACAGGCTGCCGGCCATCAGCTGAAGCGTGTCCGCGAGTTGGCCGTTGAACGCCTTGACGCGGCGTTTCCGCTTGAATCCGAGGTAGAGCCACGGCAGCAGTGCACCGGCAACCAGCATCAGGACTGTCACGACGATGTTGCCCGAGCTGAGCAGAAGGCCCAGCAGGGCAACGCCGAAAGCGGCGCCCACGTGCGCGAGCAGCCACTCGGCGGGCTTCATCTTGAGCCCGGCAGCCTCCAGTCGGCCGCCCAGGGCAGCCTCAAGGCCCTTGTTGCTGTCGAGCGCCTTCTGTGCCATCCCGACCGCCTGCTCACCGACTCCCTGAGCCGGTTGTGGGCTGCCCGGCCCTCTGTGCCCCGACCGTGAGCCGCCGGTGCGCTTGTAGGCGGCGATACGTTCTTCGAGGGTCTGCTGCTTCTGCTTCGTGAAGACACCGAAGGCGCTGAGGAGGACGAACAACCCGGCGAGCGTGGCCAGGCCCAGCCCCAGGAACATCGTCTCCGCGGTGATCGCGAACCGTGGCGGAGCCACAGCTAGCGGTGTCTGCGGAGCATGCTCAGGAGTAGCAGCGCCCTTGATCGTGACGAAGGCGGAGTCCGTGTAGGTGTCGCCGCCGGCGTCGAGTGAGACCGCAAGTGTTCCTTCGGTTCCGGCCTGGTCCTCAGGGACGTCGAACGTGACGAGCACCTGCTTGGCCAGCGCGTTCGCCTGGCTCGCGAAGACCTCGGCGAGTGCCTCCGGTTCGTCAGCGGTGAGGACTCGTCCGCCACCGGCCAGTGCGATCCGCTCGAGGCGCTCGAGCTGACGGTCGGACTGAGCGAGTGCGACGACGTCGACCCGGACGTCCGACTCCTCGACCTGCGCGGCGATGTCGTCCAGGGGAGTGGTCGAGGTGTCAGCGCCGTCAGAGAGCACGAGCACGCTGCGCTGGCCCTGGTCACCTGCGGTTCGCACGGCTTGTGAGATGCCGTCGTACAACCGGGTCTTGGCCGACAGGGTCAGGGTGTCCAGCAAGGCGATGGATGCATCCCGGTCGAGGGTTGGCTCCTGGACGATCTCGACCTCACCCGCGAAGGTGACGATGCCGACGAAGACGTCGATCGGGGCGGTCTCGAGGTAGGTCCGAGCGGCGACCTTCGCCTGCTCGAACCTCTCTCCGCGCATGCTGTTGCTGACATCGATCGCGAGAATCGCCGTGCGTCGCACGCCCTCACTCGAGTCCGAAGCCAGATCCGCCGTCGCGTCGACCGGCGAACCATCGACGGTCACGGCAAGTGAGTCGAGGTCTGGCTCCACTCCCTCGCCGATGCCTGGAATGGAGTAGAGAACCCGGACTACGCCGTCCGAGGTCTCCACGTGGTCGATAGTGCCCTCAGTGGCGGCATGCGCAGGCGCCGCCATGAGGGCGGTCGCTGCGATTGAGGCAAGTAGCGGCACCAGTCGCATGCGCACCCTCGCTCGATGGCCAAACCCCCTCCGCATGGTCACATCCCGTCCATAGCGAAGAGCATGGGATCGACGTGAACGTTCGCGTGGGACAACTTCTCCAGGAACTTGGGTCGCAGCCCCGTGGAGCGCAACCGGCCGAGGCTCCTGCCGTTCTCGTCGAAGCCGAGGGAGTGGTCGTAGATGAAGATGTCCTGGAGCGTGATGACGTCACCCTCCATCCGCTCGACCTCGGTGACGTGGGTGATCCTGCGCGAACCGTCCTTCAGACGGCTCTGGTGCACGATGACGTCCACCGCGGAGGCGACCTGCTCGCGGATGGCGCGCATGGGGAGGTCCATGCCCGCCATGAGCACCATGGTCTCGATACGTGCGAGTGTGTCTCGCGGTCCGTTGGAGTGGATCGTACAGATCGAGCCGTCGTGACCCGTGTTCATCGCCTGAAGCATGTCGAGAGCGGCTGAGTCTCGGACCTCGCCGACGACGATTCGGTCGGGGCGCATGCGCAGCGAGTTCTTCACCAGGTCGCGGATGTCGACCGCACCCTTGCCCTCGATGTTCGCCGGACGCGACTCCAGCCGCAGCACGTGGTCCTGGTGAAGCTGGAGCTCAGCCGCATCCTCGATCGTGACGATGCGCTCGTCGCTCGGGATGAACGAGGAGAGCACGTTCAGCGTCGTCGTCTTTCCTGCGCCGGTGCTGCCGGAAACGATGATGTTCAGCTTGCCCTTGACGCAGGCCTCGAGGAACTGCGCCGTTCTCTCGGTGAACGAACCGAAGGCAATCAGATCCTGGACGGTGTACGGGTCGGCCGAGAACTTACGGATCGTCAGCAGTGACCCATCGACCGCCAGACGGTGGGATGACCGCGTTCACGCGGCTGCCGTCTGGCAGACGGGCATCCACCATCGGGCTGGACTCGTCCACTCGACGCCCAATCCGGGAGACGATCTTGTCGATCGTGCGGCGTAGGTGTGCCTCGTCGTTGAACGAACCCTCGACCTTCTGGAGCCGCCCGCCACGCTCGATCCAGATGTCATCCGGTCCGTTGACCATGACCTCGGTCAGGTCGGGGTCACGGAGGAATGGCTCAATGGGGCCGTAGCCGAGGATGTCGTCGGCGATGTCTTGAGTGATCCGGGCGCGGTCGGCTGCCGTGAGCGGCGTTTCGTTCTCCGCCATGACATCCTGGAGTGCTGCTCGAACCATCTGCTCGAGCTCTGTCTGCGTGGTCTCCGAGTCGTAGAGCTTGGGACCGAGCTCCTGCAGCAGTCGTGTGTGGACGTCCGACTTCAACTTGTTGAACGGGTCCTGCTCGTGTCCCTTGCCCGATCCGGGTCGCTTCCCGTTCATCTGAGGCACATCGTCGGTCGCTACAACGGTGGTCCCGCGGTCGCGCGACGCCCTGGCCAAGCGGTCAGTGAGGCTGCTCATGGTCATCAGCTCCCGGTTCGACGGAGAAGTCCGCGGCGTCGCGGTGCGGAGTCGGTGTTCTTGCGAGAACCAGGCCGCGGCACCTGGACGGCATCGCCGCTCGCATCACTGGTGGCAGCCAGGTCGCGGGCGAGTGACGCGACCGCCTGGCTCACCGGGTGACGAGGAAATGCGACCATGATCGGTTCGCCGGAGTTCGTCGAGTTGGCGACCTGCGAGGAGGTCGGGATGGAGGCGGCGATCTTCATGCCCAGGGTGCTCTCCACCTTCTCGGCAGTGAGCCCCACCTTGTCGTCAGCTCGGTTGAGGACGAGCCGGCGCCTGGAGATTGGGGATGTTCAGAAGGTCCAGCGTCTCGACCGCGATCTTCACGTTCTTCAAGGTCGGAACGTCGAGCGTGGTCACGAGCAGGATCTCGTCCGAGTCGTCGAGCGCCTGGAGGACGTGCTCGTCGAAAGCCGGTGCCGAGTCCACCACGACGAAGTCATGGTCCGACTTCAACAGGCGCAGGATCTTCCCGACCAACGCCGGAGGGATGGTGTCCTTGGCGTCTGGCTGGACCGGTGCCACCAGAGCACTGACGTGGTCCTTGTGAGGGGTCAGCAGCGTTTCGAGCGCGCCGATGTCGAGTCCGGACCCCATCGGGACCGTGTCCGCGATGGTTCGCGCGGGGAACAGTTGCAGCGTGATGGCCACATCACCGAAGGCCAGGTCGAGGTCGACCAGCACGACCTTCTTCTGGCCGCCGTCGGCAAGAGCCAGCGCAAGGTTGACCGCCAGGGTCGTCTTCCCGACCCCACCCTTGGACGAGAAGACGGTGATCTGCTTGCCGCCCGTGGAGTCGTCCCCGCCCACAGCGGGTCCGTTAAGGGCTTCCCACACCTCCTTGGCGCGGCGGACGGCCTCGGTCAGCCCGGTCAGATCACGTTCCTCGACGACTTCCCGCATGCCGGATCGGAGTGCTTCGGCGAGAACGCTGGTGTCGACTCGCCTTCGGACGAGGATGACGCTCGTGGCAGGGCGGGTGACGCGCAGCGTGTCTGCCAGGGCTGCGGCAGCGTCGAGGTCGACTGCGGGACCGAGGACGATTGCGTACTCGTCCGGATCGTCTGCGAGCTGTTGCTTCAGCTCGTCGAGAGACGGTACGACCTTGGCGTGGGCACCAATGGCCGACACGAAGAGGTCGGCGTTGGTGTCGAGGCGTTCGACAATGGTAGGCACGTCAGCTCACTTGAACATGTCGGTAGCAGTGACGCCCGGACCGGACTTGACCGTCGACTTGTCAGTGAGGAGTCCGAAAGCGACCTCGCCGTTCTTGGCGGCGTAGATGATCCGCTCCGCCTCGTCCTGGTCGACCGCGAGGGTCATGAGCGTGCGCGGCAACTGCTCGGTCGTCTGCTGACCGGCTTCATCCGTCTTCGTCGTCGGGATGACAGTCGTCGTGCCGACGCCGATCACCTGAACGCGAGGGAGCAGCAGCCGGGTGAACTCCGGAAGCTTCTTGGTCACGCCAGTGTTGAGGTCGATCGACTCAGGCTCGGCGCTGAGGAAGATGGCGACCTCGGCGCCAGGCTGGACGAATCCTGCGACGCGGGCGGGGTCGGTCAGGTTGACGGAGATCGCCAGCTTGCCGTCAGGAATGGTGAGGACCTTCTGCTCCCCGGGCTCTCCGAACTTCCCGCTGATGATCTGCTCACCCGGGAAGATCGTGCTCAGCGCGACCTTGTTGCTCATGTCCGTGGTGCTGGTGAGCGCGCCGGCGAGGGCGTCACCGCTCGTGACCTTCCCCATCTCGATCTTCCCTGCCTGCTGCGCATCGCCCAGGGTCTCGCCGGGGTTGATCACCGCCACGGACTTGAGCACTTGGACCATGTCGTACTTCTCGCTCGCCCGAGCGTCCGCGTTCTGTACGTACAGGAACACCAAAGAGCTGCCGAGTGCGGCCACCACCATGGCCACGATCAAGAGAACTGTCCTGCGTCCCATGCGTCCATCCGATATCTGCTAGTCGTGTGGCTCGCAGACAAGCTCCCGAAACGGTCCCTTGCCCTCTCCCCAAGGCCTTCCCCTAGAGGCCCAGACTCAAGATTTCCTCAAACCAGCACGTACGTCTCGGAAATGGAGGATTTAGGCCCAGAGACACCCTGACCTGGTCTATTAGGACTATGGACGCGCACTCTTCGGCTCGGTCATTCGCATGGCGTGCACATCAAGCCAGAGGGGATAGGCGCTTGGGACGGCGACCGCAAACAGATGCCCGACGTGAGACTGAGCAGGCTACTTGGAGTAGAGCGCCTCGACGTCGGCCCGGAACTCGCGCATCACGACGTTCCGCTTCAGCTTCAGGCTCGGCGTGAGCTGGCCACCCTCCTCGGTCCAGTCCACCGGAAGGATCGTGAACTTGCGGATGGACTCGGCCTTGGACACGGCCTTGTTGGCCTCCTCGACGGCTCGCTCGATCTCGGTGAGCAGATCAGGGTCGTCGAGGAGGTCGGCGAGCCCGCCGGTCTTCTGGTGCTGCTCGGCCCACGTCGGCAGCGACTCCGGGTCGATGGTGACCAGCGCCGCGATGAACGGCTGCCCGTCGCCGACGACCATGCACTGGCTCACGAGGTAGTGGGAGCGGATCCGATCCTCGAGCACGGTCGGGGCGACGTTCTTGCCGCCGGCGGTCACGATGATCTCCTTCTTCCGGCCGGTGATCCGCACGAAGCCCTCGTCGTCGATCTCACCCAGGTCGCCGGTGTGGAACCAGCCCTCCGGGGTGAGCGCCTCCTTGGTGGCGACCTCGTTGTTCCAGTAGCCGGTGAACACCTGACCGCCCCTGACCAGGATCTCGCCGTCCTCACCCACCCGGATCGTGGTGCCCTCCATCGGCCGCCCAACGGTCCCGATCTTGGAGTCACCCCCGACGTTGATGGTGATGGCTGCGGTGGTCTCGGTGAGGCCGTATCCCTCAAGCACGATCAGGCCGATGCCACGGTAGAAGTGGCCGAGCCGCTCGCCCAGGGGAGCGCCCCCGGACATCGCGTAGCCGCACCGGCCGCCTAGTGCTGTGCGCAGCTTGCCGTAGACGAGCTTGTCGAAGATCGCGTGCTTCACGCGGAGCCCGAGCCCGGGCCTCCCGGAGTCGAGGGCTCGGCTGTAGGCGATGGCGGTGTCCGCCGCCAGGTCGAAGATCCTGCCCTTGCCGTCTGCGGCTGCCTTCTGCGAGGCCGTGTTGAACACCTTCTCGAACACACGCGGGACGGCCAGGATGAAGGTCGGCTTGAACGTGCCGAGGTCGTCGAGGAGGTTCTTGACGTCCGCCGAGTGGCCCATCCGGGCGCGTGCCTTGACCGCGCCGATCTGGATGATCCTGGCAAAGACGTGCGCGAGGGGGAGGAACAGGAGGGTCGCGGCCCCTTCGACCTCGAAGACCTCATGCTCCTGGTGCACCGCGACACCGAGCTCGAACATGAAGTTGCCGTGCGTGAGCATGCAGCCCTTCGGGCGGCCGGTGGTGCCGGAGGTGTAGATGATGGTTGCGAGCGACTCCGGAGTCGCTGCCGTCCTTCGGCTCTCAAGCTCGGCGTCGTCGACGTCCGAGCCGAGGGAGGTCAGTACGTCGACAGCGCCGTCGTCGAGGGACCAGACGTGGTTCAGCGCGGTCAGGGTGTCGCGGACCTCGGCGATCCGGGCAAGGTGCGTGTCCGTCTCGGCGACGACAGCCGTGGCGCCCGAGTCGGTGAGGATCCACTCGATCTGCTCCGCGGACGAGCTGTCGTAGATCGGGACGGTCACCGCGCCGGCGAACCAGATGGCGTAGTCGAAGAGTGTCCACTCGTAGCGGGTCTTCGAGAGCAGCCCGACCCGGTCGCCCTCGCCGATCCCGGCGGCGATGAGGCCCTTGGCGACGGCCCGGACCTCCTCGAGGAACTGGGCAGCAGTGACGTCCGCCCAGCCGTTGCCGGTCCTGCGGCTGAACGACACCGTCTCCGGGTACTCAGTCGCATTGAAGACGATGTCGTCTGTCAGGTTCCCGGTCTGGGGGATCTCGATGGTCAAGGGCGTCGTGTACTCACGCACGCGGTTCTCCTCAGGCCGGCAACATCAACACGTCGCACGTTACCGTCGAGATCACCTCGGCTCCTAGCACCGTTGATCGCGCCCCCGGATGCTGTGACGCCGGCCACGAGAGGCCATCCGGTACGCTCACGCCACACATGTCTTCTTCGAGGTAGGGGGCGCCCAACGCCATGGCTGAACAGACGACTTCGAGCATCGTGGTCCACGCCGACCCGTCCTCGGTGATGGCCGTCATCGCTGACTTCCCCGCCTACCCCGAGTGGGTTCAGGGGGTGAAGGTGGCCGTGGTCCTGGACGAGAACGCCGACGGTGAGGTCGAGCGGGTCTACTTCGAGCTCGACGCCAGCCCCATCAAGGACCAGTACACCCTCAGCTACATCTGGGAAGGCGACGAGGCCGTGCACTGGCAGCTCGTCGAAGGCCGGATGATGAAGGCAATGGACGGCACCTACGAGCTCGCGGACCGTGGCGACGGCTCGACTGAGGTGACCTATCGACTGGCTGTGGACGTCGCCATCCCGATGATCGGCATGCTCAAGCGCAAGGCCGAGAAGGTCATCGTCGACAACGCCCTGAAGGGGCTCAAGAAGCGCGTCGAGTCGCTGGCCTGACTGAGCCTGTGCGGATCATCCTCTTCACCGGGAAGGGCGGCGTCGGAAAGACAACGGCAGCCGCGGGTACGGCGACCATGGCCGCGCTTCGTGGTGAACGCACCCTCGTGCTCTCGACGGATGCGGCCCACTCACTCGCGGACGCGTTCGGCGTGCCCATCGGCAGCGAGCCCACCGAGGTGGACACCGACCTCTTCGTGCAGCAGGTCGACGCCCAGCGTCGGTTCGAGCGCTCCTGGACCGAGATCCAGGGCTACATGCTCTCGGTCCTCGACGCGGCCGGGGTCGACCCGATCACCGCGGAGGAACTTACGGTCATCCCCGGTGCCGAGGAGGTGCTCGCCCTTCTCGAGTTGAGGTCACACGCGACGTCGGGCAAGTGGGACGTCATCGTCGTCGACTGCGCGCCCACGGCGGAGACGCTGCGCCTGCTCGCGCTCCCCGAGGCTCTCGGTTGGTACATGGACCGGGTCTTCCCGATGGAGCGGCGGGTGGTGAAGGCGCTCAAGCCGGTGCTCGCGAAGGCGGCCGGTGTGCCCATGCCCCACGACTCCGTCTTCGATGCGGTGGAGCGGCTGCACCGCGACCTCGAGGAGGTGCACGACATCCTCACCGGTAAGGAGTCGAGCGTCCGGCTCGTGCTCACTCCCGAGATGATGGTCGTGGCCGAGGCGCGACGCTCCCTGACCACCCTGTCGCTCTTCGGCTACCGGGTCGACGGGGTCGTGGCGAACCGTGTCTTTCCAGAAGCCGGCTCCGACGCCTGGCGCAAGCAGTGGGTCTCCGCCCAGACCGAGGTGCTCGGCGAGGTGGAGCAGTCGTTCGCCGACCTGCCGATCTGGCGCTCGGCGTACCGTCCCTGCGAGCCGGTCGGCGTCGCGGAGCTCGCGGCGTTCGCCACCGCGGCGTACGGCGACGACGACCCGCTGGCCGCGCCCGTCGGGGAGGGACCGATGACCATCCGTCGGACCGAGTCCGGGACCACCCTGCGGATCGCACTACCCTTCGTCGCGAAGACAGACATCGACCTGGCGAGGCATGGCGACGAGCTCGTCGTGACCGTGGGGTCCTACCGGCGCGTTCTCGCTCTTCCGTCGGCCCTAGGGAAGCAGACGATCGTGGGGGCGCGGATGGACGAGGGGGCGCTCCAGGTCCGGTTCCAGGCTGCAGCAGGTGGGGAGTCGGAGTGAGCGACGACGAGAAGGAGCCGGTCGGCAGCGTCGGCGAGGAAGCCGTCAAGCTGCTGGCGGCTCTCCAGGGTTGGGCCCGCGAGAGCGGTAGTGACTACGGGAACGCTGCCGCTGATGCTGCGGCGGGTGCCGCCTCGGCCATGCACTCGGTCAACGAGCACATCGCCACCGGCAGCAAGGACTGCCAGTACTGCCCGGTCTGTCAGGTCATCTCCGCGGCCCGGGGGATCAGCCCCGAGGTCAAACAGCACCTGTCGTCCGCTGCGTCGTCGTTCGTGCAGGCTCTGGCAACCGCCATGGCGACCCATGCCCCAGACTCGAGTGAGAAGCGTCGGCCGGAATCGACGGTCGAGAAGATCGACCTGAGCGACGAAGGCGACTGGGAGGGCGATCAGTGGGACTGACAGTGGGGATCGACGTCGGCGGAACGAAGATCGCCGGGGGAGTGGTCGACGACTCGGGAAAGGTGCTCGCGACCGCTCGTCACGAGTCACCGGCGACCGACACGGACGACATCGAGCGCACGATTGACGACCTCGTCACCGAACTGCGGGGATCGCACGACATCGAGGGAGTCGGCATCGGCGCGGCCGGGTTCGTCGACGTCAAGAGGGCGACCGTGCTGTTCGCGCCGAACCTGGCCTGGCGGGACGAGCACCTCAAGCACGATCTGGAGGCGCGGCTCGGTCTGCCCGTGGTCGTCGAGAACGACGCCAACGCCGCCGCCTGGGGGGAGTTCACCTTCGGTGCAGGCGCCGATGTCGACGACTTCATGCTGGTGACGGTCGGGACCGGTGTCGGCGGCGGCATCGTCCTGGACGGCGAACTACACCGAGGAGCCTTCGGTGTCGCGGCCGAGATAGGCCACATCCGGATGGTGCCGGACGGGCTGGTCTGCGGTTGTGGCAACCGCGGGTGCTGGGAGCAGTACGCCAGCGGCACGGCACTCGTTCGCGAGACCCGCGAGCTGGCCGGTCAAGGTTCGCTCATGGCGCGGCGGTTGCTTGACCTCGCAGGTGGAGACATCGATGCCATCACTGGCCCTCTGATCACCGAGGCGGCGCAGGACGGCGACGAGTTCGCCATCGAGCAGCTGGAAACCCTCGGTCGATGGCTGGGCGAGGGCATCGCCACTCTCACCGCCGTGCTCGACCCTGCCGTCGTCGTGATCGGCGGTGGTGTCTCCGAGGCCGGTGACCTGCTGATCGAGCCGATCAGGTCCCACTTCCGCCGGAACCTGACCGGCCGCACCTACCGGCCCGAGCTCCAGATCCGCAAGGCGGAACTGGGCAACCGGGCGGGCATGATCGGCGCTGCCGACCTCGTGCGGCGCCCATAACACCTCTCAGCCAAGCGCTGCTCAGCGAACCAACTCGAAACCGCCAATGATCGGAATGGTGAAGCTGTCCTGGGGGTCCGGCTGCATGTCCAGCGTGCCGCCGCCGTTGACGGTGAGTCGGCGGGCGACGTACTGGGATCTCTCCACGAGCTGAGTACCCCCGCCGCCGATGATCACCGGATTGGCATTCGGGATCATGAACACGCCGGCGAGGTGCATAGCGCCACCACCCATAATTCGATGGTTGGTCGAGTTCGAGTTGTCCTCCGCCTCTGACCAAAAGGCGAGGTCCTCCAACTGGTCCCAGTTCGCCGCCTCCTGGCCCGCAGGGATCGCGTCGAGCTCGTCGGGCGCCGTCCAGTCGAGGTCGCCACCAGTGACGTTGATGAAGGAGTCGCACAGGTTGGTGGTCGGAGGCGTCGGCGTTGATGCCGGCAGACAACCATCGGTCTGGTTGCCCATCATGACGGTGGTCGTATTGCACATCTGCATGTGGGCCGTGCTCGCGCTCATTTCGATGTTCCCAGCACCAATCACCAGTTTTCCGCGCCCGGAGGTGTTCGCGTCGGTGCACAGCGGATGGCTGAACCCCAGAGGAGGCGATACCGTCCGGCCGGCGGTATGCATCTGGAAGGAGGCGTTGTTCTTGACCGAGATCGCGGCGCCTCCAGGGACCCCACCGACGTAGACCTCGGACGCGTTGGGCATCTTGAAGTTGGAGGAGATCCAGAGTCCCTGCCGGAAGATCACCTTGTTCGCAGCCAACGTAACGTCGGGGTAGTTCTTGCCTGCGTCCGCGCAGTCGAACACGACAACCGGGGCGGTCAACGTGGCGGCGTTCGATGGCCCGCTTCCACCGGTGCAGTTGGTCTCCCATGCGACCGCGCCGGGGCTCGCTGCGGGCGGCGTGAGCCAGTTGGCAGCTGCGCCATTGACGACGGTGCGAACTCCGTTCAGCCATCGGTTGTCGACAGGGGAACGTGTGATCAGGCCACGACCAGTCGGCTCGTTCGGGGGTGATGGCTGCGCGATGACGTCCGGATAGGGGTCGGACGCGTTTCCGGGCACGGCACCTGGTGTCCGGCTCAACGCCCGCACGCTGAGGATCGCATCGGCCACAGGGCTTCCGGTCTCTGCCTGTTCTGCAACGATGCCGTTGGGGTGATTGCCGTTCAGGATCTTGTTCGACGTGCAGTCCGAGCCATTGCCGAGGCTGTCGACGTGGATCATGCCAGGCATGTCGCCATTGCCGTGGACCAAGATGCCGGACCCGGCGCCATCCGCATCGAGCACGTTGCAGTTGGACCGTTCGAGCAGCAGGAGAGCAACCGCTCCCTGGCCCTCTTCGCCGACCTGGACGCGGCCGACTGACCGGATCCGGCTTACGAGATCGCTTGATGTGGCAAGACTGCCCAGCCCCGGCTTGCGCGTCTCGCTGATGATGACTGCGAGGTGGTCACATCCCTGTTGAGCGGCGTCACCCGTATCGGTCTGGAGCGCGGGCAGGTTCTCCTCGGGGAAGCCGCCATCCGTGAGCAGGTAGCCACTTTGAATACGGACCGAGATGCGGCCGGATCCATCTGTTCCTACGAAGCGAGCCCACGTGGATTGGTTCCCCGGCGTACAGGTCACGTCGGCGAGAGCCGCTGTCGTGCACCCGTCGCTCTGGGAGGCACCGTTTCCGTCGCTCCACGAACCGGTCAGTCCTGACAGCTCAGGATCGTTCGTCTGCAGATAGCGCACAGCCTGGCACACGCCAACATAGGGGTGTGCCAAGCCATCACCCATGTCAAGTCCGCGCAAGCCGGCAAGGGTGGCGGAGTCAGCAGCTGACTTGTTCGCCTGTCGGTCTACCCGCACGATGCCGAAGTCCAGCACCATCGCGACGACGATTAACAGCATCACCATCGCCAAAGCGACGATGATGGCCACAGCCCCTTGTTCATCGAACTGGCTTCGTCTACGGCTCAGGGGATCGCGGGCGCTACGCATGGCTTCCTCTCAAAGTACGAGACAGACCTTGCGCCCAGGGAGATGTCCCACGACGCAATCGCGATATTCAACTTGGCCGGTGTCGATGCCCAAACTCGGACAATGCATTCGCCGGGCAGGACGCCTTTGGGAATAGCGGGGGCAGTTCCGACCGCAACCGGGCAGGTGCCGTTCGATTGCTTGACATCGTCCGCGCCGGCAGGGCTCACGTCGCCGGTGTGTTCGAGCAGTTCGACGCAGATCTCGCCGTCGGCCAAACTGCGGGTCCCGTTCATGTACACGTCCTGCGCCCGGTCGACCACGGCGTCGTCCCAGTTGGAGTCGTTCACCGTCGTCGCACCAAAGCGAGAGGCCTCGCGTATGGCGTTCGTAAGGGCGAGGTGATCGTTGTAGGCCAGGCCGAAGGTCACGATTCCCATCATCAGCATTGCAAGTATGGGAAGCACCAAGGCGAACTCCACCGCCACGGCACCGCGCTCCTGGCGCTTTCGCGTCCCCTGTTGAAGCGTAGAACTGATCGCACGACCAGACATAGACATCCCCTCTATTCCACCCGTTGCCGACGTTATTAGGCAGTGGTGGACGCAGGGGAAGAATCGGTGAGAAATAGCCCATTCGGGTGATGGGCGGTGGTCGCCGGGCTTTCGCGATCGAACTGCAATGATTGTGGCCCATGTGCTCAACAGCGATGAACATTCTCTTCGGTTGTCGGAGTCGACATCGGTGGCAGCAAGGTGCTAGCCGGTGTCGTCTCCGTGGACGGAACAATCTCGGCGAGGGTGCGCCTCGAGACCCCGCACCGGAGCAGGAGCCCCGACGTCGTCGAAAGCACCATCGTGGAGGCCGTGCAGGAGTTAGCGGCCCATCATCCCGTCGGCGCTGTGGGTGTCGGCGCGGCCGGCTTCGTGGACGCAGCACACGAGACTGTGCTCTTCTCACCGCACCTGTCGTGGCGCAACGAGCCTCTGAAGGCGGCGCTTGGAGAATCGGCTCGGCGTACCTGTCCTCGTTGACAACGACGCGAACACGACCGCCTGGGCAGAGCTTCGGTTTGGAGCGGGACGCGGCTATCGTGACATCCTTTGCGTGACCCTGGGCACCGGCATCGGCGGCGCGCTCATCATCAACGGTGAGGTGTTCCGAGGTGGACACGGGATGGCGGGCGAGTTCGGGCACATGCAGGTCGTCCGCGGCGGTCGGCGTTGTGAGTGCGGCAACCGAGGCTGCTGGGAGCAGTACTCCAGCGGGAACACCCTCGTGCGAGAAGCTCGGGAGCTCGTCGAAGGGCGATCCCCCGCGGCGTACAGCCTGCGGCAGCTCGTCGCGGAGGATCCCGACAAGCTCACGGGTCCGCTGGTCACCGAAGCCGCCAACGCAGGAGACCCGGCGGCCATAGAGCTGTTCCAAGAGGTCGGCGAGTGGCTTGGTCGCGGTCTGGCGAGTCTGACCGCAGCGTTCGACCCAGAGATCATCATCGTGGGTGGCGGAGTGTCCGAGGCCGGGGACCTGCTGCTCGGACCTGCGCGCGAAGCTCTGGGGCGTACGCTCACCGGCCGAGGCTTCCGGCCCGAACCGCCAATCGTCCGTGCGGAGCTCGGGCCGGATGCCGGTTTTGTCGGTGCTGCCGACCTTGCGAGGTCTGCCCTGATGTGATGAACGGGCAGCCTGTGGGCAGACTCGGCTAGGCGTGGTGGCTATCAAACGTGACCGTACGGAGCATGGGAACATCTGACGCATGACGCAGGTCCGGGTGATGACCTACAACATCCTCATGGGCGGACAGAGCGGCGCAACCCTGCATCAGGTGATCCGCGAGGCGAAGCCGGACGTGCTCCTCGTCAACGAGACCCCGAAGACACCTGTCCTCTGGAAGCGACAGTGCCGCAAGCTCGCCGAGAAGTGGGGGATGCGCTGGATCGTCGGCGGCCGCGAGGCCGGGTCGAACATGATCGCGGTCAGTGATCGGATCGGGGTCAAGTCCTTCGACGCGTACACCCTGTGGACGCCGCCCTTTCGGCCGCGTCGCGGAATCGCGACCGCGCAGCTACGGATCGAGGGGAGGCTGTTCGCTGCCGTGTCCTGTCACCTGAGCCTCGAGCGTGAGCGGCGGGTGGACGACGTCGAACGCGTGATCGAAGCCGCCAACCGCCTCCGAGGACCGGTCGTCCTCGGAGGCGATCTCAATCAGCCCCCTGGCCAGTGGAGCTGGCGGCGTCTTAGGCAGGTGGGGTTCGTCGACTGCGGGTCGGACGAGTGGTTGACCTTTCCGGCCGCTGCCCCTGAGAAGCGGATCGATGCTCTGCTCGTGCGTGGCAATGTGAAGGTCATCCAGCATGGAGATCCCGGCGTGCCCCTGACGTTGCAGAGCCAGGCGAGCGACCACCGTCCCGTCTTGGCCGTCCTCGATCTCTGACGATCTGACGCGCCTGCCCGAGCGGCGGGACTCAGCCCCGCTGGTTGCGGTACTCCGGCACTAGCTCCACTGCGAGCTGCTCCAGGAAGAGGCCCACGTCGGTCACGATGCCGCGCGCCTGCGACGAGCCACGGTCGGCGAGCTTGGTCACCGTCGCGGGGTTGATGTCGACGCACACCAGCGGGATCGACGCCGGCAGGATGTTCCCGGTCGCCACCGAGTGGAGCATGGTCGCCACCATCAGGCAGAAGCCGACGTCCTTGAGCTTGGCGCGCATCGCCCGCTGGCCGTCGATCACGTCGGTGTAGACGTCCGGCAGCGGGCCGTCGTCGCGGACCGAGCCGACGAGGACGAACTCCTTGTCGTGGGTGACCAGGGCGTGCATGATCCCGCCGGTCAGGACGCCCGACTTGACCGCCGCCTTGATCGAGCCCTCCTTGCGGATGGTGTTGAGGGCCCGGATGTGGTGCTCGTGGCCGTGCTCGACGCCCCGGCCCATCGCCAGGTCGACACCCAGGGAGGTGCCGTAGAGGGCGGCCTCGATGTCGTGGGTGGCGAGCGCGTTGCCGGCGAAGAGGATGTCGACGTACCCGGCGTGGACCAGCGCCATCATCGCGGGCGCGGCGCCCGTGTGCACGACCCCGGGTCCACCGACCCACAGCACCTTCTTGCCGGCCGCCTTGGCCTCGCGCATGCCTTCGGCCACGCCGCGGACCAGCACCGCCTGGGGCTTCTCGCTGGAGACGTCGGACTCCATGAAGCCGAAGTGCTCGGCGTTCTTGTCGATCATGGGGGTGGTGACCTTGATCCCCGACGCGCCGCACACGACCTTCATCCCGGCCTTCACGTCGGCCATGGGCAGCGTGTAGACACGGTCGTCCCCGACGATCAGGCCGCAGTCCATCTCGGGGTTGTCGACCTTGGTCCACCTGCCGCCCAGGCGCACCCGGGTCTCGAGGTTGGTCGTGGAGTAGAACCCCTCGGGGAAGACACCGTCCATCTCCGCTTCCGACACGTGTGCCTCACCGGGGTCGACCTGGTTCACGCCACGGGTCTGGAGCCGCATCAGCAGTCGCTGCAACGCGTCGTCGTCCTCGGCGGCGACGGTGAGGACGGCGTGGGACAGGTCCTGGGCCTCGTGACCGACGTCGAACCGGTCGATCACATAGTCGCCTTCGTACTCCCGGATGTCGTCGAGCACCCTCGACAGGATGCCGGTGTCCATCAGGTGACCGGTGATCTCGACGGTCTCGTGCGACTGCACCTACGCGCTCCTTCTTATTTGGCTGTTGGTGGTCTCGACAGGCTCGACCGGCCTGAAGGACGATCCTTACACAATCGCGCCGTCGTCGCCTGAGTCGTCACCGGGTCGCGTCCGGGGCATCGTGGCGACGAGGTAGACGAACCCGCCGACGAACCCTCCGACCAGGAGCGTCATGAGCCAGCCGGGGAAGTGCACGCCGAGGACAACGGCGAGAAGCATCAGCGCTGGGCCTCCGAACAGCCCGATCCAGGCGAGCTTGCGGCGAGGCTCGACGGGCGGGAGCGGGGGAGGGTCCGGTGGCACGAAGTGACCTTCGTCGTCCCAGGTCGCCTCGGTGTTCAGCCCGTCCCGCCAGCCCGGCTCGAGGACCGAGCGGGGCTCGACAGGCTCGATCGGCGTTGAGGGCTCGACCGACGAGGAGTCGTCCGGAGTCAGCTCTGCGCGGTCGCCGTAGTTCTCGATGATCGCTCGCCAGGCCGCGTCCTCGTCGAGCTTGCGGGCAGCGTCCGGAGGCCCGCCCTCGGGCTCCTCGGGGTGGTTGCCGTCCGGATCGTGAGTCATGGCCCCGTCACTCGTCGTACGAACTCCGCGGACTCCTCGAAGATCAGAGGAGCGTCATTATCGAGCGTAGCCACGTGGTAGCTGTTTTCCAGAATGCGTTCGGTCAGGTCCCGGGACGAGACCCGGCTCATGAGGACCCGGCCGGACGACGGTGGCACGACGTGGTCCTCCGCCGAGCGGAACGCCAGCAGCGGCTGGGTCACCTTCGGCAGGTCATGGATGATGACCGTCCACATGTCCATCATCGAGGCCGCGGCGCGGGTGGGCACCCGGTCGTAGGCGACCTCGTCCTGGCCCGGCTTCTTGATGTCGTTCTTGATGGCGCCCACAGAGGGGACCACCCGCTTGAGGATGTGCCGCGCGTGCCGCAGCGGGCTGTCGTGGGTCAGGCCGGTGTTCACCACTACCAGCCCGGCGATCTCGTTCCCGCGCTCCTCGGCGAGGTGCACGGCGAGCGCTGCACCCATGGACAGGCCGCCAACCACGACCCGGTCACAGTTGGCCTTCAGCTTCTCGAAGGCGCGCTCGACCTCGCCGTACCAGTCCGCCCACGTCGTCCGGTTCATCTCCTGCCAGGTCGTGCCGTGCCCGGGCAGCCGCGGGACCGCCACCGCGAACCCCTGGTCGGCGAGATACCTACCCCAGGGAACCATCGACGCCGGCGAGCCGGTGAAGCCGTGGACGAGCAGCACACCCACCCGCTGGCCGCCCGTCGCGCCGGGGGCGCCGTCGGAATAGAACGGCTGCACTTCCGGGGCTAGAGACACGATGACTCCATATGGCTCGCGGGGGTGTTAAATGATCTAGTCACAAGTCTGAGGATGCTCGTCAGCATCGTCGCACGCGGGTCGGTTCGGGGCTAGGGTTTCGACATCGGACGGGAGGTACACGGGTGTTCTACTGGCTACTGAAATGGGTGTTCATCGGCCCTATTCTGAAGTTGATCTTCCGCCCGCAGACCGAGGGAGCAGAGCACGTGCCCGCGGAGGGTCCGGCCATCCTCGCGAGCAACCACCTGTCCTACGCCGACTGGCTGTTCATGCCGCTCACCCTGCCGCGCCGGGTGACCTTCGTCGCCAAGGCTGAGTACTTCAACGGCAAGGGCATCAAGGGCTGGCTGCAGCGCTCGTTCTTCTCCGGATCCGGCCAGGTGCCGATCGACCGGTCCGGCGCCAACGCAGCAGCGGGCGCCATGCTCGCCGCGCAGAAGGTCCTGGCGAACGGCGAGCTCTTCGGCATCTACCCCGAGGGCACCCGCTCCCACGACGGGAAGCTCTACCGCGGCAAGACGGGTGTCGCCCGGCTGGCCCTGGAGATGAAGGTCCCGGTCATCCCGGTGGCCGTGGTCGGCACCGACGTCGTGGCGCCTCCCGGCAAGAAGTTCGGCTCCTTCACCCGCCCGGTGGTCCGGTTCGGTGAGCCGCTCGACTTCTCCCGCTACGAGGGCCTCGAGAGCGACCGGTACATCCTCCGCTCGATCACCGACGAGATCATGTACGAGATCATGCGGCTGTCGGGTCAGGAGTACGTCGACATGTACGCCACCCGCGCCAAGGCGCTCGAGAAGGAAGCCGCCAAGAAGTCCAGCGGCGTGTCGCCCGAATCGGACACGAAGGACGCTGAACTCAAAGCATCCTGAACTGTGTGACGAGCAGAGTCGCGGCCCGCGCCGCAGCCGACCCGGCCACCTGGGCCGTCGAAACCACGATGTTCCGCGCTCTCGCGGTGCTGCGCGTCGTAGTCCTGACACAGGACGCCGAACTCAAAGCATCCTGAACTGTGTGACGAGCAGAGTCGCGGCCCGCGCCGCAGCAGACCCGGCCACCTGGGCCGTCGAGACCACGATGTTCCGCGCTCTCGCGGTGCTGCGCGTCGTCGTCCTGGTCAACACCTTCATCGTCAACCTGCTCAAGTGGGACGACCTCGCTCGGCCACTGGTCACCGGGCTCGCTCTCGCCTGGATGGCCGGGTGGACCGCGTTCGTGACCTGGGCGTACGACGAGCCGCGCCGGCGCCGCGCTCCTCTGCTGGTCTCCGACCTGGTCGTGGCAGTCGCGCTCGTCCTCCTGACACCGTTCGTGCAGGGCGATGCCTCGGGCATCTCGACCCTGCCGTCCTTCTGGGTGATGGCGGCGGTCCTCGCCTGGGGAATCCACTGGCACTGGGTAGGCGGTCTCGTTGCCGCAGCGGCCGTCTCGGTGGCCGACCTGTCGATCCGGAGTGAGGTCACCCAGGCCAACGTCGGCAACATCTTCCTGCTGATGATCGGTGGACCGGTCGTGGGCTACATGACTGGCCTGCTCAAGGAGATGGCCACTGCCCGCGACCGTGCCGAGCGGTCGGCGGCGGCTGCGGCTGAGCGAGCGCGGTTGGCGCGGGTGGTGCATGACGGGGTACTTCAGGTGCTCGCGCTGGTTCAGCGTCGCGGCCTCGAGATCGGAGGAGAGGCCGCTGAGCTTGGTCGGCTGGCGGGGGAGCAGGAGGTGGCACTGCGTGCCCTGGTGCAGCAGGGTGCCGGCCCGGATGTCTTGTCATCCACGGCCGACCTCGCTCGTGCACTGTCCTCGTTGCAGTCCCGCTCGGTGACAGTCTCCGTGCCCGGTGCGGCCGTCGAGCTTCCCGGTCGTGAGGTCGAGGAGATCGTGGCCGTCGTACGCGCTTGCCTCGACAACGTCTCCAGGCACGTCGGTACGGACGCGCCCGCCTGGGTGCTGCTCGAGGATGTGGGCGACTCGCTGGTGGTGACCGTCCGCGACGACGGACCGGGGATCCCTGAGGGGCGGTTGGACGAGGCGCGTGGCGAGGGTCGCCTCGGCGTCAGCGAGTCGATCTGCGGTCGGGTGAACGATCTGGGCGGCAAGGCTGACCTGGTCACGGCTCCTGGCCAGGGGACTGAGTGGGAGCTCTCTTTCCCGCGAACGTACGCATCCTGATTGGCCCCAGGTATACGTTGCGGACATGCGCTTCGAGACGATGGTGACGGTCGACGCTCCTCCCGACGTGGTGTGGGAGGTGCTCTCCGATGTCGAGTCCTGGCCGCAGATCACCGAGTCCATGACCTCGGTGAAGGTGGTCGAGGAAGGCCCGCTGAGAATCGGGTCGCACGTGAAGATCAAGCAGCCGAAGCTGGCCCCGACCGATTGGACGGTCACCGAGCTCGTCGAGGACGAGCTGCGGCGGTTCACGTGGGTGTCGAGCAGCATGGGCGTACGCAGCACTGGCGTACATGACGTGACGACCCAGAACGGCACGACGCATCTCCGGCTCGAGCTCGACCAGACGGGGTTACTGGCAGGGGTGGTTGGCCTGCTCGCCGGCGGCCTTATCCGCCGCTACATGGGTATGGAAGAGCAAGGCATCAAGAAGCGCGCCGAGGAGCGCGCGTGACGATCCACTCCTCGCATCCCTTCCTGGAGCCGGAGAACGAGCGCGATCCCGTACGAAGGTTGCGCGGTCGACTCGGCGGGGCGGTGACGCTCTGGACGACGGGGGTCGGTCCGTCTCGCGCGGGCCTGACCGTGTCGTCGCTGATGCTGGCGAACGGTGAGCCGCCGCATGCCCTTGCCCTCCTCGATCCGGACTCCGACTTCGCCGTGGCGTTGGAGTCGACGCGCACCGCCGTCGTACAGCTTCTCGAGTGGCAACACCGGGACCTGGCCGACGCCTTCGCCGGCGTCGCACCTGCCCCGGGCGGGGTCTTCAAGCTCGGCACCTGGACCGACGCCGAGTGGGGACCGGTGCTGCAGGGCGCGTCTGCCTGGGCTGGCGTACGCCTCGCTGACGAGCCACGGGACGTCGGCTGGTCGTCACTCGTAGACACCGTGGTCGAGCACGTCGAGATCACTGAGGAGGCGCAGCCGCTGGTGCACCGACGAGGTCGGTACGAGCCGCCGCGTTAGTTTCGAGGCATGTCTTCCGGGTCGGGAAGCTTCGCCTCTGAACCCGGGTAGTCGGGCTTGGCGTGCTTGCCGGCTTCGCGTTGGCCGGGGATCACCGCCGCTAGGTGCAGCCACGGGTTGTCGGCTTCCTCCGCCGAATCCTTCTCGCGCACCGGTCTGAACCCGTGGTACGGGCCGAACAGATCAGCCAGGTCCTTCTGGCCTGCATCGTCGTCCATGTCGTTCCCCCCGCTCGCTGATGAGCCCCGATGGTCACTCTGTCGGGAGACACGACCGGTCGCCATAGACCTGAAGGCTCATATCGGGACACCGCGAGGGACTATTCGCCGGTGATGGCACGTCCGGACATATAGCGTTTGCCCGAGCGCGTCATGGAAGGCGGATTTCATGCAGGATGCGGCAGATGGAGCCGGTATCAGGGTGATGGTCGTCGACGACCATCCCATGTGGCGCGACGGGGTCGCGCGGGACCTGACAGAGGCCGGTCTCGACGTGGTGGCGACGGCCTCGAACGGCACCGAGGCGTTGAACCGTGCACCCGCGGTCCGCCCGAACGTGGTCGTGCTCGACCTCCAGATCCCCGCGCCGAACGGCGTCGAGGTGACCGCCGCCCTGGTGAAGGACGACCCAGCTGTTCGTGTCCTGATCCTCTCGGCATCCGGCGAGCAGGACGACGTGCTCGATGCGGTGAAGGCCGGAGCGACGGGATACCTCGTCAAGTCGGCATCGCGAGAGGAGCTGCTGTCCGCCGTACGTCGGGTGGCTGAGGGGGACACCGTGTTCACGCCGGGGCTGGCGGGCCTCGTGCTGGGGGAGTACCGCCGGCTCTCAGATGCGCCCGTATCCGCGTCGGACCCGGACACGCCCCGGCTGACGGACCGGGAGACCGAGGTGCTGCGGCTGGTGGCGAAGGGGCTCACCTACAAGCAGATCGCGGAACGGCTGTTTCTGTCGCACCGCACCGTGCAGAACCACGTGCAGAACACGCTCCGGAAGCTTCAGCTCCACAACCGGGTGCAGCTGGTCCGCTACGCGATCGAGCGAGGGCTCGACGAGGACGAGTAGCCTCGCTGGCTTGTAGGCCGCACGGCGTTTCAGCGCTTCGGAGGCGCCGCCGACGAGCTGGCCGGCAAGCACCAACGCAACGACCGACTCGGTGATGAGCGTTTCCGCGGCCAGGGCCATTGCGAACATGGTTGCCGAGACCACGAGAAGCACATGGGCTACGCGTAGCGGAATGATCATGAAGCAGACGGTAGGGCGCATTGACCTTGGTCGGCCAGATGGCGGATCTCCCGCAAAACCAGGAGAATCGCCAAGAACTCGGCCGGTAATCGCAGAATTTACTTAGCGCCCATAGCCCTCGGATCCGCAAGGATCCGAGAGGCTGATGAGACGAAGTCAGCGCGCGACGGCCATGGCTCGCTGAGGCACGAGGTGCGGCGCTGCCGGGGCCTCGGCGCCGACCGTGACGGCGGAGATGCTCTCGATGCGTACGACGGACTGGCCGCTCGTGTCGAGGTCGAGGACAACCACCCCGAACCCGTCGATCAGTGCGACGCCACCGCGCAGCCAGTGGCCATCGACGAGGACGTCGACGGGAAGCCGCTTCTGCCGCGCGTGCGTGAGTGCGGTCGCGATGCTGTTCATCAGTGTCCCCCCGGACCCTTTTGTGTTTGAGCGTGTCAGCCCCCTGGCTGATGGACATGAATGTAGTGGAAATGTGAACTATTCCTGCGTCAACGCGCCGCGAATGTCGTAGCTTCTGACTCCGCGTCACGTTGCGCCCAGTGGGCTGGCCATGGCCAGTTTTCGTCCACCGTCGCTTGGTTCGCCGGCTTGTCCACCAGTGTTCGAACGTGTTCGAAAACAGTCTGCCTGTCGGCGTAGGTTCGGGGCATGACGACATCGACCCGTGAGGCGGCCACCGGGGGCTCTGGCCCCGGTGCGCCGCACGAGCTGGTGCGGTTCGCCCGGGCGGTGGAGCAGGCGTTCGCCCGGGTGGCGCAGACGCCCGCGTGGTCGATGACGCCGGAGGAGCAGCGCGAGACGCTGCTGGTGCTGGACCGGCTCGGCGCGCGGATGGCCGAGCTGGGGGCCCGGGTGCTGGCGTGCGCGGACCGCAACCAGGTCGGCGCCGACTCCGGCGCCACCTCGACCGCGGCGTGGCTGGCGCATGCGACCCGGCAGACCCGGGCCCGGTGCGCGGCGGCGGTCCGGTTCGCCGAGGCTCTGGACACCGAGTTCACCCGGACCGGGCGGGCGCTGCGCGACGGGCTGGTCAACGCCGACCAGGCGCGGGTGATCGTGGAGGCGGTGAACCTGCTCACCGCCGAGCACGACGACCTACCGCCCGGCACCCGCCAGCGGGCCGAGGAGCACCTGCTCGACCTGGCCAGGCAGTTCGACGCGGCGGTGCTGCGCCGGCTCGGCAAGCGGCTGTTCGAGGTGGTCTGCCCCGAGGCCGCCGACCACGCGGAGGGCGAACGGCTCAAGCGCGAGGAAGAACGGGCCCGCCGGCTCGCCTCCCTGTCGATGCGGGACAACGGCGACGGCACCGTCGAGGGCCGGTTCCGGCTGCCCACCCTGCACGCGCAGCTGCTGAAGAAGGCGCTGGAGGCACTGACCGGCCCGCGTCGGCTCGGGAAGGGACGGCTCGACCCGGCCACCGGGAAGAAGCTGGACCACCGGACCCTGCTCGGGCACGGGTTCATGGAGCTGCTGGAGTGCCACCTGGCCCCCGACCGGCTGCCCGCCCAGGGCGGCAGCCCGTTCACGGTGGTGGTCACCATCGGCCTGGACGCGCTGCGGACCGGGATCGGCGCGGCCAGCCTGGACACCGGCGCACGGATCAGCGCCGGCGAGGCCCGGCGCCTGGCTTGTGAGGCCGGGATCATCCCGATGGTCCTCAACGGCGACTGCGTCCCGCTCAACCTGGGCCGCAAACAACGACTGCACGACACCTACCAGCGCATCGCGCTCCACCACCGGTACAAAGGCTGCGCCGCCATCAACTGCGACCGGCCCCCGGCCTGGACCGAGATCCACCACCCCCACGCCTGGGCCGACGGCGGCCGGACCGACCTCGCCAACGGCCTCCCGCTGTGCCCACCGCATCACCACATGGCCGACCACCCCGACTCCTGGAACATGACACGACAGCCCAACGGCGGCGTCAGGTTCTCCCGACGCCAATAGGGGCAAAGGGAAGGCTCCGTCCCGCGGCCGTGCTCTTGCTGGCCGGTCTTTTTGGTGGACTGGGCAGGATGGGGGTATGCCGGTCGTCTGGAAGGTGCTCGTCGGTCTGTTACTGACGCTCCCCGTCGGTGCGTACTTCGCCGGGAGCATGATCGGACCTGCTGATGCGCCGACTGACGAGGCTCCTGCGGCCAGATCTCCGTCCGTTTCGCCCGTTGCGCCATCCACGGGTTCGCGAACTCCCTTCGGCGGGGACGTGGCGGCAGAGCTCCCGGATACGGAGACGAAGCTCGACTACTTTCTGGACCAGGGCGGCGGGCAAACCCCGCAGGTCAGGCCGAGCAGGCCCGAAGCTGACCAGCCGACGCCGAACGCAGAGGCACGGATGCAGCCCCAGGACGATCGTGCGGATCAACCGGCTCAGGGCACCACAAGCCCTCCTGACGACGGAACCAGCAGTCCTGACCCCAGTCCAAGTGCGTCGCCGGACGACACCGCCACCGAGACGGCGGAGCCGACGCCCACGCCGACGCCAGATGACGGCAGTAGTGGGGGCGCGCCTGATGCCGGCACCAGTGAGGCGCCGACACAGTAAGAGCGACCTTTGGGTGCCTGTGCCCGGACCTCGCATGGGTGGCGGGGGCGTCGTCCCGGCGCATGCGCTCTGATCTTCGCGGACACCCACCTGCCCATGCGGACACGCGATCTCCTGGATGATCTCTGGCGGGCCCGTGGCTGGTGCCGACTTGATTGCGGCAGCTTTGGGGAGTCCCTCGGACGTTCCGGGAACGCCCGCTCGAATACAGACTTGAGGCTGTCTGCCTGACAGGACCGTTGTCGCGGTGCTTGGTGAGGAGGACTGCCCCGGGCCGCCCCGCCCGTTAACGGGGGAATCGCGGACGGGACGGCTGTAAACACCCATACCCGCGGCAACTCCGCTCGAAGCCGTGTCCGACGTCACGGTGCCGAGCATCGCGCTGAGGTCTGGACCGGAGTTTCCTGCCTGCTGCCGGAGGAATACTCACGCGCCGACTTTCGATCTTTCGACCCCTTTTGACCGAGGAGTTTCGGGTGGACAGCAACGACTTCCACGACCATCTCGACGCAGCTCTTGTGACCCGGCCGGTCATCGAGCAGGCCAAAGGAGTGCTCACAGGCACACGGTGCGCCACCCCTGAGCAGGCGTTCGCAGAACTGCGCTACGTCTCACAGAACCACAACGTCAAGTTGCACGAGCTTGCCACCGCCTTGGTGGATATTGCGTCGGGACGCGACACGGACAACCCAGTCCTGAGGAAGGTCATCCAGCACGAGTGGGGAAACCTGTTCAGCTGTTAGAGGCACGGTTCCGTATGGTCCTCAGGAGCGGCCGATCGGCGTCCGGTAGATCAACATCCCGCTGACCTGACGCGCCGTTACCTATGCTCGATCCGTGACCACGGAACGGCTGCTGATCATGGCGGACACCCACCTGCCCAAGCGGGGACGCGATCTCCCGGACGAGCTCTGGCGTGCCGTGGATGATGCCGACGTCGTGATTCACGCCGGCGACTGGGTCGTCCCGAGCCTGCTCGATGCGCTGGAGGACAGGGCGAAACGGCTCGTCGGGGTGTACGGCAACAACGATGGTGCCGAGCTTCGGGAGCGGCTACCCGAGGTCGCCCGGGACAGGATCGGTGGAGTCCGCGTGGCCGTGGTCCACGAGACAGGTCCCGCGGCCGGGCGGGAGCGACGCTGCCAGGAACGGTTCGGGGACACCGACGTGGTTGTCTTCGGGCACAGCCACATCCCGTGGGACACGACCTCAAACACGGGACTGCGGCTGCTCAACCCCGGCTCGCCGACCGACCGGCGGAAGCAGCCCTTCTGCACGTACATGACCGCGACCGCCGACAACGGCTCCCTGAGAGATCTCAGGCTGCACCGACTTCCACCCCGCACGGCTTCGAAAGGGCCGGCGGGACCGACGGCGTCAGGCCGCGGTACGAGCGGAGGGGGCGCGAATGGAGCTTCTTGACGTCGCCGGCGAGCTCTACGGGCTCGCGCCGGGGGAGTTCACCAGCGTCCGCAACGAGCGGTCCAAGCAGGCCAAGGCCGACGGCGACAAGGAGCTCTCGGACGCGATCAAGCGGCTGCCCAAGGCGTCCACCGCCGCGTGGGTGGTCAACGTGCTGGTGCGGCACGAGACCCAGCAGGTGGAGCAGGTGCTCGACCTCGGTGCGGCGCTGCGCAAGGCCCAGGAGAACCTCGACGGCGCCGAGCTGCGCGAGCTCACCAAGCAGCGACGCCAGCTGACCTCGGCCGTGACCAGGCAGGCTCGCGCACTGGCCGCGGACCTCGGGCAACGCGTCAGCGAGGCCGTCGCGCAGCAGGTCGAGGAGACGCTGCTCGCGGCGATGATCGACGAGGACGCCGCGAAGGCCGTGCGCAGCGGGCTGCTGACCGAGCCGCTCTCGGCGACCGGCGTCGGAGCCGTTGACGTGAGCGGGTCGGTCGCGCTGCCGTCGGCGATCGGCGTACAGGCCAAGCCGGTCCCGCCTCCCGCGAAGCCGAAACAGCCACCGAAGCCGAAGCTGGAGATCGTCGAGGACGACACCCGCGCCATCGACGAGGCGAAGCGCAAGGTCGAAGAGGCCGAGTCGGCGGCGGACAAGGCGAAGAGGGCCCTCACCAGGGCCGGCAAGCGGGTCGAGAAGCTCGAGGCCAGGGCCCTTCAGCTGCAGGCGGAGCTCGACGAGCTGCGCAACCGGATCAGCGATGTCGAGCACAAGGCGGAAGCCACCGACGACGAGCTCACCGCGGCGGAGGAGGAGCGCGACGCCGCCGAGGAGACCCTGGAAGACGCCGACAAGCAGGCCGAGAAGGCCCGTGCCGAGCTGGCGAAGCTCGAGCGCTGATCGGTCCTAGTCGGTCCAGCCCTTCGACCGCTCGACCGCGTCGCGCCACTTCCGGTGCGCGGCATCGGCCGACTCCCGGTCGCCGGACGGCTCGAACTTGCGGTCCAGCGCCCACGTGTCGCGCAGGTCGTCGGTCGACTTCCACATGCCCGTGCCGAGCCCGGCCAGGAACGCCGCGCCCAGCGCAGTCGTCTCGACCATCCGGGGCCGCTCCACCGGGACGCCGAGCTGGTCGGCCTGGATCTGGCACAGCAGGTTGTTCGCCGACGCCCCGCCGTCCACCGCCAGCGACGTGACCGAGTCCATCGTGTCGATGACGTCGCGCACCTCGAAGGCGATCGCCTCCAGCGTGGCGCGGACGATGTGCGCGCGCGTCGTACCCCTCGTGATCCCGATGATCAGGCCGCGCGCGTGCGGGTCCCAGTCGGGGGCGCCCAGGCCGGTGAGAGCCGGCACGAACACCACGCCCTCGCTGCTCTCCACCGTCGCGGCGATCGCCTCGGACTCAGCCGCCGAGCCGAGGAGCTGCAGGCCGTCGCGCAGCCACTGCACCGCCGCGCCGGTCACGAAGATCGCGCCCTCGAGGGCGTAGGTCATCTCCCCGTCCGGCGACTTCCACGCGGCGGTCGACAGCAGGCCGGCGTCGGAGCGCACCACCTCGGAGCCGGTGTTGGTGAGGATGAACGTGCCGGTGCCGTACGTGCACTTGGAGTCGCCCACCTCGAAGCACGTCTGCCCGAACAGCGCCGACTGCTGGTCGCCGGCGATCCCCGCGATCGGCAGCTCCAGCCCCAGGAACGACTTCGGGTCGGTGGTCGCGATGTCGCCCCACGACGGCACGATGTCGGGCAGCGAGTCCCGCGGTACGCCGAACAGCCCGCACAGCTCGTCGGACCACTCACCGCGCTCGAGGTCGAACAGCAGGGTCCGCGACGCGTTCGAGACGTCGGTGACGTGCCAGGTGCCGCGGGTCATCCGGGCGATCAGGTACGAGTCGACCGTCCCCACCGCATACCGCCCCGACTCCACCAGTGCCCACGTGTTCGGCTCGTGCTCGGCGAGCCACATCAGCTTCGTGCCGGAGAAGTACGGGTCCAGCCGCAGCCCCGTCAGCTCGGCGACCCGCTCCTCGTGCCCGGCCTCGCGCATCCGGTTGCAGATGGCAGCAGTACGCCGGTCCTGCCACACGATCCCGCGACGGGGAGAGCCCAGCGTCTCGCGGTCCCACAGCAGCACCGTCTCGCGCTGGTTGGTGATCCCGACGGCCTGCACGTCGTCCTTGCCGTAGTCCGCGAGGGCCATCCGGGTCGCCTCGAGGGTGGCCTGCCAGATCTCCTCGGGGGAGTGCTCGACCCATCCGGGACGGGGGAAATGCTGGGCGAACTCCTGGTACCCCTTCGCGGCGATGGTCCCTTCACGTGTCACCACAAGTGCGGTAACGCCCGTCGTACCGGCATCGATCGCCAGAACACTCATCGATTCGAACTCCTCATGCGCGAAGGCGGCGGTCACGTGCATCCTTGCACTCCAGGCACTCCAAAGGGGACCTCTCATGGCCGACCTCACTGCCTCCGACCAGGAGAGGATCGCAGCGCTCGACGCCACCGAGCAGGCTGCGCTGGTCCGCGAGGGCGAGCTGACGGCCGAGGAGCTCGTGTCCACCGCGATCGCCCGCATCGAGAAGTTGAACCCCACGCTGAACGCCGTCATCACCACCGCCTTCGACGAGGCCCTCGCCACGGTCAAGGACGGCGCGCCCGCGGGACCGCTCGGCGGGGTGCCGATCCTGATGAAGGACCTCGTCGCGGAGGTCGCCGGCATGCGCTTCTGCGAGGGCTCGAGGTTCCTGAGGGACTACGTGTCCCCGGCCGACAGCGAGCTGGTGGCCCGGCTGCGCCGCGCCGGCCTGGTGATCCTGGGCAAGACCAACACCAGCGAGTTCGGGATGACCCCGACCGTCGAGCCGCTCCTCTTCGGTCCGACGCGCAACCCGTGGGACACCGACCGCACCACCGGCGGGTCCAGCGGCGGCTCGGGGGCGGCCGTGGCGAGCGGCATGGTGCCGGTGGCGCACGCCAACGACATGGGTGGGTCGATCCGGATCCCTGCGTCCTGCTGCGGCCTGTTCGGCCTCAAACCCACGCGTGCGCGCAACCCGCTCGGTCCGTTGTACGGCGACATCGTCGGCGGCCTCGGCGCAGAGCATGCGCTGACCAGGTCGGTCAGGGACAGCGCGGCGCTGCTCGACGCCACCAGCGGACCAGACCTGGGCGACCCGTACCGTCCGCCCGTGCAACCCGGCCCGTTCGTGGACGAGGTGCGCCGCGAGCCGAGGCAGCTGCGCATCGCCTACACCTCCGTGCCGGCCGGTGGCAGGAGCGTGCACCGGGACTGCCGCACTGCCGTGGTCGACGCCGCCGCGCTCTGCGAGGAGCTCGGGCACCACGTCTTCGAGCGCGACCTGGTCGAGCTCACCCCCGAGGTCAACGACGCGATCGGCGTCGTGTGGCGCTCGACGCTGGCCTGGGTCGTGCGCTACTGGGTGAACGTCCTGGGCCGGGAGCCGGAGGAGGACGAGCTGGAGCCGTACACCGCGGCGTACTACGAGCGCGGCCGGCACGTGACCGCCGGCGACTACTTGCTGGCCGTGACGCAGCTGCAGGCGTTCAGCAGGCGGGTCGCGGCCGCGTACCGGGACTTCGACGTCTGGCTCTCGCCGACGCTGGCCCAGCCGCCGCTGTCGCTCGGGGCCATGACCTCCACCAAGTCGGAGCCGTTCGCAGGCACGGAGGAGGTCGACAACTTCGTCGCGTTCCCGCTGGTCGTCGCGAACGTCACCGGCTGCCCCGCGATGTCGGTGCCGCTGTTCTGGTCGTCCTCAGGGCTGCCGATCGGGACGAACTTCATGGCCCGGTTCGGCCACGAGCACACGCTCTTCCGGCTCGCCGGCCAGCTCGAGCAGGCCAGGCCGTGGGGCTTCCGCCGCCCGCCGGTGTGGTGAGGCTCGCGGAGATCCCGTCAGTCCCGGTGGTTCAGGTCAAGCCGCTCAGGCCAGGTCGCCCGTGGCGTCGCGGATGATCTTCAGGATCTTCTCGTCCACCCAGGGCTCGTCGTCGCCGTGGCGGCTGGCGCGCATCTCGTAGTTCTCGGTGCCCACCCACGCGTCGAAGTCGTGGTGGCCGAGCTTCCTGGCGCGGTCGTCGAGCTCGCGCTGCAGCTCGGGCGTGATCGCTACCTTCTCCTCGTCGGTGGAGGCGGTGAGGTACAGGTCGTTCAGGTCCAGCAGCCGCTCGAGCTCTCCGCACGGGTGCTCGTGGTCGTCCACCCGCAGGTCGACCGCGACGTCGTCCCCACCGCCGTACCCTGCGTCCTCACGCACGACGAGCAGGGCGGCCGACTGCCTGCCCCGCCTGTCGCCACCGGCCTGGTCGCCCGCGACGAGCGCGGCGAGCAGCCGCCTCGCCAGGTCGGGCTCCTCGAACGTGGAGTCCCACGACGCCTTCATCGCCTCGACCACCTCGGGGCCGGTGAGGATGTTGCCCTGGATCGCGACGTCCTCGTCGTTGACCCCGCCGGCCCAGTCGAGGCAGCTCGTGCCGGTGTAGGTGGCCGACCCGCCGTCCACGTCGACGATGCCGACCTGACGGTGGTCCCGCATGTCGTCGTACTCGATCAGCCGGTCGAGTGCGACCGAGGCGGTGGCGCCGTCGTCCAGGTGCGCGAGGGCCTGTCCCTTGTAGGCGACGTTCGCGTCGGCCTGCGTGGCGATGGCGCCGATCCCGGCAACGGCGGCGGGGACGGCGGAGCCGACGGCGAGGAACTTGGACGCAACCGCGACACCCCAGGACTGGCCGTCAGCGGACCGGGCAACGATCGAGAAGGTCATGCCCCGACCCTATCCACGCAACGTCATCCCTTCCGGTAGCCGCAGCCGCCGCAACGTATGACGTTGCGCGGCGGTCGCGGTGAGGACCACTGTGTGGAACGATCAAACCGGGGGAGTGGCCTACCGGCCGGTGATCGCTAGGCTCGGAACACCAGCACCTGAAGGAGTGAATGCGCATGCGCGTCGGAGTGCTCACCGGTGGCGGAGACTGCCCCGGCCTGAACGCGGTCATCAGGGCCGTCGTCCGCAAGGGAACCCAGGAGTACGGCTACGAGTTCGTCGGGTTCCGTGGCGGCTGGCGCGGTCCGCTCGAGGGGGACAGCATCCCGCTGGGGATCCCCGACGTCCGCGGCATCCTGCCTCGGGGCGGGACGATCCTGAAGTCCTCGCGGACCAACCCGTTCAAGATCGAGGGCGGCGTCGAGAGGATCAAGGACAACCTCGCCGCCACGGGTGTCGACGCGCTGGTCGCGATCGGCGGTGAGGACACCCTCGGCGTGGCGACCAAGCTCGCCGACCTCGGCGTGAACGTCGTGGGCGTCCCCAAGACGATCGACAACGACCTCAGCGGCACCGACTTCACCTTCGGCTTCGACACCGCGGTGAACATCGCGGTCGAGGCGATCGACCGGCTGCACACCACCGCCGAGTCCCACCAGCGGGTCCTCGTCGTCGAGGTCATGGGCCGGCACGCGGGATGGATCGCCCTGCACTCCGGTATCGCCGGCGGCGCGGCCGTCGTACTCATCCCGGAGCAGCCGTTCGACATCGACCAGGTCTCCAAGTACGTCGACTCCCGCTTCGAGAAGGGCTTCGCGCCGATCATCGTGGTCTCCGAGGGCGCCGTCCCGGTCGAGGGCGGGCACATGACGCTCCAGAGCGGCGAGAAGGACGCCTTCGGGCACGTCCGGCTCGGCGGCATCGGCGACCGGCTCGCCTCCGAGATCGAGGAGCGCACCGGACACGAGGCGCGGGCCGTCGTGCTCGGCCACGTCCAGCGCGGAGGCACGCCGACCGCGTTCGACCGCTGGCTCGCCACCCGCTTCGGCCTCCACGCCATCACGGCGGTTCACGACAGCGACTTCGGGAAGATGGTTGCCCTGCGCGGCACCGACATCATCCGGGTGCCGCTGCGCGAGGGCACCGGCGAGCTCAAGCTGGTGACGCCGGAGCTGTACTCCGAGGCCGAGGTCTTCTTCGGCTGACGAGGACAAGACGGTATTCCGTTCGCCGCCGCGGAGTGTGATCGTGTAAGCAGCACGAGACACCCCGCTGGAGGCGGCCATGCGGCTCGCGGCACCCACACGCGACGACCGGGCAGGGGCACCCCGCCTGGCCGGCGTGCCGTATGCCCTCGACGAGCCGCCTCAGCACGGTGTCTGGCACGAGCGGCTGACCATCGCTGCCGCGGCGCTGGGGACCCTGGCGGTGATCGTGGCCGCGGTGGTCATGGCGGGAGGGCAGGAGGAGGGACAGAACCCGAGGGACCTCCTGACAGACCTGGGCCGGCGGGCGGTCAACACCCTTCCTGAGGCCTACCAGTCCGGGGACTCCGTCATCGTGCCGGCCGAATCGGCGTCCTACGTTGCACGGGCCAACTACATCGACCCGGACCTGTTCCAGTCCCCGCCGGTCCCGCTCTACGTGCGCGGGCTCGCCCCCTTCGGGTCGATGCGCGCGCCCATGGGGTCGCCGCTGTGGACCGCCAAGATCACCGCGTCGGACAACATCTTCGTCGACGTCGGGCAGCTTTCAGCCGCCTGCATGCGCTGGCCCGGCGAGGAGGCGTGCGCCCCGACCCTGTTGGCGGCGGACAGCGGCCGCTACTACGTGTTCCAGTCCGGCATCGGGTCCCAGGACTTCCTCCAGCCGGGCTCCGAGATGGAGGGCTACGTCTTCGACGCCGTCTCCGGCGGCGACCGGGTGCGCCTGGTCTTCGGTGGACTCCCCGGAACCACGACGCAGAGCGTGAAGGTCGAGCTGGCGGACGGGATCGTGGAAGCAGCAGAGACGTCGATCGGGACCCCGTTCGCGGGTACGACGATCTGGTGGACGACGGCAGCCCAGCCGGTGGAGACGGTCACCGCCTACGACCTGGACGGCCAGGTGATCGACCGGCTGGAGGCGATGCCCTGACCGCTCACCTTCGGGCGTCGGGACCCTCAGGGGCGGATGTTCTGGTTGAGCCGGAAGACGTTGTCCGGGTCCCACGCCCGCTTGAGGGCCTTGAGCCGCTCGTACTTCGCGTCCCCGTAGACGAACCGGACAAGGTCTTCGTCGCCCGAGTCCGCGACGTCGTTCACGTAGTGACCGGCCATCAGGAACGGTTGCAGGTCAGCCATCGCCGTACGCGTCCACGCCCGGTGCGCGTCGTCCAGGGACGCGTCGTCCCACATGGCCTCCGCGGCGATCCAGTACCTCGCCTCGCGGCCGGTGTAGGCGGTGGCCTCCTCCGGTACGTCGGCGATGGCGCGACCCCACGCCCAGAGGCCGATGCCGCAGGCACCGCCCTGTGGCGCCCGTGTCACGTGATCGACGCAGAGGTCGAGGGCCGAGTCCGGGAAGTCCTGCAGGTACCCGCTCTTCATGTAGAAGCGGTGTCCCCACCGCATCTCCGCGTCGGCGGCGTGCTGCGCTGTCAGGTACGGCTTCCGGGTGATCGTGTCCACGACGGGAGGCCCCTGGTTGCGCACGCGTGACAGCTCCCGGTCAGCCGCATCCTCGGTGCCGCAGTGCAGGACCGACATCATCGCGACGGGCCTGCCGGCCACCTCGGGAGGGTAGTCCTGGGCAGGCACCGCCATCCCGATCGCGAAGGTGACCATCAGCTCGTCGGAGCCGTGCTGCACGATGTCACGGAACAGGGCCGCGACCTCGTGGGCACGGTCGGCGGGGTGGATGACCGAGCCGTGGGTGACCGTCGTACCGAACGGGTGGAGCCGGAACTCGAAGGAGGTGGCGATCCCGAAGTTCGGACCCGCACCCCGCAGGCCCCAGAACAGGTCGGGGTTCTCGTCCTGGCTCGCCCGAACGATCCGGCCGTCGGCGGTCACCACGTCGACGGAGAGAAGGCTGTCGATCGTGAGGCCGAACTTGCGCTGGATCCGCCCCATCCCACCGCCGAGAGTGAGCCCCGCGACGCCCGTGTGCGAAACGACCCCCACCGGGCACACCATCGCGAACGCCTGGGCCGCGTCGTCGAGCTCGCCGAGGTGTGCCCCGCCGTTGACCCGGGCGACGCGTCTCCCGGGATCGACCCGCGCTCCACGCATCCTGCGAAAGGTCGATGACGACGCCGCCGTCACAGGTGGAGAGTCCCGGGATGCTGTGACCCCCGCTTCGTACGGCGACGACAAGGTCCTGCTCGCGCGCGAACCGGATCGCGGCGATGACACCGTCCACCCCCGTGGGCAGGACGACCATGGACGGATGGCGGTCGACCATGCCGTTCCAGACAGCCCGCGCATCGTCGTACCCGGGGTCGCGCGGCAGGATCACGTCACCGGCGAAGACGTCGCGAAATGCGGCGACGGTCGGCGCGCTGAGGGAGGAGGCGTTGTGGTCCACGCCCTTCATCCTTCGATGATGGTCGTGCGCGGCCGGGGACGCAATTGGTTCCCAGGTCACGCCGATGGGTCGCGACCGGGTACGTCGGGGAAGCCCGCCTGCGAGCACCGGATGGATGGTCGCCCTTTAGCCCTCTCGTGTCATGCCAGGCAACAGGTCGCGGGCTAGCGTTTCCGGGAGTGCCGCCAAGGAGGCCTTCACTTACGTAGGGGGTAGTAATGCGCAAGAAGTCCTTGCTCGCAGCTGTCGTCTGTGCAGCCGCCGTTTCCGGTCTGAACGTCAATGCCGCACATGCCCAGGGCCAGGTCGAACGAGGTACCGACCATGCTCGGTCGATCTGCTCGTTCTCAGGACTGAACGACGATCCAGAAGCCGAGGCTCCTGAGGGCGGGCGCGTGCAGTCCTACGGGCAGCTCGTCAGGCAGGGCCTCAAGTCGGAGTTCCCGAGCCCCGGCGCCGCCTGCAACGGACACCTGAACCCCATCAAGTAGCCGGTTCTCCGACGCTGGTCTCGAGCCAAGTCAAAGGTCGTTCACGCGGAGGTGGGACATGATGAGGAAGTCGGCAATTGTCGTCCTCGCAACCGTCGCAATCGGGTTCGGATGTGAGCGCCCCTGCCTCAGCAGCCGACGCCGACGTGCACGCCAGTTGTGCCGGTTTGGCAGCGGCCAGTCGGGCCGGTGAGCCAGGAGCTCAGGCCCAGGTCGTGCACGATGTCATTGCATCGGCGTTCCCGCCCGGACTTGTCAACTTCAGCGACTTCGCGTCCTTCCATGACGGCACTGCCGAGGCCTGTCTGGGCTGAGCGAGGTCAATCAGAAGCAGGTTGACCTCTCCGCGCCCAGCGCTGAGCTGCTGCGCGCCCTCCGTCCTGCGGCCAGTCCGGCTACATGCCGAGCGCGCCGTCGACAGTCAGCACCTGGCCCGTGACGTAGGACGCGCCTGGCGAGCACAGCCACGTGACGGCCGCGGCAACCTCGTCCGGCGTACCCAGTCGGCGCATCGCGATCACCTGCTCGTAGCGCTCCACGTTCGCCTGGCGCGCCTCCTCGGACTCGGCCGCGAGGTGCCGCTCGAGCATCGGGGTGAGGATGGCGCCGGGGCGGACCGCGTTGATGCGGATTCCCCGAGATGCGTACTCCTTGGCCGTCGTGATGGTCAACGCCTCGAGCGCGAGCTTGCTGGCCGCGTAGCTTCCCGTGCCGGCGCTGAGTAGCTGGGCGTCGACCGACGACGTGTTGACGATCGCCCCGCCACCGGCCTTCAGCATGGCCGGGACCTCGTAGCGCATGCAGAGCCACGCGCTGGTCATCAGCGTTCGGACGACGCACTCGAACTCGGCCAGGCTCATGTCGGTGAACTCACCCGAGCCGGTCAGCGCCTCGGCGTTGGATGCGTTGTTGAACGCGATGTCGAGCCTGCCGTACAACGCCACGGTCTTGTCGACCAGGTCGATGACCTGGTTCTCGTCGGTGACATCGGCTGCGAGGAAGGTGGCTTCGCCGTACTGACGCAGCTCGGCGACGGCATGTTCACCTCGCGCAGAGTCACGACCGCAGACCACCACGTGGGCGCCATGGCTGGCGAAGGAGCGGGCCGTTGCGAGGCCGATGCCGCTCGTGCCTCCTGTCACAAGTGCTACGCGGCCCTCGAGGTCTTGCTGCTTCTGAGTGTCGTTCACGAACGGCCTGCCTGCGGTGGGAGTTGGCGCGGTGTGTCAAACCTGCGGGTGCTCAGGCAGGTTAGTGGGTGCACCGGCACGGCGCCTCGTGTTCCTGGAACCTGCTGACGAACCGCTGGCGCTGAACACCGAACCCCTGTACAAGGAGGTGCTGACGAGGACGTCAGGGTCGGGTTAGCGTGCCGGTGTGAGACGCACCCCGCACGAGAACGTGGCGACTGTACTCGTAGCTCCGCGCGTTCTCGGCGACCTCGAGCTCGAGCTCATGGCGCTGGATATGCGAGTGTGGCCGGTGGCGACCGCGCCGGTCTGCACTGATGGGCGGCGCATGGCGTTCCAGATCCGTCACCGTTTGCTCATGAAGCACCGTGGAGAGTGGGATATCGCCGCCGAATGGACGCCGGTATGGATCGGCTTCGGACCCACCTGGCAGAACGGTGACGAGCCACTGTCATGGTCGGCACACGAAGCGTTATGGCGATCGCTGGACTCGTACGGAGAGCACGTGCGCTTCCATCGCAGGCTGGGAGGAGTTCCGCGTCTGCCCTTGCCCAAGGACGTGCACCCGTGATCATCTTCCGGGTCGTGGACATGTCACACCCGATATTCAGGGATCAGTGACGATCTTCTCCACGAGGCTTGGTGAGCCGCCGACCAGGGTGGAGTCGAAGTCGATCTCTGTGGCCTCGCACCAGGCCCGGTCCTTTGCGTGCTCGGGTCGATGCGCGCCGCCTTCTTCGTAAATGGGTGGCGTGTGCGCAGGGTGGGCGAGCATGCTCGTGGCCCATGACGAGCAGCGACCTGTGGGACGAGGACACGGCGGAGCGGTACGACGCCAACTCGGCTGAGATGTTCGCGCCCCAAGTGCTCGACCCCGCCGTGGACTTCCTCGCACGGCTGGCGGGATCCGGGCCCGCGCTGGAGCTCGCGATCGGCACGGGTCGGGTGGCGGTCCCGCTCGCTGCCCGAGGCGTCTCCGTGACCGGGATCGAGCTGTCGCAGCCGATGGTCGACCGGCTGCGGCGCAAGGTGCCCGCGGACGAGCTGCCAGTCGTCACCGGCGACATGGCCACGACGACCGTCCCCGGCCGGTTCTCGCTCGTGTACGTCGTGTGGAACAGCATCGGCAACCTGTGCACCCAGGACGAGCAGGTGCAGTGCTTCCACAACGCCGCCCGGCACCTGTTGCCGGGCGGCCGCTTCGTCGTGGAGCTGTGGGTGCCGGGTATCCGGCGGTTTCCGCCGGGGCAGGCGGCGGTGCCGTTCGAGGTGACCGACCGGCACGTCGGCTTCGACACCTACGACATGGTCACGCAGCAGGGGACCTCTCACCACTACCGGCGCCTGGACGATGGGAGCACCCGCTACGGCTACAGCAACTTCCGCTACATCTGGCCCGCCGAGTGCGATCTCATGGCGCGGCTGGCCGGCTTGGAGCTGGAGCAGCGTGTGGCGGACTGGGACGGGGCGCCCTTCACGTCCGACAGCGAGAGTCACGTGTCGGTCTGGCGCAAGCCGCTCGACGCCTCTGTTCAGGGCTAGCCGAGGCCGACTTCGCTGCACCTGACCGGTTGGGATGCTGCCGAACTCAGCCGCGGATGAGTTCGACCGACAGCGCCCGGTGGTCCGACAGTGGGAGCTCGTGCACGGCCGACGACACCGCCGCGCCAAGGTCGCCCCGGACCAGGACGTGGTCGAGCTGCTCGCGCGGCTGATGCGCCGGGAAGGTCAGGTGCTCGGCCAGCGGCGTCATCCCCGTGATCGCTCGGGCGCGGTCCAGCCCCATGTTCAGGTCGCCGACGAGGACGAGCGGTCCGCTCGGGCTCGGGCAGGGACCTCGTCAGGGTGCGCAGCTGCCGCCGGTTCCACCAGCCGATGAAGGACAAGTGGGTGTTGACGACCATGACCTCGCCGAGCGGCGAGTCGACGAACGCCGCGACCGCGACCCGCGGCTCGTCGCGCACCAGCTCCGGCTTGCGACTGCCTTTGAAGAACATGGGGACGCGGACCGGGACTCCTGGCAGCCGGATCACCTCCCAGGCCCGGACCGGGTAGCGCGAGAGCAGGGCGACGCCGTACGCCGTCGAGTCGGGCTGCTCGTCGCCGGTGGCCGAGATCCAGGTCGCGCCGGGCGTCCCGGTCAGCGCCGCGACGAAGCGGTGCTCGGTCGCGCCCATCGCCTCTGCCGCGACCGCGGTGAGGTCCGCGTTCTCGGACCGCGCCTGGAAGCGGTCGACCTCCTGCAGGGCGAGCACGTCGGCGTCCAGCTCGCGGACCGCCTTGGCGTAGCGGTCGAGGTCCACTCGGTCGTCGACCGGCGAGCGTCCGTGCAGGATGTTGAACGTCGCGATCCGCATCGTCCTCCTGTGCCCGAGTTGCCCGTTCGTCAATCGTGAGGGCTGCAGGGGTGGTGCGCTGCCGTCGTACTGCCTGACGATGGGGTGAGACGCCGACCGCGCCGATGAGTTCCCGGAGCGACCGCAGTCTTACGAGGTGAAGCGGTTCGACCGCGGACCGCCACGGTCGGCAGCACGAGAGGAACGACTCATCATGCAGAAGATCACCCCATGTCTGTGGTTCGACACCCAGGGCGAGGAGGCCGCCAACTTCTACTGCTCGGTCTTCAAGGACTCACGCATCCTGGACATCTCCCACTACGGCGGGGGCGGGCCGAGGCCCGAGGGCATGGTCATGGTCGTGGAGTTCGAGATCGCGGGGCAGAGGTTCACCGCGCTGAACGGTGGGCCTGAGTTCAAGTTCACCGAGGCCGTCTCCCTCCAGGTGGACTGTGCGGACCAGGACGAGGTCGACTACTACTGGGAGCGGCTCTCCGAGGGCGGCGAGCAGGGACCCTGCGGCTGGCTGAAGGACAAGTACGGCCTGTCGTGGCAGGTGGTCTCGAGCAAGGCGGCCGACTGGTTCGGTGACGAGGCAGCCCCGGCCAAGAAGCAGGCTGCCTGGGAGGCCATGATGCAGATGGGCAAGCTCGATCTCGCCGCCCTGCAGAAGGCGTACGACGAGGCCTGACCCTCCGCCGGAACCACTCAACCCTTTCCGCGCATCCTGCGTATGTGTTCTCGTAAGCAGACACAACGCGCGCAGGGGGGCGTCGATGAGGCGATGGAGGCCAACGTCAGTTCCGGTGGCATCGCGCCGGGAGACACGGTTTGGTGGGCCGACGTACCGACGCCTCTCGCGAAGGCCGTCGCCTACGACGCCGGCGGTGACGTCGTCGACGAGCACCCCATCAAGCCCTGCGACGACCCTGTGGACTGCGAGGTCCGCTGACGTTCCCTGTCGGCGTGCCTGCCTAGGGTGGGCTGCATGTCTGGTTCCAGCAGTACGACGGCCCCCTCCGACGCCCCGACGCTCTCGCCTGCCCGTGCTGCGGTCGCAGACCGGGTCATCGCCGCGATGGCGGGGGAGGGGGCACGCCTGCGCGAGGACCAGGAGACCGCGGTTGCTGCCCTGAGCGAGCCCGCCTCGCGGGTGCTGGTGGTCCAGGCCACCGGCTGGGGCAAGTCGGCGGTCTACTGGGCGGCGACGGCGATCCGGCGGTCCGAGGGGTTCGGTCCGACGCTCGTGGTGTCCCCGCTGCTGTCGCTGATGCGAGACCAGGTCGTCGCAGCCGGGCGGGCCGGCCTTCGGGCAGCGACGCTGAACTCCTCGAACATCGACGAGTGGTCCTCCATCGAGGCCGCTCTGAGCAGCGGCGATGTCGACGTGCTGCTCGTCTCTCCGGAGCGGCTCGCCAACCCAGGCTTCGGCAGGCGGGTGCTGGACGCCCTCGCCGGCAACCTCGGGCTGCTCGTGATCGACGAGGCGCACGCGGTGTCGGACTGGGGCCACGACTTCCGGCCCGACTACCGGCGGGTCTCCGACGTGCTCCAGAAGCTGAACCCGGCCACCCCGGTGCTCGCGACCACGGCCACCGCGAACGCGCGCGTCACCACCGACGTGGCGCACCAGCTCGGCGAGACCACGCTCGTGCTTCGCGGTGCCCTGGCCCGGTCCAGCCTCGAGCTCTCCGTGGTCGACAGGTTGAGCCCGCTCGAGCGCTACGCCTGGGTGGTCGACCACCTTCCGCGGCTGCCCGGCTCGGGGATCGTCTACACGCTGACGGTCGCCGACGCGGAGCGGCTGACCGCGGCGATCCGTGCGGTGCACGGTGACAGCGTCGCCGTCGCTGCGTACACCGGGCAGCTCGAGGCTGTCGCGCCGGGAGTCGCTCGAGGACGCCCTGCGTCGCAACGAGCTGAAGGCGCTGGTCGCGACCTCGGCCCTCGGCATGGGCTACGACAAGCCGGACCTCGGTTTCGTGGTGCACGTCGGTGCGCCGCCGTCGCCGGTGTCCTACTACCAGCAGGTGGGGCGTGCCGGCCGCGCGATCGAGCACGCCCACGCCGTGCTCCTGCCCTCCGAGGCCGACTCCGGCGTCTGGGACTACTTCGCGACCGCCACCATCCCGGTGCCCGAACAGGTCGAGCGGGTCCTCGCGGTCCTCGGCTCCGAGGAGCCGGTGAGCGTCGCCGCGGCCGAGGCGCAGTCCGGGGTACGCCGCGGCCGGGTCGAGCTGATGCTCAAGCAGCTCGCGGTGGACGGCGTGGTCGATCGCGTCGAAGGCGGCTGGGTCGCGACGGGTGTGCCGTGGACGTTCGACTCCGAGCACTACGACGGCATCGTCGCGGTGCGGCGTCGCGAGGCCGACATCATGCGCGCCTACACCCGCGGCGAGCGGTGCCTGATGCAGCTGCTGCAGGAGTCGCTCGACGACCCGACCGCCGAGCCGTGCGGCCGCTGCTCGGTGTGTCGAGGGGAGCTTCCGGCCGAGTTCGCCGGGCAGGCGTCGGCGGAGACGGTCGCGGCGGTGACCGAGTTGCTACGCGGGCAGGTGCACGATCTCGAGCCCCGGAAGATGTGGCCCGGGGGAGCCTTCGGGTCACGCGGCAGGATCCCCGCGGACGAGATGCCGGCTCCCGGGCGGGCGCTGGTCTTCGCCGACGCGCCGGAGTGGCGGGAGACGGTAGCCGCGATGTTCGCGCGCGACGGTGCCGCCCCGCAGGACGTGAAGGACGCGTGCGTCCGGCTGCTGTCGCAGTGGCGGACCTCCTGGCCGGCGCGCCCCGAGGTGGTCGTGGACCTGCCCGCCGCCGGATTCCCGACGCTCACGGGCGATGTCGCCGACCACCTCGCGTCGGTGGGCCGGCTCGACCGCGCGTCGGTCACGACCTCTGTCGGCGCCCAGGACCTGCGCGACCTCAGCTCGGCCGAGGAGGCTGCGCTCTGGCGGGACCGGCTCGACGTGGCCGCGGCGGCGTCCGCTGTGCAGGGTCGGGCCGTGCTGCTCGTCGTGGACGCGACCTCGTCCATGTGGCCGGTGACGGTCGCCTCCGCCATGTTGCGCCGCGCCGGCGCGACCGTCGTACTCCCGTTGCTGCTGCACCGCCGGCCCTGACCCGAGCCCCTGACCGCGCAGCCCCTGACCGCGCGCAGCATTGGGGGCCCGAGATCGGGCATGGGCGCGATGTTTGCGTCGCGACGAGCGCTGCGGGTGTCTGGACTTCGCCCGGGCGCGATCTTTGCGGCGCGGCCACGTCGTGGTCGAGGCTACGTGCCAGGAAGCGCAGAAGGGCCGTACCCCCGTTAGCGGGACGGCCCTTCTGGGTGCGAATGCGGCTGGGGTCAGGCGAACTTCCTGCCGCCCTTGCCCTGAGTGGTTGCGGCCGCCGCGCCCTGGTAGGTGGTCGCGGCATCCGCGTCGACGATTCCGCTGCCGTAGGACGTGGTGTAGACGCCCGTCCCGACACCAGGCGTGCGCGCGGTGTCGATCAGCGCGGACTTCACGTTGTCGAGCGACCTGCCCTGTGCGAACAGGAGCGCGCCCACGCCCGAGACATGCGGCGTGGCCATCGACGTACCGGCGTAGTAGTCGTAGTCGGACTGACCGCAGGCGGCCGAGCCGGTGCCGACAGGAACGGTGGAGACGACGTCGTTCGCGCAGGTGACCAGCGCCTCGCCGCCAGGAGCGGCGACCGCGAACATGTCCGCCTTGATGGCGCCGTTGCTGAAGTAGCTCGGAGTCTCGTTGCGGGTGGTGGAGGTGACGCAGAGGGCGCCGTTGTCGAACGACGGGGAGTCGCAGACCGGGAAGCTCTCGTTGCCTGCGGCGGCGACCACGAGCACGCCCTGCTCGTTGGCGTAGGCGATGGCGTCGGTCACCGTCGACTCGACGCCAGTGATGGTGAGCGCCTGCACGCCCGGAAGCGCGCCGATGCTGAGGTTCACCACACTGGCGCCGTGGTCGACGGCGTACGTGATGCCCGCCGCGATGTCCTCGAAGGATCCGCTGCCGTCCTCGAGGGCCTTGATCGGCATGACCTTCGCGCCGGGCGCGACACCGGCGACGCCGATGCCGTTGTTCGTGACCGCGGCGATCGTGCCGCTGACGTGGGTGCCGTGAGCGTCGAGGTCCTGGCCGACGCCGTCCACGCCCTTCCAGTCGCCGTTGCCGCAGGGCGACTGGCCCCGCGTGCAGCCCACGAAGGTGGCGCCGGCGACCAGGTTGGCCTTGAGGTCGGGGTGGTTGAGGTCGACGCCGGAGTCCACGACCGCGACGACGACGCCGGTGCCGGTGGTGCGGGCCCACGCCTGCTCCGCCTTGACCTGGTCCAGTCCCCACTCCTGCGGGCGCAGCGGGTCGGTGGTCGCTGCCGACGCGGGGACCGTGAGCGCGGCGACGGTGACGAGACTGATACCGCTGATGAGGGCACCGAGACGGGTCCGCCTGGGTGATCGGAACATTGAGAGACGCACAGGACGCATGGGGGGCCACCTCCAGGTAGGCGTGATGTGGGGTTAAACGACCACGGCGAGGTAAAGGTCACGCCGTTACGTGTCGTTCGTCTCTTATGCCCCTCTGTGATCCGATCTAGGCCCATCGGCCTGGATTGACCAGACCACAGACGGGTATGCCCTTCCGCGTGAGTCCCGGTCGGTTCCGGGTACAGGGCTGTTGCAGGACAAGAGCCCCGTCCACGAAGGTGGAGGCTCTCGGACGACAGGGGAAGACCATGACCTCGCAGGTGAACGTGGAAGAACCGGTTGTGGAGCAGCCCGAGCTGAGACGGGTCCTCGGCCCGAAGCTGCTGCTGCTCTTCATCGTCGGAGACATCCTCGGCACGGGCGTGTACGCACTCACCGGTGAGGTAGCGGGCGAGGTCGGGGGCGCGGCGTGGGCGCCGTTCCTGGTCGCCTTCGTGGTGGCGACGCTGACCGCCTTCTCCTACCTCGAGCTGGTGACCAAGTACCCCCAGGCGGCCGGCGCCGCCCTCTACACGCACAAGGCGTTCGGTCTCCACTTCTTCACGTTCCTCGTCGCGTTCGCGGTGATGAGCTCGGGCATCACGAGCGCGTCCACCGCATCGAAGTTCTTCGCCGAGAACCTCGTCGTCGTGTTCGGTCTCGACTGGGGGACCACCGCGATCATGTCGATCGCCCTCGTGTTCATGGCGCTGCTCGCGGTGATCAACCTGCGGGGCGTCAGCGAGAGCGTGAAGGTCAACGTCGTCCTCACGCTCGTCGAGCTGAGCGGTCTGCTCATCGTGATCCTCATCGGCTTCTGGGCGATGACGCAGGGCGAGGCCGACTTCAGCCGCGTCATGATCTTCGAGACCGGCGGTGAGCGCAGCACGTTCGTCGCCATCACCGCGGCGACGTCGCTGGCGTTCTTCGCGATGGTCGGGTTCGAGGACTCGGTCAACATGGCGGAGGAGACGCACGACCCGAGCCGGAACTTCCCCAGGGTGATGCTCACCGGCCTCGGGATCACCGGGACGATCTACGTGCTCGTCTCCATCGCCGCGGTCGCACTGGTCCCGGTGGGCACCCTGGCCGCCAGCGAGACCCCGCTGCTCGAGGTCGTGCGGACCGGGGCTCCCGGACTTCCGATGGACCAGCTCTACCCGCTGATCTCGATGTTCGCGGTGGCCAACTCCGCGCTGATCAACATGCTCATGGCGAGCCGCCTGATCTACGGCATGGCGAAGCAGGACGTGCTCCCGCGCTCGCTGGCCGCAGTCCTGCACGGCCGTCGTACGCCGTGGGCCGCGATCGTCTTCGTCACGCTCATCGCCTTCGGGCTCATCTTCGCCGTCACCAAGCTGATGGGGGAGGACACCGTCACCGCGCTCGGTGGCACGACCGCGTTGCTTCTCCTCGGTGTCTTCACCGTCGTCAACATCGCCTGTCTCGTCCTGCGTAAGGACCATGTGAAGCACGGGCACTTCCGGGCACCCACGTTGCTGCCGATCCTCGGCGCCATCACGTGTGGGTTCCTCGTCGGACCGTGGACCGACCGCGACACCGTGGAGTACAAGATCGGCGGCGCCATGATCGTCCTCGGTGTCGTGCTGTGGCTGATGACCTGGCTGTGGAACCGCGGCGTGCGGTCGAAGAAGACCGGCTTCCGTCACCCGGACGAGCTCAACGGCTGAACCGCGAACTGTCGCGGCCAGCGCGAAGCGGATGTCCTCATTGCCGCTCTCGTACCTATTGACACCTTGCGAGGCATTTGCTCTGGTTGAGCACTAAAGGACTGGGCGTACGGATATCCGACTCGGGGCGTGTCCAGTGCCGGGTCGAATTCGAGTGCCGGTGTCAACACGTGCGAGGCGTTGCTCGCACGAGGTGTCTCCGCGTGGCGCCGGACCTTTGGCCGTCACAGACTGCGGCGGTCCATTCCTCCCAAGGAGTAGGTGCTCATGGCAATAACAGAGATCGTCCACAGCCGCACGGGGGCTGTCATCGCCGGCGCAACAGTACTCGTCACCCTCGGTGGGGTCGGCGGCGCGTTTGCCGCCGGACAGATCACGTCCTCTGACATCAAGGACCAGACGATCCAGAAGCGTGACGTCGGCGACGACGCCATCGGCTCGAGCGAGACGCTCGACGGCTCGCTCGGCATGCGTGACCTCAACGACTACACCCAGGGCAAGATCAACGAGCCCGGCCCGGCTGGTCCGCAAGGCCCAGCCGGCCCGGCGGGCCCAGCCGGTGAAGCCGCGACCTACCAGGGGCCACACTGGTCCATCGTCGACCGCAACGTCATCGGGAACGGCGACTCGTACTTGCAGGCGGGTCCGTTCGTCGGGGAGACCATCGCCCCACCCCTGGGTGACGGCAGCCTCGGCATGCGGACCGGTTCCTCCACGGACAAGGCAGCGTTCGGCAACCAGGTCGACTTCGCTGGGAACCCTGTGAAGGATCTCGAGACCTTGAAGTACTCGGTCTTCACCACGGGCGAGAACGGCGCCGGGAACCTGCCCAACCTTCAGTTCGAGATCAACCCGAAGCTGACGGACACCCAGGGAACCATCGGCTTCACGACGATGGTGTTCGTCCCCGAGGCCGTGACCGCCAACCAGTGGTCCGAGATCGACGCGTCGACGACGAAGCGCTGGTACATGACGGGTCGTGCCGGCGCCGCCAGTGGCTGCAACCAGACCACCTACTGCACCCTGGACGAGCTCCAGGCTGCAGCTCCGGACGCGACCATCTACACCGCACTGTTCAGCAAGGGGCGCGACAGCGCCTTCAGCGGTGCGGTCGACAAGCTGGTCATCAACAGCTCGACCTTCGACTTCGAGCCGTTCGGCGTGACTGAGACGACAAGCTGACACCATCCGCTCGAGGGGCCGGGGCGTTCCGCCCTGGCCCCTCCTGCATGAACGGAGTTGTCAGGGCGTAGCGGGGCGATGGCGGCGCCACACGCTGACAACTCGGCCGTCACGAAGCCTGTACGAGTGCTTGGTGAACGTCTTGGCGAGCCCGAGTCCGCCGGCGACGAGCGCGACCAGCGCGAGCACGCCCAAGGCCACCGGGAACGAGACCATCGCGACCCCAGGCGATCACGGACTACCGGATCCTCGAGGCTGTGCATGTTCCGAGTTTCCGCCCGAGTCCCTGTTGCATGGAACGGTCGGTCTGGACGTTCCGGAGATGCGAGTGGTACGTCGGTCACTGATCGTCTCCGACGGACAACAGGTCACCCGGCTGGCACTCCAAGGCGTGGCAGATCGCTGTGAGGGTGCTGAAGCGCACTGCCTTGGCTCGTCCGTTCTTCAGGATGGAGAGGTTGACCACGGTGACCCCCACCTGTGCCGCGAGCTCGGTGAGAGTCATGCCTCTCTCGGCCAGCAGTCTGTCCAGGTGAACGTGCACGTCGTGCGAGTCAGTGTTCTCCGGCGTGGTCATATGGTGGCGTCCACCTCGGCCTGGAGGGCAAGGGTGGCCGCAAGGACACGTGCGAAGGTGATGACGGCCAGCCCGGCCACGACCGGCGCGACGGGGAAGTCGTAGGTGGAGAGCCCGACGGTCCAGTCGACCGTGGGGACGACGCTGGCCACGACTACTCCGTTGCTCACCAGCTCCAGAGCCGACAGCGTGAGTGAGCCGAGCAGGAGGAACCATCCAAGCACGCGAGTCCTCTTCACCACCGCGCTCGTGAAGATTCCTGCTCTACGTGCGGCTCGGATGACGACTCGACACAGCAGGAGGAATCCCGCGGCGAAGAGCATGCCGCCGACCGAACCCAAGGGGGCCGCCAGACGCGTTCCGAGGCCGGGCTCCTCGTTGCACACGCGTAGCTCGGTGACCTGCGCCCGACCTTCTCTGCTCAGGTCCACGATGCCTTCGGTCGGCTGGCCGTCGGCATAGGAGTAAGGCACCGCTCCCGGACGGGTGGTGCCGCAGATGTGGCCGGGAGACAAGCCGTCCACGGAGCCGCTTCCGAAAAGCGCCGCCACCACCACGAGGGCGAGGCCGAGTCCTACCAGACCGCTCAGCAGGGAGACGATGAAGTCGAAGGGCGCGAGGGGGTCCTGGGGGTCGGTGCCGGCGAACGAGTGCATCGTGACTCCATATCGAATATCGTTAATATCGATAGACGATACGTCGGTCGTATGTGCCTGTCCAGGAGATTCGCTTGGTCTGGGGTGCGGGGAGGCGAGTTGTCGCGAGACAGGCGACGGGCGCGGCGCCCGAGGGTGCCGTGCCCGTCAGTGGATGTGTCTAGATGTTGAAGAAGATGCGGGAGAAGGTCCCCGGGATCGACTCCGCTCCGGCACCAGGTGCGCTGACCTGGACGTTGGTGTAGCTCACGCTGACCAGCACTCGCCTCTGCCCACCCGGGCAGGAGAGCGTGGTCGGTGGCGGTGACAGCGTCAGCGAGCCAGTGATCGACCCGTTCTTGCCCGACGTGAAGTCACCGGACGCGGTCACCCTGCCCGTGGACTCGGTCTTCTTCGGGTCAGATGGGAAGTTCCCACCGTTGTTCTGGCAGGCATACACGGCTGTGGCGTCCGCGCTCGCGGTCACCGTGAGCGTGACGTTGTCGCCGAGGCCAGCAATCTTGAAGTTGACTGCCAGGTTGCCGGCGTTGTCTGGGCCGGCCGCCGAGGCCCTGAGGAAGTGCGGGCTGGCTGCGACCGCAGGCGCGGTTCCCAGGCCTAGCACGGCAAAGACGGCGATCAAGACTATGAGGAGTCGCTTCATTCTGCATTCCTCCGGTTCTGTTCATTGAACTGAGCGTTTTTCGCCACCCGGATGGCTCGTGGGAAAAATGGAAATTGTGTTAGGCGTCGCTAATTTTGTTGCCCGGTGCTCTTTCTGGCAGGAAACAACGCACGTCAAGGCGTCGACAAGATTCTTCACATAACCGTTCAGCGAGAACCCATCCGGCAGGTCGTGGTAAAGGGCTCTGGCCGACAAGACGATGGTGTTCGCGGGTGCAGCGGAACGAGGCTGCACTTAAAGGAGCCGGGCGATTTTCACACTCTCATAATGGGTTCCCCCAAGAACGCACATAGAGATTTCCACGCTGATTTGTGGCCCGGAAGGCGTCCGCATGTGCTGACAGTTCGCGACGCTACTCGCCGTCCAGGGGGTGGTCAACGGATGACCAGAAACTCTGAGAAACTACTTCTGGGTACCGCATAGAAGTCAAATATGTGACGACTGCATGGCAATTTCCAAAAACTCGACATCCCACCAGATAACGCATCTCCGATTGCCGTTTCTCAAGGTAAATTCTTTCAAGGCATTTGGGGTACGCGAACACACTCGCCGCGGATCGCCGCCGGGCATATCGGGCGGGCTATGGCAGGGTGCCGAATCGTCGCGCTAGACGGAGATATGAGGTCTCCATGGTTGCGACGGCTGGGCCATTCGCTGCGGTCCCTGGTGTTCCCGATCCTGGTCTTCCTCGTCTGCCTCCAGGCCTTCGAGATCGCGCTGATGGGCCTGATCCACTGAAGCCCGTCGAGTTGTCAGGGGGTGAGGGGGCATGACCCCACCACACCCTGACAACTCGGAGGGGAGTCGTAGGCTGGGCGGGTGACGATCCCGGATCTGCAGACCCTTCACTCGCTCGGCGCCGCCCAGCAGCCGCACTGGCCGGACTCGGACGCGCTCGACGCCGCGGTCGCCAAGCTGCGCAGCGTCCCGCCGCTGGTGTTCGCCGGCGAGTGCGACGAGCTCAAGGCGAAGCTCGCGGCGGTCTCGCGGGGCGAGGCGTTCCTGCTGCAGGGCGGTGACTGCGCCGAGACGTTCGCGGGGGTGACCGCGGACAACGTGCGCAACAAGCTGAGGGTGCTGCTGCAGATGGCCGTGGTGCTGACGTACGCCGCGTCCGTCCCGGTCGTGAAGCTCGGACGGCTCGCCGGCCAGTACGCCAAGCCACGGTCGTCCGACTCCGAGACCCGAGACGGCGTGACGCTGCCGGCGTACCGCGGCGACGCCGTCAACGGGTTCGACTTCACCACCGAGGCACGGGTCCCGGACCCGCAGCGGCTGGTGGAGATGTACCACTCCTCGGCGGCCACGCTGAACCTGGTCCGGGCCTTCACCACCGGTGGCTACGCCGACCTGCGCCAGGTGCACACCTGGAACACCGACTTCGTCCGGTCCTCGCCGGTAGGCCGCCGCTACGAGGAGCTGGCCAACGAGATCGACCGGGCGCTGACGTTCATGAACGCGATCGGCGCCGATCCCGACGAGTTCCACCGGGTCGACTTCCACTCCAGCCACGAGGCACTGATCCTCGAGTACGAGCAGGCCCTGACCCGGATCGACTCCCGCACCCAGCAGCCGTACGACGTGTCGAGTCACTTCGTGTGGATCGGGGAGCGGACCCGGCAGCTCGACGGCGCCCACGTGGAGCTGCTCTCGCACATCCGCAACCCCATCGGCGTGAAGCTGGGCCCGACCACGTCACCCGACGACGCGATCGCCCTGGCCGAGAAGCTCGACCCGAACCGCGAGCCCGGGCGGCTGACCTTCATCACCCGGATGGGCGCGGGCAAGATCCGTGACCTGCTGCCCGAGCTGGTGGAGAAGGTCACGTCCGCGGGGGTCCAGGTCGCGTGGGTGTGTGACCCCATGCACGGCAACACCTGGGAGGCGTCCTCGGGCTACAAGACCCGTGCCTTCGACGACGTCATCCACGAGGTGCAGGGCTTCTTCGACGTGCACCGGTCGTTGGGCACCTGGCCCGGCGGCGTGCACATCGAGCTCACCGGCGACGACGTCACCGAGTGCGTCGGCGGGGGAGAGGCGCTCGCCGAGATCGACCTCTCCAACCGCTACGAGTCGGTCTGCGACCCGCGCCTGAACCGGGTCCAGTCGCTGGAGCTCGCGTTCCTGGTGGCGGAGATGCTCCGCAACCGCACCGAGACGCCCGTCGACGTCACCTGAACGCCCTGTCCCCGCACGGGCGACGCCTCGAGCTTGCAGGAGGGACGCTCAACGCCGCGGGAGGGCCGACTCAACGCCGCGGGAGGGCCGACTCAACGCCGCGGGAGGGCCGACTCAACAGACCCGTACGATCGACCCCGTGACTTCCAACCCGATCGACCTTCGCAGCGACACCGTGACCCGGCCGACGGAGGCCATGCGCGCCGCCATGGCCCGCGCCGAGGTCGGCGACGACGTCTACGGCGAGGATCCGACCGTCCGCACTCTCGAGGAGCGGGTCGCCGGGCTGTTCGGCAAGGAGGCGGCGCTGTTCACGCCCACCGGGTCGATGGCGAACGTGCTCGCGGTCCGGTCACTGGTCGGGGTCGGGCAGGAGGTGCTGTGCGAGTCCTCGGCGCACATCGCGCGCGCCGAGCTCGGGGCGCACGGCGCGTTCACCGGTCTGACCATGCGGACCTGGACCGGTGTCCGCGGCGGCGTCGACCTGCCCGCGATCGAGTCGCTCTTCGCCCCCGACCTCGGGCCGTTCTTCGTGGCCACTCGCGCGATCTCGGTCGAGAACACCCACAACTTCGGGGGCGGGACCGTGATCCCCCTCGAGGACCTGAAGGGTCTGCGGTCCTTCGCCGACTCGGTCGGTGCGGCCGTCCATCTCGACGGGGCCCGGATCTGGAACGCGCACGTCGCCTCGGGCGTGGCACTCGCCGACTACGGCGCGGCCGCCGACGTGGTCGCGGTGTGCCTCAGCAAGGGCCTCGGCGCGCCGGTCGGGTCGCTGATGGTGGGAACCCAGGCGGCGGTCGACGAGGCGCGGGTGTGGCGCAAGCGCATGGGCGGCGGCATGCGGCAGGTCGGCATCCTCGCCGCCGCCGGCATCCACGCCCTCGACCACCACGTCGAGCGGCTCGCCGACGACCACGCGAACGCGCGGCTGCTCGCCGATGCGTGCGGCGTGGACCCCTCGACCGTGGACACGAACATCGTCGTGGTCGACGTACCCGATGCCCCCGCTGTCGTCGCCGGGGCGCGGGAGGCCGGCGTACTGGTCGGAGCCGTGGGGCCCAGGACCGTACGCCTGGTCACCCACCTCGACGTGTCACGCGGTCAGGCCGAGACCGCGGCGTCCGTCCTGGCCAAGGTGCTCGCGTCCACCCGGCCCAGCGCCGACGGCAGCTGACGCACCGCCTGCGCGAGGCTGCGCAGGTCGTTGCCGAAAAGGGCCTGGGGGCCGTCGCACAGGGCGTTCTCCGGGTCCGGGTGTACGTCGACGATGACGCCGTCCGCGCCGACCGCGATCGCCGCCCGTGACAACGGGACGACGAGGTCCTTGCGGCCGGCCGCGTGGGACGGGTCGACGATCACCGGCAGGTGGCTCGTCGCCTGGACGACCGGCACCGCGGAGATGTCCAGCGTGTTGCGGGTGGAGGGCTCGAAGGTCCGGATGCCCCGCTCGCACAGCACGATGTCGAGGTTCCCGCGCTGGGCGATGTACTCGGCGGCCATCAGCCACTCCTCGATGGTGGCGGTCATGCCGCGCTTGAGGAGGACCGGCTTGCCGGCCTCGCCGACCGCCTGCAGCAGGCCGAAGTTGGCCATGTTGCGGGTGCCGATCTGCAGCATGTCCGCGTGCTCGGCGACCACGGGGACGTCACGGGCGTCCACCACCTCGGTCACGACCGGCAGGCCGGTGGCCTCGCGCACGCTGGTGAGGATCTCCAGCCCCTCGACACCGAGACCCTGGAACGCGTAGGGCGAGGTCCGCGGCTTGTAGGCGCCGCCGCGCAGCAGCGTCGCGCCGGCGGCCTTGGCCATCTCGGCAGCCTCGAGGGTCTGCTGCGCCGACTCGACCGCGCAGGGGCCGGCGATGAAGGTGAACGAGTCGGGGCCGACCGGCACCCGGGTGCTCTCGCCGACCCACACCGTGGACCGGTCGGGATGGTGCTGCCGGCTGACCAGCTTGTACGGGTCGGAGATCCGGTGCACGTCGCCGACACCCGGCAGGCCGCGCAGGTTCAGGTGGTGGAAGGAGTCGATGTCACCGACCAGGCCGATGATGGTGCGTACCACGCCCTTGCTGACGAAGGCCTCGCCGCCGACGCTCTCGACCTTCTCGACGACGTGCGCGACGTCCGCGTCGGTGGCGTCCGGTGTCATCACGACGACCATGGTGTTTCCTCTTTCTTGGGGTCTTCCTGGATCAGCCACGGCGTCGGGGCGGATATGCAAAACGCCCCCGCGTGCTGCCAGGGGCGTTGACTTCGATGGTGTGCGGGCGAGACCTATCGGGCCGCCTGCTCCGGAGCCCCGGGCAAGTGACCAAAGAAATAGGTCGGGATGCGCTGCACGAGAGGAACCCTAGCCCGGCCGTCCATCCTGTGGCACGACACATCCACGATCCGGACGCTTTCCCAGATGTGCACGAGCGTGGGGTGATCCGGCCATGACTAGACGGGACGGGTCAGAACGGACTACTCGGGTGGGCCGTTCGTACGGTTCGTCTTACCGTAAAGAGGTGCAACCGCTGAGTCAGGGTTTGAACGAGATTGATGACCCGTACGCGTCATTGCCCAGATTGTCGCGCGACCCTGACACTGGACATAGTCACCGCTGGGAGGGCAGGCGCGGTGGCTGTCGCAACTACACGAGGGGGGTCGCATGAACCCGCGACCAGTGGAGATCGATGCATTGCTGACACCCGGCGAGGTCGCCGCGATGTTCCGGGTCGACCCGAAGACGGTCACCCGGTGGGCACAGGCCGGCAAGGTCAGTTCAATCCGGACTCTCGGGGGGCACCGGCGTTTTCTCGAGTCAGAGGTCCGCGCGCTCATGGCCGGAATGGGCCCCGAGCAGGGCGGGACGGTGCCGGAGCAGGCCAGGCGGGTGCCGCGACAGACCACGCGAGGCGAGTGAGGGCCGCTGGGGGGAGATTCTCGGGGGACATCTGAAGCCGGCCCGCCGGGGCGCACAGTGTGCGTATCCCGGTGGGCCGGCTGTCAGGCGGCAGTCGGTCGCAGGACCTAGACGGCGATGTGAGGAACCTCGGCCTCGATCTTGCGTCGCGGCGAGAGCTCCACGACGAGCATGGCGGTGAGCACCATCAGCCCACCGACGACCATCCGTCCGGTGAGCAGCTCGCCGCCCAGCAGGACGGCGAAGAACGCCGCGAACACCGGCTCCATGCTCATGATGATCGCCGAGCGGGTCGGTGCCAGGTGCGCCTGGGCCCAGGTCTGGCCGGCGAGCGCGAGGGCGCCTGCGAAGACGGCCATGTAGACCACGGAGACCCAGTCGCGGACGGTCGCGGGTAGCACGATGCCGTTCGGCACCGTCGCCACGAAGCAGACCACGGTGATCACGAGCAGCTGCACGATCGTCATCCCGATCGCGTCGCGCGTGTTCGTCCACGCCCCGAGGCCGACGATGTGGAGCGCGTAGAGGATCGCGGCCATCAGCGTGATCGCCTCGCCGTAGCCGATGCTGAACCCGTTGAGGGTCAGCACGCCCAGCCCTGCGGTGGCCAGCACGACAGCGCCCCAGGTCATCGCGGTGATCCGGGTGCGAAGGATCATCGCCGCGAGCAGTGGGGTGCACACGACGTACAGCCCGGTGATGAAGCCCGACACGCTGGCCGGGGTGTGGGCCAGTCCGGCCGTCTGCAGGATCTGCGCGATCCCGTAGAGGAGCCCCAGCACCACCGCGTTCCGGCGGGCGTCCTTCGACAGCCGGCCCAGCGCGCGAGGCGCGAGCAGGAAGACCGCGACCGAGGCGATCGCGAACCGGACCGCGAGGAAGTCGAGCACGGGGACCCGGTCCAGCAGGTCCTTGATCAAGAAGAAGGTCGAGCCCCAGCAGGCGGTGATCGCCAGCAGGGCAAGCGTCGCCAGCAGGGCGTTGCGGCGCTCGCTCATGCCGGCGCGGCGGAGTCGCGGAGCTGCTTCAGCAGGGGGAGGTCCGGGTCGTCGACGTCCCGCGAGCCGGGGGTCTCCAGGATGAACGGCACGCCCTCGGTCGCGGGATGGGCGAACAGCTCCTCGAAGGCTGCCGTGCCGATGTGGCCCTGGCCGATCTTCTGGTGCCGGTCCTTGAAGGCGCCGCGCACGTCCATCGAGTCGTTGGCGTGGATGAGCCGAAGCCGACCCGGGCCGCCGATCTCCACGAGGCGGTCGACCGTGGCCGTCGTACCGCCGGGCTCGTCCAGCGGAGCCCCGGCCGCGAACACGTGGCAGGTGTCCAGGCAGATCCCCGCACGCGGGTGGTGGTCGAGGGCGGCGAGGTAGTGCTCGAGGTCGTCGACCTCGGCGCACAGCGACCGGCCCTGTCCTGCCGTCGGCTCCAGAAGCAGCCACGGGCCACCGTCGGCGGCGTCGCCCGAGGACCCGTCCAGGGTCTCGAGGATCGGCAGCAGTCCCTCGCGGACCTGCCGCATCGCGGCCTCCATGCCGCCCTCCGCGACGCAGGACCCGGTGTGCACGACGACGCCCTCCGCGCCGATCTCGGCGGCCCGCTTGAGGTTGTGGGCGACCGACGTGACCGACTGCTCGTACGTCGACGGTGTCGGCGAGCCGAGGTTCACCAGGTACGGCGAGTGGATGAACACCCGCATGCCGGCCTGCTCGGTGACCTGACGGAACGCCTTGTCCTGCTCGGGCTTGCCAGGTGAGCACGCCCAGCCGCGGGGGTTGCCGACGAAGACCTGGATCGTCTCGGCGCCGATCCTCTGCGCGTCCGCGAACGCGCCCGCCACCAGACCCTTGCCGACCTTCAGGTGGGTGCCGACGGGGTTCCGCAGGGCGCGCGTGTCAGAGGTCGTGGAGGGGGGCATGCGGCAAGCCTAGGAGGGGAGGGGCTCAGACCACGAACAGGGTGACGGTGCTGCCCTTGGGGGCCAGCGAGCCCTGTTCGGGGTTGGTGCCGACCACGTACTCCAGGCCGACGTAGACGTCGCTCTTCTCGGTCTGCACCGCGAACCCGGCGGCCTCCAGCTGGGCGACGGCGTCGGCGACGCCCATCCCGTTGACGCTGGGGACCTCCACCATCTCCGGGCCCTCGGAGACGACGAGCTGGACGGTCTCGCCACCGAAGAGCGTGCCCGTGTTCGGTGTCTGCGCGATCACGCGACCCTCGGGCACCGAGTCGGAGTTCTCGGAGGTGGTCTCCACCTCGAGCCCCAGGTCGGTGAGCTCCTGCTCGGCGCGCGCGGCGTCCTTGCCGGTGAAGTCCGGGACCTTGATGGGCCTCGGGCCCCGGCTGACGACCAGGTCGACCGCGGCGTCCGGCTTGAGCTCGGTGCCGGGCTTGGGGGTGGACGAGAGTACGACGCCCTTGGCGACCGTCTCGTGGAAGCGTTCGACGGTGTCCCCGAAGGACAGGTGCGCCTTCTCGAGCGCGTCCTGGGCCTCGTTCTCGGTCATGCCGCGCAGGGGCGGGACCTCGTAGCGCTCCGGGCCCAGGGAGATGACCGCGGTGACGGTGCCGTCCTTGAGGATGTTGTCCCCGGGGGCAGGGTCGGTGCTGATCACCGAACCGGCGGTGACGGTCTCGGAGTAGTCCTTCTCCCCGACGGCGAAGCCCAGCCCGGCGGCCTCGACCTTCTCCCGGGCCTGGGCCTGGCTGAGGTTGATCACGCCCGGCGTGGAGGTGTAGCGGCCCATGCCGAAGTACCACCCGGCGACGCCGGCGACGGACGCGAGCACGAGCACGAGCGCGAGCAGCAGCGGGCCACGACGGGAGCGGCGGCGGCCGGTGCCGTCGTCACGGTCATCGGGCCGGTTCGGGTTCGACGGGCGTGACGAGGGCAGGCCGACCGCGGTATCCCCGGACCGGCCGAAGACCGCGGTCTCCTCGTGGCCGCCACGGCCCTGGACCTCGTCGGTGTCGGCGAAGGCGAGCCCGGTCGCCGCGGCCGGCGAGACGACCGTCGGCGACTCGTCCCGCACGTAGTCGATGCTGTCGGAGGGGTCAGCGGGGTGGGTGGGAGAGAGGTCCGCGGCGAGCTCGGGGTCGTCGGTGAGCCCGTGGTCGAGCGCGGAACGGACCCTGCGCACCTGGTGAAGCAGCACCCTCGCGTCGGCCGAGCGGAGCTCACGGTCGCGGGCCGTCGCGCGGGCGATCAGCGCGTCGACGTACGCCGGGATGCCCGGCACCTCCTCGGACGGCGGCGGCACGTCCTCGTGCACGTGCTTGTAGGCGATCTGGATCGGTGAGTCGCCCTCGTGCGGCTTACGGCCGGTGAGCAGCTCGTAGAGGATCACACCCGCGGCGTACACGTCGGACCGGGCGTCGGCCCGCCCGTCGACGACGAGCTCGGGGGAGAGGTAGGAGACGGTGCCGATGAGCACGCCGCCGGTCGCGGTGTGCTGGGTCTCGGCGCTCACCGCGCGCGCCAGGCCGAAGTCGGCGACCTTCACGCGTCCGTCCTCGGCGAGGAGCACGTTCTCCGGCTTCACGTCCCGGTGGATCATCCCGGCCTGGTGCGCGGCTGCGAGCGCGGACAGCACCGGCTCCATCAGGGACATGGCCTTGGCCGGGGCCAGCGGGGCCTCCTTGCGGATCAGGTCGCGCAGGGTGTGGCCGGGGATGTACTCCATGGCCAGGAAGAGCGTGCCGTGGTCGTCACCCTGGTCGAAGACCGAGACCACGTTCGGGTGGGACAGCCGGGCCGCGGAACGCGCCTCGCGGACGAAGCGGTCGGCGAAGTCGTGGTCGTCGCCGAGGTTGGAGTGCATGATCTTGAGCGCGCACACGCGGTCCAGACGGGTGTCGGTCGCCTCGTAGACGGTGGCCATTCCGCCGCGGGCGACACGGGCTCCGACGCGGTACCGACCGTCGAGCAGTCGCCCGATCATCGGGTCCGCGACAGTCCTGTCCACGACGATTCCTCCAGAGTGGGCCTGCCGGGGGAAGGTGTGGTGCAGGCTCGATCCACCATGGTACGGAATCTGCAAGCGTATCCCGACCCGCGGACCGTTCCGGCGTGGCGATGATCACACATCTCGGGCCCGGTGCGCGCGATGCGGAGCGCCCGCGCGCAGGGACCAGGCAGGGCCTCAGGCGGGGTAGCGACCCTGCTCGAACCGGTGCTGCAGAGCGAGCACGTTGGCGACGTAGCGCTTGGTGTCGTCGTACATGCCGTGCGCCCGCACGCCGGCGAGCCCCTGGTAGTAGCCGGCGATCGCCTGCCGCCGTGGGGCGGAGTCGGTGAGCACCTTCAGGAGCGCGACCCCCGCGGTGATGTTGTCGTGCGGGTCGGTCAGCCGCAGCTCGCGGCCGACGATGCCGGACATCCACTCTCCGGTGGCGGGCACGACCTGCATCGCCCCGACCGCGTCGGCGTAGGAGACGTGGTGCATCTGCCAGCCCGCCTCCTGCCACGAGATGGCGAGGGCGAGCTCGGGGTCGACGCCCCACCGCCGCGCGGTGTTCTCGATGATCCGGCGCACCGTGGCGCGGCTCGGGGAGGGGCCGTTGCGGAGGCTGCGTTCGAGGGCACGCTGCGCGCGGTCCGGTCGGGGCGCGGACGCCTTCGACGTCGGCTTCGAGGCGGGTCGGTCGGACGTGCCTTGCGGCGCTCCGCGGCGACGGCGGCGAGGACCACCGGGATCCGGATCCGCTCGCCGGTGCGGAGGACCGAGCCGTTCAGCTCGATGAGCTCGGCGGTCCACGCGTGGAACCGCACCGCGAGGCCGCTGGGCGTGTCGCCGGGCCGGACGGTGTAGGTCACGATCCGCCGTGCGTCCGGGCTGATCCGGCCCGCACCGTCGTCCGGGCGACTGCCGGACCCCGCACCGGCATGGGCGCCGCCTCGCCGGGCCCGGTCCCGTCCGTGCGCGGCAGGGATGCGGAGGGTCTGGCCGGCGACCACGTGGTCGCCGGACGGGTCCAGGCCGTTCTTCTCGACGAGCCGGGTGACCGACGTGTGGTGACGCTCCGCGATCTCCGAGAGTGTGTCGCCGGGCAGGACGACGTACTCCATCAGCAGGGGAGTGCCGACGAGCATCATGCTCCCGGCGGTCGTGGAGGCGGTGAGCCGGCGGAGCGGCCGCGCCTGCCGTCCGGTGGTCCTGGGGCTGGAGAGGCGTCGTAGCCATGCGGTCGGGGAGGTCACCAGGGTTGTCCCTTCGTTGCAGCGCCCGAGATGCGGCGCGCTCGCCGGGCCGTTCGGCCTCGCTGGTGGCTACCCAATGTGACACGTGTTGAAACTGAGAAACAAGAGTCTGATGCGACTGATGTGACTTGTTCCGGAGCGGTTTCTGCCTGTGAGGGATGGTTCGACCTTTTTGTCCCGGCCGGCGTTTGGGCCCTGCCGGACGGTTTGTGAGCAGATGGCTCTCCCGTCGACCTGGGACGACCATCTGCTCACAAAGCGGAGCCGCGTTCCCTTCCGGATGCCGGTTCCTGGCGTCTCGGACCTGTTTCTGGAAGGGAATGGCGCCCCGGGGCGCTCAGCGGCTCTGGAGGTCGGCCGGGAGCGGTGTCGCGCACTGCTCACCGGCGCACTCGCGCATCCGGTCGAGGACCCGGGCGAGCTCGGCCACCACGTGCGCAGCACCTGGCCGGTCGACGATGCTGTGGAGCTGGCCGGGGTCGGACCGGAGGTCGTAGAGCTCGCGCTCGTTGCTGGCGTGCTCGACGTAGAGGTAGCGAGACGTGCGCACCCCCTGGCTGAACCGCTGCCTCGACGGGCCACTCGGTTCGGACAGGAAGGCCTCGGGCGCTCGGGCCTGTCCCAGCAGGGGTGCGGGCAGCGGCCCGGTCTCGGTGAGCACCGCGCGTGACCAGCCCCGGTCGCCGTCGCGCGCCACGTCGAGCATGCTCACCCCGTCCATCGCCCGGTCCGGCTGCGCGCCGGCGGCGTCGAGGAACGTCGGTGCGAGGTCGATGGTCATGATCGGGTCGGAGCGGGTCTCGCCCGCGGGGATTCCCGGACCCCGCATGAGCGTCGGCACCCTCAGCGAGGGCTCGTAAGGGAGGATCTTCCCCTGCCGCATCCGGTGCTCCCCGAGGAAGTAGCCGTTGTCGGACATGAACACCACGATCGTGTTGTCGAGCTCGCCCGAGGCTTCGAGCGCGTCCACCGTCCGCCCGACCTCCTGGTCGAGGACGAAGAGCGACTCGGCCCGCTGCCGGGTCAGCTCGAGCATCGCGGCGCGTTCGGTCGCGTTCGCCTGCGGCATGTCGCGGATGTAGAACGGCTTGTCGCTGACGTCCGCCTCACCCCCGGCACCGGGAGCCTCGGTGATCACCGAGTCGTACATGTCGCGCACCCATCGGGGGCGAGCCGGGGTCGCGAAGTTGTTCGTGAAGCCGTTCTCCCGGGTGACGGGTTCGGGGTCGTCCTTCTCGGGAGGCGTGCCGATGTGGGGAGCGACGTACGACGTCCAGAGGAAGAAGGGCTTGGGCGAGGGGGCGTACTCCGCGACGAGGTCGGCGGCCTGGGTCCCGAGCAGGCGGGTCTGGTAGATGCCCTGGTTGCCCTGGAGCACGCCGTCGACGTTCAAGGTGGTGTCCCAGTAGCGGTAGGTGCCACCGGCGTCGGGGTCGTCCCAGCCGGGAGGTCCGCCGACCGATCCCCGCCACTCCTTCCAGCCCGGAGGCACGTAGGCGAGGGAGTCCGGTGCCGAGCCGTCGGGCGCTGGGTCGGAGCCGTAGCCGTTGAGGTACTTGCCCAGGAACGCCGTGTTGTAGCCGACGTCGTCGAGTCCGGTGGCGACCGTCCGGGTGTCGTCGAGGGCCGCGAAACCGTAGGGGTGGTTGTTGGACCACACGTGGTGGTTGTGGGTGTACTGACCGGTGACGAACGACGCGCGCGCCGGACAGCAGAGCGGGTGCGGTGAGAAAGCGTTGGTGAAGTCCACTCCCTCGGCTCGGATCAGCCGCTGGACGTTGGGCATGTACTGCACGTCGTCCGCTCGCATGTCGTCGGCCATCATCACCACGATGTTGGGTCGATCCTGCAGGCCGAGGGCCGAGTCCGACGTGAGGGGTGCGGCGGTGGACGAGGTGGACGACGCGACGGGCATCGTCGCGGCGGTCTGCTGGTCGGGCGACTTCGCCTGCGCGCCGCCGGTCGAGACAGCCACCACGCCGAGGGCGAGAAGCGCGGTCAGCACCACGACGGCACGGCTGCGCCTGGTCGGCATCGAACGGCTCCTGCGATCGAGGGTTCAGGTCGGTCGGGAGACGCGTGATGCTCCCACCCGAGCCATCTTACGGACGGCCCATCGGCTGGCCGGCCCCCGTGCTGGCTGGGCTCCCTGCCCGGGTGGCAGAGTTGGGCCCGTGAAAACCTCACCGACACAGCAGTCCCAGTCCACAGATCTCGCCGAGCTCGTGGGGGAGTGGCTGGACTGGAGCCAAGCCAGTGACGAGCTCCGCGTGAGCGTCAGCAAGGTCCGGCAGCTGATCCGTGAGCACCACCTCGCAGCGGCGGTGCCCGTGCCGGGCGCAGGGCAGAAGGTCCCGTCCGCACTCATCATGGACGGGCAGGTCGTCAAGGGCGTGCCGGGTGTGCTGACCGTGCTGCACGACGCCCACTACGACGACCGCGAGGCCCTCACCTGGCTGTTCACCTTCGACGACTCGCTGCCCGGCAGACCCATCGACGCACTGCGGGAGAACCGCGGGTCCGAGGTCAAGCGGCGCGCGCAGGCGCTCGGATTCTGACCCCTGACAGCCTCGCCGATGGTCGCTAGAGTCGGAGAGACGAAGGGCGGATCAGCCCTGACCGACCACGCACACACCTCAGTCGAGAGGGCCAATACATGAGCGGTCTCGCAGCACTCCTGGCAGGACACGACGAACCCGGGCTCTACCAGTGGCACAACGCCGCCAGGGTCGAGGACGTCGAGCACGCCGTCGAGAAGGCAGGCTGGAAGTTCGTCTATCTCGACGGCTGGACCGTCGAGGACAAGACGTCGTTCCTGAAGGCCACGGCAGCCGCGTTCGAGCTCCCCGCGAACCCGGTCGAGAGCTTCGACGCGCTCTCTGACGCGATGGGTGAGGTCCAGGTAGGCGACGCCAACGGCATGGTCATGTTGTGGGACGGCTGGAGCCCGCTGTGCCGGGCGGACGACCAGGCGTTCAAGGTCGCGCTCACCGTGCTCAGCGGACGGTGCAACGCCGAACGCGCGGGCAAGTTCGCCGTCCTCCTGCGCGGCGAGGGCCCGGTGATCGACGTACCCGAGCTACCTGACGCGCCGCACTGATCAGACCACCCGCTGGGTAGCAGCCCTCGCGAGCGTGCCGAGTGCGCCGCGCGCCCGCTCGGTGACCGGTGCGACCGCGAGGGCCTGCAGCGACCGGTCGGTGAGCTCGCTGATCATCTTCTCCACCTCCGCGTGGGCGCCGGAGTCCTCGATGATCCGGCGGAGCTGCGTGACGTCGTCGGTGGTCAGCGCGGTGCCGAGCCGCTCGTCGAGGATCCTCGCCTCCGGCCCGGGCGCCTTCTCCAGTGCCAGCGCCACCAGCACCGTCCGCTTGCCCTCGCTCAGGTCGTCGCCGGCGGGCTTGCCCGTCACGTCGGGGTCGCCGAAGACGCCGAGCAGGTCGTCGCGGAGCTGGAACGCCTCACCGAGCGGCAGCCCGAAGTCCGTCAGCGCGTTGTGCACTTCCTGACCCCCTCCGGCGAGCGCCGCGCCGATGTGCAGCGGTCGCTCGATGGAGTACTTCGCCGACTTGTAGCGCAGCACCCGCATCGCCTGCTCCACGTCGGACCGCCCCCGTGCCTGCACCGAGACGTCCAGGAACTGACCGGCGATGACCTCGCTGCGGGTGGTGTCGAAGAAGCCGAGTGCGTCCCGGACGACGGAGTGGTCGAGGCCGCACCGGCGGAGCAGCTCGTCCGACCAGGACAGGAGCAGGTCGCCGAGCAGGATCGCCGCGGCCGCGCCGTACAGCTCGGCGTCTCCGCCCCAGCCCTGGTCACGGTGCAGCGCCTCGAACGCGCGGTGTGTGGCGGGGCGCCCGCGACGTACGTCGGAGGCGTCCATGTAGTCGTCGTGCACCAGTGCGCTGGCGTGCAGCAGCTCCAGGGCCGCGGCCGCGCGGACCAGGCTGGGCTCGACGGGCGCGCTGTCGGTGACGGCGTTGAACCCCCAGTAGCAGAACGCGGCGCGGAACCTCTTGCCGCCCGCAACCGCGCGGTGGGCGGCGTCGACCAGTCGCATGGCGTCGTCACCCAGCGGCTCGAGCAGGTGCGCCTGCGCGTCGACGAACCCGTCGAGCGCGGCCTGCACGGCGTCGCGGAAGGCGTTGTCGTCCCAGGTCTGAAGGGGAGAAGTCACGCTATCGAGCGTACTTTGGACAACTCCGGGACACGGGCCCCGTCCCACCTATCCTGTTGTCATGGCGCTTGGACTTCCCTCCCGCATGCCCGGTGGTGCTGAAACCGTCCGGGACCTGATCGCGGCGGGCGAGCGGTCGTTCTCGTTCGAGTTCTTCCCGCCCAAGGACGCCGAGGGTGAGCGCCAGCTCTGGAAGGCGCTGCGCGAGCTCGAGCCGCTGCAGCCGACGTTCGTGTCGGTGACGTACGGCGCAGGCGGCTCCACCCGCGATCGCACGGTGCGGGCCACCGAGCGGATCGCGCACGACACCTCCATGACGCCGATGGCGCACCTCACCTGTGTCGGGCACTCGCGGGAGACGCTGCGCTCGGTGATCGGGTCGTACGCCGACGCCGGCATCCGCAACGTGCTGGCGCTGCGAGGCGACCCGCCCGAGGGGCCGACCGCGCCGTACGTCGCGCATCCGGAGGGCATGCACTACGCCATCGAGCTCGTCGAGATGGTCAAGTCGCTCGGCGACTTCTGCGTGGGGGTGGCGGCCTTCCCGGAGGCTCATCCGTCCGCGGCGTCGGTCGAGGCCGACGCGAGGGTCCTGGCCGAGAAGGCGCGCGCGGGTGCCGACTTCGCGATCACGCAGCTGTTCTTCCGGCCCGACGACTACTTCCGGCTCGTGGACCGGGTCTCCGCGCTCGGCGTGGACATCCCGATCATCCCCGGCATCATGCCGATCACGAACCTCGCCCAGATCAAGCGGATGGCCGAGCTGTCCGGCGCAGCGCTGCCCGAGGAGGTCGTGGCCCGGGTCGCCAGGTTCGGCGAAGACCGCGCTGCCGTCCGTGCCGAGGGGATCCAGATCGCGACGGAGCTGTGCGACACGCTTCTAGCCGGGGGAGCGCCCGGCCTGCACTTCTACACGCTGAACCGCTCGAAGGCGACGCGCGAGATCTACGCCGGCCTTCGCGTCATCGCCTGACTTCCCTGCGGTGGGGCGGGAGGTTTTCCCAAGGTATGACGTCGAGCCTGCACTTCCCACGGCGTGCACGTCATGGGAAGTGACGGTCGGCCTGCATACCTTGATGAAGCGCCGGCACCAGGCCGCACAAATGAAGTAGCAAACGGGACGGCTCGACGGATGCGGTCAGGGCTTGCCGATCTCCTGAGCGACGAGGGCCGCGCTCAGCCCGACGAACGGGACGCCGGCTCCCGGCGCGGCGTGCGCACCCGCGCAGTAGACCCCGGCGATGGGCGTGGTCGTGCCGATCCGGCGGCTGAGGGTCGCGCGTCCCTGCCACAGCACGCCGTACGGCGAGCCGCCCCAGGTCTCGACGAGCTCCCTGGGCGACCGGTCGACGCGGACCTCGACGTTCCCGCGAATGTCGACACCCCGCCTCGCGAGGGCGGTGACGATGTCCTCGGCGAGGCGCCCGCGACCGAGGAGCGTCCACGCCGCATTCCCTGAGGGGGCGGTGCCGTTGGTGCGTACGACGATCGTGGGGTCACCGTGCAGCACCACCTCGTGCGGCAGCTGTGGCACGTCGCCGTGGAGGCCGAGGTGGCACACCACCGGCGGGATCGCCGGCATCGTCCTCTCGACCAGGGGCGCCAGCACCGGGAGGAGCCGCGGGTCGACCGCGCAGACCACCAGGTCGGCCTCGACCAGACCGTCGTCGGTGTCCACACCAACCGGCCGGCCGTCACGCACGACGATGTCGCGGGCCGTCGTACCCAGCCGGACGTCGACCCTGCGCTCAGCCAGCCGCTTGGTCATCGCAGCGGCGAGCGCGCCCATCCCGCCGGGCACGGTCCACACCCCGAAGTTCTGCTCGACGTAGGCCATCAACCCCATCCACGCCGGCACGTTGCGAGGGTCGTGGCCGTCGAGGAGCACCTGGGTGAGCGCGAGGGCCCGCATGCGTTCGTCCTTGAACGCCTTGTTCACGGCGCGGTGCATCGTGACCCGGCTGCTCAGCAGGGACCGCGCCTCCTTGCTCGCGTGGTCCGGCGACCACGGGCGCTCGAGATACTCGCGGCGCAGCAGGTCCCACGTGCCGGCGAAGGAGTGGGTGTACTCGAGCCACTGGTCACCGAGCCCGCCGCCGAGGCCGGCGTCGATGGCCTGCTGCTGCGCGGCGCGGCTGCCCGACGGGAGGGAGACCGCGGTGCCGTCCTCGAAGCGGTGCTCCCGCATCGGCTCGACGGGCACCAGCTCGAGCTCGCGCTCCAGAGGCCGACCGGACTTGCGGAACAGGTCGCGGACCACGGCGGGCAGCGCGGTGGCGGTCGGCCCGGTGTCCCACCGGTAGCCGTCCTGCTCGAAGAACCCGACCGCGCCGCCGAGACGGTCGCGGCGCTCCAGCACGGTGACCTCGTGGCCGAGCTTCGCCAGACGCGCGGCGGTCGCCGTACCTCCGAGGCCACCGCCGACCACCACTACCCGCGCCATGGGTCCAGAGCCTATTTCGCGAGCCGGCGAGGGGAGCCGGCGGCCTGGCTAGGCTGGCTGACGTGGCATCGCACCAGACCGCGGAACGCCCCGCCGGCCGACCCCGTCGGACCCGCCGCCGGGGGCCGGGATGGGTCCCCAACCAGCACGGCGCCTGGGGGATGCTGGCCAGCCCGTTCGTGGTCGGCGTGGCCGCGAGCTCCCCGAGGTGGGTGCACCTGCCCTTGCTGGTCCTGTGGTTCGTCGGCTACTTCGCGTTCTTCGCAACGGGTCTGTGGCTGAAGTCTGGGCGACGCGCGCGGTACTTCCCGCCGGTGCGCGCCTACACCCTCGCCTCGGTCCCGTTCGCGCTGCTGGTGGTGGTGATGCGTCCGGACCTGGTCCGCTGGGTGCCGATGTTCGCGCCGCTGCTGCTGGCCGGCCTCTGGCTCGCGGCACGCCGGCAGGACCGGTCGCTGGCGAGCGGCCTCGCGACGATCATCGCCGCCTGCCTGATGACCGTGGTCGTCTATGACGCGGGGGACGGCTCGGACTGGTCGCGAGCATGGACCCTCACCGCGGTCCTGGCGGCGTACTTCGTGGGCACGCTGTTGTACGTCAAGACGATGATCAGGGAGCGCGGGAGCAGGGCGTACTACTGGCTGTCGGTCGGCTACCACGCTGCCGCGACGGTGGCGGTGGCCTGGGTGTCGTGGTGGCTCGTCGCCCTCTTCGGGCTGCTGTTGCTGCGTGCCGTCGTACTCCCAGGGCGCGGTCTCACCCCGAAGCAGGTCGGGGTGCCGGAGATCCTCGCCAACGTCGCGGTCGTCGTGACCGCGCTGCTCACGGCCTGACCGGGCGTACGTCGGGCGCGGCCTCGACCATCCCGAACGTCGTGCCGAACTCCTTGTCCAGGAAGCGCATGAGCGCGGCGTTGAGGGGCGCCATGCGGTCGCCGACGTCGAGGGTGCCCTCCACCGACAGCTTGGAGAAGGTGCCCGTCGGGGCCGGTCCGATGGTGAGGGTGATGCCGGCGGGCTCCTCGCTCCGGGCGAGCTCGGAGCCGTCCCAGGACAGGGCGAGGTCGTGCGAGTCGTCGACCACACGCTGCTCGCTGATGGCAAGAGGCGTGCAGATCCGCTGGCGGTCCATGGCGGTCAGGGCCCAGGACTCCAGCTCCTCCACCGTGACGCGGGAGTCCCGTCCGGCGGCCAGGTTGAACTGGAGCAGGCTGAAGATCGGGAAGTCGACAGCCCGGGCCAGCCGGTTCATGCCTCCGGAGAACCGGGGGTTCAGCTCGGTAGGGCGGAACCCGTCCGAGGTCAGGACCCCGTCGATGCCGAACGCGCCACGGTAGCCGACCCGGGCGCGCAGGTGCTCTCCGGTACGACGGACCAGGTCCCGCATCTGCTCGCGGTCGCCGTCGGCCGGGTCCCAGAAGGTGCCCTGTCCTCCGAAGACGAAGCTGCGCGACTCATCTCGCAGGGTGGCCAGCTCTAACGGCCGGAACGCAGCGGTGCCGTCGTGCAGCACGATGCCGTGGATGCTGCATGGCACCCCTTCGAGGAACGGCATGACGCGGACCCGGTCGCAGCGCGGCTTGAAGAAGTCGAAGGCCGCCGACCGCTCCTCGGCGTCGACCACCCAGCGGACGAACTCGCCGCCGCCGTTGAAACCGTCACGCGCGTCGCCCGACCACACGACACCGTGCCCCAGGTCCAGCTCGGCGCTCGCCGCACGAAGCGCCTCCTCGTCGACCGCGACGACCCGGGCGTCGCTCGCGGGGTAGCCGACCGCGGCCCAGATCTCCTCGACGAGGAGCTTGTCCTCGAGCGCGGCCCACGACGCCGCCCGCCCGCCGACCACGGCACGGCCGTCGATGGGGGAGGTGTGGATGAACGGGCCGACGCACCACACGGCCTCCCGGTCCGGGTCGTAGTCCTCCACCCGCCGCCGGACGCGGTCGGGAAGGTTGCGGACCAGGTGGTTGTGACGCCGCAGGTCCTCGGTCATCGTTGCGGCGGGCTCGACCTCGAACGTGACCACGTCCGCCTCGTCCGGGCTCGGCACCGGTCCGGCACCGCGACTCGTCGCGACAAGCAGCGGCTTGTCGGCGCCGACCGAGGCGAGGATCCCGACGAGGTCGTTCAAGGCCGCGAGCGGGGCGATGCCGCAGATCACCTTGCGGCCCGTGAAGATCCCGCCGAGGTGGGCGCGCCACCTCTCCCGCTCCCGGGGGTCGCTCAGGTCCATGCGCTCAGGCTAGGTTTCCGGTGGACCCGCCGCGACCGGTTTATGGCGAACCGTTCCGCCCCGTACCTGCCGGGCCTGCGCGGTGGGGTAGCCGGCGCAGGCGGGTCGCTGTCCCACACTCCCGCCAGACCCGGTCCGCCAGCCCGGTCCGCCAGACCCGGTCCGCCGGACCGGTTTTGGCGAGGTGGGTCGCGCCTGCCTCGCCAGAGGAGGTCACGGAGACTGGCTTTGCCGAGCGTTTGGCCAGCGAGGAGGCGGCTCCAGGCCAAGGACTTCTTGCGGCTGCGAGGGTTTGTGCGGGCAGGCGGCAGCACGGAACAACCACAAACCCTTTACTTTTCCCCGGTTCGGAGTGTTCTATGTCTCCATTTCCCGGTCAATTCGGGACCAGCTGAGACAAATAGGGAGAGACCCACGTGCGGAGCAGAGCGAAGGTCAGTGCGGCGAGCGGTGTCATCGCGCTGCTGGCGAGCGGGACGGCTTTGGCCGTCGCGCCCGGAGCGTCCGCCTCGGACTGGAGCAGGTGCCTGGACGGGACACACGAACGGCAGACGACGTTCGCGCGAGCGGCCGCCGTGAGCGGTGTGCCGGAGGAGATCCTGCTCGGGGTCTCGTACATGGAGTCCCGGTGGGACGACCACGGCGACAGCCCGAGCACGTCGGGCGGCTACGGCCCGATGCACCTGACCCTGGTCGAGGACGCCGCGACCGCCGAGCCGCACCGTCAGGGCAAGGGCGAGGGGGCTCGCGAACCTCTCGCCGCAGCCGGTACGACGGACAGTCCCGGTGTCGACCCGTCAGGCGAGGGCCTGGTCACCCTGGAGAAGGCGGCCGCCCTGATCGACGTACCCGAGGACCGGCTGCGCCGCGACGACGTCGCCAACATCTGCGGTGGGGCGGCGCTGCTCGCGTCGTACCAGCGAGAGCTCGCCCCCGGGCAGGCTCGGGCCGACGACCCGGCCGCGTGGAGCAAGGCCGTCGCGGAGTACAGCGGAGCGGCCGACCAGGCGTCGGCGATGCGGTTCGCCCAGCAGGTCTTCACGGTCATCAACCAGGGCCAGTCGCGGATCACCAACGACGGCCAGCCGGTCACGCTCGAGGCCTCGGACGCCCAGCTCGACCGTGCCGCCATCAGGTCGATGGACCTGGTCGTCGCCTCGAGCGAAGGCACCGACTGCCCAGCGGACCTCGGATGTGAGTCCATCCCGGCGCCCTATGAGTGGTACGGCGAGCCCAGTCCCGGTGCCTACGGCAACCACGACCTCGCCGACCGGCGGCAGGACATGGACATCGACTACATCGTGATCCACGACACCGAGGCGAGCTGGGACACGACCCTCAACCTGGTCACCCGCCCGAACTACCTGGCGTGGAACTACTCGCTGCGGTCGAGCGACGGGCACATCGCCCAGCACCTCGACAGCAGCGACGTCGGCTGGCACGCGGGGAACTGGTACGTCAACATGCACTCGATCGGCCTCGAGCACGAGGGCTTCGCGGCGCGAGGAGCGAGCTGGTACACCGAGTCGATGTACCAGACCTCGTCGACGCTGGTGCGTTACCTCGGGGCGAAGTACGACGTCCCGCTGGACCGTGCGCACATCATCGGGCACGACCAGATCCCCGGCCACGTCCCGTCGCGGATCCCCGCCATGCACTGGGACCCGGGGCCGTACTGGGACTGGGAGCACTACTTCGACCTGCTCGGCGCGCCGATCAAGGCGGACCGCACCTCCCGCAGCGATGTGGTGACGGTCGCCCCGGGCTTCGAGGGGAACGAGCAGCCGCTGACCGGGTGCGGCTCGAGCCCCTGCGACACGGCGAACACCAACTTCGTCTACCTGCGGCAGGCGCCGTCGGCGTCGGCGCCGCTGGTGAAGGACCCGGGCCTCCGGACCAACGGCTCCGACTCGACGACCAACGTGTCCGACATCGGGGCGCGCGCTGCAGCGGGGCAGAAGTTCCTGGTGGCGAAGCGGTCCGGAGACTGGCTGGGCGTGTGGTGGCTCGGCGAGGTGGCCTGGATGTACAGCCCCAAGGACGACCCGGCGGTCGTGCCGTCCGAGGGCAGGGTGGTCGTCGCCGCGGGTGACCAGGAGGTCCCGGTCTACGGCCGTGCCTACCCGGAGTCCTCGGCGTACCCGTCGGAGATCCCGGACCAGGGCGTCGTGCCGCTTCCGTACACGATCAAGCCCGGTCAGGCCTACGTGCTCGCCGACGCCGACCTGCAGACCGACTACTACTACGCGAAGACCTACGACTGCGCGTACGTCGCGATGGACTGCACCCAGGTAGTGGGTGAGGACGAGTACTACCTGATCTGGTTCGGGCACCGGATGCACTACGTCCGCGCCGCCGACGTGGAGGTCAAGGACGGGATCGCCCAGCTGTTGTAGGCGGTGAACCCGGGCTGTCGGTCCTGAGCTCGAGCATGGAGAGGCGGACGGTTCCCGATACGGGAGCCGTCCGCCACTTCACGTCTGGAGGAGGGTGGTTCGTTCGCCCGGTCGGGCGACTCGGCCGACGGGAAGCCCGGCGGCGGATGGCTCAGGGGGTCGACAGCTGGCGGGTCAGGCCATGTCGAAGACGGTGTTGAGCCGGCTGACGGTCGCCATGCGCAGGACCACGCCGCGGACGCCCGTGAGCGTGAGACGACCACCCGCGCTGCGGACCTTCAGATGTGCCTCGAGGAGGGCGGTCAGCCCCCTCACATCGCAGAAGTCGAGGTCCTCGAGCGTGAGCACGATGTCGCGCGCCTGCCCGCCTTCCACGAGCTCTTGGATGACGGAGTTCAGCTGGGGTGCTGTGTGGAGGTCCATCTCTCCGGCCAGCGCGACGTGGACCTGTGAATCAGTGAGGGTGACCTGGGTACGGAGGAGGGACGGCTCCGGAACGGTCTCGGGCGGATCTATCAGCGACGTCATGTCGCACCTGCAATCTCTCGACGCGCCTTCGGCTTGTGGCGAAGGACGCTTCGTACTACCTGTTTCACCGAGGACGACGCAGCCTTGTACGGCGGCATTCGAGAAGACCTCGGCCATTGCGACGGTACGCCCTCCTTGTCAGAGATGCCAGACCCGGGGTGGTGCGTGTGCTTCTCTCACGCTGGACCAGTACTGGACCAGCAGGCTCATCGCTCCGCTTCGACGGCCCGGTCCACCGAGTCCGGGTCACGGCCGACGACCGTCGTACCGTCGTCGGCGGTGAGGATCGGGCGCTGGATGAGGATCGGGTGCTCGACCATGGCGCCGATCCAACGGTCCCGTGTCGACGCGTCGCGCGGGAGGTCGGCGAGCCCGATCTCCTTCGCGACCGTCTCGCCGGTGCGGGCGATGTCCCACGGCTCGAGGCCGAGCCGGGCGAGCACCTCGGCCAGCTCGGTCCTGGTGGGCGGCTCGTCGAGGTAGCGGCGGACGGTGTAGCTGATGCCGGCCTCGTCGAGCGACTCGGTCGCCGCGCGGCACTTGGAGCAGGCAGGGTTGACCCAGATCTCCATCCGTCACTCCACTTCCAGGTCGGTGGCCTCGGTGAGCCGGACCAGCTCGTCGTACGTCGTGTGGAACACCGCGTGTGAGTGCCCCGCTGCCGCCCAGACGGTCTCGTGCCGTCCGAGCCAGGGGTCGATGTAGGTCGGCACGGGGGAGGGGTGCCCGATCGGGGCGACCCCGCCGATGGCCTGACCCGTGTGCTCACGGACGAAGTCGGGGCTCGCGCGGCCCAGTCGGGCGACACCGAGCTCTGCCGCCACCTTCGCGGTGTCGACGCGGTGTGCGCCCGAGGTGAGGATCAGCACGGGGGAGCCGTCGGCGTCGAAGACCAGGCTGTTGGCGATCGCGCCCACCTCGCAGCCGAGCGCCTCCGCGGCCTGCGCTGCCGTGCGGACGCCGTCAGGGAAGAACCGGATCTCCCCGACGGCGCCGAAGCGGGCCAGCTCGGCGCGGATGCGTGCGATGGAGGGGTGCTCAGTGGGCTCTGCCGTGGCGTGCTCGGGGGTTTCCTCAGGCATGGCGGGACCTTATCGACCTCGGCGGTGGTGGCGTGCACCGCGCTCGCTGCGGTCGCGAAGGAAGCGTCGGTCGAGGGGTGGTCCAGGGCGGGTCCAGGGGGCCGGTCCAGGGTCTGGGGCTGTGTCTGGCCCGGTGTTTCTGCCGAAGGTTGACGAACTGTCGGAGACCCGGTGTACCTTTGTTGGTGTTCGAACAGATGTTCGAACACCCGGTCTGCTGGAGGGGGTGACCTCGACCCCCATCCCCTCCAGCACCCTCCTCCCGGTGGGAGGCGGGCGGGGGCGCGAAGGGGTCGAGCAGCAGGGGTCGAGCAAGCAGTTGATGGGTGACTTTCTCGACGGAGGTGTGGGAGATGCGGCGTTACGACGACCCCGTGGAAGTGCGCAAGGGAATCGTGGGCGGGACAGAAGGACCCGAGCAGTTCTTGTGGAGAGGACGGCTGTGGAAGGTCTGTGATGTGGTCGCGCACTGGGTGGAGACCGGTCCGTGGTGGCAGTCCGCCGGCGTCCGGGCCGTGCTCGGCTCGGAGGAGTCGGGCTCGGTCGCGGTCCAGCACGACCTCGCCGCGGAGCGGGAGGTGTGGCGGGTGGAGGCGGCCCGCGGCCTCTCCTCGGCCGGGGCTGGCCGCGGAGTCTTCGATCTCGTCTTCGACTGGGCAGAGGGCAGCTGGCAGCTCGCCTGCTGCGTGGACTGAGGAGGCGTGTGATGAGTGCCCCCATGAGCTCGTGCGGACTGCACCCGTTCGACCTGCCGCCCGGGACCTACGCCTACCTCGAACGCTCCGCCGCGTCCCTGCGCGAGGCGATCACCACCTCCGAGGTGCCCCAGCGCTACGCGCACGCACATGTGGCGGCGCTGCGGGCGACCGCTGCCCTGCTTGCCGCGCGGGCCAACCCGGTCCAGGGCGGGGCGAGGCGTGGCCGATCCCCTCAGAGGAACGCCTGGGTGCTGCTCGCCGAGGTCGCCCCCGAGTTCAGCGAGTGGGCGGCGTTCTTCGCCGCCGGCGCATCGAAGAGGGCGGCGGCGGAGGCGGGCTCACGTCGCGCGGTCTCCGAGCGCGAGGCGGATGACCTCGTGCGTGACGCCGACCGGTTCCTCGCCCTGGTCGAGGAGTCGCTCGGGCTGACCAGGCACGTCCCCTTCCAAGAACACCTTCCGCTGTCTCCGTGGCGTCCTGAACGGTCGTCCGGCAAGGCCCCTCGAGAGCCCCGCGGGAAGGCGTCCGCTGATCCTGGGTCGACTGACGAGAACGCCGCCGGCGGGCGTTCAGGGCGGCACGGTCGTGTTGCGTGACCCGTTTGTCCACCTACACGTCGCGTCTGGCTACTCCTTGCAGTACGGCGCCTCCCACCCGCACGTGCTCGTCGAGCGGGCGGTCGAGCAGGAGATGGACACCCTGGCGCTCACCGACCGCGACGGGGTCTACGGGGCGGTGCGGTTCGCCAAGGCCTGCATGCAGGCTCAGGTGCGTCCGGTTCTCGGAGTGGACCTCGCTGTCGCGCCGACCCTTCGACAGGGCGGCGCCGGCGCCTTGCCGGGGTCCGTTCCGGAGACGACGAGCCGTCGTGCCCGGACGCCGGTGCGGGGTGGAGCCTTCCGGGACCCACGACTTCCTCGGGTCACGTTCCTGGCCGGCAGCAAGCAGGGCTGGGCGGCGCTGTGCCGTCTGGTCTCCGCGACCCACCTGGCCGGTGAGCGGGGGACTCCTGTCGCCTCGCTCGACCTGGTCGCCGAGCACATCGCCGGCAAGGACGTGCTCGTGATGCTCGGTCCCACCTCCGAGCTCGGCCGTGCCGCGACCCTGCGTCGTGACGACCTGGCCCGTGCTGCACTCCGGCCGTGGCTCGAGGTGGTCGACCGGGCGAACCTTCTCGTCGAGGTGGTGTCCCACCGGCTGCGCGGGTCGGGGCCCGGCTCCTCGCCTCATGCCGCACGGATGGCCGGGATCTCCCGCGCGGAGAACCTCGGCGTCGTGCTGTCCAACGCGGTCCGGTACGCCGACCGGACCGATGCCCCCACGGTGGACGTGCTCGACGCCGCCCGGCGGCTCGTTCCGCTCGACCTGCGCCACGTCGACCGGGGCAACGCCGAGGGTTTCTTGAAGTCCGGCAAGCAGATGGCCGAGGTGGCCGAGGAGATCTGCCGGTTCGCGGGCCTCAGCCAGCACAGCGACCGGGACGCGAGAGAGCTGCTGGCTCGCACCAGGACGGTGGCCGACCGGTGCGCGGTCGACCCGCGTGAGGACCTCGGCCTCGGCGAGGTGCACTTCCCGGAGTTCGGCACCACGTTCGGCGACCTCCATCTCTCGGCGGACGCGGCGCTCCGTGCCCGCTGCGAGGCAGGGATCGGCCACCGGTACGGCAACGCTCCCAGGCAGAGGATCTGGAAGCGGCTCGACGACGAGCTGCGGACCATCAGCGAGCTCGGCTACGCGTCGTACTTCCTCACCGTCGGTGACGTCACCGACCTGATCAGGGACATGGGGGTCCGCTCCGCGGCCCGGGGCTCAGGCGCCGGCAGCCTGGTCAACTACCTCCTCGGCGTCTCCGGCGTCGACCCGCTGCGGCACGGCCTGTTGATGGAACGCTTCCTGTCGCCGCTCCGGCAGGCCCTGCCCGACATCGACATCGACGTGGAGTCCGCGCGCCGGCTCGAGGTCTACGAGAGGATCCTGGACCGCTACGGCGGGGAGCGCTGCGTCTGCGTCTCGATGATGGACACCTACCGGGTCCGGCACGCCGTGCGCGACGTCGGCGCGGCGCTGGGCATGCCGGCAGGGGAGGTCGACGCGATCGCCAAGGCGTTCCCGCACATCCGCGCCCGTGACGCCCGGGTGGCGCTGCGGGAGCTGCCCGAGCTCCGGGCATCCGGTCTCGCCGAAGAACGGCTCGACCTGATGTTCCGGCTGGTGGAGAAGCTGGACGGCCTTCCCCGGCACATCGCGGTGCATCCCTGTGGGGTGCTCCTGTCCGACGCCACCCTGCTCGACCGCACCCCGGTCGAGGCCAGCTTCACCGGCTTCCCGATGAGCCAGTTCGACAAGGACGACGTCGAGGACCTCGGCCTGCTCAAGCTCGACGTGCTCGGCATCCGGATGCAGTCCGCGATGGCGCACGCGCTCGACGAGGTCAGGCGCGTCGACGGTGTCGAGCTCGACATCGACGACGAGTCGCAGGTGCCGTTCGACGACCCCGTCACGTTCTCGATGATCGGTCAGGCGAAGACGCTCGGCTGCTTCCAGATCGAGTCTCCGGGGCAGCGGGAGCTGGTCGGCAAGTCCGGGCTGGAGACGTTCGAGGACATCATCACCGACATCTCGCTCTTCCGGCCCGGACCGGTCAAGAGCGACATGGTCACCCCTTACCTCAACGCCAAGCAGGGCTGGGCGATGCCGCGGTACCTCCACGAGGACCTCCGGCCGATCCTCGAGCAGACCTGCGGAGTGGTGGTCTTCCACGAGCAGGTGATCGAGATGATCGCTCAGTTCACCGGCTGCACGCTCGCGGAGGCCGACGAGGCCCGCCGTGCTCTCGGCGACGTCGAGGGGATGGCTCAGACCAGGCTCTGGTTCTTCCCGCGGGCGATGGGCCGCGGCTACCCCGAGAGACTGGTCGACCAGGTGTGGAAGGTGCTCGAGGCGTTCGCCTCGTTCGGCTTCTGCAAGGCCCACGCGGCGGCCTTCGCGCTTCCGACCTACCAGTCCGCCTGGCTCAAGGCGCACTACCCGGCGCACTTCCTCGCCGGCGTGCTCACCCACGACCCCGGGATGTACCCCAAGCGCCTGATCCTCGACGACGCCCGCCAGTTCGGGGTCGCGGTGCTCGGGCTCGACGTGAACAGCTCCGAGAAGGAGTACGTCGTGGAGCGGTGCCCTGAGCCTGTCGAAGGGGACGGACGCGCCTACGGGATCCGGCTTGCGCTCTCGGAGGTGAAGGGGATCTCCGAGGCGGAGGTCGCGCGGATCGTCGCGGCGAGGCCGTACCACTCGCTCACCGACTTCTGGCACCGTGCCCGGGTCTCCCGTCCGGTGGTGGAGCGGCTCGTGCTGGCGGGCGGTTTCGACTCGGTCTACGGCATCGGCTCTCCACTGGGGGTGCGCCGCCGGGGGAAGGTCACCCGACGGGACCTGCTGCTCCAGGTGGCCGACCTCGACCGCCACTCCCGGGCAGTCGACCGGGCAAGCCGGGGGAGGAGTCGAGGCCTGTCGGGGTCTCGCCGGTCGACCACCACGGATCGTGGGTCGAGACCGGAGTCTGCCGCCACGCTCCGGGCGTCCGCCGCGGCCGACCGGAACAGCAGCGATCCCCGCGCTCGCCAGAACGCCGACGGGTTCGGTCCGCCGGCGGAGCCCGTCGAGGCCAGGGCCGCCGGCATCTGGGAGAAGGCGGCGAAGCAGTCCAAGGCGACCAGGCCCGCGGAGCCGGTCACCTCGGTCCAGCTCGCCCTCGACCTCGGGGACACCCCGGGTGAGGGCGAGGTCAGCGGGCTTCCCGAGATGAACGCGTCCGAACGGGTCCGTGCCGAGCTGGAGATCCTCGGGCTCGACGTCAGCCGGCACGTCGTCGACTTCTACGTGCCGTTCCTCGAGGCCCTCGGCGTCACCAGGTCCAAGGACCTGCGGCGTCAGCGCAGCAGGTCAGAGCTGCTGGTTGCCGGGGTGAAGGTGGCCACCCAGACCCCGCCGATCCGGTCGGGCAGGCGCGTGATCTTCCTGACCCTCGACGACGCGACCGGTCCCGTGGACGCGACGTTCTTCGAGGACGCCCAGGGCCCGTACGCCGCGACGGTCTTCCACTCCTGGCTTTTGCTGGTGCGCGGGGAGCTGCGGCGTACCGGTCCCCAGGGGGTGTCGCTGCGTGCGACGGGCTGCTGGGAGCTGCCGGCGCTCTACCAGGTCTGGCAGCACGAAGGCATCGAGGCGGTGCGTGAGGTGATGGCCGAGGTCCCGGTCGGGTTCGGCGACCCCGACAGGGTGGGGGAGTCCGCGGTCGCGGGCGCTGCCGAGAGCCGGTCCACACGGCCGGTGATGGCGCGGCCCGACATCGCGCAGGACGGCACGCCAGATCCCCAGAGCCGCTCGGGGACGGCTGGAGGCATGGGGCGGCGCCGGGTGCTGGTGCACTCCAGCGGGTTCAGGATGTCGCCTTACTCCGACATCAAGCCGGCGGGCGAGGACGCCAAGAGCACCCCACGGAAGCTGTGGCACAGAAGTCCGGGGAGTGCCGGATGACCAGAGACGGCGCCGGCTCACTAGGGTGGGTTGCATGCCGGCACAGAACAGCTCGCAGCGCCGCAGTGCTGCTCGCACCGCAGTGGTCTGGGACGCGCTCCGGAGCGTTCTGGCGGCCGTCCCCGAAGACGCCTCTGTCGACGGCAAGGCCGCGTCGGTCCTCGACATCGGCGGCGGAACGGGTGGCTTCGCCGTCCGGGTCGCCGAGCTCGGCCACCGGGTCACCGTCATCGACCCCAGCCCCGACGCGCTCGCGACCCTGGCGCGTCGCGCCGACGAGAGCGGGGTCGCGGATCTGGTCACGAGCCGGCAGGGTGACCTGGCGAGCCTGCGTGACCTGGTTCCGGCTGGTAGCGCCGACGTGGTGCTCTGCCACGGGGTCCTCGAGATCGTGGACGACCCCGCGGATGCGCTGGCAGCCATTGCCGACGTCCTGCGTCCCGGGGGCACGCTCAGCCTCCTGGTCAACCAGCGTCATGCCGCTGTGGTCGCCCGTGCCATGGCCGGCCACTTCGGCCAGGCCAAGGCGATGCTCGACGCGCCCCCCGGGAGCGGTGCGACACATCGCTTCACCGCCGACGAGATCGCCTCGATGCTCGAGGAGGCCGGCTTCGACACCACCGCGATGCATGCGGTCCGCGTCTTCGTCGACCTGGTGCCGAGCTCACTGGTCGACCTCGAGCCCGGTGCCGCGACCGCTCTCGTCGAGCTCGAGAAGGCAGTGGCGGAGCGACCCGAGTACCTCCCCCTGGGCACGCAGGTCCACGCCCTCGCCATCCGCCGCACCTAGCCCGCTTTCGCCGCATCTTCTCCAGACACGGCCCAAGACTGCGCCGGGAGGCGCCACTCACTGGGGGGCGGCCGATGTGGGCTGAGCGTGGCTCTCGGCGGAGCCTGGACGAGGCGTCGCGGGACTGCCCGATCCTGCACGTGGACATGGACGCGTTCTATGCATCCGTGGCCGTGCGTGACCGCCCCGACCTGCACGACGTGCCCGTGGTCGTCGGCGGTGGACACCGGGGCGTGGTGCTGTCGGCGAACTACGTCGCACGCGAGTACGGCGTCCGCTCGGCGATGCCCATGACACGGGCGCGTCGACTCTGCCCCCAGGCCGTGGTGGTGCCGCCGGACTTCGAGAGCTTCTCCGTCGTCTCGTCGTCGGTGATGGAGAACTTCCGACAGGTCACACCGCTCGTCGAGCCGCTCTCCATGGACGAGGCGTTTCTCGACGTGTCCGGCTCGGTGCGGCGGCTGGGCACGCCGTACTCCATCGCGGAGACCCTCCGCGCCCGGATCTACGACGAGCAGGGGATCACCTGCTCGGTCGGGGTGGCGCGGACCGCCTCCGTGGCCAAGCTGGCGAGCCGGCGCGCCAAGCCGGACGGTGTGGTCGTCGTTCCTCCCCAGTCGGTCACCTCGTTCCTGCATCCGCTCGAGGTCGACGAGCTGTGGGGTGTGGGGGAGAAGACCGCGCAGATCCTCAACCGGCTCGGGCTGATGACGGTGGGGGACGTCGCGCACACGCCGTTGGCAACCCTGCAGCGCGCTGTCGGCGCCAGTCTCGGCTCACACCTGCACCAGCTGGCGTGGGGGGAGGACCGGCGGGTCATCACTCCCCGGAGGGGCCATGACGAGCCGGACAAGAGCATGGGGGCGGACGAGACGTTCGGCCGGGACACCGACGACCGTGACGTCATCCTGCGGGAGGTACTCCGCCTGTCGGCGAAGGTGGCCGGCCGGATGCGCACGGCACGGGTGGCCGGCCGCACGGTGACGCTGAAGGTCCGGTTCGCCGACTTCACCACGATCACCCGGTCGAAGACGCTGTCCGAGGCCACCGACGTGACCCAGGAGATCTACCAGACCGCGGCGGACCTGTTCACCGCACTGGGGCTGCAGCGTGCCCGGATCCGGCTGGTCGGGGTCAGGCTGGAGGGCCTGGTGCCGCGGGCGACCGTGCAGCGGCAGCTGATCCTCGGTGCGCGCGAGCGCGGGTGGTCCGAGGCAGACCGCGCTGTCGACCGGGCGGCCTTGCGGTTCGGCAGCTCGGCGGTGCGTCCGGCGACCCTGCTCGGAGGCCGGTGACCGGACAGCGCCAAAGACGGCCGCGCCTGGCCCGACCGGCCCTAGGGTTCGGCTATGAGGATCTCCGTCGTACTCGACTGCCGTGACCCGAAGGCACTGGTCGCGTTCTGGTCGACCGCCCTCCGCTACGAGCACGCGACGTCGGTCCCCGGGTTCGAGGTGCTGGCCCCGGCCGAGGGCGAGCCACCGGGCCCGGTGTACATCCTGCAGCAGGTCGAGGAGCTCAAGATCGGCAAGAACCGGATGCACGTCGACATCCACCCGCCGCTCGACCTCGGCGTCCCGACCCTGGTGGCGAGGCTCGAGGAGCTCGGCGGTCAGAGGCTCGGTGAGCCGGTCACCGATCTCCTCGACGAGATCGGTGTGTGGTGGCAGGTGATGGCCGACCCCGAGGGGAACGAGTTCGATGTCGTCGCCGACCCGGGGCACCCCGCACCCCGAGGTCAGTCCCAGGCGCCGTAGACGTGGACGAAGAGCCTCTTGTCGTGGGTCAGGTTCCACAGCTGCCGTGCGTCCTCGACCCAGAGGTTCACGCAGCCGTGGCTGTGTCCGACGTACGGGTCCATCATGTTGCGCGAGCCGTGCAACGCCTGCCCGCCCGAGAAGAACTGCGAGTAGGGCATGGGGGCACCGCCGAACTGGCTGCTGGTGTGGTCCTCGTCGCGCCACTGCACCTCGAAGTTGCCGACGCGGGTCTGTGAGTCGGAGGCGCCGCCGCGCACCAGCCACGAGTTGACCAGAGTGCCGTTGAGGTACAGGTTCAGCTGGTGGCGCCAGCGGTCGTAGCAGGTGTGCCAGCCGCCGTTCTTGCACCGATCGGGCACAGCCCCCCGCCCGCGGATGGTCTTCTGGATCAAGGGCTTCCAGGTGCTGGCGTTGACCACGCCCGTAATCGGCAGCCCCTGGCTTCGCTGGAACCTCTTCACCGCCAGCTCGGTCTGCGGCCCGAAGACACCGTTGGGGGTCGCGTCCAGGAACTTGAGCCACCGGAGGCGGTACTGCACCTCGTAGACGTGCTCGATGTTCCACTGGTCCTTGTCCACGTCGCCCCGCTTTACGGGCTCACGCGAGAACGGCGCCGTCAGGTCGACTGCCGCCTGGGCGGGGGCGGAGACGCCGGCGGTGAGCCCGAGGCTCAGTGCCAGTACCGCGACGATGCTCAACAGTCTCTTCATCAAGGCCTCCGTGCCCGCCGCCGACCTGGTGTCGGCGGATCCCCCGATCGGTCGGGCGCGGGCCCATTCCGAGCGTGAAGTTGTGGTTACGTGATTTGCGCGCTCCAACAATAGAGTCAGCCGGAACTTGTCCACCGTGCCCCCTCCGGGTTCTGGGACGGATCGCGCGTCACACCCATCACCCGAGTAGACGCAGACAGGCCAGACAGGGTTGCATTCTCGTCCCGTCAGGATGATTTTTTCGGCGTCGGGTACCGCGTGCCCTAACTGCTGCCTAGACTGGAGCAGAGAACCATTGGCGGGAGGAAGCCGTGCCGCTCTCGGAAGAAGAGTTGCGTCTGCTCGAGCAGATGGAACGCGCCTTGGTGGCCGAGGACCCCAAGTTCGCCTCGGCGCTGCGGGGCACGACGCTGCGTCGCAACGCGCGTCGTCGCTCGTTCATCGCCGGCGGAGCCTTCCTTGTCGGCGTTGCTGTCCTGATGACCGGTGCGGTCACGCAGAAGACCGTCGTCGGCATCGTCGGGTTCGTGGTCATGCTGGTGTCGGCGTACATCGCACTGATCTCCTGGAAGGGTCAAAACGCCACACCGCGCCCGGAGGACCGTCCCGTGAAGGGCTCGGCGGAGGGCGCGTTCGGCCTGAGCGTCATCGAGGGCGGCAAGGCCAAGAAGCGTTCCCCCAAGGGCCGCTCGTCCCACCACTCGCTCATGGAGCGGTTCGAGGAGCGCTGGCGCCGGCGTCGCGACAACAACGGCGGCCTCTGAGCATCCCCGTCGAGGACGGTCCGGCCTCGGCCTGCGTGAGCTTCATCAAGGTATGCACCTGAACCTGCACTTCCCCAGGCGTGCACGTCGTGGGATGTGCCGGTTCGACGTCATACCTTGATGAAACTCCCGGCGGCCTAGATCGCGTGGTCGACACCGGCGTCGGGGCCGACCAGCCCGGTCCGACCAGAGCGTCGACGCGTATCCGTGCCCAGCCCTTTCAGCAGAGACGCGGGGAGCCAGTCAGCCCGCAGCTGGCGTCGCCTGCTCACGCCGTTCCGCAGCGCCGTGACGCACAGCTCCACGTCCTCCTCCAGTCCACGCACCTCGTCCAGCGACCGTGCGTAGCGGGCCCGCTCGACCCACTGCACGAGCCGCTCCAGGGCCCGGGACGCGTCGGGGTTGACGTTCGCGCCCGTGACCGGGGAGCGGCCGCGCCGGTCGTCCCCGTCGGTGGCGGGCGCGCCGAACGAGGTGGCCAGCGCCCGGGCCCGGGTCCGGAGAGTGACGGAGTCGTCCCAGGGGATGCCGAGGTCGAGCGCGCTGGCCCGTAGCTCGCTCCAGGCTGCCTCCGCGGCCTCGACCGGCGAGGTGGCCCCGGCCCAGCGCCGTCGGCGGAGCCACGAGCGGATCGCTCGCGGGGCGGCCAGCAGCGCCATGACCAGCAGTACCACGAGCACGCCGATCACCCTGTTGCGGAAGGCCCCTGTCGAGTCCGACTGACCACCGCCGCCGATCGCGTCCCGGGTGGGGGCGCGCCGATCGGGATTGTCCTGCGGGCGGTTGGGCGCGATGGCCGAGGGGGCCGCGCTCGGCTGCTCCTGGGGGAGACCCGTAAGCGTGTAGCCGGGAACTCCCGAGGCGCGATCCTGCGGGGTCGGCTCGAACCGGATCCAACCGGCGCCCTGGAAGTACATCTCGGGCCAGGCGTGCAGGTCGTGCGCCCTGTACATGTAGGTGTCGTCGTCGATCCTCGTCGGCTCGAGGAAGCCGACGGCCACCCGCGACGGGATGCCGATCGACCGGCCCATGACAGCCATGGCCGCGGCGAACTGCTCGCAGTAGCCGACGCGGCCTCCGGGGCCGTCGCTGAGGAAGGCGACGAGGTCGTTGGTGCCGCTTCCCGTCGCCCCGCTTGAGGGAGTAGGTGAAGCCGCCGTCCTCGCGGAACCAGTCCTGCAGGAGGACCGCCTTCTCGAACCTGCTCGTGGCACCGGCCGTCACCTGACGGGCGAGCCTGGGCACGATGTCCGGCATCGAGTCCGGGAGCGCGGTGTACGGCGTGAAGATCTGCTCGGGCGCCGGGTCCGCGTTCGCCAGGGACTGCGCGCTCGGGTCGATCAGCAGCGCGTCGGCGGTGTACTCCAGCCCGTCTGCCGTCTCCTCGCCAGCACTGATGAAGTCCAGGGTGCTCTCGACGTAGTGCCAGTCACCCTCGGCGACCACGGAGGCGGCGGGGAACGGCGTGGGCAGCCACTGGGACTTGAACTCCGGGGTGGTCCGGATCGTGTAGGGCACCTTGAGCTGGGGCACCCCGGACGTCAGGCCGGCAGGGCGAGGGATCGCCCCGTCGGCTATCTGGTCCGGGATGATGTCGCGCTGCGACGGCTCCCAGGTTTCCCCGTCGAAGGTGTCCAGGACGGAGATGCGAAGGTGCGAAGGGTTCGGGTCGGTCGTCTGGACCTCGACGAGGTCGATGTTCTGGCCACGGGTGAGGTCGCGTTTCAGGTCGACGATCGGGTTCGAGATGGAGACGCCGTCTCCAGTCCCACCGGGGCCCGGGCCGTCGCCGCTGAACAGGCCGCTGCTCAGGGTCGGGACGAAGATCGGGATGACCACCGCGAGACCGGTGGCGGTGAAGCCGATCTTGCGGGTGGAGGCGCGCACCGTCTGCGGGCTCACACTCGTGCCGACCGTGTCGACCACGCGGCCGGTCCCCGAGATCTGCCTGCCCCAGTTGGACAGCCGGCGAGACTCCTCGCTGGAGAGCAGGAAGAGGAAGCTGACAGCTCCTGCGACGAAGGTCCACCAGGGCACGCCGCCCTCGAGGATGCTCACCGGCGCGGTGTACATGGCCAGCAGCGGGAGGCCGGCCGCCGGCACCCGCCGGAGTCCGCAGGCCAGGAAGTCGATGACCACGGCGGCGCCGGCGCCGGCCACGACCAGCAACGGGTAGATCTGAGGCGCGCCCTCGGGGACGGGCGCGGCGAACTGCTGCGCCGCCGTGGCACCCTCCTGGACACGCAGCCCCACCTCGTGGATGGACGCCGCCGTGGGGATCCACCCGAGGATCGACTGGGCCTCGGCCCAGCGGTGGCTGAGCCAGACCAGCAGCAGCGCCAGCTGGCCCAGGGGGACGAGCAGCGCAGGCACCCGGGCCGACCTCATCAGCATGCCGCTGGCCGCTACGAGCAGGCAGGTGACCAACGTGGGCAGCAGGAAGCCGCTCGGCCGTTCGACGAAGCCGCCCCAGGCCCACAGCGCCGTCCAGGTGGCGAGCCCAGCGAGGAGCGACACCGCTGTGGTGCCGGGCCAGCGCAGCTGCACACCCGTCATGACGCCCTCCCCGTGCCCGACGTGTTGCGGGGCTCCCGAGCACCCTTCGCCCTGCTCGCAAGGCCCAGCTCCTGCCAGACCGCGCTGATCGGGTCCTTCGGCCCGGCGGTGGCCGCCTTCCAGCCGTGGGCCTTGAGCCACTCGGTCGTGCCCCTTCCGCCCTCCGCAGTCGCCGTGGGAGCGGAGCGGGCCCAGCCGTCCACGTCGAGCGCTACCGCCATCGTGCTCGCCGCCGAGTGCCGCATCCGCGAGAACGCGGGCTTGTCGTGCTCGGCGACGGCACCCACGACCGCGATCAGGAGGCCGGAGTGGCCCGCGTCCTGGAGCCAGTGCGTGTCCAGCCGCTGACGCTCGGTCTCGGCGACCACCGCCAGCGACTCCAGCAGGGGACCCGTCTCGACGGCGACGGCGCCGCGCTCGTGCCAGGAGCCGCCGGGCTCCTCGCCGGCGGCCGTGACGAGCCGGACCACGAAGCCTCGCTGGACGAGGTGCACCGCGACCGAGGCGGCGATGGAGACCGCGTGCTCGAGCGACGACGCAGCGCCGCTGCCACGGTGGGCGAACCTGCGGTTGTCGAGGAACAGGGTGGCCCGCGACTGCCAGGGCTGCTCCTCGCGCCTGACCATCAGCTCCCCGGCGTGGGCACTGCTTCGCCAGTGCACCCGGCGCAGGTCGTCGCCGCGGCGGTACTCCCGGACGGTGTGGTCCTCGGCGCTTCCGGTGGCGAAGGCCCGTGGCCGGTTGTCGCCGGACCCGGTCCAGGCGCCGGAGAGCGGGATGGCGGGGAGGGGCAGCACGCGCGGCGTCACCACCAGGGACGTGGTGGACCGGAACGCACGGTTGAGCTCCACGAGGCCGAAGGGGTCGCTGAGCCGCACCGTCATCGGACCGATGGAGTACTTGCCCCGCAGGTCCGACCGGACGACGTACCCCACCGTCCGCTTCCAGCGCGGTCCCATCCTGTCCACCACGAACCGGGGCCGGGTCCCGAGCACGTACGGCAGCTGCTCCTCGAGCAGGAGGAGGCCGGTCGGCATCCGGCCGTCGTTGGTGAGGTCGAGCTGGACCCGCGCGGGCTGGCCGGCCGCCACCTGGTTGGGGGAGACCGACCGGACCAGGCCGAGCCGGTACCTGCTGCGGCCGAGGAAGAAGGCGGTCACCAGCGGAAGCGCGAGCAGCAGGACACCGATACGCAGCAGGTCGTCCTGGCCCAGGATGATCGCGCAGATCGAAGCCGTGATCCCTGCGGCGAGGAACCCGCGTCCTCGGGTGGTCATCGCGGAGAGTGCCTCGCGCATGTCGCTGTCCTGTCCCTGGTTACGTGGCGCTACCGCGCCGGCTCTCCGGCATCGGGACGTTCGCGACGATCTGCCGGAGCGCGGCCTCGGTGGTGCGGCCGCTCATCGAGGCCTCCACCGTCGGGAGCAGACGGTGTGCGAGGACCTGCACTGCGAGTCCCTGCACGTCGTCGGGGATGACGTAGTCGCGGCCGGCCATCGCGGCCGCGGCCTTGGCCGCACGCACCAGGTGCAGGGTGGCTCGCGGCGAGGCGCCGAGCATCAGCTCCGGTGACTTCCGGGTGGCCGTGGTGATCGCGACGGTGTACCTCTGGACCGACTCTGCGACGTGCACCTGGCTGACGATGTCGACCAGCTTCCTGATCTCGGCGGAGTCGGTGACCGGCTCCAGGTCCTCGAGCGGGTTCGACCGGGTGTGGGAGTTCAGCATCGCGATCTCGGCGGCCTCCACGGGGTAGCCCATCGACACCCGTGCCATGAAGCGGTCGCGCTGGGCCTCCGGGAGAGCGTAGGTGCCCTCCATCTCGATCGGGTTCTGCGTCGCGATGACCATGAACGGAGCGTCGAGGCGGTACGTCGTACCGTCGACCGACACCTGCCGCTCCTCCATGCACTCGAGCAGCGCCGACTGGGTCTTGGGGGAGGCGCGGTTGATCTCGTCGCCGACCACGATGTTGGCGAAGATGCCACCGGGCCGGAACTCGAAGTCGCGACTCTCCTGGTTGAACACGGAGACGCCGGTGACGTCGGATGGGAGCAGGTCAGGGGTGAACTGGATCCGTCGCACCGAACAGTCGATGGAACGGGCGAGGGCCTTGCTCAGCATCGTTTTCCCGACCCCGGGCACGTCCTCGATCAGGAGGTGACCCTCGGCCAGCAGCACGACCAGCGAAAGGTTGGCGACCTCGGGCTTGCCCTCGATCACCTGCTCGATACCGGCACGGATCCGACCGGTCACCCTGGCCAGCGTGTCGAGGTCGGCGCCGGGCGATGTCCGGACGGGGCCGCTCCTACCTTCGCCCGACTCCTGCGCTGCCTGCTCCAGTGAGGTCACGCTGTCCCACTCTCCCTCGTGCCATGAGGCCTCCACGGTTGGTCCCACCCATCCAACCTCATCCACCGATTTTCTGTCACCGATGTGGGGGAACGCAGCGGAACCGTCACCAAATCGTGGGTCGGTGCCCCACAACCGCCCCACTTCGCCCCACCGTGCTTTTCTCCGTCGGCTCTGCACGCCTGTGACCTGCGGTTTCTCGCAGATCTCGGTCGAATGGGGCCTCCCACGAAACCCGCGTCGAATATCTGCGTTTGTCGTTGTAAGTGGGGGGTAGTGGAGTAATGTGGAGCGCGGTGGAGGAGAGGGAAGTCTTTTCGGGTCTGGGAGCAAAGGGGAGGTGTCGAGATGTTCTTCGGCACCTACACGCCCCGCCTGGACGACAAAGGACGGCTCTTCCTCCCCGCCAAGTTCAGGGACGAGCTTTCGGAGGGTCTTGTGGTCACACGGGGACAGGAGCGCTGCCTCTACGTGTGGTCGATGGACGAGTTCGGCAAGCTCACCGAGCGGCTCAAGGAAGCACCCGTCACCAACAAGGCCGCTCGTGACTACGTCCGCATGTTCTTCGCCGGAGCCTCCGACGAGACGCCGGACAAGCAGGGCCGCATCACGATTCCGCCGATGCTGCGCGACTACGCGTCGTTGTCGAAGGAGTGCATCGTGATCGGCGCGATGAACCGGATCGAGATCTGGGACGCCACCTCGTGGCAGGCCTACTCCGACGAGCAGGAGCAGGCGTTCGCCGACCTTTCGGAGGAGGTGTTCCCCGGCGTCTTCTGATGCGGGACGACAGATCCTGTCATCGCGCCAGCACCACCGAACTACTCAGCCGACGAGTCGTAGGGCCTGGTCTCACGCCCGCTCCGCTCTGTCATCTGGCACACCTTCCCCGGTGCCAGAGGACAACTTCCCAGTGATGAGCGGGCGGGGACCTGGCCAGACGAATCCCGACAGTCACCACTTTTCAGGATTCACACCAGGGGGTCGAGATCCATGAGTGTCACTTTCTCCGGACAGCTGTCCGGCCAAGCCTCAGTCAGACGCGTCCGGCAGGAGGTCCGGGACGGCCTGGCCGTCATCGCCTTCTCCGCGGCCGCCTCGTCGGTCCTTGCCGTGGCACTGACGGTCCTCGTCCGGCTGGCCGGTCAGGCGGGCTGACGATGACCACCCCCAGCCACGTCCCGGTGCTCCTCGACCGGGTCGTCGCACTCGTGGCACCCCCGCTGGAACGGCCCGGTGAGGCCGCGCGGGTCCTCGTCGACGCCACCCTCGGCCTCGGTGGGCACACCGAGGCCGTGCTGACCCGCTTTCCCGACGCCCATGTGATCGGCATCGACCGCGACACCCACGCCCTCGAGCTGGCCGGCAGGCGGCTCGAGCCCTTCGCGGAGCGCCTCACCCTCGTCCACGCGGTGTACGACGAGATCCCCAGCGTGCTCGCCGAGCTCGGCCACGAGCACGTGGACGGGGTCCTGTTCGACCTCGGCGTCTCGTCGATGCAGCTCGACGTCCGGGAGCGCGGCTTCGCCTACGCGGAGGACGCGCCGCTCGACATGCGGATGAACGACACCGCCGGGCAGACCGCCGCCGACGTGCTCAACACCTACCCGGTCGAGGAGCTCGCGCGGATCCTGAAGATGTACGGCGAGGAGCGGTTCGCGCGACGCATCGCGGAGTCGATCGTGCGGGAGCGCGAGAGGGAGCCGTTCACGCGGTCCGCGAGGCTCGTCGAGCTGATCCGCGAGGCCATCCCCGCGCCGGCGCGCCGCACCGGTGGGCACCCGGCCAAGCGCACCTTCCAGGCGCTGCGCATCGAGGTCAACGACGAGCTCTCCGTGCTCCAGCGGGCGCTGCCCCGGGCGATCGGCGCGATCGGCGTCGGGGGACGGGTCGTCGTGATGTCGTACCACTCGCTCGAGGACCGCCTCGTCAAGCACGCGTTCGCCGAGCAGACCCGCAGCGACGTGCCCCCCGACCTGCCGTTCGTGCCGGAGGGCCACGAGCCGGCGTTGCGGCTGGTCACCCGGGGATCGGAGAAGGCGTCCGCCCAGGAGATCGAGGAGAACCCCAGAGCCGCATCGGTGCGTCTGCGTGCCGTTGAAAGAGTCCGCACCAGCACGGGAGCAGTCGCATGAGCACTCTGATGACCCAGGCTCGCAGCCGAGTTCCACGGTTCGCGGAGGCCGCTGTCGAGCGGGCGCGGCTGACCGTCGTACCCAGGCAGGCCCAGAAGGCGCCGAAGGTCCCCTTCGTCACGCTCGTCTCGCTCCTGCTGGTCGCCGGGGTGGTGGGCCTGCTGCTGTTCAACACCCACATGCAGCAGGCGTCGTTCACCACCACCGCACTGGAGGAGCGCGCCACCCTCCTCGACGCCAAGGAGCAGGCGCTCCAGATGGAGCTCGACACGCTCCGCGACCCGCAGCGGGTGGCTGCCCGCGCCCAGGCACTCGGCATGGTTCCGCCGAGCGCCCCGGCGTTCCTGCGACTCTCCGACGGGAAGGTCCTCGGCAACCCCGAGGTCGCGACGTCCGCCAACACGGTGCGCATCGCCCCGCTCCCGACGCCGAAGCCCAAGTCTCTGCGCCCCGACCCGGTGATCCTTCCGGCCGAGAACGCCACGACCACGACGCTCTCACCCGAAGAGGACCAGGTCAGTCCTGAGGACGTCGGTGCGGACAAGCCGGAGGCACACGGCCACGGGAGCGGACGTTGACCGGAGGCAGGCGCCCTCCGCGCACGCCCCGCCCCGCCGCACGTCGCACGTCCCGGGGACGCTCGCGCCGCTCGCTCCGGGGAGCGACCCTGCTCCGTCTACGGGTCGGCTTCATCCTGATCGCGATGGTGCTCTCGATCTTCGGCGCCCGGCTCTTCCAGCTCCAGGGGATCGACGCCAAGGCGTACGCAGCCAAGGCCGAGGAAGCCGGCCTGGTCACGGTGACACTGCCGGCCACCCGGGGCTCGATCGTCGACCGCAACGGCGCACCGCTGGCCGAGTCGGTCGACGGGCTGATGATCGTCGCCGACCCGACCATGACCGCGCCGAACGCGAACGCCATCGCCAAGATCGTCGCCCGCCGTCTCGACGTCGACTACTTCGAGGTGCTCGAGCGCCTGCGCAAGCCCGACACCCAGTTCCAGTACATCGCCAGGAGGGTGCCCTCCAACGACGCGCACGCAGTCATGGACGCGCTCGAGCGTCGTGGCTACGTGGGCCTCGACACGCGACGGGACCCGGTCCGGGACTACCCGGCCAAGGACGTCGCGGCCAACGTGCTCGGGTTCATGGGATCCGAGGGGCAGCCCATGGCCGGCTTCGAGCTGCTCTTCGACCAGATGCTGTCCGGCAAGGACGGCAGCACCACCTACGAGGTAGGGGGCGGCAACCGGCTTCCCCTCGGCGACAACAGCATCATCGAGCCGGAGGACGGCGACGACCTCGCGCTCACCATCGACCGGGACGTGCAGTGGTACGTCCAGCGGGTCCTCCGCCAGACCGTCCAGGCGGCCGGCGGCGAGTCGGGCGCGGCGGTCGTGATGGACAGCCGCACCGGCGAGGTGCTCGCGATGGCGGACGACCCGACCTTCGACGCGAACGAGCCGCTCCGCTCACCGCAGGCCGACCTCGGCACGCGCTCGCTCTTCGACGTCTACGAGCCGGGCTCGGTGGAGAAGGTGCTGACCGCGGCCTCCCTGATCGACGCGGGCAAGGTCACGCCCGACACCAGGATCAGCGTGCCCGGCGAGCTGAGCCGGCAGGACCGGACCATCCATGACTACTGGGACCACGGTCGCCTCCGCCTCACCCTGACCGGTGTCATCGCCAAGTCGTCCAACATCGGCACGGTCCTCGCCGCCGACGAGTTCTCGCCGAAGGAGCTGTACAGCTACCTGAGCGACTTCGGCCTCGGCGCCAGGACCGGCGTCGGCATCCCGGGCGAGACGGCCGGCTTGCTGCCCTCGTGGCGGGACTGGTCGCAGATCAACCAGGACACGATCGCCTTCGGGCAGGGCGTCTCGGTGAACGCGCTGCAGATGGCCACCGCCGTCAACACCATCGCGAACGGCGGGGTGCTGGTCTCCCCGAGCCTCGTCAAGGGACGGGCGACCACCTCGTCGGGTGCCCGGGTCGGCACCGACGTCACCAGGACCCACCGGGTGGTCAGCGAAGGGGCCGCGCGCCAGACCGCGGAGATGATGGAGGCCGTCACCGACCCCGAGGAGGGGACCGCTCCCGCCGCCGCCATCGAGGGGTACCGGGTCGCCGGCAAGACCGGCACCGCCCAGCGCGTGCGAGAAGGCTGCGGGTGCTACGACGGGACCTTCACGGTCTCCTTCGCGGGCTTCGCGCCGGCCGACAACCCACGGTTCACGGTCTACGTGGTGGTCCAGGACCCCAAGAACGGCGGTGGCGGCGGAACGGTCGGCGGGCCTGCCTTCCACAGGATCATGAGCTTCCTGCTGCAGAGGTACGCCGTGCCGCCGACCGGTGCCAAGGCACCCGACAACCCGATCGAATGGTGATCGCGGGTAACCTTCCGGCGTGCCTGACGTGATTCCGACGCGACCGAGTGCGCCCGCCAGGACGCGGCTGCGCACGCTGGAGGAGTGGCTCTCCGGCCACCTCATCGAGACGGTCGGCGACGACGAGGACGTGGTGGTCACCGGTCTCAGCCTGAGCTCGCAGCGGATCGAGGCCGGGGACGTGTACGCCGCGCTGCCCGGTTCCCGCGTGCACGGAGCGACCTTCGCCGCCCGGGCAGTCGAGACCGGCGCGGTGGCCGTGCTCACCGACGCCGAGGGCCTGGCCCTGTGCCGGGACCTGCCGGTGCCGGTACTCGTGGTCGACGGCCCGCGGCGGCTCCTCGGTTCCCTGGCGGCGCGGCTGTACGGCGACCCGGCCGAGGCCCTGCGCCTCGTCGCGGTCACCGGGACCCAGGGCAAGACCACCACCACCCGCCTGGCCGAGGGGGGACTCCAGGCCGCCGGGATCCCCGCCGCCGTCGTGGGGACCGTCGGCACCCGGATCAACGGGGTCGACGTGAAGACCTCGCTCACCACTCCCGAGGCTCCCGACCTGCACGCGCTGTTCGCGGTGATGCGCGAGCAGGGAGTGCAGGGATGCGCGATGGAGGTCTCGAGCCACGCCCTCGTCATGGGCCGGGTGGACGGTGTCGTGTTCGACGTCGCGGCCTTCTGCAACCTCGGCCGGGACCACCTCGACTTCCACGCCGACGTCGAGGAGTACTTCCAGGCCAAGGCGACCCTGTTCACCCCTGAGCGGTGCCGGCTGGGGCTGGTGAACATCGACGACGAGTACGGTCGCCGCCTCCTCGACGAGGCGTCGGTCCCGATGCGCACCCTGTCGATCTCCGGCGCCGACGCGGACTGGATGGCTCTCGACGTCGAGATGGAGCCGACCGGTTCGACGTTCACGGTGCAGGCGCCCTCCGGTGAGCGCTTCCCGGCCCGCGTGCCGCTCACCGGCGACTTCAACGTCGCCAACGCGCTGTGTGCGGTGGCCGTGCTCGGGGAAGCCGGGTTCGACGCCTCCGCAGTGGCGAGGGGGATCGCCCTCTCGGGCGGCGTCCCGGGCCGCCTCGAGCAGGTGGACGCCGGCCAGGGCTTCCTCGCCGTCGTGGACTACGCGCACAAGCCCGACGCGGTGACCGCGGCGCTGAACGCGCTCCGTCCGCTGACGAAGGGCAGGCTGATCATCGTGATCGGGGCCGGCGGCGACCGTGACCTCGGCAAGCGTCCGATCATGGGCGAGATCGCCGCACGGCTCGCGGACGTGCTGATCGTGACCGACGACAACCCCCGCACCGAGGACCCGGCGACAGTCCGGGCCGCCGTGCTCGCGGGCGCGGAGTCCGTGCCGGAGGGGGAGCGTGCCGAGATCCATGACATCGGCGACCGCCGCGAAGCCATCCGACGCGCGGTGTCGATGACGCTCGACGACGACACGCTCGTGGTAGCCGGCAAGGGCCACGAGACCGGACAGGAGATCCAAGGAACAGTGCACCCCTTCGACGACCGCGTCGTGCTCGGCGAGGAGCTGGCCGCTCGATGATCCCCATGACCCTTCCCGAGATCGCCGCCGTCGTGCACGGCGCTGTCCACGACGACCCCGGGGTCACCGTGACGGGCCCGGCGTTCGTGGACAGCCGGGTCGCCGAGCTGGGCGGGCTCTTCGTGGCCGTCGCCGGCGCCAACGTGGACGGACACGACTACGTGGAGGCTGCCCTCGCGTCGGGAGCGGCGGCCGTGCTGGGCACTCGGCCGACCGGCCGCCCGACGGTCGTGGTGGAGGATCCGCTCACCGCGCTGGCCCTGCTCGCGCACCACGTCCTGTCGCGCCTGGACGGCGTCAGGGTGGTCGCCCTGACGGGCTCCCAGGGCAAGACCAGCACCAAGGACCTGCTCGCCCAGGTCCTCTCCGACGCCGGTACGACGGTCGCCACCGCCGGCTCGTTCAACAACGAGCTGGGGATGCCGCTGACGGTGCTGCGCGCGGACCCGCAGACGGAGTACCTCATCGTCGAGATGGGGTCGAGGGGCGTCGGGCACCTGAGGGACCTGTGCGAGATCGCCCGTCCCGATGTCTCGCTCGTGCTCAACGTCGGCAAGGCGCACATCGGCGAGTTCGGCACCCAGGACGACATCGCCCTCGCCAAGGGAGAGATCGTCGAGGCGCTCGACGACGACGGAGTGGCCGTCCTCAACGCAGACGACCCGCTCGTGTCGGCGATGGCGTCCCGGACATCGGCGCGGGTGATGACCTACGGCGAGAGCGGCCGGGCCGACGTACGCATCGAGGGCCTGGAGGTCGACGAGCTCGGACGGCCACGGTTCGACCTGGTGGCGGACGGTGCGGTCGCCCATGTGGAGATGGGACTGCTCGGGGAGCACCAGGCCGCCAACGCCGCGGCCGCCGCTACCGTCGGCCTGTCCCTCGGGCTCTCCCTCGACGACGTCGCGTCCACGCTCAGCACCGCCACGGCGCCGTCGAGATGGCGGATGGAGCTTCACCAGCGGCGCGACGGGGTCACGATCATCAACGACGCCTACAACGCGAACCCGGACTCGATGCGCGCCGCGCTCAAGGCGCTCGCCGCCGTCGGCCGTGGCAAGGGCGAAGGCACACGCACGGTCGCGGTGCTCGGTGAGATGCGCGAGCTGGGGGAGTCGAGCACGGAGGAGCACGACACGATCGGCAGGCTCGCGGTGCGGCTGGACATCGACCAGCTCGTCGTCGTGGGAGCGGCCGCACGCCCCATCCACCTCGGAGCCTGTCTCGAGGGCTCGTGGGGTGAGGAGTCGGTGTTCGTCGAGGACAACGACGACGCCCTGGAGTGGCTGCGCGCCCATGTCCGGCCGGACGACGTGGTGCTGTTCAAGGCTTCCCGCGCCGCCGAGCTCGAGCGGGTCGCCGAAGCGCTGCTGGACGACGTGACGGGTGGCAACGGGGCAACGCACACGAAGCACACAGGTGGAGAAAAGGAGTCAGACGGATGAGGGCGATCCTGCTCGCGGGAGGGCTGTCCCTGATCTTCACCCTCCTCGGCACCCGCGTGGCGATCAGGATCCTCGTGGCCAAGGGGTACGGCCAGCTGATCCGCGACGACGGCCCGACGACCCACCACACCAAGCGCGGCACCCCGACCATGGGCGGCCTGGTGATCCTCCTGTCGGCGGTCTTCGCCTACTTCGCGGCCAAGTTGATCACCCAGGACGCCCCGACCGTCTCCGCGCTCCTGCTGCTGTTCCTCTTCGTGGGCCTGGGCACGGTCGGTTTCCTCGACGACTACATCAAGATCGCCAAGCAGCGTTCGCTCGGCTTGCGCAGCAAGGCGAAGATGGCCGGCCAGACCGTGGTCGCGGTGATCTTCGGCTGGCTGGCACTGTCCTTTCCGCACAGCGAGAACGGGCGCACGCCGGCGTCGGAGTCGATCTCGTTCATCCGCGACTTCCCGGCCTGGACCCTGCCGCCGGTCGTGGTCGTGCTCTTCATCCTGGTGATGATCGCCGGCACCAGCAACGCGGTGAACCTCACCGACGGCCTGGACGGCCTCGCGACGGGCGCCTCGACGATGGTGTTCGGCGCCTACACGCTGGTGAACATCTGGCAGAACAACCAGGCGTGCGGGATCAACCCCGGGCCGACGTGCTACGAGGTCCGTGACCCGCTCGACCTCGCGGTGGTCGCCGCGGCGCTGACCGGCGCCTGCTTCGGGTTCCTGTGGTGGAACGCCGCCCCGGCGAAGATCTTCATGGGCGACACCGGGTCGCTCTCCCTCGGCGGTGCACTGGCGGGGCTCGCGATCCTCACCCGCACCGAGCTGCTCCTCGTCATCCTCGGCGGGCTGTTCGTCGTGATCACGCTGTCGGTGATCCTGCAGGTGGGGTACTTCAAGGCCACCAAGGGCAAGCGGCTGTTCCGGATGGCGCCGCTGCAGCACCACTTCGAGCTCAAGGGCTGGGCCGAGGTGACCATCGTGATCCGGTTCTGGATCATCTGCGGGCTCTGCGTCGCGGCCGGGCTCGGGATCTTCTACGCCGAGTGGGTGGCGGGGGTATGAGTGGGCCCGACCTCGACGTGCTCGGACGGCGCGACTCCTGGGAGGGCGTGCGCGCCGTCGTCGCCGGCATGGGGGTGTCCGGGTTCGCCGCCGCCGACAACCTCACCCACCAGGGTGCACACGTGGTCGCGCTCGACGACTCGGACGCGGGCGACCGGGGCGAGAAGGCCACCATCCTCGAGATCCTGGGCGCCGAGGTCCGCCTCGGCCCGGGCTCCACGGCCGTCCTGCCCGACGACGTCGACGTGGTGGTGACCTCACCCGGCTGGTCACCGTCAGCGCCGCTGCTCGCGCAGGCCGCCGAGCGCGGGATCCCGATCTGGGGCGAGGTCGAGCTCGCGTGGCGGCTGCGCGACCCGGACCACGCGGCGCCGTGGCTGGCGGTCACCGGCACCAACGGCAAGACCACCACCGTGCAGATGCTCGACGCGATCCTGCGTGCTCGCGGGCTGCGCAGCGTCGCCTGCGGCAACGTGGGCCTGCCCATCGTCGAGGCGGTGATGGACCCCACGCCGTACGACGTCTTCGCGGTCGAGCTCTCCAGCTTCCAGCTCCACTACACCGACTCGATGGCCGCGGAGTCCGCGGCGGTGCTCAACGTCGCCGAGGACCACCTCGACTGGTACTCCTCGATGGGGGAGTACGCCGCCGACAAGGGGCGCATCTACGAACGCGTCGAGCGCGCCTGCGTCTACAACGTCGCCGACCCGGTCACCGAGCAGCTGGTGCGCGACGCCGACGTCCAGGAGGGTGCCCGCGCCATCGGGTTCACCCTGGACACGCCCCAGGTCGGCATGGTCGGCGTCGTCGACGACATCCTCGTGGACCGGGCGTTCATCGAGGAGCGTGAGACCAGCGCCGCGGAGCTGTGCCGGGTGGGCGACCTTGCGTCGGACGCCCCGCACTTCGTCGCCAACGCCCTGGCGGCGGCCGCGCTCGCCCGCGCCCACGGCGTCTCCACCGCGGCCGTTCGCGACGGACTGCGGGAGTTCCGGCCGGACGGGCACCGGATCGCCGACGTGGACGTGGTCGACGGCGTCCGCTACGTCGACGACTCCAAGGCGACCAACCCCCATGCCGCCACGTCGTCGCTGCTGGCCTACGAGCCGGTCGTCTGGGTCGCCGGTGGACTGGCCAAGGGGGCGAGGTTCGACGACCTCGTGCTCGCCGTCCGCGACCGGCTGCGCGCCGTCGTACTCCTCGGCCGGGACCGGAGTGTGATCGCCGACGCGCTTTCGCGACACGCGCCCGATGTCCACGTCGTGGAGATCGAAGGCGGCGACACTTCTGTCATGGACCGCGTGGTCGGGGCCGCAGCAGAGCTGGCGAAGCCCGGGGACACCGTGCTTCTCGCCCCCGGTTGCGCGTCCATGGACATGTTCGCCAACTACGGCGAGCGGGGCGACGCCTTCGCGCAGGCCGTGGGGCGGCTTCGCGGCAGGAGACAGTAGGACGGCTCTGCGGGCACGGAGCCACGAGGGAGAAGGGCTCGATGTGACCACCGCAGCAGGACAACCGCGCCGGCAGGGCGCTGTGGCCGGCTGGGTGGCCGCGACCAGGAGCGCCCTCGACAGGCCACTCACCTCCTACTACCTGCTCCTCGGTGCGTCGACGCTGCTGCTGACGATCGGGCTGATGATGGTCCTGAGCGCGTCGAGCGTCGAGGCGTACGAGAAGTTCGGAACCAGCTACCACTACTTCCTCCGGCAGCTGATGTGGGTCGGGATCGCGCTGCCCGCCGCGATCGTCGCCTCCCGGGTGCCGCACCGGCTGCTGCGTGCCCTTGCCTGGCCGGCACTGTTCTTCTCCACGGCGCTGATCGGCCTGACCCAGGTCCCCGGCCTCGGCAAGGAGGTCAACGGCAACACCAACTGGCTTGCCCTGGGCCCGCTCACCATCCAGCCCTCGGAGTTCGCCAAGCTGGCGATCATCTTGTGGTGCGCAGACCTGTACGCCCGCAAGGAGAAGCTGCTGGGCGACTGGAAGCACACCCTGATCCCGGTGGTCCCCGTCACCGGCCTGATCACCGCCCTGGTGATCGGCGGCGGCGACCTCGGCACCGCGCTGGTGCTGTTCGCGATCGTGCTCGGCATGCTCTGGGTGGTCGGCGCGCCGGCGCGGCTGTTCGGGGTCTCGCTGCTCGCGGTCGGTGCGCTCGCCCTGTTCCTGGCCGGCACGAGCCAGGAACGCCTCGACCGGCTGACCAACTTCGTCGACCCGTTCAAGAACTACGAAGGGGCCGGCTGGCAGGCCGCGCACGGCCTCTTCGCCATGTCCAGCGGAGGCTGGTTCGGCAAGGGGATCTCGGCGAGCCAGCAGAAGTGGGGGAGCCTGCCCGAGGCGCACACCGACTTCATCTTCGCCGTGCTCGGCGAGGAGCTCGGGCTGGCGGGCACCCTTCTCGTGCTCGCCCTGTTCCTCACCATCGCCTACGCCGGGATCCGGGTGTCGCTGCGGACCCGGGACCCCTTCGTCCGCTACATGTCGGCCGGTATCACGATCTGGCTGACCGGGCAGATGATGATCAACATAGGTATGGTTCTGGCGCTCCTGCCGGTCATCGGAATCCCGTTACCGCTGGTGTCATACGGTGGTTCCGCACTGCTTCCGTCGCTGTTGGCGCTGGGTCTGCTGGTCTCGTTCGCCCGCTCCGAGCCCGGGGCCGCGGCGGCCCTGAAGGCCAGGCGGAAGCGTCGTTCGGCGGGAGTGACCGCCGGTGGTGGACTGTCGAGACGAGGAAAGTAGAAGATGCGCGTTCTCCTAGCCGGGGGCGGTTCGGCGGGTCACACGTCGCCGCTCCTGGCCACTGCTGATGCCCTCCGCAGGATCGACCCGGACGTCGAGGTGACCGCGCTGGGGACCGCTCGTGGTCTCGAGGTGCGCGTTGTTCCCGAGGCGGGCTACCCGCTCGAGCTGATCCCGCCGGTGCCGCTGCCTCGCAAGCCCTCCGGGGACCTGCTGAAGGTCCCCGCCCGGCTCCGGGGTGCGATCACGGCGGCGCTCGACGTCGTCGACCGGGTGCGGCCCGACGTGGTCGTGGGTTTCGGTGGCTACGTGTCGGTCCCGGCGTACTTCGCGGCGCGGCGGCGCGGGCTGCCGCTGGTGGTGCACGAGGGGAACGCCCTGCCGGGTATCGCCAACAAGCTCGGCGCGCGGATGACCAGCAATGTCGCCACCAGCTTCCCGGACACACCGCTGCGTCACGCGTCGTACGTCGGCCTGCCGATCCGGCGGATGATCTCGACGCTGGACCGGCCTGCGAAGCGTGACGAGGCGCGCAAGACCTTCGGGCTCGACCCGGACCGTCCCACGTTGCTGGTCACCGGCGGGTCGCAGGGCGCGCGTCGGCTGAACGAGTCGGTCTCGGCAGCCCAGCACGCGCTCGCCGACGCCGGTGTCCAGGTGCTGCACGTCGCAGGCCCGAAGGGCGAGGTCACCGTCGCACCGCGGCCGCAGGACCCCGAGTACGTCGTCCTTCCCTACGTCGACCGGATGGACCTGGCCTACGCGGCAGCGGACCTCGTGGTCTGCCGGGCGGGCGCCAACACGGTCACCGAGGTGGCGGCAGTCGGCCTCCCGGCGGTCTTCGTCCCCCTGCCGCACGGCAACGGCGAGCAGGACCTCAACGCGCGTCCGGTCGTCGACGCCGGTGGTGGGCTGCTCGTGCAGGACGGTGCCTTCACCCCCGAGTGGGCGCAGGCCAGCCTGCCCTCCCTCGCCGGCGACGCCGAGCGGCTGCACCAGATGTCGACGGCGGCGTCGGGGCTGATCCCGCGCGACGCCGACGACAAGCTCGCGCAGATGGTCATGGCGGCGGTCAGGTGAGGGTCCCCGTTCCGTCCGAGCTGCTTCCGGCCGACCAGCTGGGCCGCGTCCACTTCGTCGGCATCGGCGGCGCCGGCCTCTCCGGGATCGCTCGGATCATGCTGGCCCGAGGGATGTCGGTCAGCGGCAGCGACGCCAAGGAGTCCAGGGTCCTCGAGGCGCTGCGCGCGCTCGGTGCGCGGTGCCACGTCGGCCACGACACGTCCCACGTGCACGACGTCGACACGCTCGTGGTCTCCACCGCCGTCCGCGAGGACAACCCCGAGGTCGTGGAGGCGCAGCGCCAGGGCCTGCGGCTGCTCCCGCGCTCGGCGGCGCTGGAGTCGGTGATGCAGGGGCGCCGCGTCGTCGCGGTTGCGGGCACCCACGGCAAGACCACCACCACCTCGCTGCTCACGGTGGCGCTGCAGCACTGCGCGGCCGACCCGTCGTTCGCGATCGGCGGCGAGCTCAACGAGTCCGGCTCGAACGCCCACGACGGAAGTGGCGACGTCTTCGTGGCCGAGGCGGACGAGAGCGACGGCGCCTTCCTGGTCTACTCGCCCTACGGGGCCCTGGTGACGAACGTCGAGGCCGACCACCTCGACAACTACGGCACCGAGGAGGCCTACCACGCGGCGTTCACCGCCTTCCTCGACCGGATCGACCCCGAGGGTTTCCTGATCGCCTGCGTCGACGACGACGGCGCGGCCGATCTCGCGGACCAGGCCCGTGAGAAGGGGATCAGCACGATCGGCGTGGGGGAGTCGGCCGGCGCCGATCTTCGGGCGGAGTCCCTGTCGTTCGCCGGGTCCACGTCCACGTTCACCGTGGTGGACCGCGGCCGTCGGCTGGGGGAGATCTCCCTGCAGATCCCGGGCAGGCACTACGTGCTCGACGCGCTGGCCGCGCTGGGTGCGGGGCTGCGGCTGGGGTACCCCTTCGCCGACCTCAAGCGCGGGCTCGAGGCCTTCAGTGGCACCCGCCGCCGGATGGAGTACAAGGGCGAGGTCGGCGGGATCCGTGTCTACGACAGCTACGCCCACCACCCCAACGAGATCACCGGCGACCTGCAGGCCGCCCGGTCGGTGGCCGGCGACGGCAGGGTCGTGGTGGCCTTCCAGCCTCACCTGGTCTCGCGCACGAAGATCTTCGGGGCGCAGATGGGACAGGCGCTCGGAGCTGCGGACGAGGTCGTCGTGATGGACGTCTACGTCGCCCGCGAGGACCCGGAGCCGGGGGTCAACGGGCAGCTCGTCGCGTCGAACGTCCCCCTCTCCAGCGAGCAGGTCCTGTTCGAACCGTCCTGGCAGGCCACCCCGGCCAGACTCGTGGAGCGCGCGCGCCCCGGAGACGTCGTACTCACGCTCGGTGCGGGCGACGTGACCCTGGTCGGCCCCGAGGTGCTCGAGCTGCTCGCCGAGTCCGCCGGGGCGCGGGATGCCTGAGACCGCGAGCGGGTCGCGCACGCCCACGCCGGAGGACGAACGGACGATCCGCCTGGCCAGGAAGCGCTTCGCCCGGCGTCAGTGGGCGCGTCGCTGGCTGGTGTGGCGCCGGATCCTTGCCGCCCTCGTCGTCCTTGCCACCGCTGCCGGGGCGGTGTGGGTCGTGTTCTTCTCCTCGGTGCTCGCGGTCGCCGGCGTCGACATCGAGGGCAACGGCGTGCTGGGGGCCGGTGAGGTACGCCGGGCGGCGGCCGTCCCGATCGGAGAGCCCCTCGCCACGGTCAACCTGAAGGCGATCGCGGCACGGGTCGAGGGGCTCGCGCCGGTCAAGAGCGTGGACGTGTCACGGTCCTGGCCGGACAACGTCCGGATCGACATCGAGGAGAGGGTCGCGGTGGCGGTCGTCGAACGCGAGGGCCGGGTCCGCGGGCTCGACGAGGAGGGCGTGCTGTTCCGGAGCTACCGGTCCGCGCCGGGCACCCTGCCGGTGGTGCGCATGAGCGCCTCGACCAGGGCCGAGGCGCTGGCGGAGGCCGCGACCGTGGTGGGTGTGCTGCCGATCGACCTCGCCGAGCGAGTCGACTTCGTCGAGGTCGACACCGTCGACACCATCTCGCTGAAGCTGCACAACGGGGACACGATCTTCTGGGGGAGTGCGGACGACTCCGAGACCAAGGCCGAGGTGCTCGAGGTCCTGCTGAAGCAGAGGGCCAGCACCTACGACGTGAGTGTCCCCACCCAGCCGACCATCAAGCGCTGACCGTTCATACGTCTCCCGTGCCCAGTCGACACCGAACGAGCGACTCCTCGACGAAAAGTCCGGCGAGCCCTGCGTGTCGGTTGTACTCCTCGTGACGGCTCACCTAGTTTTGTCTGTGGCACGAGGTTGACATAACTATAACCCTCTACTTCAGGGTTAGGGTTCACTGCCAGGCACGTGCACTTCCCCCACCGTCGTACACCCGGCTGTCCCGCATACAGCGAACAGCATGAGCAGCGAGAGGCACCCACCGTGGCAGCACCGCAGAACTACCTGGCCGTCATCAAGGTCGTGGGTATCGGTGGAGGTGGCGTCAACGCCGTCAACCGGATGATCGAGGTCGGCCTCAAGGGCGTCGAGTTCATCGCCGTCAACACCGACGCACAGGCACTCCTCATGAGCGACGCCGACGTCAAGCTCGACATCGGCCGCGAGCTCACCCGTGGCCTCGGCGCCGGCGCCAACCCCGAGGTGGGCGCCAAGGCGGCCGAGGACCACGCCGAGGAGATCGAGGAGGTGATGAAGGGTGCCGACATGGTCTTCGTCACCGCGGGTGAGGGCGGTGGCACCGGCACCGGCGGCGCCCCGGTCGTGGCCCGGATCGCACGTTCGCTGGGAGCACTGACCATCGGCGTGGTGACCCGCCCCTTCGCGTTCGAGGGCCGTCGCCGCGCGAACTCCGCCGAGGAGGGCATCTCGCAGCTCCGCGAGGAGGTCGACACCCTCATTGTCATCCCGAACGACCGGCTGCTCTCGATCAGCGACCGCAACGTCAGCGTGCTCGACGCGTTCAAGCAGGCCGACCAGGTGCTGCTGCAGGGTGTCTCCGGGATCACCGACCTGATCACGACCCCGGGCCTGATCAACCTCGACTTCGCCGACGTCAAGTCGGTGATGGCCAACGCGGGCTCGGCGCTGATGGGCATCGGGTCGGCCCGCGGCGAGGACCGCTCGGTGTCGGCCGCGGAGATGGCCGTCTCCAGCCCGCTGCTCGAGGCCTCGATCGACGGCGCCCACGGCGTCCTCCTCTCGATCGCCGGTGGTTCCGACCTGGGCCTCTTCGAGATCAACGAGGCCGCCGCGCTCGTGGCGCAGGCCGCGCACGCCGAGGCGAACATCATCTTCGGCGCGACGATCGACGACGCGCTCGGTGACGAGGTCCGCGTGACGGTCATCGCGGCCGGCTTCGACGGCGGCATGCCCAAGCGTCGCGACAACGGCACCGTGCTTCGGCGCGAGCCTGCTCCGCAGCAGACCCAGTCCGAGACCCGGGCGGCGGCGCAGCGGCCGACCTCCAACGCCGGTCTCGCGATGCAGGGCGGTGTGAGCCAGGAGCGGCCCGCGCAGGCCGAGCCGTCCACGACGTCGAGTCAGCCCGCGCCCGCCTCCGGCCAGGAGGAGCGTCCCGCGAGCCGACCCCAGCCGAGCCAGCCTCTGCAGCCCACCCAGCCTGCTCAGCCGGTGCGCCAGCCTCGTCAGGTCCAGTTCGACGACGACGAGCTCGACGTGCCCGACTTCCTCAAGTAGGCCGGGACGGCGTCAGCGGTGTTCGCGTACAAACAGACGCGCGGTGCTGTCGACGTCGCTTTCACCGACCGGCACGGCGGTGTCAGCCAGGGCTCGTTCGCCTCGCTGAACCTCGCCCAGACCAGCGACGACGACGTGGCCGCGATCGCGGAGAACATGCGGCTTGCCGTCGGGGCGTTCACGAGTACGTCGGATGCCGGCAGCGGTTCTCCGGATGTCGTGCGCATGCACCAGGTGCACGGCGGCGACGTCACGACCGTCGACCGGGCCATGCTCCGGTCGGGGGCGGTGCCGGAGTCCGACGGGCTCGTCACCTCCACCGGCGGCGTCGTCCTCATGGTGCGCGTGGCCGACTGCGTGCCCGTCCTGCTCGCGGACGTGGACGCGGGGGTGGTCGGCGCCGCGCATGCGGGCCGTCCAGGACTGGTCGCCGGCGTCGTGCCGGCCACGGTCGCCAGGATGCGCGACCTGGGTGCGCGGGACCTCGTCGCCTGGATCGGGCCGTACGTGTGCGGCCGCTGCTATGAGGTTCCCCACTCGATGCGCGCGGACGTGAGCGCCGTCGTCCCCGAGGCCTATGCCGAGACGTCCTGGGGGACGCCCGCGGTCGACGTCGGCGCCGGGGTCCGCGCCCAGCTGGTGGCCGAGGGCGCGGAGGTGGTCGACGCCTCCCGGTGCACGCGCGAGGACGACGACCTCTACTCCTACCGACGTCAGGGCGCCGAGGCCGGCCGGATGGCGGGCCTGGTGTGGGTCAGGCCATGACCCGGGACGTGACCGAGCGTCGCGAGGAGGTCCGGCGCAACCTCGAGCTGGTCCGGAAGCGGATCGCGGCCGCCTGCGACGAGACGGGCCGCGACCCGGGCGAGGTGACACTGACCGTCGTCACCAAGTTCTTCCCCGCGTCCGACGTACGCCTTCTGGCCGAGCTCGGCGTGACCGACGTGGGTGAGAACCGGCACCAGGAGGCCGAGGCCAAGGCCGCGCAGACCAGGAGCCTCGACCTGCGGTGGCACTTCATCGGCACCCTCCAGAGCAACAAGGCCGCGGCCGTCGCGGACTACGCGGACGTGGTCGAGTCCGTCGACCGGCCCAAGCTGCTCAAGGGGCTCTCGAAGGGGGCGCACCAACGGGGTGCCGTGATCGACTGCCTCGTGCAGGTCAGCCTCGACCCCGAGGAGGCCGCCGAGGGTCGGGGCGGTGCGGCGCCCGAGGACGTCCCCGCGCTGGCCGAGCAGGTCGCCGCGGCCGAGGGGCTCAGGCTTCGCGGGGTGATGGCGGTCGCGCCGCTGGGCCAGGACCCGACGCCGGCGTTCGCGCGGCTCGCCGAGGTGGCCGAGCAGGTCCGCAGGGTCGACCCGGCCGCGACGTGGATCTCCGCGGGCATGAGCGGCGACCTCGAGCAGGCGATCAGGGCGGGCGCGACACACGTGCGCGTTGGAAGCGCGGTACTCGGTCGGCGGCCCGCGATCAAGTAGTGTCGAGCAAGCAGCAGTGCCCTACCCGAGGGCGCGGGAGTACCGGAGGACATGAGGTCATGAGCGGCGCAATGCGCAAGATGGGTGTGTACCTAGGCCTGCTCGAGGACACCGACCGCTACGACGACGAGTACCACTCCCACGACGACTACGACGAGCGCGGCCACGGCCGTCCGGCGGACGTCGACCGGTCCGACCGCGTCGAGGCGGGGCAGCCCACTCCGGTGGCCAACCTCGCCGAGCGCCGCCGTCCCGTGAGCGGGCCGACCGGTGTCGTCGCCGAGCTGTCCCGGATCACCACGCTGCACCCGCGCACCTACAACGAGGCGCGCACCATCGGCGAGAACTTCCGCGAGGGGGTTCCGGTGATCATGAACCTGTCCGAGATGGACGACTCCGACGCCAAGCGGCTCGTGGACTTCGCGGCCGGCCTCGTGTTCGCCGTGCGCGGCACGATCGAGCGTGTGACGAACAAGGTCTTCCTACTCTCTCCACCCAACGTGTCTGTGGCTGCTGAGGACAAGCAGCGCATCGCCGAGGGCGGATTCTTCAACCAGAGCTAGGCTCCTGTTTCGTGGTGAACGTCATCGGCCAGATCATCGGACTGATCCTCTGGCTCTTCCTTGCCCTGCTGTTCGTCAGGTTTATCGTGGACTGGGTTCAGGTCTTCGCGCGCTCGTGGACGCCGAAGGGCCCGGTCCTCGTGGTGCTGGAGATCGTGTACTCCATCACAGACCCGCCGATCATGTTCTTCCGCAGGTTTATCCCGCCGCTGCGGCTGGGAAGCATCGCTCTTGACCTGAGCTTCCTGATCGTGATGGTCATCTGCTACCTGCTGTTGAGCCTGAACCAAGCCGTCCTTCTGAGCTAGGAACTTTCTTTGCGGGGTATTCTGCAAGCGACTGCACAAAACGATGGCCGTGTTGCGTTCTACGTGGACTTTCGGAGTACCGTGGGCGTGACAGCGGTAGAGATACCGCACGTTAACTGACGACTACGAATTAAGGGTGAGGTCATGCCGCTGACGCCTGAGGACGTGAGCAACAAGCGCTTTACTCCGGTCCGCCTGCGCGAGGGCTACGACATGGGGGAGGTCGACCAGTTCCTCGACGAGGTCGAGGCCGAGCTTGCTCGACTCACGCGTGAGAACGACGACCTTCGCGCGAAGCTCGCGGCCGCTCAGCAGGGCGGCCCCCCGATGCGTGTCGAGGAGAAGGTGCCGGAGCCGATCAAGGCTCCCGAGCCCGTGCCCCCGCCGACGCCGGCGCCGGTCTCCACCACCACGGTGGGCGGGCCGGTGGAGACCATCAAGGTCGCCACGGTCGCAGACGCTTCGAGCGCGGCAGCCCGGCTCCTGGAGATCGCGACCCGCAACGCGGACGAGCTGGTCTCCGACGCGAAGGACCAGGCCGACAGGATCGTCGGCGCGGCCCGCACCAAGGCGGAGCGGCTCGAGGGCGAGGCGAAGAGCAAGGCGGACCGCCTCGAGTCGGACGCCCGTTCGCGCTCGCAGATGCTCGACTCCGAGACCGCCGAGCGTCGCCAGCAGCTGTTCGGCGACCTCGAGAAGGAGAAGGAGAAGCTGAACGCCGAGGTCGAGAACCTCCGTTCCTTCGAGCGCGAGTACCGCAGCCGTCTGCGCAGCTACTTCCAGCAGCAGCTGACGGCGCTCGACGGCAACGGCGAGGCTGGCACGCTCAGCTCCAGCGACCACGCGCCGAAGCGGCTCAAGTCCCTGCTCGGTGACGAGACGGAGTCCCGCTCGCAGCACCGCTGACAGCCACCCAGCTCACGACGAGGCCGGTGTCCCCTTCTCGGGGAGCACCGGCCTCGTGCGTCGTACCGCCACGACTGCCGTGTCGGTGAGCCGGCCCCCGCCGTCAGCCGCCGCCGTCGTCGCTGCCGTGGCGGAAGGGTTTCCCCAAGGTATGTCGCTGACCCTGCACTCCCCATGACGTGCTCACCGTGGGAAGTGCAGGGTCGCCTGCATACCTTGGGGAAACCCGGGCTGCTGAAGGCGTGCCGGTCAGACCCGGGTGACCGAGAACGTCAGACCGAGGTCGTCATCGTGTACGACGGACCCGGTCGGCGTCCCGTCGGCAGGGGGAGCCGGCTCGACCACCGGCTCGGCCTCGCGCATCTCCACGGCCAGGACCTCGTTCGCGACCAGCTCGCTGTTCTCGCGGAGCGCCTCGGCCGTCTCGCCGGACGCCTTCCAGGTGAGCACGATCCGGTCGCTCACCTCGAAGCCGCTGTTCTTGCGGGCCTCCTGGACCATCCTGACCACCTCACGAGCCAGTCCCGCGCGGACCAGCTCGGGGGTCAGCTCGAGGTCGAGGGCGACGGTCTCACCCTGCTCGTTGACGACCGACCAGCCTTCCCTGGGACGCTCGGAGACGATCACCTCGTCGGGGAGGACCTCGACGTCCTCGCCGTCGACGGTCACCACCGCCCTGCCGTCGGCCTGCAGCGCGGCCGACAGGGCTGCGGCGTCCGCGGCGGCGATGGCGGCCGCGACCTGCGGCGTCCGCTTGGCGAACCGCTTGCCCAGGGCACGGAAGTTGCCCTTGGCCGAGTGGTCGACCAGGTCGGCGCCGGCCGAGGACAGCGGCTCGATGGCTCCGATGTTCAGCTCCTCGGCGACCTCGGCGCGCAGCTCCTCGTCCAGGCGCGCCCAGGCGGTCGAGCCGACCAGGGCGCGGCGTAGCGGCTGGCGGGTGCGCACCTTCGCGTCCGCACGGGCGGCCCGGCCGAGCTCCACGAGCCGTCGAGCCAGGGCGACCGACGCGGAGAGCTCCTCGTCGACGTCGGAGGGGTCGAACGTCGGCCAGTCGGCAAGGTGCACCGACTCGGGAGCCGCGGGGTCGGCCGGCCGGACCAGGTCCTGCCACACACGTTCGGTGATGAACGGCGTCAACGGGGCGAAGAGCCTGGTGACCGTCTCCAGGGTGTCGTGGAGGGTCGCGAGCGCGGCCGGCTCACCGTCCCAGAACCGGCGACGGGAACGACGGACGTACCAGTTCGACAGGTCGTCGACGAACTGCGCCAGGAGGGTGCCGACACGCTGGGTGTCGAAGTTCTCCAGGGCGTCGGTCACGTCCCGGACCAGTCGCGCTGTCTCGGCGTGCAGCCACCGGTCGAGCACCGGGCGGTCCGCCGGCGCGGGCACCTCGCCCCCGGGCGTCCACCCGGCGGCCCGCGCATACAGGACGTGGAACGCGACGGTGTTCCAGTAGGTCAGCAGGACCTTGCGCACCGTCTCCTGGATGGTGTTGTGCCCGACCCGGCGCGCGGACCACGGCGACCCGGAGGCCACCATGAACCAGCGGACGGCGTCCGCACCGTGCTCCTCCATCAGCGGCATCGGCTCGAGGATGTTGCCGAGGTGCTTGGACATCTTGCGGCCGTCCTCGGCGAGGATCAGGCCCAGGCACAGCACGTTGCGGTACGACGACTGGTCGAACACCAGCGTGCCGATCGCCATCAGGGTGTAGAACCAGCCGCGGGTCTGGTCGAGGGCCTCGCAGATGAAGTCCGCGGGGTAGGCCGCCTCGAGCTGCTCCGGCGAGCCCTCGACGTGCGGGTACCCCCACTGCGCGAACGGCATCGAGCCGCTGTCGAACCAGGCGTCGATCACCTCCGGCACGCGCCGGGCCTCCTCGCCGCACGTCGGGCAGGCGAACGTCACGTCGTCGACGTACGGCCGGTGCGGGTCGAGCGTCGACTGGTCGGTCCCGGTCAGCGACGACAGCTCGGCGAGCGAGCCGACGCAGGTCTGGTGGCCCTCCTCGCACTGCCAGATCGGCAGGGGTGTGCCCCAGTAGCGGCTTCGGGACAGCGCCCAGTCGATGTTGTTGTCGAGCCAGTCGCCGTACCGGCCCCACTTGACGGTCTCGGGGTACCAGTTCGTGTTCGAGTTCTCCCGGAGCAGCGCGTCCTTGACCTGGGTGGTGCGGACGTACCAGGACGGCTGGGCGTAGTACATGAGCACGGTGTGGCAGCGCCAGCAGTGTGGGTAGGAGTGCTCGTACGCGAGGTGGCGGAACATCAGCCCGCGGCTCTCGAGATCCTTCACCAGGTCCGCGTCGGCGTGCTTGAAGAACTGCCCGCCGACCATCGGCACGTCGTCGGTGAAGTGGCCGTCCGGGCGGACCGGTGTCACGACCGGCAGCCCGTAGGCCTTGCAGACCACCATGTCGTCCTCGCCGAAGGCGGGGGACTGGTGCACCAGGCCGGTCCCGTCCTCGGTGGTGACGTACTCCGCGAGGACGACGAAGTGCGCGCCCACCTCGCTCTCGGGGAACTCGACGAGCTCGAACGGCCGCTGGTAGGCCCAGCGCTCCATGTCCGCCCCGCGCACGGTGTCCTGCACCGTCCAGCCCTCCCCGAGCACGCTGTCGAAGAGCGGCTCGGCGACGACGAGGGTCTCCGAGCCGTCGGACGCCACCACGTAGTCCACGTCAGGGTGTGCGGCGACCGCGGTGTTCGAGACGAGCGTCCAGGGGGTGGTCGTCCAGACGAGCAGGCTCGCCTTTCCGGCGTAGGGGCCGGAGGTCAGCGGGAGCCGGACGTAGACGGACGGGTCCGTCACCGTCTCGTAGCCCTGGGCGAGCTCGTGGTCGGACAGCCCGGTTCCGCAGCGGGGGCAGTACGGCGCCACGCGGTAGTCCTGGACCAGCAGCCCCTTGTCGTGGATCTGCTTGAGCGCCCACCACACGGACTCGACGTAGGTGGAGTCCATCGTCTTGTAGGGCGAGGACATGTCGATCCAGAAGCCCATCCGGTCGGTCAGCTGCTCCCACAGGTCGACGTGGCGCAGGACCGACTCTCGGCACTTCTCGTTGAACGCCGCCACGCCGTAGGCCTCGATGTCGGCCTTGCCGGTGAAGCCGAGCTCCTTCTCCACGGCGAGCTCCACGGGGAGGCCGTGGCAGTCCCAGCCTCCCTTGCGGTGGACCTGGTAGCCCTGCATGGTCTTGAAGCGGGGGAAGACGTCCTTGAACGCCCGCGCCTCGACGTGATGCGTGCCCGGTCGGCCGTTCGCTGTGGGCGGGCCCTCGTAGAACGTCCACACCTTCGCGCCGCGGTTGCGCTCGACGGTGCGGTCGAAGGTCTTGTTCTCCCGCCAGAGGTCGAGCACCTCGTGCTCGAGGGCGGGAAGGTCCACCTGCGGCGGAACGGGGCGGTACTCACTCACGGCTCTCAGTCCTTCTGCCTCTGTCGGCCCGGCTGCGGCTCTCTGGCTGAAGGGACGAGGCCGGCCGAGTGTCTCGGCCGCTCCCGCGGTACCACCCTCCTTGGTCGTCCGGAGGCGGCTGGAGTCGCCGGGACGGCCCTCTCGTGAGGTCACCGCTGTCGGTTCTACGGTCCTTCGCGGACTTTCTTCCGACGGCTCCGGGTGATCTTCGCTCACGAGCCGACACCCCCGGGCTCCCACCGTCCCCGGTTCGCTCTTGGCCGTACTGGAGCTACTCGTCCCATCAACGCCTTGCGGTGACGCCAAGTCTGCCAGATCGGTGGCGCGGCAGGCATCCGGGTTTCCGTAACCTGCCCGTGCTCGATGTGGGGCGGTTTGCCCGGAAGGCGAGGGGGCGTGTCCGGCATGTTCCCCGGAGAGCAGGCATTCCTCGTACAAAGGCCGCGCGCTTAGTTGATGATTGCCTTCGTGCGGCCTATCCTCGCCGCACGTTGTGTGGCCGTCGCCACACACCTGAACCTGAGGGGGCCCTGCGTTCATGGCACGCACGACCGCGAAAAAGATCGCCGGCAGGACCGCTGCCGCGGCGAAGAGGGTCACGGCCTCCGTGACGCGCAGGCCGTCCGCGAGCGCCGAGAAGGCTGCCGCCAAGGCACCCGCGAAGAGGGCCCCGGCCAGGTCGTCGTCGACGAAGGCGGCCGGCGAGGCGAGGAAGACGACGGCGGCGAAGACGACCACCTCGAAGGCGACGACCACCAGGTCGACTGCCAAGAAGACGACAAAGAAGCCGGCAGTGAAGAAGGCCGCCACGAAGAAGGCTCCGGCCGCGAAGGCGCCCACGAAGCGCTCACCGGCCAAGAAGGCGCCGGCCAAGAAGGCGCCGGCGAAGAGGGCGCCCGCGAAGAAGGCGGCAGCCACCAGCGCTCCGGCGAAGAAGGCAGCGAAGAAGGCTCCGGCCAAATCGACCACGTCCGTGAAGAAGACCGCGGCAGCCAGCAGGGGATCGGCCTCGACGAAGGCGAGCCCCACGAGCAAGTCGGCCACCAAGGCGCCGGCGAAGAGGGGCACCGTGAAGAAGACCGAAGCAACCAGGACGGCCGCCACCACGAAGGCGCCCGCGAAGAAGACCTCACCCAAGGCGACGGCCATCAAGCCGGTCGCCGCCAGGCCGGTGGCCGCGAAGAAGGCGGCCGCCAAGACCGCCGCGGCCGAGAAGAAGGCCCCCTCGAAGTCCCCGGCGAAGGCGCCGGCGAAGAAGCTCGCCGTCAAGGCAGGGGAGGAGCCGTGGACCGCCGCGGAGCTCGCCGAGGTCCGCGGTGAGCTCAACGACTACGCCGACCGGCTCCGTCACGAGCTGCGTGAGGCCGAGAGCGAGCTGCAGGGGCTGATGCGCGACGCCGGGGACGGCGCGGGCAACGACCAGGCCGACGTCGGCTCGACCACGTTCGAGCGGGACCACGAGATGACGCTGGCCAACAACGCCCGCGACATGCTCGCGCAGACCGAGCGTGCGCTGGGGCGCATCGAGGACGGAACCTACGGAATCTGCGAGAGCTGCGGTCAGCCGATCGGCAAGATGCGGGTCATGGCGTTCCCGCGTGCGACACTGTGCCTGTCATGCAAGCAACGCGAGGAGCGTCGCTGAACTCCAGCGACCAGAAGAGCAAGCACCCCCACACCCGGTCCAGGCGGCGGTACGTCGCGCTGTTCGCGCTGATCGCCGTGGTCGCCTACACCATCGACGTGGTGAGCAAGATCGTCGCCGTCGACAGGCTCACGGGGGAGCCGCCGCTCGAGCTCGTCGGTGACTACTTCTCGCTGTACCTCGCCCGCAACCCGGGTGCGGCCTTCAGCACGGGTACGTCGTACACGGTCGCCCTGACGTGCATCGCGTTCGCCGCGACGCTCGTGGTGATGTGGGTGGCCCGACGGCTCGGAAGCGCGGCGTGGGCGATCGGGCTCGGCTTCCTGCTCGGCGGTGTCGCAGGGAACCTGACCGACCGGATGTTCCGGGAGCCGGGGCCGTTGCGCGGGCACGTCGTGGACTTCTTCATGTTCCCGCACTTCCCGGTCTTCAACGTCGCCGACATCTGCATCAACATCGCCGCCGCGACCATCATCATCCAGGCGCTTCGCGGCGTCCGGGTGGACGGCCGCCGCCAGAGCGACCTGGACAGCGCCCAGCAGGCAGCGCGACCGTGACGGAGCATCGTGACGGCACGGAACGACGCAGCGTCGCCGTGCCCGACGGACTGGCCGGCGAGCGCCTCGACGCGGCGCTGTCGCGGATGTTCGGGTTCTCGCGCAGCCGGGCGGCGGAGCTCGTCGGCGCGGGACACGTCACCCTCGAGGGCAAGGCGGCCGCCAAGTCCGACCGGGTGAACGCCGGCGACTGGCTCGACGTGGTGATCCCGGTGATCGCGGACCCGGTCGCGGTCGTCCCGGAGAGGGTCGAGGGGATCAAGATCATCCACGACGACGACGCCATCGTGGTGATCGACAAGCCCGTCGGTGTCGCCGTACACCCGAGCCCCGGCTGGACCGGTCCCACGGTGGTGGGTCACCTCGTCGGAGCCGGCTTCCGGATCGCCACCAGCGGCGCGGCCGAGCGGCAGGGGATCGTGCAGCGGCTGGACGTGGGGACCTCGGGGGTGATGGTGGTCGCCAAGTCGGAGTACGCCTACTCGGTGCTCAAGAACGCCTTCCGCGACCGGACCGTCGACAAGGTCTACCACGCGCTCGTGCAGGGGCACCCCGACCCGCTGCGGGGCACCGTCGACGCGCCGATCGGGCGGCACCCGAAGTACGACTACAAGTTCGCGGTCATGGCGGGGGGCCGGGAGAGCGTCACCCACTACGAGACCCTCGAGGCGCACCGCTTCGCCAGCCTCCTCGAGATCCACCTCGAGACGGGGCGCACCCACCAGATCCGGGTGCACATGGCCGCCCTCAAGCACCCCTGCGTCGGAGACCTGACCTACGGCGCGGACCCTGTGCTCGCTAAGCGGGTGGGGCTCGAGCGGCAGTGGCTGCACGCCGTGCGCCTGGGCTTCGAGCACCCCGAGACGGGGGAGTACGTCGAGTACGAGTCGCCCTACCCCGACGACCTGCAGCACGCGCTGGACGTGATCCGTGACGCTGTCTGAGGAGACCGACCTGGTGCTACGCCCGGGCCGGCCCGAGGACGCCGAGGCCGTCGCCGACATGTTCACCCGGACGAGGCGCGCCGCAGTCCCGGCCATGCCGCCGCCGGTGCACACGGCCGAGGAGGACCGCGCCTGGCTCACCGACCAGTTCGGTGGGGAGCGCGAGGCGTGGGTCGCCGAGCGCGACGGCGAGATCGCAGCCTTCCTGCTGCTGGAGGACGACTGGGTGCACTCCGTCTACGTCCGGGTGGGCCTGACCGGGCAGGGGGTCGGGACGGCCCTGGTGGAGCTGGCGAAGGGTCTGCGTCCGGCCGGGCTGCAGCTGTGGGTGTTCGAGTCCAACACCGGGGCGCAGCGGCTCTACGAGCGCCTGGGGTTCACCGCCGTCGAGCGCACCGACGGGTCTCACAACGAGGAGCGCGCGCCCGACATCCGGATGGTCTGGCCCGGCGACTCCTGAACGCCCGCATGTAAATCGGGGTTACAGCCCGTTCTCAAGCGGTATGCCGCCGCAGTACGGTCCATAGCGCTTGCGAGGCCCAGGTTCTGTCGGTGGAGGGTGTGACGATCGTTCCAGTCGAACGTGGCGGGTCGGCAGGCTCCTCTTCCTTCGGTGACGTAGGCTGTCGGTCTTCCCCAAGGAGTCCAGCCGCGGGCACCCCGGTCGGCTGCTGTTTCGTCTGTGTTCGGGTTGGAAGGGGCGATCGTCACCAATGTCAGTCGGGTCCGGTGCGAGCGACTCCTTCGTCCACCTCCATGTGCATACCGAGTACTCCATGCTCGACGGCGCCGCTCGGCTCGGCGCGCTGACCGAGCGCGCGGCGGAGCTGGGGATGCCGGCGGTGGCGATGACCGACCACGGCAACGTCTTCGGCGCCTACGAGTTCTACAAGAAGGCCAAGGCCGCGGGCGTCAAGCCGATCATCGGCATCGAGGCATACTTCGCGCCCAACATCTCGCGCTTCGACAAGAGGGGCGTCAACTTCTACGACGGCGGCCCCGACGACATCTCCAACCGCGGCGCCTACACCCACATGACGCTGCTCTCGGAGAGCACCGAGGGCATGCACAACCTGTTCCGGCTCTCGACCGGGGCCTGGCGGGACGGGTTCTTCAAGCACCCCCGCATGGACCGCGAGCTCCTGGCCCAGCACAGCAGGGGCATCATCGGCACCACCGGCTGTCCGTCGGGCGAGGTGCAGGTCCACCTGCGCTACGGGCAGTACGACGCGGCCCGCAAGGCGGCGGGCGACTTCCAGGACATCCTCGGCAAGGAGAACTACTTCCTCGAGCTGATGGACCACGGCCTCGACATCGAGAACCGGGTCCGCGACGGGTTGCTGCGGCTGGCCAAGGACCTCCAGATCCCGCTGCTGGCCACCAACGACTCCCACTACGTCAACCGCGAGGACGCGCCGGCACAGGAGCACCTGCTCTGCATCAACTCCGGCAGCACGATGGACATCCCGGCCGGAGACGGGCCAGGGCAGCGGTTCGCCTTCAGCGGCGACGGCTACTACATCAAGTCCGCGGCCGAGATGCGGGCGCTGTGGGCAGACAAGTACGGCCTGCGTGAGGCCTGCGACAACACCCTGCTGATCGCGGAGCGGTGCGACGTCTCGTTCACCGAGGGCAACGGCACGTACATGCCGCGCTTCCCCTGCCCGCCCGGCGAGAACGAGGACTCCTGGCTGGTCAAGGAGGTCGAGAAGGGCCTGCAGTTCCGCTACCCGGGCGGCATCCCCGACGAGGTCCGCAAGCAGGCCGAGTTCGAGCTCGGCGTGATCACCCAGATGGGCTTCCCCGGCTACTTCCTCGTCGTCGCGGACTTCATCAACTGGGCCAAGGACAACGGCATCCGGGTCGGCCCCGGCCGTGGCTCCGGAGCCGGCTCGATGGTCGCCTACGCCATGCGGATCACCGACCTCGACCCGCTCCAGCACGGCCTGATCTTCGAGCGGTTCCTCAACCCCGACCGCATCTCGATGCCCGACTTCGACATCGACTTCGACGAGCGCCGTCGCGGCGAGGTCATCCGCTACGTCACCGAGAAGTACGGCGACGACCGGGTGTCCTACATCGTCACCTACGGCACCATCAAGGCCAAGCAGGCGGTGAAGGACTCCTCGCGGATCCTGGCCTACCCGTTCGCGATGGGCGACCGGATCACCAAGGCGATGCCCGCGGCGGTGATGGGCAAGGACGTCCCGCTCAAGGACATCTTCGACCCCAGCCACAAGCGCTACGGCGAGGGCGGCGAGTTCCGCGGCCTCTACGAGAGCGACAACGACGTCAAGCGGGTCGTGGACACCGCGATCGGCATCGAGGGCCTGAAGCGGCAGTGGGGGGTCCACGCCGCCGGCGTGATCATGTCCAGCGAGCCGCTGGTCGACGTGATCCCGCTGCTGAAGCGGCCCTCCGACGGCGCGATGATCACGCAGTTCGACTACCCGACCTGCGAGTCGCTCGGCCTGATCAAGATGGACTTCCTGGGGCTGCGCAACCTCACGGTCCTCGACGACGCGGTCAAGAACGTCGCGGCCAACCGGGGCGAGACGGTGGTCCTCGAAGAGCTCGACCTCACCGACGAGGCGACGTACCGGCTCCTCCAGCGCGGCGACACGCTGGGCGTCTTCCAGCTCGACGGCGGGCCGATGCGGGCCCTCCTGCGCTCGATGCGCCCTGACACGTTCGAGGACATCTCAGCGGTCGGCGCGCTCTACCGGCCGGGCCCGATGGGTGCGGACTCCCACAACAAGTACGCCCGCCGCAAGACCGGGCGTGAGGAGGTCGTGCCGATCCACCCCGAGCTGGCCGAGCCGCTCGAGGACATCCTGGGTGAGACCTACGGTCTGATCGTCTACCAGGAGCAGGTCATGGCGATCGCCCAGAAGCTCGCCGGCTACTCGCTCGGTCAGGCGGACCTGTTGCGCCGCGCGATGGGCAAGAAGAAGAAGGAGGAGCTGGACAAGCAGTTCGAGACCTTCTCGGCCGGCATGACCGAGCGCGGCTACTCGATGGCGGCGATCAAGACCCTGTGGGACATCCTGCTGCCGTTCTCCGACTACGCCTTCAACAAGGCCCACTCCGCGGCGTACGGCATGGTGTCCTACTGGACCGCCTACCTCAAGGCCAACTACCCGGCGGAGTACATGGCGGCCCTGCTGACCTCGGTGAAGGACGACAAGGACAAGTCCGCGATCTACCTCAACGAGTGCCGTCGGATGAAGATCCAGGTGCTGCCGCCTGATGTCAACGAGTCCGCGTTCAACTTCACTCCGGTGGGCCGCGACATCCGCTTCGGACTCAGCGCGATCCGCAACGTCGGCGGCAACGTCGTGGACGGCATCATCTCCGGGCGTGAGGAGAAGGGCCGCTACGCAGACTTCAACGACTTCTTGCAGAAGGTCCCGGCCCTCGTCTGCAACAAGCGGGTGATCGAGTCGCTGGTCAAGTCCGGTGCGTTCGACGACATGAAGCACAAGCGCCGGGCGCTGGTCGCGATCCACGAGACCGCGGTCGACCAGTACGTCGACATCAAGCGCAACGAGGCGATCGGGCAGGACTCCCTCTTCGGCGCCATGGACGACGAGGACGGGGGCTTCGGCGTGAGCATCGCGATCCCCGACATCGACGAGTGGGACAAGCAGACGCTGCTCGGCCACGAGCGGGACATGCTGGGGCTGTACGTCTCCGACCACCCGCTGCTGGGGCTCGAGCACATCCTGTCCAACGGCACCGACTGCACCATCGGCCAGCTGCTGGTCGACGAGGAGCGTCCCGACGGCTCGACGGTCACGATCTCCGGCCTGGTCACGTCCGTGCAGCGGAAGATCACCAAGCGCGGCGATGCCTGGGCGATGGTCACTCTCGAGGACCTCGAGGGCGGGATCGACGTGCTCCTCTTCCCCAGCGCCTACCAGCTCGCTTCCACGCTGCTGACCGAGGACGCCATCGTCACCGTCAAGGGGCGCCTGAGCCGCAGCAAGGACCAGCCGGAGCTGCACGGGCAGGAGGTCAGCATGCCCGACCTCTCCGACGGCCCCACCGGCCCCGTCGTGATCAGCCTTCCGTCGACGCGCTGTACGCCTCCCGTCGTGGAGCAGCTCAAGGACGTCCTGGCCACGCATCCGGGGGTGACCGAGGTGCGGCTGCGGCTGATGACCAAGACGTCCACCACCGTGATGCGGCTCGACGACCGGTTGCGGGTCTCGGCTTCGCCCGCGCTCTTCGCCGACCTCAAGGCACTGCTCGGACCGAGCTGCCTCATGGGCGCATGACCGAGGACGTCGCCGCCATGAGCGAGGGTCCCGTGACCGAGTGGCCTCACGGCGCGAGCCGTCGGCCCGGGCACTGGTCGCGCCGTGGAGGGGCGCTCTGGGACGTCGTGGCGGTCCTCGGCACCTACCTCGTGCTCGGCGTGCTCTGCGGCCTGCTGTGGTGGATGCTCGTCGACCCCGCGATGTACACCAAGCTCGGGCCCGACCTCGTGATGGACCCACAGGAGCTCGGCAAGCGGTTCGACGGCGACGGCTGGTACGCCGTCATCGGCGTCGTGGCAGGCCTTTTCTCGGGCGGTGCTGTCACCTGGTGGCGGGCGCGTGACTTCCGGCTGACCACGGTCCTGCTCGTGGTCGGCGCCTGCCTCGCCGCAGCAGCCATGGCGGGTGTCGGGTACCTCCTCGGGCCGGGTGACCCTCACGCCGCGCTGGCGTCCGCCCGGGAGGGCGATCAGATCCCCGTGCAGCTGCTGGTCACGGCCAAGGCGGCCTACCTCGTGTGGCCGATCTCGGCGCTGGTCGGCGCCTTGATGGTGCTCTGGTCACCACCCAAGGACGAGATCAGATAACGGTTTGGCGTACAGCCCGCTTTTGCGCCCTCGTGGGTCGGACCACCGAGTATCGTTAGCCGACTTTTCTCATCAATAGGGGGCATTGTGTCTTCAAACAGTCCTTTCGACTCGGGCGACGAGGCTGGCAACGGCGCGGAGGGTGGGCCGGAGTTCCTCGGCACCGCCGAGCCCGGCGATACCGGCTCGGGCTCCGGTGGTAGCTCCAAGAAGTGGCCGATCCTGGGTGTCGCGGCCCTCGCCGTGGCCGGTGTGGTCGGCCTGGGCGGCTGGGCAGCGGTCACCCTGCTTTCCGGTGGCACCCAGCCGTCGGAGGCGATCCCCGCGAACGCCATCGGCTACGTCAGCCTCGACCTCGACCCGTCGGCCTCCCAGAAGATCGAGGCCTTCAAGATCCTCAACAAGTTCCCGGGGATCGAGAAGGAGCTGAAGGTCTCCAGCCAGGACGACCTCCGCAAGTGGGTCTTCGAGAAGATGCAGGAGGAGTCGACCTGCGAGAACCTCGACTACGGCAAGGACATCGAGCCGTGGATCGGGGACCGGATCGCGCTGGCCGGCGTACCCGCCGAGAAGGACAGCAAGAAGCCGTCGCCTCTGGTCGCCCTCCAGGTGAGCGACCAGGAAGCGGCCGAGAAGGGAATCAACGCGCTGGCCGAGTGTGGCGACGCGGGTGAGGACTTCGGCTTCGCGTTCGCCGAGGACTACGTCCTGATCAGCGACAGCAAGAAGCACGCCGAGTCGTTCGTGGCCGCCGCCGCCGAGGCCTCGCTTGCCGACGACGCGCAGTTCCAGAAGTGGACCGAGAGGGTCGGGGACCCGGGCATCATCACGATGTACGCCGCCCCCGGCGCCATGGAGGCCATGTTCGACCTGCAGAACAACATGGTCGACGAGTTCTCGTCCGTCGCCGGGAGCGAAGAGCAGGCCATGCTCGAGGCGCAGTCCGAGATGGAGCGGATGAACGAGAAGATGAAGTCCCTGTACAAGGACTTCAAGGGCGCGGCGGCCGTCGTTCGCTTCGAGGACGGCGCGGTCGAGCTCGAGGCTGTGATGGACGGTATGCCCAAGGAGTTCTCCTGGGCCATGGGCGGGGGCACCTCCAACGTGACGGCGCTCCCCGCGGGCACCGGCGCAGCCTTCTCCATGGGGGTCCCCGAAGGCTGGGTCGACGGCTACGTGGGCCTCATGCAGGACCTCATGGGCGATGAGATGCCGCCCATGGACCGGATGTGGGCAGAGCTGGAGGCCGAGACCGGTCTCACCCTCCCTGAGGACATCGAGACCCTGCTGGGAGACAGCGTCAGCGTCGCGGTCGACGAGGAGCTCGACTTCGCGAAGGCCACTCAGGACCCGACGAGCATCCTCGGCGGCCTCCGGGTGACCGGTGACCCCGCGGAGATCACCAAGGTCGTCGACAAGATCAAGGCGGCCATCGGGCCGGATGCGGAGATGCTCGTCGTCGAGGAGGGCGACGGCGCGGTCGCACTGGGCCTCAACCGCGACTACGTCGGCACCCTGGCCGACAAGGGCTCACTCGGGGACGACGCGACCTTCCAGGACGCGGTGCCGGACGCCGAGCGGGCAGCCAGCGTGCTGTACCTCGACTTCGACGCCGTCGACCGTTGGGTCCAGCAGGCCATCGAGGCCGAAGGAAACATCGGTCCGGACGAGAAGAAGGTCATCGAGAACATCGAGCCTCTCGCGGCAGTCGGCGTCACCTCCTGGGTCGATGACGACGGCTCGGTGCGGGCTCTCTACCGGATCACCACCGACTGAACCACGACGTCATACGCCCCGGTCGCCGCAGCGGCCGGGGCGTATGACGTCCCCAACGCCGACCCGTCACTTTCTGCCCGTTTTTCGCGGCGTGTCGCGCACGGAATGACGGGTCAGCGACGGCCGATCTGCGCCGTGGTCGCCCTCGTGACCCGGACCAGGTCGGCCGGAGCAATCTCGAGGTCGACCCCCCGCTTCCCGCCGGAGACGAACACCGACTCGAAGCCCAGGGCCGACTCGTCGAGGACCGTCGGGTGGAGACGCTTCTGGCCGATGGGCGAGATGCCCCCGACGACGTAGCCGGAGGCGCGCTCCGCGGCGGCGGGGTCGGCCATCGTGGCCTTCTTCCCACCGACCGCCGCCGCGACGGCCTTCAGGTCCAGCTGGCCGGACACGGGCACGATGCCCACGACCAGGCTGCCGTCCACCGTGGCGAACAGCGTCTTGAACACCCGGTCGGGGTCGAGGCCGAGCGCCGTCGCCGCCTCGAGGCCGAAGTTGCCCGCCGCGGGATCGTGCTCGTACGTGTGGACGGTGAACGGGACCTTCGCGCGGGTGAGCGCCACCATGGCCGGCGTACCGCCGTTCGGGTTCTTCTTCGCCATCGCGCCTCTCCGTGCGGAAGCTGGTCGGTCGGATGAGCCGGTGGGTGGGGGACCAGGCGGGCCGGTCAGTTGGGGGACCAGGCGGGCCGGTCAGTTGGGGGACCAGGCCGTCCGGGCGACCTCGGTCGCGGGCAGCGACGGGATGGCCCGCATCGCGCGCATCTCCTCACGCAGGGACAACCGGAGCATCGTCAGCCGCTCCCGGGCCGAGTCGGCCTCGAGGAGGGCCTGTCGCTCCTTCAAGGTGAGCGGGCAGGTGGCCGACAGGTTGTAGGAGAGGTACGTCGGGTCACGAGGGAGGTTGATGTCGAGCGCCTCGGTGTCCCGCATCTCGGCGAGCTGCTTGCGGTACGCCTCGAACATGGAGACCGCCTTCTGGGCCTCCTCGACCGCAGCTGCTCCCGGGTCCTTCTCCTCCGGCAGGACCTCCACCTCGCCGACGAGGTAGGGGCCGGAGGTGTCCATCGAGTCGAGGCGCAGGCGCTGGCGACCGACGACCTCGATGTCGAAGCCCCCGTCCGCCTGGGGCGTGACGGAGGTCATCTGCGCCACGGTCCCGATCCGGTGCACGGACTGCACGCCGTGCGTGCCCACCTCGTAGCCCTCCCTGATCGCGACGATCCCGAACACCCGCAGGGTCTTGTCCGGGATGGTCAGCAGATGGTGCACCAGGGCGCGGTAACGGTCCTCGAACACGTGCAGCGGCATGGTGACGCCGGGGAACAGCACGGTGTTGAGCGGGAACATCGGCAGGCGGTCGCTCACACAGCCAACCTACCGACCCGCGTGGTTCCGAGCGCTGACACGCCCAGAAACCGGGCCGTCGCCCGCATCTACACTGGTGCACATGATTCGCCGCATCGACATCAGGGGCACGTCGCGTGCCGAGTCGGCCCCTGACTACCGCGACCTCGTGCCGCGTGCGGAGTTCGACGTGGAGGCAGCGCTCGACGTCGTCCGCCCGATCTGCGACGCGGTGCGGCATCGTGGCGTCGAGGCGATCACCGAGCTCTCAGCGAGGTTCGACAGGGTCGAGCAGGACGACATCGCGGTGCCCCCGGCGGCGCTCACCGAGGCGCTCGAGGAGCTCGACCCGGACGTCCGCGCCGCCCTCGAGGAGTCGATCCGGCGCCTTCGCAGGACGTGCGAGGCAGAGCTCGAGGCCGACGTGGTCACCTCGGTGGTGCCGGGAGGCACGGTCACCCAGCGGATGGTCCCCGTCGAACGGGTCGGTCTCTACGTCCCCGGCGGCCTGGCGCCGCTCGTGTCGAGCGTGGTCATGAACGTGGTCCCCGCCCAGGTCGCCGGAGTTTCGTCGATCGCCCTGACCTCGTCACCGCAGGCGTCGCACAGCGGGCTGCCGCACCCGACCATCCTCGCCGCCTGCGCCCTGCTGGGAGTCGACGAGGTGTACGCCGTCGGTGGCGCGCAGGCCATCGCCATGTTCGCCTACGGCGCGGGGCCGTGCCGTCCGGTCGACCTGGTCACCGGGCCGGGCAACATCTACACCGTGTCCGCGAAGCGCCTCCTCAAGGGCGTCGTGGGCATCGACTCCGAGGCCGGGCCGACCGAGATCGCGGTTCTCGCCGACGACACCGCCGACCCCGGCCACGTCGCGGCGGACCTGATCAGCCAGGCGGAGCACGACCCCCTGGCCGCATCCGTGCTGGTGACGCCGTCCGAGAGGCTTGCCGACGAGGTCGAGGCGGAGCTCGACAAGCAGATCTCGGTCACCAAGCACGTCGAGCGGATCCGCACCGCACTGTCGGGCAGGCAGTCGGGCATCGTCCTCGTGGACGACCTGGAGCAGGGCCTTGCCGTCGTGAACGCCTACGCCGCGGAGCACCTCGAGATCCAGACCGAGGACGCGGTGACCTGGGCCGGGAGGGTGCGCAACGCCGGCGCGGTCTTCGTGGGTCCCTTCGCCCCGGTGTCCCTCGGGGACTACGCCGCCGGGTCGAACCACGTGCTTCCGACCGGCTGCTCGGCCTGCTACTCCTCGGGGCTGTCCGTGCGTTCGTTCCGCAGGGCGGTCCACGTCGTGGAGTACTCCGACCAGGCACTGCGAGACGTCGCGACGCACGTGATGAACCTCGCCCACGCCGAGGACCTGCCCGGTCACGCCGCAGCGGTCCGGGTCCGCGTCGAGGACCGCTGATGGCGCTCCCTCTGCGGGAGGAGCTGCGGGGGATCGAGCCGTACGGCGCGCCGCAGCTCGACGTCCCCGTCGCCCTCAACGTCAACGAGAACCCCTACGGCCCGAGCGAGGCCGTCGTTGCCGATGTCGCCGCTGCGGTCGCCGACGTCACCCGCACCTTGAACCGCTACCCCGACCGCGAGTTCACCGAGCTGCGGGCGGGGCTGGCGGAGTACCTCGGCCACGGCGTGACCCCGGACCAGGTGTGGGCGGCCAACGGTTCCAACGAGGTGATGCTGCAGCTCCTGCAGGCCTTCGGTGGCCCGGGCCGGGTGGCGGTCTCCTTCGCTCCGACGTACTCCATGTACCCCGAGTACGCCCGCGACGCGATGACCGGCTGGGTCGTCGGGCACCGGGAGAGCGACTTCGCGCTCGACGTGCCCCACGCCCTCGACGTGATCGCCGAGCACCGGCCGACCGTCGTACTCCTGCCGTCGCCGAACAACCCCACCGGGACCGCGCTGCCGCTCGACACCGTGAAGGCCGTGTGTGAGGCGGCGCCCGGGGTGGTCGTGATCGACGAGGCGTACGGCGAGTTCCGTCGGGCGGGTACGCCGAGCGCGCTCGAGCTGCTGCCGACGACGCCGAACCTCGTCGTCACCCGCACGATGAGCAAGGCGTTCGCGCTGGCGGGTGCACGGCTGGGCTACCTGGCGGCGTCGACGGAGATCTGCGACGCGTTGCGTGTGGTGCGTCTGCCCTACCACCTGTCCGCGGTCACACAGGCGGTCGCGACCGTCGCGCTGAGGCACGCCAAGGAGCTGCTCGCGCGGGTGGACGACCTGCGGGCGGAGCGGGACGCCACGGTCACCTGGCTGCGGGAGCAGGGGCTGACCGTCGCCGAGAGCGACGCGAACTTCTGCCTCTTCGGCACGTTCGCCGACAGACATGCCGTGTGGCAGGGTCTACTCGACAGGGGAGTCCTGATCCGGGAGACCGGGCCGGACGGTTGGCTACGGGTCTCGGTCGGGACACCGGAGGAGATGGCGGCGTTCAAGGCCGCCCTGTTGGAGGTGCTGGAGAAGTGAGCCGCCCAGAAGGTCGCCGCGCGCGCATCGAGCGGGAGACGAAGGAGTCCAAGGTCCTCGTCGAGCTCGACCTCGACGGCACCGGCCGCGCCGACGTGTCGACCGGCGTGGGCTTCTACGACCACATGCTGTCGTCTCTGGCCCGGCACTCGCTCATCGACCTGACCGTCTCCACCGACGGCGACACGCACATCGACGCCCACCACACGGTGGAGGACACGGCGATCGTCCTCGGTGACGCGCTTCGCGAGGCGCTCGGAGACAAGAAGGGGATCCGCCGCTTCGGCGACTCGCTGGTGCCTCTCGACGAGGCGCTCGTGCAGTGCGCGGTCGACGTGTCCGGCCGGCCCTACTGCGTGCACACCGGCGAGCCGGAGGCGCAGGCGTTCGTCGCCATCGGTGGCACTGGCGACGCTCCCTACATGGGCTCGCTGACCCGGCACGTCTTCGAGACGCTGGCCTTCCACGCCCAGATCGCCCTGCACGTCCGGGTGATCTCGAGCCGGGACCCGCACCACCTCGTCGAGGCGCAGTTCAAGGCCGTCGCGAGGGCCCTGCGGGACGCGATCGCGTTCGACCCGCGTGAGACCGGTGTGCCCAGCACGAAGGGGAGCCTGTGACCTCGAGGTCCGTTGTCGTCTTCGACTACGGCTCCGGGAACACCAGGTCGGCTGTGCGTGCCCTGGAGCGTGCCGGCGCCGCGGTGACCCTGACCGCGGACCGGTCCGCCGCCGCGGAGGCCGACGGGCTCGTGGTGCCGGGAGTGGGCGCGTTCAAGGCGTGCGTCGAGGGGCTGCGTGCCGCGAAGGGGCATGAGGTGATCGGCCGGCGTCTGGCCGGCGGGAGGCCGGTGCTCGGCATCTGCGTCGGTATGCAGATCTTGTTCTCACGCGGTGTCGAGCACGGCGTGGACACCGAGGGGCTCGACGAGTGGCCCGGCGTCGTGGAGCGGCTGCGCGCGCCCGTCGTACCCCACATGGGCTGGAACACGGTCGAGGTCCCTGGCGGCACCACGCTGTTCAAGGGAGTCGACGGCGAGCGGTTCTACTTCGTGCACTCCTACGGCGTGCACGACTGGTCCTTGCACACCGACGGCCGGACGCGAGAGCCGTTGGTCACCTGGGCCAGCCACGGGGGAGACCGGTTCGTCGCCGCCGTGGAGAACGGCCCGCTCTGCGCGACCCAGTTCCACCCCGAGAAGTCCGGTGACGCCGGGGCCGCGCTGCTGAGGAACTGGGTGGAGTCGCTGTGACACGTGGCTCCCGCCACGAGCGCGGCGTGAGGGCGAAGTGAGCAAGGAACGAGCGCGACGGCGCGCCGAACGCGAGCGAGAGGCCGCGATCAGGGCGGCTGCGCGTGCCGCCGAGGCGGAGCGACGGGAGCGCCGCGAGGCGAGGAGGCGTGCGCTCAGGCGCGCCACGACGGGCCGGCTACCGCGTCTGACGCCCCGTGGCAGGCAGACGGGCGTGCTTGCCAGGAAGCGGAGGCTCCGCACGTCGCTGCTCGTCGCGTTCCTCCTCGCGGTCCAGGTCGTGGTCTGGGCGGTCCGCCCCGACTGGGAGGCACGTCTGGCCGCGCTGGTGGTGAGTGTCCTGGCCGTGCCGGTGCTGGCCGCCTTCTTCGTCCGCCGTCGCTGACCTGCCGCTGCTTCATCAAGGTATGTCGCCCGACCGTCACTTCCCATGGCGTGCACGTCGTGGGAAGTGACGGTTCGCCTGCATACCTTGGGGAAACCGGGACCGGCTGGGCAGGGCACGATGGCGGATCCGGGACGGGCACGGCGGGAGGTGCCGGATCTGGGACGGGGCGGGGGATCCTGTGTGCGGCGCATAGGGTTGGAGCCATGAGTTCGTACCTCGAGTTGTTGCCGGCCGTGGACATCGCGGGCGGTCAGGCGGTGCAGCTGGTCCAGGGAGTGGCCGGCTCGGAGAAGCGGTTCGGCGACCCTGTGGAGGCCGCGCTGAACTGGCAGAACCGGGGCGCGGAGTGGATCCACCTGGTCGACCTCGACGCCGCGTTCGGCCGGGGTGACAACCGCGGTCTCCTCGCCGAGATCGTCGGCAGACTGGACATCAAGGTCGAGATGAGCGGCGGCATCCGCGACGACGACTCGCTCGACGCCGCGCTCTCCACCGGCTGCCGGAGGGTGAACATCGGCACCGCTGCGCTCGAGCACCCGCAGTGGTGCGCGAAGGCCATCGCCGAGCACGGCGACCGGATCGCCGTGGGCCTCGACGTGCGCGGACGCACGCTCGCCGCACGAGGCTGGACCCGGGAGGGTGGCGACCTGTACGACGTGCTGGGGCGCCTCGACTCCGAGGGGTGCGCGAGGTACGTCGTGACCGACGTGAACAAGGACGGCATGCTCCAGGGACCGAACCTCGACCTGCTTCGCGCCGTGTGCGCGGCCACCGACCGGCCCGTGGTCGCCTCCGGCGGCATCACCGAGCTCGCCGACCTCGAGGCGCTGCAGGGTCTGGTCGGCGACGGCGTGGAAGGCGCGATCATCGGCACCGCGCTCTACGAGGGCCGGTTCACCCTCGAGGACGCGCTCGCCCTCACCCTGCCCGCGAGCACCTCGTGACGCTCGCCGTACGCGTCATCCCCTGCCTCGACGTCGACGCCGGCAGGGTGGTCAAGGGGATCAACTTCCGCGAGCTGCGCGACGCCGGCGACCCGGTGGAGCTCGCCAAGGTGTACGACGCCGAGGGCGCCGACGAGCTCACGTTCCTCGACATCTCCGCCTCGCACGAGGCCCGGTCGACGACGATGGAGATCGTGTCGAGGACCGCCGAGCAGGTCTTCATCCCGCTGACCGTCGGGGGTGGCGTCAGCAGCGTGGCCGACGTGGACCGCCTGCTGCGTGCGGGTGCCGACAAGATCGCGGTCAACACGGCCGCCATCCGCCGCCCGGAGCTGGTGGCCGAGATCGCCGACCGGTTCGGCAACCAGGTGCTCGTCCTGTCGGTCGACGCCCGCCGCGCGCCCAGGACGGACTCCGGCTTCGAGGTCACCACGCACGGCGGGAGACACAGCGCGGGCCTGGATGCCGTCGAGTGGGCACGTCGCGCCACCGACCTGGGCGCGGGGGAGATCCTGCTCAACGCGATGGACGCCGACGGCACCGAGGACGGGTTCGACCTCGAGCTGATCCGGCTGGTGCGCAAGGAGGTCACGATCCCGGTGATCGCCAGCGGTGGCGCCGGGAAGGTCGAGCACTTCCCGCCCGCGGTCGAGGCCGGTGCGGACGCCGTGCTCGCCGCCACCGTCTTCCACTTCGGGGTGCTCCGGATCGCCGAGGTCAAGCAGTCGCTCGCGGCCGCGGGGTACCCGGTCCGCTAGACGCCGAGATCGGCCTCGGTGAGCGCGGCGACGTCCTCGTCGGAACCCTCGAGCTCCACCCGCGCCTGCTCCTTGCGGCCGTAGACGAACAGGGTGACCTCGCTGGGCAGGCCCTTGACCACCACCGAGGAGGGGGACTGCTTGAGGACCGCACGCTCGCCGGTGTCGCTGCGTTCGAGCACGACCCCGACGGGGGCGTTCCGCGCCAGCCCCTTGCCGAGGACCGAGACGGTCCGCCACAGCCTGGACTCGTCCGAGCCGCTCAGCTCCCGTGGCGTCCACTCCGGCTGCGCCCGGCGGATGTCCTCGTGGTGGACGAAGAACTCGACGGTGTTGAACCGGGCCTCGATCTTGTCGAGGCCGAAAGGCGTCGGCAGGCCCTTGCGGAGGCGCTCGACGAGGACGGCGAACTCCGTGCCCTCCTTCATCCGCGACATCGCCCGCTCGGTGACGCCGGCGAGCTGCGGCACCAGGATGCCCAGGGCCAGCGGGCTGCGCTCGCGCAGGAGCAGGTGCGTCACCAGGTCTGCGATGTCCCAATCCCCGCAGAGCGTCGGCGCGTCCGGGCCCAGCTGCAGTGCCAGGTCGCACAGTGCGGTTCGCTCGGTACTCGACATGCGTGTCATGTCCTGATCGTAGGGTTGTCCCGGTAGGAAGGAGTTTGGTGTCTACAGGCCAGACCAGGAGACGGCCGGTCACCGCGACGAGCACGATGCGGAGCGGCCTCGGTGTGCTCGGCGTCGCGATCCGTCGCGAGCCGTGGGTCTTCACGCTGTCCACGCTGGGCAGCGTGCTGTTCGGCGCGCTGACGGTCGCGGACGCCTGGGTGCTCGGCTGGGCGACCGACAACGTCGTGCTGCCGGCCTTCGAGACCGGGACGACGACCGCCAAGGCCCTGGTCGCCGTGCTCGCGCTGTTCGTCGCGGTGGCCATCCTGCGCGCAGTCGGCATCATCGCGCGGCGGCTCGGCGCCGGCATCATGCAGTACCGCATGCAGGCGCACTACCGGCGCGCGGTCACCAGGCAGTACCTCCGGCTCCCCATGGCCTGGCACCAGCAGCACCCCACCGGACAGCTGCTCTCCAACGCGAACGCCGACGTGGAGGCCGCCTGGGCACCGATCGCGCCGCTGCCCATGGCGGTCGGGACGATCGCCATGATGGTGATCGCCGTCGTCCAGATGTTCGTGGCGGACCTGGTGATGGCGCTGGTGGGGTTGCTGGTGTTTCCGCTGGTGATCCTCGCGAACGTCGCCTACCAGCGGCTGCAGTCACCGCTCATCACCCGCGCCCAGGCCCTGCGGGCCGAGGTCAGCGAGATCGCCCACGAGTCGTTCGACGGGGCACTGGTCGTCAAGACGCTCGGCCGCGAGCGTGAGGAGACCGGGCGGTTCGCGGAGCGTGCGCACGCCCTGCGCGACGTGGCCGTCAAGTCCGGCCGGGTGCGTGCCGCCTTCGACCCCGTGCTCGAGGCGCTGCCGAGCCTCGGCGTGCTGGCGGTCCTCAGCGTCGGCGTCTGGCGGGTCCTCGAGGGCCAGACGGAGGCCGGTGACGTGGTGACGGTCGCCTACCTGCTCACCATCGTCGCGTTCCCGATCCGGTCCCTGGGCTGGCTGCTCGGCGAGTTCCCGCGCAGCGTCGTCGGCTTCGACCGGGTCAGCCAGGTCCTCGCGGCGACCGGCGAGATGGAGTACGGCGACGAGGTGATCGCCGCGTCGCCCGAGGGCGCCCGTCTCGACGTCGGCCACCTCGCCTTCCGGTACGAGCCCGAGCAGGACCTGCTCACCGACCTCACCTTCTCCGTCGAGCCCGGCCGCACGGTCGCGATCGTGGGCGCCACCGCGTCGGGCAAGAGCACCCTCACCTCGCTGCTCACCCGGCTCGTCGACCCGGCGGACGGTCACATCCGGGTCGACGGTCACGAGCTGCGCGACCTCGAGGCGGGCGCGCTGGCCGAACATCTCGCACTCGTGCCGCAGCACACGTTCCTCTTCGACGACACCGTGCGCGGCAACGTCACGCTCGGCTCGGACATCTCCGACGAGGAGGTCTGGGCCGCGCTGCGGGCCGCCCAGGCGGACGGCTTCGTCGCTGCGCTGCCCGCGGGCCTGGACACCAGGCTCGGCGAGCGGGGGACCACGCTCTCGGGCGGGCAGCGCCAGCGGCTCTCGCTCGCCCGGGCACTGGCACGCCACCCCAGGCTGCTGGTCATGGACGACGCCACGTCGGCGGTCGACCCCGAGGTCGAGGCGAGGATCCTCGCCGCCCTTCGCGGGTTCGGGAGCACGACCGTGGTCGTGGCCTACCGGAAGGCCACCATCGCGCTCGCGGACGAGGTCGTCTACCTCAAGGACGGGAGGGTGGCGGACCAGGGCAGCCACGCCGAGCTCCTCGTCCGCAACCCCGGCTACGGCGACCTGGTCAACGCCTACGAGCAGGAGCATCGTGAACCCGTGGACCCCGACGCCGACGACGCCGGGGTGATGACCCGGTGAGCAGCACCGCCTCGACCACCATGGACACCGGTGAGTCCATCGGCGCCTGGCGCACGATCCGCCGCGGCGTGGACTTCTCCCCGGAGCTGAAGGAGGGCTTCTGGGGCACGATGGTGCTGGCGGTGCTCGCGACAGCCGGACGGGTCGTCGTACCCATCTCCGTGCAGCAGACCCTCGACCGAGGCCTGAACGCGCCCGGCGGTCCGGACACCGGCTTCATGACGACCATGGCGGCGGTCGCTGCCGTGGCCATCGTGGTGACCGGCGCCGCGTCGTACTTCATGACCTCCCGCCTGTTCACGAGCGCAGAGCGCGGTCTCGCCACCCTGCGGATCAAGGCGTTCCGGCACGTGCACGACCTGCCGCTGCTCACCCAGAGCACCGAGCGTCGCGGCTCCCTCGTCGCCCGGGTGACCAGCGACGTCGACCAGGTCTCGCAGTTCCTGATCTTCGGCGGCATGATCGCGGTCGTCAGCGTCGGGCAGATCCTCGTCGCGACGGTGATCATGGCGGTCTACAGCTGGCAGCTGACCATCCTGGTCTGGCTCTGCTTCGCGCCGCTGTTCCTGTCGCTGCGCTACTTCCAGCGCAAGCTGTCCGAGGCGTACGGCGTGGTGCGCCAGCAGGTCGGCGTCATGCTCTCGGCGATCTCGGAGCCCGTCGTGGGAGCGGCCGTGGTCCGCTCCTACGCCATCGAGGAGCGGACCCAGGACCGGATCGACACCGCCATCGACAAGCACCGGGAGGCGTCGACCAGGGCGCAGGGGCTGACCGCGTTCTCGTTCTCGCTCGGTGGTGTCTCCGCCGGGCTGGCGAACGCCGGGGTGCTGATCCTCGGCGTGCTGCTCGGCATCGGCGGCGACATCACCGCCGGGGAGGTCCTCGCGTTCGCCTTCCTCGTCACCCTGTTCGTGGGCCCGGTACAGATGGGCACCCAGGTCCTCACCGATGCGCAGAACGCCATCGCCGGCTGGCGCCGCGTGATCGGCATCCTCGAGACCCCCGCCGACGTCGCCGACCCCGGGGCGACGGGCACCGCTCTTCCCGAGGGCGCGGTCGCCATCGAGTTCGACGACGTCCAGTTCGCCTACCCGGGCGGGAAGCGGGTGCTGCACGACGTCTCGCTGCGGATCGAGCCCGACACCAGGGTGGCGATCGTGGGGGAGACCGGGTCGGGAAAGACCACGTTCGCGAAGCTGCTCACGCGGCTGATGGACCCGGTCTCGGGGGCGGTGCTGCTCGACGGCGTGGACCTGCGGCAGGTGCCGTTCGAGTCCCTGCGTGAGCGGGTCGTGATGGTTCCTCAGGAGGGATTCCTCTTCGACTCCACGCTGGCCGCGAACGCCCGGTACGGCCGGCTCGACGCCACCGACGACGACATCCGCGCGGCCGTGAAGGAGCTCGGACTCAGCGACTGGCTCGAGTCCCTGCCCCGCGGGCTGGAGACGAAGGTCGGGCAGCGGGGCGAGTCCCTGTCCGCCGGTGAGCGCCAGCTGGTCGCGCTGCTCCGCGCGCACCTGGCCGACCCTGACCTGCTCGTTCTCGACGAGGCCACATCAGCCGTCGACCCGTCCCTGGAGATGCGCATCGGCCAGGCGCTGGAGCGGCTGATGCGGGGACGGACCTCGGTGACGATCGCGCACCGGCTCTCGACCGCGGAGAAGGCCGACGAGGTGATCGTCGTCGACGCCGGCCGGATCGTGCAGCGCGGGCCGCACGGGCGTCTGCTCCAGGAGGGCGGCGTCTACGGCCGCCTGCACGCCTCCTGGGTCGCCCAGCACCAGCTCACCTGACGCCTCGACGCCGCATGACTGACGTTTCGACGGGGTGGGAGGATTGCGGCGTGACCGACCCAGCTTCCTCGCGTGTGACCGACCCGGCCTCCCCGTCCGTGAGCTCGCTCGACCCCGACATCGCCGCACGCCTCAAGCGTGACCAGCACGGACTCGTCACCGCCGTCGTGCAGCAGCACGACACCGGCGAGGTGCTGATGGTCGGCTGGATGGACGACGAGGCGCTGAGCCGGACGCTCACCACGGGCCGCTCGACCTACTGGAGCAGGTCGCGCCAGGAGTACTGGGTCAAGGGCGAGACGTCCGGCCACCGGCAGTGGGTGAAGGAGGTCCGCCTCGACTGCGACGGCGACACCCTGCTGGTCAAGGTGGACCAGGAGGGGCCCGCCTGTCACACCGGTGCCCGCTCCTGTTTCGACGCCGACGTCCTCCCGGTGGCGCGGACCGATGACTGAGCCCGTCGTACGCCGCCGGAACCGCTGGTTCGCGCCGACCGTCCTGGTCGGTCTTACCGGCGCCGGGCTGGCCGCCGTGTCCGGGACCCGTGAGTGGGCCTCGAGCAGCGGCGACGCCGCCGGGATCAAGGTCGAGGCGACGGTCACGGGGTCGCAGTCCCAGCCGCTCGTGGCGGCGCTGGCACTGGTCGCGCTTGCGGCCTGGGGGGTGCTGCTCGTGGTGAGGGGCCGGGTGCGACGGGTCGTCGCCGTGGTCGGCCTCCTGGCGGCGGCGGGTGCGCTCGCGGCGGTCGTGCTGGGTTTCGGCACCGCGCAGGACGACGCGCTGGACGCGGTCACGGCCAAGGGTGCGAGCGGTGACGTGGCGGTGACGAGCCTGACCGCGTGGTACTACCTCGCCGGGATCGGCGCCCTCCTCACCGCCGCGGCGTCCGTGGTTGCCGTCGTCACGGCCCCCCACTGGCCGGCGATGGGCAGCAGGTACGACGCACCCGGTGCACGAAGGGATGCCCCCGCACCGGAGGACGACATGTGGCGGGCGCTGGACGAGGGGCGGGACCCGACTTCGTAGAATGCTCCCCGTCGCGCCAGAATGAGGCGCGAGGCCTTCACACTGGACAGTGAACCGACCGCGTCGTCACCTGAGGAGAAACCACAGCATGTCTCACCACGGCAACACCCCCGCTGCGTGGACCGGCGTCATGATCATCCTGCTCGGCTTCATCGTGGGTGGCATCGGCCTGGTCGTCGAGAGCATGCCGCTCTTCTGGGTCGGCGTAGCGCTCGTGCCCGTCGGGGGCATCGTCGGCAAGGCCATGCAGAAGATGGGCCTCGGCACGGAGACCGTCGGAGGACGGTGACCCGATGGGCACCGCGCTCGGCGTACCAGTCAGCAGCGAGGCCCGCTGGCGGCGGGTCAAGGCTCCTGCGGTGGTCGCCGGCGTGGTCCTGGGTGCGAGTGTCCTGTTGCACGCCCGCGACCCGCATGAGGGCGGCAGCTACGGCTTCTGTCCCTGGCTGGTGCTGACCGGCAGCTACTGTCCCGGCTGCGGCGGCCTCCGGGCCGTCAACGACCTCACCCGGGGTGACCTGGCCGCGGCGGCGTCGAGCAACGTCCTCTTCGTGAGCACCATCCCGCTCATCCTCTACTTCTGGGTGCGGTGGTTCGCCGACCGGTGGAACGGCGTACGCCGCGTCACGGACTCACGCCGCGCGGTTCGCTGGTCACTGGCGTTCGCGGCAGTGGTCGTGTCCTTCTGGGTCGTCCGGAACCTCGGCTTCGCGGCCTGGCTGGCGCCCTGAGCGGCGCCTCCCGCCTGCCCCGAGAACAACGAAGGCCCCGACCGGCTCGGTCGGGGCCTTCCTCGTGCAGCAGCGGCTCAGAGGTTGGTGCTTGTCGTGCCCTCGAAGGTGAGCACGCCGGTCGCGTACAGAATGATGTAGAGGATGCTCAGCGCGATCGCGATGATGCCCAGGACGATGCCGGCGGTGGCCATGCCGGCGCCCGTCTGGGCGCCGCCGGAGCTCTGGATCTCCTTCTTGGCCATGTTGCCGAGGATGAGGGCGGGGATGCCTGTGAAGAGACCACAGCAGAAGGGCGACAGGATGCCGAGGATCATCGACCACATCGCCTTCTGGTTGGTCTGAGGCTGGGCGTACCCACCGGGTCCGCCCATGCCCGCCCCGGGTGGCGGCGGTGGCGGTGGCGGCGGCGTGTAGCTCATGTGCGTGTCTCCCCACGTGTGCGTAGGCCACTCGCCGGTCGGAGTGGCTCCCCGACGTTATCGTGTGGCCGACCCCGTGGCGAGCAGCAACACCTGTCAGTAGCTGCGCCTGTAGGGCGTGCCGGTCTCGATGTCGCCGCTGCCCGTGGCGATGAGGCCCACCACGAGGACGACCGTCGCGATGCCGAAGAGGATGGCGAGCGCGCCGGTGACGATCCCCGCGAGCGCCATCCCGTCGCCGGTCTGGAAGCCACCGCTGTCCCTGATCTCGCGACGTGCCTTGACGCCCAGCACCACGGCGACCACACCCCCGATGCCAAGTCCGCAGCACCAGAAGAGGACAAGCGTGGAGATCCCGGTGATCAGCGACGCCGTCGCCTTGCCGTTGTTCGAGGGGAGAGAACCGGGTCCGGTGCCGTACGGGCGGTACTGACCGTGCTGGCCATACTGGGGCGGCGGGTAGAACCGGCCCTGCCCGGGCTGGTCGCCGGATCCGGGCTGACCGGGTTGACCAGGTCCTGCCCCCGTCCCGGAGTAGGGGCGCTGCGGGGTCGGCCCGCCCTCGTGCGGTGGACCTGGTGGGTGGCTCATGTGCACTTTCCTGGCTGTCGGCAGCTGTGCCCGGCGCGCCTGCCCTCGATGCGGACCTCCGTGACAGGGCGCCTCCGGTTTCGTGAGAGTCTAGAGACCCGTCCTGTCCAGACAAATGGTGTGAGGTCCTCATGTCCGTTCTCGACGAGATCATCGACGGCGTCCGCGCCGATCTCGCGGACCGGGAGGCGGCGACCCCACTCGACCAGGTCAAGGACGCGGCGCGCCGGGCCCCCGAGGCGGTCGACCCGATGCCGTCGTTCCGGGCAAGCGGCGTGAGTGTCATCGCCGAGGTGAAGCGGGCCAGTCCCAGCAAGGGCGAGCTGGCCTCGATCGCAGACCCGGCCGCCCTGGCCAAGGACTACGAGGCCGGAGGCGCGGCGACGATCAGCGTCCTCACCGAGCACAGGCGGTTCGGAGGCAGCCTGGCCGACCTGCGGGCAGTACGTGCAGCGGTCGACATCCCCGTGCTTCGCAAGGACTTCATCGTCACGTCGTACCAGCTCTGGGAGGCACGCGCGGCCGGCGCCGACCTGGCGCTGCTCATCGTCGCCGCCCTCGACCAGAACCAGCTCGAGTGCCTCGTCGACCGCGCCACGTCGATCGGCCTCACCACCCTCGTCGAGGTGCACGACGAGGAGGAGGTCGAGCGTGCGCTCGAGGCGGGGGCGACGCTGATCGGCGTCAACGCCCGCAACCTCAAGACCCTCGAAGTCGACCGGGACACCTTCTCCCGGATCGCACCCCGCATCCCCGACGACGTGGTGCGGGTGGCCGAGTCCGGGGTGCGCGGCCCCCACGACGTGTTCGAGTACGCCAAGCAGGGCGCGAACGTCGTACTCGTGGGAGAGACCCTGGTGAAGGGCAGGGACCCCCGCTCGGCGGTGGCCGACCTGGTCTCCGCGGGTGCGCACCCGGCCCTCAAGCAACGCGACTGAAAGACCGATACGCATGTCTGCTCTGCCCGACGAGACCGGCCATTTCGGGCGCTTCGGCGGCCGGTTCATGCCCGAGGCGCTGATCGCCGCGCACGACGAGCTCACCCGAGCGTGGCAGGAGGCGATGGCCGACCCCGCGTTCACCGCCGAGTTCCAGCGGATGCTCCGGGAGTACGCCGGGACGCCCAGCCTGCTCTACGACGCCGAGCGGCTGTCCGAGGTGGCAGGGGCACGGATCCTGCTCAAGCGGGAGGACCTGAACCACACCGGGGCCCACAAGATCCGCAACGTCCTGGGCCAGGCCCTCCTGACCAAGCGGATGGGCAAGACGCGGGTGATCGCCGAGACCGGCGCCGGTCAGCACGGCGTGGCCACGGCGACCGCGTGCGCGTACCTCGGCCTCGACTGTGTCGTCTACATGGGCGAGGTCGACACGCAGCGACAGGCGCTCAACGTGGCGCGGATGCACCTGCTCGGCGCCGAGGTCGTGGCGGTGAAGTCCGGCTCGCGCACGCTGAAGGACGCGATCAACGAGGCGCTGCGCGACTGGGTCGCCAGTGTCGAGAACACCCACTACATGCTCGGGACGGCAGCGGGTTCGCACCCGTTCCCGGCGATGGTGCGGGACTTCTGCCGCGGCATCGGCGACGAGGCCAGGGAGCAGTGCCTGGAGCTGACCGGCGCACTGCCCGACGCCGCGGTCGCCTGCGTCGGAGGCGGCTCGAACGCCATCGGCCTCTTCGCCGCCTTCGTCGACGACCCGACCGTGCGGCTCTACGGCTACGAGGCAGGCGGCGAGGGCTTCGACACGGGGCGGCACGCGGCGACCATCACGGCCGGCGAGGTCGGGGTGCTGCACGGCGCCCGCACCTACGTGCTGCAGGACGAGGACGGCCAGACCATCGAGTCGCACTCGATCTCGGCAGGTCTCGACTACCCGGGCGTCGGTCCCGAGCACGCCTACCTCGCCCAGACCGGCCGCGCGGTCTACCGTCCGGTCACCGACAAGGAGGCCATGGACGCCCTCGCGCTGCTTGCGCGGACCGAGGGCATCATCCCGGCCATCGAGTCAGCGCATGCCGTCGCGGGTGCCCTCGAGGTGGCGAAAGAGCTCGGCTCCGACGCGACCATCCTGGTGAACCTCTCGGGGCGCGGTGACAAGGACATGGGCACCGCCATCGAGTGGTTCGGCTTCGGTGACGCGACCGCCGACGAGACGACAGGGGAGCCGCGGGCATGAGCGTGAGCAGGGTCTTCGACACCACCCGTGACGAGGGGCGTGCCGCGCTCGTCGGCTACCTTCCCGCCGGCTTCCCCGACGTTCAGGGCTCGGTGGACGCGATGAGGACGATGGCCGACGCCGGCTGCGACATCATCGAGGTCGGCCTGCCCTACAGCGACCCGGTGATGGACGGGCCCACCATCCAGGCGGCAGCACAGCAGGCGCTCGAGCGCGGCGTCCGGACCGTCGACGTCCTGCGGACCGTCGAGGCGGTCGCCGGGACCGGCGTCCCGGTCGTGGTGATGACCTACTGGAACCCGGTCGAGCGGTACGGCGTGGAGCGTTTCGCCGCGGACCTCGCCTCCGCCGGCGGGTCCGGGCTCATCACGCCGGACCTCGTGCCCGACGAGGCGGGGGAGTGGCTCGACGCGGCGGACCGGCACGACCTCGACAAGATCTTCCTGATCGCCCCCTCCTCGACCGACGAGCGCCTGGCGATGACCGTCGCGGCCTGCCGCGGGTTCGTCTACGCCACCGCGGTCATGGGCGTGACCGGGGCCAGGGAGACGACCAGCGAGCTCGCCGGGCCGCTGGTCAAGAGGGCGCGCGCCCTGACCGACCTGCCGATCGGGGTCGGGCTCGGGGTGTCGAACGGCGACCAGGCCGCCGAGGTGGCCGGCTACGCCGACGGCGTCATCGTCGGCTCGGCCTTCGTGCGACGGCTCCTCGACGCCGGTCAGGACAGGCGCCAGGGGCTCGAGGCGCTGGCCGGGCTGACCCGTGAGCTGGCCGACGGGGTCCGGCGTGCATAGCAGGGCTCGTCTCCTGTCCGCCGCGGCAGCCACCCTGTCCGTCGTACTCCTTCTCGCTGGGTTGCAGCGAGGAGCCGTCGGACGGGGAGCTGACCTCGGGCATGAGCGTCCACGACGACGACGGCATGCACGGTGCGGTGCTCACCGACCAGTACGTCGTGCCCGACGTGACCCTCACCGCAACCGACGGCTCGGCGTACTCCCTGACCGAGGACACCACGAAGGACCTGACCCTCGTGTTCTTCGGCTACACGCACTGCCCGGACATCTGCCAGGCGGTCATGGCCGACATCGCGTCGGCCCTCACCAGGGTCGACGAGGCAGACCGCGAGCGCGTCGGGATGGTCTTCGTCACCAGTGACCCCGCCCGGGACGACCCGGCCACGCTGCGCGACTACCTGGACCGGTTCGACCCCTCGTTCGAGGGACTCACCGGTGACCTCGACCGCATCGTGGTGCTGGGCAACAAGCTCGGCGTGCCCGTCGAGAAGGGCGCGCGCATGCCGTCCGGCGGGTACGAAGTCACCCACGGCACGCAGATCGTGGGCGTCGACGACACCGACCGCTCGCCGATCGTGTGGACGGAAGGTATCTCCGCTGCGGACCTGGCGGAGGACATCACCAAGCTGCTCCACGAGAACGGATAGCCTCGCGTCGTGAACCTCGCCTTCATCCCCAGCCCCGACCAGGGTGTCTGGCACCTCGGCCCCGTCCCGATCCGCGCGTACGCGCTGTGCATCATCGCCGGCGTCGTCGTCGCCATCTGGCTCGGGGAGAGACGCTGGGTGGCCCGGGGCGGCAAGCCCGGTCAGGTCGGCGACATCGCGATCTGGGCGGTGCCCTTCGGACTGGTCGGCGGCCGGCTCTACCACGTGGCCACCGACTACCAGCTCTACTTCGGTGAGGGCGAGTCACCGATCAGGGCGCTGTACGTGTGGCAGGGCGGCCTCGGGATCTGGGGGGCCATCGCGCTCGGTGCGCTCGGCGCCTACATCGGCGCGCGGAGGACGGGAGTCAAGTTCCTGCCCCTGGCCGACGCGCTCGCACCCGGCATCGCGATCGCCCAGGCCATCGGCCGGTGGGGGAACTGGTTCAACCAGGAGCTGTTCGGCAAGCCCACGACGGTTCCCTGGGGGCTGGAGATCGACCCCGCCCACCGCCCGGAGGGGTACGAGCAGTACGAGACGTTCCACGCGACCTTCCTGTACGAGTTCGTCTGGAACCTCGGCGTCGCGGGCCTGGTGATCTGGGCCGACCGCCGGTTCCGGCTCGGTTACGGCAGGGCGTTCGCGCTGTACCTCGCGGCGTACACCGCCGGCCGTTTCTGGATCGAGAGCCTCCGCATCGACACGGTGAACCACGTGCTCGGCCTTCGCCTCAACATGTGGACCTCGATCGTCGTGTTCCTGCTCGCCGTGGGCTACTTCGTCTGGTCCTCCCGGCGGCATCCGGGCCGTGAGGAGGAGGTACTCGTCCGTGGCGGCGAGGCCGCGAAGGAGCGGGGCGACACGTCCACGGTGGAGCAGGACAAGTCCACGGTGGAGCCGCGCGAGACGTCCGCGGGGGACCCGTCCGACGTGGAGGGGCCCGCCGAGGAAAGGTGAGCCTTTCCTTCGATGAAATCGACGTGTCAGCGGGATAGTTTTCGAGCATGAGCGCGAGAGACCCGCACCTTCCCACCATCGACCACGAGCACCCCGACGTCACCGGGGGATGGCTGCGCCCCGCAGTCTTCGGGGCGAGCGACGGCCTGGTGTCCAACCTGGCGCTGGTCGCCGGTGTCGCGGCCGGTACTGACAAGGGGACGTCCACCGCGGTCGTGCTCGCCGGTTTCGCCGGTCTCGCAGCCGGGGCCTTCTCGATGGCAGTCGGGGAGTACACCTCCGTTGCCAGCCAGTCCGAGGCCGCGGCGCGGGAGATCGAGAAGGAACGCCACGAGATCGTGAACAACCCCGAGGCGGAGACTCGGGAGCTCGCCGAGATGTACGTCGAGAAGGGCATCGACGAGGACCTCGCGCAGGAGGTGGCCCGGCAGGTCCACCTCGACGTCGACAACGCCGTCGCCGTCCACGCCAGGGAGGAGCTCGGCGTCGACCCCCATGACCTCGCCTCGCCGATGCTCGCGGCCGGCTCGTCGTTCCTGGCGTTCGCGATCGGTGCGCTCATCCCCGTGCTGCCCTACCTGCTCGGCGCCGACACGTTGGTCCCCGGCCTGGTCGTCACGCTCGTCGCCCTCTTCGGCTGCGGCGCGGTCGTGACGCAGGTGACGACCCGCACGTGGCTCTACGGCGGGAGCCGGCAGGCGGCTCTGGGCGCGGCCGCCGCGGCGGTCACCTACGGCATCGGGTCGGCCGTGGGCGCGGCGAATCTGGGCTAGGGCTCGTCGGGAACCCCCCTCAGCACGCCCGCCGGGACGGGCTGCGAACGCGGTCCACCATGTGGTCTGGACATCTCGACAGGTGATCGGCCTTCAGCGTCCATGATGTACTCTTTGGTAACTCTGCTCGGGCCAATGTCGTCCCCTGCAATCTGCACACTCACTCCGGGTCGAGACCTCGGGTCCCGGTGAAACGACGACGACGGGAGAGTGCGACCGCATGCAAGCGTTCCCGCCGCCACAGGGCCTGTACGACGGACTCCACGAGCACGACGCGTGCGGAGTGGCGTTCGTCGCAACCCTGACAGGCGTAGCGAGCCACGACATCGTCTCCAAGGCCATCACGGCGCTGCGGAACCTCGAGCACCGTGGCGCCACGGGCGCGGAGCCCGACTCCGGCGACGGCGCGGGCATCCTGCTCCAGGTCCCGGACAGGTTCCTGCGTGACGTGGTCGACTTCGACCTGCCCCCGGCGCGCTGCTACGCCGTCGGCACGGCGTTCCTGCCCGGCGACGACGAGCACGTCTCCAAGACCCGGAAGCAGATCGAGGAGATCGCGGCCGAAGAGGGCCTGACGGTTGTCGGCTGGCGCGACGTGCCGGTCACGCCCGACCTGCTCGGCGCCACCGCCCTCAGCGTGATGCCGACCTTCACCCAGCTCTTCGTGACCGCGACCACCGGGCGCGTCGTCGGCATGGCGCTCGAGCGGCTCGCCTTCTGCCTGCGCAAGCGCAGCGAACGAGAGACCGACGTCTACTTCCCCTCGCTGTCGTCGCGCACGCTGGCCTACAAGGGGATGCTCACCACCGACCAGCTCGACCGGTTCTACCCCGACCTGGTCGACGAGCGGATGGAGTCCGCGGTCGCGGTCGTCCACTCGCGGTTCTCGACGAACACCTTCCCGAGCTGGCCCCTCTCGCACCCGTTCCGGTTCATCGCACACAACGGTGAGATCAACACGGTCATGGGCAACCGCAACTGGATGCGCGCCCGCGAGGCGCTGCTCGACAGCGACCTGATCCCCGGAGAACTCGAGCGGCTCTACCCGATCTGCTCAACCGGTGCCTCCGACTCCGCCTCCTTCGACGAGGTGCTCGAGCTGCTGCACATGGGCGGCCGCTCCCTGCCGCACGCGGTGCTGATGATGATCCCCGAGGCGTGGGAGAACCACGCCGAGATGGACGAGAAGCGCCGCGCGTTCTACGAGTTCCACTCCACGATGATGGAGCCGTGGGACGGCCCCGCCGCCGTGGTGTTCACCGACGGCACCCAGATCGGTGCGGTCCTCGACCGGAACGGCCTGCGTCCCAGCCGCTACTGGGTCACCGACGACGGCCTCGTCGTGATGGCCTCCGAGGTCGGCGTCCTCGACCTCGACCCGTCGACCATCGTCCGGAAGGGGCGGCTGCAGCCGGGCCGCATGTTCCTCGTGGACACCGCGGAGCACCGCATCATCGAGGACGAGGAGATCAAGAGCGAGCTCGCTCAGGAGAATCCCTACGACGAGTGGCTGCACGCGGGCCTGATCCGGCTCGAGGACCTGCCCGACCGTGAGCACATCGTGCACACGCACGCATCGGTGACCCGCCGCCAGCAGATCTTCGGGTACACCGAGGAGGAGAAGCGGGTCATCCTCACGCCGATGGCGAAGACGGGGGCCGAGCCGATCGGGTCGATGGGCACCGACAGCCCGATCGCCGCGCTGTCCGACCGGCCACGGCTGCTCTTCGACTACTTCAGCCAGCTGTTCGCGCAGGTCACGAACCCGCCGCTCGACGCGATCCGCGAGGAGCTCGTCACCTCGCTCAACGGCACGATCGGGCCGGAGGCGAACCTGCTCCAGCCGACGCCGGCGTCGTGCCGCCAGGTGGTGCTGCCGTTCCCGGTGATCGACAACGACGAGCTGTCCAAGATCATCCACGTCAACCGCGACGGCGACCTGCCCGGCTACTCCACCCACGTCTCGCGCGGCCTGTACGACGTCGAGGGCGGGGGAGAGGCCCTGGCCCGGCGTATCGACGAGATCTGCGCGGAGGTCTCCGAGGCGATCGCCGGTGGTGCTCGCATCATCGTGCTGTCCGACCGGCACTCCACCGCGGAGCTCGCACCGATCCCGTCGCTGCTGCTCACCGGTGCCGTGCACCACCATCTCGTCCGGGAGAAGACGCGGACGCAGGTCGGCGTGGTCGTCGAGGCCGGCGACGTGCGCGAGGTGCACCACGTGGCGCTCCTGATCGGGTACGGCGCGGCGGCGGTGAACCCGTACCTCGCCATGGAGTCGGTGGAGGACCTTGCCCGCGACGGCTACTACGTCGGACTCGAGCCGCAGGCCGCGGTGCGCAACCTGGTGAAGTCGCTCGGCAAGGGCGTGCTCAAGGTGATGAGCAAGATGGGTGTGTCGACCGTCGCGTCGTACACCGGTGCCCAGATCTTCGAGGCCGTCGGGCTGGCCCAGCCGCTGGTGGACAGGTACTTCACCGGCACCGTCAGCAAGCTCGGCGGGGTCGACATCGACACCATCGCCGAGGAGGTCGCGCGGCGGCACCGGAAGGCCTACCCGGTCGACGGGCTGCCGCCTGCCCACCGGGCGCTGGAGATCGGCGGCGAGTACCAGTGGCGTCGTGAGGGCGAGCCGCACCTGTTCGACCCCGACACGGTGTTCCGCCTGCAGCACTCCACGCGCAGCGGCCGCTACGACATCTTCAAGCAGTACACCGAACGCGTGGACGAGCAGTCCGAGCGCCTGATGACCCTGCGAGGTCTCTTCCGGTTCAAGACCGATGACCCTGCCCGGGAGCCCATCGACATCTCGGAGGTCGAGCCGGTCTCGGAGATCGTCAAGCGGTTCTCGACCGGTGCGATGTCCTACGGCTCGATCAGCAAGGAGGCGCACGAGACCCTCGCGATCGCGATGAACCGGCTGGGCGGAAAGTCCAACACCGGCGAGGGCGGCGAGGACGCCGACCGTCTCTACGACCCCGAGCGTCGTTCGTCGATCAAGCAGGTCGCGTCCGGCCGCTTCGGCGTGACGTCGGAGTACCTCACCAACTCCGACGACATCCAGATCAAGATGGCCCAGGGCGCGAAGCCCGGTGAGGGAGGCCAGCTTCCGGGCCACAAGGTCTACCCCTGGGTGGCCAAGACCCGTCACTCGACGCCCGGCGTGGGACTGATCTCGCCACCGCCGCACCACGACATCTACTCGATCGAGGATCTCGCGCAGCTGATCCACGACCTGAAGAACTCCAACCCGTCGGCACGTGTGCACGTGAAGCTCGTCGCCGAGGTGGGGGTGGGGACGGTCGCGGCCGGTGTGTCGAAGGCGCACGCGGACGTCGTACTCATCTCGGGCCACGACGGTGGCACGGGTGCGTCCCCGCTGACGTCGCTCAAGCACGCCGGAGGTCCGTGGGAGCTCGGTCTCGCCGAGACCCAGCAGACCCTGCTGCTCAACGGGCTGCGCGACCGGATCGTGGTGCAGACCGACGGCCAGCTCAAGACCGGCCGCGACGTGGTGATCGCCGCGCTGCTCGGCGCTGAGGAGTTCGGGTTCGCGACGGCGCCGCTGGTGGTCTCCGGCTGCATCATGATGCGGGTCTGCCACCTCGACACCTGCCCCGTGGGCGTGGCGACCCAGAACCCTGTGCTCCGGGAGCGGTACACCGGCAAGCCCGAGTTCGTGGTCACCTTCTTCGAGTACATCGCCGAGGAGGTCCGCGAGCTCCTCGCCGAGCTCGGCTTCCGCACGCTCGACGAGGCCATCGGCCACGCCGAGGTGCTCGACGTCGAGCGGGCCGTGGACCACTGGAAGGCCGCAGGGCTGGACCTGTCGCCGGTCCTGCACGTGCCGGCGCTGCCGGAGGGCGCTCCGCGGCGCAACACCACGGTGCAGGACCACGGCCTCGACAAGGCGCTCGACAACGAGCTGGTCGCCCTCGCGGCCGACGCACTCGAGCGCGGTGAGCCGGTCCGAGCGCAGGTCGAGATCCGCAACGTCAACCGCACGGTCGGCACGATCCTCGGGCACGAGGTGACCAAGCGCTACCGCGGTGAGGGACTGCCGGACGGCACGATCGACATCACGTTCACCGGGTCGGCGGGCCAGTCCTTCGGCGCGTTCGTGCCGAGCGGGATCACGCTGCGCCTCGAGGGCGACGCCAACGACTACGTCGGCAAGGGCCTCTCGGGCGGGCGCATCGTGGTCCGACCGGACCGGTCCGCGCCGTTCGACGCGGAGCAGCAGATCATCGCCGGCAACGTGATCGGCTACGGCGCGACCTCGGGCGAGATCTTCCTGCGCGGCCAGGTCGGCGAGCGTTTCTGCGTCCGCAACTCCGGGGTGACCGCCGTCGTCGAAGGCGTCGGTGACCACGGCTGCGAGTACATGACGGGCGGCCGCGTGGTCGTGCTCGGGCGGACCGGCCGCAACTTCGGCGCCGGGATGTCGGGCGGCGTGGCCTACGTGCTCGACCTCGACGAGGGCCGGGTGAACCAGGAGCTCGTCGAGCTGCGCCCCGTCCCGGACGACGAGGCCGACACACTGCAGGCCGTCGTACGCCGGCACCTGGAGGAGACCGAGTCGCCGGTGGCGAAGGCGCTGCTGGACGACTGGCCCGCGGCGCTGGCCCGGTTCACCGAGGTCATGCCCAGCGACTTCAAGCGGGTCCTCGACGCCAAGGCGGAGGCGTTGGAGGAAGGGCTCACCGAGGACGAGGCCGCGGCCCGGATGATGGAGGCACTACATGGCTGACCCCAGAGGATTCCTGAAGCACGGGCGTGAGGTCGCGGCGCGCCGTCCCGTCGACGAGCGGGTTCGCGACTGGAACGAGGTCTACCCCGAGGGTGCGGGCAGGTCGCTCCTGCCGATCATCACCGAGCAGGCCGGACGCTGCATGGACTGCGGCATCCCGTTCTGCCACCAGGGATGCCCGCTCGGGAACATCATCCCGGAGTGGAACGACCTGGTCTGGCGCGACGACTGGGACGGCGCGATCGAGCGGCTCCACGCGACGAACAACTTCCCGGAGTTCACCGGGCGGCTGTGCCCGGCGCCGTGCGAGACGGCGTGCGTCCTCGGCATCAACCAGGACCCGGTGACGATCAAGAACGTCGAGGTGGCCATCGCCGACAGGGCGTGGGACTCCGGCTACGTCCGCCCCCAGCCGCCCGAGTGGCTGAGCGGCAAGACGGTCGCCGTCGTCGGCTCGGGCCCGGCCGGTCTCGCCGCGGCGCAGCAGCTGACCCGGGCCGGCCACACGGTCGCGGTGTACGAACGCGCCGACAAGGTCGGTGGCCTGATGCGGTACGGCATCCCCGAGTTCAAGATGGAGAAGAAGTACCTCGACCGTCGCCTCGACCAGATGAGGCGCGAAGGAACGGTGTTCCGGGAGGGCGTCGACATCGGGACCGACCTCACCGGTCAGCAGCTGACCGAGCGGTTCGACGCCGTGGTCCTCGCTGTCGGAGCCACCGTCGCCCGTGACCTGCCGGTCCCGGGGCGCGAGCTCGGCGGTATCCACCAGGCGATGGAGTTCCTCCCGCAGTCGAACCGGGTCGCACTCGGCGAGGAGGTCGAGAACCAGATCGTCGCGACCGGCAAGCACGTCGTGATCATCGGTGGCGGCGACACCGGCGCCGACTGCCTCGGGACCTCGCACCGCCAGGGCGCGGCCTCGGTCACCCAGCTCGAGATCATGGCGCAGCCCGGCACGGAGCGACCCGCCAACCAGCCCTGGCCGACGTACCCGATGACGTTCCGCGTCTCCTCCGCTCACGAGGAGGGTGGCGACCGCGTGTACGCCGTGTCCACGAAGGAGTTCCTGGGCGACGAGTCGGGCAACGTGAGGGCACTGCGTCTGGTCGAGGTCGAGATGAAGGACGGCCGGTTCCAGGACGTGGAGGGTTCCGAGCGCGAGATCCCGGCCGAGCTGGTGCTCTTCGCGATGGGCTTCACCGGCCCCCAGCAGGAGGGCCTCATCAGCCAGCTCGGCGTCGACCTCGACGAGCGCGGGAACGTCGCGCGCGACAACGACTACCAGTCGTCCGTGGACGGTGTCTTCGTCGCCGGTGACGCCGGTCGTGGACAGTCGCTGATCGTGTGGGCCATCGCCGAGGGACGGGCAGCGGCAGCAGGTGTCGACAAGTACCTCACCGGAGCCACGACACTGCCGTCCCCGATCCCGCCGACCGCGCGCCCCCTCGTGGTCTGATCCATCCACTGCGGCTGGTCGCAGCTTCATCAAGGTATGACGTCGAACCGTCACCTCCCATGGCTTGTACGTCGTGGGAAGTGACGGTTCGGCTGCATACCTTGGGGAAACCCGCGCCGTCCCCGCCGGGAACCTACCGGTCTGGTCACATGTTGGAACGATCCAGTCCCGCAGGGTGGTGACTCACCGATAGCCGAGTATGGTTGCTGAACGTGCGTAGAGCGAAGATTGTCTGCACCCTCGGCCCTGCTACCTCCACCCCTGAGAAGATCCGCGAGCTCGTGGACTCGGGGATGGACGTGGCCCGTCTCAACCTGAGCCACGGCAGCCACGCCGACCACGAGCGCACCTACCAGCTCGTGCGCAAGGCGTCGGACGACTCCGGGCACGGGGTCGGCATCTTCGCCGACCTCCAGGGCCCGAAGATCCGGCTCGGCAAGGTCGCGAACGGACCCGTCGAGCTCGTGGAGGGTCAGGTGTTCACGATCACCACCCGCGAGGTCCCGGGCGACAAAGAGATCTGCTCGACGACGTACGACGGACTCTGTGGCGACGTCTCGGTCGGGGACCACATCCTCATCGACGACGGGAAGGTCCGCCTCGAGGTGACGGCGGTCGGCGACACCAACGTGGAGACGAAGGTCCTCGTCGCCGGTCCCATCAGCGACAACAAGGGGATCAACCTTCCGGGGGTGGCGGTGTCCGTCCCCGCGCTGTCGGAGAAGGACAAGGAGGACCTGCGCTGGGCGCTGCACCTCACCGTGGACTTCGTGGCGCTGTCGTTCGTCCGGTCGGCCCGGGACGTCGACGACGTCCGGCAGATCATGAAGGAGGAGGGCGTCTGCCTTCCGGTCATCGCCAAGATCGAGAAGCCGCAGGCCGTCGAGAACCTCGAGGAGGTCATCCGGGCCTTCGACGGGTTCATGGTCGCCCGCGGTGACCTGGGCGTGGAGTGTCCCCTCGAGGACGTGCCCATGATCCAGGCGCACATCGTCGACCTCGCCCGCAGGAACGCGAAGCCGGTGATCGTCGCCACGCAGATGCTGGAGTCCATGATCTCCGCGCCCCGCCCGACGCGTGCCGAGGCCTCCGACGTCGCCAACTCCGTGCTCGACGGCGCGGACGCGGTCATGCTCTCCGGCGAGACCAGCGTGGGGGAGTACCCCATCGAGGCAGTGAAGACCATGGCGCGGATCATCGAGTCGACCGAGCGCAACGGCCTGTTCCGGATGTCGCAGATCGACTGGAACCCTAGGACCCGGGGCGGGGTGATCACCAAGGCCGCGCTCGAGGTGGCCGAGCGGGTCGGAGCGAAGTACCTCGTGGCATTCACTCAGAGCGGCGACTCTGCGCGACGGCTGTCGCGCCTGCGCGGCGGCATCCCGGTGCTCGCGTTCACGCCGGTCGCGGCCGTGCGGTCCCAGCTCGCCATGTCGTGGGGGGTGGAGACGTTCCTGACCTCGCCCGTGGAGCACACCGACGAGATGGTGATGCAGGTGGACGAGGCGCTGCTGAAGATCGGGCGGGTCAAGGAGGGGGACCTGGTCGTGATCATCGGCGGTAGCCCGCCCGGCATCGCCGGCTCGACGAACGCGCTGCGCATCCACAGGATGGGTGATGCCATCAACGAGGTTGTGCCGGCGTACCGCCGCCACAAGGCCTGACAGGACGCGCGGCGTACGACGCCCCCCGCGGTTCACCCAGTCAGCTCTTCAGTCCGATGAGCTCGTCGAGCCTCGCGACACCGTCACGGGTCGAGACCGAGACGCACTTCCAGCTCGACTGACGCCAGGGGATCTCGAGGAGGTCGAGCGCCTCCGTGCACCACGTCCGGATGTGCTCGGAGTTGTTGACGAACTGCCACCGACCGTAGTCGTAGCGCTTCTTCTCGCCGGCGACGACGCGCGTCGCCCAGTTCCTCGTCCGGCATCCGTCCGAGTGGAAGAGCCCGCGCAGGAAGTCCGCGGGGTGCTCGTTCACGATCTCGCGCTGCCACGGCTGCATGACGAGCTCGCGTTCGTGCTTGCGCCCGGGGCCGTGCTGAGGAAAGACGCACGGCCAGTGCTTCCAGCAGCTCTGGACCACGACGCACCCCGGCGCCCTGACCCGACAGACGCTCCCGGTGACGCGGACAGTCTCGACCGCGTCGCTGACGGTGTCGATGATGTGCGGGTACGCCTTGTCGCAGGTGATGCGCAGGGAGAACGTGGACCGTTGACGGGAGATGCACCCGTCGCCCAGGTAGAAGCCGAAGAGCAACGCATAGGTCTCGGCGTCCGGCGGGGGCGTGGACTGGCAGCGGAAGCAGGAGAGTGGCCGCACGGGCTCGATGCCTCGGTCACGCCACTCACGGATGGCGGCTCGGCTGACGCCGGTCTGTCTGCTCACGGAGTTCATCGACTGCCCTGAGCTGAGCAGGGCGATCGCCCGCTCGCGGGTCTCCTTCGGGTACATGCCGGCATGATGCCGCTCGTCGCCGACAGCCCGGGATCCGCTCAGAACAAGGGAAATGGGTGCCCCGGGTGGGATTCGAACCCACACTGGATGGTGTTTGAGACCATTGTCTCTGCCGTTGGACTACCGGGGCATTTTCAGGTGCAAACGGTACCCGATTCGACCGGATGCCTTGGCGAGCAGTTCATGCGCCGCGCCGTAGGTCGTCACCCGCGGGCCAGCGAGGGGGAACCAAGCACTGTCTCCGCACGCAGAGGCACCCGGATGCGGTGGCCTGCCCATGAGCCCGGATGACCAGAGTGTGAGACCGCCGCGATCACCATTTGCCAAAAACTACCAACCCACTAGACTTTCCTGGTGGGATCGCATGGTGCGGTCGCGGGTAGGGGGCAAGAGCGTGAATCTCGAGAGCTGGCTACGACGTTTCTTCAGCCAGGACCGCGCAGTCGAGAACGCGCGCGCGGCGAGCACCGAGCTGGCGCGGCGGCGCGTCGAGCACCAGGAGGCCGAGATCTTCCTGCAGGAGTGCGCCGACCGCAGGCAGCGCAGCGCCTGAGCGCCGCGGCTGATGTGCACGGACCTGTGGCGCCGCACTAGCCTTACCCCTCGTGAGCGATCAACAGGCCCGTCTGCCCGCCCGTCGCGTCGTCATCGCTGAGGACGAGGCGCTGATCCGGCTCGACCTCGCCGAGATGCTCGGTGAGGAGGGGTACGACGTCGTGGGCCAGGCCGGCGACGGGGAGAGGGCCATCGAGCTCGCGCAGGAGCTGCGGCCGGACCTCGTCGTACTCGACGTCAAGATGCCGAAGCTGGACGGGATCTCCGCCGCGCAGCGGATAGCCGAGCAGCGGATCGCCCCGGTCGTCATCCTCACCGCGTTCAGCCAGCGCGACCTGGTGGAGCGGGCCCGCGACGCAGGCGCGATGGCCTACCTGGTCAAGCCGTTCAACAAGAACGACCTCGTCCCCGCCATCGAGATGGCCGTGAGCCGGTTCTCGGAGCTGCAGATGCTCGAGGCGGAGGTCGCGGACCTGAGCGAACGTCTCGAGACCCGCAAGGCGGTCGACCGGGCGAAGGGCGTACTGCAGAAGCAGCTCCAGCTCAGCGAGCCCGAAGCGTTCCGCTGGATCCAGAAGACCGCGATGGATCTGCGGCTGTCGATGAGGCAGGTGGCCGACGGTGTGGTCGAGCACGGCCCTGCCGTCACGGACGGTACGAATCGCCCAAACGGGTAGAGCTGGTACAGCCAATTGGTGGTCTCTGTCCTGCCAGGTCACGAAATGGCAACGAGAAGGGGCCAAAACCCCATCAGACCCCTGATTCTCACGCGGATTGACGCTAGGTTTCCCCCATCACAAGGACGCGGTCGCGCCTGCCCCGAAGGGAAGGGCCGTCGCCACAAACTCCATCAGACGGAGGCTCAATTGATTCGCCCCACCCGCGCCTGGCGCATGGCCGCAGCCCTGGCGGCTGCTTCGCTGGTGCTCACCGCATGTGGCCAGGACGACACCGAGACCACGCCCACGGACAATTCCACCAAGGATGACAGCAGCGCCGCCGCCAAGGGCGACGGAGAGCTGGTCGTCGGACAGCTCCTGCCTCAGACCGGTGACCTGGCCTTCCTCGGCCCACCGGAGTTCGCCGGCGTCGACCTCGCCGTCAAGGAGATCAACGAGGCAGGCGGAGTCCTCGGCAAGCCGGTCAAGTCGGTTCGTGCCGACTCCGGAGACGGCTCGCCCAACATCGCCCCGGGAGAGACCGACAACCTGCTCTCGGCCAAGTCCGACGTGGTCGTCGGCGCGGCCTCCTCCAGCGTCTCCCTGTCGGTCATCGACAAGATCGTGAACGCCGGAGTCGTGCAGATCTCCCCGGCGAACACCTCGACCGCGTTCGACACGTACGACGACAAGGGTCTGTACTTCCGGACCGCGCCGTCGGACGTCCTCCAGGGCGCCGTGATGGCGAACCTGCTCGTCGAGGACGGTCACCAGAACGTCGCCATCCTGGCTCGCCAGGACTCCTACGGTGAGGCGCTCGCCAACCAGGTCGAGCAGGTCTTCACCGAGTCCGGCGGAAACGTCGTGGCCAAGGAGCTCTACGACGCCGACGTCAAGAGCCAGACCGCGCCGATCGAGAAGATCGCGGCAGAGGACCCGGATGCGGTCGTGCTGATCTCCTTCGAAGAGGTCAAGACCATGATCCCGGACATGCTGACCGCCGGCATCGGTCCGAAGGACGTGCAGGTCTACTTCACCGACGGCAACACCGCGAACTACGGGACGGGTAGCGAGGGCTTCCCTGCCGGGACCCTCGAGGGTGTGCGTGCGACGTACCCCGGTCCTGAGGTCGCCGCCGACTTCAAGGAGCGCATGCTCGGGGTCAACCCCAAGCTGACCGACTTCACCTACGGTCCGGAGTCCTACGACGCCACGATCGTCTCGGCGCTTGCGGCCATCGCTGCCAAGGACGACGCCGGTGAGTCGATCGCGGAGCAGATGCAGGCAGTCACCAGCGGGGGTGAGAAGTGCACCACCTTCAAGGACTGCGCCGACCTGCTCGCCGACGGTGAGGACATCGACTACGACGGTGTCTCCGGTCCGATCGAGTTCAACGACACCGGATCCCCGTCGGCCGCCACGATCGGCATCTACGAGTACGACAAGAAGAACAACTACAAGTCCGTGGACTACATCGAGGGCCAGATCTGACCCTCAGCACGGAGAAGAGGGCCCCGGCTTAGCCGGGGCCCTCTTTCTGTGTGGGCTGTCGGACCTGTCTCCGAGGGGCCCGGTCGGGCGACCCCTCCGGCAGGGCCGGATCAGGCTTTCGCCAGGGTGCCCAGGTAGAGCTCGATGACCTTCGGGTCGTGCATGAGCTCGCTGCCGGAGCCGGTGTAGGCGTTGCGACCCTGGTCCAGGACGTAGCCCCGGTCGGCGATCTGCAGGCACCGACGGGCGTTCTGCTCGACCATGATCACCGACACGCCACGGCTGTTGATCCGCTTGGTCTGCACGAACACCTCGTCCTGCAACGCGGGCGAGAGGCCCGCGGAAGGCTCGTCGAGCAGCAGCACCGAAGGTTCCATCATCAGGGCTCGTCCCATCGCCACCATCTGCCGCTCACCTCCGGAGAGGGAGCCCGCACGCTGCTTGCGACGGTCACGTAGCGCAGGGAAAAGGTCTGCGACGAAGTCGAACCGCTCCGCGAACCGCTTGGGCTTCTGGTAGACGCCCATCTGCAGGTTCTCCTCGATCGTGAGGCTGGGGAAGACGTTGTTCGACTGAGGTACGAACCCGATTCCCTTGGCCACGAGGACGTCGGCGCGCTCGTTGGTGATGTCGTCGCCCGCGAGGGTCACCGAGCCGGACTTCACCGTCACCAGGCCGAAGAGAGCCTTGAGGAGGGTCGATTTGCCAGCGCCGTTCGGACCGATGATGCCGACCAGCTCGCCTGGCTGGCAGTACAGGTCGCACCCGTTCAGGATGTTCACCCCGGGGAGGTAGCCCGCGATCAGGTCGTCGGCCCGGAGGACAGCGCCGTCGGCGTTCGCGAGGTGCTGGCTCCGGTCCACGCTCTCGATGCCGACGGTGGAGAGCGCGGCTTCGCTCTCGAAAAGCTCCTCTTCGGTGAGGCGCTCCTGGTCAGGCTGCTCGCTCATCAGTTCTCCTCGCCCTCGCGTGCCTCGGTCTCACGGGCTTCGGCCAGCATCTGCTCTTGTTCCTCGAAGGTCAGGGCACCGTCGTGGTGCGCGCCGAGGTAGGCGTCGATGACACGCTGGTCCGCCATGACCGAGTCGGGCGGGCCTTCTGCGATCACCCGGCCCTGTGCCATGACGATGACCCAGTCGGAGATGTCGCGGACCATGTCCATGTCGTGCTCGACGAACAGAACCGTTCGGCCCTCGTCCCGCAGGGACTTCACATGCCCCAGAAGAGACTGCTTCAACGCCGGGTTGACGCCCGCCATGGGCTCGTCCAGCATGACCAGCTCGGGGTCGGCCATGAGCGCCCGGGCCATCTCCAGAAGCTTGCGCTGGCCGCCGGAGAGAGAGCCGGCGAAGTCCTCGCGCTTCTTGATGAGCAGGAATCGCTCGAGGAGGGCGTCCGCCTTCTCGGTGTTCGCCTTCTCCTGGTCCTTCCACAGGCCGAACATGCCCGGCAGGAACCGCTCACCACGCTGACCGGTCGCCCCGAGCCGCATGTTCTCGATGACCGACAGCTTGGCCAGCACCTTGGTGAGCTGGAAGGTGCGGATCATGCCTCGCCGCGCGACCTTGAATGCCGGGACGCCCTTGAGCGGCTTGCCGTTGAACGACCACTGGCCGCTGTCGGGCTTGTCGAATCCCGTGAGCAGGTTGAAGAAGGTCGTCTTGCCGGCTCCGTTGGGGCCGATCAGCGCCGTGATCGCGCCTCGTTGGATCTCGACGTGCTCGACGTCGACCGCAACCAGGCCACCGAAGGCCCGCGTGATGTTGTCGGCCACGAGGATCGAGTCGAGCTTCCTGGCTCCGGGCTCGTGCGGAACGTCGCGCAGGGCTGCGGCGGCAGCCGCAGCGTTCTCCGAACGCTTCTCCTGGACTTGTTCAGCGGCCATCGATTGCGATCTCCCTTCGGTCACCGAAGATGCCCTGTGGTCGGAAGACCATCAGCGCCATCAGTGCAAGTCCCATGATGATGAACCGGACGAGGGACGACTGCGTGTCGGTCATCAGCCAGGTGGGCAGCAGTGCGTCCGCGCCGCCGGTGGCCTGGGTGAAGAAGCCGCCCAGCACCTCGATGAGGAACCAGAACAGGATCGAGCCGACGACCGGGCCGAACACGCGCCCGGCGCCGCCGAGCAGCAGGATCGTCCAGGCGAAGAAGGTCGTGTCCGTGGCGAAGTCCGTGGGCGCGATCGCGGCCTGGCGGATGCTGAGCATGAAGCCCGCCAGGGCGCCGAAGAGACCACCGAGGATCAGTGCCTGCATCTTGTAGCCGAACACGTTCTTGCCCAGGGAGCGTACGGCGACCTCGTCCTCGCGGATCGACTTCAGGACGCGTCCCCACGGGCTTCGCATCAGCGCCCAGACGATCAGGCACGAGAAGGCCACCAGCAGCCAGCCCACGGTCACCACCCAGGTGTCGTTGCGGCTGAACGCGAGGGTCACCGGGCCCAGGGGCAGCCGGAACGGGCCGTCGAACGGGTTCATCGCGTAGAACGACGTGGCGAAGGCCTGGAGGCCGTCACGGGCGCCGAACCACTCCTTGAGAGTGACCGAGCCGAGGAGGATGCGTAGCAGCTCGGCGGCGGCGATGGTCACGATCGCGAGGTAGTCGGCACGTAGCCGCAGCGTCGGGATACCGAGCAGCAGTGCCAGCAGGACGGCGCACAGCAGTCCGATCAGCAGCCCGGGCACGAACGGCAGGCCGAACGTGGCCACGGACGCGGCGAGGCCGTAGGCAGCGACGGCCATGAAGCCGGCCTGGCCGAAGTTCAGCAGGCCGGTGTAGCCGAAGTGCACGTTCAGCCCGATGGCGGCCAACGCGTAGATGATGGCGTCCGGGCCGAAGGCGGTTCGCATCGCGTTGGAGAGGATGACTTCCCATTCCATGGTTACTCCTTCTCAGCCGGGTCAGCCGACGCGCTCGGCTCGGCCCAGGATTCCCTGGGGACGGACAAGCAGGACGAGGATCAGGATCGCGAGCGCGCCCACGTTCTTCAGCTCCGACGGGACGAACAGGGTCGAGAGCTCGATGAAGAGGCCGACGATGATCGCGCCGATCATCGCGCCCCAGGTGGTGCCGAGGCCTCCGAGGGTGACCGCGGCGAAGACGAGCAGCAGGACGAGGAAGCCCATCTGGAAGTCGACCTGCTGTCGGACGCCCAACAGCGCGCCCGACAGTCCGGCGAGGGCGGTTCCGGTGATCCACACGACCGTGATGACACGGTTGACGTTGATGCCCGACGAGGCGGCCAGCGCGGGGTTGTCCGAAACGGCACGGGTGGCCTTGCCGAGGCGGGTGGTGGCCAGCGCGAGGGAGACGGCGGCGAGTACGCCCAGCCCCACGAGCATGGCGATCACGTTCTTCGGTTGCATCTCGACCGGCCCCAGAGACCACGCATCCTGCGTGACGTACTGGTTGTAGCTGAACGTGCCGCCGCCGAAGAAGTACTGGTAGGTGTAGCGCAGGAAGATCGACATGCCGATCGAGACGATCATCATCGCGATGAGCCCGGTTCCGCGTCGTCGCAACGGAGCCCAGAACCCCTTGTCCTGGGCCCAGCCGAACACGCCGGACAGGATCACCGCGCAGGGGATGGCGAGCAGGACCGGCAGGTGCGCGTGTGCGTTGAACACGTACGTCGCCAAGGCGCCGAACGTGACCAGCTCACCGTGTGCGAAGTTCGTCAGGCCCGTCGTACCGAAGATCAGGTTCAGGCCCAGCGCTGCCAGCGCCAGGATCACGCCGAAGAGCAGCCCGTTGGCAGCCAGCGTCAGCGACTGCTCGAACTTCGAGTCGGTGTCTCGCGTGTCCGGGCCGATGGGGAACAGGACGGCCTTGTCGAACCCGAGGACGCTCACCTCGCGGTTCAGGTCCTCCGGGTTGCGGAGGAACGTTCCCTCGGGGAGCGACTCCGGGTCGATCTCGACGACGAACGTGCCGCTCTCGTCCAGGGGGATCGAGAACTTGCCCTCCGCGTCGGAGGTCGCCTCGCCCACCGGCTTCCCGTCCTGGGTGGTGACCTCGATCTTGACCCCCTCGACAGGCTTGGGCTTCGCGGGGGTGGTCGTGTCGGTCAGTGTTCCGTTGATGTGTGGGCCGTCGTGCTCGGCAGGGACCATCTGCGCAGAGGCGCTGGCCGTTCCGAGCAGACCAAAGATCGACCCGAGGAGAAGTACGAGGATCGTGCTGGTACGCACTCGCACGTGAAGCTCCTGTCGCTTCCGTCGGAAATTGTCTGGCGGACTATAGCGACAACGCGACGTGCACCATGAAACCCCCTCGAACGCGCCTGAAGCCGCTATATGCCCCGGGAGACACCCTAGAGGCAAGCGTCGCGAAAGCGACAACGTTGACTGCAACAATGCTGCAACGCCTTGTCCGTGTCGCCGCGAGATAGGTGACGTGCGGTCACCGGAACGCGACCACGACCGCCGTGAGTGCCGGCGCGAAGACCAGTGCCGGCAGCAGGTCCCCGACGGGTAGCTGCTTGATCCGAAGCAGGCGTAGTGCGACACCCACGAGCATCAGACCGCCGGTCGTCGTCAAGGCGGCAAGATGGGCGGCCGGCAGGACGTCGCCCAGCGCGGCGCCGAGAACCGTCAGCGACCCCTGTACGACGAAGATCGCGATCGCGCTCGCCGCCACGCCCCACCCGAGCGACGCGGCGAAGGCGATGGCCGCGAACCCGTCGAGCGCCGCCTTGAGGAACAACTGGTCTGGACCATTCCCCAGGCCGTCGTTGATCGACCCGAGAACCGTGAGCGGCCCGACGCAGAACACCAGAGAGCTCGACACGAACCCCTCGATGAACCGTTGCCGGTCGGCGCTCTCCTCGCGTCCGCCGGAGCGGGCATGGAGGGTGCTCTGGAGCCGGCTTCCGAAGGCTTCGAGGCGGTCCTCGATGCCCAGGACCGACCCGACGATGCCACCGACCAGAAGGGCACCGAGGACGATGAGCAGCGGTGCGCTGCGGCCGACCGCGGCGGACCAGGCGGGGTCGCTGATGCTCGCGGCGGACAGGGCGGCGATGAGGAGGGTCACCAGACCCAGGCCATCGGTGACGACGTCGCGGGTCCGGTGCGCGAGCCGATGGCCGACGACGACGCCGATCACGGTGCCGACCAGGACCGTCACGATGTTGACGAGAGTGCCGATTCCGGGGAACACGTTCCTCTTCCTGACAACGGGTGCGAAGCGCTCAGTCTGGCAGTTACCCGTTGTGACTAGTCATTTTGCGCCATCCCTCTACCGGAGGGTCGTTCCCGAGGCGTAATGTCGACCTTGCCGAGTTCGTACCGACCGGGGGCGATTGAGTGCGAAGCGGCAAACCCGGGCGATGTCGGTCGTCCCCTGCGCCACCACGCAACCAGAAAGTAGGTCTATCGCCTTGTCCCGCAACCCGGTGCAAGTCCGAGACGCCGCCCCCGACGACGCAGAGAGCCTGCTCGCCGTCTGGGATGACTTCTCCCGGCGCCAGTCCGAGCGCTGCCCCCAAGGGACCGCCAGAGCCGAAGCCGCTGCTGCCATCGCGCGGGCGGCCGCCGATCCCCACGAACGAATTCTCGTCGGCACCATCGACAACCGTGTGGTCGGAGCCGTGCATCTTCGTCGCGGCCCGGTCTCACCCATCCACACAGAACCCGCGGTCTTCGCGAGCCATCTCCACGTCCTCGAGGACTGGCGCCGCCATGGCGTCGGCAGGGCGCTGCTCGAGGCGGCGACCTGCTGGGCCGAGGACATGGAGATCGGTCACATGATCGGCGCCGCCTCGGCGACCTCAAGGGACGCGAACCGGTTCATGGCTCGTCTGGGCCTGGCCCAGATCGCGGTCGTCCGTGGCGCAACAGTGGCCGCCCTCCGGTCCAAGATGCCGGTCGAGCCCCCTCCTGCGGCGCAGGTGAGCAGCCGCAACCAGCGTGTCGTCGGCCAGCTCATCGCGCAGCGACGGTCCCAGCGACGAGCCCAGACGAAGGTCAGCTGACCCGAGGCGGGTTCGCCTTGGCCTCATGAGACATCGAGGCTAGGCGCCCTTCTTCGGCACCAGGGCGCAGGTGATCCGTGACGTGCACAGGCGCCTGCCGTCCTCGTCGGTGATCACGACCTCGTAGCATGCGGACGATCGGCCGAGATGGACTGCGGTGGCGGTGCCGGTGACGACACCCTCGCGGGCCGAGCGGTGATGGGTGGCGTTGATGTCGACGCCGACGGCTATCCGGTCCGGGTAGGCATGCATGGCGGAGCCGACCGAGCCGAGACTCTCGGCGAGCACGACCGACGCGCCGCCGTGCAGCAGGCCGTAGGGCTGGGTGTTCCCCTTGACCGGCATCGTCCCGACCACGCGTTCGGGTGAGACCTCGACGAGCTCGACCCCCATCTTGTCGTTGAGGTCACCCATCGGGAACTGGTCGAGAAACGCCTGGTGCTCTGGTGTGTCGGTCTTCGGCTGCATGAGAGTCATTGTGACGGTAGAAGCGCGGCGCAGCAGGGGCGGGGCTCGGCGGTCGCTGACGTGTGTCCGTGGGTGGGGGTGCCTCGGGCTAGAGTCACTCTCGTGTCTGAACAGCCCTCCTCGACAACGTCGGCAACCGGTCAGCGTCCACGCCTGCTCCTCCTCGACGGGCACTCCCTCGCGTACCGCGCGTTCTTCGCGCTGCCGGTGGAGAACTTCTCGACCACGACCGGACAGCCCACCAACGCCGTGTACGGCTTCACCTCGATGCTCATCAACGTGCTGCGGGACGAGCAGCCGACCCACATCGGCGTCGCGTTCGACGTGTCCCGGGATACGTTCCGGCAGGAGGAGTACGCCGAGTACAAGGCGAACCGGTCGAAGTCGCCCGACGAGTTCAAGGGGCAGGTCTCCCTGGTGAAGGAGGTGCTCGCAGCTCTCCGGATCGCCACGATCGAGAAGGACGGGTTCGAGGCGGACGACGTCATCGCCACCCTGACCACGCAGGCCGTCCAGCAGGGCTTCGACGTGCTGATCTGCACCGGTGACCGCGACTCGCTCCAGCTGGTAAGCGAGAGGTGCACGATCCTCTACCCGCGGAAGGGGGTGTCCGACCTGGCTCGGATGACGCCCGAGGCGGTGGAGGAGAAGTACGGCGTCACCCCCGGTCGGTACCCCGAGATCGCCGCCCTCGTCGGCGAGACCTCCGACAACCTGCCGGGCGTCCCCGGCGTAGGACCGAAGACGGCGGCGAAGTGGATCAACCAGTACGACGGGCTCGACAACGTCATCACCCATGCCGACCAGATCAAGGGCAAGGCTGGTGACTCGCTCCGAGAGCACCTCGGTGATGTGATCCGCAACCGCCGGCTGAACGCGCTGGTCTGCGACCTGGAGCTGACCGCGACGCCCACCGACCTCGTGGTGCAGCCGTGGGACCGGCACGAGGTGCACAAGCTCTTCGACGGCCTCGAGTTCCGGGTGTTGCGTGATCGCCTGTTCCAGACCCTCGAGTCCGAGGAGGAGGTGGAGGAGGGCGGCTTCGAGCTCGAGGGCACTCGCCTCGGGCAGGGCGAGCTCGCCGGCTGGCTCGAGACGCACGCCTCTCGGCAGGGGGCACGGGTCGGGGTCCAGGTGCAGGGCGCCTGGCGCGCCGGCACGGGTGACGTCTACGCGCTCGCGCTCGCGTCCGGTGACGACACCGCCGCGTGGGTGGACGCCGAGCAGCTCTCCCCTGAGGACGACCAGGCGCTCGCGGGCTGGCTGGCCGACCCGTCGTACAAGAAGGTGCTCCACGACGCGAAGGGGCCGATGCTCGCCCTGGCAGCCCGCGGCTGGACGCTCGCCGGGCTCGAGCGCGACACCGCGCTCTCGGCGTACCTCGCGCGCCCGGACCAGCGTTCCTACGACCTCGCCGACCTCACCCTGCGCTACCTGAAGCGAGAGCTTCGCCAGGAGGCGCAGGACAGCGGCCAGCTGTCCTTCGACAGCATCGGCGAGGACTCCTCGGGCGACACCTCGATGCTGCAGGCGCGGGCCGTGCTCGACCTGGCCGAGGCCCTGGACCAGGAGCTGGAGGAGCGCGGCGGGACGCGTCTCCTGGCGGACGTCGAGCTGCCGCTCGTGCACGTTCTGGCCGGGCTGGAGCAGACCGGCATCGCCGTCGACGGCGAGCACCTGCAGAGCCTGGAGTCGCACTTCGCGGGTGAGGTGAAGAAGGCGGCGGACGAGGCCTACGACGTGATCGGCAAGGAGATCAACCTCGGCTCGCCCAAGCAGCTCCAGGTGGTTCTCTTCGACGAGCTGAACATGCCGAAGACCAAGCGCACCAAGACCGGCTACACGACCGACGCGGACGCACTTCAGCAGCTCTTCGTGAAGACCGAGCACCCGTTCCTGCTGGCGCTGCTCCGGCACCGCGACTTCTCGCGGCTGCGGCAGACCGTGGAGGGCCTGCTCAAGACCGTGGCGTCGGACGGCCGGATCCACACGACGTTCAACCAGATGATCGCGGCGACAGGTCGCCTGTCGAGCACGGACCCGAACCTGCAGAACATCCCGGTCCGCACCGAGGAGGGCCGTCGGATCCGTGAGGCGTTCGTGGTCGGTGAGGGGTACGAGTGCCTCATGACCGCCGACTACAGCCAGATCGAGATGCGGATCATGGCGCACCTGTCCGAGGACACCCTCCTGATCGAGGCGTTCAGGTCTGGCCGTGACTTCCACTCCGTGACCGCGGCGCGTGTCTTCGGGGTAGACGCGTCCGAGGTGACGCCGGAGATGCGAGCGAAGATCAAGGCGATGAACTACGGCCTCGCCTACGGGCTGTCCGCCTACGGCCTCTCCCAGCAGCTGGGAATCGACACCGGCGAGGCTCGCGGCCTGATGGACGAGTACTTCGAGACTTTCGGGGGTGTGCGCGACTACCTCGCCGGAATCGTCGACGAGGCCCGCAAGTGCGGCTTCACCGAGACCATCCTCGGCCGTCGCCGCTACCTGCCCGACCTGACCAGTGACAACCGCCAGCGCAGGGAGATGGCCGAGCGGATGGCGCTCAACGCGCCGATCCAGGGATCGGCGGCCGACATCATCAAGGTGGCGATGCTCAACGTCGACGGGGCGCTGAAGGACTCCGGCCTGCGCTCACGGATGCTGCTGCAGGTGCACGACGAGCTCGTCTTCGAGGTGGCGCCGGGAGATCGGGAGCAGCTCGAGGAGCTGGTGCGCGCGCAGATGGGCAGGGCAGCCGAGTTGACGGTGCCGCTGGACGTCTCGGTCGGCACCGGCGGCAGCTGGCACGAGGCCGCCCACTAGCTCGCGTCTGTCGAACACGACCTAAGCGGCAGTCTGAGCCTTCGCCGGCCGGCGAAGGCTCAGTGCCACGAGCAGCACGAGCAGGAAAGCGTCGACGGTGAGCACGCAGGCCAGCAGGAACTCCATCGAGCCGACGAGCGGCGCAAGTGAGACCAGCACCAGCAGCGAGGCCCAGACCGCGAAGACCTCTCGCTGCTTCTGCAGGGCGACGATGTTGTAGATCATGAGCTGCAGCATCACCAGCAGCGTGCCGACGGCGGCGAAGGCCCAGATGACGGGTTGCAGCTCCGAGTAGGCGCCGCCACCGACGAAGGCGACGGCGAGGCCCGACAACAGCCAGGCGCCACCGGTGGCCAGGGCGCCGATGGCGAGCAGCAGCCCCAGCCCCTTCAGGTGTGTGTTGCGTGGTGCGTTCGCCTCGGACATGGAGGGGAAGGCGATCACCAGCACGAACTGGGGAAGGAACAGCACGGCCTTGGCGAGGATCAGGCCGCCGGCGTACAGACCCGCCTCCCGTTCGTCGAGCACGCTGCGCGCGACGACCACGTCGGCGTTCGAGAGCGCGAAGAACGCCAGCAGGGCGTGCGAGTTGTTCGCCGCTTCGCGGAGGACGCCACCCTTCGCCCAGCCCGCCCGGCGGCTTCTCGTCAGCGGCGGGCCGCCGCTTCCGGCCGTGGCGCGGCTGCGCAGCGCGGCCCACCCGAGCACGGCGGGGGTGCAGGCGCCGACCGCCACACCGACCATGGCGCTCGTCGCGGAGGGCTGGACGAGAAGAGCGAGCACCCCGAAGGCGAGGCGGCCCACTCCGACCAGCAGGTAGACCCCCGCGAGCGGGAGCCAGCGTCGCTCCCCCTGGAGGATGCCGGCCTGGCCCCCCATGACGGTGAGGGGTACTGCCGTGATGGCCATGAGGACCGCGGTCATCAGGTTGTCGAGCCGCAGCAGAGCGGTGACCAGGGGTGCGGCGGCCAGGCAGACCAGCCCGAGCACGGCGGCGGACCGGTAGGTCGTGGAGAGCACGTCGGACTCGATGTTCCCGCGTTCCTCGGGCGACACCGACACGCGCCGCGCTCCGGTCGCCTGGAGGCCGAGGGAGACCACGTTGACCACGAGCAGCAGGCCCATCACGGCGGCCAGCGCGCCGTACTCGCTCGGGCCGAGCAGCCGGGCGGCCAGGATGGTGAACCCGTAGGAGCCGAGGTTCATGACGCCCATGGCGACGGCGATGACCCCGCTCCCGAGCAGCCACGCCGGAACGCGTGTTCGGGTCGTCTGGGGCATCGCGGCGTTCTTTCGTACGTGAGAGCGGACGGGCACCAGGGAGGATAAGTTGCTCCCTAGTCGAACCCTATGCCACCAGAACGGACCGCTCGGTGAACTCACGCATGCACCTCGCCGTGCGAGTGTGGCCGTGGGTGCTGGCACTGCTCATCTTGTTCCCGGTGCTCGCCCCCGGGTACGTCCTCAGCTACGACATGGTCTTCGTCCCCGACCTCGCGCTGCGGTCGGACTTCCTCGGGCTGGGTTCCGGTCTGCCTCGAGCAGTGCCGTCGGACGCCGTGGTCGCCGTCCTGGACGAGGTGGTTCCGGGGATGGTCCTGCAGAAGGCCGTCCTGGTCGGGGCCCTCGTCCTGGCCGGTCACGGCGCCAGGAGGCTGGTTCCGCGGGACAGCGGTGTCGCCCAGCTGGCCGCAACCTCGTTGTACGTCTGGAACCCGTACGTCATCGAGCGCCTGGTGATCGGACACTGGCCGTTGCTCGTCGCGTACGCCGCGTTGCCCTGGGTGATCGACGCCGCTCGGCGGCTGCGCGCGGGGGAGAGGACACTCGCTGTTCTGGTGCTCTGGCTCGCGGCCGCCGCGCTGAGTGCGTCCGGCGGGGTGATGGCGGGGGTCGCCGCCGTGGCGTTCACTGCCGGACGCTCGCGCGCTGCCCTGCGCCGGACCGGCCTCGTCGTCGCCGCAGCTGTGGCGGTGAACGCTCCGTGGCTCGCCGCGGGACTCGTCCACTCGTCGTCTGGGCTGACCGACCCGGCGGGCGTCGAGGCCTTCGCGGCCGGCGGCGAGGGGAAGCTGCCGATGCCCCTCGCGATGCTGAGCCTCGGAGGCATCTGGAACCTCGACGTCGTGCCGGTGAGCAGGCTGGGACTGGCGGGTGTGGTCTGGCTGGTCCTGGTCGTGACGGTGTGCGCGGCCGGGCTGCGCGCATGGCTGCGCTGGCTGCCCCGACGCGATGTCGCAGGATTCGTGGCCTGCGGAGTCGTGGCGGCGGTCGTCGCCGCGGCCGGTGCGTTGGCACCGGACGTGATGGCCTGGCTCGTCGGACATGTGCCGGGAGGAGGGCTGCTCAGGGACGGGGCGCGGTTCCTCGGACTGCTCGCCGTCGTGGAGGTGAGTCTCTTCGGGCTGGGCGCCTCGGTGCTGTCGCGGCTGATGCGCGAACAGGTCGGCAACGTGGCGCTCGCCGGGGGAGCGGTGCTCATGCCCCTCGCCCTGATGCCGGACGCCGCGGCTGGGGCGGCGGGCCGGCTCCAGCCGGTGGACTATCCCAGTGAGTACGCCGAGGCGCGCGAGGTGCTGGCGGAGGCCGCCGCCTCGGACCACGGAGACGTCCTGATCCTCCCCTTCTCGTCCTACCGTGCCCCTTCGTGGAACGACGGGCACAAGACGCTGGACCCGCTGGGCCGCTACCTCACGCCCAACTACGTCGCCAGTGACGACCTGTTCGTGTCCGGTGAGCGCATTGCGGGCGAGGACCCGAGAGCACGACGTATCGCCGGCGCCCTGCGGAGCTCGAGTGGAGAGCAGCTCGAAAGAGCCCTTGCCGGACAGGGCGTCTCCTGGGTGGTCCTTGACCGCGAAGCCCAGGAGTCACTTCGAGGTCTGGTGCCCGCGGTCTCGATGGAGCCGCTGCCCGTCCTCTCCTCCAACCGAGGTGTCACGGTGTGGGAGGTGCCGGAAGTCAGGCGCCGGGACCCGGTCGGAGCTGCGGGGGTCGCCCTGGTCGGTCTCGGCTGGACGGTCGCGCTCGCGACGGTCCTGGCCGCTCTGGGCGCCCTGCTCGGCGGCTTGCGATCGCGGCGCGCCAAGTCTCCCCGGAAGAAGTGACTCGTTGGTAGGATCAAGGTGACCGAGGGAGTGGGAGCAGCAAGTGACTGGATGGATTGCGGGGGCCGTGGCCGTCGTGGTCGGCGGAGGACTCGCGTTTGCGACGATCCTCGGGGTCGTCAACGTCGTCAACGACAATCCCCAACAAGAGGACGCGGCCGTCATGGACTACGGCACCAACGACCAGCCGTAGGCGAGTGCGCTCGGAGCGCACCCCAACAGCAGGTGAAGGAGAGACGGCCAGGGCGAGACGTCCGGCCGTCTCTTCGCACGTCTGCGATCGGTTCAGGGTCCGTCCGGGTCCTCGGCGCTCACAGGGCGCCCCTCGAGAGCGCAGCTGACCACGTGTGCGAAGGACTGCTGGGACTGTTCCCAGGCGAAGTTGTGGGAGAGCGCACGCGCTCCCTCGCCGAGTGCTCGCAGGCTGTCCTCGTCGTGGAGCAGGACCCGGATGGCCTCGGTCAGCTCAGCCTCGTCCGACACCAGCACTCCCGACCGGTTGTGGGCGATCGACTCCCGGGTGCCGCCGGCCGAGGCGTACGCGACGGTAGGCACACCGTGTGAGCCGGCTTCTCCGACGACCAGGCCCCACCCCTCTTTGAGGGACGGGAGCGCCATCAGCCAGGAACGGGCGTAGATCTCATGCTTGCGCCGCTCGCTCACGTGGCCCTCGTAGGTGACAAGGTCGGCGGCGCCGACCTGCGATGTGTACTTCTTGAGGTCGTCCTCCCACCAGCCGCTTCCGACCACGTGCAGCCTCAGGTGGGGAAACGCCTCGCGCAGCGCGACCACGGCGTTGACCGCGTGCTCGACCTGCTTGTGCGGCACGAGACGGCCGACCACGCAGACCGTGGGGTCGGGGGAGCGGGTCGCCGTGACCGCGGGAGCGGGATCAGTGCCGTTGTGCACGACAGCAACCCGCTCGGGGGAGACGCCGAGGGCGCCCAGCTCCTCGCGGGTGGCTCGGGAGACCGCGACGTACTGCGAGCCGCGGTACAGACGCGGCGCGAGCCTGCTCTCGATCCACCAGCCGACCTTCCCGAACAGACCGGGGTAGACGATCGGCCACTGCTCGCGGTGGACGTGGTGGACCAGCACCACCACCGGGCGGCGGGTCGCCAGCCGGGTGAAGAAAGGCAGACCGTTCTGGACGTCCACCACGAGGTCGACACGCCCGAACCGGCGGAAGAGGAGGTGGAGAACGCCCAGCGCGTAGATGCCGAGCTTGCTCCCGCGGCGCATGAAGCGGACCCCGTCGACGACCTCGTCCGCCGGTGCCGCCTCGTGGGCAGCACAAAAGACCGTGACCTCCGCGCCTCTCTCGGCCAGGCCACGTGCCATCTTCTCGACGTACCGCTCCGATCCGCCACCCTCTGGGTTGGCGGTGTCCCGCCAGTTGAAGAAGACAACGTGGCGACCCATCACAGATGCGGGTCTCCCTCCCTGCACGATGCTGAGGCTACCAGCGGGTTTCATCGTCTGCGGCGGGATAGGTCAGTCGGGTAATCTCGCCGCGTGCCGAGCCCCGACCGACCCGATCCCGAAACGTGGGCACCTACGTTGAGGCGCTCGGTCAGGCTCTTCCGAGAATTCCGGTACGAACAGCCCGACCCCGCCAGGTTCTACGGAGCCCTGGCGTCGGACTCCGTCGGCCAGCTGAGCCGGTACGTCGACCTGGCCGGGATGTCTGTGCTCGACGTGGGAGGCGGACCCGGCTACTTCGCCGACGCGTTCGAGGCCGCCGGAGCGACGTACTACTCCGTCGACGCGGACGCCGGTGAGCTCGCCGGGCTGGGCGCGATCCGGCAGGGCACGGTCATGGGCAGCGGCATGGCACTGCCCTTCCGCGACGGGTCGGTGGACGTCTGCTACTCGTCCAACGTGCTCGAGCACGTCGCGCGTCCCTGGCAGATGGCCGACGAGATGCTGCGGGTCACCAGGCCCGGCGGCCTGGTCTTCATCTCCTACACCGTCTGGTACGGCCCCTGGGGCGGCCACGAGACGTCTCCGTGGCACTACCTGGGCGGCGGGCGGGCTCGCCGGAGGTACGCCCGGAAGCATGGGCACGAGCCGAAGAACCGTTTCGGCGAGTCGCTCTTCCCGGTGACGGTCCGGCAGGGTCTTGACTGGGCGGACTGCCAGTCGGGGGCAGACGTCCTGGACGTCCTGCCGAGGTACCACCCGCGATGGTCCTACTCACTGCTCCGAGTTCCCGCTCTGCGCGAGCTGGCGACCTGGAACCTTGCGATCGTGATGAAGCGACGATGAGGACGAGCGCGACCTCTCCGCTGCGGATGTGGGGTTACGGCCTCGTCCTGGCGGCGATCGCGTTCGTGCAGACACCCGGACGCATCGTCGGCGACACCAAGTTCGACCTGGTGGCCGCGCCCATGGGGTTCCTGCAGCGCGCTACGCATCTGTGGGACCCGATTTCCGCCTTCGGCCAGATCCAGAACCAGGCCTACGGCTACTTCTGGCCGATGGGTCCCTTCTTCGTCCTCGGTCACCTGAGCACCTTGCCGCCATGGATCGTGCAACGTCTCTGGTGGACGTTGCTGCTCTGTCTGGCCTTCTTCGGTGTGGTCCGCCTTTGCCAGCGGCTCGAGATCGGGCAACCGTGGACCCGGGTCCTCGCCGGCTTCGCGTTCGCGCTCTCACCGCACATGCTCACCCTGTTGGGTGCAACCTCGGTGGAGGCATGGCCGTCCGCGCTCGCCCCCTGGGTCCTGCTTCCGTTGGTCAAGGGCTCGCGAGAAGGTTCGGAGCGTCGCGCCGCCGCCCTCTCTGCCCTGGTGGTCGCAACATGTGGCGGGGTCAACGCGGTTGCCGTCTCGGCAGTCCTGCCACTCGGCGCGCTGTGGATCCTCACCCGGGCACGGGGTCGCCGACGGACCGTGCTCTTCGCCTGGTGGATCGGCCTGACGGCCCTGGCGACGCTGTGGTGGACGGTGCCGCTGCTCCTCATGGGTTCGTACAGTCCACCCTTCCTCGACTACATCGAGAACGCCCCCATCACGACCCTCCCGACCGGCCTCGGTGACGTCCTCAACGGGACCTCGGACTGGGTTGCCTACATTTCGCCAGAGAACTACCCGGCCGGACACATGCTGGCCACGACCGTCTTCCTCATCATCGACGCCGCCGTCATCACAGCCCTCGGTCTGGCGGGCATCAGCCGCACCGACAACCCGCACCGAAGGTTCCTCCTCGCCGCTGTGGTCGTGGGGGTGTTCCTGGTCGCCTTCGGCTACACCGGCGAGATTCAGGGCTGGTGGGCCGAGGACCGGCTCAGCCTCCTCGACGGCGGTCTCGCCGCGTTCAGGAACCTGCACAAGTACGACGTGGTTCTTCGCCTCGCCCTGGTTCTCGGTATGGCCCACGTCGTGTCACAGTTCCAGGCCGACGCCGTCGACCGAGGCGCGCTGCGCCAGCGTCTCGCGGTGCGCTCGGCAGCCGTCTTCGCGCTGGCCGGTATCGCGTCGCCGGCGTATGCAGGTCTCCTGGCTCCGTCAGGCGGCATCGTCGAGATCCCGCCGTACTGGCGCCACGCCGCTCACTATCTGGCCGAGCACTCCGACGGCGGGGTCGCCCTCGAGCTGCCGGCGGCGCCATTCGGGGACTACGCCTGGGGGAGCCCGCATGACGACGTGCTCCAACCGCTGGCGGAAGCGCCGTGGGCGGTGCGCAACGTCGTGCCGCTGGCCCCGGCTGGCAACGTCGTCTTCCTGGACGCGGTGACACGCACGGTGGAAGGAGGCCGACCGAGCCCGAACCTCGCCGAGTTCCTGGCTGCGAACGGGGTCAGTCGACTGGTGGTCCGTAACGACGTGGACCGGGGCAAGACCGGGGCGCCGGACCCGGTCATCCTGCACCAGGCTCTGGACCTGTCGGACGGGCTCGAGTGGGAGGCAGGTTTCGGTCCCATGGTCGGGGAAGGGGGTGTCGACTACGTACAAAACGGAGTCAGGGTGGTCCGCGACCGGGGACTCGCGAGACGGTACCGCGCAGTTGAGATCTACAAGGTCAGCCCTCCCGCATCCACTGTCGCGGCACTGCCGGCGGACGACGTCCCGGTCCTGGTCGGCGACCCTGGTGGCGGGCTGGTACTCGACGAGGTCCCGTCGATCTCGGCTTTCGGAACGTACCTTCTCGCCGGCGACGTCAAGGGGCACGCGGGATCCTCGGTGATCCTGACCGACGGGCTCAAGAACCGGGAGAAGTCCTTTGCGGCGGTCCGTCACAACGAGTCGGCCACGATGCAGCCCCACGCACCTCGGGCCTTGACCTCGGTCGAGCCGAACCACCGCATCTACGAACGGCAGGCACGCTGGCAGACCACGGAGTCGTGGGACGGCATCCGCAAGGTCAGGGCATCGAGCTCCCAGGGCTTCGCCGACGGGTTTCCCCCATTGCGACCTTCGACCGCACCCGCCGCCGCGCTCGACTCCGATCCCTCGACCCAGTGGGAGTCCTCGCTCGCGGAGAACCCTCGCGGCCAGTGGTGGCGGGTCGGCTTCACCGGCAGGCGGGACGTCTCCAAGGTTCGCGTCACGATGGGCAGAAGCCCCCTGGCCGTCGAGCGGTTGACGCTGGTGTCCGGCCGAAAGCGATCCAGTGTGGACGCCCCGCAACCGGGGGAGACGCGTACCTACCGGGTCGACTTCCGCGGCAGTAGTGGGCTGGCGGTCGCGGCGGAGCAGGTGCGGGAGCCGGGCTCGAGGGCATCGTTTGCGTTGGCCGAGGTCGACATCCCCGGGCTCGAACCACGACGCTGGCTGAAGCTTCCTCGTCCGCCTAGGGGACGCCCCGTGGGAGCGGTGGTCCTGCAACGCGACCAGGGAAAGCCTGGGTGTGCGGAGGTGTGGCAGCACGTGGTGTGCGACGACCTGTGGGCGGGACAGGGTGAGGAGGGCGATCTCCTCGCCAGGGAGTTCACGCTGCCCCAGCCAGGAACGTATGGGCTCGGTCTTGCCGGGTCGCCAAGGCAGGGCCCCGCCGCATCCGCGGCCGTCCTCGGCTCGCTGCCGATCGGGATCGAGGCCACGAAGTCCTACTCCGACGACCTCCGGTCGAGCCCGTTGGCGATGCTCGACCGCGACCTGTCGACCACATGGGTGGGTGCGCCCAACGTGGGCCTACCCTCCGTGACGCTCACCTGGAAGTCGCCGGTGACGCTGCGCTCGCTTCGGGTTGCGCTGAACAGGCGAGCCGCTGGGGCAGCCCCGACGCAGCTTCTGCTGGGGTGGGGGGACGAGAGCAGAACCGTGCACGTTGACGCGCAAGGCAGAGCTGGGTTCCGTCCGATTCGAACGGATCGGCTGACGATCGGAGTCACGCAGGTCGAGGACGCCTACACCATCTCTGGCCTGACCGGGGCGAAGCTGCCCGTCGGTATCTCCGAGCTCTCCTTGTCAGGCGAGGGCGACATCCTCCCGGACCTGTCGAACCAGGCGGTCGGCGAGGAATGCGGCAGCGGGCCCGACGTACTCCTGAACGGGGACCGGCTCGAGACCGCCGTCGACGCCACGGTTGACGATCTCTTGAGCGGAGCCCAGATCCCCTTACGCGTGTGCGGGTCCGAGGAGGTAGCGCTGCCCCGCGGGACCAGCGCGGTCATCGTGGCCCCGACCGACCTGATCAGGCCCGACGTCCTCACTTTCGTCGACGACTCAGAATGGCCGTCACCGACCCCGGTGTACGTCTTCACCAAGAGGTGGGGGGAGACCTCACGCGAAGTCCGCGTCGAGGCACGGCGGGAGGACTCGCTTCTCGTCGTGCGTGAGAACTTCAACGCGGGTTGGACCGCGACGCTTCGGGGTCGGCGCCTTCCCCCGCAGCGTGTCGATGGCTGGCAGCAGGGGTGGTGGGTTCCTGCCGGTGCGGCGGGGACGGTGACCCTGGAGTTCGCTCCGGACGAGCCTTATCGCAGAGCCCTCTGGGGTGGGGCGGTCGGAGCGGCTGTGGTGCTGGGAGCGGCCCTGCTGCCGGCGAGACGTCGGGCACGACCTGGCCTTGCAACGGGGCTCGGCAGCCGGCTGGAGTGGCTCCTCGTCATCGGCGCCTTCGGCCTTATCGCTGGATGGGTGGGGGCCGCGCTGTCCGTGCTGGCGCTGGTGGCCAGCCTCTTGCTCCCGCGTGAACGGGAATGGGTGTCACCGGCCTCCGGGTGGTTGATGCTGGCGGCAGGCCTGGTGATGGCCGCGACCCGCGACAGTCGTGGCCTGGTCGACTCTGCGCCCGTTCAGCTGCTGGCGGTGCTGGCCCTGCTGGTGGCCTGCCTTGCCCTTCCGGCGAACGGGCCCGCATTCTTGAGGCGGAGGAAGGGACGTTCGACGAACCGGTAGGACAGCGCCGCGAGCAGGATCGTGATGACGAACGTCGTCAGGAAGATCTCCTCGAACCTTCCGGTGAAGATGTCGACCTCCAGGTTGCGGAACGTCCACTTCATGACGAGCACGTGAATGCAGAAGATCCCGAAAGAGATCTCTCCGAGGTAGGAAGGGACGCGGGAGCAGCAGAACTGGCGGATTCGCCCCTCGCGCTCCGGCCCGAACACCAGGGGCAACACGTAGAAAGAGCCGGCGACGCCGTAGAGCACGCACTTGAAGAAGGCGCTCCAGCCTGTCGGTGGGTCGAGCGTGAGGGGTCCCGCAAGTGGGGTACACGCGATCGCGAACACGGCTGTCGCGATGATCCAGCACCCGACCGCGTCTCGGCCGAGACGTTCGAAGACGTGGTCGCGCGGGGAGACGGTGAGGCTCGCGCTCACCGCAGCGAACGCGACCCCTGCGCAGAACCAGGGAAGGTACCCGGGGAGCCACTGGGCGAAATGACCCTCCCGTCCTGGAACCGTGGACATCCAGGTCTGCCACACGACACCGAGCACCGCGACGACCCCGACCTTCACGTAGATCGTTGTCAAGGGAAGCCCCCATGCCGACCGTGTGGAGCGATTCGTCACCAGCAGGACGCACAGGAGCGGAAGGGCGAGGTAGAAGGCGACCTCGGTGCACAGGCTCCACATCTGGGTGAGCCCCGTGGCGAGCAGACCGGGCTCGTAGAGCTGGGTGAGCGTGAGGTGTCGAAGCCAGTCACCTGTCGTCGTCATCCGGTTATCGGGTTCGACGAGGAAGGCGGCGATGACCACGATCCAGTACAAGGGAAGGATGCGAAGGGCGCGTTTCCACAGATAGTGGCGGGTGGACGGCCTGTTCGCTCCCCGGGCGGACGCCAGCAGGAAGGGGCGGCTCAGCAGAAAACCGGACAGGACGAAGAACAGGGTGACGCCGAAGTCGAAGCGAGCGAGGACGGCTCCGGACCACCCTTCCAGGATCCGGCCGGTGTCGAAGGCGCTGTGCGTGGCGAGGACCATCAGGGCTCCAGCGGCCCGGATGGCGTTCAGAGCGGGAAAGGTGCGGTCCACGGGGGCAGCGGCGGTGCTCATCCGACCGCCAGGGGCTCGGGTACGCCGAGGGCGAGATCGTTGGTGCACAGCCGCGCTCCTTCTCGCACTCCGGAGAGGGAGATGGACCGGAACCGTCCACTGGCCGAGAAGTACAGGTTGTGCAACCCTTCCTCCAGAAGAACCCGATGGGTCTCGTCGCCCGCCTCGATCACGACCGGGGTCGACTCGGAGGCGACATAGGCGAGTCGAAACCACCAGCCACCGCCGACGACCGGACCGTTCAGAGGAATCATGGTCGGCTGTTCTTCGATGCTATATCCGCACGCGTCCGGCCCGGCCACACCGACTCGGGTCGGTGGTATGCCGGCGGCCCGAACCCGCCCCCGGTCGTCCACGATGTACAGCTCGTCCAGCGTCGCACTCGGGTACCGGGTCCTCCGCTCGAACATCCTCAGGACGTACTTGGTCGTGTTCTCCGGGTACTGGTAACCCCACATGAGGTACTGGGGAACCGACACGTTCGCCAGCGGGACGCGGCCTTCGCGTGCCTTGAGGTCTTTCTCGACGTTTGCGAAGTAGTTGCGCGAGCTGCGTGCATCTTGCCAGTGGACGGCGTACTGGATGCTCGACACCAGGGCCAGAGATGAGACGAGCGCGGTGGCTCCAGCGGCCCAACCTGGACTGTCCAGGAGACTGCTCGGGCGCTTCTCCGTCACTATCTCGCGAGCGCCGACCAGAGGGAGCGTGGCCAGGCCGAGCGCGAGTGCCACGGCCGCGGGCAGCTCGGTCTGGTACCGGTACTCAAGGGCAACAATCGGTCCGAGTACCACTGCGCGGGCGGCGAGCACCAAGAGAATCCCCGCAAGAAGGAACCACGCGGGGATGAGCCAGGCGCGTCGGCTTCTCTCCCTGACACGGTCGATGTGCACCAGCAACGCCGCAATCACCAGGACCGCAAGCAGCACGATTGCCACGCCAGGGGCCGCGACCTGGAAGGGGCCGCTGATCGGCTCCCACTGCAGCGGGCCGCCGACGATGCCGGTGGCGAAGGCGTCCGCCACGTAGTTGCGAGCCACACCGAGCAGGGGGGCGTCCTGCACGCGGTTCGGGGAGAAGTTCAGAGCGAGGATCCCGTACGCGGTCAGGTACGCCGCGCCGCAGAGGACATGGACGACCACCGCTGGCCAGTAGTCACGGACCACACTGCTGACCCGCTGCCGCAGAGTACCCGTAGCGAAGTAGGACAGCGTGAGGATCGCGAGTGCTCCGTAGACGAGCAGGGCCTTCTCGTAGAACAGCAGGGACAGCGCGATCAGCGCTGCGGTCACGAAGACGTAGCGCAGCCGCGCCGTGCGCAGGTAGGAGACATGCGCGGTGATGCCCCAGAAGAAGGCGATCTGAAGCGGAAGCTGGTTTATTCCCGCGGCCCACCAGATGAACGCGGGCAGGCTGATGACGCTGAACAGGTAGACGCACAGCGGTGGGAGGATCCCCCACCGCGTCCCGAACAGGTGGCGGAGCATGAACAGACAACCCAGGCTGGCCAGCAGCTGGAGGACGAGCAGGGTGGTCGCGGGGTAGGTGAAGTCCAGGGGATCGACGCTGGCGAAGTACCAGCTCAGAAGGAAGCCTCCGGGCATGAGGTGCCCGCCGTACTCCTCGAAGACAAGCCGACCGTCGAGCGGGTGGTTGAGGACGCGCGAGAGGAAGGCGAAGTCATCGAACTGGAACCATCCACCCAGGACCGCCCATGACCGGAAAGCCAAGGCGACGGCGATCAGCACCAGCCCGCACGGCACTACCCACCGGTCGCGTGCCGCCGAACGGCTACCGCGACGAACCATCTCTTGCACCAACGGACTATCGCACAATGCCCCGCCGAAGTCGCCGTTCGGAGAGTTTGACGCCATGTCCGTCTACCGACTGGTAGCGTTCGCCGCAGGGAGATTTGTGGAGAGGGAGCGGCGTGGGCAAGAAGTTTGGGCTGGTACTACTCGGCCTCGGCGTTTTTCTGGTGGCGGCGGCGCTGCTCTCGCGGTTCTATGCCTACGACCGGCTGGCACTGGTGCCGATCGAGGGACCTGAAGGGATCTCCAACGAGGACCCTCAGCTCTCCTCGGTGTCCAACGGTCCCGACGCGACGATCTTCGACATCGCCACCCAGAAGGAGATCACGACCGACCTCGTCTCGACCCGCAACGTGGTCGGTCAGGTCGATGCCTCCGAGAAGGCGAGCGATGCACTCGACCGGGACATCGCGATCTGGGACACACTCGTCTACACCGACGAGCCCGGCGCGACGATCGACCAGGAGAACCCACCTCGTTCGAGCAACCATGACCGGGTGGCCTTCGACCGGCACACCGGCGAGGCCATCGACTGCTGTGGCAACTACCTCTCCTCGACCGCCGACCTCGAGACGGGCGTCGAGCAGAAGGACACCGAGACGCCGATCAGCGGCCAGTACTACAAGCTCCCCTTCGACGCGCAGAAGAAGACCTACCAGTTCTGGGACGGCGCGCTCAAGGACTCCACCGACCTCGAGTACAAGGCGACCGAGGAGATCCAGGGAGTCACCGTCTACAAGTACGAGCAGGTGATCTCCCCGACCGACGTGGCCGACATCGACGCACCGGCCTCCTTCTTCGGCATCGACAAGAAGGGCAACGTCACACTCGACCGCATCTACAGCAACACCCGCACCCTGTGGGTCGAGCCCGAGACCGGCGTGATCTTCCGTGGCCAGGAGGCCCAGCACGTGGTCGCCGAGTACCAGGGCGAGGAGGTGGCGACCCTCACCGACGTGGTCATCGGGTACGACCAGCGGACCGTGGACGCCCGCGTCGACGAGTACTCCTCCCAGGCCACCCAGCTCAAGATCGTCCGGGTCTGGCTCCCCCTCGTGGGCGGTCTCGTCGGCGGAGTGCTCATCATCCTGGGACTCGTGTTCGTCTTCCGGGGCCGGGCACGCGGGGGGCAGCGCATCGCCTGAGCTGGGGGAGTCGTGGGCCCTGACTGTCACGACCTACGCGGCGAGCAGGCAGCAGAAGATCGCCGTGCCCGGGGTCAGCAGTCCCCGCTCGCGGCTCCAGCCGCCCCAGGTTCGTTCGTGGTCTTCCGGCCACTCCGGCTCGACGAGGTCGTAGAGCTCGAAACCGGCCGCGCGGATCGCGCGAACCCAGTCACCCATCGTCCGGTGGTGCTCGACGTAGGTGACCTCGCCGCTCTCGTCCTGCTCGACGTACGGCGACCGGTCGAAGTAGGACGTCGTCACCGTCAGCCCCGCAGCGCTGGGGTCGTCCGGCAGGGTCCAGCGAGTGGGGTGGGACACCGAGAAGACGAACCGCCCACCCGGCCGCAGGACCCGGGCCACCTCGCGGAGCACCCGTTCCGCGTCGAGCACGAACGGCAGCGCGCCGAACGCCGAGAACGCCAGGTCGAAGGCGACGTCGGCGAGGGGGATCTCGGTCGCGGTCGCACAGACGACCGGCAGCGCGACGCCGGAGTCGGAGTCGATCCGCCGGCTGTGCTGCAGCTGGCGCAGGGAGAGGTCGAAGCCGACCACCGAGGCGCCCTGGGCGACGAGCCACCGGCCGCACTGACCCGCTCCGCAGCCGACCTCGAGCACCCGCTTCCCCGCGACGTCTCCGAGAAGCCGGGCGTCGGCCTCGTCGAGCCCTTCGGGGCACCAGACGAACCCCACGTCGCGAAGAAAGTCGCCGTGCTCTGCCTGGTACCCGTCCGCGGTCCGGTCCCAGTCGCTTCGGTTCGCGCGACGGGTCTCGGCCTCGCCGACGTTACGACGGGTCGGCTCGACGCCTCCGGCCACGCTCAGGCCTCGATGGCGTTGCGGCGTCGCGAGCCGGGGAGCCGCACCGCCAGCCCGCTCAGCGGCTCCACCGCGCGCCCCAGCGCGTCGACGGAGGAGTGCAGCTCGGGAACGAGCTCGCTGAGCTCGGCGAGGCGGGGCAGGATCGACTCGAGTGTCGTGCCCAGCGCGACAAGCTGGTCCAGGGTGCCGCCGTCGGCGGTGAGCTTCTCGACGAAGCCGTCCTCGGCCAGCAACCGTTCGAGGAGACCCTCCTCCCGCAGCAGCCTTTCGAGGACGCCGTCCTCACGGGTCAGCCTGTCGAGGGCGCCGCCCGCGGCGAGCAGGCGCTCCAGCGGCCCGTCGTCTGCCACCAGCTGGTCCAGTGGACCCCCCTCGGCGAGAAGGCGGTCCAGCGCCCCCTCCTCGTCCAGGAGCCGGTGGACCGGGCCGTCCTTGGCGAGAAGACGGTCCAAGGTGCCGTCCTCGGCGAGGGCCCGACCCAGCGGACGGTCCTCGGACAGGGCGGCGCCCAGCGCGTTCACCAGCGCTACGGGTCCGTTCGGGTCGGACAGCACGCGTGACACACGCTCGATGTGGCCGCCCTCACCGATCACGAGCATCAGCCGGTCGGCGTACCCGCCCTGCCTCCGAACCGGACCGTCGGGTGCCATGAGCTGCCCCAGGCCGAGGGTCACCTGTACGGCGGCGACAGTCACGCGAACCGGCAGGGTCACGAGGTCTATCAGCGGCATGACGGCGACCTTAGTGGAAGTTTCGGGGTGTATGACAGCATCGGTGTCGTGGATCTCATCGGTGGTGGGCTCACCCCTCTCGAGGGTGGCCACAGCGGCGAGACGTTTCTCGCGGAGGCCGCAGGGGAGCGGTCCGTCGTACGCATCTACGCCGGCCGCTCGGCTGGTCGCGGCGACAAAGCCGCGGAGGTCGACGCCGCCGTGCTTCGGCTCGTGCGTGGGCTGCTGCCGGTGCCGGAGGTCCTCGAGGTACGCCGGGCGGACGAGGCCGCGGGTACGCCGGCCCTCCTGGTCACGTCGCACCTGCCGGGGACACGGCTCGACCTGCTGCTGCCCGAGGCGGCGACGGACCTGCGGGTCGCGATCGGCCGGAACCTCGGGCTGGTCCTGTCGCGGTTGAGCCAGATGCCGATGCTGCGGGGCGGGATGTTCGTGGACGGCGACCTGACGATCGGTGACTGGCCTCCGGGCGCAGTCGACCTCGTCGAGTGGGTCAAGGCGAACCTCGACGGGACGCCGCTGGGGGAGTGGCCGACCGAGGACCGTGAGGGCTTGTTCGCATTGGCGGAGACGGCACAGCCCCAGCTCGACACGGTCGACCGGGTCTGCCTGGTCCACAGCGACTTCAACGCGAAGAACATCCTCGTCGACCCGACAACGGGCTCGGTGACCGGTCTCCTCGACTGGGAGTTCGCCCACGCGGGAAGCCCGTTCACGGACCTGGGGAACCTCTTGCGCTTCGAGCGCCGGCCAGACCTCGCCGACGCGGTGCTGAGGACCTACGGGGAGAGCGTGCCTGACGCTCCGGCCGACCCGGGGGAGCTGCTCGCGCGTGCTCGTGCCGCGGACTTGTTCGCCCTGGTCGAGCTGGCCTCGCGGAGAGACGAGAACCCCGTGGCACGCAAGGCCCATGAGCTCCTGTCCGCCATGGCTCGGACCGGAGACCTGCACGCGGAGCCCGCCTGACGTCCGCGCTGCCCAGACCGGTGCGGGTCAGATGACGTACAGCCTCCATGCCGTGCCGTCCGCCTGAGGCGGTTGGACGCGGGCGACTCCACCCGCGTATCCTGTGGGGTGCGCAGGGAGTCTGCCGGGATCTCAGACGGAGCAGATTCTCGCTCGCTACTGCCGGGCGGCTCTGACCAGTCAGCCGGCACTCGGGAAACACGTAGTGAAAACGGGCTCCTCCCGCGCGCCCGCACAACTCCATCCATCCAAGGAATCCATTCCCTTATGACGAGCAGCACTCCCACTCTTTCGGACGCGCCGCAGGTAGCGGTCAACGACATCGGTTCGGAAGAGGAATTCCTCGCCGCGATCGACGAGACAATCAAGTACTTCAACGACGGTGACATCGTCGATGGCACCATCGTCAAGGTTGATCGGGACGAGGTCCTGCTCGACATCGGCTACAAGACCGAGGGCGTCATCCCCTCGCGCGAGCTCTCGATCAAGCACGACGTCGACCCCTCCGAGGTCGTCGAGGTCGGCGACAAGGTCGAGGCCCTGGTCCTCCAGAAGGAGGACAAGGAAGGCCGTCTGATCCTGTCCAAGAAGCGCGCCCAGTACGAGCGCGCCTGGGGCACCATCGAGCAGGTCAAGGAAGAGGACGGCGTCGTCACCGGCACCGTCATCGAGGTCGTCAAGGGTGGTCTCATCCTGGACATCGGCCTCCGCGGCTTCCTCCCCGCGTCGCTCGTCGAGATGCGTCGCGTCCGCGACCTCCAGCCGTACGTCGGCAAGGAGCTCGAGGCGAAGATCATCGAGCTCGACAAGAACCGCAACAACGTCGTGCTCTCGCGTCGTGCGTGGCTCGAGCAGACGCAGTCCGAGGTTCGCCAGGGCTTCCTGACCCAGCTGCAGAAGGGCCAGATCCGCAAGGGCGTCGTCTCCTCGATCGTGAACTTCGGTGCGTTCGTGGACCTCGGCGGCGTCGACGGACTCGTCCACGTCTCCGAGCTGTCCTGGAAGCACATCGACCACCCGAGCGAGGTCGTCGCCGTGGGCGACGAGGTCACCGTCGAGGTGCTCGACGTCGACATGGACCGCGAGCGCGTGTCCCTGTCGCTCAAGGCGACCCAGGAAGACCCGTGGCAGCACTTCGCCCGGACCCACCAGATCGGTCAGATCGTCCCGGGCAAGGTCACCAAGCTGGTGCCGTTCGGCTCGTTCGTCCGCGTCGAGGAGGGCATCGAGGGTCTGGTCCACATCTCCGAGCTGGCCGAGCGTCACGTCGAGATCCCCGAGCAGGTCGTCCAGGTCAACGACGACGTCATGGTCAAGATCATCGACATCGACCTCGAGCGTCGCCGGATCTCGCTGTCGCTCAAGCAGGCCAACGAGACCGCGACCGCCATCGAGGGTGAGGAGTTCGACCCGACTCTGTACGGCATGACCGCGTCGTACGACGAGCAGGGCAACTACATCTACCCCGAGGGCTTCGACCCGGAGACCGGCGAGTGGCTCGAGGGCTTCGACGAGCAGCGCGCCACCTGGGAGGAGCAGTACGCCAAGGCGCACGCCCGCTGGGAGGCGCACCTCAAGCAGCAGGCCGAGGCCAAGGCTGCCGAGGCAGAGGCGGGGCAGTCCACGTCCTACTCGTCGGAGCAGGCCGCTCCGGTGGAGGAGGGCTCCGGCTCGCTCGCTTCGGACGAGGCGCTGCAGGCTCTGCGCGAGAAGCTGACCGGCGGTCAGTGATCGCAGCGCAGTGACCGACTGAGGCACTGAGAAGGGCCCGACCACCCCTGGTGGTCGGGCCCTTCTGCATGCGGCACCGGGTGGCGCGAACCGTCTCGATCAGCCCTGCAGGAGTTGGACCCCGACCTATAGTGATGGCCAGACAGGAGCCTGACCTGCTCAGCGAGGAGAACGCTTCTCCATGTCCAGCCCTCGGGCACGGAAGTGGTTGCTGGTGCTCATGGGCACCCTCGTCGTCATGGCCGTCCTCGGTGTGCTCGTGGCAGAGGGGCAGGACTCCGGAGACGAGCCGGAGAAGACCCGGATCCTGATAGTCGGAGACTCGATCAGCCAGGGGTCGGCAGGGGACTACACCTGGCGTTACCGGCTCTGGAAGCATCTGCGTGACACCGGTGTCCGCTTCGACTTCGTGGGGCCTCGTGACGACCTCTACGACAACGTCTCCGGGACGTTCGGCGGCCACGACTACGCGGATCCCGCGTTCGACCAGGATCATGCGGCGCGGTGGGGGACCACTGTGGCTCAGGCGCGGAGCCTGATCCGGGAGCAGGTCGCGGCGTACGAGCCCGACGTGGTCCTCGTACTCCTGGGCACGAACGACCTGGCGTGGCTGAAGGCCGGCCCGGACGACGTAGCGAGAGGTCTTCGTGACCTGGTCCGCCGAGCGAGGCTGGCGAGACCCGACGTGGGCTTCGTCGTCGGCAGGGTGCCCGAGGACGGCTTGCCAGACGCGGCCGAGCTGAACGCGCAGGTCGAGGGTCTGCCCGCGAGCATGAGCACGCCGGAGTCGCAGGTCGCGGTCGCGTCAACGGACGCCGGCTTCACCGAGCCGGGGGACACGTGGCAACCCTTCCATCCGAATGCGCGAGGTGAGCTCAAGATCGCGGCCGCGATGGCCGATGCCCTGAGCACGCTCGGGGTGGGGTCGCCCTACCCGCGCCCGCTGCCGGAGGTCCCGCTCGGACCTCGCACCGCGCCGGTGCTCATGGCGGCCGCAGGGGACGGTGAGGCGGCCCTGAGCTGGTCGGCAGCCCCCGGGGCCACCGACTACTACGTGTGGATGCAGGGACGTGACCGCCGGCGAACCGTGGAAGCGGTTGCCGTACCCGGTCACCGGGACGTCCTGGCCGGCCAGCGGGCTGGAGAACGGGCACAACTATGCGTTCCGTCTCCAGCCGGAGAAGGGCAGATGGGCGTCGACCGACGTCCGGTCGAACACCGTCACGGTCACCCCTGAACCCGCGATGCCGGGGCCGGTCCAGAGTGTCATGGCGGTCCCGAGCGGGTCCGGCGCCGCCCTCTCCTGGACGCCCGCCGACAAGGCGACCGGGTACTACGTGTGGCAACGAGACGCCTCGGCCCAGGCGGAGTGGTCACGACTTCCGGGACCGCTGGCCTCGACGTCCTTCACGGTGGAGGGACTCGTCGGGGGTTCCACCTACGAGTACGCCGTGCAGCCGACGAACGACGGTGTCGACGGTCCGCGATCCGACAGCGTGGCCGTCGTCGCGGGGGCAGCGCCCGTCGGTTGACGGAGCCGCCACCCGCTCAGGCGAGGCCGGCCCGCCGGCTCGAGGGATCGAAGGTGTCGCGGGGGTGGCTCGCCGGCGGCTGAGGGCGGCTCGACCCGTAGCCGTCGCTCTGGATGACTCGGAAGGTGTGGTAGCCGAGGGCGACAGCCGCCAGGACGAGGGTCACGATGATGAGAATGGTTTCGGTCATGGCAGTAATCATGCTCCCGTGTCATTCCTGCCACGAGTGGCAGGAATGACATTTGCCGTCGATTATCTGCCATCTCTGTGCCAGGATGGACGCATGATCAGCAACGTCGCGGTGATCGCGTACGACGGTGTGGCTCCTTTCGAGCTCGGGGTCCTGTGCGAGGCGTGGGGCACCGATCGGTCGGACCAGGGGCTCCCGACCTTCGACTTCGCCGTCTGCGCCCCCACGCGAGGCGGGGTGAGAACCAGCGCCGGTTTCAGCGTGCACACCGACCACGACCTGTCCCGGACCGAGGAGGCAGACCTGGTCGCCATGCCCGCCGTCCCGCGCGACGAGCAGGTGCCGGGGCCGGTCGTCGAGGCGTTGCGAGCGGCCTACGACCGCGGAGCCAGGGTGATGTCGGTCTGCTCGGGGGCCTTCGCCCTCGGCGCGGCCGGCTTGCTTGACGGCCGGGACTGCACCACGCACTGGTTCTACACCGACGAGCTCGCCGCGAAGTTCCCGAAGGCGAACGTGATCCCGGAAGTGCTCTACGTCGACGCGGACCCCGTCATCACCGGCGCCGGGTCGGCAGCCGGTCTGGACGCGTGCCTGCACCTCTACCGCAAGGAGTTCGGCGCAAGCGTCGCGAGCATGGTGGCCCGCCGCATGGTGGTGCCCCCGCAGCGTGACGGCGGCCAGGCGCAGTTCATCCGGACGCCTGTGCCCGACTGTGACGTCGAGACCCTGGGCCCGCTGCTCACCTGGATCACCGAGAACCTCGCTCTGCCGCTCAACGTCGACTTCCTGGCCGCGCGGTCGAACATGTCCGCCCGGACCTTCGCGCGCCGCTTCCGCGCGGAGACCGGCACGACGCCCCACACGTGGATCACCCGGCAGCGGGTGCTACGGGCCGAGGAGCTGCTCGAGACGACCGAGCGGCCGATCGACTGGATCGCGAACGACGTCGGCTTCGGCAACGCGGCGACGCTTCGCCATCACTTCACCCGAGCCAGGGGTGTCAGCCCGCAGCAGTACCGGCGTACCTTCTCCTGCTCAGCTCTGGAGGCCGAGGAGGCCGGGTAGCTCGAGGCGTTTCACCTTGCCGCTCGGGGTGCGGGGCAGCTCCTCCACCGCGAAGTACTCCTTGGGCCGCTTCGGAGGAGCCAGATGGGTGACCGCGAGCTCGGCGAGGGCGTCTGTGGCTGCTGTGCCCACGAAGGCCGCGCAGACGCGCTGCCCCCAGCGCTCGTCGTCGACGCCGAACACCGCGACGTCGTCCACGCCGGGATGCTCTCCGAGCACGTGCTCGACCTCGACCGGGTAGACGTTGACTCCTCCGGAGATGATCAGGTCGTCCCGGCGCCCGTCGAGGTAGACGTACCCGTCCTCGTCGATCCGGCCCAGGTCGCCGACGGTGAACGCCGGACCGAGCGGCGTCTCGCGCCACGAGGCCGCGGTCTTCTCGGGGGCGTTCCAGTACGTGAACCGCGCGTGCTCCGGCACTACGCACCAGAGGGTGCCGTCGTCGTCGACCGTGATGGTCCGTCCCGGCCGGGCGCGGCCCACAGTCCCCCGGTGACGCAGCCACTCCTCGCTCCGGCACGCCGTGAACTGCCCCTCGGTGGAGCCGTAGAACTCCCAGGTCGTCCCGTCCGGGAACAGCTCGAGCAGTCGCTGCTTGACGGGCGGCGGGCAGGCCGCACCCGCGTGCGCGACCAGGCGGAACGACGACAGGTCGGGCACCCCGACCTCGTCCCAGTGGCTGAAGAGCCGTTGCAGATGGGCCGGCACGCAGAACATCGTGGTGGGGCGGTGGGTGGTGATCGCCTCGGTCGTCGCCGCCGCGTCGAACGGGCCGGGCACCACGATCCGGCCGCCCGCGAGCAGCGTGCCCGTCGCGAACCGCAATGGCGCGGAGTGGTAGAGCGGGCTGAGCACCAGGTGTACGTCGGAACCGGTGAAGCCCCACAGGTCACGCTCCTCGGCCACCAGCGCCCGCGCGGCGTCCTCGGCGAGAATCCCGGACCAGACGCCCTTGGGAGTGCCCGTGGTGCCACTCGTCATGTGCATGGGCCTGGCCAGGGGCAGGCCCAAGCGGGTGTGCTCGGGCGCGTTCGCGAGCATCTCGGTGACCTGCTCGTGTCCGTCGACGACGAGCCTGGGTGAGACGTCGTCGAGGATCCCCTGCAGCTCGTACTCCGTCAGCCGTGGGTCGAGTGGCACCGGGACGATGCCGGCGGCCAGGAAGGTGATCACCAGCCGGACGTAGTCCTCCGAGCCCGGTGCAAGCAGCGCGATGCGGTCACCGGGCCTGATCTCGATGTGGGACACGGGCCCATCCTGTCAGGGGTGGTACCCGCCGTCCGCCGCCCCGTTCGCCCGTGGACGGGGCGAGCTCAGCGCAGTGAGTAACGCAGGTGGGCGAACGTGCCGCTCCGGGCTCGCTCCACCGATTGCAGGGTCATCGGAGTGGTGTGGCGGCGGGGGAGAAGCGGCGCTCCCTTGCCGAGGGTGACGGGTGCGATCGAGAGCCAGATCTCGTCGAGCAGGTCGTGGTCCAGGAACTGCCCGACCAGGTCGCCCCCGCCGACCAGCCAGATGTTCCTGCCCTCGGCGGCCGCGACCATGTCGGCGTGGACCTTGGCCACGTCATCCTGGGTGAAGACGAGGTTCGCGCCCTCGATCACCGGCAGCTCGCGGTGGGTGAACACCCAGGTCGGCCGGTCGTCGTAGAACCATTCGCCGGGGTAGTTCCGGTTGATCCACTCGTACGTCGTCGCGCCCATCGCCAGCGGACCGACGTCCTCGATGAACCGGTCGTACGGGTTCTCGTCATCCTTGTCGCCCGACTGGGTCAGCCAGTCGAGGTTGTCGTGTTCATCGGCGATGAACCCGTCGATGCTGGAGGCGACGAAGTACTGGGTCAAGGGAGCAGAGGCGGCCATGCCGCGAGCCTGCCACGGGCCACCGACAGGTTGCTGTCAGCCGAGGTCGAGGTCCGAGGGCATCGGCCACCGAGAAAGAGGGGTCTTGACACACCGGCAGAGTAGGGGTTGATTGGTCTAGGCCAATGGTTCACCCAAATTGTCGGGAGTGTGGGCGTATGCGTCGTCGGTTGCTCGTCGCCAGTGTGTTGACCGCCTCGATGACCCTCGCGGGGACATCTGCCGTCGCGTCGGTCTCGGCCGGTGCCTCCGGGGCGGACCCGGACCAGGCGGAGTGCACTGTCTCGCCGGACGCTCCCAAGCGGCAGCTGCGCGCGGAGTGGATCGCGAGCGTGGTGAACATCGACTGGCCGTCGCGGACCGGTCTCTCGCCCGCACAGCAGAAGGCCGAGCTCCGGGCGTGGTACGACGGGGCCGTCGACCGTGGCCTGAACTCCGTCGTGGTCCAGGTCCGGCCGACGGCCGACACCTTCTGGCCCTCGGACCTCGAGCCGTGGTCGCGCTACCTGACCGGTGAGCCCGGCGGCGACCCCGGCTACGACCCGCTGCAGTTCGCGGTCCGGGAGGCGCACGCCAGGAACCTGGAGTTCCACGCCTGGTTCAACCCCTACCGGGTCTCGATGAACGCCGACCGCACCGCACTCGCGCCGGACAGCCCCGCGCTTCAGCACCCCGAGTGGGTGGTCGAGTACGGCGGCAAGCTCTACTACAACCCTGGCCTGCCCGAGGTGCGCGCGCACGTCGAGGACGTGATCATGGAGGCCGTAGAGCGGTACGACGTGGACGCGGTGCACTTCGACGACTACTTCTACCCCTACCCGGTGGCGGGGCGAGAGTTCCCCGACGCCGACACCTTCGCCGAGCATGGTGCCGGCTTCGCCGACCGGGGCGACTGGCGGCGGAACAACACCGACCTGCTGGTCTCCGAGCTGGACGAGCGGATCCACGCGGCGAAGCCCTGGGTGAAGTTCGGCGTGAGCCCGTTCGCGGTCTGGCGCAACGCCGGAACCGATCCCGAGGGGTCGGCCACGACCGCCGGCGCCCAGACCTACGACGACCTCTACGCCGACACCAGGCGCTGGGTGCGCGAGGAGTGGCTGGACTACATCGCGCCGCAGGTCTACTGGAACATCGGCTTCGCGCCCGCCGACTACGGCGCCCTGGTGCCGTGGTGGTCCGAGCAGGTCGCCGGCACCGACGTACAGCTCTACATCGGCCAGGCCACCTACAAGGTGGGTACGTCGACCCAGTCGCCGGTGTGGAGCGACCCGGCGGAGATGAGCCGACACCTGACGTTCAACCGCGACCACCCGCAGGTGGACGGAGACATCTACTTCTCCGCCAAGGACGTGCGTGCCAACCGGCTGGGGCACATGGACATGGTCGAGGCAGAGCACTACGCGCACCCGGCGCTGATCCCGGTCACCGCCGGCGTCCCCGGCCGGGCTCCTCGGCCCGTCGTACTGCAGGGGGCCGAGCGCGGGGACGAGGGTGTGACACTCACGTGGCGAGGGCAGGGCTCGTCCTACGCGTTGTACCGCGTGGACGGCCGGGCGGCCGGCCCCTGCGACCTCGCCGACGCCGAGCACCTCGTGGCGACCGTACGCCGTGACGGCCAGGGGGAACAGAGGTACGTCGATGCGGAGGCTCCCTCGACGGGGCAGGTCACCTACTACGTGACCGCGCTGGATCGTGCCTACCGGGAGAGCCGGCCGGGTCGACCCGTCGCGGCGCGGTGACTTGGGCACGGACGGAGCGGCCGCTTGGCCCGGAGGTCGCCGATGCTGTACCAATGGTCCATGACCACGGTGGCGCCCGGGCCAGGCCCGGCCAAGCAGCAGCAGGTCCGCGAGCGCCTGGAGCAGCTGATCGCGGGGCTCGCTCCCGGGGAGCCGCTCCCACCGGAACGGGACCTCGCCCGGACCCTGGGCGTGGCCCGGATGACGCTCCGACGCGCCGTGGACGGGCTCGTCGGGGAGTCCCGGCTGATCCGGCGGCAGGGGGCGGGCACGTTCGTCGCCGCGTCCAAGGTCACCCAGCGGCTCGCCGCGACCTCGTTCTCCGCCGACATGCGTGCCCGTGGTCTGCGGCCCGGGAGCCACACGCTGTCCGCGCGGCGGTTCCCCGCGGGCATGATGCTGGCCTCTCTCCTCGAGGTCCCGCCGCAGACCGAGGTGCTGCACGTGCGCCGGCTCCGCCTCGCGGACGACCTGCCCATGGCCCTGGAGGACCTGCACGTTCCCGCGACCGTGGCGCCCGGCCTGACGGGGGAGGACCTGGAGGGGACCTCCTTCTACGAGCTGCTCTCCGAACGGTTCGGCAACCCCGTGGTGGCCGGCACCCAGACGGTGGAGCCCGCGCTCGCCGTGGCCGAGGACGCCGAGCTCCTGGGAGTCGAGCCCGGCTCGCCGGTCTTCCTGTTCGAGCGGACGTCGCGGGTCGCGGGCGGTGGCGTGGCGGAGTTCGTCCGCTCCGTCTACCGGGGGGACCGTTATCGCATCGTCGTCGACATCTTCCCGCCGGACGCGGGGCGCTCCGGCTCTTGACGAGAGCACGTCAGCTCATCCACAATCTGGACCATAGGTCTAGACCGACGGTCTAATATGCGGTGCTCCGCGACCGTCGCGGGGCGCGCCACACCTACGAAGGGAACCCCCATGACTCTGAGACGCTGGGCGGTCGCGGTGGCCGCGGTCAGCCTCCTCACGGCAGCCTGTGGCAACGACTCGTCCGGATCGACGGGCTTCGACAAGGCCGGCGACGAGCCGGTCTCCGCAGATGGCGAGAAGCTCACCGTGTGGATCATGGAGGGCACCAACCCGGACGCGGAGCCGTACTTCGACGACCTGTCCACGGCCTTCGAGGACGAGACCGGCGCCGAGCTCGACGTGCAGTTCGTCCCCTGGGCCGAGGCCCACGACAAGTTCGTGAAGTCCATCGCAGGCGGCACGACACCCGACGTGGCCGAGGTGGGCACCACCTGGACGCCCGAGTTCGCGGACGCCGGGGCGCTGATGGACCTCAGCGGGCCGCTCGAGAAGGCAGGGGTCGGCGACGAGCTCGTGCCCGGTCTCGTCGAGGCGGGCACGGTGGACGGCACTCTCTACGGCATGCCGTGGTATGCCGGCGTACGGTCGATCGTCTACCGCACGGATGTCTTCGAGAAGGCCGGGCTGGAGCCGCCCACGACCTGGGACCAGCTCGTCGCGGCGGCCGAGAAGATCAAGAAGAGCAACCCCGACATGCTCGCGTTCCCGGTGGCCGGTGACAGCGAGTACGGCGTCTACCCGTTCATCTGGGGCAACGGCGGAGAGATCGCCACCCAGGACGGGGACACCTGGACCAGCCAGATCGACTCGCCCGAGGCGCAGGAGGGCATCACGTTCTACACCGACCTCGCCCGCAAGCACGGGTTCTCGACCCCGGCGGCGACGACGTGGACCGAGGCCGACCTGAGCGACGCGTTCTCGCGCGACGAGGTCGCCATGATGATCTCGGGCAGCTGGACCCCGGGCGCGCTGGTGGAGAACAACCCCGACCTGAAGGGCAAGATCGGCGCCTTCCCGATCCCGGGCCCCGACGGGGGCGTGTCCCCGTCCTTCCTGGGAGGGTCGCACCTGTCGGTGTTCCAGACCGCGAAGAACCCTGACCTCGCCTGGGCCCTCGTGGAGATGATGTCGACCGGTGAGTTCGCGGAGAAGTGGAGCCAGCAGTCGGGCTTCTTCCCCGGAACGACCACACTGCTGGAGAAGGTGCAGGAGGCCGACGACCCGGTCGTTGCCCCGTTCGCCACGCAGATGGTCGAGGGCGGCGCGAGCCTCCCGGTCACGCCTCTGTACGGACAGGTACAGGGCAAGAAGACGGTCTCGGCCATGCTGCAGTCGATCCTCTCCGGGGACTCGTCGGTCGAGCAGGCAAGCAAGACCGCCGCTCAGGAGATGGACGACATCTTCTCCCGCGGAAGCTGACAGCCCTCGATGACGTCGACGATCTCGCAGTCGCCGCGGACCGGGGCGGACGAACCGTCCCGGCCCGCGGCGCCGGGTCCGCGGCGACGGCGGGGTCTGGAGCCAGGCTGGCTGCCCTGGGCGCTGTTCGCGCCCGCGCTGGTGGTCCTGGGCGGGCTGCTCCTCTACCCGCTCTACCGGGTCGCCGTGCTCTCGGTGCAGGACTTCGGGCTCCGCGAGCTCGTGACCGGCGAGTCCACGTGGGTGGGGCTGGCCAACTTCCGTGAGGTGCTGACCGACCCCCTGCTGTGGAAGGTGGCGCTGCCGAACACAGCCGTCTTCGCGGCCGTCAACGTCGCACTCACGGTCGTGGTCGGGACGCTCGTGGCGCTGCTGCTCGCCTCCGTGGGCATGTGGGCCCGTGGCGTGCTCACCAGCGCGATCATGGTGGCCTGGGCGGTCCCCGCCGTGACCGGCACCTACGTGTGGGTCTTCCTGTTCGACCCCCGCAGCGGCGCCGTGATGCGGCTCCTCGGCTCGCTCGGCCTGGTGGACCCGGACACCACCAACTGGTTCACCGAACGGTTGCCGTTCTACGCGATCGCCACTCTCAACGTCGTTCACCACGGTTTCCCCTTCGTGGCTGTCACGGTGCTGGCGGGCCTCATGACCGTTCCTCAGGACACGCTGGAGGCTGCCGCGCTCGACGGCGCCGGTGCCTGGCGGAGGTTCTGGCACATCACAGTGCCGTTGCTCAAACCCGTGTTCGCCGTGGTCACGATCCTGTCGACGATCTGGGACTTCAAGGTGTTCACGCAGATCTACCTCATGCCCGGCGGGTCCGGCACCAACCGCGAGGTGCTCAACCTCGGGACCTGGTCCTACATCACCGCCATCTCACAGAACCGCTACGGCCTCGGCGCGGCGATCGCGGTGCTGCTGACGTTCCTGCTGCTGGTCATCACCGCCGTCTACCTGCGCACCCTGTTCCGCCAGGAGGAGCTGTGAGCAGTCTCGCCACGCGGCGGCCGGGTGGTCGCCGTCGCGGGTCCCAGCGGGTCCTCGTCGCGCTGGCCTGCCTCGCCGTGCTGGCGTTCAGCCTGTTCCCCGTGTTCGTGATGGTCTCGACGGCGGTCGACGCCCGGGCCGGCGACGGCTCCCGGTCGCTGCTGCCGACCCAGCTCACTCTCGAGAACTTCCGGTTCGTCCTGGACGAGGGCGGCTTCACGACGTACCTCCGCAACTCGCTGGTCGTCGCCCTGGCCACGGTCCTGGTCAGCGGGCTGCTGGCGCTGCTGGCCTCGGTGGCCGTCTCGCGGTTCGTCTTCCGGTTCCGGACGGCGCTCCTGGTGATGGTCCTGGTCGTGCAGATGGTCCCGCTCGAGGCGCTCGTCATCCCTCTGTTCATCCAGGCCAAGACTCTGGGGCTGCTCAACCATCTGCTCGGGCTGGTCATCGTCTACGTCGCGTTCTCGCTCCCGTTCGCGATCTGGACGCTGCGCGGCTTCGTTGCCGCGGTGCCCAGGGAGCTCGAGGAGGCGGCGTACGTCGACGGGGCTTCCTGGCCCCGGATGTTCTGGACGATCCTGCTTCCGCTGTGCGCCCCCGGTCTCGTCGCCACGAGTGTCTTCTCGTTCATCACGGCATGGAACGAGTTCGTCTTCGCGATCACCTTCCTCAACGACCAGGACTCCTACACCGTGGCCGCGGGACTGCGCCAGTTCTTCACCCAGTACGGCACCAACTGGGGCGCGGTGATGGCCGGGTCCACCCTGATCACGATCCCCGTGATGCTCTTCTTCGTCGCCGTCCAACGGCGCCTGAGTGCTGGTCTCGTCGCGGGGGCGGTGAAGGGGTGAGCGACCTGCGTCGCCTCGCCGCCTCGGTACTGATGCCTGGTTTCGTCGGGACCACGGTGCCGGACTGGCTCGGCCGCCACCTCGAGGAAGGGCTGGCCGGGGTCTGCCTGTTCGGCCACAACATCACCGGGCCGGAGCAGGTGCGCTCGCTCACCGGCGACCTGCACCGGCGACGCAGAGGCGTCCTCGTCGCCAGTGACGAGGAGGGCGGAACGGTCACCCGGCTCGAGGCAGCGGCCGGCTCGTCCTGGCCCGGGCACGCCACGCTGGGCGCGCTCGACGACCCGGCCACGACGGAGGAGGTCGCCGCCCGGCTGGGCGCACAGGTCCGTGCCGCGGGGGTCGACCTGGCCCTTGCCCCGGTCGTCGACGTCAACTCGGAGCCCGACAACCCGGTGATCGGGGTCCGTTCCTTCGGAGACACCCCCGACCTTGTCTCCCGGCACGGTGCCGCGTTCGTCGTGGGGCTGCAGGCGGCCGGGGTCGCGGCGTGCGTCAAGCACTTCCCCGGCCACGGGGCGACCCGCACCGACTCCCATGTCACGCTCCCGGTGCTCGATGCGTCCGCTGACGTCGTCCGGGCCCGGGACCTGCCACCGTTCGCCGCGGCGATCGCGGCGGGTGCCCGGTGCGTGATGACCGCGCACGTCGTCGTGCGCGCCCTCGACGACCGTCCGGCGACGATGAGCCCGAGGTTGCTCGGGATGCTGCGCGACGAGATGGGGTTCACCGGGGTCGTCGTCACCGACGCCCTCGACATGCGGGCCGTCGCGGACGGAGTGGGACGCGCGGCCGGCGCGGTCCAGGCGCTCGCCGCCGGTGCCGACCTGCTCTGTGTGGGGAACCCGGTGTTCCCGGACCCGTACCACGACGAGGCCGCGGTCGACGAGGTGATCGGTGCCGTCGAGCGGGCCGTGCGCGAGGGAACGCTCGGCCTGGAGCGGCTCGAGGAGGCCTCCGCGCGAGTGGCGGACCTCGGGAGCTGGGCGGCCGAGACGGCCGGCGCCGCAGACCCGGGCGCGCGGGAGCCGCGCGCGCCCGAACCCCTGGCACAGGGGGTGGAGGTGGCCCGCCGTGCCCTGCGGGTCCGGGGTGACGTCACGGTCGCCGGTGACGCGCTCGTCGTGGTCGCGCAGACCGCAGTCGGCTTCGCTGCGGGACGGCGAGAGTCGGCGCTTGTGTCGGTGCTACGCAGACGACGTCCTGGCTGGCGGCTCCTCGACGTGGGCAGTCCGGACGAGGCCGGCCGATGCGTCGACCAGGCTCCGGGTCGCTCGGTGGTGCTGCTGGTCGAGGGACGTCCCGACCCTCGCACACGTGCCGCCGTGGAGGCCGTCCTCGCACGCCGCCCTGACGCGGTTGTCGTGTACGGCGGGGTAGCAGGGGCCGCGGACCCGGGAGACCGCGCGATACACACGTTCGGGGGTGGCCGCGCCACGGCCGAGGCCGTGGCGGACCTGATGCTGGGAGGATCGAAGCGATGACACAGGTAGCCGGCGTCGATCTGGGCAAGACCGGGTGTCGCGTGCTGGTGCTCGACGGTGGAGCGCCGCGGGACCTGTTCGAAGGGCCCGGGGCGCCGGGTCTGGCCGACCCGGTTGGGGTCGGCGCGGCGGTCGAGGCGGTCTGCGCGGTGCTGCCGACGGACGGCGGTCGGCTTGCCGCGATGGTCGTGGGCGCCGCCGGCGCGGAGGCGGCGCCCGCCGAGGCACGCGAGCTGGCCGAGCGCCTCAGCCGTCGGTTTCATGGCTGCTCGGTGGGTGTCACGTCGGACTCGGTGGTCGCACACGCCGGCGCGCTCGGCGGCGACCCCGGCGCAGTGGTCGCTGTGGGCACCGGGTCGGTGGCCCTCGGGGTCTCCCGGGACGGTCGCTTCGCCCAGGTCGACGGCTGGGGCCCATGGCTCGGCGACGACGGTGGCGGGGCGTGGCTGGGACGGGAGGCGCTGCGCGCGGTGCTGCTGGCGCGTGAGGGGCGCGGCCCCGCCACCGCACTCACCGCCCTGGCCTCGGCCCGGTTCGGTGACCTCACCGCGCTGCCGCGCACGCTGGCCGCCGACGCCGCGGTGGCCCGCACCACCGCATCGTTCGCCCCCGACGTCCTTGCCGCCGCCGAGTCCGGGGACTGCACTGCCGCAGGCATCCTCGACCGTGCCGCCCGGTTCTGGGTGGACCTCGCCGCGGCCGCGGCTGGTGCGGCGGGTGAGACTCGGGTTGCCCTGGTCGGCGGACTGACCACCGCCCGGCCACTCATGAAGCGTTTCGAGGAGCTGCTTCCCGACGACCTCGGCGTCCAGGCGACGCTCGGTGCGGGCGTGGACGGCGCGGCGCTGCTCGCCCGCCGGCACGACCTGCCGCACGAGGCCCGGGTGGTGCGGGTCGGCCCTGCCCCGGACGCGGACACCGGCCCCGTCGACGGCACTTGTCGAGCGGTGGGTCGCGCCGACAGCAGCGGACGACGCGACCCCCGCGGCCGGGAAGCTGTCGACGTCGACGTGCTCGCCACCGAGCAGGTCCGCGACGACCTGGCCGATCTCGACGTCCGAGGTCCCGAGGAGCTCGTGCGGATCCTCCTCGACGCCGAGGCGACCGTGCCGGAGGTGCTGTCGAAGGCCCGACACCAGCTGGCCGAGGCCGTGCACCGGGCAGGGGACGCCCTGGCTCATGGCGGGCGGATCGTCTACGTCGGCGCGGGGACGCCTGGCCGACTGGCGGCGCTCGACGCCGCCGAGTGCCCACCGACCTTCGGCACCACGCCCGCCACGGTCGTCGCCGTCCTCGCCGGTGGTGACCAGGCCACGGCCCGGGCTGTCGAGGGGGCCGAGGACGACACGGAAGCCGGCGCCCAGGACCTTCGCGCGCTCGGGCTGAGCGCCCATGACCTGGTCGTCGGGATCACCGCCTCGGGCCGGACGCCGTACGTCCTGTCCGCTCTCGACACCGCACGTGAGCACGGATGTGCGACGGTCGCCGTGGTCAACAACCCCGGGAGCCCCGCCCGGGACCACGCCGACGTGACCGTGGAGCTGCTCACCGGCGCCGAGGTACTCGCCGGATCCACGCGGCTCAAGGCAGGCAGCGCCCAGAAGGTCGCCCTCAACGTGATCTCCACCGGCGCGATGATCCGCAACGGCAAGACCTACGGGGCGTGGATGGTGGACGTGATGGCCTCCAACGAGAAGCTGCGCCGCCGAGCCCGCAGAATCCTGCGCGAGGCCACGGGCGTCGACGACGGCCACGCGTTGACCATGCTGGAGGCCGCGCAGTGGCGCACCAAGACGGCCCTCCTGGCGATCCTTGCCGGCGTGGACGTCGTGGAGGCGCAGACGCTGCTCGACGGCCACGGCGGGCACGTGCGATCGGCTCTGGCCGCGGCGTCCCCACGGTCGGGCGTCGAGGTGCCGAGGTGATCGTCGCCGCCGTCGCGTCCGGGACCTCCGCCGATGGTCTGGACGTCGGCCTGGTCGACCTCGACTGGGACGGCGACGGTGACCTCGCGCTGGCCGTCCTCGACACCTGGACCGAGCCGTGGCCGGACGGTCTGTCCCAGCGCGTGCTCGGCCTCCTGCCGCCGGCGGCCACCACCGCCGCCGAGATGTGCGCGGTCGACACCCTGGTCGGCCGGGCGGTGGGCGCCGCCGCTGCCCGCGCGGTCACCGCGTCCGAGTCCGCGGCCGGAGCCCGGCCCACGATGGTCGTGTCCCCAGGGCAGACCGTGCACCACGAGGTCGTGGACGGGCACTGCCTGGGCACCCTGCAGCTGGGCCAGCCGGCCTGGGTCGTCGAGGCGACCGGCCTGCCGGTCGTGTCGGACCTGCGCGCCCGGGACGTGAGCGCCGGGGGACACGGTGCGCCACTCGCCAGCACCCTCGACGCGCTGTGGCTGGCAGGCGGGCGAGGTGCCAGAGCCGCCCTGAACCTCGGGGGGATCGCCAACGTCACCGTCGTCCGGGACGGCCGAGCGCCGCTCGCATGGGACACCGGGCCGGCGAACTGCCTGCTCGACCTCGCGGCCGAGCGGGCGACGCAGGGTGCGCAACGCTACGACCGGGACGGTGCCCTGGCAGCGCGCGGACAGGTCCACGCCGGGTTGCTGGACCGACTCATGTCCCACCCTCACTTCACCCGGAAGCCGCCGGTGTCGACCGGCCGCGAGACCTTCTCGGCAGCCCTGCTCGACGAGAGCCTCGCGGCGTGCGGACCGCTGCCCTGGCCGGATGTTCTGGCCACCGTCACCGAGCTGACCGCGCGCACGGTCGCGCAGGCCGTCGCGCCGTACGACGTGACCGAGGTCGTCGCCTCGGGAGGCGGCACGGCGAACCCGACCCTGATGGCGGCCCTCGCCCGATGCATGGACGGAAGCCGACTGACGGTCAGTGACGAGCTGGGCATTCCCGCCGGTGGCAAGGAGGTGGTGATGTGGGCCCTGCTGGGGTTCCTGACCTGGCACGGTGTGCCCGGCTCCACCCCGGCGACCGGAGCATCCGTGGCACGGGTGCTGGGGAGGATCAGCCCCGGTGACCGGCCCCTTGTGCTTCCGCATCCGGTACGACGAGCCCCGACCCGGCTTCGGGTCACGACACGGAAGGTGGCGTGAGATGACGCGCAGGTTGGGGGTGTCCGCCGCGCTCGTGGACGGGGCGTTTCTGCCGGGGGACGTGGAGGTCGACGAGGACCGGGTGACCCGGGTCGGGCTCCCTCCGTCACCGGGCGGCCGGATCGCGGCCCCGGGGTACGTCGACCTCCAGGTGAACGGGTTCGCCGGAGTCGACGTGATGGCCGCGGACGAGGAAGGGATCGACCAGGTGAGCCGGGCGCTGGCCGCTCACGGGGTGACTGCCTGGGTCCCGACGCTGATCACCGCCCCGACCGCCGAGACAGACCGTGCGCTCGAGGTCCTGGGACGGGTGCTGGCGTCGGGACGTGCCAGGCCCGGGGCCGGTGCGCTTCCGCTCGGGGTGCACCTCGAGGGGCCCTTCCTGTCGCCGCGACGACTCGGCACGCATCCGGCGGAGCACCGGCGCGACCCCGACGCCGCGCTGATGGACCGGTGGCGACGCCGTGCCCCGGTCGTCGCGGTGACCCTGGCTCCGGAGCTTCCCGGCGCGCTGCCGATGGTCGCGGAGCTGAGCGCCGCGGGCGTCCTCGTGTCGCTCGGTCACTCCGACGCCTCCGCGGAGCAGGCGCACGCGGCGTTCGACGCCGGCGCGCGGACCGTCACGCACCTGTTCAACGCCATGAGCCCCCTGCACCACCGTGCTCCAGGGCTGCCCGGGGCTGCCCTGGCCCGGACGGACGTCGTCGTCCAGCTCGTGGTCGACGGCCACCACCTCGAGGGCGACGTGGTTCGCACCGCCTGGGCAGCGGCCCGGGGGAGGGTGGTGCTGGTCACCGACGCGACCGCCGCGGCCGGCCGCGAGGACGGCGCCTACTCCCTCGCCGGAGTCCCGGTGCAGGTCCGGGGCGGGGCCGTGCGCAATGACGCCGGGGCCCTCGCCGGCAGCGCGCTGACCCTCGACGCCGGCGTACGTAACGCGGTCGCCCTTGGTGTGGACCCGCTGGAGGCGATCCTCGCGGCGACCGAGGCTCCCGCGCGGCTGCTCGGCCGGACCGACGTGGGACGGCTCACTCCCGGCGGCCCCGCCGACGTGGTGGTCCTCACCGAAGACCTGACCGTGGAGGAGGTCCTGGTCGCCGGGCGGCCCGTCGACCGCAGCGCCGTCACCGCCAACGGCGGCGCCGCGTGACCTCCCTGGAGCAAGAGCTGCGCGAGCAGCCGGAGGTCGTGGCCCGGCTGCTCGACGCAACCTGGCCGCGGTTGCCCGAGCTGCGGGAGGCCCTGCTCGGGTCCGCTCCCGACGGAGTCGTTCTCGTCGCGCGAGGCAGTTCCGACAACGCGGCCAGGTACGCGCAGTACCTGTGGGGGCTGCGACTCGGGATCCCGGTCACGCTGGCGACGCCGAGCCTGGCCAGCGTCTATGGGCGCCGCCTCGACCTGGCACGGCACGCGGTGGTGGCCGTGTCCCAGTCCGGTGCCTCGCCCGACGTGGTCGGGGTCGTGGAGCAGGCCCGGGCAAGCGGGGCGCCGACGCTGGCCGTGACCAACGACCCCGGGTCGCCGCTGGCAAGCGCGGCGGAGCACGTGCTGGACCTCGGGGCGGGCCCGGAACGGTCGGTCGCCGCCACCAAGACCTACACGGCGTCACTGCTCGCGGTCGCCCTGCTGGGTGTCGCGCTCGGCGAGCAACGACACAGGGATCAGGACCACGCCGACCTCGAGCGGGTGCCCGACGCGATGCGGGCCGCCATCGACAACACTCACGGGGTCTCCGAGGCCGTCAGACTGCTCGAGCCGCACCACCGCGCCGTCTGCGTCGGCCGCGGCCTCAACCTCGCGACCGCGCACGAGACCGCGCTCAAGCTCACCGAGCTGACCGGCACCCTGGTTGCGCCGTACTCACCGGCCGACCTCATGCACGGCCCGGTGGCCGCGGTCGGGCCGGAAGTGCCCGTCGTCGCGCTGGCTCCGGACGAACCGGCGAGCGCCAGTGTCCTGGACATCGTGTCCGAGCTGCGCAGGCGTGGCGCGCCGGTGCTGGTGGTCTCCCCGGAAGGTGCTACCTCCGGTGACGTCGGCACGGGCCGGGTCACCCTTCCAGCCGCGGCTGCCGTGGCGGACTGGCTGACGCCGCTCGTGACCGTGGTCGCCGGACAGCTCTTGGCCTGGCGGCTGGCTCAGGCCCGCGGGGTGGACGTGGACCGTCCGGGTGAGCTGTCCAAGGTGACCCGGACCAGGTGACCCGGAACCAGTGACCGGGGCCAGGTGGCCGGGACACGGTCCGGCGGCTCTGGGAGACTTCCCGACATGCTGCGAGTGGGACTGACCGGGGGAGTGGCCTCGGGGAAGAGCACGGTGTCGGAGATGCTGCGGGAGCTCGGCGCTGTGGTGATCGACGCCGACCAGCTGGCCCGGGAGGTCGTGGCCCCCGGGAGCGAGGGCCTGAAGGAGGTCGTCGAGGCCTTCGGCCCCGACGTCCTCACCGAGGACGGACAGCTGGACAGACCGGCGATGGGCGCGATCGTCTTCGCGGACGAGGGGGCACGTCGCCGGCTGGAGGCGATCATCCATCCACGGGTGCGTGCCAGAGCAGCGGAGCTCGAGGCGGCGGCCGGCCACGACACGGTCGTCGTGCACGACATCCCGCTGCTCGCCGAGACCGGCCAGGGCGGCCGCTTCGACGCCGTGGTCGTCGTGGACGTGCCGGTGGAGACCCAGGTCGAGCGCATGATGAACCTGCGCGGCATGAGCCGTGAGGAGGCCGAGGCGCGGATGGCCGCTCAGGCGACGCGCGAGCAGAGGCAGGCGGTCGCGACGTACCTCATCGACAACTCCGGAACGCTCGAAGACCTCCGCGACAAGGTCACGGAGGTCTTCGCAAAGCTGGTCCCGACAGGCCCGACCGCCGACTGAGGGGCTGTCGACGGCCGAACCTGGCGGGCGGACTGGTGTGGGCTCAGGCGGCCAGGTCCGGATCGGCGAGCTCGCGCAGCCGCGCCAGGGCCTCCCGCTCGAGCTGGCGCACCCGCTCCGCGGAGATGCCGTGCTTGGCGCCGATGTCGGCGAGCTTGTGCTGGCGCCCGTCCACCAGGCCGTACCGCGAGCGGATGATGTCCGCTGCCCGCTCGTCGAGCAGCTCGACGAGGTTCGAGAGCCGGTCCCGCGACTCCACGTCGAGCACGGTCATGTCCGGCCCGGGTGCGGTCTCCTGGGCGATCAGGTCGCCCAGCGAGGTGTCGCCGTCCTCGTCCACGGGGGTGTCGAGGCTGATGTGGTCCCGGCCCCAGGTGATCAGGTCGATCACCCGGTCGACGTCCATGTCGAGCTCCCCGGCGATCTCCTCCGGCTCCGGCTCGCGGCCGAGCTGCCGCTCGAGGGTCCGTCGAGCCGAACCGACCTGGTTCAGCTCCTCCACGACGTGCACCGGGAGGCGGACGACGCGCGCCTGCTGGGCGATGCCGCGGGTGATCGCCTGCCGCACCCACCAGGTGGCGTACGTCGAGAACTTGTAGCCCTTGGCGTAGTCGAACTTCTCCACGGCCCGGATCAGCCCGGTGTTGCCCTCCTGGACCAGGTCCAGCATGGGCATCTGGCTGCGACCGTACTTGCGTGCGATCGACACCACGAGGCGGAGGTTGGCGGTGATGAACTTCTGGATCGCGCGCTGGCCCTCGTCGGCCAGCCACTCGAGCTCGGCCTCGCTCGCTGTCCTGGGGGCGCCGCCCTTGCGGCGACCGACCCGACCGGTGTCGAGCAGGTGCTGCGCCATCAGCCCGGCCTCGATCGTCTTGCTGAGCTCTACCTCGGTGATCGCGTCCAGCAGAGGAGTGCGCGCGATCTCGTCGAGGTACATGCCAACGCTGTCACGACCCTCGACAGGCTCACGCGTGTGCGTACGACTCATTGCCACGATGCGGTACTCCCTTCCTATGCAGGGGCTGATACCCGAAGGCAGTCCCTGTATTCACCTCAACGACCACAGAGTCGGCGAGATTCCCGACAACCCGGGTTAACTCGTGTAGGTAAGGACGGTTGGGAAGGCCGAGAAGTTGCCGTTCCGGCGAGTTCTCAGGGAACTTTCAGGCGTCGGCCGTGCGGATGGGAGAGGCAGCGCTCTGCTCAGCCCTCCGACCGGCCGAGCTTGTCGATGATCCAGGCATAGCTGAACGCCCGGTCCTTCCAGGCGTTGTACCTGCCGCTGACGCCGCCGTGCCCGGCCGACATCTCCGTCTTGAGCAGGAAGTCCTGCTCGCCCGTCGCCGTGGCGCGCAGCTTGGCGATCCACTTCGCGGGCTCGACGTACAGCACCCGGGTGTCGTGCAGCGACGTCTCGGCGAGGATCGCGGGGTACTGCCTGGGCTCGACGTTCTCGTACGGGGAGTAGGACTTCATGTACGCGTAGACCGCGGGATCCTCGAGCGGGTTGCCCCATTCCTCCCACTCCACGACGGTCAGGGGCAGCGAGGGGTCGAGGATGCTGGTCAGGGCGTCCACGAACGCGACGCTGGCGACGATGCCCCGGAAGGCGTCCGGCGCCATGTTCGCCACCGCGCCCATGAGCAGCCCGCCTGCGCTGCCGCCTTCGGCGATGAGCCGGTCCGCAGCGGTCCAGCCGGTCTTGTCGAGGTGACGGGCACATGCGATGAAGTCGGTGAAGGTGTTCCGCTTGGCCAGCATCTTGCCCTCGTCGTACCAGTGCCGACCCATCTCGCCCCCGCCCCGCACGTGGGCGACGGCGAACGCGATGCCTCGGTCGAGCAGGGAGAGCCGGGAGATCGTGAACCAGGGGTCCATCGAGGCCTCGTAGGAGCCGTAGCCGTAGAGCACCATCGGGGTCGAGCTGTCACGTGGTGTGCCCTTCGGGCAGACGATCGAGATCGGCACCATCGTGCCGTCCTCGGCCTCCGCCCACTCGCGGTGCTGCTCGTAGGCGTCGGGGTCGAAGTCGCCGAGCACGGGGGTCTGCTTCCGCAGCGTGAGCTCGCGGGTGGCCACGTCGAAGTCGTAGACGGCCGGGGGAGTGGCCATGGTGGTGTAGCCGAGCCGGATCGTCGGCTGGGCGAACTCCGGGTTGCCGGCCGCGCCGACGGTGTAGATCGGATGCTCGAAGTCGATGAGGAAGTCGTCGGCGAGGCCGTGGTCGTCCAGCGTGATGACCCGGAGCTGGGTGAGGCCATGGCTGCGCTGGCTGACCACGAGGTGTCCGGCGAACGCGTCGACGTCCTCGAGCCGGATCGCGGGGTCGTGCTCGAGCAGCGGCGACCACTGTTCGTGCGAGGTGGCGTCCACCCGCGTCGTGGCGAGGGCGAAGTTGTCGGCGCCGCCGTCGTTGTGCATCACCAGGAAGCAGTCGTCACCGCCGATCACGGCGTGCTCGAGGCTGTACTCCACGCCTTGGCGGCGGGGGGCGACGACCCGGAAGTCGCCCGTCGGGTCGTCGGCCTCGAGCACGCGGTACTCGGTGGTGAGCTTCGACCCGGAGCCGATCACCAGGTACTTGTCGCTGCGGGTCCGTCCCACCGAGGTCCAGAAGCGCTCGTCGGCCTCGTGGTAGACGAGCACGTCCTCACTGACGTCGGTTCCCAGGCTGTGCCGCCAGATCTTGTCGGGGCGCCACGCCTCGTCGACGGTGGTGTAGAAGAGGGTGGTCCCGGCCAGGTCCCACGTCGCGCCGTGGAGGGTGTTCGGGATCTGGTCCGGCAGCAGCTCGCCGGTGCGCAGGTCCTTGACCTGGAGCAGGAAGCGCTCGTCGCCGACTGTGTCGGTGCTGAATGCGAGCAGGGTGCCGTCCGGGCTCACCGACGCAGCGCCCAGCGAGAAGAAGTCGTGGCCCTCGGCGAGCTCGTTGGAGTCGAGCAGGACCTCTTCGCCGGGCACGTCCGTGTCGACGTCCAGCTCCGGTGGCGTCCAGTCGTCGGGCGACCCCACGGGGCAGCGGCAGCTGATGCCGTACTCCTTGCCCTCGACGGAGCGGCCGTAGTACCAGTAGCTCCCGATCCGTGACGGGACCGACAGGTCCGTCTCCTTCGTCCGGGACTTGATCTCGGCGAACAGCTGCTCCCGCAGGCCTTCCAGGTGCGCGGTTCTCGCCTCGGTGTAGGCGTTCTCGGCCTCGAGGTAGGCGGTGACCTCCGGGGAGTCCTTGTCGCGCAGCCAGTCGTACTCGTCCACGAACGTGTCGCCGTGATGAGTGCGCTCGATCGGGACTCTCTTGGCGACCGGGGCGGCCGGGCGGGCGGTGTTCACAGTGTCTTGCCGGGTCATGGGGCCGACCTTATCCGGCAGGACCAGTGCGCATGGGAGATCGCCCGGCTGGGCAGAATGGCGGAGTGCGCCGGACCCCTGGACCCAGTGTCGTGATCGACCTGAACGCAGATCTCGGTGAGGAGGTCACCGACGACATCGGCCTGCTCGCCGTCGTCACGAGCGCGAACGTGGCCTGCGGCTACCACGCCGGCGACGCTGGGATCATGCGCATGGTCTGCGAGGAGGCGGCGGCCCGCGGTGTGACTATCGGAGCGCAGGTCTCGTACGAGGACCGCGACAACTTCGGCCGGGTCGCCCTGGACGTCGCCCACGACGTGCTGCGCGACCAGGTCGCCCACCAGGTCGGTCTTCTCGGTGACATCGCCCTCGCTGCCGGCACCCGGGTGTCCTACCTCAAGCCGCACGGCGCCCTGTACAACCGCGTCGTCCACGACGAGGACCAGGCGGCGGCGGTCCTCGAGGGATCGGGCGACCTTCCCGTCCTCGGTCTGCCGGGCTCGGTGCTCCTCGCCATGGCGGACTCGTCCGGCCGGGAGGTGCACCGTGAGGGGTTCCCTGACCGTGCCTACACACCGGACGGCCGGCTGATGCCGAGAGGCGAGCCGGGGGCGGTGATCCACAAGCCGGACGTGATCGCGGACCGGGCCGTCGAGATGGCCCGGACCGGCGGCCTGGCCTCGGTCTGCGTGCACGGCGACTCTCCCCACGCCGTCCGGAGCGCGTCCGAGGTACGCCGTGCCCTCGAGGTGGCCGGGATGACCCTGCGGAGCTTCGCGTGAGGTGCATACCGGTCGGAACGGACTCGCTGCTCGTCGAGGTCGACGGCGCCGACGAGGCGACGGCGCTGTACGCCGAGGCGCGGAGGCGGCAGGTCCAGGCGGTCGACATCGTCCCGGCCGCGCGAACCGTGCTCTTCGCCGGGGTCCAGGACGTACCGGGCCTGGTCGGGCAGGTCACGGGCTGGTCGCCGAAGGCCGCCGACCCGGGCCGGTCGCGCGTCGTCGAGGTGCCCACCGTGTACGACGGACCCGACCTCGAGGCTGTTGCCCGGATGTGGGACATGTCCACGCGGGAGGTTGTGGACACACACACGTCGACGGAGATGGTCGTCGCGTTCTGCGGCTTCGCTCCAGGTTTCGCCTACTGCACCGGCCTGCCCGACCGGTTGACCGTGCCGCGGCTGGAGAACCCGCGAACGAAGGTCCCGGCCGGCTCCGTCGGAGTCGCGGGCGAGTTCACCGGGATCTACCCGACCGCCTCGCCCGGGGGCTGGCAGCTTCTCGGCCGCACCGAGCTCACCCTGTGGGACGACATGCGAGAGCACCCGGCCACACTCGCCCCCGGGACCGTCGTGCGGTTCGTCGAGGTCGCTCGTTGACGCCTTCGCGGCAGGTCGTCGTGGCGGACCCCGGCCCGATGACCACGGTGCAGGACCGCGGGCGCCGTGGGTGGGCGCACCTGGGCGTGCCGCGGTCCGGTGCGCTGGACCTGCCGGCGGCCGAGCTCGCGAACCGGCTGGTGGGCAACCCGGTGGACGCGGCTGTCCTGGAGACGACGCTCGGCGGAGTGGCGTTCCGGGTGTCGGTCGCCATGACGGTCGCGGTCACCGGAGCCGATGCCGACGTGACCGTGGACGGCCGCCACCGCGCCTTCGGTGAGGCCATTGCGCTGCACGCCGGCCAGACGGTGGTCGTCGGCCCGGCGCGGTCGGGACTCCGCTCCTACGTCGCGTGCGCCGGCGGGATCGACGTACCCCGAGTGCTCGGCTCGCGCTCGACCGACACCCTGTCCGGGATCGGCCCGGAACGCCTTGCCGCGGGTGCGGTGCTGCGTGTGGGGGATCCCGTGGGGGAGCCGAGGGGCGTCGACGTCCCCGTCGTGCGCAGCGTGGTGCCGCCGGTCACCCTGCGCTTCGCGCCCGGCCCGCGGCACGACTGGTTCACCGAGCAGGCGCTGGAGACGTTGGCCGGGTCGTCGTACACCGTCTCCTCGGACTCCAACCGCGTCGGGCTGCGGCTGCACGGCCCGCGGCTGGCCCGGGACCGGGTGGAGGAGCTGCCGAGCGAGGGGATCGTCCTCGGAGCGATCCAGGTGCCGGCGTCGGGGGAGCCGCTCGTGTTCCTCAACGACCACCCGACCACCGGCGGCTACCCGGTGCTGGGTGTCGTGCTCTCCGCCGACCTTCCGCGGTGCGCCCAGCTGCGGCCAGGAGACGTGGTCCGTTTCCGCGCATAGCCTCGAGAGGGGTGGGTACGAGTAACCAACTGATCTCTACTTCCCCACGGGAGGCGTTGAGCTGGTGACCAGGACCCGGACTCGGACCTGACCACCTGAAGGCTCCACATTCACGGATGGGCGGCCGGGCTGACGCAGGTCGCTGCAGGGGAGTGACCCGCGTCAGCCCTACCAGTCGTCCGAGGCGCGTTCGGATGCGCCGTTCTCAAGGAGACGGCCCGGCCGGTTCTGCCGGTGCCTGGGGGACCGGGTAGCGGCCTCGCGGTCGCGGCGTCAGGTCGGGGTCCTCCGCGCTGAAGGTCTTGACCGGCCCGGGAGCGGTCTCCGCCGTCTCGAACCGGACGGTCACCCGGCCACGGCCGGAGCCCCACACCCACCCGGGGCCGTGCTCGGCGTGCACCACGTCCATGCCCGGGGCCCACTTCCTGCCCCGGGTGATGCGTTCGACGGCCGCGTCGGCGAGCGGTTCGACCGGTTCGTGGTCCTGCTCCTCCTCGCCGAAGAGGTCCTCCTGGATCCAGTCCGCGAGGCCGGACACCCCCACACCGAGCAGGCGGACGCCACCGGAGGTGTCCAGCTCCGCGAGCAGGGCTCGGGCGATGCGAGCCACGACCCGGGTGTTGTCGGTGGGGCCGGCCAGGGTGGCGGACCGGGTGTGCGTGGAGAAGTCGTGCAGCCGCACCTTGACCGTGACCGTGCGACCGGAGAGCCGGGCCTTGCGCAGCCGGTCGGTCACCTTGGTCGCCTGCCGGTCGAGCAGCCCCTCCAGGAGACGCCTGTCGACGAGGTCGGTGTCGTAGGTGTCCTCGACGCTGACCGACTTCGTCTCCCGCTCGGCGATGACCGGACGGTCGTCGTCGGCGCGGGCAAGCCGGTACAACGACCTGCCGTGGGACTGGCCGACGATGCGCACGAGCTCGTCCTCGGAGACCTGCTCGAGGTCCTCGACCGTGTGCACGCCGACCCGGCGGAGTCGCTCCGCCGTAGCCGGTCCGACCCCCGGGATCACGGTGACCTTCATCGGGCGCAGGAGTTCACGCTCGGAGCCCGGTGGCACGACCACCAGCCCGTCCGGCTTGTCGAGGTCGCTCGCGATCTTCGCGATGAGCTTCGAGCTCCCGATACCGACGGAGCCGTGGAGACCCCCGGTCACCTCGTGGACCCCGTCCTTGAGCAGTCGGCCGACCTCGGTGACGCCCTGGACGGAGATGTCGTCGATGTCGGCGGCTTTCAGGTCCACGAATGCCTCGTCCAGGGACAGCGGCTCGACGAGGGGGGAGAGGGCGCGCAGCAGCGACATCACCTGCACGCTGGTCTCCCGGTACGCCTCGAAACGGCCGGTGAGGAACGCGGCGTTCGGGCATCGGGAGCGCGCCTCGGCCGTGGACATCGCCGACCTGACACCGAAGGCGCGGGCTTCGTACGACGCTGTCGCCACCACGCCACGACCACCGACCCCGCCGACGATGACCGGCTTGCCGCGCAGTGACGGCTTGTCGCGCTGCTCGACCGCTGCGAAGAAGGCGTCCAGATCGACATGCAGGATCGTCGGGTCTGTGCGCACACCCCCCATGATGCCCGTCGGTGGGGACCGTCCCCGCGAAGGACACCCGTGGCCCGCTCCGGTCCACAGGGCCGGGTTGCGGCTTCGTCGTGCACCGACGGGTGAACCGTGTCCCGGGCCGGCCTCTCCTCGCAGAGGGTTGCGGCCATGACGAACACACGAACCTTCACCGTGCACAGCCCCGACGACCTGCTGGCCGCTGTGCCGTGCATCCTCGGCTTCCACCCCGATGACTCCCTCGTGCTGATGACCACGGCGGGCGGAGACGACCACTTCCATGCCCGCGTCGACCTGCCCGAGGACGACCTGGACACGCTCGAGCTCGTGGACCACCTGACAGGTGTGGCCCGCCGGAACGGCGTGCAACGTGTCGCGCTCGTCGCCTACACCGAAGACCAGTGCCTCGCGGAGGATCTGGTCACCCGGCTGGACGCCGGGCTCGCCGCCGACGGCGTCGCGGTGGTTCTCGCGATCCGCGCCGACGGTGAGCGGTGGTACGCCGCGACGGACCGGCTCGAGCCGTGCTGCCCGCCCGAGGGCAGACCGTACGACGTGGGCTCGCACCCGTTCACCGCGCAGTCAGTGCTCGACGGCCAGGTCACCCTGCGCAACCGCCAGGAGCTCGCGGACTCGCTGGTCGGGACCGACACCGACGAGTTCGACGCCGTGGGTGAGGCGGCCGACCGCGCGATGGACCGCTTCTACGCCGCGACCCGGCAACCCGACGACCCAGCCGCGCCCGACCCGGTCCGCTCGCATCTGGTGGCGGAGGGCCGTTGGGTGCGCGAGCGGGTCTGCTCCTTCCTCGCCGACGGGCGGCCGCTGAACCACGTAGAGGCCGGACGGATGCTGGTGGCGCTCGTGGCGATCGATGTTCGCGACGTGGCCTGGGCGGAGATGACACGCAGCAACGCGGCCACGCATGTCGCCTTGTGGCGTGACCTCGTGCGCCGCGCTCCGCACGACCTGCTGGCCGCCCCCGCGGCCCTGCTCGGATTCGCGGCGTGGCTGGCGGGTGACGGCGCCCTCGCCTGGTGCGCGGTCGAGCGCTGCCAGGCAGCCGAGCCCGACTACCGCCTCGCGGCCCTGCTGACCGAGGCGCTCCTCGGTGCCGTCCCGCCGTCTCGCTGGCAGCCGGTGCCGCGGAACATGCTCCCACTGTTCACGGGCTGACGGCGGGTCGGTTCGCTCGTGTGGGCAGCCGCGGGTCTCCGGCTCTAGGCTTCCGGTATGGGAGAAGAGGTCGCACCGCAGGAGTTCTCGCGCGAGGACCGGACCCGGTACCGCGAGAAGGTACGTCGGTGCCTCGACGTCTTCGCCCGGATGCTGAGGGAGTCACGCTTCGACGCCGAGGCGCCGATGACCGGCCTGGAGATCGAGCTGAACCTCGTCGACGACGCAGGGAACCCGTCGCTGACGAACGCCGAGGCGCTGGAGAAGATCGGCGACCCGGACTTCGTGACGGAGCTCGGGCAGTTCAACCTCGAGATCAACGTGCCGCCCAAGCAGCTCAGCCAGCACGGGTTCACCGAGTTCGAGAACGGCATCCGGGCGAGCCTGAACACGGCCGAGATGAAGGCTCGCGAGGTGGGCGCACACCTGGTGATGATCGGGATCCTACCGACCCTTGCCGAGGGGCACATGGCTCCGTCCTCGCTGAGCGCCAACCCGCGGTACCGGCTGCTCAGCGACCAGATCCTCGCCGCGCGCGGCGAGGACATCGTCATCGACATCGCCGGCCCGGACCGGCTGCGTACGACGACGGACTCGATCGTCCCGGAGGCCGCCTGCACCAGCACCCAGTTCCATGTGCAGGTGAGCCCTGAGGAGTTCCCCGCCTACTGGAACGCATCCCAGGCGATCTCGGGAGTGCAGCTGGCCCTCGGGGCCAACTCGCCGTTCCTCCTCGGGCAGGAGCTGTGGAGGGAGACCCGCATCGCGCTCTTCGAGCAGGCGACGGACACCCGCAGCGAGGAGCTCAAGGCGCAGGGCGTCCGCCCGCGGGTGTGGTTCGGCGAGCGCTGGATCAACTCCATCTTCGACCTGTTCGAGGAGAACGTCCGTTACTTCCCTGCCCTGCTCCCGATCACCGAGGACGAGGATCCGCTCGAGGTCCTTCAGCGAGGGGAGACCCCGCATCTCGCCGAGCTGCGACTGCACAACGGCACGATCTACCGCTGGAACCGGCCGGTGTACGACGTGGTCGAGGGGACACCGCATCTCCGGGTGGAGAACCGAGTGCTGCCTGCGGGGCCGACCGTCGCCGACACGATCGCCAACGCTGCCTTCTACTTCGGCCTCGTGCGCACCCTGGCCGAGCACGAGCGGCCGTTGTGGTCCCAGATGTCGTTCAGCGCCGCGGAGGAGAACTTCCATGTGGCAGCGAGGCAGGGGATCGAGGCCAACGTCTACTGGCCCGGCCTGGGGCAGGTCCCGGCGACCGAGCTCGTGGTCCGCCGACTGTTGCCGATGGCGCGCGCAGGTCTCGACGCGTGGGGTGTGGACGCCGACGAGCGCGACCGGCTGCTCGGGATCATCGAGCAGCGGTGCCTGACGGGGCAGAACGGCGCCTCATGGTTCGTCGAGAAGTTCCACGCGCATCTCGACGGCGGCGCGGGCGACCGCATGGACGCGCTCAGGGCGACCCTGATCGAGTACAACGAGCACATGCACACGAACGAGCCGGTGCACAGCTGGGCCTGACGGTCACAGCCGCAGCCTCTTCCAGACCCGGCGCTCGCCGGTCCTCACGTCGAGCCAGCCGGTCCGCGTGATCGCGAAGAAGCCCACCAGGGTCCTGCCGTGGATCCCGAAAGCCACCTCGGAGGCGGCGAGCCACGCCAGGTCCAGGTCGTGCGGATCCGGCACACCGGGCCTGGTGACCCATGCGCAGACACACTCGTCACCCGTCTGGCCGACCAGTGAAGAGATCACGTCGGTTCGCAGCGCGGCGTCGACGGCGGGGACGTCCTGCGCGCGCACCACGAACGAGTCTCGTTCGCCAGCCGGCAGGCCCACGCTCACCGAGACGTCGAAGACCCGCCGGCTCTCTCTCGCGCGCAGCATGCCGACCTCTCGGCGTAAAGGTGGGTAGGGGTCGGTCGGCCAGTCCATGGGTCAAGCCTGCCGTCTTCGGAACACTCCGTGCCGCGGTCGTCCACAGGCGGAACAATCGGGCACTCCTGCGATACCGTGCCCCCGGAAAACGTTCTGCGCCCGCAGACGTGTGAAGCCGCGGTAGAGAGGACGGTCAATGGGGACCATCGTCGTCGGATACGTACCCAAGCCGGAGGGCAAGGCAGCCCTGCGACGCGCTGCTGAAGAGGCGAGGCTGCGCGGTTCGAGCCTGGTGGTGGTGAACTCTCACCGCGGGGGACGTGAGTTCGACCGTGATGACGCCATCGAGTCGGAGGCCCAGCTCGAGGAGGTCAGGAGCGAGCTGCGCGGCGCCGGCGTGGAGCACGAGGTCCGCCAGCTGGTCCGGGGCATGGACCCGGCCGAGGACCTGGTCAACGTCGCCACCGAGGTCAACGCCGAGTTCATCGTCATCGGACTCCGCCGTCGCTCTCCCGTGGGCAAGCTGATCCTCGGCAGCAACGCCCAGCGGGTGCTGCTCGACGCCCCCTGCCCGGTCCTCGCCGTCAAGGCGGGCGAGGAGTAACCCGGATCGCATCCCGCGGAGCGTCATCCGAGGTGGTCGCCGTGGCAGCCACCTCGCATGACGTCCCGTGGAGCGTCATCCGAGGTGGTCGCCGTAGAAGCCACTGCGTATGACGTCCGGGGTTTGGCAGGATGGGTCCATGGCCTTCAACATCACCGGCGACCCCGCGGCGGACCAGGTTCTCGACAAGTACCCGTTCGGACTGCTGACCGCCATGCTTCTCGACCAGCAGGTGCCGATGGAGCGCGCGTTCGAGGGGCCGGCGAAGGTGCTCGACCGGTTCGGCTCTCTCGACCCCGCGGAGATCGCCGCCGCAGACCCGGACGCCTTCGCCGCGCTGTGCGCGACTCCGCCCGCAGTGCACCGGTTCCCCGGCTCGATGGCTGCCAGGATCCAGGCGCTGGCCGCCCATGTCGCGGCGGAGTACGACGGCGACGCCTCACGTCTGTGGACCGAGGCGGAGTCCGGCAAGGAGCTGCTGAAGCGGCTCCAGGCGCTGCCGGGCTTCGGCAGGCAGAAGGCGCAGATCTTCCTCGCGCTCGTCGGGAAGCAGCTCGGCGTCCAGCCCGCGGGCTGGGCCGAGGCGGCCGGCGACTACGCCGAACCGGGGTCGTACCGTTCGGTCGCCGACGTCGTGGACCGCGCCTCGCTCGAGAGGGTGCGCGCGTTCAAGAAGGAGAAGAAGGCGGCTGCCAAGTAGACCCGGTGAGGGTGCGAGGTTCGCCGCACTAGACGTTCGCCACACCCGCCGATGGCAGGGTCAGACTTGGAAAGCGGTCGTACCGTGTCACAATATGAGTGCGGCTCTTGACGTGTACGGGCCTTGCCGCGCCCCCAACCGTTTTACGAGAGGTAGTTCGTGTCGTCGAACACGTCCCGCAAGCTCCCCGCTGAAGTCCTGGCGCACCCCGAGCTCGTAGCGCTCGTAGAGCTGGGCAAGGCAACAGGGCAGGTCACGGCAGAGGCCGTGCGTGACACCAGCGAAGCCGCGGCTATCTCACCCCAGCATCTGAAGGCTCTGCTCAGGTTCCTGAGCGAGGAAGGGGTCTCCGTGAGCCTGTCCGTCGCCGACTCCTCGGCACGCAAGAAGGTCGTGGCGGCAGCCAGTGGCCGCGCCACGGTGAAGGCCAGTACCAAGAAGGCCGCGGCGAAGAAGTCGACGGCGAAGGCGGCCCCATCCGAGTCAGAGCCGGCGAAGAAGGCCGCTGAGAAGGCCCCCGCGAAGAAGGCCTCTGCCAAGAAGGCCACCGCGAAGAAGGCCGCGGCCAAGAAGACCGCCGAGACCGTCGAGGTCGAAGCCAACGGGGTCGGTCCCGCGCCCGTCATCGGCCCCGACGGCAAGAAGGTGCTGCCCGACCTTCCGGACGAGCAGTTCGAGAAGGACCTGGCGGAGGACCCCTCGCTGAAGGAGGACGAGAAGCAGGGCTTCGTCATCTCGGCCGCCGACGACACCGACGAGCCCGAGCAGCAGGTCATGGTCGCTGGAGCGACCGCCGACCCGGTCAAGGACTACCTCAAGCAGATCGGCAAGGTTCCCCTCCTCAACGCCGAGATGGAGGTCGAGCTCGCCAAGCGGATCGAGGCCGGCCTGTTCTCGGAGGAGAAGCTCGCCAAGGGCGGGAAGCTCTCCGCCAAGGCGCAGGAGGAGCTCGAGTGGATCTCCGAGGACGGCCGTCGGGCGAAGAACCACCTGCTCGAGGCGAACCTGCGACTCGTGGTCTCCCTGGCCAAGCGTTACACCGGTCGCGGCATGCTCTTCCTCGACCTGATCCAGGAGGGCAACCTCGGTCTGATCCGCGCGGTCGAGAAGTTCGACTACACCAAGGGCTACAAGTTCTCGACCTACGCCACGTGGTGGATCCGCCAGGCGATCACCCGCGCGATGGCCGACCAGGCCCGCACCATCCGTATCCCGGTGCACATGGTCGAGGTCATCAACAAGCTCGCCCGGGTCCAGCGCCAGATGCTGCAGGACCTCGGCCGCGAACCAACCCCGGAGGAGCTCGCCAAGGAGCTCGACATGACTCCGGAGAAGGTCATCGAGGTGCAGAAGTACGGCCGAGAGCCGATCTCGCTGCACACGCCGCTCGGTGAGGACGGCGACTCGGAGTTCGGTGACCTCATCGAGGACTCCGAGGCGATCGTCCCGGCCGACGCCGTCTCGTTCACCCTGCTCCAGGAGCAGCTCCACGCCGTGCTCGACACGCTCTCCGAGCGTGAGGCGGGCGTCGTCTCCATGCGGTTCGGCCTCACCGACGGGCAGCCCAAGACCCTCGACGAGATCGGCAAGGTGTACGGCGTGACGCGCGAGCGCATCCGCCAGATCGAGTCGAAGACCATGTCGAAGCTGCGGCACCCGTCGCGTTCCCAGGTCCTGCGCGACTACCTCGACTGAGCAGCGGCCACCAACGGCGGCGTCTCCGCAGGGTCAGTACTTGCACCCCTTCCCGGCGTGTATCTCTACGTGTCGGACGTGGCCATGCCGGATGCAACTCGCGACCGGCGACCGAGACCTCAACCGCCGGCCACGAGGCCGATAGCCAGCGCACAGAGCCCAAGGCCCACGCCTTGGGCTCTGTGTATGTGCTCGTGGAGGATGATCGCGGCCAGGAGCACGGTGCTGGCCGGGTAGAGGGACGCGAGAACACCGGCGATGGTCAGGAAACCGCTCTGGGTGGCGAGCAGGAACGCGCCGGTCGCCGCCGCTCCGAGCGGTCCCGCCAGCAGCGCCCACCACACCGTCCTGCCGCGTGGCAGCCAGCGGGCGCTCAGGGTGACGGCGAGGACGACCACGGAGGGGATGGACACCGCCTGTGCCGTCGCGAGGGGCCAGAGCCCGGCCTCCTCGGGCACCTGCCCGAGGGCGGCGAAGAGGACGCCGAAGCCCAGGCCCGCGAGCACGCCGTCGAGAACACCTTCAGCGAAAGTCGCGCGTCCCTTCGAGGCGGTGCCCGTGCCCTCCTCCTCGTCGTCGGGGAGCTCCTCCGCGGTGCTCGAGACCAGCCAGATGCCGGGCAGCGCGAAGGCGATGCCGGTCCACACCACGAGCGACATACGCTCCCCGCCTACCGCTCCGGCGACGACGGGGATCACGGCCGCACCGACGGCCGATATGGGAGCCACCACGCTCATCCGGCCGGACGCGAAGCCGCGGTAGAGGAATCCGGTGCCGACGCCGCTGGCCAGGCCGGCGAGCAGGGCCCAGGCGAAGTCGCTGGAAGTGGGGGAGCCGGGCACGAGCGCCGCGATGACCGTGGTGCAGGCGGCCGCCGAGAGCTGTCCGACGACTGCGACCGGCCAGGCGGAGGTGCGCCGGGACACGAGCCCGCCGACGAAGTCGGAGAGTCCGTAGGCCAGAGCCGAGAAGAGTGCGAGGAAGATGGCCATGGGCTGCGCTCAGGTGATGATCGCGCCCGCGAGCCACACCGACGAGGCGAGAAGCGCCGCCGCGAGCTCGATCAGGATGGACAGGCCTACCGCCTTCAGCGCTGCCTTGGTGGACGGCCAGGCGAGGAGCGGCCCGACCCTCTGGTACTCGGACAGGTAGACCCCCGCCACGAAGCCGACGAAGAGCCCCACGACCGGGATGACGAAGAACCCGACGATACCGAGGACGCTGCCCATGAGCAGGGAGCGGTTGGGGACCCCGTTGCTCCTCAGGCCCCGGCTGGGTACGACGTACTTCACGACACTGCCCGCGACGAGCAGGGCCGTGGCAACGGCGAAAACGACCCAGGCGGTGTGCGAGCCGTCCTCGACGGTCCAGGCCAGGATCGCCCCGAGGATCAGGATGCTGCCCGGCAGGACGGGCAGCACGATCCCGACGAGGCCGACCGCGATGGCGACCCCCACGAGGAGCTCGGTGATGTTCACGACCGTCACCCTGTCACAGCCACGCTCCGGACCGGAGCACGAGCCGGGTCCGGGAAGACGAAAGCCCCGGGCACACCGCCCGGGGCTTTCTCTCGTCTGTGGTTGCGGGTGCTCAGCGCTCGCCGTCGGGGGCGACCGGAGCAGTGTTGTCGGTCAGCTTGTCGGTCTCGTCGTGGACGCTGATGGCGATCTCGCGGAGCCTGTCGCCGTGCTCACGCGCGTGGTGGGCACAGAACAACAGCTCGCCGCCGCCGGAAAGCTCGACGCGCAGGTAGGCCTGGGCACCGCACCGGTCGCAGCGGTCCACAGCTGTCAGCGATGTACTGGGGGCAACTGCAGTGGTCACTAGAGGCCTCTTTCCTTCCATGGTGTCTTGCTCAACGTCGCGCGCGACTCCGGTGTTCCCGGTCCGCGTTACCCGCTTCGTCTCACCCTGACACAACATCCAATCACGCCTGATGCTTCCCACTTGTGCGGGGTTCTCCAGCCGAGACCAGTGACCCCCGACACATCCTTTTTCGTTACCAAGTCTGACTCGGCTTGGATCTCATGGTTGCCAAACCCGCGAAGTTTGAAACCTCCGTTGCCGCATCGTGACTTGATGCACATGGTGGCCCCTCGTGGGGTGATTTCACGGTAGGCGTGGCGTTTCGGGGGTGTGGGCGTGTCGCGGGTAGATTTGGGCGCAACAAGTCCACCTGTCTCGAGGAGTCACGTGCCAGCCCGCACCGCCGGAGGGACCAAGATCGACAACACCTACAACGCCCACCATCTCCTCGTTCTCGAGGGGCTGGAGGCCGTGCGCAAGCGGCCGGGCATGTACATCGGCTCCACCGACACCCGCGGCCTCATGCACTGTGTCTGGGAGATCATCGACAACGGCGTGGACGAGGCACTCGCCGGCGCCGCGCAGCTGATCGAGGTCACCCTGCACGCCGACGGATCGGTCGAGGTCTACGACGACGGGCGCGGCATCCCTGTCGACAAGGAGCCCAAGACGGGGCTGCCAGGCGTCGAGGTGATCTTCACGAAGCTGCACGCCGGCGGCAAGTTCGGCGGCGGTTCCTACGTCGCCACCGGTGGTCTGCACGGTGTGGGCGCGTCGGTCGTCAACGCGTTGTCCTCCCGGTTGGACGTGGACGTCGACCGCAGTCCGTCCACGCAGGGGATGTCGTTCCAGCGCGGCGTGCCCGGCGTGTTCGCCGCCGACGGGCCGGCGGCGGACTTCACCCCCCAGTCCGGCCTGACCCGCAAGGGCGGCCGGGTGAAGAAGGGCGTGAGCGGCACGCGCGTCCGCTTCTGGCCGGACCGGCAGATCTTCACCAAGGACGCCACGTTCACCTACGACGAGCTGGTCACCCGTGCCCGGCAGACGTCGTTCATCGTGCCGGGCCTCGAGCTCGTGATCCGCGACCTGCGCGGCGACGAGCCCCTGGAGGAGCGGTTCCGTCACGACGGCGGCATCAGCGAGTTCTGCGACTTCCTGTCCGCCGGCGAGCCGGTCAGCGACATCCTGCGTCTCGAGGGGCACGACAAGTTCACCGAGACCGTCCCTCTGCTCGACGACAAGGGGCACATGACCCCGCAGGACGTCGAGCGGGACCTGACCGTCGACGTGGCGGTGCGGTGGGGGGCCGGCTACGACACCGAGCTGCGTTCCTTCGTGAACGTGATCGCCACCCCCAAGGGCGGCACCCACGTGTCCGGCTTCGAGCAGGCGGTCACCAAGACGTTCAACGAGGTGCTGCGCAGCTCGCGGCAGCTCAAGGCCAACGACCTCGACGTCATCAAGGACGACGTGCTCGAGGGCATGACCGCTGTCGTGACGGTCCGCCTCGCCGAGCCGCAGTTCGAGGGCCAGACCAAGGAGGTGCTCGGCACTCCCGCGGCCCGCGGCATCGTCCGCAAGGTGGTGTCCTCGGAGCTGAAGAAGTTCCTCACCTCGTCCAAGCGCGCCGAGAAGGCCCAGGCGAAGCTCGTGATGGAGAAGGTGGTCGGTGCCTCGCGCACGCGGATCGCCGCCCGGCAGCACAAGGAGACCCAGCGTCGCAAGAACGCACTCGAGTCGAGCGCCCTGCCGGCCAAGCTCGCGGACTGCCGGTCCAACGACATGGACAAGAGCGAGCTCTTCATCGTCGAGGGTGACTCCGCGCTCGGCACCGCGAAGCTCGCCCGCAACTCCGAGTTCCAGGCGCTGCTGCCGATCCGAGGCAAGATCCTCAACGTCCAGAAGGCCTCGGTCGGCGACATGCTGAAGAACGCCGAGTGCGCCTCGATCATCCAGGTGGTCGGCGCCGGGTCCGGCCGGACCTTCGACATCGACGCGCGCCGCTACGGGCGGATCATCTTCATGGCCGACGCGGACTCGGACGGGGCGCACATCCGGTGCCTCCTGACGACCCTGTTCTTCAAGTACATGCCCGATCTCATCGCCGAGGGACGGGTGTACTCCGCCGTACCCCCGCTGCACCGGATCGAGCTGTCCAACCCCAAGAAGGGCATGGACAAGTACGTCTACACCTACTCCGACCCGGAGCTGCAGCGGAAGCTGGCCGAGCTGACCAAGAAGGGCGTCCGCTGGAAGGAGCCCGTCCAGCGGTACAAGGGGCTCGGTGAGATGGATGCCGACCAGCTCGCGGAGACCACGATGGACCCCCGGCACCGCACCCTGCGCCGGATCACCTTCGACGACGCCGACGAGGCGTCGACGGTGTTCGAGCTGCTGATGGGCTCCGACGTCGCTCCACGCAAGGAGTTCATCGTGCAGGGGGCATATGAAGTAGACGCCGACACCATCGACGCCTGACGCGCCAGACGCACGCCCTCGCGGCGTTGTCGTCGCTCGACGTGGGCTCCGCCCGACCACGCCGTCGCTCCTCCGCCTTGCGAGGCCGCACGTCTGGCGCGTCAGGTCCTGTCAACGCGCGTCAGGCGCTGTCAGTCGAGGGGGCTGAGCAGACCCGTGTCGACGTCGTAGATGAAGCCGCCCACCTTGACGGTGTCGGGGATGAGCGGGTGCGCAAGCACCTTCGTCAGGTCCTCACGCAGTGCCTCGGCCTGGTCCGCCACCACGCCGAAGCTCTGCCAGGAGGCGTCCTGGCCGCTCGACTCGCTGATCCGCTCCTGCAGGTCCTTCTCGGTGGCTGACGCCATCGCACAGCGGGTGTGAGGGACGACCAGGATCCGGTTCACGTTGAGCAGATGCACCCCGAGGATCAAGGCCTCGAGGGCCTGCGGCGTGACCCGGCCACCCGGGTTCCGGAAGATCTTGGCGTCACCGGGCTTCAGGCCCAGCATGCCGAGAGGGTCGATGCGCGAGTCCATGCACGTGACGACCGCGACGCCCGCGTGGGCGACGCCGTCGAACCCGCTGAGCGAGAAGGTTTCCGTGAATCGCCGGTTGGCGTCGATGAGGTCGTCGAAGTCATGGGTCACGGCCCCGAGGTTAGCGAATGCACACCGCGGTGGTGGGTCGCGTCTCACTGGGTGTGTCACGTCAGCGCCGCACGAGTGACCTCCGGGCGTTGCACGAGTGCCGCCTCACTGACGCGCGGGTGTCTCCTCGACGAGGTTGCTGAAGTAGGCCATCGGCTTGAGTGCCTTGCCGCAGGACTCCGCCCGTCGTACGTCGGACTCGCGCGACTCGGTCCGGACCCGCCAGGCGCGACCGTCCACGTGAGCCACACCGGTCGCCCAGGCATGCTCACCGGTCTCCCCGTGCTCGGTCACGGAGAGCGCCGCAAGGCCGAGCTCGCCGGTCTTCTCGCGCACCGCCAGCTCCGCGACCTGCGCCGGTGGCGGCCAGGTCGACCGTCCGCGGCTCCCGGCCAGGATCGTCTCGCCGCGCGCAGCGGCCTCCAGCAGGTCGGTCGCCGAGGTCGTGTCCAGCCTCCCGTGCAGGGTGCCTGCGGGGAGCAGGACGGCCGTCGGCGCGAACCGGTGGCCGGAGGTGTGCGTGACCTCCCACACCAGCCCGGGCCACGTCCTCGCGGCTGCCAGCGCGACCGGACGGCCCTTCAGTGCGCAGCAGACGTCGCGCGTGCCGTTGGTGCAGACCAGGAGGTGCGAGCGTTCCGATGCGTCAAGCGCGGGCAGGGAGCGGCGCACTGCGTCGCGGTCGCCCCGTTCGAGCGCGGACCAGTCGAGCCGCAGGACGTCCTCGGGGTGCTCGACGGTGCCTTCGACCAGCCAGGGGCCGCGCGGATGCGTGTAGGCGACGAGGACCCGACGCGGGTCGCCGGCGGGGTGTGCGTGGTCGTCCGCGTGACGGCCGGGCCGGCGGATCAGCGCGGGCCGTGTGTGGTGTGCGGCAGCGACGGCCTCGAGGTTCCTGCCCAGCTCGGGGTCAAGGTGGCTGTCGGTCAGTGCTCGCGCGCCCCAGGGGCCGCTCTGCTCCAGGGCCACCCAGGCCACGGCGTGCGGAGCGCTCCCGGCGAGCTGCTCGCCTGCGACGGCCGAGGCGTCGCTACAGGCTGTTCCGGCGTTCATCCGGCCTGCCTCAGCGCCTCGGCGGCCGAGATGCCGCGCGTGGGGGCGGCGCGGAAGGCGACCAGGGCCAGCACTCCCGCGGCGACCGCGCAGAAAGCTGCCCCGACGAAGACGGTCTGGAGCTGGGCGAGTCCTGCCTCCTTCAGCAAGGTGGTGTACTCCGAGCACCGGGTGCCCGCGTCGCACACCTCGCTCGGCGACGGCAGATCCGCCTGGACGGCGTAGTAGCGGCGCAGGCCGATCGTGGTGAGCGCCGAGATGCCGACGAGCATGCCCACCATCCTGGCGACCACGAGGAGGGCACTCGTCACCCCGTGCACGGCGTCCTCCGTCGCGGCGAGCAGTGCGGCGTTCACAGGGGCCAGCGCGAGCCCGAACCCCAGCCCCGCGAGCAGCAGCGGGACCGTCGAGACCCAGTGGTCGAGACTGTCGAGCCCCCAGGTGGACATCCAGCCGAAGCCACCGGCAGCGAGCGCCATGCCGCCGGCGGTGACCACGCCGGAGGGCAGGCGCCGGGTGAGGTAGCCCCCGACCAGTGCACCCACCGGAAGCGCCACGAGGAACCGCACCAGGACCAGCGCGGCAGACAGCTGGGAGCCCGCGTAGACCGTGACCCGGGCGAAGATGGGGATGTCGACGAGCGCCGCGATCAGGGCTGCTCCGACGAAGAAGCTGACCAGCAGGGCGCCCCAGGCAGGAGTCTGTGTGAAAGCGCCTCGCGGGACGAGGGGATGGGCCGCCCGCCGGCTGCGCAACCCGAACGCCACTGCGGAGAGGCCGGACACGAGCAGGTACCACGGCCCCTCGGGCGAGAAGACCTGCACCTCCGGGTCGGCGGTCGCGAACGCGAGGATGACCCCGCTGAGGCCGAGCGCGAGAAGTCCCGCGCCGAGCAGGTCGGCCTGGCCGGCGATCCGGCCCCAGCGTCGGAGGTCGAGGAGCGGTGCGTCCGCGACCCAGCAGCGGGCCACGAACGCGGCCACCAGCCCCACGAACGCGAGGGCCACCGGCGTCAGCCACCGGGTCTCTCCAACCACCGGGACGAACGCCAGGCCCAGGGTGACGTCGGAGGCGAGAGGGTCCGGTTCCAGCAGGACCAGCAGCAGTGCCGTGACCGCGAGCCCGGCGAGGCCGGCCCCGACCGGGTCGACGCGGAGACGGCTCGTCTCCTTGGGGGTGTTGCGCCAGGAGCTGCCACGGAGGACCGCAGCGAGCGCCAGCCCCACGGCGAGGTTGACCCAGAAGATGGCCTGCCAGTCGGCGACGGCGAGCACCAGCGCGCCGTACAGCGGGCCGACCACGCTGCCGAGCTCCTGCACGGCACCGACCACCCCGAGCGGCACCCCCCGCCGCGACGGTGGGTACATGTCGGCGACGAGTGCGAGGGTCGCCGGCACCAGGCCCCCGCCGCCGACGCCCTGCAGGAACCGACCGGTGACCATGCTGGGCAGGTCGTAGGCGGCCGCGGTGACGAGGGAGCCGAGCGCGAACACGACGAGCGAGCCGACGAGGACGGGCAACCGGCCCCGGAGGTCGGCGATCCTCCCGATCAGCGGGAGGATCGCGACGTAGCCGAGCAGGAACCCGGAGACGATCGGCGCAGCCCGCTGCAGCTCGTCGACGGCCAGCCCGACGCCGGTCATCATGTCCGGCAGGGCGAGCACCACGACGTAGGTGTCCGCGGCGGCGAAGGCCACGGCCACGGCTGCGAGCGCGAGGAGGAACCGCGCGCCTCGGGTCGGCACCCGCGCCTCGGCCGGACCGCCGGACACGGTCACTGTGCGGAGGTCTCCTCGGGTGCGGTGATCTCCCTGGACAGGTCGTACTGGTCGAACTCGATGGTGTAGGTGACGTCGTCCACCTTCGGGTAGAACGGCCCGGTCAGCTCGGCGGTGTCGAGGACGCCGTCGCCGGACACCGTGAACCTGGCGTCGAAGTCGCTCCCGGCCGAGGCGCTGGGGATGATGCCGGCGACCACGTCACCGGGCACCGTGCCGGTGTACGTGGTGAGCACCTGGTCCTGGTCGCGCACGGCCTTCCCCTGCTTGACGTCCTCGGCGGCGGTGAGCAGCGAGGACAGTCCGCCCTCGGACTCCATCAGCGCCGCCGGGTCGGGGGCCCCGTAGTCGGCGGGATCGATCTCGGTGAAGTTGGTGGTGAAGGGGAGCTTGGCGTAGACGGTGCCGTCGACCGCGACGACAGCGGCGTCGGCGGTGATCCCGCCTGCGGCAACCGTCAGGTCGCCCTGGAACGCCGGGGCGTGGGTGCCGACACCCTCGGCCTTGAGGATGCCGTCGACGCTGGGCGGAAGCTTCTCCGTGGACAGGACGACGTGCACGCCCGACGTCTCGTCGAGGGTGGTCTTGGCCTCGGTGAGGACCTCCTCGGGGGACCGGTCTTCCTCGGCGCCCGAACCGCTGCACGCCGCCAGGGTGACGGTGGCTGCCGCGGCCGCTGTGAGGACGAGGAATCGGGAGCGTGTCCGAGTCAGCATGGCGTCAGCCTTTCACGTCGCCGGAGTCACCGGCTTCGGCGGGCGGAAGCAGCGTGGTCACTGGTCCAGAGCACGCCGCGATCGGCTGGGACCCGGGAACTCCGGAGCCGTCCCTGCGCCCGGTCGCGTCGGGCAGGTCGACGGCCGCACCGCTCGACGCCGCGGCACGTGCTGGACCTTCGCCGGCCCACGCGAAGACAAGGGCGTCCTCGCCCTTGAGGAAGCGGTGGCAGCGCACACCGCCGGTTCCGCGGCCCTTGGCGGGGTACTCGCTGAAGGGCGTCACCTTGACCGCGCCGGGCTCGGTGCCCGGAAGCGCCGTGCTCGACCCGGATGCGGTGACCAGGACCGCGTCGTCCCGGGGCAGGAGAGCGCCGAAGAACACGACTCGCTCGCCGGAGGAGACGCGCACGCCGGCGACGCCTCCGCCGCCGCGGCCCTGGGGACGGACGGCTCCGGCAGCGAAGTGCAGGAGCTGCGCGTCGGAGGTGACGAAGCAGAGGTTCTCGTCGCCGGTGCGGAGCTCGACGGCGCCGACCACCTCGTCGCCGTCGTTGAGCCGGATGACCTCCCAGTCGTCCTTGTTGCTGAGGTACTCCGGGTTCACCCGCTTGACGACACCGTCCCTGGTGCCCAGCGCGAGGCCGGGGGAGTCCGTGTCGAACGTGGACAGGGTGAGCACGCGTTCCCCGGCGTCGAGAGAGAGGAACTCGCTCAGGGGCGCGCCACCTTGCAGATGGGGGGCGTTCGCGGTGGACGGCAGCGTCGGCAGGTCGAGGACGTCCAGCTTCACGAGACGACCCTGGTTCGTGACCGCGCCGACCTGCCCCCGGGCGGTGGTCCGCACCGCGGACACCACCACGTCGTGCTTGGCCCGGTCCCCGGTGATGCCCGGCAGCTCGGTGCCGTTGGTCCGGGCGAGGAGCCCGCTCGAGGACAGGTAGACGAAGCACGGGTCGTCGGCGACCTCGAGCGGAACCGCCGACTTGACCGTCTGGCCGGCGGACTCCAGCAGGACGGTACGCCGGGGAGTGCCGTAGGTCTTGGCGACATCGGCCAGCTCGTCGGAGACGACCTTCCGCAGCAGCTTGTCGTCCTCGAGGATCGCGTCCAGCTCGGCGATCGTCCGCTCCAGGTCGGACTTCCGAGTCTCGAGCTCGAGCCGGGAGTACTTCGTCAGCCGGCGCAGCGCCATGTCGAGGATGTAGGTGGCCTGGACGTCGCTGAGGTCGAAGACCTGCATGAGCCGCTCCTTGGCCTCCGCGGCGTTCTCGCTGGAGCGGATCAGCTGGATGACCTCGTCGATGTCGAGGATCGCGGTCAGCAGGCCCTCCACCAGGTGCAGCTCGTCGGCGGCCTTCCCCCGGCGGTACGTCGAACGGCGGCGCACCACGTCGTACCGGTGCTGGAGGAACACCTCGAGCATCTGCTTGAGCCCGAGGGTGCGAGGCTGGCCGTCCACGAGGCAGACGGCGTTGATGCCGAACGAGTCCTCCATCGGCGTCAGCTTGTAGAGCTGCTCCAGCAGCGCCTCGGGGTGGAAGCCGTTCTTGACCTCGATCACGAGGCGCAGGCCCTTCTCGCGGTCGGTGAGGTCCTTGACGTCCGCGATGCCCTGCAGCTTCTTGGTCTGGACCAGAACCTTGATCCGCTCGATGACCCTCTCGGGACCGACGCCGTAGGGCAGCTCGGTGACCACGATCCCCTTGCGGCGCGGCGTGACGCTCTCGACCCGGGCGGTGGCCCGCATCTTGAACGAGCCGCGGCCCGCCTCGTAGGCGTCGCGGATGCCTTCCAGCCCCACGATCTTGCCGCCGGTCGGCAGGTCCGGGCCGGGGATGAACCGCATCAGGTCGTCGAGGCCGGCCTTGGGGTGGGTGACGAGGTGCCGCAGCGCCTGGACCACCTCGACCAGGTTGTGCGGTGCGATGTTGGTGGCCATGCCCACCGCGATGCCGGCCGCGCCGTTCACGATCAGGTTCGGGATCGCGGACGGGAGGACGGAGGGCTCGAGCTCACGGCTGTCGTAGTTGGGCTTGAAGTCGACGGTGTCCTCGTCGATCGACACCGTCATCGGCATCGCCGACGGCGCCATCCGGCACTCGGTGTAACGCATCGCGGCCGGCGGGTCGTCGGGCGACCCGAAGTTGCCGTGGCCGTCGACGAGGGGGACCCGCATCGACCAGGACTGCACCATGCGGACCAGTGCGTCGTAGATCGCGCCGTCGCCGTGCGGGTGCAGCCGACCCATCACCTCACCGACCACGCGCGCGCTCTTGACGTGGCCGCGGTCGGGCCGGAGGCTCATGTCGCTCATCGTGTACAGGATGCGACGCTGCACCGGCTTGAGCCCGTCTCGGGCGTCCGGGAGCGCCCGGCTGTAGATGACCGAGTAGGCGTACTCCAGGAAGCTGGTGCGCATCTCGTCGCCGACGTCGATGTCGAGGATGTGCTCCTCGAAGTCGTCGGGAACGGGCGCGGGCTTGCTTCTCCGTGTCGGGGGGGCCATTGCGACATTCTCTCCTGAGCGGGTTTCCGGTTGCGCGGGGGCACGCCGCCGGTTGGGGTTCAGGCGATACATTTCCTGCGTGAGTGCAGCAGAGGTGGAGCCCGAGTACCCCAGGCACTGGGAGGCCGACGTGCTCCTGCGCGACGGCCACGCGGCGCACCTGCGGCCGATCAGCAGCGACGACGAGGACCTGCTGGTCGAGTTCTACGAGCAGGTGTCCGCCGAGTCCAAGTACATGCGCTTCTTCGCGCCGATGCCCAAGCTCTCCGAGCGCGACGTGAAGCGGTTCACCCACGTGGACCATCGCGACCGGGTCGCGTTCGTGCTCACGGTCGCGAAGAAGATCATCGCCGTCGGCCGGTTCGACCGGATCCCCGGCCCAGAGGACAAGGGCACGGAGGCGGAGGTCGCCTTCCTGGTGCAGGACGCGCACCAGGGCCGCGGCATCGCGCAGCTGCTCCTCGAGCACCTCGCGCAGGCAGGACGCGAGCGGGGAGTGGAGAAGTTCATCGCGGAGGTGCTGCCGGAGAACCAGCGGATGATCCAGATCTTCCGGGAGGCCGGCTACCACGTCGCCGGTGGGTTCGAGGACGGCGTGATGCGCTTCGAGTTCCCGATCAGCTCCACCGACACCTCGATCAACGTCATGCTGTCTCGCGAGCACCGCGCCGAGGCCGCGTCGATCCAGCGGTTCTTCAACGCCAGGAGCGTGGCCGTCATCGGCGCGTCCCGGCGGCAGGACACGATCGGTCAGACCCTGGTGCGGAACCTGGTTCTGGGCGACTACACCGGCCGCGTGTACGTCGTGAACCCCGCCGCCGAGGCGGTCGCGGGGATGCCGGCGTACGCCACCGTCGCCGACATCCCCGACAACGTCGACGTCGCGATCGTGGCAGTGCCCGCCGACGCGGTCCAAGACGTCGTCCTCGACTGCGCGGCCAAGGGCGTCCACGGCATGGTGGTGATCTCGTCGGGCTTCGCGGAGACCGGTGAAGAGGGTCGGCTCCGGCAGCGCAAGCTCGTGGGGCTGGCGCGAAGCTACGGGCTCCGGCTGATCGGCCCGAACTGCCTGGGCGTGATCAACACCGCCGCCGACGTCTCGCTCAACGCGTCCCTGTCCCCGCTCATCCCGCCACGCGGGCGCGCGGGCTTCTTCTGCCAGTCCGGTGCGCTCGGGGTCGCCATCCTGGAGAAGGTGGACCGGCGGGGCCTCGGCCTGTCCACGTTCGTCAGCGCCGGGAACCGCGCGGACGTCTCCGGCAACGACCTCCTGCAGTACTGGGAGGAGGACGACGCCACCGAGGTCGTGCTGCTCTACCTGGAGTCGATCGGCAACCCCCGCAAGTTCAGCCGGATCGCCCGCCGGGTCTCTCGGCGCAAGCCCGTGATCGCGGTCAAGTCGGGCCGCACGACGCAGGGTGTGCCGATGGGGCACGCGGTGCGGTCGATCGTGGCCCCGCAGGCGGCGGTGGACGCGATGTTCCGGCAGGCCGGCGTGATCCAGGTGGACAACCTCGACGAGATGTTCGACGTCGCCCAGCTCGTCGCGCACCAGCCGTTGCCGAAGGGTCCGCGGGTGGCGGTCGTCGGCAACTCCGACGCGATCGGTCTCCTCGCCGCGGATGCCGCCGCGTCGGTGGGTCTGCAGGTGCGGGAGCCGGTGGCGCTCGGTGCCGATGCGACGGCCGAGGACTTCGAGGAGGCGCTCGACGCCGCCATCGACGACCCCGACGTGGACTCGGTCGTCGCGGTGTTCATCCCGCCGCTGAACACCACCGGCGAGGAGGTCGCCAACGTGCTGGCGGCAGTCGGCGAGCAGTCCGACAAGCCGCTGGTCTCGACGTTCCTCGCGTCCGAGGGGGTGCCCGAGCTGCTGCGGGTGCCCGACGTCGCCGGGAGCACCGCGGGACGCGGGTCCGTCCCGTCGTACCCCGCCCCGGAGGCCGCCGTCCGGGCGCTGGCCCGCGTCGTCGAGTACGCCGCGTGGCTGGCGAAGCCGGAGGGCGACCTGGTGACGCCCGAGGAGGTGGACGAGAGCCGGGTGAAGCGCCGGGTGAACGAGATCCTGATGAAGGAGAACGAGGGACGGGACCTGACGTTCGCCGAGCTGCGCGACATCCTCGACGCCTACGGCATCGAACTGTGGGAGCGCGTGCAGGTCGACTCTGAGGACGCGGCCGTGTCGGCGGGGGAGAAGCTCGGCTGGAACGTCGTCCTGAAGGCGACCGCCGAGCACCTGCGGCAGCGTCCCGACCTCGCGCACGTGTGGCGCAACATCGACACCGAGGCCGAGATGCGGGACGCGTGGCAGACGATGCACGGGATCATCGACGACCCCTCCGCGGCCGGCTTCATCGTGCAGAAGGTCGCCCCACCGGGGGTTCCGGTGTCCATCGGGGGCATGGAGGACCCGCTGTTCGGCCCGGTCGTGTCCTTCGGGGTCTCCGGCGCGACCACCGAGCTGCTCGGCGACCGTTCCTACCGGATCCCGCCCATGCACAGTGGTGAGGCGGCGGAGATGGTGAGGGAGATCAAGGCCGCGCCGCTGCTGTTCGGCTACCGGGGCAGCGAGGAGGTCGACGTGGACTCGATCGAGCACCTGCTGCTGCGCGTGGCCCAGCTCAAGAACGACCACCCGCAGGTCCGGTCCTTGGAGCTCAACCTGGTGCTGGCCGGCGCGCACGGCTCCACCGTCCTCAACGCCGTCGGTCGCGTGGAGCCCGTGACGGACGCGCGGTCCGACTGGTTCGTCCGGCGGCTGAGCAGCCAGGCGGGAGACACGCTGCACGGCTGAGCCGCGGCGCCTGTGGGCGAGGTCACTGGGTGGGTTCGTAATTCGCTGGCGGGGCTCCTGCCTCTTACCGGAGAATCGCGCCTCGTGAGCAAGATCATCTCCGACGAACCGGAGGCGCTGGTTCCTCCGCGCCTGGACCCTCTCGTCAAGCGCCTGTTCGTGGGCATCGCGTTCTCCGCGCTCGGCAGCGGCCTGACCATGCCGTTCCTCTACGTGTACCTGGCCGAGGTCCGTGGCATCTCGACCTCGACGGTCGGCCTCCTGTTCGCGTGGATGGGCCTGCTCGGCTTCATCGGGTCGCCGCTCGGCGGCACCTTGATCGACCGCTTCGGTCCGCGCCCGGTGATGATGGTGGGCTTGAGCACCGAGGCAGTCGGAGTCGCCTCACTGGCCTTCGTGGAGAGCCCCTGGCACGCCATGGCCGTGGCGTCCTTCATCACGCTGGGCACCGTCGGCCTCTATCCTGCGGCGACGGCGATGCTCACCCGGCTGGTGCCGGAGGAGTCCCGCGAGAAGGTCTACGGCTTCCAGTTCATGCTCCTGAACGCGGGGCTGGGCCTGGGCGGCCTGGTCAGCGCGGCGCTGATCCACATGGACGAGGTGGCCTCGTTCCAGCGGCTCTACTTCATCGACGCGCTCTCCTACGTCGCCTACATCGTCGTCGTGGTCAGCCTGCCGCGCGGCACCGGCGCGGTCCGACCGAGCGAGCATGACGAGGCTGTGGGTCCGCAGCCTGGCTGGGGAACGGTCCTCCGCGACCGCACGCTCCTGCGTGTCGTCGCGATCTCCGTCGTGGTCATCACGTTCGGCTACGCGCAGTTCGAGGCGGGCTTCGCGGCGTACACCGTCGATGTGGCCGGGGTGCCCGCGAGGGCGCTCGGCCTGGCGTTCGCGGCGAACACCGCGGCCATCGTCTTCGGCCAGCTGATCACGCTCCGGCTGATCAAGGGCCGCCGGCGCACCCGCATGCTGGCTCTGTGCGCAGGCATCTGGTCGGTGTCGTGGGCGGTCATCGCCGCCTCGGACGCGGTGAGCGGCACCGCGGCGATCGCCCTGGTGGTGGTGGGTCTCGGCATGTTCGGCCTCGGTGAGACGCTGTGGGCTCCACTGGCCCCGGCCATCGTCAACGACCTGGCAACGGAGGAGCTTCGCGGGCGCTACAACGCGCTGCAGGGCATGACGTGGACGGTGGCGATGATCATCGGCCCGGCCATGAGCGGGCTCCTGATCGGCAACGGCCTCGAGCACGTCTGGGTGCTCTGCACGGTGGGCGGCACCGCGGTCGCAGCGCTGCTCTTCCTCGACCTGCGCCGCCACCTGACGGCCACGCAGGACGGTGCGACCCTCCCGGAGGGTCTGGTACTCGCCAGCTGACCTGCCGGGAGCCGGGCGGGCTTGCGCGTCTGATGCACCAGCGCGCGCCCGGCCCGGTCACCGCGGCATGACAGACTGACCGCATGGGTAACGCATCCACCAGCACCACCTCGAACGACCGGTCGGCGGACCTGCGCGCCGCCATCGAGAAGTCCGGGTACTACCCCGACGTCGTCGCCGACGCCGTCGGGGCTGCGGTGGCGGGGGAGACGGTGGACTCCTTCCTGGTGCACCACGAGCCGACGATCGACCGGGACGAGGTCCGTCGCCACGTCACCGTGGTCGTGCTCACCCCGAGCCGGCTGATCCTGGCGCACACCGACGAGCACGCCCCTGACGACCTGCTTCCGGAGCCCTACACCTCTACCTCGACCGAGGCCGTCACCCTGTCCGCGGTGCGGTCCGTGGTGGTGAACAGGATGGTGGCCAACCCCGAGTCGTACGCCGGGAAGCCCGTGCCGGCTCCCGGCGCGAACGAGGTCGTGCTGACCATCGGATGGGGAGGCGTCGGGCGCCTCGACCTCGAGCCGGCCACCTGCGGCGACCCGCAGTGCGACGCCGACCACGGCTACACCGGCGTGATCGCCTCGGACGACTTCTCGATCCGCGTGAGCGCAGCAGCCGACGGCACCGACGCCGTGGCACACGTGCTCGCCTTCGCCGAGTCCCTGTCCGCGCGCACCAGCGGGAGCACCGGCCCGCGATGAGCGCGGCGTTCACCGCACCGGCGTACCACGACCGTTCCCTCGGCGACGTGCTCCCTGCCGTCGCCGAGGCGATGGGGGTCGAAGCAGGCTTCGAGAAGACGTCGCTCACGTTCCCGGAAGCGAGCAGGTATGTCGTCTTCCTGGTCGACGGGCTCGGCTACGAGCTGCTGCGCGACCACCCGGACGAGGCGCCGTTCCTGCACTCCCTCCTCGACGACCAGCCCCCGGCCACCGTGGGGGTGCCGTCGACCACGGCGACCAGCCTCACCTCGTTCGGCACCGCGTTGACGCCGGGCAGCCACGGTGTGGTCGGCTACACCTCGCGGATCCCCGGGACCGACCGCCTGCTGAACGCGCTGGCCTGGGACCCGCACGTCGATCCCCGGGCGTGGCAGCCGCACCAGACCGCCTTCGCGAGGTTCGCGTCCGCGGGTGTGCACACCACCGTGGTCAACAAACGGGACTTCAAGGGGTCGGGGCTCACTCTCGCCGGCCAGCGGGGAGCGGAGTTCGTGGGCGCGGACAAGGTCGGTGAGCGGCTGGCCGCGGTCCTCGCCGCGTCAGGGCAGTCACCGTCGCTGACCTACATGTACGACGGCGACCTCGACTGGACCGGCCACGCCTACGGGGTCAGGTCCACGCAGTGGGAGCAGGAGCTCTCCATGATCGACGCGGCGGCCGAGCACCTGAGGGAGACGCTGCCCGGCGACGTCCGGATCGTCGTCGTGGCCGACCACGGCATGGTCGACTCGCCGATGGACAACCGGATCGACATCGACGAGGAGCCCGAGCTGCGCGAAGGAGTCGCGGTCTTCGGGGGTGAGGCGAGGTTCCGGCACATCTACTGCCGCGCGGGTGCGGTGGACGACGTGCTTGCCGCCTGGCGGTCGAGGCTCGGGGACCGCGCGCAGGTCCTTGCTCGCGACGATGCCCTTGCCCTCGGCTGGTTCGGCGAGCTGTCACCCGACGTGCGCCCGCGGCTCGGCGACGTGATGGTCGCCGCGCGTGGCGACTTCGCGGTGCTCAGCCTGTCTGCCTTCCCCTTGGAGGCGAAACTCGTGGGTCTGCACGGCTCGCTCACGTCGACAGAGATGCTGGTCCCGGTTCTGGTGACCTGACATGGCATGATTCTCGCCCGTGGCTGAACTCCAATTCTTCACCGGGACGATGGACAGCGGGAAGTCGACCCTCGCGCTCCAGACCAACCACAACCACGCCGCTCGTGGTCGGATAGGCCGCATCTTCACCAGCCACGACAGGGCCGGCACCGCCACCTTGTCGAGCAGGCTAGGACTCCAGCTCGAGGCGATCGAGGTGCCGCCGGAGTTCGACTTCTGGAAGTACGTCGTGAACTCCCTGACCCACGGTGCACGCATCGACTACCTGGTCTGCGACGAGAGCCAGTTCTACACACCCGAGCAGATCGAGCAGCTCGCCCGGCTGGTCGACGAGCTGCAGATCGACGTGTTCGCGTTCGGGATCCTCACCGACTTCCGGTCGCAGCTGTTCCCGGGCTCGGCGCGCCTCGTGGAGCTGGCCGACCGGATGAACGTGCTGCAGGTCGAGGCGCTGTGCTGGTGCGGCAAGCGGGCGACGCACAACGCGCGCACCGAGAACGGCGTCATGGTCACCGAGGGCGAGGTCATCGTCGTGGGCGACGTCGACGGTTCTGGCCGGCAACCCGCCGAGGTCGGCTACGAAGTCCTGTGTCGCCAGCACCACCGTCGCAAGCTGACCGCCGCGCGCGCGAAGTCGGTGTCGCTGGCGCCGGAACCACTGCCGTTCGGCTGAACCGCTCCCTCGCAATGGTTGCCGACCCGTCACTTCTGGACCGGATCCCCGGCGTGTCGCGGCCAATCTTGACGGGTCGGCGAGGCGTGCCGCTAGGCGTTGTCGGGGCCGTCGTTGTCGGGGCCGTCGAGCGGCGGCGGGTCGAGCCCGAGCAGCAGATGCGCCTCGACCGGCTCGGCCTTGCCCTTGAGGTCGAGCAGCCCGAGGGAGCGGGTGTGCGCCTCCGGCAGCAGGGCCTTGGTGGCAGGCCCGATCGCGACGCCTCCGCTGGGTGCCTTTCCCTCGATGCGTGAGGCGACGTTGACGGTGTCGCCGATGACGGTCCACGTGCGGCCGCCCTCGGTCCCGAGCGTGCTCACGGAGACCTCGCCGCTGTTCACCCCGACCCGGAACCTCGGCCAGCCCGGATGCGCCTGGGCGACCCGGGCGGTCGAGTCCTGCAACGCCAGCGCGGCGCCCGCCGCCCGCTGGGCATGGTCCGGCTGGTCACCACGCTTGTTGAACGTCACCATGAGGGCGTCGCCGATGATCCGGTCCACCTCACCGCCGAAGCGGCTGACCACCGGTGGCACCGCGACCTCGAAGTAGCTGTTGAGCATGGCGGTCACCTCGGCAGGGGTGTGACGCTCGGAGAACGTGGTGAAGCCCTGCAGGTCGGCGAACAGGATGCTCATCTCGCGCACCGTGTCGGACAGGTAGAGGTCGGCGTACCTCTCCTCGTGCCACTGGATCCGGGCGCCGAGCGCGACCAGGCCGAACGCCGCGAGCATCAGCACGTGCCACTCCCACCACGACAGCTGCCAGTTCCGCGCGAACACGACGGCGACCAGCGCCTCGGCGAGCAGCACGAACGCCGCGGTCATCGAGAGCAGCATGAGCGACCGCCGGCGTCGCCAGAGCTGGAGGTACCGCACCGCCGTGACCAGGTACAGCGCGACTGCCGGCAGAGCCAGGAAGGCGAGCAGACCCTCGGCCCGCTCAGGCGCGGACTGCTCGTGCAGCGGCGGAACCTGGGCCACCGAGAAGACCGCCCACAGGCCGATGAGAGCCAGCAGGCCGACGCGGAGCCGACGCCCCACCCTCACGGTGCGCACCCCTCGTTCCCCGGACAGCTCCGTGGCGGACCACGCCGCGAACACCGATCCGAGGGCCAGGCCGACCGGTGTGGCCAGGACGAAGCCCGCGTTGGCCTCCTCCAGCAGGACCCCGGGCGTCGCCAGGGCGTGCAGGCCGAGGAAGCCGGACGCCGAGAGGAACGCCAGCGAGACGAGGAGGACTCTCGCGTCGCCCCTGCGCAGCGCCGCGACCCCCGTCCCGTAGGCGAGGACCGCGCTCAGTGCCGCCGCGGAGAGCACCAGCCAGAAGTGGGAGGGGTGGTGCTCCCACGTGAGGTCGAGAGCGGGTCGGGCCAGGAGCAGGGCGAGCCCGACGATGGGAAGGAGCAGGACCAGCCCGCCCACCAGGGTCACCGACGGGCGTGGAGTACGTCGGACCGTGTCAGCCATCGCGGCTGGAGAGCAGGCCGTGCACCTGCGAGACGACGACGGAACCCTCACCGACGGCCGAGGCGACTCGTTTCACCGACCCGCACCGGACGTCACCGACGGCGAACAGGCCGGGCAGGGTCGACTCGTACGGGTACGGCTGCCGCTCCAGCGGCCAGGAGCCCGAGGTCGCGGCGTCCGACCCGGTGAGCACGAAGCCGAACCGGTCCCGGCGCACCTGATCCGGCAGCCAGTCGGTCCAGGGCTCCGCGCCGATCATCACGAACAGCCCGTCTGCGCGCAGAGACTCCTCCTCACCGGAGTCGCGGTCCCGGACGGTCACCCGCTCCAGGTGTCCGTCGCCGCTGCCGCCCACGACCTCGGCGGAGGTGCGGACCACGACTCCGCTCGCCGCATGGATGGCGTCGATGAGGTACTGCGACATGCTCTGGGCGAGGCTCGCCCCCCTCACCACGAGCGTGACGCGCCTGCAGTACCGCGCCAGGTGCAGGACCGCCTGGCCGGCTGAGTTGCCGCCGCCCACCACCACGGCATCCAGCCCGGCAAGGGCGTGTGCCTCCGACACGTTCGCGCCGTAGTAGACCCCCGCACCCGTGAGCGCCTCGAGCTCGGGGACGCCCAGTCGCCGGTAGGACACGCCGGAGGCGAGCACGACCGCACGTGCGGTGACCTCGCCGAGCTCACCGATGGTCGCGACGAACGTGTCGCCCTTGGCGCGCACCTCGGTGACCTCGCGCATCATCAGGAAGTGGCAGCCGAAGACCCAGGCCTGCTGGTAGCCCCGTTGCGCGAGGTCCGCGCCGCTGATGCCTCGGGAGAACCCGAGGTAGTTGCGGATCAAGGAGCTCGAGCCGGCCTGCCCGCCCATCGCCTCCTGCTCGACGGAGAGTGTCTGCAGGCCCTCCGACGACGCGTAGACGGCCGCCGCGAGCCCGGCCGGGCCGGTCCCGATGACGAGCACGTCGAAGTCCCGGTCGCCTTCTAGGGTTGTCGGAACGCCCCACGCCTCGGCGATGTCCTCGTCGGACGGGTCCACCAGCGTCCTCCCGTCCAGGGCAGGCATCCAGACCAGGACCTCGCCGGCTGCCGGGTCGACGCCCCGGGCCGCGACCTCGCGCTCGACCATCTCGGCAAGCTCCGACCCGCGTCCGGCGAAGCCGTGCGGTATCCCGTTGCGGACCAGGAGCCCGCGGATCTCCCGCGCACGGCCGGAGTGCTGGTCCGCGACCACGACGACCTCGCGCAGGTTGGAGACGTCGCTGCGTGACCACTCCTGGACGAACTCTGCCACCGTCCGGCGGAACAGCTCGTCGCGTTCGATCCACGGCTTGAGCACGTAGTAGCTGATGTCGCCGACGGCCATCGAACGGAGGATCGTGCTCGCCGCCGTCCGGTCGGCCCAGGCACCCCATTCGACCAGCAGCGCTCGACGCGCGTCGGGGTGCTGGGTGCGGGTGCGAGCGAGCAGCCGGGTCCGCGCCTCGTCGGGCAGCGCCCGGTCGACCAGCACGAGAGCCACTGGCTCCCCGCGTTCGTGAGCCCCCTCGAGCAGGCGTTCCGCGTCGTCCGCCGAAAGCTCGCCGCGGACCCTGCAGTCGCTGCCGAAGCCGCGCTGCAGCTCGGCCTCGACCCGGTCCAGCTCGACCGGGTCAGGGTCGACGGCGAGCAGCAGAGGACGGTGGGAAGCCCGGGGGGGACGTGTCGCAGCCCCATCCATGGACCTCACGCTAGACGCGCCTCGCACGGCGGTGAATGACCCGTTCGGCCCAGTTTGGCGCAAGCCGCGCGGGGTGCATACTCGGCGGATGCCTTCTGCTTCACCGCTGGTACGCGTCCCGGACCTCCTGCCGTTGCTCGGGTCGGTGACCCTGCTGGACGTCCGCTGGCGGCTCGGCGGGCCGCCGGGCCACGAGGAGTTCCTGCTGGGCCACATCCCGGGTGCGGCGTACGTCGCGCTCGAGACCGATCTGGCCGACCCACCCGGCCACCACGGCCGGCATCCCCTGCCGGACCAGGACCGCTTCACCCGGGCGATGCGCCGCTCCGGTGTCTCGAACGGCAGGCCGGTCGTGGTCTACGACGCGGTCGCGGGGACCTCGGCTGCCCGCTGCTGGTGGCTGCTGCGGTACTACGGGCACCCGGACGTGCGCGTCCTCGACGGCGGCTGGACGACCTGGGTGGATGCCGGGGGAGCGGTCGAGGCAGGTGAGCCGGCCGTGGCGTCCGGCGACTTCACGGCCTCGCCGGGGCACATGCCGGTCGTCGACGCGGACGAGGCGCTGCGGATCGCGCGCGACGGGGTCCTGGTCGACGCCCGGGCGCCGGAGCGGTTCCGCGGCGAGTCGGAGCCCATCGACCCGGTGGCAGGTCACATCCCGGGCGCGGTGAACGTGCCCACCTCCAGCAACCTGGTCGGCTCCTCCCACCGGCGAGCGGGAGAGTTCAAGGCCGTCGAGGACCTGCGCGCCGACTATCGTGACGCCGGCGTCGACCTCGGCAGGCCGGTCGGCGTCTACTGCGGGTCGGGCGTCACGGCGACGCACGACGTACTGGCTCTGGAGCTGCTGGGCGTCGGGGCCGCGCTGTACCCCGGATCGTGGAGCGAGTGGGTCAACGACCCCGGTCGTCCCGTGGCGACCGGGCCCGGATGACCGCTGGTCCCGGCATGTCGTGACTTCTCACACAAACTTTCGTTTAGCACCGTGTCCCGCCCCCTATCCCCGGCGGGCCGGCCTACGAAAGGGCATGCATGCGCCTCCGACGTTCTGCAGCCACGGCGGCGATCCTCGCCACCGCTGCCGCATCCATCGCTGCGGGTGGGCTCCTCCCATCGGCCAGCGCGATCACGGACCAACGAGTGGCCGGCGCCCAGCCGGGCGGCTCCGGCGCCGACGACAGCCGCCTCGGCAGCCCCCTGGTCAAACCGACCGCCGACCGGCTCGCCGCAGTGCGAAGTCTCCTCGAGGCGTCCGGGGCGGGCACCCGGGTCACCTGGGACGACCGGTTCGGCACCCCCCGCACGATCTACCCCGCCGCTGGGGAGGTCCTGTCCGGCCCTCGTGACGGCTCCGCGGTCGAGGTGGCCCGGGCGTTCGTGAAGGAGAACCGCTCCGCCCTCGGCCTCACCTCCGAAGACGTCGCCGCCCTCCAGGTCCGGCGCGACCACAAGCTCACCGGTGTCGACGTCACGGTGGTGAACTTCACCCAGACCTTCGACGGGGTCGCGGCGACACGCGGCGGCTCGATGGGCCTCGCCGTGGACGGTGACGGCCGGGTGCTGTCGTTCACCGGTGCGGTGGCCCCGAACACCCGCCTTCTGGGCTCCTACACCCTCACTCCCGCCCTCGCGCTGACCAAGGCGGGGACCGCCCTGGGCGTGGCGGCGTTCGTGCCGCAGGCAGCAGGAAACGTCGCCGGCTTCACCACCTTCGAGACCGGCCTGGCCGCGGATTCCTACGTCCGGAAGGCTGTCTTCCCGACCGCGGACGGCGCGCGCGCGGCCTACCGGGTGCTCCTCGTCGACAAGCTCGACAGGGCCTACGACCTGGTCGTCGACGCCGGGTCGGGGAAGGTGCTCTACAAGACCTCGCTCGTCCAGAGCGAGGCCGAGGGCATCGTCTACCCGAACTACCCGGGAGCGCCGAAGGGCGGCGACCCCGTGAAGGTGAGCTTCGGCCCGACCGACGAGTCGCCCGGCGGGTACGTCGACCCGACCGGTGTGACCGGCGTCGGCGTGACCACGTTCGGCAACAACGCCGACACGTTCAAGAACTGGTCGAACTTCATCGCTCCGGCGGACCAGGCGAACCGGACCGTGGCGCCCACCGGCCAGTTCAACTTCGGCTTCCCCAACGCATGGGAGACCTCCGAGTGCCAGGCCGCCCCACCCGCCTACGAGCAGGACTCGGACGCGGCGTCGACGAACCTCTTCTACCAGCACAACCGGATCCACGACGAGTTCTACTCCTACGGGTTCACCGAGAGCGCGGGCAACTTCCAGCTCGACGGGGGAGACCCGATCATGGGCCTCGTCCAGGCCGGCGCGATCAGCGGCGGCTCGCCGACCTACACCGGCCGGGACAACGCCTACATGCTGACTCTCCCCGACGGCATCCCGCCGTGGAGCGGCATGTTCCTCTGGGAGCCGATCAACGACGCCTTCGAGGGGCCCTGCCGCGACGGTGACTTCGACGCCGGAGTGATCGAGCACGAGTACGCCCACGGTCTGTCCAACCGCTACGTCGGCACGGAGGACGGGGCTCTCGGCGGCCACCAGTCCGGTTCGATGGGTGAGGGATGGGGCGACTGGTACGCCCTGAACTTCCTGCACGCGAACGACCTGCAGGACGACTCGGTGCTCGGTGCCTACGTCACCGGGAACAAGGAACGTGGCATCCGCAACTGGCCGTACGACGAGACCGAGGCCAACTTCGGCGACATCGGCTACGACATCGTCGGCGCCGAGGTCCACGCCGACGGCGAGATCTGGACCGCCACCCTGTGGGACGTGCGCAAGGCACTGGTGGCCGAGCTGGGCGAGGAGGAGGCCTCCGAGGTCTCGGCCTTCATCGTCACCGACGGCATGCCCCTGGCCCCGAACGACCCGAGCATGCTCGACATGCGCGACGCGATCCTGAAGGCGCTGGACATCCGCTACCACCGGCGGGCGGACTACGACGTCCTCCAGGACACGGTGTACGGCGCCTTCGCCCGTCACGGCATGGGGATGCTCGCCTCGAACGAGAAGTCCGACAGCGACGAGACGGGGGCGAACGACATCGACCCCACGCCCTCGTTCGTCCACCAGAACGACGCCTACAACGGCACGATCAGCGGGCGGGTGGTCAACACCGCGACCGGCAAGCCGGTGGCGGACGCGCGCATCATGCTGGGCACCCTCGAGGCGGGGGTGAGCCCGGTCGCGACGACGGGTGCTGACGGGCAGTTCACGGTGACCGCGGTCGAGGGCAGCTACCCGCTGACCATCCAGGCGCGCGGGTTCGGGGCGCGCACACTCCCGAACCTCGCCCTCGGGGCCGGCGAGACCATCGCGAACGAGTACTCCCTCTCGCCGAACCTGGCCTCCTCGGCCAACGGCGGCAGGGTCGTCACCTCGACCTCGAGCGGAGCCGGCGCGCTCATCGACGACACCGAGGTCACCCGATGGAAGACCGCGGTCAGGTCCGGCAACGCTGTCGTCGAGCTGGCCCAGCCGGGCACGATCTCCTCGGTGCAGGTGAGCGCCTTCACGACCTCGCGGTTCGAGGGCGTCAAGTCGTTCACGCTGCAGACCTCGACCGACGGCGTCAACTGGAAGACGCAGCCGATCGGGGAGGACGCCTTCGGTTACCAGATCCCACGGCCGACGGTCGGGGACCTGCACTACAAGACGTTCACGCTGCCCGAGCCGGTGAAGACGTCGTTCGTCCGGATCTGGGCGGACGAGGCGCTCGGTGAGACCAAGACCGATGCGCAGTTCGGCGACCTGCAGGTGTTCAGCAGCTCGGCGGTCGGCGTCGAGCCGCTTCCTCCGGAGCCGCTGGACGACCCGTACACCGAGACGTTCACGATCACCGGGAGCAACCCGAGCGGTGACGTGACCGGCGGTGGACTCGTGGGTGCGGACTTCGGGAGCACGTGCACCATGCCACCGGCCAGCCAGGGCACGGACGGCTGGGTGAGTCAGCTTCCCGAGTCGTTCGGTGACGGTGCGCACAAGGTGACGACAGCGGGGTCGGGTCCGACGTACGACCTGGACCTGTACTTCTTCAACGCCGACTGCGAGCTCATCGGTGACGCCGCCTCGAGCGCGGCCGACGAGTCTGGTGCTCTGCCCACCGGCACGGCGTACGTCCTGACCTCGAACTACCTCGGCGGTCCGGTCGACGTGACGCTCAAGGCGGTCGACACGCAGTAGCCAGGCGCAGGGGTCACGAGTCAGGCTCTGGCTCGCGTGACCCCCGCAACGCACACGGCCCCGGGTCGATGCTCTCGGGCACCGACCCGGGGCCGTGGCGCGTCGGGGGGCCGAGGACTGGAGCCTGATGTGGCGCCGGCCGTAGAGTCGGCACGGTGGCCGACTCCTCATCAGTCAGGTTGCTCACACCTGCCTTCGTCGCGCTGACCCTGTCCGATCTCGCCTACTTCTCCGCGGCCGGGGTCCTTCTGGCCGTGACGCCGCTCTTCGTGGTGGGGCCGCTGGAGTCGGACAAGGCGGGGGTCGGCCTGGCGATGGGCGCGTTCAGCGTCACCACGCTCCTGCTCCGGCCACTGGCGGGGCGATGGACGGATCGGTACGGGCGTCGCCGGCTGTTGCTGGCCGGCGCCGTGCTCTACGCCGTGCTGGTGACCGGCCACCTGCTCGTGGACGGCGTCGTCGCCCTGGTCGTTCTGCGGCTGCTGCTCGGTGTCGCCGAGGCGCTCTACTTCGTGGCCGGCTTCGCCGCCCTCGCCGACCTCGCCCCACCGGGGCGCGCCGGCGAGGCTCTCAGCCTGAACTCGCTCGCCCTGTACGTCGGGATCGCGGTGGGGCCGCTGGTGGGGCAGGGTCTGCTCGACCTCGGTGGCTACACCGCAGCCTGGCTGGGCGCGGCGACCCTGTCCGCGGCTGCCGTGGGACTGGCGGCGAAGGTGCCGGAGACCCTGGCGCCGCAGGCGGAGGACGCGCCTCCGACACCCCTGGTCCATCGAGCCGCGCTGCTTCCGGGTGTCGGGCTGGGCGTCGGAATCGCCTGCATGTCCGGCTTCTTCGCCTTCGCAGTACTCCACGCCCGTGACCTCGGGCTGGATGCCTGGAGCGTCGTGCTCCTCGCGTTCGGCTCTGTCGTGGTCGGATGCCGAACCGTGTTCCGGAGCCTGCCCGACCGACTGCCGCCGCTGCTTCTGGCTGCGGCCTCACTGTTCCTCACCGGACTGGGGCTCCTGACGATCGCCTCCGTCGACAGCATCACGGGCCTGTTCGTGGGAACCGCGCTGCTGGGTGTCGGTACGGCGTTCATCACGCCGGCCGTCTTCGCCGCGGTGTTCGGCATGGTCGACCCGTCCGAGAGGGGCAGTGCGGCAGCGACCGTCAGCGTGTTCATCGACCTGGGTTTCGGCGGTGGGCCCATGCTGCTCGGGCTGGTCGCGGCGGGCTCGGGAATCCCTGTCGCCTTCGCCGTGGCGGCCGCGGTCTCGGTGGCAGGTGCCCTGCTCCTGCTGGTCGGGGCTCGAAGCACGCCTCTCGCCGCAAGAACGGCCTAGACGGCTTTTGGAGGCCTCAGCCGCCTCTGCCCACCGTCTAGTAGCGGATGAGCCGGTGCAAGCGAAGGAACGTCTCCGTGAAACCCAGAGCCGGCCAGGCCCTCGAGGAGGTGAGGTTGGTGGCGCGCCAGTCGGTCACGACGGAGTCGAACCCTTCCTCGGCGGCCCAGGCCAGGACCGCCTCCCCGAGCGCTCGTCCGGCGCCGAAGCCGCGGGCAGAGGGGAGGACCGCAGCGAAGCCGAGGAACCCTGCGGAGTCAGGTCGGGCAGGGCCCTTGTGGCTGTTCGACTTCTCGATCGCGCAGCCGACCGCGGACCCGATCACCTGGCCGTCGTACTCGGCGACGAAGGTCGCGAACTCCTCGTCCTCCCAGTCCTCCTCCCACTCCTCGGTGTACTCCTCGAGCGTCGCGACCGTGCCCGCCGAGAACGTGGGTGCCAGGCCCTGATGCAGGGGGAGCTCGCGGTCGAGCTGGGCCAGGACGGGGATGTCGTCGCGACGGGCTCGTCGGATGGTCATCCCTGGAGGGGGCGCGTGCCTCGGGCCGGTGGGCACGTCCCGGATCCCGTGCACCTGCTGCTGGCCGAACCCGAGCCGGAACCAGGAGCGGACCAGCGCCTCGTCGTGAGCGGGTACCACGACGTAGTGCGCGTCGCGCCCTTCCTCGACCCAGCGTGTGGCCGCGAGGGCGTAGAGGTCGCGCATCACTTCCGCCTCGGCCACGGCCTGTCCGGCAGCCTCGACCCAGACGTTCGGGCCCCACACCTCGCCGGGCTTCGGGGCGCCGAGCAGGAAACCGTTGACCTCACCGTTCCGGACGGCAACTGCTCCCGAGGCGTGATCGGCCTTCCACACCTCGGTCACCTCTACCTCGGCGCTGTCCGGGCTCTCGTACCGGGCGGAGAGGTGGGGCTGGGTCAGCCGGTGCAGCCGGTGACGTTCCGCAAGAAGGCGACCCGCCGCGCCCAGGTCGCTCTGGGTGAAGGGTCGGAGCTCGAGGCGATCCATGGCATGAAGGTACGCGGTGGGTGGCCCCCCGACCCCGGGTTTGCGCCAGCGGCCCGGACAGCCCGTCAGGCCACCGCTGTCACGCGCCGCGCCTCGCGGCGGGCCGTCGCCTGCCGGCCACCCAGCACGGGCCTGAGCTCCGCGAGGAGCCTGTCCAGGATGGCTGCGGCGGAGGGTACGTCGAGCAGGCCGGCCTCGATGCCGCGCCAGCCGAAGTCGCGCCGTCCGTCCACGGCTGACTCGGCAAGGGGAACAGCGCCCGGGACCAGCACCGTCCGCTGGGCCGCTCCCGCGGTGCGGTGCTCCGCGCAGTCACACTCCGAGCGCAGGATCAGCCCCGTCAGGTCGGACGGCCGGTAGCTGCGCAGCGTGATGCGGGTGCCACGGGCCAGGAGGTGCAGCACCTGGCCGTCGCCGTCGCGCAACCACAGCTGGACCGGGACGGCGTGGCTGGAGGGAAGCACGGTGTAGCCGTCCGCGGCGAGGGCAGCGGTCCAGGCGGTGAAGGTAAGAGGCGAGATGGTCATGGGCGGGATCCGTGTCGTCGTGCGGGCTGGTTGCAGAAGCAGGCTCACCAGCCGGGGAGGCTGGCGTCAGCGACAGCGACAACACAGGTGACTCATCACGCGTCCAGGGTGCCAGAGACCGCGGGCGGGGCTGTGGGAAATCTCAGGATCCGGGCAACGACCGACGAGGCAGTGCTCATCGGGCGTCGGTCACTCGGCCCTGCCGCCACCGAACATGATCTCGTCCCAGCTGGGGACCGACGCCCTGCCCTTCTTCCTGGCGGGCTTCCTGGCGGGTGGTTCCGGTGCCGGTTCCTGCTCGGTCTCGACCTGGGCCTGGGCCTCGGCCGCAGCCTCGACGTGCTCCTCCTCGACCTGCTCGGCGGGCCGCTCGCGCTCGGCGGGGCGCTGGTGCTCGGCCGGCCGCTCACTCGCCTGGGTCGCCATCCAGTCCGCGTCCGCCGTCTCGACCGTCAGATCCCCGGCCTCGACCGGTCGTCTCTCCCGGACCGCGGCTGCAGTCATGCTGAGGTCCAGCGTGGGCTCCTCGGCAGCGGCCACCGTCTCGGCGGCCTCCTTCCGGCCGTCGCTGACCATGTCGATCGCGTCGACCCCCAGCGGCAGCTCGTCCTCGAGCGTGACAGCGGAGAGACGCCGCGGGCTGGGGGTGGTCCCTGGCTGCGGCTCCCGGCCCGGGCTGCTCTCGCCCACCAGCCACCGGGCGGCGTCGTCCTCGGCCACGACGTAGCGACCGGGTGCGTCGAACACGAACTCGGCCCGCCGGTTGCTCTGGTCGGCGCGGAAGTCGGCAACGAGGGTCCAGCGGCCGTCCTCACGCCGCCAGGCGTCCCACTCGACCGAGTCGGGGTCGACGTTGCGGCCGCGCAGGCGCTCGGCCACGACGTCTCCGAGGACGCGCGCGGGCCCTTCGCCGGCCTTGCGACGGATCGACGAGCGCTGCGCCCGCTCGGCGATGTGCGCGCGCTCGGCGAGGACGGGGGTGGCGAAGCTCATGATCCGGTCGACCGTCGTCCTTGCCGCTTCGGCGACCGCTTCCGGTGACTCACCGGAGCGGATCCGTGCCTGGATGTCACGAGGCCGAAGTGCGCTTTCCATCTTGTTCTCCAACTGGCCGGGTCGAGCGTGGTCACCGCGGAGCGCGGCCCGGAGCTTGGCGTCAGCAGGAAGGGTGTACTTCTCACCCGCGTCACTGACCAGGACGAGCCTCGACTTGTCCTCGGTCAGCCCCACGAGTGTGAGGTCCTGCATCGGTTGGTGCTCCTTCTGTCTGATCTGTCCCGGCTGAGCCTACTTCAGCGCGCGTCCCGCGCGGGGCACTCGGCGCGCGGGTCGTCAACCTCGGGCCATGCTTTCTCCGGTGCGCGATACTCGGAAGGGTGACGCCACGAGTAGTGCCAGACGTCCGCACCAGGGTCGGGGAGCGGCTGTTCGCCCGGGTGGCCGGGCCGGAAGGGCCGGCGCGACGAGCGCGGATCCACGACACCACGGGACCCCGATGGTTCGCAGAGGACGCACCCATCCGCCAGGTGCACGGCGACGCCTCGATGTTCGTGGGGGGCGTGCGCGCGCTGCTGCTCCAGTCGCTGCACCCGCTGGCCATGGCAGGGGTGGCGGCGCACTCCGGCTACAAGGGCGACCCGTGGGGTCGGCTGCAGCGCACCAGCCACTTCCTCGCCGTCACCACCTTCGGCCCCGCGGAGGACGCCGAGGCGATGGTGAGCAGGATCCGGTCCGTCCACGAAAGGGTTGTCGGGACCGCGCCGGACGGGCGTCCCTACGCCGCCTCGGACCCGCACCTGCTTCGCTGGGTGCACGTGGCGGAGATCGACAGCTTCCTCGTCGCGCACCAGAAGCTCGGGCGACGGCCGCTCGACGCGCAGGGGCGGGACGGGTACGTGGCCGACACCGCGCGCGTGGCCGAGTCGCTGGGCGTCGTCGACCCGCCTCGCAGCGAGGCGGAGCTGCGAGCCCAGATCCGGGAGTACCGCGCCGAGCTCCGGGGCACCCGCGAAGCGCGGGAGGCCGCCCGGTTCATCCTGCTGAACCCGCCGCTTCCTCTGGTGGCCAGGCCGCCGTACGGCGCGATCGCGGCCACCGCGGTCAGCCTGCTGCCACGCTGGGCCCGTCGGCATCTCTACCTTCCCTACCTGCCCGTGACCGAGGCGGTCGTCGTGCGTGCTGCGGGTGTGGCGGTCACGAGGACGATTCGCTGGGCGATGGCCCCCGCTCGCTGACCGTCCCCTGGGGAAGGAGCACGGTGGCGAAGGCGACGGCTGCTGCCGTGAGGGCCGCAGCGACGACCACCCAGTAGCTGGCCGAGGCACCGTGCCGGTCGACGACGACGCCGGCGGCCGCGGCCCCCGGCGCGAGGCCGGCGTACAAGCCGGTGGTCAGCACGGAGATGCCCTCCGTCAGCCTGGACGCGGGCACGGTCTCCTCGATCCACGCGACGGCCGCGATCAGGGTCGGAGAGATCGCGAACCCGCCCAGGAACAGGATCAGCCCCATGACGGCGAAGCTGCCCACGAACGGCAGCGGCGTGAGGGACAGGGCCAGGGCGAGCGCGCCCCAGCGGAACCGGGCTCCGTTGGTGGCCTTCCAGTGGATCGTCCCGGTGACGAAGCCCGACAGAAGGCTCCCCAGGGCCCAGATCGCGAGCAGCGGGCCGGCCGCCACCTTGGCCTGCAGCTCCTCGGAGAACGCAACCGTCGCCACCTCGGCGCCCCCGAACAGGACGCCCAGCGCGACCGAGACCCCTACCAGCGGCCCGAGGACGCGCCAGCCCATGGGGGTCTTCGTCCCACTGCCGTGCGTGGCCGGATGTGCAGGGGGCTCGGTGCCCCGCTGCCCGGCAAGCAGGAGCGTTCCGGTCAGGCCCGCCACGACCGCGGCGCCGAGCCCGGCGAGCGGATGCACGCCGGTGGCGAGCAGCGTGACGAGGGTCGGCCCGAGCATGAACACGGTCTCGTCCACCATGGCCTCGAAGGCGAACGCGGTCTGCAGGAGTCGCTTGTCCGGTGCGATGTACGCCCACCGCGCGCGGACGCACGAGCCGATCTGGGGGAGCGTCACACCGGCCAGGACGGCGAGAAGCTGGGGGACCGGGGTGGACAGGCCCACCTCGACCGACCACATCAGCAGGGCCAGCGACGTACTGCACACCAGGATGGTCCACGGCAGGATCCGGCTCTGCCCCAGCCGGTCGGCGAGCCGCCCCTGCACCACCGCGGACGCCGCGTTGGCCACCAGGTACGACGCCGCGACGGCACCCGCCAGGCCGTACGAGCCGGTGCGCGTGGACACCAGAAGGACGATGCCCAGGCTGACCATCGAGATCGGGAGGCGCGCAAGCAACCCGCTCAGCGAGAACGCCAGGGCACCCGGTAGCCCGAGGGCCCGGCGGTAGGGAGTGAACATCAGCGCGATTCTAGGATGGGTCCATGCTCCCGAACGCCGTTCCGTACGACGCCCTCCTCCTCGTCTCCTTCGGGGGCCCCGAGAAGCCGGAGGACGTCGTGCCGTTCCTGGAGAACGTGACCCGCGGGCGGGGCATCCCGAGGGAGCGGCTGGAGGAGGTGGGCGAGCACTACTTCCTCTTCGGGGGCAGGAGCCCCATCAACGACCAGAACCGTGCGTTCATCGCCGCGGTCGAGGAGGACTTCCGGGGCAACGGGCTCGAGCTCCCCGTCTACTGGGGCAACCGCAACTGGGATCCCTACCTCGCGGACACGCTGCGGCAGATGCGAGCCGACGGGGTCAGGCGGGCTGCCTGCCTGGTCACGAGCGCCTACTCGTCCTACTCCGGGTGCCGGCAGTACCGCGAGAACCTCGCCGACGCCGTGAGCGAGGTCGGCGAGGGAGTCCCGGGGCTGGACCGGTTGCGTCACTACTTCAACCACCCGGGCTTCGTCGAGCCGATGGTCGACGCGACTCTTGCGGCACTCGCCGAGCTCGGTGACAGCGTGCGGCACGACGCGCACGTGGTCTTCGTGACCCACTCCATCCCCCTGTCGATGAACGACGCCAGCGGCCCCGAAGGCGGCGCGTACGTCGCCCAGCACCTCAGCGTCGCCGACGAGATCGGGGAGCGGGTGAGGCAGGAGACCGGTCACCGGTACCCGACCAGACTCGTGTACTGCTCCCGGTCCGGGGCGCCGCACATCCCCTGGCTCGAGCCCGACATCAACGACCACCTGGCCGACCTCGCAGACGAAGGCGTCCGCGGCGTGGTCGTCGTCCCGATCGGTTTCGTATCCGACCACATGGAGGTGGTCTACGACCTCGACACCGAGGCGAGGGCCACGGCCGAGAAGCTGGGGCTGGAGTTCGCGCGAGCCGCGACGGCAGGCGTCGACCCTCGCTTCGTGTCGATGGTCCGGAACCTGCTGCTGGAGCGGGCGGCCGTCGAGCGTGGCGAGGACGTGGCCCGGAAGTCGGTCGGGGCGCTCGCCCCGTCCTGGGACGTGTGCCCGGCCGGCTGCTGCGCCAACCAGCGCGGGCCCCGAGCGGCCCTGTGCGGCAGGGACTGACGTGGCAGGGCCGGCGTACTCCGACCTGCTCGGCCTTGCCCGCGACGCCGCCCAGAAGGCCGGCGCGCTCGTACGCAGCCGGCGGGCGGAGGGCGTCGAAGTAGCGGACACGAAGAGCAGCCCGACCGACGTCGTGACGGAGGTGGACCGGGCGGCCGAGCAGCTGATCCGTAGCCGGCTGCTCGCGGCACGGCCCGATGACGGGTTCCTGGGGGAGGAAGGGGACTCGCGGGAGACGGCCAGCGGCGTGACCTGGGTCGTCGACCCCATCGACGGGACCGTGAACTTCCTGTACGGCATCCCGCAGTACTCCGTGTCGGTCGCCGCTGTCATCGCGGGAGACGCGGTCGCGGGGGTGGTGCTGGACGTGGTCTCCGGCGAGTGCTTCACGGCCTGGAAGGGCGGAGGCGCCTGGTGCGACGGCGTCCCCCTCGCGGTGCGCGCGAGGGTGCCGCTGTCCGAGCGGCTCGTCGCGACGGGGTTCTCCTACGAGCAGGAGGTCCGCGTCCAGCAGGCCCAGGCAGTGGCGAGGCTTCTCGGCCGCGTGCGCGACGTGCGCCGGCTGGGGTCGGCCGCGCTGGACCTGTGCTACCTCGGCGCGGGGCGGACGGACGCCTACGTCGAGGAAGGTCTCAACGCCTGGGACATGGCCGCCGGTGGTCTGGTCGCCACCGAGGCCGGTGCCCGGCTTCGGACCGCCCCAGGTGTCGGTGGGAAGACCTGTGTGGTGTGTGCTCCGGAGGAGGCCTTCGAGGAGTTTCTCGAGCTCGTCGCCGAGTGTGGCTTCCTGGATCGGGAACAAATCCGGTAGCAACCCCGTTGAGCGGCTGCAGGACCCACACAGGAACGTCAACGCACCCGCAGTCTGTGAGTCTGGCGACAACATGCGGAATGCGCGTGCAAAGTGGGCCCGGAATGGTGCACAATCCGCACGACTTCAACGTCACGCAGACTTGTAAACCGCATCCGCAGCACACGGGGGGCAGGAGAAAACATGGCAACCGACTACGACGCACCGCGGAAGACCGAGGAAGACCAGAGCGAAGAGAGCCTCGAGGAGCTCAAGGCCCGCCGGCACGACAAGAACTCCGGCAAGGTCGACGAGGACGAGGCAGAGGCCGCTGAGTCTTTCGAGCTTCCCGGCGCCGACCTGTCGCACGAGGAGCTCGCCGTCGAGGTGAAGCCGCGTCAGGAGGACGAGTTCACCTGCATGAGCTGCTTCCTGGTGCACCACCGCAGCCAGCTCGCAGACGCCCGCAAGATGATCTGTCGCGACTGCGCCTGACGAGCACCGCGCAAGAAGGCCGGACCCTGAACAGGGCCCGGCCTTTCTTCGTGTTCCGCGTCGTCCGGGAAACCCCTCAGACCTCGATCTCCTCGAGGTTGGGCGGCAGGTGCCCGGTCGACCTGCGGTAGTAGTCGGCGGCCTTGCGGGAGGCGAGCATCCGCGCCATTGCGACGGCGACACCGCTGACGGTGGCCCAGGCGGCCGCCTCGCCGAAGGACACGTCCGGGTGCGCCGGGTTCTGCGGCGGCTGCTTGCCGGTCGCGACCTTCCACGACGTGGTCAGCGCCTTGCGAGCCGCCAAGCCGGCGACGGTTGTCGCACCGAGCGCGTACGCGGACCAGATCTTCGAGCCCGAGGCCATCGGTTCCTCCTGTGTCGGTGTTCGTCTCGTTCAGTCTGCCACCCGCGGGTGTCGGTCCGGGGGACCTGCACCCTGACGGAGCATGATGCGGGTGTGGCGATCGATCTTGCATGTCCCGGATGCGGTACCCAGATGTACCCAGAGCAGGCACACAACCGCTGTCCGAGCTGCCTCTACTACGAACCGTGCTGCGACGGGGCCCCTCAGCCCTTCTGCGACCCGTCCCCCGCCGAGGCGAGCGCTGCGGCGAGCTCCTCGGGCCGCCGCGTCGACACCAGCCAGTAAGGGGCGGGGTCCCGGGGGTCCTCGACGGTGACCTTCACGGCGCGCTTGAGGTAGGGCCGCAGCAGGTGGTAGGCCCGAGCGTTCGCGTCGCGCCCCGCGAGGCGGCGGGTGCTCTCGGCGTCGAGCGGCACGGGCGTCGCCAGGAGGCCGACCGCGATGTGGGCCCGCCCGGCGTACAGCACGCCGGACTCCACGCGCACGCGGGCGCTGCCGTACCCGACGAGAAGTGCGGCGGCCGCGGTGCTGAGCACTGCAGTCGCCGCCCACGCCACGGCTGAGGGGAGTGCGACCACGAAGGCGAGCCAGATGCTGGCCAGGAACATCGTCGCCTGGACCCACCACCGGAGTGGGACGCGCAGCCGCTCGTCGAACTGCACGGTGGTATCCGGTGTCACGGTGCTCACTCGCTCACTCACTCAGGACAGGTGTGGGTCGTCGTTGCGTCGCAATTGTGCCGGACAAGCCTGTCACCCCCGTCGCGGGTGGACGGGATAGGGTCGGCAGTCATGGTGGAGATCCTCATCAAGCGGCTCGACGAGCACGTCCCCCTTCCGGCGTACTCACATCCCGGCGACGCCGGCGCGGACCTGACCACCACGGTCGACGTCGACCTCGCGCCGGGCGAGCGCGCCATGGTGCCGACCGGGATCAGCCTCGCCCTGCCGGACGGGTACGTCGCGCTGGTGCACCCCCGCTCGGGTCTGGCGGCCAGGTGTGGGGTCTCCATCGTCAACGCGCCAGGGACGGTCGACGCCGGCTACCGCGGCGAGATCAAGGTCGTCCTGGTCAACCTCGACCCCGCGGAGCCGGTCAGGCTGCGGCGCGGCGACCGGATCGCCCAGCTGGTGGTCCAACAGGTCGAGCGGGCGCGGTTCGTCGAGGTCGAGCACCTGCCCATGTCCGCTCGTGGTGACGGAGGTTACGGTTCTACCGGTGGCTTCGTCGGATCGTCGAGCGAGCCCAGTGGCCCCCGGCAAACCGTGATCGAGGAGAGACAGTGAAGTTCCGCCGTAACAAGTCCGACCAGGCAGCCGCCGAGACCGACGCCGGCAGGGCTGTCGAGGGGAGCGACGTCGACGAGACGTCCTCGGTCGAGGCTGCGTCCGAGGCCGGGCCGGACGCCGGGTCCACCGACCGTGGGTACCGCACGGAGGGACCGTGGGACATCACCGAGACCACCATCGACGAGGACGACGCCGGCAAGGTCGACCTGGGCGGGCTGATCGTGACGGGACGGCCGGGGCTCGAGCTGCGCCTCCAGGTCTCCGAGGCCGGTGAGCAGATCGTGGCCGTGCTGCTGGTGGGACCCCGCGGCGCCGTCGAGCTGCGGCCCTTCGCCGCTCCTCGCAACAGCGACATCTGGGACGACATCCGCAAGCAGATCGCCGCGGAGACGGCGCGGCGCGGTGGGACGGCCACCGAGGAGGACGGGGCGTACGGCAAGGAGCTGCACGTCGTCATGCCCGTCACGACGCCGGAGGGCCAGTCCGCGACCCAGCCTTCGCGCGTCCTCGGGATCTCCGGTCCCCGCTGGTTGCTGCGAGCGACGTTCCTGGGGCGGCCCGCCATGGAGCCGGACCAGAACGGCGACCTCGAGAGCGCACTGAGGGACGTGGTCGTGGTCAGGGGGAATGAGCCGATGGCGCCGGGTGACCCGCTGCCGCTGGTCATGCCCAGCAACGCGCAGCCCATGCAACCGCCCAGCTGACGGACTCTTTCCACGGACCGCGGAGCAGCGTGTGCGGTCCCTGGTTACGCTGGTTGTATGTCACAGGTCAAGGGCCGTCTGCGCACCAGCCTCAGCCGTTGGGCGAGCAGTGCGCACATGGACGCCAGGGAGCTCCAGATCGACACGGCGAAGGCCGGCTGCCGGCTCATCGCCGAGGCCAAGGACCGTGACCGGGTGGAGCTGCGGGGCAGCATTCGAACGGTGACCCTGCGCCCTCGTGGCGGGGTTCCGGCCCTCGAGGCCGAGCTTTACGACGGTTCGGGCACGATCACGCTGGTCTGGCTGGGGCGTCGCCGGATCGCCGGCATCGAGCCGGGGCGCGCGGTCAAGGTGGAGGGGAGGATCGGCCTGCAGGAGCGCACGCGAGTCATGTTCAACCCGCGATACGAGCTGAGGGAGTGACCAGTGTCGAGACCAGACGTAGCCGCGTCGACGAATGTCGGCGCGGACACGGTCGAGGCTGTCGTACGTCGCCAGCTCGCCCGTGCTCTCGGAGGCAAGCGGGGGATGGTCGAGGCGGCCGTTCCCACGATCATCTTCACCGTGACGTTCATCACCACCAAGGAGCTCAAGCCGGCGCTCATCGTGAGCGTTGCCTCGGCCCTCGTGCTGCTGGCGGTGCGGCTGGTCCAGCGGTCGAACGTGCAGTTCGTCCTCAACAGCCTGTTCGGGATCGCCATCGGAGCCGTCTTCGCCTGGCGTAGCGCTCGCAGCGGCGGCGATGCGACCGACCAGGCGCTGGCCTACTTCCTCCCCGGGCTGATCATCAACACCGGGTACGCCGTGGGCATCACCCTGACCATCCTGTTCCGCTGGCCCATCATGGGCTTCATGGTGGGCAGCGTCGCCGGTGACCCGACCGCCTGGCACCGGGACCGCCAGGTCGTCCGGCTGTGCAGCAACCTCAGCTGGCTGCTGGTCGTGCCGTGCGTCATCCGCCTCGCCGTCCAGCTGCCGGTCTACGCCGCGGGCAGGAGCGGGGCCGCCGACCCGGACGCGGCAGTCGCGGTGCTCGGCATCGCCAAGATCGCCATGGGCTGGCCCCTCCAGCTCGCCGCGCTGGCCGGGATGGTGTGGCTGCTGACGCGCGACCGCACCCCGATCAGGCCGGGCGAGCCGAAGCCCAAGCTCAGCTGACCGGCCTCGACCGACCGGCCGTCGAAGAGGCCGGTCCTAACCGTGCTCGACCGGCGCGAGCAGGTGCTCGAGCTCTTCCTCCGCCTCGGCCGAGGTGACGAAGAGAAGCTCGTCGCCGGACTCGATCGGCTGCTCGGGGGTCGGGGTGTAGACGAGACCGTCGCGCAGGATCGTGACCAGGGAGCAGTTCTCCGGCCAGGGAATGAGCCCACTCGGCTTCCCGACGTACGGCGAGTCCTCGGGCAGCGTCATCTCGACGAGGTTGGCGTTGCCCTTGCGGAAGGTGAACAGGCGGACGAGGTCGCCGACCGTCACCGCCTCCTCGACCAGCGCCGACATGATCCGCGGGGTGGACACGTTCACGTCGACGCCCCAGGCCTCGGTGAACAGCCACTCGTTGTTGGGGTGGTTGACCCGGCCGACCGTCCGGGGCACCCCGAACTCGGTCTTGGCGAGCAGCGAGGTGACCAGGTTGGCCTTGTCGTCGCCCGTCGCCGCGATCACGACGTCGCAGTGCTCGAGCCGGGCCTCCTCCAGGGAGGACAGCTCACAGGAGTCGGCGAGCAGCCATTCCGCCTTGGGGACCCGGTCGGGCTTGATCGACTCAGGGTCCTTGTCGATCAGAAGCACCTTGTGCCCGTTGCCGATGAGCTCTCGGGCGATCGACCGCCCTACCGCTCCGGCACCTGCGATGGCGACGCGCATCAGTCGATCTCCGGTCCTCGGTTGAATTCGACGTAGACCTTCTCGGCGTGCTCCTCACGCATGACCACGTGCAGGATGTCCCCCTCCTGGATCACGCTGTCCCGCTTCGGCAGCATCCCCTCGCCGAGGCGGTCGATCCACGCGATGCGGCTGCCTGACTGTTCCTGGAAGCGGACGGTGCGCTGCCCGATCCAAGCCTCGTTGACCCGGATCTGGTCGAGGCGGATCGTGCCCGAGGGGTCCCGGAAGTCGGGCTCTCCCGCGTCAGCGGGCAGGATCCGGCGGAGCACCTGGTCCGCGGTCCACCTCACGGTGGCCACCGTCGTGATGCCGAGGCGCTGGTAGACCTCCGCCCGTCCGGGGTCGTAGATCCGGGCGACGACCTGTTGGATACCGAACGTCTCGCGGGCAACGCGTGCGGCGATGATGTTGGAGTTGTCGCCGCTGGACACCGCGGCGAAGGCGTCCGCCTTGTCGATGCCCGCCCGGTCGAGGACGTCCTGGTCGAAACCGAGTCCGGTCACCTTCGTCCCGTTGAACGAGGGACCGAGCCGGCGGAAGGCATCGGGGTTGCTGTCGATGACAGAAACGGTGTGGTTGCGGTCTTCGAGGCTTCGGGCGAGCGTGGAGCCGACCCGGCCACAGCCCATGATCACGACATGCACGACAGAGACGCTACACCGAGATGGTGGGCGGTCGGCGAAGGAATGCCCTGGTTGTGGTCTAGCCTTCAACTCGTGGGTGTTGGTGACGTATCCAAACGGATTCTGCTGGGACGGAAGCTGCGGAGCACGCAGCTGGGCGAGACGTTGCTTCCCAAGAAGATCGCTCTACCGGTCTTCGCGAGTGACGCGCTGTCCTCGGTGGCGTACGCCCCCGACGAGATCTTCATCATGCTGGCAGCCGCTGGGTCCGCCGCCTACGCGTACTCCTGGAAGATCGGGATCCTCGTCGCGCTGGTGATGCTCACCGTGGTCGCGTCGTACCGCCAGAACGTGCACGCCTACCCGAGTGGGGGCGGCGACTACGAGGTCGCCACCGTCAACCTGGGGCGCAACGCCGGTGTCACCGTTGCGAGTGCGCTGCTCGTCGACTACGTGCTCACCGTGGCCGTGTCCGTCTCCTCGGGCGTCCAGAACGGCGCGGCGGCCCTCTCCTTCGTGTCCGGGCACGAGGCGCTCGTTGCCAGCATCCTCGTGCTGGCGCTGGCGGCGCTGAACCTGCGCGGCGTGAGGGAGTCAGGGACGTTCTTTGCGATCCCGACGTACGGGTTCATGGTCGCCATCCTCGGCATGTGCGCGTACGGGATGCTCCGGTACCTCGCGGGCGACCTGCCGGACGCGGAGAGCGCAGAGTTCGACATCGTGAAGGCAGAGGGCTATGAGGGGACGATCACCACGGTCGCACTCGTGTTCCTGCTCGCCCGGGCCTTCTCGTCCGGCTGTGCGGCGCTGACCGGTGTGGAGGCGATCTCCAACGGGGTTCCAGCGTTCAGGAAGCCCAAGAGCCGGAACGCCGCGACGACCCTCCTGCTGCTCGGGATCATCGCGATCACGATGATGCTCAGCGTCATCACGCTGGCGAACGCCATGCACCTGAGGTACGTCGACCCCCACGACCTGGACCGCCTGGTCCGGCCGGACGGGAGGTCGGTGCCGGAGGGCTACGACCAGCACACGGTGATCGCGCAGATCGCCCGCGGCGTGTTCGACAACTTCGACCTCGGCTTCTACTTCGTGATCGCGATGACCGGCATCATCCTGATCCTCGCAGCTAACACCGCGTTCAACGGCTTCCCGGTGCTGGGCTCGATCCTGGCCAAGGACGGCCTCTTGCCGAGGGCGCTGGGGTCGCGTGGCGACCGGCTGGCGTACAGCAACGGAATCCTGATCCTCGCGTTCATGGCGATCGCGCTGATCGTGGCCTTCGACGCCGAGGTGACCAAGCTGATCCAGCTCTACATCGTGGGAGTGTTCGTCTCCTTCAACCTCAGCCAGCTGGGGATGATCAGGCACTGGACCCGGCACCTGAAGACCGAGACCGACCCGGCGGTACGCCGCAGGATGTACCGCTCCCGGGCGATCAACGCGTTCGGGCTGGGGCTGACCGCTGTCGTGCTCGTGGTCGTGCTCCTCACCAAGTTCCTGGCGGGCGCGTGGATCGCGATCCTCGCGATGGGCACCTTCTTCATGATCATGAAGGGCATCCAGAAGCACTACGACCAGGTCGGTGACGAGCTGACCATCGCGGAGGACGACCAGGTCCTGCCCACCCGGGTGCACGCGGTCGTCCTCGTCTCCAAGCTGCACAAGCCGACGATGCGCGCCCTGGCCTACGCCAAGGCGGCCCGGCCCAACATCCTGGAGGCCGTGCTCGTCGACACCGACGCGGTGTCGACGGCCCGGTTGCTCGAGGAGTGGGACGAGCGCGGCATCGACGTGCCCCTGAAGGTGCTCTACTCGCCGTACCGCGAGGTGGTCCGGCCGATCGTCGACTACATCCGCAGCATCCGCAACGCCAACCCTCGTGGCGTGGTCGCCGTCTACATCCCCGAGTACGTCGTCGGACGCTGGTGGGAACAGCTGCTGCACAACCAGACGGCGCTCCGGCTCAAGGGCCGCCTGCTGTTCACCTCCGGTGTCATGGTCATCTCCGTGCCCTTCCAGCTGCGGTCCTCCGCGGTCGCCAAGGAACGGGAGGAGCGGCTGCTGAACCAGGTGCAGGCAGGCGACGTACGCCGCGGTCGCATCCTCAACAAGCGACCGACGGACCGTTCCGGAGAAGGCCGGTGACCCCCCGGCACCGGGAGCGGCGGACGCGCGGGCGCTCCCTGGCAGGTGAGCGCTACACCGTCGACGTCGGCCCGGTCGCCCACGGAGGCCACTTCGTCGCGCGGCACGAGGGGCTCGTGGTCTTCGTCCGTCACTCACTGCCGGGTGAGCGGGTCGTGGTGGAGATCACCGAGGGCGACGAGCACTCCAAGTTCCTGCGCGGTGACGCAGTCGAGGTCCTGCGCGCGTCACCGGACCGCGTCGCACCCCCGTGCCGGTTCTCCGGCCCGCACATGTGCGGAGGCTGCGACTTCCAGCACGTCGCGGCGACCGCGCAACGGGAGCTGAAAGCGTCTGTCGTGCGGGAGCAGCTGCAGCGGCTGGCGGGCCTGGACGTCGACGTCAGGGTCGAGGCCGTGCCGGGCGACGACGAGGGCCTGGGCTGGCGGACCAGGGTGCAGTACGCCGTCGACGAAGACGGCCACGCCGGACTCCGCAGGCATCGCTCGCACGAGGTGGTAAGGCTCGACGTGTGCCCGATCGCGCACCCGGACCTGCCGGCGGTGACGAGCGAGGACTGGTACGGCGCCGAGTCGGTGGAGGCCATCGTCTCGAACACGGGGGAGCGGCTGAGGCTGGTCACGGCGGGCGACGAGCTCTACCTCGACGGCCCGAAGCTGCTGCACGAGAAGGCGAACGGCAGGGACTGGCAGGTCAGCGGCTCGGGCTTCTGGCAGGTCCATCCGGGGGCGCCGGAGGCCCTGGTCTCCGCGGTCCTCGAGGGCACCTCGCCGCAGCCTGGTGAGAGTGCGGCCGACCTCTACTCGGGGGTCGGGCTGTTCTCGGCCGCCCTCGCCGAACGGGTCGGGCCGACCGGGGCGGTGGTCGCCGTCGAGTCGGACGAGGTCGCCGTGGGCGACGCGGCCGTGAACCTCGCCGACCTGCCGCAGGTGACCGCCGTAGCGGACAGGGTGGAACGCGCGCTGCGCGGGGGAGCGGTCGGCAGCTGTGACGTCGTCGTCCTCGACCCGCCGCGGACGGGCGCCAAACGCGACGTCGTCGAGGGGATCGTGCGGCTGGGACCACGGGTGGTCGCCTACGTCGCGTGTGAGCCCGCTTCGCTGGCGAGAGACGTCGCGATCTTCGCGGAGCACGGCTACGAGCTGCGGAGCCTGCGAGCCTTCGACCTGTTCCCGATGACGCACCACGTCGAGTGCGTGGCGGTTCTCGCGCCGCGAGATGTTTCCAAGTTGCCTTGACATCGTGTATCTTGACGTCAAGAGAATGCCGAGCCTGATCGTTAGGCACGCCTAACTTCCCTCGCGCCGCACGGCGTAGGCAAGATGGGTGCCCGACGACAAAGTAGACATCACGAGGAGACGGCCGATGCCGAGCCCCAAGAGCATGGACAGCTTCGGTGCCAAGGGCACCTTGAACGTCGATGGGAAGTCCTACGAGATCTACCGGTTGAAGTCCGTCGCCGGCGAGGGTCTGCCCGACAACGCAGTCGACTCCCTTCCCTATTCACTCAAGATCCTGCTGGAGAACCTGCTGCGCACCGAGGACGGTGCGAACATCACCGCGGACGACATCCGCGCGCTCGCCGGCTGGGACGCCGAGGCCGAGCCGAGCAAGGAGATCCAGTTCACCCCGGCCCGCGTGATCATGCAGGACTTCACGGGCGTGCCCTGTGTCGTCGACCTGGCCACGATGCGCGAGGCGATGGCCGACCTCGGCGGTGACGCGTCGAAGATCAACCCGCTGGCGCCTGCCGAGATGGTGATCGACCACTCCGTGATCGCGGACGTGTTCGGCTCGCCCGAGGCGTTCGAGCGCAACGTGGAGATCGAGTACGAGCGCAACCGGGAGCGCTACCAGTTCCTGCGCTGGGGCCAGGGCGCCTTCGACGACTTCAAGGTCGTCCCGCCGGGCACCGGCATCGTGCACCAGGTCAACATCGAGCACCTCGCGCGCGTGGTCTTCACCCGTGACGACGAGTCCGGGACGACCGTCGCCTACCCGGACACCTGCGTCGGCACCGACTCGCACACCACGATGGTCAACGGCATCGGCGTCGTCGGCTGGGGCGTCGGCGGCATCGAGGCCGAGGCGGCCATGCTCGGTCAGCCCGTGTCGATGCTCATCCCGCGCGTGGTTGGCTTCAAGCTGTCCGGCGAGCTGCCCGAGGGCGCCACCGCGACCGACCTGGTCCTCACCATCACCGAGATGCTGCGCAAGCACGGGGTGGTCGGCAAGTTCGTGGAGTTCTACGGCTCCGGCGTGTCCGCGCTGCCGCTGGCCAACCGCGCCACGATCGGCAACATGTCACCCGAGTTCGGCTCGACGATCGCGGTCTTCCCGCTCGACGAGGAGACGGTCAACTACCTGAGGCTGACCGGCCGCTCCGAGGAGCAGCTCGCCCTGGTCGAGGCCTACGCCAAGGAGCAGGGCCTCTGGCACGACCCCGAAGTGGAGCCCCGCTACTCCGAGAAGCTCGAGCTCGACCTGTCGACCGTCGTACCGTCCCTGGCCGGCCCGAAGCGCCCGCAGGACCGCGTGGCGCTCAGCGACGCCAAGGCCGCCTTCCGGGGCGCCCTCGCGGACTACGTCTCCGACGCGGACGAGGAGGGGTACGACGAGGCGGTCGCCGAGTCCTTCCCGGCCTCCGACGCGCCGTCGCACGCCAGTGGCAACGGCTCCGCCGCGCCGACGGACCACCTGTCCGCCGCTCCCAAGGACGGTGGCCGGCCGAGCAAGCCGGCGACGATCGAGCTCGCGGACGGCACCAAGTGCGAGATCGACCACGGTGCGGTGGCGATCGCGGCGATCACGTCCTGCACCAACACGTCCAACCCGTCGGTGATGATCGGCGCCGCGCTGCTCGCCAAGAAGGCCGTCGAGAAGGGCCTCCAGCGCAAGCCGTGGGTGAAGACCACGCTGGCCCCGGGGTCGAAGGTCGTGTCCGACTACTACGAGCGCGCCGGCCTCACGCCGTATCTCGACAAGCTCGGCTTCAACCTGGTCGGCTACGGCTGCACCACCTGCATCGGCAACTCCGGCCCGCTCATCCCCGAGGTGAGCAAGGCCGTGCAGGACAACGACCTGTCGGTCGTCTCGGTGCTGTCGGGCAACCGGAACTTCGAGGGCCGGATCAACCCGGACGTGAAGATGAACTACCTCGCGTCGCCGCCGCTCGTCGTCGCCTACGCGCTGGCCGGCTCGATGGACCTCGACCTCTTCAACGACCCGCTGGGCGTTGACAGTACAGGCGCCGACGTCTATCTGAAGGACATCTGGCCCTCGCCGACCGAGGTCGAGGAGGTCATCGGGCAGGCGATCACGTCCGACATGTTCGCCAACGACTACGCCGACGTCTTCGCGGGGGACGACCGCTGGCGCTCGCTGCCCACACCGGAGGGCAACACCTTCGCCTGGGACGAGGACTCGACCTACGTCCGCAAGGCGCCGTACTTCGACGGCATGCCCGACGAGCCGTCGCCGGTCGAGGACATCGAGGGTGCGCGCGTCCTGCTCAAGCTCGGCGACTCGGTGACCACCGACCACATCAGCCCGGCCGGTGCGATCAAGAAGGACTCGCCCGCGGGCAAGTACCTCTCCGAGCACGGTGTGCAGCAGCGGGACTTCAACTCCTACGGCTCCCGTCGCGGGAACCACGAGGTGATGATCCGAGGCACGTTCGCCAACATCCGGCTGCGCAACCAGCTCGCGCCGGGCACCGAGGGCGGCTTCACCCGCGACTTCACGAAGGGCGATGGAGACGCCGCTCCGGTGTCGACGGTGTTCGAGGCATCGGAGAGCTACGTCGCCGCGGGCACGCCGCTCGTGGTCCTGGCCGGCAAGGAGTACGGTTCCGGCTCCTCGCGTGACTGGGCCGCCAAGGGCACCGCGCTGCTCGGCGTGAAGGCCGTCATCGCCGAGTCCTACGAGCGGATCCACCGCTCGAACCTCATCGGCATGGGCGTGCTGCCCCTGCAGTTCCCCGAGGGCGAGAACGCCGAGTCGCTCGGCCTGACCGGCGAGGAGTCGTTCTCGATCACCGGTGTCACGGCGCTGAACGACGGAGACATCCCGGGCACCGTCAAGGTCAAGGCTGGTGACGTGGAGTTCGACGCCAAGGTGCGGATCGACACACCGGGCGAGGCCTCCTACTACCGCAACGGCGGCATCATGCAGTACGTCCTGCGCGGCCTGCTCAAGGGCTGACTCGCAGCGCACGGCGCGTCGTTCGTGACGAAACGCAGGACCTCCGGCCGGGGAACCTGCGTTTCGTCACATTCGGAGCCGTGGCGCACCTTGCTCGGCGAGCCCCGGTCGCCGGGGCCCGTCGAGCCGTCACTGCCAGGATGGATTCATGCGCTCTGAGACCTTCGACTACCGCACCGGCAGCCACGACGTGGTCCTGGACATCACCCGGGACTGCGCGGCGTTCGTCGCCGACGAGCACGACGGCCTGCTGAACGTCTTCGTCCCGCACGCCACCGCGGGGATAGCGATCATCGAGACAGGCGCCGGCAGCGACGATGACCTGGTGTCCCTGCTCGGGGACCTGCTTCCGGCCGACGACCGGTGGCGGCATCGGCACGGCTCGCCGGGACACGGCCGCTCTCACGTGATGCCTGCACTGGTCCCGTCGTACGCCTCGGTCCCGGTTCTCGGGGGCAGGCTCGCCCTCGGCACCTGGCAGAGCATCTGCCTGGTGGACCTCAACGTGGACAACCCGGAGCGCCAGGTCCGCCTGTCGTTCCTCCCAGGCTGAGATCCGGCCTGACGAATTTCCGGAATGCTGCCACTCGGTTCAACAAATGAATGTGAATGGCTGCGAGAAGCGTGTTGGTTCGAGAAACGTTGCGATTCTTCCGCGCTTTTGAATGGGGCGGTTCGGGCTGCCTCGAGTTGTGCATGGACGATGGGCGACCGCCCGCCGGCGCACCACGATTCGGGTGGCCGGCGGACGGCCGGCGGATCCGGGGGAACCGGATCAGTAGACGCTCACGCCGTAGACGCTGAGTGCCTCGGTGACCGGCTGGAAGTACGTCGTCCCGCCGACGGTGCAGTTGCCGTTGCCGCCGGAGGTGAGACCCAGAGCGGTGTTGCCGGCGAAGAGAGAGCCGCCGCTGTCACCGGGTTCGGCGCAGACGTTGGTCTGGATCAGGCCGCTGACGGTTCCCTGGGCGTAGTTCACCGTGGCGTTCAGAGCCTGGACGTACCCGCCGTACCACCCGGTGGTGCTGCCGCTCCGGGTGACGTACTGCCCCACGTAGGCGTTCCCTGCCGCCGTGATGTCCCGGTAGCTGCCGTTCCACAGGTAGACGTTGCCGGCGCCTGCAGTGGTGGAGTAGCGCACGATGCCGTAGTCGTTGCCCGGGAAGCTGGTGCCCGCCCGCGATCCGAGCAGCTGGCTCTGGGAGGAGTTGGAGTACCAGTTCGTGGCGAGGTTCGTGCAGTGTCCGGCGGTGAGGAAGTAGTAGGTGCTGCCGCTGCGCACGTTGAACCCCAGCGAGCAGCGCGAGCCGCCTCCGTAGATCGCCTGGCCGCCCGAGACGGTCGGCTCGAGGGTGCCGGCGACCCGCTGGGTGCGGACAGCGTCCCCGAAGCGGTCGGTGATCGTGGCGATCCGCGCCGTGGCGGCCTCGGACACCGTGGAGTCGAGGCTGACGACGACCTGGTTGGCTGCGTGGTCGACGGCCCAGGAAGTGCCGGGAGTGGTGACGCTTGACGAGAGTGCCTTTGTCACAGCGGCGAGGTCGGAGAGGCTGTGCTCGACCACGCGCACCTCCGCGTCGCCGGCGAGGGCTCGGGCCTCGCGTGCGGCGGCGGCGCTGGTCACGTTGACGACCATGGTGTCGCGGGCCTGGTCGAACCACACGCCTGCGGCGCGGTCTCCGAGCTCGCGGGCCACGCTCCGCGCCTCGCGCGCGTCCTTCATCGCGGCCTGTGCCTGTGCTATCTGGGCCGTGCTCTCGCGGACGTCGGCGTTGGGGCTGTCTGCGGTGGACGGCGCCGCCTGGGTGGGAGCAGCGACGAGGGCCGACAGGGCGGTGGTGAGTGCCGCGGCGGTAGCGAGAGCCGCTGATCGGCGGCTCAGTCTGATGGATCTCATGGGGGTCTCCCTTCGGGTGAGGGCGAACCCGATGCGCGCCCTCGGTCGCCGCTGTCCGCCGAAAGACTGGCCTGGGATATCAGGCGAAAAATGCCATATCAGTGAAAAGCGGTACAAAGAGGATTACCGCGAATGAGATTCTCCACAAGACTTGTCTTTACTCTTGGCTCGGGGTAGAAATAGCCGCATTTCGGATCCGACCGCACCGTCGCACGCGGCGCTAATACCGAACCGGCATTGCCGAAATAGGTGTCGCCGCGACAGAAACGTCGCGCGCCCGTGCTGGAGCGATCTGGTTTCCGCGGAGTGTTTCGGCGGTACGTCATGCTGTCCACATGTCCGATACGGAAGCGCCGGAGGCTCAGGTCGGCGACGTGAGACTTGCGCTGTCCTGGCGTCTGGTGGACGGCGGGTTGCGTGGCGAGCTCGAAGCAGTCAACGTCCGTGACCATCGTGTCCGCCTCTCCGGCAAGCCCGACCTCACCCCCGTCGGCATCGACGGATCCCCGCTGGCCGTGGAAACCGTGGTGACGATGGAGTTCCGGCACCCCGGCTATGTCGAGCTGGGTCCAGGACGGCGCGCCATCGCACCCGTTACCTGGGCCGGCTGGGACGGCCCTCCTAGCAGTGGCAGGGTCATCGTCCGGTGGGATGGCGGCCGCGTCGAGGTGGACGCATCCGGTCCCAGGCAGCCCGCGAACAGCGGCCCCGCGACCAATCTGTCCACCTCATGGTTCTCACTGCTCGACTGACTCCTCGGTCGACGCCAGGCCGCCTTCTTCGCGGGTGGTGTGGACGGTTCCGCGGCGGCGTACCGCTTGAGAACGGGCTGTAACCCCGATTTACAAGAGTGCCGACTAGGTAAAAGTTCGAACAGGCGTTCGACTCGCGACGTACACTGGCGGCATGGTTCAGCTCGTAGCGCCACCCGGATGGCCCCGACAGGTCCGGCCGCCCGGCGCTCCCGGATGGGAGCTGTCGGCGGGCAGGTGGCTGCTCGACATCTGTCCGCCGGAGTACCGCTCCTACCCGGTGCTGAGACGGCACGACGTGGTGCTAGCACGGTTCGCCGTGCTGCATGTCGAGGCGGGCCAGGCGGCGGTGCGGCGCGGTCTGAGCGAGGCGCGCTCGGCGCTGCGCGACGTGGCCGACCCGGACACGGTGGAGGCGGCGGTCGAGACCTGGCAGGCCGAGGCTGCCCGGCTGGCCTCGGAACGCCGGGCGGTCGGCCTCGTCGAGGAGGCCCTGCGGGGGCGGAGGTTCGTGGCCCGGCTCTGACCCACCTGCGCCGACCCGTCAATATGTGCCCGGCGACACGCGTGTCCCGGGGCCAGAACTGACGGGTCAGCGTTGTGAAGAGCCCAGGAGTCGTCGGGCCAGGTCGATGTGGAACCTCGTCGAGAGCAGCAGGTCGTCGACGTGGATGCGCTCGTCCCGGTTGTGGTAGCCGGCCTGGAGGACCTCCGCAGGGGTGTGCCGGTAGGGGTTGAACCCGTAGGCCATCGTCCCGGCCGCGGCCCGTAGGTACACCGAGTCGGTGAAGCCCGTGCTGAGCGCGGGCAGCAGCGTCGCGGGGTCACCCTCGGCGTCCATGAAGGCCTGCAGCGCCTCCATGAACGGTCCGTCCGCGGGAGAGCTGCTCCCCGGGATGAGCGGCTCGGGCCAGGAGAGCTCGTAGGCGATGTCGTCGCCGAGCCGCTCCCGGACCTCTCGCTCGACGTCATCGGCCGTCGTGCCCGGCAGGATGCGGCAGTCGAGCTCGACCGAGGCGCGGGCCGGCATCACGTTGCGCTTGTCGGAGGCGCGAAGGATCGTCGGGGCCATGGTCGTGCCGGGAAGCGCGGGGAGGACGTGCGCCAGGGCAGGGTGCAGTGCGGCGGCGCGGCGGATCGCGTCCTCGAGGTGGGCGCCGGGCCCGACGAGCACGTCGAGCGTCCGGTCGACGAGCTCGTGCCGTCGGGGCGTCGGCATCCCGTTCCCGACCCGGCGGAGGAGCTCGGCCAGCAGCGGCACCGCGTTCCGGCCCAGGCTCGGGATGGAGCCGTGCCCGGCCTCGCCGACCGCGGTCACCCGCGCGGGGTAGGTGCCCTTCTCCCCGGCGGTGACGGTGACGACGGTGCGTCCGTCGGAGAGCTCCAGGCGTTCACCGCCGCCCTCGTTGACCGCGATGTCGGGCCGGATGTCGGGACGTTCCTCCAGGAGCCACCGCATGCCCACGTCGGCCATGCCGTCCTCCTCGTCGGCCACCGCGAGCAGCCACAGGTCGCCGTCCGGCCGGAAGCCCTCTCGTGCCAGGTGCGCCATGGCGACCGCCCGCGCCGCGACCTCGTTCTTCATGTCCACGGCGCCACGGCCGTAGAGGAACCCGTCGTCGTCGACCACGGCCTCGAACGGCGGGTGGGTCCAGTCGCGCGGGTCGGCCGGCACGACGTCGGTGTGCCCGACGAACGCGAGCGACGGACCTGCCCCGCTGCCGGGAAGGCGAGCCACCAGGTTCGCCCGGGACGGCTCTCGCGCTACCAGCTCGCACTCGACGCCCGCCTGCTCCAGGTAGTCGCGCAGGAGGGCCGCGGCCGGGGTCTCGTTGCCGGGAGCGTTCGTCGTGTCGATCCTGATCAGCTCACGGGTCAGGTTCACGACCTCGTCCTGCAGTGCTGACTCGTCCGTCATGCCGGGGACAGTACGCCAGACGGGCGGCGAGGTGGTCCTCCGTGTCCCTGGTTCGCCGTCGGGTCGCTGGGTAGCCTGCGGCCATGACCGCCGCGTCCGCGCACCGCAAGACCCTGGCCGTGATCCCGCTGCCCTCACCCGGCGCGGAGGACGTCCTGGTCGGTGACGACGGCTCGGTCTACACAGGCACCGAGGACGGTTCGGTGTTCAGGATCCATCCCGAGAGCCACCGGGTCGACCGGGTCGCCGTCACGGGAGGGAGGCCGATGGGGCTGGAGTCGCTCCCCGACGGACGGATCCTCGTGTGCGACGCGACACGGGGCCTCCTCGCCCTCGACCCGCGGAGCGGCGGGACCGAGGTGCTGACCGGACTCGTCCGGGGACAGCGGATGCTCCTGTGCAACAACGCCGCCGTGGCGTCGACGGGGGAGATCTACTTCTCCGACTCCTCGCGCGTGCACCCCCTCGAGCGGTGGCGGCACGACATCGCCGAGGACACGAGGTCCGGCCGGCTGCTGCGGCGCAACACCGACGGCACGGTCGACGTACTCCTCGAGGGGCTGCGGTTCGCCAACGGGGTCGCGCTGGCCGCGGACGAGTCGTACGTCCTGGTGGCCGAGACGGCAGCCAGGACCGTCGTACGCCGATGGCTCACCGGTCCTCGTGAGGGGACGACCGACCATCTCGCGGCCGACCTGCCCGGCTACCCGGACAACATCGCGCGAGGCAGCGACGGGCTGCTGTGGGTCGCCGTCGCGTCGCCGAAGGACCCCGTCGTCGAGGGCCTGATGCGGTCGCCGATGCTCCTCCGGCGGGCTGCGTTGCGGCTGCCCCAGGCGCTGCAGCCCAGCCCGAAGCGCACGGTCCGGGTCATCGCCCTCGCCGACGACGGGCGGGTCGTCCACGATCACTCCCTCGACGCGTCGAGGTTCCACATGGTGACGGGAGTTCGTGAGCACGAGGGACGCGTGTGGCTGGGCAGCCTCGTGCAGCCGGCGATCGCCGTGTTCGATGTGTGAGGGGTCCCCCGTCTAGACTCAGACAGTTGTATCCACGAGGTTTGGGAGAAGGCGCACAGATGGGTTACCTGGAGTCGGTGAGCGGTCCGCGAGACCTGCGCGACCTGGACGACAGCCAGCTCGACGACCTCGCGACCGAGATCCGGGACTTCCTGGTCACCAAGTGCTCGTCCCGCGGCGGCCACCTCGGCCCGAACCTCGGGGTCGTGGAGCTCACCATGGCCATCCACCGGGTGTTCGACTCGCCGCGTGACCGGGTCGTCTTCGACACCGGCCACCAGTCCTACGTGCACAAGGTCCTGACGGGCCGTGCCGACGGGTTCGACATGCTGCGCCTGGAGGGCGGGCTGTCGGGCTACCCGAGCCAGGCCGAGTCCGAGCACGACATCGTGGAGAACTCCCACGCCTCGACCGCGCTGTCCTACGCGGACGGCCTCGCGAAGGCCTACGCCATCCGCGGGGAGGACCGCTACGTCGTCGCGGTCATCGGCGACGGCGCCCTCACCGGCGGGATGGCCTGGGAGGCCCTGAACAACATCGCCGCCAACCAGGACCGCAAGCTGGTCATGGTGGTCAACGACAACGGCCGCTCGTACACCCCGACCGTGGGCGGTCTCGCGAACCACCTGACGACGCTGCGCACCAGCCCGCGCTACGAGCAGGTGCTCGACCTGGTGAAGAAGCGGCTCAAGGGCGTGCGTGGGGTCGGGCCGGCCGTCTACGACGCGCTGCACGCCATCAAGAAGGGCATGAAGGACGCCCTCGCGCCGCAGGGCCTCTTCGAGGACCTCGGGCTGAAGTACGTCGGACCGATCGACGGCCACGACCGCCCGGCAGTCGAGCACGCGCTCGCCCAGGCCAAGCGCTTCGGGGGGCCGGTGATCGTGCACGTCATGACGAAGAAGGGCTTCGGGTACGACGCGGCCGAGCGGCACGAGGCCGACCAGTTCCACTCTCCGGGGCCGTTCGACGTCGAGACCGGCGTGGAGAAGCCGAAGGGCCAGATCTGGACCGACATCTTCGCCGACGAGATGGTCACGCTCGGTGATGAGCGCAAGGACCTGGTCGCGATCACCGCGGCGATGCTGCACCCGGTCGGCCTGGACCGGTTCGCGGCGAGGTACCCCGAGCGCACCTTCGACGTCGGGATCGCCGAGCAGCATGCCGCGACCTCCGCCGCGGGCCTCGCGATGGGCGGGCTGCATCCGGTCGTCGCGGTCTACGCCACGTTCCTGAACCGCGCCTTCGACCAGGTCCTGATGGACGTCGCGCTGCACAAGTGCGGCGTCACCTTCGTCCTCGACCGGGCCGGTGTCACCGGCGACGACGGCGCCAGCCACAACGGGATGTGGGACATGTCCGTGCTGCAGGTCGTCCCCGGCCTTCGCCTGGCTGCGCCGCGTGACGGGTCCCGGCTCCGCGAGCTGCTCCGCGAGGCCGTCCTGGTCGACGACGCCCCGACCGTCGTACGTTTCCCGAAGGGGCCGCCGATCGAGGACATCGAGGCGCTCGACCGCGCCGGCGGGTGTGACGTGCTCGTGCGCAAGGGCGCCAAGGACGTGCTGATCGTGGGCGTCGGCTCGATGGCCGCGACGTCGGTGGACGTCGCCGAGCGGCTCGTCGCGCAGGGCATCGGCGTCACCGTGGTCGACCCGCGCTGGGTCAAGCCCGTCGACCCGGCTCTCCTGGACCTGGCCCGCGAGCACCGGCTCGTGGTCAGCGTCGAGGACAACGGCATTGTCGGCGGGTGCGGCTCGGTCCTGCTGCAGACCCTGAACGCGGCGCGGGTCGACACCCCCGTCCGCCTCCACGGCATCCCGCAGCGCTTCCTCGACCATGCCAAGCGGGCAGGGATCCTCGAGCAGATCGGGCTCTCCGCCCAGGCACTGGCCCGCAGCATCGTCGAGGACGTCACCGCCCTCGACCAGGGGCAGTCGCTGCTCGAGGTCGAGTAGCGGGGAAGCCGCGACCTTCGCAGCACGTCAGGGGTCAGCGGGTTAGCCCCAGGCGTGGGGCCATGGCGCCTCTGGGAATCAGCAGGGTCCAGGCCGGTGTCCAACCGCGATTTTCGGGTATGGGTACTCAGCGCCACAGGTCCACACGCCAGAGGGAGCTGCGATGAACGTGCTGCGTACGAAGTCGGTCGAACAGTCCATCAGGGACACCGACGAACCGGATCACCGTCTCAAGAAGAACCTCAGCGCCGTCGATCTGGTCGTCTTCGGCGTGGGCGTCATCATCGGCGCCGGTATCTTCGTGCTCACCGGTACGGTCGCCGCCACCAACACCGGACCCGCGATCGCCATCTCCTTCGTGATCGCGGGCGTGGCCTGCGGCCTGGCGGCCCTCTGCTACGCGGAGTTCGCCGCCACCGTGCCGGTCGCCGGGAGCGCCTACACGTTCAGCTTCGCGACGTTCGGTGAGCTGATCGCCTGGATCATCGGCTGGGACCTCGTCCTGGAGTTCACGATCGGCTCGGCCGCTCTTGCGGTGGGCTTCTCCGGCTATCTCCAGGAGCTGCTCAACGGCACGCCCCTCCAGATCCCAGAGGCACTGTCCTCGGCTTCCGGCGGCATCATCGACCTGCCTGCGGTGATCATCTCGCTGCTGGTGATGACGGTCCTGATCCTCGGGATCAAGCTGTCCAGCCGGATCAACCAGATCGTGGTCGCGATCAAGCTCGTCGTCATCGCGGCGGTGATCGTGGTGGGCATCGGCTTCGTGAAGATGTCCAACTACACGCCGTTCATCCCGCCGTCGAAGCCTGCCGAGGAGAGCGCCGGCGGCTTCACCGACCTGCCGTTGATCACGTCGCTGCTCGGCGTGGAGCCGGCCGTCTACGGCGTGGCGGGGGTCATCTCCGGGGCCGCCATCGTGTTCTTCGCCTTCATCGGTTTCGACATCGTGGCCACCACGGCCGAAGAGGCGCACAACCCGCAGCGCGACGTGCCGATCGGCATCCTAGGCTCGCTCGGGATCGTCACCGTGCTGTACATGGCCGTCTCGCTGATCATCACCGGGATGCAGCCTTACACCCAGATCGACCCCAACGACGCCGCCCCACTGGCCACGGCCTTCGACGCGGTCGGGGTGGAGTGGATGGGCAACCTGATCGCGGTCGGCGCCTGCATCGGCCTCACCGTCGTGGTGATGATCCTGATGCTCGGTCAGAGCCGGGTCGCGTTCGCGATGGCCCGCGACGGCCTGCTGCCGCGCTCCCTGGCCAAGACCCACCCGAAGTTCGGTACGCCCTACCGGATCACGCTCATCACCGGCCTGGTGGTCGCGGCCATCGCGGGCTTCGTCGACCTGCGCACGTTGGCCGACCTGGTCAGCATCGGCACGCTGTTCGCCTTCGTGCTCGTGTCGGTCGGCGTCGTCGTACTGCGACGGACCAGGCCCGACCTGCCGAGGGCGTTCCGTACGCCGGCCGTGAAGGTGGTCGCCGCTCTGGCCGTCCTGCTGTGCGTCTACCTCATGCTCAACCTGACCGGTGAGACATGGATCCGGTTCCTGGTGTGGATGGCGATCGGCTTCGTCGTCTACTTCGCCTACGGCTACCGCAAGAGCCGGGTGGGCCAGGCCGAGCAGGCCGCCGCCGTGACGCAGCAGAAGTCGTCGTCGCTGGAGCGGTAGGAGCATCACCCGCCCCCGGTTCGGGGCGTTTGCTCACGATTGGGAGACAACCGGTCAGTAGCGGACACCGTGGGCGCAGGCAGGTCTAGCCTTGCCGCCGTGAACGTCTCTCGGGTCGTGTCGGCCGTCGTCGTACTCCTGCTCGCCACCGGGTGCACGGCCGCGGCCGACTCCGCCGCTCAGGGAGGCTCGGACGCGACGGCGTCTCCAGGGTCCGGCGACGCGACTCCCGGGGCCGGTGCGGGCGATCGCCGTGCGGTCCAGCGAGATCCTGGACCGGAGGGCGCGGGCCCTCCGGACGGGGGATCGCAGGCTGTTCCTCTCCGACGTGTACCGGGGGGACGAGCGGTTCGTGGAGCTGCAGGAGAGGTACTTCCACAACCTCCGGCAGCTTCCGTGGGAGACGTTGGAGTACGACGTGCTCGCCGACCGGTGGAACCCCAGCTTCGCCGAGGAGCGGTGGGAGTCGTCGGCGTACATCCCGTTCGTCCGGGTGCGGATGCAGCTTCGCGGGTTCGACGAGGTGCCGGTCGTCTTCACGACCGGCATCACGTTCGTGCAGCGAGAAGGCCAGTGGGTGGTCGTCTCCGACACCGACGTCGCGGACCAGGTCCGCGATGGGGCACAGGAGACGCCCTGGGACCTCACCCGGATCGTGGTGAAGCGCAGCGAGAACGTCCTGGCGGTCTTCGACACCGACAGTGCGAAGAGGTCCGGCCAGGTCATGGACGCGCTCGACGACAGCGTCCAGGTCGTGTCCGACGCCCTGCCGTCCGGCTGGGACGGGCGGGTCGTGGTCTACGCGACCGCGGACAAGCAGGTCCTGTCCGCCTTCGACTACGTCCCCGGAAGCGACGTGGACGGGCTCGGTGCCGTGGCCTTTCCGGTCTTCGCCCGCGAGCAATCCCGCCGGGTGGCCTCGATGCGGTTCCTCGTGCATCCACGGAGCCTCGAGCTGAAGGGGCCGTGGCTGCGTGCTGTTCTTGGCCACGAGCTGACCCACGTGGCGCTTGCCCGCCGCAGCTCCGGGGTCCCGATCTGGCTCGCCGAGGGCGTGGCGGAGTACGTCGGGATGCAGGGGATGCCCCGCGCGCAGTGGCGGATCGAGGCATCCGTGGTGAAGCGCGCCCGCCGAGGAGCCACCGAGCTGCCCGGCGTCGCGACCTTCAACGCCATCGACCAGGCGTGGCACTACTCGCTCTCGTGGTTCGCCTGCGACTACATCGCCGCCACGTACGGCGACGAGAAGGTGTGGGAGCTGCTCCGGACGATGCACAACGGGGGCCGCGGGACATCCGAGGAGCGACAGGACCGAGTGCTGAGGCGGGTGCTCGGGATCAGCGGCGCAGAGCTCGCGCGCCGCGCCGCTGACCGGATCGCGGACTCCTTCGTCCTGCCCGAGTCGTGACGGTCAGGTCAGCGGATCTCCTCGCCGACGGGCAGCGAGAGCAGCCCTAGGTCGGAGACCGCCGAGTCATCCTCGTAGGTGGCAACGTCGTCCGCAACCACCTCGCAGGCGCCGGACGGGACCGGGCAGCGCAGGACGTCGATCGTCTCGGACTTGTCGGGCCTCTCCATGCCGATCATCATGACCGTCCGGTCGTCCAGCCAGGCGTAGGCGGCCGCGAACGCGTAACCCTCCGTGCTCGGGCTGACGTCCTCATGGGTGGCGACATCGTAGACCGCCATCTCGTCGGCCTTGTCGACTGCGATGTAGGTGGCGTCCGGAGAGAGAAAGCCGTCCCAGCCGGACGGCAGGGGCTTCCCTGGGTGCTCGAGGTCGGTACTGACCCTCAGCGGAAGGTCTTCGCCGCCAACGCTCTCGATCTGGTGGGCGATGTGACCGTTGGCGATGTCCGCGACGTCGAACGGGTTGGCGTCGGCGCTGAGCACCTCCGACTCGCCGGTCTGCAGGTCGTACCTCACCAGGCCGTCGCCGCTTCGCCAGTACACGTCGTCGCCGTCGACGCCGAAGATGTATGCGGCGTCGGTGTCCCGGAACGACGTCATCCCTGCGGTGTTGCCCTGGCTCGTGCGGAGCACCTCCGCGCGCCGCGCGGTGTCGTAGACCACGAACTCCGGCGCCTCGCCGTCCGGGAACTCGACCCACGCCACAGTGCTTCCCGTGTCGTCGGCCTTCAGGTAGAGGCCGTCGGTGCTGGTCCGCCCGATCTTCTCGGTGGTCCTCCCGTCGGCGAAGTGCACCTCGCCGTTCTTGGTGGCGTAGACGAAGCCGTCATCGGTCTGCACGAACGACGCCACCTGGTCGTGGACGTCCACCGTGGTGTCGCCGTACTGGATGACACTGCCGAGCGAGTACGTCGGGAGTCGTTCGGCGTACGCACCTCGCGCGGCATCTTGCGAGCTCGCGACGGGCGCGTCGGTCGCCCGGACGAGACCCAGGGCGCCAGGCACGGTCACCGCCGTCGCGACGGCTGCTGCCGTGCCGAGCGCGAAGGCGACGCGGGTGCGCCGGGTCCGCCGGTCGCCGGCGGTGACGATCGCCTCGAGGTCGGGCAGCGGGGGAGTCGCACTGTCGGCGTGCTCGCGCATCACGCTCTTGAGGAGTCCGGTCATCGGGTGACCTCCAGTTCGGTGAGGGAGAGAAGAGGAGTCGCGCCGCCCATCCGGTCGCGCAGTCGCTTGAGCCCCTGGGACACCTGGCTCTTCACGGTGCCCACGGCGCAGCCCATCGCCTCGGCGGTCTGGGCCTCGGTGAGGTCCTCGTAGAAGCGGAGCACGATCGCGGCTCGCTGACGCGGGGGCAGTTCCTGCAGGTGCTGCCACAGGTAGTCGCGGGCGACGACGTCGTCGTCGTGGCTGCCGGCGTGCCTCTCAGGGAGCACGTCGTGCGGGCGCTCGTTGCCCCACGACTTGCGACGCCACCAGGAGATGGCGGTCGTGGTGATCGCCTTGCGGGTGTACCCCTCGGCGTTGGCGACGTCACGCAGACGCGGCCAGGCGACGTAGGTCTTGGTCAGCGCCTCTTGCAGCAGGTCCTGGGCCAGCCCCTGGTCGCCGACCATCAGGTACGCGGAGCGGAACAGCGCCGGCGAGCGCGCGCTGACGAACTCCGCGAAGGCGGCGGTGTCTCGCTTCGCCATGCAGATCCCCCTTCACTCGGGGGCTCATTGTCGTCCCCTTCGTGAGTTAAGGACGCGATGGCGCGACCGAAAGGTTCAGGATGATTTCTCCGTATGTCGAGGCGGATCTCAGTCGTGAGACGGATGTGGCGCCCTCCGCGATGGCCTACCGTCGAGGTCGTGGAACAGGTGGTCCCGGCCGTCCGGCAGCGGCGGCAGACGTACCGACGGGTGGTCCCGCCGTGGACCGACGTCGCCCTCGCGGGTGCCTTCGTGGTCATGACGATCGCCGAGGCGCTGTACTCTCCGGGAGTCCGTTCGCCGGCGCTGCACATGGTCGTGGCGGGAGGGGCGATGGCCGGCCTCGCCTGGCGCCGGCAGTTCCCGATCGCCGTGGCCGCGGTGGTGATCGCCGCCGATGTCGCCCTCAACCCGCAGAACCAGTTCTCGACGCTGCTGTCGCTCGTGCTCGTCGCCTACACCGTCGGCTCCGAGACGCAGCCGCCGCGCAGCTACTTCGGGCTCGGCATCGTCCTGGTCCCGTTCCTGGTCGCGATGGCCAGTGAGGGGCTCGAGCCCAGCGACGTGGGGGCGGCCGTGGTCTTCCTGGTCGGTCCCTGGACGGTGGGCACGATGGTGCAGCAACGGTCGGTGCACACCCAGGAGGCCCTGGCGCGTGTGGGCCGGCTGGAACGCGAGCGGGAGGCCGAGGCTGCCGCCGCTGCGGACGAGGAGCGGACCCGGATCGCGCGTGAGCTGCACGACATCGTCTCCCACTCGATCAGCGTGGTGACCATCCAGACCCAGGCGGTACGACGGCGCCTCGGCCCGGAGCACGCCAAGGAGGCCGAGGACCTCGCCGCGGTAGAGGCCACCGCGCGAGAGGCGCTTGCCGAGATGCGGAGGCTCTTCGGGGTGCTGCGGAGCGACGGGGAGTCGGCCTCGCTGACCCCGCAGCCCGGGCTGGGCGAGCTCGGACGTCTGCTCGACCAGGTGCGGGGTTCGGGGCTGGCCGTCGCGCTGCGCACCGAGGGCGAGGCCTATGACCTGCCGCCGGGTGTCGACCTCGCGGCCTACCGCATCGTGCAGGAGGCTCTGACCAACGCCCTTCGCCATTCCGGCGCGACGAACGCCGAGGTGGTGGTGAGATATGCACCGGCACAGCTGGAGATCGCGGTCGAGGACAACGGCCGCGGCATGGGCTCGCGACCGTCCGGCGGTCACGGGCTGGTGGGCGTGAGGGAGAGGGTGGCCTTGTACGGCGGGACGGTCGACCTCGGTGCGGGCGCGAACGGCGGCGTCAGGCTGTCGGCCTGCCTGCCGCTGCGCGAGAACGCATGACCAGCCTCGTCATCGCCGACGACCAGGGGATGGTCCGGGCGGGGTTCCGGTCGCTGCTCGACGCCGAGCCCGACCTCGAGGTCGTCGGTGAGGCGGCCAACGGCGAGGAGGCCGTGGACCTCGTACGGCGGCTCGAGCCCGACGTCACCCTCATGGACATCCGGATGCCCGTCCTCGACGGCATCGCCGCGACCCGGCGGCTGCTGGCGGAGGGCGTCTCGACCAAGGTGTTGGTGCTCACCACCTTCGACCTCGACGAGTACGTCTTCGAGGCCCTCCGGGCCGGGGCCTCCGGGTTCCTGCTCAAGGACGCGCCTGCCGAGGAGCTCGCCACGGCGATCCGCGTCGTGGCGTCCGGCGACTCGCTGCTCGCACCGGGCGTCACCAGGCGCGTGATCGACGCGTTCGTACGGCGGCCCTCCGCCCCGGCCGCCCGACGAGACCCCCGGCTCTCCGGTCTCACGCCGCGCGAGGTCGAGGTGCTCGGCCTGCTCGCCCGCGGCCTGTCGAACCTCGACATCGCCCACCGGCTCTTCGTGTCCGAGGCGACGACGAAGACCCACGTCAGCAACGTGCTCTCCAAGCTCGGCCTCCGCGACCGGGTGCAGGCGGTGATCTTCGCCTACGAGAACGGTGTGGTCGTCCCCGGCGAGCAGGAGACGCCGGGAGATCCGTCGTACGGCTGAGACCGAAATCCGCCTCGCGGCCGATCCGGGCCGAGAGCTGGTTGCGCCACCTTGGAACCACCCAGCCGTTTCAAGGAGAGGTGCAAGAGATGACCGCCAACACCTACCAGGCCACCACCGTCCTTCCCGCGGAGGCCACGGACGCCGAGCGGACCGGAGCAGGCTCACGTGCCCTGAGCGTGCGCCGATGGTTCCTCATCGCCTGCCCGGTGCTCGCCGGTCTGTTCGCGATCCTCGGTGCCGCGGCGGACCCGGGAGCGGGGGAGACGGGCCGGAAGATGTGGGAGATCTACGCCGACAACCCGGACCCGCTCCAGTTCAAGTCCATGGGCTTCCACTGGTCCTACGCGTTCTGGATCGCCCCGGCGCTGCTCTTGGCGGGCTACGTGAAGGGCAAGGGCGCCTGGCTCGCCAACGTCGCCGCGCTCGTCGGCTTCGTCGGGATGACCACGCTGCCGGGTCTGCTGTTCGTCGACTGGTACGACTCCGCGATCGGCCAGCTGTACGGTGTCGACGCCACGGCCGCCGTCAACGAGCACATGACGGACACCATGTGGGGCGTGACGGCCTTCGTGGTGCCGGGGATGATCGGGTTCATGCTCGGCCTGCCGCTGGCCGCGCTGGCGATCTGGCGGGCGGGACTCGTCCGCTGGTGGGCGCCCGTCGCCGTACTGGCCGGCTACGCAGCCTTCATGCTCTCGAACGTGATGTGGTGGGGCGCCGCCATCACCGCGGTCTGTTTCACGGTCTTCGCCGTGGCCATCGCCCGCGGCACCCGCCCAGGGGTGAGCTCCCGCGGCTGAGGTGACCGGCAGCTTCATCAAGGTATGTCGTTGAACCGTCACTCCCCACGACGTGCATGTCGTGGGGAGTGACGGTTCGGCTGCATACCTTGGGGAAACCCGGGAACCCAGCCCCAGCACAAGGTCAGTGGAACTTCTTGCCGTTGACCTTCTCGGAGACGCCGGTCCGGTCGAGCAGCTTGGTGAGGCCGCCGTTCCAGAACGAGAACCCGGCGCCGGTGATCATGCCGAGGTCGATGTCCTGGGGGCCCGCGACGACGCCGTCGTCGAGCATCAGCCGGGCCTCCTCGGCGAGCACCGAGAGCACCCGCTCGCGCACCTGCTCCGTGGTCAGCTCGACCGGCTCGGCGGGTGTCTCGAACAACGCCTCGACCTCGGGGTCGACCGCGCCGTCCGGCCCGTAGAGGCCCGGCTTGCCGGCGGCCACCAGCGTCTTGAGGTTCTCCGAGACGTAGAACCGGTCCGGGAACGCGGCGTACAACGTCTCGTTGTTGTGGAGCGCGACGGCCGGCCCGACCAGCGACAGCAGCACGAACGGCGGCATCGGGGCGACACCGGCGAACGCGCCGTCGGCGACGGTGATCGGCGTGCCCTCGTCGACGATCTTGCTGACCTCGCCCATGAAGCGGCCAAGGAGCCGGTTCACGATGAAGGAGGGGCTGTCCTTGACCAGGATGGTGGTCTTCTTCAGCTGCTTGCCGACCGCGAACGCCGTCGCGAGGGTGGCGTCGTCGGTCTGCTCGCCCTTGACGATCTCGAGCAGCGGCATCACGGCGACGGGGTTGAAGAAGTGGAAGCCCACGACCCGCTCGGGGTTCTTCAGGTCACCGGCCATCTCGGTGATCGAGAGCGACGAGGTGTTGGTGGCGAGCACGCACTCCGTCGACACGATGGCCTCGACGTCGGCGAAGACCTGCTTCTTGATCTTCATCTCCTCGAACACCGCCTCGATCACGAAGTCGGCGTCGGAGAAGACGGCCTTGTCGACCGAGCCGCTGACGAGCGCCTTGAGCCGGTTCGCCTTGTCCTGGCCGACGCGCCCCTTGAGCAGCAGCTTGTCGACCTCCTCGTGGACGTAGGCCACACCCTTGTCGACGCGTGCCTGGTCCAGGTCGGTGAGTACGACGGGCACCTCGAGGCGGCGCGCGAACAGGAGGGCGAGCTGGCTCGCCATGAGGCCGGCGCCGACGATGCCGACCTTGGTCACCGGACGCGCGAGTGACTTGTCCGGCGCGCCCGCGGGTCGCTTCGCCCTCTTCTGGACGAGGTCGAAGGAGTACAGGCTCGCCCGCAGCTCCGGGGTGAGGATCAGGTCCGCGAGAGCCTCGTCCTCGGCGGCGAACCCCTCGTCGCGACTGGCGGTCTTCGCCAGGGCGATCAGGTCGAGCGCCCGGTAGGCGGCGGGGGCGGCGCCACCGGTCTTGGAGTCGGCGATCTTCCGGCCCTTCGCCACGGCCGCGTCCCACGCCTCACCACGGTCGACCTCAGGACGGTCGACGGTGATCTCGCCGGTCAGGACCTTCGCGGCCCACAGCAGCGACTGCTCGAGGAAGTCGGCGCCCTCGAACTTCGCGTCGGCCAGGCCGAGGTCGAAGGCGCTGCTGCCGTTGAGCACCTTGTTGTTGTTCAGGGCGTTCTCGATGATGAGCTTCACGGCCTTCTCGGGCCCGACCAGGTTCGGCACCAGGTAGGCGCCTCCCCAACCGGGCACCAGGCCCAGGAACACCTCGGGCAGCGCAACGGCCGGAGCGGTGTCCTGGATGGTCCGGTAGGTGCACTGCAGCGCGACCTCGAGGCCGCCGCCGAGGGCGAGACCGTTGACGAACCCGAAGGACGGCTTGCCGCCGTCGACGAGCTTGCGGAACACGCCGTGTCCGAGCTCGGCGATCAGCCTGGCGTCCTCCCGTTCGCGGATCCCGGGCATCCCGGACAGGTCGGCGCCGGCGGCCAGGATGAAGGGCTTGCCGGTGACACCGATCGCCTTCACCTCGTCGCGCGCGAGGGCGTCGTCGATGGCCTTGTTCAGCGAGGCCAGACCCTGGGGCCCGAAGGTGTTGGGCCGGTTGTGGTCGAGCCCGTTGTCGAGCGTGATCAGGGCCATCGTGCCCGCGCCGTGCGGCAGCGCGACGTCGCGGGACTTCGCCTCGGTGACCACCTCGTCCTTCGACATGGCCGCACCGCGGTCCAGCAGGGCCTGGAACTCAGGAGTCGTCGTCATCAGGCCGCACCTTCCGTGGTCTCGACAGGATCAGCCGTCGTGGCCGAGCCGTTCCAGTGGGGGTTCTCCCAGATCACGGTCCCGCCCATACCGATCCCGATGCACATGGTCGTCATCCCGTAGCGGACCTCCGGGCGCTCCTCGAACTGGCGTGCGAGCTGCGTCATCAACCGGACGCCGGAAGACGCCAGCGGGTGACCCATCGCGATCGCGCCGCCGAACGGGTTCACCCGCGGGTCGTCGTCGTCGATGCCGAAGTGCTCGAGGAAGGCGAGCACCTGGACCGCGAAGGCCTCGTTGACCTCGAAGGCGTCGATGTCGTCGATGGTGAGGCCGGCCTGCTTGAGAGCCTTCTCGGTGGCCGGGATCGGGCCCGCGCCCATGACCTCGGGCTCGACGCCGACGAACGAGTAGGCGACCAGCCGCATCCGGACCGGGAGGCCGAGCTCCTTGGCGGTCTCCTCCTCGGCGAGCAGGCAGGCGGTGGCGCCGTCGTTGATGCCCGCGGCGTTGCCCGCGGTGACCCGTCCGTGCGCACGGAAGGGCGTCTTCAGCGCGGCCAGGTCCTCCATCGTGGTGCCGGGACGGGCCGGCTCGTCGGTGGCGGCCAGGCCCCAGCCGTCCTCCGCCGAGCGGGTGGCCACGGGAACCAGGTCAGGCTGGATCCTGTTGTCCGCGTAGGCCTTCGCGGTCTTCTCCTGCGACCGGACCGCGAACCGGTCCACGCGCTCCTTGGTGATCGAGGGATACCGGTCGTGCAGGTTCTCCGCGGTCTTGCCCATCACGAGGGCGTCGGGGTCGACGATCTTCTCGGAGATGATCCGCGGGTTGGGGTCGACGCCCTCACCCATCGGGTGCCGGCCCATGTGCTCGACACCGCCGGCGACCACCACGTCGTACGAGCCGAAGGCGATGCCTCCGGCCGTCGTGGTGACCGCGGTCATCGCGCCCGCGCACATGCGGTCGATCGCGTAGCCCGGTGTGCTCTGGGGAAGGCCGGACAGCAGCGCGGCAGTGCGGCCGATGGTCAGCCCCTGGTCGCCGATCTGCGTGGTGGCGGCGATCGCGACCTCGTCCACCCGCTCGGGCGGCAGGGTCGGGTTACGTCGCATGAGCTCGCGGATGCACTTGATCACCAGGTCGTCCGCACGCGTCTCGGCGTACTGGCCCTTGGCCTTGCCGAACGGTGTCCGCACACCGTCGACGAAGACGACCTCTCGCAACTGTCGGGCCACGAAGGCTCCTTCAAGCGTCGTAGGGGATGTTCCGCACGATGCTACCGACAAGTAACAAAGCCTGGAAGGCGCTGGTCCTGTGTGCGTGGTCACGCCGAGAGCCCTGGACCCGGCCGCTCACCCCACGTTCTTGAGCGCCTCCCGACGCGACAGCCCGGACAGCTCGCCTTCGTGTTCCCCGACGAACCGGACAACCCAGGCCTCGTCGGTCTTGGCGTACTCCCGCAGCGCCCACCCGATGCCCTTGCGGATGAAGAACTCGCGGCCGTGCCTGCTGCTCTCGAGGTTCTGCCCGACGGCGTACGCGAGCAGGTCCACGTCGGTCTCGCCCTTGCTGCCGAGCTGGCACAGGATCGCCGCACGCCGGAGCCACAGGTCGTCGTCGACCGCCCAGGAGCGCATCATCGGCGTGACCCTCTCCGGGTTCGCCCGCAGGATCGGCCCGACCCGGTTGCTCGCGATGCCGTCCACCAGGTCCCACCACGCCCCGGTCACGACGAGGTGGCGGTACAGGTCGAGCGTCTCGACCCGCTGGAAGTCGCGGTAGAAGCGGTGGCCGGTGAGCGCGACGGCGGCGTAGCGCTCCTCGCGGTACGCCGCGTTGTCCCAGAGGTCGAGTACGACGGACCGCCACGTCGCCTCGCCCGCGAGCCGGTGCCTGTCGAACACCTCGCGGCACAGCTTGCGCAGGGGCACCGCGCTCACGCCGCGAAAGGGCAGCTCCGACCTCATGTACGCCCGCATCGCCGGGGCCCGCTCGGGATCGGCCGCTGCCTCGAGCCGACGCCGTACCTCCGCGACCAGCGTCGACTGGGACAATGTGACGAGATCCTCGGGTGAGGTGGGCATAGGGGGCACGGTATCCGGGTTGCACCGCGCATAGGCTTGCTCTTTGGAACTGCCGAGACGCGAAAGGTTTGTGATGGCTGAGGCTTCCCGCTTCGTGCACATCGTCGACGACGTGCCCGAGCTCGCGGACCACGCCCAGGGCTCGGGACCGGTCCTGGTGCACACCCTCGACGGCTTCCTCGACGCCGGCAACGCGGCAAGCCTGGCGAGCAAGCACCTCCTGTCGCAGTCGTCGGGCCGGGTCGTCGCCAGCTTCGACCTCGACGAGTTCTACGACTACCGGGCACGACGCCCACCCATGACCTTCATCGAGCACCACTACGAGGGGTACGAAGCACCTCGCCTGGTGGTGCGGCTGTGCGAGGACGCGGTCGGCTCGCCGTACCTCCTCCTGCACGGCCCGGAGCCCGACACCCACTGGGAGGCGTTCGCCGACGCAGTGCGGACCGTCGTGGAGCACTTCGACGTGCGGCTCGTGGTGGGCATGGGCGCGGTCCCGATGGCGGTGCCGCACACGCGGCCGGTGATGCTGACCAACCACGCCACGTCCCCTCGGCTGCTGATCCAGGAGAACGTCTGGAAGGGGCAGATCCGGATCCCGGCCAGTGCCCAGTCCGTGCTCGAGCTGCGCCTCGGCGGGTGGGGCCACGACGCCATGGGCTTCGTCGCGCACATCCCGCACTACGTCGCCCAGTTCGACTACCCTCTCGCCGCAGCCACGATGCTGGAGTCGGTCGAGGACGTCACCGGGCTGCAGTGGGACCTCGACGGGATCCGCGCGGCCGGCCAGGCCCAGATGGCGGAGATCGCCAGGCAGATCGAGGACTCCGACGAGGTGCGCGACGTCGTCCTCGGACTCGAGCAGCAGTACGACGCCTTCCACCGACCGGCCGAGGGTGACGGGAGCGCACTGCCCCTCGCAGAGGAGCAGGACCTCCCGAGCGGCGAGGAGATCGGCGCCGAGTTCGAGCGCTTCCTCGCCGGCCTCGACCGCCCTGACCGACCCGACCGTCCGGACCGACCCGACCGTCCCGAAGAGTAAAGGCTCCTCCTTGCCCAGTTCCTCCGACGAGCTCGTCGACCTGCTCGACCTCGAGACCATCGACATCAACCTGTTCCGCGGCACCCAGCCCGACACGCTGCTCCAGCGCGTGTTCGGCGGCCAGGTCGCGGCACAGGCGCTTGTCGCCGGGGCGCGCACCGTCGACCCCGGGCTGGCCGTGCACTCCCTGCACAGCTACTTCCTCCGCCCCGGCGACCCCGCGGTGCCGATCGTGTACGACGTCGAGCGGATCCGCGACGGGCGGTCGTTCTCGACGCGCCGCATCGCGGCCCGCCAGCACGGCCGGGTCATCTACTACATGACCGCCAGCTTCCAGGTGCACGAGGAGGGCCTCGAGCACCAGGACGTCATGCCCGACGTGACCTCGCCGGAGGAGTCCTTGGACATGGGCGAGCTGTTCCGCAAGCGCTCGCCCGACAACGCGGACGAGTGGCTCCGCGAGTGGGCGGCGCTCGAGCTGCGATGGGTCGGGGACTCGCGTGAGGGCGGGAACATCCCCGGTGACGAGCACCCGTCGCAGTCGCGACTCTGGATCCGGGTGAGCGGGAAGCTGCCCGACGACCCGGTGGTGCACCAGGCCGCCTTCACCTACGCCAGCGACATGACCCTGCTCGGGTCGACCCTGGTGCCGCACGGCGTACACGTCTCCCACCCCAAGATGCAGTCGGCGTCGCTGGACCACACGGTCTGGTTCCACCGCCCGTTCCGAGCGGACCAGTGGCTGCTCTACGACCAGGTGTCGCCGTCAGCGTCCGGCGGCCGGGGGCTGGCGATCGGCCGGCTGTTCACCGAGGACGGGACCCTCGTCGCCTCGGTCGCCCAGGAGGGCCTGATCCGGGTCCGCCGCGAGCAGGCCTGACAAGACCCGCGGCTTCCGGCGGCTCCCGCCGGACCAGACGGGCGGAGTCGGCTTCTCGCCCGTACCACAAAATGTCCGGTGAAGTCAGGACAGACGCGCCGGAACGCCGTTACGGTTGAGCGATTTTGTGGCTCATGTCGTCCTCTGTGATCGCTGTGGTGAGGACGAGTGGGCATCTTCGGTCTGGGAGGAACCTGGGATGCGCTTGCCTCGGTGGACCGCTGTGTCCGTTGCGTCAGTCACGTCGACCATGGCGCTGTCCGTCTCCGCGCTCGCGACCCCGGCGGCGGCCTCGCCCGCGCCGGACTACGAGCTGCCGTTCCCCTGCGGCCAGCAGTGGACAGGAACGACGAGGTCCACCCACCGGCCGAGCCCGCTGTCGGTCGACTTCAACCGTCCCGACGACCTGGGCGACCTCGCGGTCTCAGCGGCTCCCGGTGTGGTCTCGCAGGTGGGCGACGCCGGTGACACCAGCTACGGCAAGTGGGTCCGGGTCGACCACGGAGACGGACACCAGTCGTTGTACGCCCACCTCCTGGCGACGTGGGTCACGGTCGGGCAGCCCGTCGACCAGGGTGCCGGCCTGGGGCTCGTGGGTGACACGGGAGGCGTGACCGGTGCCCACCTCCACTTCGAGGAGCGTCTTGCCGGCACGGTGCAACAGTCCTACTTCCACGGCACGAGCTACGTCTTCGGCACCACGGTCGCGTCCCAGAACTGTCCCGACGTTCCGCTCACCGGTGACTGGGACGGCGACGGCTCCGACGAGGTCGCGGTCTTCCGGCGGACCGGCCGTGGCATCTTCGAGCTCTCGTCGCCGGACGGCACGGTCCAGACGATCAGCCACGGGCTGGGCAGCGACGCCCCGCTGGCGGGTGACTGGGACGGTGACGGGCGCACCGACGTCGGGGTACGGCGGCAGCGCAGCCGGGCGTTCCTGATGCGCCTTGCCGACGGAACGACGAACCGGGTCCCGCTCGGCATGCGAGCCGACGTCCCCGTCACCGGCGACTGGGACGGCGACTCCACCACCGACATCGGGGTGTGGCGGCCCGTCACGGCGCGGTTCCGGCTGCTCCAGGCCGACGGCACGCCGCGGGTCGTCCAGCTCGGAAGCGTGGGCTCGCAGCCCCTGACCGGCGACTGGGACGGGGACGGCCGGACAGACCTCGGGGTCTTCGACGCCTCGACGGTCACCTTCACCCTTCGGACCGAGTCGGGCGACGGCACGGTCGCGGTCCGCTCGGTCGCGTTCGGTGCGGCCACCGACCTGCCTGTCGCGGGGGACTGGAACGGTGACGGCATCACCGACGTGGGCACCTGGTCGCCGAGCACCGCGATGTTCTCGCTGCGTACGGCCCCCGCCTCAGGCCGCGCCACGGCGATCGTCACGTCGTTCCCGTTCGGCCGGGCCCGGTAGGTCATCCCTCGACGACGTCGCGTCCGGGTGAGCGCGCGCCCTGTGCCGCGCTCACCCGGACGACGCACCCTCGTGGCGTCAGCCTTGGTCGAGGGTTCTCTCGAGGCCGTCGAGGATCAGGTCGAGCCCGAGCTCGAAGTCCTCCTCGCGTCCCGTCTGCATGATCTCGGTGATGACCTCGACGACGTGGGGGTACTCGTCCGCGGGGAGCTGGCCGAGCACGTCCGCAGACACCTGCCGGGCCTCCCGGGCCTCGAACGGCAGGTTGAGCTGCTGGAGCGTGAAGCCGTAGAGGTGGCTGTCCAGGGTGTTCCAGGCGTCGAGCGCACCCTGGACCGAGAAGCCGCCGTCGCGCAGCCGTCCGAACGTCTCGTCCAGGTAGCGCGTCATGCCCGGGCCGATGTTGAAGCGCGACATGATGAGAATCGCTGCCCAGGGGTGAGCCAGGAGGACCTCGTGAGCCGAGATCGCCCGCTCACGCATGGCCGTCTTCCAGTGGGTCCCTTCCGGAGGGATCTCGATGTCGCCCAGGACCAGGTCGACGATGCCGTCGAGGATGTCGTTCTTGTTGGCCACGTGGTTGTACAGCGACATCGCCTCGACCCCGAGCTCCTGCCCGAGCCTGCGCATGGTCAGCGAATCGATCCCGCTCTGGTCGGCAAGGGCGACGGCGGCGCGCAGCACCCGCTCCCTGCTCAAGGGGGCTCGCCGCTCGGCGCTCGAACCGGTCTCTGACGACATTCGGACTCCTCCCGGCACTGACTGCGTAAAACCTGGGCCGCTGGCGTCGACAAGGCCCGTCTTCGAGCGTAGCTTACATGGTAAGCGTACATAGTAAGTGCACGCTACAGGCCGGTGTCACCGGCCTCCAGCGAGGAGACAGCGGATGAAGGCGATCGTCCAGGACACCTACGGTTCGACGGATGTTCTCGAGCTGCGGGACATCGACATGCCCGAGATAGCCGACGACGAGGTGCTGGTGCGCGTGCAGGCGGCGGGCGTGGACCGGGGCGTCTGGCACCTCATGACCGGCCTGCCGTACCCCATCCGCCTCGCGGGCTACGGGCTCCGGGCGCCCAAGAACCCCGTTCCAGGCATGGACGTGGCTGGCGTGGTCGAGGCGGTCGGCAAGGCCGTGACCCGGTTCCAGCCCGGTGACGAGGTGTTCGGCATCGCCATGGGCTCCTACGCGGAGTACGCGCGCGCTCGCGAGGACCGGCTGGCGCCCAAGCCGGCGAACCTCACCTTCGAACAGGCGGCGGTCGTCGCCATCTCCGGCGTGACGGCCCTGCAGGGCCTGCGCGACCACGGGCGGGTCGCGGCGGGACAGAAGGTGTTGGTCATCGGTGCGTCGGGAGGTGTGGGGAGCTATGCGGTGCAGCTGGCCAAGGCGTTCGGGGCCGAGGTCACCGCCGTGTGCAGTACGTCGAAGGTGGACCTGGTGCGTTCTCTCGGCGCCGACCGCGTCATCGACTACACGCGTGACGACTTCGCGGACGGGGAGCAGCGTTACGACGTGATCCTCGACATCGGCGGGAACTCGTCGTTGTCACGCCTGCGGCGGGCACTAGAGCCGAAGGGGACGCTCGTCATCACCGGAGGCGAGACGGGCGGCCGGTGGCTGGGCGGCTACGACCGGCAGCTCCGGGCGCTCGTGCTGTCCCGGTTCGTTCACCAGCAGCTGACGACGTTCGTCTCGAGCGAGGACCACGAGGACATGATCGTCCTCAAGGAGCTCATCGAAGCCGGGAAGGTCAGACCGGTCATCGACCGAACCTATGCGCTGACCGATGCTCCGCAGGCCATCCGGTACGTGGAGGAGGGACGGGCCCGAGGAAAGGTCGTCATCACCGTGTGACGTGACCACCGTCCAGGTCGCGTCACCTGTCGCGGACCGGTAGCACGAGCCGGCTGGGGTACTTCGGCGAGTGGTGGATGGTGATCACCCCACCAGTCTGGTCTACAAGCTGAGGCGCGGTGGGGGACAGGTGCGGAGTGTCGAAGGACTGCACCGTGATCCGCAACCGGTGTCCCTTTCTCAGCGCCGCGCCGGTCGGGAACACCTCGACGTCGACGCCCATCACCTTGCCCGGCGTGACAGGAAGCTGCGCCGCCGCGGTGAACGGGTGCCAGGGCCGGAGGATCTCGCCGTCCCGGCGCAGCGACCTGGCTCTGACCAGGCGGCGGTGGCTCAGAACCTGCCAGCCGCCGGTCAGCCGGTCGACGCTGCCGTCAGGCGCCACGTCCTCGACGTGGACCGACAGCATGCCGTCGCGGGCCGTGGTCGAGACGAAGAGCCGGGCGTTGACCGGCCCGGCGACGTGCAGCGGGCGACGCAGGGGAGCGGTCTCGTACGACGTCCCCGCGGCGTCGTTGGCGCGGCTGTCGGACTCGCACTGGGTCCCCGCGACGATTCCGGCCGTCCACTGGGAGGCGCTGCGTGTGCACAAGCCCGCCACAGGGACCGGGTAGACGTTGTCCGCGCCGGCGGTCGAGGGCCTGCCCCGCACCAGCCTGCCCGGTGCGCCGGGCCGGGATACGCCGTCGAGCCGGAAGCTGCGTGCGTCGACGTCTCCGGGGATCCAGCGCGAGGTGGTGCGCCACCTGCCGGAGCCGATCTCGTAGTACGTGACCGGCTTGACGTCCGAGTCGAGGGCCGCGTCCCCGTTGCCGCGGACGTAGCGGTCGAGCCACCGCAGCGCCAGTGCGTCCAGCGACGGAAGGCCGCTGGACTTCATCCCTGGGGCGCCCGCGGCCTGGAGATGGGTCCAGGGACCGAACAGGAACCGGGTGGGCACACCGTTGGCATGCAGCCGCCGGTAGAGCATCGGCTCCCCGCGCTGGAACAGGTCGTACTCCCCACCGACGACGAACGTGGGGACTTCGACGTCGTCGACGACCGACAGCGGTGACCGTTTCCGGTAGAAGGGGCCGTCGTAGGCCATGTCGCCGCCGGACGCCGAGCTGACCATCGTCGGCACCTGGAACGCGGCCGCGCCGCCGACGTGCTGCAGCAGGGTGACCAGGCCCTCGTCGGGAGCCATCGCGGTGTACGCCGGCGGCATCACGCCGGTACCGGTCACGAGGCCGAGCCACAGGGGGATGAAGCCGACGTCGATCTGCCCGCCCGAGGCGACCACGTCGCGGTAGACGTCGCCGGCCGGCACGATCGGGAACATCGCCCTCAGGCCGGGCGGCCGCTGCGCCGCGGTGAGGAACTGGTTGATGGCCGCGTAGGAGACACCCCAGAGGCCGACCCTGCCGTTGCTCCACGGCCGGTTCCTCGAGTGGGCCCACCTGACGAGCTCGAAGCCGTCGCGCTGCTCCCGGCTGCCGAAGGAGTCCCAGGACCCGGCGGAGGAGCCCGTGCCCCGCACGTCCGCGACCACCTGTACGTAGCCGCGCCGGACCAGGTAGTCGTTGCGGAACCCGACCCGAGGTGTCTCCTTGTTGTACGGGGTCTGGGTCAGCACGACGGGGAACCGCCCTCTCACCGGAGTGCCGTCGGCCTTCGCAGGACGGTAGACGTTGGCGCGCAGCACCACGCCGTCCGACATCCGGATCGGCACGTCGGTGGTGACGTGGACGGCGTACCGCGCGGGTCGCGGCCGCCAGCCCGACGGCGCGACACCGGCCGCGGTGCTCGTCGCGTACGACGGCGCCGGCGCTGCTGTCGCGGCGGCTGCCGGTGCCGGCGTACCCAGGGGGATGCCCATGAGCACGGGGAGTCCCGAGAGCGTCAGGGCGGACAGGACCAGAGCGGCAACGCTGCGACGCACGTGGACTCCTCGAGGTGTGGCCGCAGCTCTTCCGGATACGACCTAGGCGGCGGAGGTCCTCCCGACCAGGTGAGGAGCTCCCGTCTTCGGGCTGGTCAACGAGAACGCGTAGTTCCGGTTACGTGCGCCGTCGTCTGCCGAGATCGCCTTGGAGCCGAACGCGACCGTGCCCGGGAGCAGGATCGGCTTCTTGAACGCAACGTCGACCGTCACCGCGTCGGGCAGGCGGCCCTCGAGGGAGGCGAGGCACCGCGCCTTGCTCCACATGCCGTGCGCGATCTGGCGGGGGAAGCCGAACGCCTTCGCGGTGAGGGCGTACATGTGGATCGGGTTCGAGTCGCCGGAGACCGCGGCGTACCGCCGTCCGAGGTCACCGCCCAGGCTCCACTCGATACCGGAGGAGGGAACCACCTCGAAGTCCGCCTCGGTGTCGGCGGCGTCCTCGGAGGGCCGCCCGCGGCGCAGCATCGTCGAGATCTCCTGCCAGACCAGCTCGCCGCCCGAGTGCACCTCCGTGACGATGTCGAAGGCGCGGCCCTTCGGGTGGGGCCGCAGGTTGTCCGGGCGGGCGGTGACCTGCAGCCGCTCGTCCGCGGAGACAGCGCGGTGCGCGGTGATCGAGTTCTCCAGGTGCACCAGGCCGACCGCGGGGAACGGGAAGTCGCCGTCGGTCAGCAGAGCCATGTGCAGCGGGAAGGCGAGCATGTGCGGGTAGGTCAGCGGGACGGTGTCCTTCAGCCCGAAGCCGCAGACCTCGGAGTACGCCGCCACGTGCTCACGGTCGATCGGTACGTCGTGCCGGATCAGGGTGAGCTGGGGGAGGGCCGACCCGGACTTCTTGATGCCGGGAAGCTTGGAGAGGCCGGGGATCACAGGGAGGGCGGCCTTGACCATCATCGGCAGCGTCGCCGGCTCGCCCTTGATCTCACGCGTGGTGGCAGCGCTCATCGTCACGCCCCCAGCATCATCTGGCCGCAGACCCGGACCACGTTGCCGTTGACGGCGGTGGAGGCCGGGTTGGCGTACCAGGCGATGGTCTCGGCGACGTCCACGGGCTCGCCTCCCTGACGCATGGCGTTGAGCATGCTGCCCACCTCGCGGGTGAAGAAGGGGACGGCGGCGGTCATCTTGGTGTGGATGAAGCCGGGCGCCACCGCGTTGACGGTGATGCCGTTCTCCAGCTGGTCGGCGAGCGACTGGACGAAACCGATGACTCCGGCCTTCGACGCCGCGTAGTTCGTCTGTCCGACGTTCCCCGCGATGCCCGCGATCGAGGAGACGCCGATGATGCGGCCGTTGGGGCGAACCAGCCCCTGGTCGAGCAGCTCGGCAGTGATCCGCTCGGGGGCGGTGAGGTTGACCGCGATCGTGGAGGACCAGCCGTCCTCCTTCATGTTCGCCAGCTTCTTGTCGCGCGTGATGCCGGCGTTGTGCACCACGATGTCGACGCCGCCGTGCTTGTCCTTGACGTGCTTGGCGATCCGCTTCGGGGCGTCCTTGGCGGTGATGTCGAGCATCAGCTGGTCACCGTCGAGCTCCTGCATGACGGCCTGCAGCTCGTTGGCGGCCTGCGGCACGTCGACTCCGAGGACGGTGGCGCCGTCGCGGTGCAGGACTCGGGCGATCTCCTCGCCGATGCCGCGGCTGGCGCCGGTGACGACGGCCACCTTGCCGGCCAGCGGCTTCGTCCAGTCCTCGACCGGCTCCGCGGAGGTCGAGCCGCTGGTCCCGATCCGGATGACCTGGCCCGAGACGTAGGCCGACTTGGGGGAGAGCAGGAACGCGAGCGTCGAGCCGATCGCGGCGTCGGCGGCCGGGGCGACGTACACGAGCTGCACCGTGCCGCCGCGGCCGATCTCCTTGCCGAGGGAACGGGTGAAGCCCTCGAGCGCGCGCTGGGCGATGCGCTCCTCGGTGCTGTTGGCCGCTTCGGGGGGAGTGCCGAGGACGACCACGCGGGGGTTGGTCTCGAGGCTGCGCATGAGCGGGGTGAAGAAGTGCTGGAGCTGGACGAGGTCCGCCGAGCTGGTGATGCCGGTGGCGTCGAAGACCAGGGCCTTGTACTGCTGGTCCGCCGCGGTGTCGCTCACGTGGGCGACGCCGAGGTCGTCCAGGGTCGCGACGAGGCCGGACCCGAGGCGACCGGTCCCCCCGAGGGCGACCGTGCCGCTGACCAGCGGCGCGCCCTCCTCGTAGCGCTCCAGCTTCACGGGGTTGGGCAGGCCGAGGTTCTTGGCGAGCAGCTGTCCCACGGGCGTGTCGATCAGAGACTGGTAACGGTTGCTCATCGGATCTCTTCCTCCAGGTCGGTGACGCGCCACGGCTTGGTGCGCGAGGCCTCGGGCAACATGTAACTATGGGTGTAACTGCGAGTCCACTTTTCGTGATGTGGCACTCACTACGTTTCCTTCTGCCCCTCGGGCGCGCAAGGATTGTGGAGGCAGGACTCCCACCAGAGTCGCCGTCCCTTTCCGCTCATCGACCAGGAGCTGACTCATGCAGGCCAACACTCGCCGCGTCGCCATCATCGGCGGAAACCGGATCCCGTTCGCCCGGTCGAACACCGCCTACTCCCACGCCTCGAACCAGGACATGCTCACCGCGGCCATCGACGGCCTGGTGTCGCGCTTCGGCCTCGAGGGTGAACGCGTCGGCGAGGTCGTCGCCGGCGCGGTGCTCAAGCACTCCCGTGACTTCAACCTTGCCCGTGAGTCGGTGCTCGGCTCGAAGCTCGCTCCCGAGACGCCGGCCTACGACATCCAGCAGGCCTGTGACACCGGTATCCAGGCCGCCGTCGCGGTGGCGAACAAGATCGCGGTCGGCCAGATCGACGTCGGCATCGCCGGTGGCACCGACACCACGTCGGACGCACCGATCGCGGTGAACGAGCGGCTGCGGAAGATCCTGCTCGAGGCCAACCGTGCCAAGTCGCTGCAGGGTCGGCTCGCCGCCCTCGCCAAGGTACGTCCCGGTCACCTCGCCCCGTCCATCCCGGCGAACAAGGAGCCCCGCACGGGTCTCTCGATGGGCGAGTCGGCCGCTCTCACCGCACTCGAGTGGAACGTCGGCCGTGAGGAGCAGGACGAGCTCGCGGTCGCGTCGCACCGCAACCTGGCCGCGGCCTACGACCGCGGGTTCCTCGACGACCTGGTCACGCCGTTCAACGGTCTGGACCGCGACCAGAACCTGCGACCGGACTCGTCGGTGGAGAAGCTGGCGCAGCTCAAGCCGGTCTTCGGCAAGGGCGAGGCGGCCACCATGACCGCCGCGAACTCGACGCCGCTGACCGACGGGGCCTCCGTGGTCCTGCTCGCCTCGGAGGAGTACGCCGCGGAGAAGGGCTGGCCGGTGCTGGCCTACCTCACCACGGCCGAGACCGCCGCAGTGGACTACGTGCACGGCGGCGAGGGCCTGCTGATGGCTCCGGCGTACGCCATGCCACGGATGCTGGAGCGCGAGGGCCTGACCCTGCAGGACTTCGACTTCTACGAGATCCACGAGGCTTTCGCCTCGCAGGTGCTGGCCACGCTGAAGGCGTGGGAGGACCCGATCTTCTGCAAGGAGCGGCTCGGCCTCGACGCACCACTCGGGGAGATCGACCGGTCCAAGCTCAACGTCGCCGGCTCCTCGCTCGCGGCCGGCCACCCGTTCGCCGCCACCGGTGGGCGGATCCTCGCGACGCTCGCGAAGCTGCTCGACGAGAAAGGCTCCGGCCGGGGCGTGATCTCGATCTGCGCAGCCGGCGGGCAGGGCGTCACCGCGATCGTGGAGAAGTAGACCGTTCGCCGTTTCATCTAGGTATGCAGTCGAACCGTCGCTTCCCATGGCGAGCATGTCGCGGGAAGTGACGGTTCGGCGAGGAAAGTGCGCCGGTTCGCGCCGAGGAAGGTACGACGGGCTCGCGGCGGTCAGCGAGCCGGGGCCCCGACCGCCATGGCGATGCTGGAGGCGACCATGTGCTCCTTGACCTGCTCGGGGGAGAGCGGGGCGACGACGGGGACACCCGGCGCTGCCTCCTTCACGATCATCCCGACGCGCGCCAGCTGCATCCCGCCGAGCCCGGTGGCGTAGAGCGTGTTCGCCAGGAGATGCACGTCGTCGGTGTGGAAGATGCCGGCGTCCACCCCCGCCTCGAGGACGGCGGCGACGTGCGCGAGGCAGGTGGCGATGCTGCGCCCGAGGCGGTAGACCGCACCCTCGCTGACCTCCTCGAGCAGCTCGGGACCGGGCCGACGCATGAGGGTCTGGGCGCAGTCGACGAAGGCGGGATACTCGATGCCGAAGTCGATGAACGCCTCGGTGATCCTGCGCAGCCTCAGCTCGGGGCCGGCGGCGGTGTCGTCCGCGGCGGCAAGTCGCTGCTCGAGCTCCTCGAGGTACCCGACCAGCGTCAGTGCGAAGAGCTCCTCCTTGCCGGAGAAGTGGCGGTAGATGATGGCGCGGTTGATGCCGACAGCCCGCGCGACGTCCTCGATCTGTGCGTCCCGGACACCGCGGGCGTCGAACAGGGCACGGGTCGCGTCGAGGATCTCCTTCTCGCGCTGGCGGCGGCGGGCTGCCGCCGCGGAACGACGGCCGTCCGGCTTGCCGGCGGTGGCGGGCTGCGTGCTCATGCAGCCATGCTACGGGTCGAGCAACTCTGAGTTGCACGCTACGTACATCTGCCCTGAAGGCGCCTCACGCGGGGGAGACGACGTGCAGCGACCTGACCGTGTCGATCGTGTCTGCCTCCTCGGCCGTCTTGTCGTCGCGGTAGCGCAGCACCCGCGCGAACCGGAGCGCCATGCCGGCGGGGTAGCGCGGCGAGGCCTGGATGCCGTCGAAGGCGACCTCCACCACCTGCTCCGGTCGCACCTGCACGACGTAGGAAGTCCGGGACGTCTCGAGCTCGAGGAAGCGCTCGGTCTGCCACGTCAGCATCTCGTCGGTCATCCCCTTGAACGTCTTCCCGAGCATGACGAAGCCGCCGGTCGCGGGATCCCGCGCGCCGAGATGGATGTTGGAGAGCCACCCCTGCCGCCGGCCGCTGCCCCACTCCACGGCGAGCACCACGAGGTCGAGGGTGTGGCGCGGCTTGACCTTCACCCACGCCGCGCCTCGACGGCCGGCCTCGTAGGTCGCGTCGAGACTCTTCACCACCACGCCCTCGTGACCGGACTCGAGGGTCTCGGCGAAGAACCGGGCCGCCACGTCCGGGTCGTCGGTCACCGTGCGGGGGACGACGAGCCCGTCCGGGACTACCTCCGCGAGCCGGGAGAAGCGTTCATGGCCGGTCGCGTCGACGAGGTCCTCGCCGTCGAGATGGAGGACGTCGAAGAAGTACGACGTCAGCGGGACCTTCGCGCGGAGGGTCGCGACGTCCAGCTTGCTCGCGGTCCGGGCCGCGGTCTCCTGGAAGGGACGGGCCCGGCCGTGCTCGTCGAGCGCGATCGCCTCCCCGTCGAGGACGACCGACGACACCGGCAGCGCGGCCACCGCCTCGACGACCTCGGGAAGGCGACCCGTGATGTCGTCGAGGGTGCGGGTGTAGACCGCGACCTCGTCGCCCTGCTTGTGCACCTGGACCCGGATCCCGTCGAGCTTGCAGTCGACCGCGACCCGTTGACCGTCCGCGGCGGCCTTGGCGAGGGCTGCGGCAAGGTCGGGTGCGCTGGAGGCGAGCATCGGTCGCAGCGGGCGGCCGACCTCGAGGCCGAACCGGTCGAGACCGGCCTCGCCCTCGGTGAGCGCCGCGACGGCGACGGGGACGGTCGCGCCGGAGAGCATGGAGGCCCGGCGGACCTTGGCGGCCGGGACGTCGGCGGCGGCTGCGATCGCCTCGAGCATGAGGCCGTCCAGCGCTCCTTGCCTCAGGTCGCCGGTCACCAGCCGTCGGAGGAAGTGCTGTTCGTCCTCCGTGGCCCGGCCGAACAGGTCCGCGACGAGCGCGGTCCGGGCGTCCCTGGACCCTGGGCCGGTGACCGTGCTGATCCGCTCGAAGGCGTCGTTCACCTCGGCCACCGACAGCGTGCTCGTCCCGGCGGGAGCGGGAAGGTCGCTCAGCCCGCGCCAACCGAGCCCGGTGCGCCGCTGCCGGAGCACGCCCGAGAGGTAGGCGCTGGTGGTCTCGACCTCCGACGGGCCCGCGTTGCGCAGCGCACGGGCGAGCGCCTCGACCTTCGCCTTCCGGGAGCGCGTGGCGGCCACGGCGTTCGACGCCTCGACCACGTCTGTGAGCAGCATGCGGACCATTCTCCTCGTCACCGCCGACAGGCGAGGTCACCTGCCGGGGTTAGCCTGTGCCCGATGCCCTCCGAAACCATGACAATGCGCGAGCGCGTGTGGCGCCCCGACTGGCCCTGCCCGGTCGGCGTGAACCTCGCGCCCGCGCGCCGGGGGTCCGGTGACCCGACGTACCGCGTCGACCCCGACGGCACGATCTGGCGCGGGCTCCGGACGCCGCAGGGGACCGCCACCCTCAGGGTGGCCGGCCGCGCGCAGGACGGCACCGTGCACGGCGCGGCGTGGGGCGCGGGCGCCGAGTGGGCGCTGGACCGGATGCCCGCGATGCTGGGGGCCGAGGACGACCCGAGCGGCTTCGAGCCGTTGCATCCCGTCATCGCCGAGGCCCACCGGCGGCACCCGCACTGGCGGGTCGCGAAGAGCGGCCTGGTGATGGAGTCCCTGGTGCCGGCGATCATCGAGCAGAAGGTGACCGGTCAGGAGGCGTTCGGCGGGTTCCGCAAGCTCGTGTACCGGTTCGGCGAGCGCGCACCCGGCGCCGGGGTCGACCGGGGCGTGTGGGTCCAGCCGAGCCCCGAGGAGATCCGGGCGGTCCCCTCCTGGGAGTGGCTCCGGCTCCACATCGACCCGGCCCGGTCGAGGACGGTGGTGCGCGCTGCCCAGGTCGCCTCCTCCCTCGAACGCACAGTGGGGCTGGACGCCGACGAGGTGGACCGCAGGCTGCGCTCGCTCCCGGGGATCGGGGTCTGGACGTCCGCGGAGGTCCGGTTCCGCGTACACGGCGATCCGGACGCCGTCAGCTTCGGCGACTACCACATCCCGCGGGACATCGGCTGGGCGCTGACCGGTGAGGAGGTCGACGACGACGGGCTCGCCGAGCTGCTCGAGCCCTACCGTCCGCACCGCCACCGCGTCCAGCGGCTCGCCGAGCTCGCCCGGCTCGGGCGGCCCCGGCGCGGGCCTCGGATGGCCCCTCGGCGACACCTGCCCGCTTCCGTGGGCGGCACCGGCCGCCGCAGGCGCTGAGGCGGCCGGTCGGCAGCCTGCCCTTGACGGGAGGGGCAAGGGTTGAGCAGAGTCCAGACTGCGGCCCTCTACCCAGGAGTAACGTTGACCGACCTCGTCAAGGCGCTCTCAGACCTCTCTGAGGAGGAGGCAGACGACTTCTTCCGCGAGACGCAGGCCGAGACGGTCGTCGAGCTGGTCGGGCGTACGTCGGACCGCGACCTGCAGAAGCTGATCGCGGTCGACCACGTGCGTTCGGCGGCGGTCACGAACGTGCTCTCGCGGCTCGAGGAGTTCGCCGTGCCGGAGCGCCTCGCGGCCGTCGAGGGGATGGTCCGCTTCGTGCTGTCGAGGCCTCACGGAGACACCGAGACGTACTCCCTGCGGTTCACCCGTGGCAGGGTCACCCTGCTGCCCCCGGACGTGGAGGGCACCCCGGACGTGGTGATCGATACGGACTTCATCACCTTCATCCGACTGGTGTCCGGTGGGGAGAACGCAGCGCTCCTGCTCCTTGGCGGCCGGCTCTCCGTGCGCGGTGACGAGATGCTCGCGCTCGGCGTCGGAGGCGTCTTCCGGGTCCCGGGCAGCGAGGGGGTGGCCGTGGACCCGACGTCGCTCGACCCGGTCGACGTGGCCACAGCGCTGAACGGGGTCAAGGACGACCATCTGCGGGACGTCATGAGCAGCGACTTCCGGTTCGTCGTGCTCGAGGAGGTTTTCCGACGGATGCCGGAGTTCGTGGACGCCGAGAAGGTGCATCGACACAACATCTCCGTGCGGTTCACGATCACCGGCCGTCCCGACGGTGAGGTCGACGAGTACGTCGTCCATGTCCGGAAGGGGGCCTGCTTCGTGGATGCCGGACCGGGGGAGCGGCACGACGCAAGGATCACCACGAGCGGTGCCGACTTCCTCAAGCTGGTCACGGGTCATCTCAACCCCGCGCTGGGCCTGATGAGGGGGCACCTGCGAGTGCACGGTGACGTGACGGCCGCGCTGACCTTCTCCAGGCTCATGCACATCCCGAAGGCGAGACACTGAAGTCACGCGCCCGAGCGCGACCCGTCCAGCCTCGATCTTTCGTCGGGCTAGAGCAGCGGGCGCAGGGGAGCGAGCACCATCTCGGTGAAGCGCTTGTGGATGCCGCGGGCGGCCCACTCCTCGGGCTTCAGCTCGACCGAGTTGGTCAGGTCGGTCCTGAAGATCTCCTCCATCTGCGCGGCCATGTCCGGGTCGATGAACTCGAGGTTGATCTCGTAGTTGCCGGTCAGGCTGAGACGGTCGAGGTTCGCGGTGCCGACCGTCGACCAGCGTCCGTCGATCGTCGAGGTCTTCGCGTGCACCATCGCACCCTGGTAGAGGAAGATCCGAACGCCGCTCGCGAACAGCTGACCGTAGTAGCCGCGGGAGAGCCAGTCCGCCACCACGTGGTTCGAGGTGGCCGGAACCAGCAGTCTCACGTCGACGCCGCGGCGGGCCGCGTCGGCGAGCGCGTCCACGAAGTCGGAGTCGGGGATGAAGTAGGCGTGGGTCATGTAGATGTGGCTGTAGGCCCGGTTGATCGCCTCCAGGTACATCGACCGGATCGGGAACATCCACAGCCGCGGGACGTTCCGGTGGATCCGGATCCGCGGCTCCCAGTCAGAGGCGGTCTCGAGCAGCAGCGGCCGCTCGTGCCGCGCGCGGCGGTGGAGGTTCCAGAAGTCGGCAAAAGCTCGCTTGAGGTCCCAGACCGCTGGGCCGGTGATGCGCACGTGCGTGTCGCGCCACTCGGTGGCGTAGGCCGTGCCCACGTTGTAGCCGCCCATGAAGCCGACCTCGTCGTCGACCACGAGGATCTTGCGGTGGTCGCGGCCGTAGCGCCGGATGTCGAAGAACCGCCACCCCGCGGTGTAGACGGGGTACTCCAGCACCCGCATCCGGGGCCCGAACCGCTTGAAGCTCGGGGAGACGACCAGGTTGGCGAACCCGTCGTAGATGGCGTACACCTCGACGCCTCGCCCGGCGGCCTCGGAGAGGGCCCGCTTGAACCTCTCGCCGATCTCGTCGCCCTTCCAGATGTAGGACTCGAACAGGATCTGCTGCTCGGCCTTCTCGATGGCGGCGAGCATGTCGTCGTAGAGGTCCTGCCCGTAGGTGTAGGTCTTCACCGCGCCGTCGCCGATCGTGACCTCCTCCGGCGAGACGGTCGGGAAGGGCTTCGGCTTCTTGCCTCGGCGCCGGTAGGAGTCGACCAGGGTCAGGGCGAGCGCGAGCAGGAGCTGGAAGCCGAAAGCGGTGAGGAGCGTGCGCCTGAGCACGCCACGAAGCATGGCCGCGTCGGCGGAGAGCCGGGTACGTCGATCGCTCACGGAGCCAATCTAGTCAGAAAGCCAAGGCTATCCGCGGACATCGGGGGACTGGGCGCGGAACACCAGACCGAGATCGCCGTGTGACGACAGGGTGAGCGTCTCGCCGGCGACCTCCGCGCGGAAGCCGTCTCCGAGGACCTGGAGGACGTGCTCGTCCTGGGCGGCCGTCTCCGGAGGGCAGGCCTCGACACCGCCCTTCCCGGCGGGCAGATCGGCGTCCAGCGCGGTGACGCGCACCTCGGCACCCTGGACGACGTACCTGCCCACGAAGGGGCGGCAGCCTGTGGAACCGGTGAGGGTCCCGTCCCCGGCGAGCACCAGCCGGGCCGCGCTGCCGACGGTGCTCGATGCGGTGTCGCCGGCCAGGAGCGAGTCGAGGCCCCAGACAGTACCGACCAGGTCCGCCGTGGGTACCTCCGGCACGAGACGGAACTCCAGACGTACGCCGGGTCCTGTCAGGACCAGGCGATCCCCGCCGACGACCGCCTTGTCGACCGACTGGAGGGTGGTGAGGTAGCGCTGCTCGAGCTCCATGACCTGGGGCTCGCAGCCCATCTCGGTGCCTCCGACCTGGCCCACGCCGACGCTGTCCCCGTCGTGGTCCAGCGTCGCGCTGTAGTGGTTGCACGCGGACCGCCCGGAGACCTCCGTGCCCTCGATGTCGAGGGTCACCGGGGCGGCCTCGACGAGGCGCAACGGCCCTTCGGTCGTACGTCCGGCCACCAGCTCCCAGCTGCCGTCGATGCTGTCCGTCGTACCGGCTGGAGAGGTGCCGACCGGGCCGACCTGCCCGCAGGCGACGACCAGGGCGGCGAGAACAGGCACGGTGAGAGCCGCGATGGGGCGGGGCCGTCGCGACATCCACCCGCTCCGGAAAGGCTGGGGCATGAAGGTCGGACGCATCGTCCGCCGCGCCGGTTCCCCGAGGGCGGCCCTCGCATCACAGTTTCCGCGTGTCGCGTTGTCGGTGGCGCCACGTAGGCTCGTGGGCATGAGGCCTGTCACCGATCTCGAGCGCCGCGTCGCACCCTTCAAGGTCGTCTCCGACTACCAGCCTTCGGGTGACCAGCCGACCGCGATCGACGACATCGAGAAGCGGATCGGGGCGGGGGAGAAGGACGTCGTCCTGCTCGGCGCGACGGGCACCGGCAAGACGGCGACGGTCGCCTGGGCGGTGGAGCGGCTGCAGCGACCGACTCTGGTGATGCAGCCGAACAAGACGCTCGCCGCCCAGTTCGCCAACGAGCTGCGACAGCTGTTCCCGGACAACGCGGTCGAGTACTTCGTCTCCTACTACGACTACTACCAGCCCGAGGCCTACGTCCCGCAGACGGACACCTACATCGAGAAGGACTCCTCCATCAACGAGGAGGTCGAGCGGCTGCGGCACTCCGCGACGAACTCGCTGCTCACCCGGCGTGACGTCATCGTGGTCTCGACGGTCTCGTGCATCTACGGCCTCGGAACCCCGCAGGAGTACGTCGACCGGATGGTCCGGCTCAAGGTCGGCGAAGAGCATGACAGGGACTCGATCCTGCGGCGGCTGGTCGAGATCCAGTACACCCGCAACGACATGTCCTTCACCCGCGGGACGTTCCGCGTCCGCGGCGACACCTTGGAGATCTTCCCGGTCTACGAGGAGCTCGCCGTCCGGGTCGAGTTCTTCGGCGACGAGATCGAGCGGCTGATGACGCTGCACCCGGTGACCGGTGAGGTGATCACCGAGGACGAGGAGCTCTACATCTTCCCGGCCACCCACTACGTCGCCGGTCCCGAGCGGATGGAGCGCGCGATCAACGGGATCGAGCTCGAGCTCGAGGACCAGCTCGCGACCTTCGAGAAGCAGGGCAAGCTGCTCGAGGCGCAGCGGCTGCGGATGCGGACGACGTACGACATCGAGATGATGCGCCAGGTCGGCTCCTGCTCCGGCATCGAGAACTACTCGATGCACATCGACGGCCGGCAGCGCGGCTCGGCGCCGAACTGCCTGCTCGACTACTTCCCGGAGGACTTCCTGCTCGTCGTCGACGAGTCCCACGTCGCCGTCCCGCAGATCGGCGGGATGTACGAAGGCGACATGTCCCGGAAGCGGAACCTCGTCGACCACGGCTTCCGGCTGCCGAGCGCCATGGACAACCGGCCGCTGAAGTGGGAGGAGTTCCTCGAGCGCATCGGCCAGACGATCTACCTGTCCGCGACCCCTGGCAACTACGAGATGTCCAAGGTCGACGCGGTGGTCGAGCAGATCATCCGGCCGACCGGCCTGGTCGACCCCGAGGTCATCGTGAAGCCGACCAAGGGGCAGATCGACGACCTCATCCACGAGATCAACAAGCGGGTGGAGCGGTCTGAGCGGGTGCTGGTCACGACGCTGACCAAGAAGATGTCGGAGGATCTCACCGACTACCTGCTCGAGGCGGGCATCCGGACCAGGTACCTCCACAGCGAGGTCGACACGCTGCGCCGGATCGAGCTGCTGCGCGAGCTCCGGATGGGCGAGTACGACGTCCTCGTCGGCATCAACCTCCTGCGGGAGGGTCTCGACCTGCCGGAGGTGTCGCTGGTCGCGATCCTCGACGCCGACAAGGAGGGCTTCCTCCGCTCGGACAAGTCGCTCATCCAGACCATCGGTCGTGCCGCGCGGAACGTCTCCGGTCAGGTCTTCATGTACGCCGACAAGGTGACCGACTCGATGGAGCGGGCCATCGACGAGACCAACCGGCGCCGTGAGAAGCAGGTGGCCTACAACAAGGCGAACGGCGTCGATCCGCAGCCGTTGCGCAAGAAGATCGCCGACATCACCGAGATGCTCGCCCGCGAGGACGAGAACACCGAAGAGCTGCTCAAGACCTGGCAGAAGGCGGGTGCCACCGGCAAGGGGAAGAAGGCACCGGTGCCCGGGCTCTCTCGCGAGGCAGGCAAGCATGCCGCAGAGCTCGCCGGGCTGCCGTCGCAGGACCTCGCGGACCTGGTCCAGCAGCTCACCGACCAGATGCACGTCGCGGCCGCCGAGCTCCAGTTCGAGGTGGCCGCGCGGTTGCGCGACGAGATCTCCGAGCTGAAGAAGGAGCTGCGCCAGATGGTGGAGGCCGGCGCACGGTGAACCGCGCCGAGCTCGTCGCCTACTGCCTGGGCAAGCCGGGGGCCTGGGAGGACGAGCCGTGGGAGGGGGACACCGTCGCGAAGGTCCACGACAAGATCTTCGCGTTCCTCGGCAGCGACGGCAGCGGATCGCCTAGCGTCGGGCTCAAGTGCGGCGCCAACCGCGACGAGGCCGACGAGTGGCTGGCGCTGTACCCCGACGACGCCCGGGTGATGGCCTACATCGGTCGTAACGGCTGGAACACCCTGCATGTGGGGTCGAGCATTCCGGACGACGAGATCCACGAGGCGGTGGACGCCTCCTACGACCTCGTCGTCGCCAAGCTGCCGAAGAAGCATCGGCCTGAAGGGTGGAGGGACCACAGATGAGCATCTCCGACGAACGACGCCACGTGCCCGCGGGGTACACCCCGGTGACGCCGTACATATGCCCCCGCGACGCGGCCACGGCCATCGACTGGTACGTCGACGTCCTCGGCGCCACCGAGAGCGGCCAGCGGTACGTCGACGACGACGGGCGGATCGGCCACGCGGAGATCCGCATCGACGGCTCGCCGATCATGGTGTCGGACGCCTACCCCGACTACGGCGCCGTCGCACCGGACGAGGGCAACACCGCCGCGACCTTCGCCCTCCACGTCTACGTGGCAGACGCCGACGTGACCGTCGCAGCCGCCAGGAAGGCCGGAGCGAACGTCCAGCGCCCCGTGGAGGGGCAGGGGTACGGCAGCCGGATGGGGACGATGATCGACCCGTTCGGGGTGCGCTGGATGGTCGCGACCCACGTGCGCGACCTGAGCCAGGACGAGCAGGATCGTCAGGCCAGAGAGTTCTCCGGGGCCGAGCCGGGACCGGTGCAGTGATGGCGCGTGAGGTGCAGGTGACGTTCGACTGCGCCGACCCCGCGGCCCAGTCGGCGTTCTGGGCGCAGGCGATGGGCTACGTCGTCCAGCCGCCGCCTCCGCCGTTCGACACGTGGGAGGCGGCGCTCGACGCCTGGGGCGTGCCCGAGGACCAGCGCAACAGCCGATCGGCGATCGTCGACCCTGGAGGCGAGGGCCCGCGGGTGTTCTTCCAGAAGGTCCCCGAGGGCAAGACCGCCAAGAACCGGGTCCACCTCGACGTCCGTGCAGCACCTGGTCTGACGGGGGAGGAGCGGATGGCCGCGCTCGAGCAGGAGGCCGAGCGGCTCGCCGGGCTCGGCGCGGCGAGGCAGAAGCGGTTCGAGCCCGACGGCGCGACCAGCAACGGCCACATCGTGATGACCGACCCGGAGGGCAACGAGTTCTGCCTCGACTGAGCCGCCTCAGTGCACGCGCACGCGCGGGTCGAGGATCACGTACATGATGTCCACCAGGATGTTCGCGATCACGACCGCAGCCGAGGCGAACAGGAAGATGCCGAGGATCACGAAGAGGTCCTGCTGGTTGATCGCGTCGATGGAGATCTTCCCCAGACCGGGGAGGCTGAAGACGGTCTCCACCACGACCACCCCGCCGATGAGGGCGCCGAGGTCGATGCCGAACTGGGTCGCCACGGGCGTCAGTGCGCTGCGCAGCGCGTGCCGGTAGATCACACGGTTCTCGGAGAGCCCTTTGGCGCGCGCCGTCTTGATGTAGTCCTCGCTGAGCACGTCCAGCATGGTCCCGCGGGTGAGCCGGGTGTAGATCGCCGCTGACAGCAGCGCCAGCGTCAGCCAGGGCAGGATCAGGTGGTTGAACCACGGCCCGAACCCTTCGCTGAGCGGCACATAACCGCCTGCCGGGAACCACTCGTAGCCCGCGAGGGTGAGGCGGAAGTACAAGAAGTAGAGCAGCACCAGCCCGAGCAAGAAGGACGGCATCGAGTAGAAGAACAGCGAGAACGCGGTCAGACCCCGGTCCACGAAACTGCGCGGGTGCACCGCGGACACCACTCCGTTGAACACCCCGAGAACCAGCCAGATCACAGACGCACCCAGTGCGAGCGACAGCGTGATCGGCAGCGCGTCCGCGATGATGTGCGTGACCGGGACCTGGTGGTAGTAGTCGTAGCCGAGGTCGCCGTGGAGCGCGTTGTTGACGAAGCTGAGGTACTGCTTCCAGAACGGCTCGTCCAGGCCTAGCCGCTCGTTGATCAGGGCGATCGTCTCCGGAGTCGCCTGACGGCCGGCGAGCGTGCGGGCGACGTTGTTCGGGATCATGAAGAACAGCGCGAAGATCGCGATCGAGATCAGCCAGAGCACGAGGAGGCCGGTCAGGATGCGGGCGATCAGGAACCTCACCATGGCAGACCCTCACTTCCGGAGCAGTCGGTCGATGCGAGGGTCGAACGCGTCCCGGACGCCGTCGCCGAAGAGGTTGAACGCCAGCGTGGTGAGCAGCAGAGCCGCACCAGGGAAGGCCATGTACCACCAGGCGACCTGGTAGTAGTTGGCCGAGTCGGCGATCATCCCGCCCCAGTCGGGCGTGGGAGGCACCACACCCAGCCCGAGGAACGAGAGAGTGGCCTGGAGGACGATGACCACGGGGATGAGCAGAGTGGTGTAGACGATCACCGGCGCCATCACGTTGGGAAGTACGTCGACCACCATGATCCGGAGGTCACCTGCCCCGAGCGACCGGGCGGCCTCCACGTACTCCTTCTCCCGGATGGAGAGCACCTGGCCGCGTACGATACGTGCCACCGATGCCCAGCCGAAGAAACCGATCACGAAGATGGTGATCGTCAGGCTCGGCCCGGTGATGGAGACCAGGGCGATGGCAACCAGGATGAACGGCACGGAGAGCACGACGTCGACCAACCTGGCCAGGACCGTGTCCACCCAGCCGCCGAGGTAGCCGGCGGCCAGGCCCACGACGACGCCGATGACGACCGTGAGCAGCGTGGCCACCACGCCAACGCCGAGCGACACCCGGGCCCCATAGGCGACGCGCACCAGGATGTCGCGGCCCAGGTCGTCGGTGCCGAACCAGAACGTGCTGTCGGGTGCCACCGGAAGGCCCTCGGGAGACAACCCGGTCTGGCGGTACTGCTCGTTGGGGGGATGGCCGGTGAGGTTGGCGAACACCGGAGCGAAGATCGCGACCAGGGAGATCAGCACAATCACCACCAGACACCCCATGGCCACCTTGTCCCTGCGCAGTCGCTGCCAGGCGAGCGCCCAGGGGCTCCTGCCCTCGATGCGGGCCGGGGCCGCGGTGCGGGCAGGCGCCTTGCTGTCCGGCCGACCTGTGGTCGTCATGACGTGCCTCCCGTCCCGCCGACCGCGTCGGGCCGGAGCTCGGTGTCCTCGATCGTGGGCACTGCCTGGGTGAGGACCTCGCCGGCCTCCAGCGGGTGGAGACACGCGGTGCGGTGGTCCGGCCCGTCCGCGAGCACCGGCTCGAGCGGGGGCTCCACCTGGACACAGTCCTGCTGCGCCTTCGGGCAGCGCGGGTGGAATCGGCAGCCTGTCGGAGGGTGGACCGGAGACGGGAGATCCCCCACCAGCACGATGCGCTCGCGGCTGTCGGCGGTGTCCGGGTCGGCGGGAGGCAGGGCCGACAGCAGCGCGCGGGTGTAGGGGTGCCGGGTCTCCTCGAAGATGGCGGCTGTGGGTGCGGTCTCGATGATCTGACCGAGATACATCACCGCGATCCGGTCGCTGACGTGGCGGACCACGGACAGGTCGTGGGTGATGAACAGGTAGGTCAGGTCGAGCTCGTCCTGGAGGTCGCGGAGCAGGTTGATCACCTGGGCCTGGATCGAGACGTCGAGCGCGGACACAGGCTCGTCGCAGACGATCAGCTTGGGGCGGAGCGCAACTGCCCGGGCCACGCCGATGCGCTGTCGCTGCCCGCCGGAGAAGTCGGCGGGGAACCGGTTGTAGTGCTCGGGGTTCAGCCCGACGAGCTCCATCAGCTCCTGGACCGCCTTCTTGCGACCCGCCGAGTCGTCGATGCCGTGGATCGCCAGGGCATCGCCGATGATCGACCCCACCCGGCGCCGGGGATTGAGTGAGCCGTAGGGGTCCTGGAAGATCATCTGCATCTCCCGACGTACGGGTCGGAGCTCGCGCCGGGACAGGGTGGAGATGTCCCTTCCGTTGAACCAGACCTCGCCGGACGTGAGGTCGTACAGCCGCGCCAGGCACCGGGCAAGCGTCGACTTGCCGCACCCGGTCTCACCGACCAGTCCGAGCGTCTCACCCGGGTAGATCTCGAGCGAGACGTCTTCCACGGCACAGAGCCGGTCGCGGCTGCGCCGGAACGGGTTCCCGGCGCCCACTGGGAAGTACTTGCAGACGCCCCTGGCGGACAGCAGCGGCGCTTCGCCGGAGGTGGGCCCAGTCATCAGGACACCTCCTCGGTGAACACGCTTGCGGCCAACGCCCGACGCTCGTCGAGGTCGGACGGCAGCCAGCAGGCAGACTGATGACTCGGATCGGAGAACACGGACTCCAAGGGCGGCGCCTCCTCGACGCACTTGTCGAACGCGTACGGGCACCTCGGCGCAAACGGGCACCCCGCTGGCAGGCTGATCAGGCTCGGTGGACTCCCCTTGATCGGGGTCAGCCGCACTCGTGCGTCACCGCGGCCCGGCAGGGACGCGAACAGCCCCTCCGTGTACGGGTTGTGGTGGCGGTAGAAGATGTCGCGTCTTGGCGCCTGCTCCATCACCGTGCCGGCGTACATCACGACCACGTTGTCGACCATCTCGGCAACCACCCCGAGGTCATGGGTGATCAGGATGATGGCGGTGCCGAACTCCTCCTGGAGCTTGCGCATGACCGTGAGCACCTGTGCCTGGACGGTGACGTCGAGGGCGGTGGTCGGCTCGTCGGCGATCAGGAGGCTCGGGTTGAGCGCCATCGCCATCGCAATCATCACCCGCTGCCGCATGCCGCCCGAGAACTGGTGGGGGTAGTCGTCGATCCGTTCCGCCGCATGGGGGATCCCCACCAGGCCGAGCAGGTCGGCCGCTCGTCGCCGCGCTTGGCGCCGGGACACGGACTTGTCGTGTGCCCGGATCATCTCCACGATCTGCCAGCCCACCTTGTAGGCGGGGTGCAGGCTGGACAAGGGGTCCTGGAAGATCATCCCGATCCGCACCCCGCGGATCTCCCGGAGCTGCCGGTCCGTGGCGGTGAGCAGGTCGACCCCGTCGAACCAGGCGTCCCCCGTGACGGTGGCTCCGCGGGTGAGTCCGGTGATCGTCTGCGTCGCAACGCTCTTGCCCGATCCGGACTCACCCACGATCCCGAGGGTCTCCCCGCGTTCGACCTGGAAGGACACACCACGCACCGCCTGGACCACACCGTCGGAGGTGCTGAAGGAGACGCGGAGGTCCTCCACCTCGAGGAGGGCCACGACCTCAGCCTCCCTGCATGCCTTCGCTGAGCCACACGTTGGTCGCGTCGAAGCCTTGGATGGCTGAGATGTAGACCGCGTTGTTCACCTGCTCCGCGTGGTAGAGCGCCTGCAGCGGGTCGGTGATGGGGTAGAAGGCCGCATCCTCCATGACCTGCCGGTCAGCCTTCGCCCACAGCGCCGCCGCCTCGTCCTCCGAAGGGGCGGTCGAGGCCTGGTCGATCAGCCCGTTTGTCGTCGCGCTGTCGTAGAGGCCGAAGTTGCTGCCGATCGGCGGGAACGACGGAGGGCCCGAGAACAGTGGGTTGAAGAAGGAGAGCGCCGCGTTGCCGTACCAGTCAGGCCCCCATCCGGACGAAGACATGTCCCAGACGCCGTCTCGGGCCACGGAGGGAACCTGGAGGTACTTCGTGTAGAGGTCGGCGTCCGGCGACGCCACGCCCTCGAGCTTCACGCCGACCTTGGACAGGTCCTGTTGGAGGGTCTCGAAGGTCTTCCTGACACCCTCGGAGCTGGGCGTGTAGAGGTACTTCAGGGTGAAGCCGTTCGGGTACCCGGCGTCTGCCAGCATCTGCTTCGCCTTGTCGGGGTCGTACGGGTAAAGGTCGAAGTCCTCCGACCCGACGATGCCGGACGGCAGCACGTGTGTCAGCGGCGGGCTCACCTCGGGGCCGCCGTAGACCTGGATGATGTTGTCCCGGTTGATTGCGTGCGACAGCGCCTGGCGCACCTCGACCTTCCCAAGCGCTCCGTTGTTGTTCGGCGAGACGGTGTTGAACCAGAGGTAGGGGTTCGTGGAGTCGGTCTCACCCAGGGTCAGCTTGGGGTCGTTGGCGCCCATCAGCCTCGGGAGCTGCGACGGGGGCGGCGCCGTAGCGAACGTCATGTCGGCGCTCGGGGTCCCGGTCTCCAGCTGCTGCTGGATCGACTCCTGGGTGACGGTCTCGTTGATGACGATCTTGTCGACGTACGCCTTCCGGATGGGGTCGGTATCCGGGTCCCAGGAGGGGTTGCGGCTGAGGGTGATCTGCTTCGTCGGATCGTACGAGTCGATCTTGTACGGGCCGTCGGCGATCTGGTTCTGCGCGAGCTCCAGGCTGGCGGGGAGGTAATCCATGATCTCCTCGGGGGCCGGCGAGAAAGCCGTCAGCGTGAGCATGTCCACGAAGAAGGTCGCCGGCTGCGTCAGGTGGAACTCGACGGTGCGCTCGTCCTTGGCGACCACCCCGGGCAGGTCGGTGTTGTCGACGTAGTCCTTGATCGCGGCCGGGTTTGCCTCTACCTTGGCGAACCCGTCGCAGAAGTCCTGGAAACCCTCCAGCAACGTCATGTAGTCGGGGAGCCCGCCGAACGGCTGCACCGGGTTGCAGGTCCGCTTGACGCCGCGCACCATGTCCTCGGCCGTCACCTGACGCTCCGGCGACGTGTTCCAATTCGCGCCCTCGCGGATGGTGATCGTGTAGGTCTTGCCGTCCTGGCTGATGCCGCCGTTCTCCGTGGTCGGGGTCTCAGTGGCCAGGTCGGGAGCCGAGGTCGTGGTCTTGCCCTCGATCGCCGGGTAGGTGAACAGCTGTCGGCTCCACATCCGGTGGAGCTGGTACGCGACCGAGTAGTAGGAGACGTTGGGGTCCATGTAGTCGATGTCGCCGTCCCCGAGCAGGTTCAGCGTCCCGCCGCGTACCGCGTCGCCGGTGCCGTCCTCATCCCCGTTGCCGCCGCCTCCGCTGTCGCAGGCAGTGGCGACGAAGAGCATCGCGGCGCAGGCCGCGGCCACTCCGGTGAAGCGTCGTCTGCTGTGTCTCATGCGGACCTCCTCGGTCAGATCACCCCGGTCAGGGTTGTTCCGCCGCCCCCCGGGGTCGACTTGCTTGGAATGTAAGCCGCGTGTGGCGCGTGTCATATGGGCCGCCGTGGAACGACATCAGTTCGACATCCGGCCGTCACAAAAACGAGACGGTAAATAGCACTCACGTGACGGAAAGGCACAAACCGCATTCGCGCCTACCGCTGCGCGGAAGTCGAGCCATACTGACAACGTGGCTCGGTCTGTGCTGCTCGTCGAGGACGACCCCCGGGTTCGCCGGGCACTGCATCTCGCCCTCCAGGACGAGGGGTATCTCGTCGTCGAGGCAGCGACCGGGGAGGAGGGTCTGCTTGCGCTGGCGGACCGCCCCGATGTCGTGCTCCTCGATCTCATGCTGCCCGGAATGGACGGCTTCTCGGTGTGCCGCAAGATCCGGCGGGAGAGTGACGTGCCGGTGATCGTGGTGTCTGCGAGGACGGACAGCCACGACGTCGTGGCTGGTCTGGAGGCCGGCGCAGACGACTACGTCTCCAAGCCACTCGTGGCCAAGGAGCTCTCGGCGCGGATCCGCGCCCTGTTGCGACGCGTCGAGCCGGTGAACTCCCACGGACCGCGTCGCATCCTCGCCGGCGACCTGGAGATCTGCATCGACGAGGGGCTGGTCAGGCGGGCCGGGGAACCTGTCGAGCTGACCAAGACGGAGTTCAGGCTGCTCGTCGAGCTCGCCCTCGCGGACAGCGGTGTGTGCAGCAGAGAGCAGCTGCTGGAACGGGTCTGGGAGTACGGCTACTTCGGTGACGGCCGGATCGTCGACGTACACATCCGACGGTTGCGCAGGAAGGTCGAGCGCGACCCCTCGAACCCGCGCCTCGTGGTCACGGCACGGGGGCTGGGCTACCGACTGGTGCGATGAGTGTTCGAGCCGCGTTGGACCGTGCAGTTCCGCAGGCGCCTCCGCCTCCGGGACAAGGTTGCACTCGGCTTCGCCTTGATGGCCCTGCTCCTGTCCACGGTGCTTGCGGCCGCTGCGTGGTTCCTGGTCTCGGGCTACGTCAACCAGCAACGCGAGGACGCGGTCATGGCGCAGACCGTGCACAACGCCGAGCTGGTGCGCAGCCGGCTGCGTGCCGGGCATCCAGCCAGCACAGACATGCTCAACCAGCTGAGGTATCCCTCCGGAGCCGCGGCCTTGCTGGTGTACAACCGCCGCAACTACCCGAGCTCCTCGGCCCAGGCGATGCACCTGCCCAAGGATCTGAGCGCCCATGTGCGGGCCGGCGCCGAGGAAGGGCGTCGCGTCGTGATCGACGATGAGCAGTTCATGGTGGTCGGTGTGTCTCTGGGGGGCGAGGGGGACGCCTTCTTCGAGCTCTATCCCCTGGCCCAGCTCGAGCAGACGCTGCGCACGCTGTGGGTTGTTCTCGTTCTCGGAGCCGTCGGAACCTCGTTGCTCGGGCTGGGCATCGGCCGGGTGGCCAGCCGCCGGATGCTGCGACCCGTGGCCGACGTGACGGCGGCCGCCGCGGCGATCGCGCACGGAGACCTTTCCGCCAGGCTGAGCCCGGAGACCGAGCCGGACCTGTCGGAGCTGGCCACCTCGTTCAACCGGACCGCGGCAGCGCTAGAGAACCGGGTTCGGGCAGACGCACGGTTCGCGGGCGACGTCAGTCACGAGCTGCGCACCCCACTGACCACGATGCTCAACTCCATCGCGCTGCTGCACAATCGGCGGTCGGAGCTGCCTCCGGCGCTGCTCGAGCCGGTCGACCTCCTGGCCGACGACCTCGAGCGGTTCCGCCAGCTCGTCGTAGACCTCCTCGAGATCTCACGTGCCGACGGGGGCTTCGACCAGGTGCGAGAGAAGGTTCTCGTCGCGGATCTGGTCCGCCGCGCGGCCGACGCGGCGGCGGGTCGCCCCGTCACGGTGGTGGACGCCAGCGCCGAGGACGCCGTGATGTACGCAGACAAGCGGAGGCTCGAGCGGGTCTTCGCGAACCTCGTCGAGAACGCCGAGGTCCATGGCGGCGGATGTACGTCGGTCCGGGTGGCTGTCACGGGCGGAGCACTGGTGGTCACCGTCGACGACCACGGCGCGGGGGTCGAGGAGGACCGCAGAGAGCGGATCTTCGAGAGGTTCGCCAGAGACGCGTCGGCCGGTTCACCAGGTGTGGGACTGGGCCTGGCCATCGTGGCGCGACACGTCCTCTGGCACGGCGGTGAGGTGCGCGTGGAGGACGGTCCGGACGGCGGCGCCAGGTTCGTGGTGCAGCTGCCGATCGGGTCCGAGTCGGCCGCGAGCAGTCCTCGCCGGGACTCCCGCCCGACGACCCGGGCTGGCGGGCGGGAAGGTCGGAGAGCATCAGCTCGGCTCCGGCGATGGAGACGCTGACGCTCGCCGGGTGCATGGGTGGTCAGGATCGTGCCCGGGCGGAGTGTTGACGGGGTGCCGGGTGAGTGGCTGGTCAGGATCGTGCCCGGGCGGAGTTCTGACGTGCGCCGGGCGAGACAGACTCCATGTGAACGACGGGCTCGGTCCAGGTTCTGGGGCGGGTTTGGTGGGTACAGACCGCGTCTGGGAGACTTGGCCCAGCGTGGAGGGGAGTATTCCTTCGCAGCGGTGTCGTCATCACGGTCTCGTTCTCACCCGGTGAGAGCAGAGCCCGGCGCCGCTGGTCCGGCGGCCTGAAGTCGTAGAAGGCGCCGGGCGGGAGAGACCTCCGGAGCCAGTCCTTGTCCTGGTGCTGACGCCTGCAGCAGGTCGTCGGCCCGCCCGAGAACACTCCGGAGGAGTACGTTCGTGGATAAATTGCTCGGTGACTCCGTCGCCTCTCCGACCGTCTGGATCGTGACGCTGGTGGTGACGGTCGGAGTGCTTCTCGTCGACCTGCTGATCATCGGACGGCGCCCCCACGAACCCTCCATGAAGGAAGTCTCGCGCCACCTGGCGTTCTTCGTCTCGATGGCGGTCCTGTTCGGTCTGGGGCTGTGGTTCTTCGCCGAGCCACACGCCCTGAGTCCCTCGCCCGGTCCGGAGTTCTTCGCGGGCTGGCTGACGGAGTACTCCCTCTCGGTGGACAACCTGTTCATCTTCCTGATCATCATGACCAAGTTCTCGGTGCCGAGGCAGTACCAGCAGACCGCGCTGATGATCGGCATCGTGCTCGCGCTCATCATGCGTGCGATCTTCATCGTCGTCGGCGCCGCCGCCATCAACGAGTTCAGCTGGGTGTTCTACATCTTCGGCGCATTCCTGGTGTACACCGCCGTGAAGCTCGCGAAGGAGGGCGCCGAGGAGGAGGACGAGTACGAAGAGAACAAGCTCATCCAGTTCGTCGAGAAGCGCTTTCCGGCGACGAAGGAGTACCACGGCACGAAGCTGTTCATCAAAGAGAACGGCAAGCGCCTGATCACGCCGATGTTCATCGTGATCCTCACCCTGGGTACGACGGACCTGCTCTTCGCCCTCGACTCGATCCCGGCGATCTACGGCCTGACCAAGGACCCCTACCTGGTGTTCACGGCGAACATCTTCGCGCTGATGGGCCTGCGTCAGCTCTACTTCCTCATCGGCGGCCTGCTCGAGCGTCTGATCTTCCTGTCCTATGGGCTGGCGTTCCTCCTCGGCTTCATCGGTGTGAAGCTCGTCCTGCATGCGTTGCACACCAACGAGGTCCCGTTCATCAACGGTGGCGAGCATGTCGAGTGGGCGCCCGACATCCCGATCTGGCTGTCGCTGGTGGTCATCGTCGGCACCCTGGCCGTCACCACCGTGCTCAGCCTCATGGTCTCCAGGAAGAGGGAGCGGGCTGAGGTCGACACCCAGACCAGGGCGGGCCGCGAGCTCGAGGACCGGTGAGCAGGCGCTGGCTGTCGTGCCGTGCCTGACGACACAAGCATGAGGCACCCGCGTCGGGGTATGGCCGTCGCATGACCACACCCATTGAGCTTGGACGCCCGGTCTCGGGCGACGTGATCGACCTGATCCTCGAGGACCACAGGCGCTTCGAGACGCTGCTGCGCCAGCTCCGGGACAGCAGCTCCGACCGTGACGCCGTACGACAGGCGTTCTCGGCGCTCCACGTGGCCCACGCCGAGGCCGAGGAGAGGTACGTGTACCCGACGCTGCGCAAGAAGGACGCGATCAGCGAGCACGAGTCCGAGCACGGCGAGGAGGAGCACGCCGAGGGCAACCAGGCGCTGCTCGCCCTGCTGGAGCTCAAGGGAACTGGCACGCAGGCGTTCGACGACGCGGTCGAGAAGCTGGCGGAGGTCGTGAACCACCACCTCACCGAGGAGGAGCTCACCATCTTGAACCCGGCACGTGACGAGGTGTCCGAAAAGGTGCGTGCGGACCTCGGCGAGAAGTTCGCGAACGAGCGGAACCGGGAGCTCGACGCGGACTGCGGCCGGATCGAGAACGTCCGGCGGATCGTCAACCGGGCCGAGGGCGAAGGTCTTCTCGACGAGGACGACTGAGCGAGGCCCCCTCCCGGTCCGAGCCAGGACCCTGCAAGAGCCGGTCAGATGTCGTTCGGGTGGCGTGCGATCTGACCTGCGTCGGGCTTCCGGACTCGTCCCGCTGACACGAGCGTCTCGTCCCGGTGCGGCGCGAGGGGAGCCTCCTCGATGAACTCGCCGCTCTCGGGGGCGTGAAGCATCCAGCGGGTCCCGTCCGCTCCGAAACGACGAGTCACGAAACCCACGTGGTAGATCCTCTGCCCCGGGCGGGCGAAGAAGTACAGGTCGCCGGGTGAGACCTCGTCGAGCGGCACCGGCTGGGCCAGCGCCGCCTGGTCGAAGGCATCGCGGGCGACGACGACGCCGTGCGCCCGGTAGGTCAGGTGGACCAGCCCCGAGCAGTCCAGCCCCCAGGAGCTGGTGCCACCCCAGAGGTAGCGCAGACCGAGGAACTGGCGAGCCGTGTCGAGCACGTCGTCGGGTCCGTACAGCTGTTGCTGCTTCTGGTGCGACAGGCGGACGTTCTCGAGCGAGATCACGGCCCGGCGGTCATCGGGCAGGAGGACCGTGGCGTTGTCCGACTCGACGCAGTCGACCCAGAGTCCTGTGCCGAAGGAGAGCTCGAGCTTCCCGCCGCCCTCGACCTGGCAGACCGCGCTCCTGGTGATCACGAACCCACTCGCGCCCAGGGTGCGCCTCACGGGAGCTCCCAGGTGCGCCCGCCGAATCCAACCCGGGTAGCCACCGTCGTCGCCCGACGAGGGCTGCAGCAGCGCGACGACACGCACCCAGTCACCGCGCTCCTCGACCACCCTGACTGCCTCGCCCATCAGCAGCTGGGTGAGGGTGCGCCCGTTGAGGCCCTTGCGCACCTGGGCGTCCATGGCGGCGGCCCACCCCGACATGTCCGGGTCGTCGAGGACAGCGAGGGCGTCGACGTCGCGGGGGGCGTCCGGCTCGGTCCAGAGCGTCGCGACCGGCACCCGGACCTCGAAGACGTCGGGATTCCCGTGCAGCTCGTGGCCGGCCATCACGCGAGAGCCTCGATCCCGAGTCCGGGGTCTTCGGGGAGTACGACGACAGGACCGTCGTACGTCATCCCGCCGACGACCGGGGAGGAGCCTGCCCACCAGGCGGCGTCCAGGTCCGCGGTCACGCTGCTGCCGTATGCCGCGACGACGCTGGCCGCGGCACCGACACCGATCTGGGACTCCATCATCGAGCCGACAATGGTGCCCATCTGATGCGCTGCGGCCAGCTCGAGCAGGGTGCGGGCGGTGGAGATGCCGCCGCACTTCGCCAGCTTGATGTTGACCATGTCGGCGGCTCGGCGCCGGATCACCTCGACGAGATCGCGGACGCCGTACACCGACTCGTCGGCCATCACCGGTGTGGCGACCCGGCCGGTCACCCATGCCAGGCCGTCGAGGTCGTCCGCCCTGACCGGCTGCTCCACGAGCTCCACGTCGAGGCCGGCGTCCTCGAGAGCGGTGATCACGCGCACCGCCTCGCGAGCGGTCCAGCCCTGGTTGGCATCGAGCCGGATTCCGACCCCCGGTCCCACCGCCTCCCGAGCGGCGCGAACACGGGCGACGTCGGACGCCGCGTCGGTGCCGACCTTCATCTTCAGCACCGAGAACCCGTCGGCGACACGCGCTGAGGCAGCCCTGGCCAGGTCGACCGGCTCCCCGGCTGCCAGCGTCACGTCGGTGGGCACGCGGTGCGTGGTGGAACCGAGGAAGACAGGCAGACTGACCCCGCGCCTGCGTGCTGCGAGATCGTGAAGAGCCACGTCGACCGCGGCCTTGGCCCCGAAGTTGGCGGCCACCGCCGAGGCGACGCGTCGGGACAGAGCCACGAGGTCATCGGCGTCGGCCCCGGCAAGGACAGCCCTGAGCGGCCCCATCACGCAGGCCTCGGCCCCGGCGAGCGACTCGCCGGTCACCTGCCAGACCTGGGGCGCCTCGCCCCAGCCGGTGACACCGTCGGAGTCGGTGATACGCACGACCACGGTGTCCGTGGTGGTGGTACGGCGCAGCGCAGTGACGAACGGCGTGTGCAGGGGAGTGCTCAGCCGCTCACAGGTGACGCTCTCGATCTTGCTCACGCAGCCCCTCCATGCCAGATGCCGCGACTGATCCGCGCGATGAGCGCGCTGGCCGTCGCCTCCGGTACGTCGATGGTCGTGCACACCGCGAGGACGTAGGGGGCCGCGTCATGAGGGCGTACGAGCGCGACGTCATGCGCAACCCCGTCGACCCACCCGGTCTTGTTCGCAACATACGTGTCCGCCGGGAGGCCGGCCGGGATCTTGTCGCGGTGCTCCTGGCGCGCAACAACCTCCTCGACCGCGAGGCAGGTCTCCTCACGGGCGAGTGTCCGGTTGGCCACTCCGGCCATCACCATCGCCAGGTCGTGCGCCGTCACGATGTTGTCCAGGCCTGCCTCGCGTGCGGCGGCGTCCTCGATTCCGCGGGGCAGCACCGTGTCCGGCGTACACCCGGCCTGCTCCAGCACGGCGGCCACCTCGCCGGCTCCGACGTGCTCGAGCAGCAGGTTCGTGGCGAGGTTCCCGGACCTGACGATCGCGTGCCGTGCGAGAGCGCGAAGCGTGGTGCGAGACCCCACGAGGTCCCAGATCTCGTCGTCCTGGTCCTCGAGCCGGTCGAGGCTGAACGGCGCACCGTTCGCGGCGGAGGCGAACTCGTTGTGAACCTCGACCTCGGAGTCGAGGTCGATCTCGCCGCGCTCGTGGCGGCGGTGCGCAGCGACCACGAGAGGCAGCTTCATCGTGCTTGCCGCGTAGTGCGTCTCGTACTCGTCGCGGGTGTAGGACGGGTTGCCCTCGATGTCGCCGTACCAGACCGACACCGTGCCGGGGCCGTGGTCGCGGACGAAGGCGTCGACGAGGTGGTCCAGGGCCTCGCTGGGCACGGGTCTCAGGGTCTGTTCACCTGGCATGGGAGGAAGGCTACGGCGAGGCGGGGCGCGGGGCACGCCGCCTCTCCGAGAGCCGTTGACGTGGTTGCCGGACCGAGACCTGGGGCGGTCTGGTCATCGGATCACCCTTCCCGTAAAGTAGAACACGTTTCAGTGCGTCGGAGTGGTTCCGCGCCGGGAAGGTGGGCTGGTGAGCGAGCGGCTGTCGTCGGTCGAGGTGGGGTGAGCATGGCCAGCGCGGGACGAGCGCTCGTCCGGATGGACCAGCACGAGGTGGAGGAGTTCCTCTCCGGGTGCAAGAAGGTGCAGGTGGCCACCGTGAACCCCGACGGGACGCCACACCTGACCACGCTCTTCTACGTGCTCGTCGACGGGCAGATCGCCTTCTGGACCTATGGACGGTCCCAGAAGATCAGGAACCTCGAGCGTGACCCTCGGCTGACCTGCCTCGTCGAGGACGGGGACGACTACTTCGAGCTGCGTGGCGTCACGGTCACGGGGAGGGCCGAGCTGGTCAGGGACCGGGACCGGATCCGGGCGATCGGCTCGGCCGTCGCCAGCCGGATGGTCGACGGCGCCGACCTCGGCGAGATCGGCCGCGCGGAGGTCGAGCGGCAGGTCCGGAAGCGGGTCGCGGTGGTCGTGCACCCCGAACGCACCGCCTCGTGGGACCACCGCAAGATGGTCGCCGGGGCGGGGCCGTAGGGGTCGGGCTCATGCCGACGGGGCCTTGTGAGGACGGGGTGACGAGTGAGGAAACAGAGGAAGACATGCGACTGAACGTGGACTTCGACCTGTGCGAGGCCAACGGAATCTGCGTCGGGATCGCGCCCGACGTGTTCGACCTCGACGACGACGACAACCTGCACCTGCTCGTCCCCGAGGTCACCCCGGAGAACGAGTCGAGGATCCAGCAGGCCGTCGACTCCTGCCCCCGCACCGCGCTGCGCATCGACAACTGACCCCAGGCCCCCGAGAGGACCTCGCATGCAGACATCTGACCCCCTGTCGCTCGACGGTCGCGTGGCCGTCGTCACCGGAGCAGGCGCCGGACTCGGTCGAGCGGAGGCGCTGGCCCTGGCCGAGGCCGGAGCACGCGTCGTCCTCAACGACCTGCCGGGTGCCGCCGACGACGTGGCGGAGGAGATCCGAGGTCGCGGCGGCGAGGCGACTGTCGTCGCCGGCGATGTCGGTGAGCGCTCTACGGCGGACGCGCTCACCGCCACGGCCGTGGACAAGCTCGGTCGCCTGGACATCGTGGTGAACAACGCCGGCGTCCTGCGCGACAGGATGCTGTTCAACATGTCCGACGAGGACTGGGACCTGGTGATCCGGGTCCACCTGCGCGGCCACTTCCTCCTCTCCCGGAACGCCGGCGCGCACTGGAGGCAGCTGTCGAAGTCCACAGGAGCCCCGGTCTACGGCCGGGTCGTCAACACCGCCTCGGAGGCGTTCCTGGTCGGCTCCCCGGGACAGGCCAACTACGCGGCGGCGAAGGGTGGGATCACCGCGCTGACCCTGTCGACGGCGCGGGGGATGGGCCGGATGGGGGTGCGCGCGAACGCGATCTGCCCCCGCGCCCGCACGGCGATGACCGCGGACGTCTTCGGCGCCCACGACGCAGCAGAGGCCGGCGCCGGTTCTCCCGACCCGCTCTCGCCGCAGCACGTCGCGCCGCTGGTCGCGTACCTCGCCTCGCCGGCCGCGGACCGGATCACCGGGCAGGTCTTCGTCGTGTACGCCGGCATGGTGGCCCTGCTCGCCGCGCCGGTGGTGGAGCAGCGCTTCGACGCCTCTGCGGAGTCCTGGGACCTCCCGGACCTCGACAAGCAGCTCGGCTCGTACTTCGGCGACCGTGACCCCGGCACCGGCTTCGCCGCCGACAGCGTCATGAGCATCGCCGGTATCCCGCTCGGCTGAGGCCGCAACCCCGTTTCGTCGTACACACGAAAGGCACCACGCCATGACAAGCACCGGACGACTCGCCGGCAAGGTGGCCCTGATCACGGGAGCCGCTCAAGGACAGGGCGCGGCGGCGGCACGCGCCTTCGTCGCCGCAGGGGCGAAGGTCGTGATCGCCGACATCGCCGACGACCTCGGGAAGGCCCTGGCCGACGAGCTTGGCGACGCGGCCTACTACCGGCGCCTCGACGTGACCAGCGAGCAGGACTGGGAAGGCGCGGTCCGCGAGGCGGTCGAGACGTTCGGCACCCTGAACGTCCTGGTGAACAACGCGGGCATCCTGATGTTCTCCGAGCTGACCAAGACCTCGCTCGAGGACTACGAACGGGTGATCAGGGTCAACCAGGTCGGGACCTTCCTCGGCATGCGTGCCGTTGCCGACGCGATGGCTGGGGCCGGTGGCGGCTCGATCGTGAACTCGTCGTCGATCGAGGGGCTCGGCGGGATGCCGCTCCTGGTCGCCTACTCCGCCAGCAAGTTCGCGATCCGGGGCATGACCAAGGTCGCGGCCATGGAGCTGGGCCCCAGACAGATCCGGGTCAACTCGGTGCATCCCGGGATGATCGACACCGGTATGACCCGCGAACATGCCGGCGAGGAGGGGATGCAGTGGGCCGGGAGCAAGGTGGCGCTGAAACGGGTCGGCACCCCCGAGGACGTCGCGGGTGTCTACGTCTTCCTGGCCAGCGACGAGAGCGGCTACTGCACGGGCGGTGAGTTCGCCTGCGACGGCGGTGCCACCGCCACTCACGCCTTCGGCGGTTGACCCGGCCCGTCGCGTCGGCGTGGGTGGAGGGTCGGGGAACGGAAGCCCTCGAGGAGGTCGGTGAACCGGACGCCCGCACGCTGTGGCACGTTGTCCCGGCGGTATTGACCGCAGGGCCCACCGCTGTCCTGCGACGGCCGACAATTCAGGTGAGCGCCTGGTCGTCGAGGCGATAGCGTGCCAGGCATGACCGTTGCCCGCAGCCTGACCCAGGACGAGGCCCGCGAGCGTGCTGCGCTCCTCGACGTCCACCGCTACGACCTCGAGTTCGACCTCACCGGGTTGGCCGACGGTGACACCCTCCGCGCGACCGCGAGGATCGCCTTCTCGGCCACCACCGCAGGAGCCACGACCTTCGTCGACTGCCTCGGTGACGTCGAGGAGGCCACACTGAACGGCAAGCCGCTGGCGAGCGGTGCCCCGCCCGGGGGGCGCCTCGGGCTGCCGGACCTCGGGGCCGACAACGTGCTGGTCGTGCGCTCGGTGCAGCGGCGCACGGACGCCGGTCAGGGCGTCCACCGGGCAGTCGACCCGTCCGACGGCGAGGCGTACGTGTGGATGAGCTTCGAGCCGGACGACGCCCGCGTGGTGTTCGCCTGCTTCGACCAGCCCGACCTCAAGGCCGTGTTCGGCATCACCGTGCACGCGCCCGAACGGTGGACGGTCACGAGCAACACCGGCGACGCTGCGGTCGTCACCACCGACGGCGTGAGCACCTGGACCTACGCGGACACGCCTCCCTTGTCGACCTACGTCCCGGTGGTCAACGCCGGACCGTTCCGCGAGCTGCGTAGCACGCGAGGCGGCTACGACCTCCGCCTCTATGCGCGCCGGTCGCTGGCGCCGATGCTCGAGCGCGACGCCGAGGAGCTCTTCGACCTCACCGCGAAGGGGTTGGCCTTCTACGGCGAGCAGTTCGCGCTTCCGTTCCCGCAGATGCGCTACGACCAGGTCTTCGTACCCGAGCTCGGTGGTGCGATGGAGAACTACGGCTGCGTCACCTGGAGCGACGACTTCCTCTACCGCGACCCGCCGTCGTACGCCGAGCGCGAGCTGCGGGCCCTCGTGCTGCTGCACGAGATGGCGCACATGTGGTTCGGCGACATGGTGACGATGCGCTGGTGGGACGACCTGTGGCTCAACGAGTCCTTCGCGGAGTGGGCGTGCGGCTGGTCCGCGGTGGCCTGCACCGAGTTCACCGACATGTGGGCCGGCATGCTCGCCACGGAGAAGCAGGACGCGTACGCCGCGGACGCCGCGCCGACCACGCACCCGATCCGCCAGGAGCTCGTCGACGTCGCGGCCGCTGCGGCCAGCTTCGACCACATCACCTATCCCAAGGGCGCGGCGGTCCTCAAGCAGCTCGTCGCCTTTGTCGGCGAGGACACCTTCGTCACCGCGTTGAAGGGCTACTTCCGCAAGCATGCCTGGGGAAACACCACGCTGGACGACTTGATCGCGGAGGTTGCCGAGGCCAGCGGGCGCGACCTGTCCGGGTGGGTCGAGGGCTGGCTGGAGACCTCCGGCACGGACCGGCTCACGCTCGAGCGCCAGGACGGTGCCCTCACGCTCGTCGCTGCGTCGCCGGGCGGCAGGGCACCGCTCCCGCACCGCCTCCGGATCGGGGCGTACGCCGACCAGGGCGACGGCCTCACCCTGGTCGAGACGCTCTCCGTCGAGGTGGAAGGGGAGCGAACCGCGGTGGGCGGAGGCGCTGACGCGGAACTGCTGCTCGTCAACGACGAGGACCTGACCTTCGCCACCGTGCGTCCTGACCCGGCGTCGCTGGAGCTGCTGCTGTCCCGCGGTGGCGAGCTGCCCACCGCGGTGGGACGAACTCTCGCCGTCACGACGGCCTGGAGCATGCTCTACGACGGCGACCTGACTGCTCAGCAGTTCGTCGCCTGCGGTGTCGGCGTGCTCACCCACGAGACCGCGGACTCCGTCATCGAGCCCCTGGTCGGCCGACTGGTCGTCGCTGCGGATCACTGGGCTCCGTCGCCGGTGCGTGACCGTCTGCTGTCCCAGGTCGCCGACCTGTGCGTCTCTCTGGCAGAGAGCCCGGACCGTCGGGTGGCTGCGCTGCGTGGGCTCGCGCAGAGCGCCACCACGCCAGAGCAGCTCGACACCCTGGCTGCCCGCGCGACCGACACGGATCTCCGCTGGCGACGGTTCACCAGGCTCGCCGAGCTGGGTCAGCTCGACGAGTCCGACGTCGAGCAACTGCTGGCCGAGGATCCGAACCCGGACGCCTGGATGAGCGCCACGGGTGTGCATGCGGCGCTCCCATCCTCCGACGCGAAGGCCCGGACCTGGCAGGCCGTGATGGTGGACCGCAAGATCCCGCCGGGCGTGCTCGGTCGGGTCGGTCGGGCCTTCTGGCGACCGGGTCAGGAGGAGCTGCTGGCGCCGTACGCCGAGAAGTTCCTCGAGGCACTGCCACGCCTCGGTGACGCCGGCATGATGTGGGCCATGGGCCTGTCGGGCGGCTTCTACCCGGCAGTCGGGGCCGGGGACGGGTTCGTCGAACGCCTCGAGGTCGCCGCCGGGGAGGGCGACGTCAGCCCACCGGTGCGCCGGACGGTGCGGGAGCTCAACGAGCGGCGCCGCCGACGGGAGGCCGCCCGCGCCGGCGGCTGAGCCTGCCCAGCCGGGGGAGGGCCGGCCCGTTCAGCGCAGCAGCAGCCGGACCGCGACGTCCATGGACTTGCTGACGTCGCTGGCCGAGGCGCGGCCGGTCACCCATTGCACGAGGCTGGCGAGCCAGACGTCACCGATCACCTTGGCGATCGCAATGTCCTCCTCGGTGGGCTCGACCTGGTCGCTGGCCTTCGACTGGTCCTGCATGGCGCGCATCAGCATCCGGACCACGTGCATCCCGACCACATGGATCTCGTTGGCCACCGACGCGTCGGCGAACATGAACGCGCGGGTCAGGGCCTCGGTGAGGTTGGGGTCGCGCTGAAGGGACCGGGTGACGCGTCCGAGCACGTACATGACGCGGTCCGGAGCGGTGTCGCCGGGGATCGTCTTGCGCTCGAAGTTGCTCTGGGCCTGCTCGAACTCGCGGGCGAGGGCGGAGACCAGAAGGTGGATCTTGGAAGGGAAATAACGGTACAGAGTGCCCAGAGCGACGTCGGCGCGTTCGGCCACCGCACGCATCTGCACCGCCTCGAACCCGCCCTTGGATGCAAGCGCGATCGTGGCGTCAAGGATTCGCTTGCGCCTGTCCCGCTGTGCCGCTGAGCCGAGGTCTTCGTACGTCAGCGAGTTCATGCTGGTCAAGTTGTGTCTCCCGTTGCTTTTCCGCCCCACGTTCGTTGTTCGTGCGGCAGGATCTCGCTTGTCAGCGCACCACGTAGGCTACCACCGGGGGAAGGCATAATAGAAACACGTTTCAGTTATCTTCTCCCGTCTCGGAACCAGGAGGTTGATGGTGCGCATCGCTCTGCTGTCGTACCGCAGCAAGCCGCACTGCGGCGGCCAAGGGGTGTATGTCCGGCACCTCAGCCGGGAGCTGGTGGCGCTCGGCCATGAGGTCGAGGTCTTCTCGGGGCAGCCTTACCCGGAGCTCGACGCCGGGGTGAAGCTGACCAAGCTGCCGAGCCTGGACCTCTATCGGGAGCCCGACCCCTTTCGGACCCCGCGACCGAGTGAGATCCGCGACGCCATCGACGTGCTCGAGGTCGCGACGATGTACACCGCCGGGTTCCCCGAGCCGCTGACCTTCAGCCTCCGCGCCGCCCGGCTCCTGAAGCGACGGCTGCTCGACTTCGACGTCGTGCACGACAACCAGACCCTCGGCTACGGCCTGCTGGACATCGCCCGCGCCGGTATCCCGATGGTCTCCACCATCCACCACCCGATCACCTTCGACCGCCGGGTCGACCTCGCCTCTGCGCGCGGCTGGAGGAAGATCACCACCCGCCGCTGGTACGGCTTCCTGGCGATGCAGGGGCGCGTGGCCCGCCGGATGCAGCACGTCCTGACCGTCTCCCGGTCGTCGGCGCGGGACATCGCCGACGACTTCGGCGTCGACCCGGGCCGGATCGAGGTCATCCCGCTCGGTGTCGAACCGGAGGTCTTCCAGCACTACCAGGACCCACGCGTGCCCGGTCGGATCGTGGCGATGGCCAGCGCCGATACCCCCATGAAGGGGATCGCCACCCTGCTGGAGGCGTTCGCCAAGCTGCGCACCGAGCGCGACATCGAGCTGCTGCTGATCAGCAAGCCCAAGCCGGGCGGCCGCACGGAAAGCCTGCTCGACAGCCTCGCCATCAAGGACAGCGTGCGGTTCGTCAGCGGCCTCAGCGACACCGAGCTCGCCGAGGTGGTCGGCTCCGCGGAGATCGCGTGCGTGCCCTCGCTCTACGAGGGCTTCTCGCTCCCGACCGTGGAGGCGATGGCCTGTGGTACGCCACTGGTGGTCAGCCGTGCCGGGGCCATCCCCGAGGTGGTCGGCGACGACGGCCTGTGCGCCGACCTGGTCACGCCCGGTGACGTGCAGGAGCTCGCCCAGGCGCTTGCCGCCCTGCTCGACGACCCGGATCGCCGGCACCGGATGGGTCAGGCGGGCCGTCGTCGTGCTCTCGAGAGGTACAGCTGGCGCGCTGTGGCCGAGGCGACCGCGGCGGCTTACACACGTGCCATCGAGACCCACCGGGGAGCCGAGACCGACGCCCGGACCACGACCCACCCGACCCAGAGCCTGGAGAAGAGCCGCTCATGCTGACCGTTGACTTCGACAGGCTGGGCGTCCAGGCCGGCGACCGCGTCCTCGACATGGGGTGCGGTGCCGGGCGCCACGCCTTCGAGCTCTACCGCCGCGGCACCGACGTGATCGCGTTCGACCAGGACGCCGACGAGCTGTCCGGGGTCTCCGACATGTTCGCCGCCATGCGGAAGGCGGGCGAGGTGCCCGACGGCGCCGAGGCGGACGTCAAGCAGGGGGATGCCCTCCAGCTGCCGTTCGCGGACGGCGAGTTCGACCGCATCGTTGCTGCCGAGGTGCTCGAGCACATCCCCGACGACGTGGGCGCGATCCACGAGCTGGTTCGTGTGCTCCGCCCCGGGGGGACGATGGCCGTGAGCGTCCCACGGTGGCTGCCGGAGAAGATCTGCTGGGCGCTGTCCGACGCGTACCACGAGGTCGAAGGGGGGCATGTGCGCGTCTACGCGGGTGACGAGCTCGTGGGGAAGCTGGAGAAGGCCGGGATGACCTTCGCCGGCAAGGCCCACGCCCATGCGCTTCACTCGCCCTACTGGTGGCTCAAGTGCGCCGTGGGTGTCGACAACTCCGACCACGTCCTGCCCAAGACGTACCACCGGCTGCTCGTGTGGGACATCATGAAGCGGCCGTGGCTGACGCGTACTGCCGACAAGCTGCTCAACCCGGTCATCGGGAAGAGCCTGGTCCTCTACTTCACCAAGCCATGACGACGTACCGACAGATTCCGAGTCTGCCCGGGGTGCTGACCGTCCAGGAGGTCCGGCAGACGGCGGCGGCGATCGCTGCTGTGCAGGAGCCGTCGGGAGCCATCCCGTGGTTCCCCGGCGGTCATGTCGACCCGTGGGACCACGTGGAGTGCGCCATGGCTCTCCTGGTGGGTGGCGAGGTCGAGGCGGCCGAGCGAGCCTACGAGTGGCTGTTCGACACCCAGCGCGCCGACGGGTCGTGGCCGATCAGGATCGCCGACGGAGTGGTCGAGGACCCGGGTGCGGACACGAACATGTGCTCCTACGTCGCCGTGGGGGTCTGGCACCACTGGCTCGTCCGCAACGACGAGGCGTTCCTGCGCAAGGCCTGGCCCGTCGTCCGCCGCGCCCTCGACTTCGTCACCGGACTCCAGTTGCCGTTCGGCGGAATCGCCTGGGCGCAGGACGAGCTCGGCGGCATCTGGGACAGTGCGCTGTTGACCGGAAGCTCGAGCGTCTTCCACGCGCTGAGCTGCGGCATCGCGCTCTCGGAGCTGGTCGACGCGCCGCAGCCCGAGTGGGAGCTGGCCGCAGGGCGGCTCGGCCATGCGCTGCGGGACCACGAGGACCTGTTCGACGCCAAGCGGCGCTACTCGATGGACTGGTACTACCCGATCCTCGGGGGCGCCGTCCGCGGTGCACAGGCCCACGTCCGGCTCCGGGAGAGATGGGACGACTTCGTGGTGACCGATCTCGGCATCCGCTGCGTCGACGACCGTCCGTGGGTGACCGGTGCGGAGACCTGCGAGCTGGCGCTCGCCCTGGACACCCTCGGCGAGGGGGGCCGAGCGTTGCGGCTGCTGGGTGACATGCAGCACCTGCGCGAGGCAGACGGCTCCTACTGGACCGGCTTCGTCTACCCGGACGACGCGCGCTGGCCGGAGGAGTGCAGCACCTGGACCGCGGCAGCGGTGGTGCTGACGGTCGACGCCCTCTCGCGCGCCACACCGGGATCGGACATCTTCCGCGGCTCGACCCTCCCCGGCGACTTCGCCCAGATCGGGCTCGAGTGCGGTTGTGCGCCGGCGGACGGCTCAGTGGACCGGGTCGCCGGCGTCTCCGGTCACGCGGGTTAGGACGCGCATGGACCCGAGCGACGTCGTCTCGACGAAGCCGCCGGTCTGCACGGCCCGGAGGTAGATCCGGTACGGCGCCTGCCCGCCGTCGGCTGGGTCAGGGAACACGTCATGGATGACCATGGTCGCGCCGTTCGCGACCCACCGTCCCCAGCCCACGTAGTCGTTGCCCGCGTGCTCGTCGGTGTGGCCGCCGTCGATGAACAGCAACGACAGGGGAGTGCGCCAGTGCGCGGACACCGTGGTCGAACGGCCCACGACCGCGACCACCTGCTCCTCGAGCCCCGCTAGGGCGATCGTGCGCCGGAACGTCGCGAGCGTGTCCATCTTCCCGATCTCCGGGTCGACCAGGGAGGGGTCGTGGTACTCCCAGCCCTCCTGGTTCTCCTCCGAGCCACGGTGGTGGTCCACCGTGAAGACCGTGCCGCGGGTCGCGCGAGCCGCCGCGCCGAGGTAGACGGCGGACTTGCCGCAGTACGTGCCCACCTCGAGCGCAGGGCCGTACGGGAGGCGGTCCATGGCGACCCGGAAGAGCAGCTCGCCCTCATCGGCCGGCATGAAGCCCTTGGCGGCCAGGGCGTGCTCGAGCAGGTCCGGGGGCATCGCCGGTGACTGGTCGTCCGTCGACATGGGTCTCCTCGGAGAAGTTGGGGCGCGCCGCGGTGAGACGGGACTGTGCGGAGCACAGCGTATCCGTGGCAGTATTGAAACACGTTCTAGAAGTACGGAGGTGTGAGCGTGGCGATCGGACTCACCGACGACCAGCGTTCTCTGGCCGGTGCGCTGACCGACTGGGCCAAGGACGCCGGGACGGTCGAGCTCATCCGTGAGGCGGACCGGAACCGGTCGCGGGACTTCGGCGACACGTGGGGCCGCCTGACGCACCTCGGGGTCGCGTCGATCGCCCTTCCCGAGAGTGTCGGTGGCGCCGGGGGCTCGCTGGTGGACCTGGCGTGTGCGCTCGAGGCGTGCGCACGGGGGCTCGTCCCGGGACCGCTCTTGTCGACCGCCGTCGCCGCGACCCTACTGGCCGAGCACCCCGAGACCGCCGCCGCACGGGTACTGCCTCGGATCGTCGACGGCTCGGTCAGCGTGGCACTGGCGCTCGAGCCCGCGAATCTGACGCGGTCCGATACGGGAGCTCTGTCCGGGCGTGTTCCGGTCGTCTGGGATGCGGGGGCGACGACCCATCTGCTCCTCGGGGCCGGCTCAGGAGGCGACGAGCAGTGGTTCCTTCTGGACATGGCGGAAGCGGGCGTGTCGGTCGACCCGGCGCCGGGCGTGGACCTCTCCCGCGCGGTCGGGTCCGTGCGGCTGGACGAGGTCGCGGCGGGCGCGGACGTGCAGGTCCCGCTGAGCTCGGCCCGGGTCCAGGATGTCGCGGTGACCCTGGCGGCGGCGGAGCTCTCCGGTGTCGCGCGATGGACGCTGGACACCGCGGTCGACCACGCCAAGGTCCGTGAGCAGTTCGGGCGGAAGATCGGGTCGTTCCAGGCGGTCAAGCACCTGTGCGCGCAGATGCTCGAGACCGCCGAGTCGGCCACCGCCGTCGCCTGGGACGCCGCCTCTGCCTACGCCGACTCCGGGGATCAGTTCGGGCTGGCCGCCGCCGTCGCCGGCTCCGTCGCACTCGACGCGGCCGTCAGCAACGCCAAGGACTGCATCCAGGTGCTCGGCGGGATCGGCTTCACCTGGGAGCACGACGCACACCTTTACCTTCGCCGTGCCCTCAGCGTCAGCCAGCTGCTCGGTGGTGCCGACCGTTGGCGGCTGCGGGCTGCGGACCATGCCCTGGAAGGCGTCCGCCGCTCGGTCAGGATCGACCTCGGCGGGCAGGACGAGCAGGTGCGTTCCCGGGTCCGCGAGGAGGTCAGGGAGATCGCGGCACGGCGGGGTGCGGACCGTCGTACGGCGATGGCGGACGCCGGGCTGATCGCCCCGCACTGGCCGCCGCCGTACGGCCGAGGCGCCGGGCCGGTCGAGCAGATCGTGATCGACCAGGAGCTCGCCGAGGCGGGGGTGTCGCGGCCGGACCTGTCCATAGGCGCCTGGGCGGCTCCCACGATCCTCGGCCACGGGACCGACGAGCAGCGCGACAAGGTTCGTCGGACCGACCCTTCGCGGAGACCTCTCCTGGTGCCAGCTCTTCAGCGAGCCGGGTGCGGGCTCCGACCTGGCATCGCTGCGCACCCGGGCCGAGCGCGCGGACGGAGGATGGCGGCTCTCCGGCCAGAAGGTCTGGACCTCACTCGCCAAGGAGGCCGACTGGGCGATCTGCCTGGCCCGGACGAACCCGGACGTGCCGCAGCACAAGGGGATCACGTACTTCCTCGTCGACATGGGGTCCGAAGGGATCGACATCCGACCCCTGCGCGAGATCACCGGCGACGCGATCTTCAACGAGGTCTTCCTCGATGGCGTGTTCGTGCCGGACGACTGCGTGGTCGGTGACGTGGGCGACGGTTGGCGACTGGCCCGCACCACGCTGGCCAACGAGAGGGTGGCGATGAGCGGCTCCTCCCTGGGCGTGAGTGTGGAGCGGGCTCTCGACGCGGTCGCCTCCCGGCCGGAGGTCGGTGAGGCCGTGCGGCTACGGCTCGGCGCAGCTGTCGCGGACTCGATCGTGGTGACCACGCTGGGCATGCGGTCAGCCATGCGCTCGATCGCCGGCCAGGGGCCCGGAGCGGAGTCGAGCGTGCGGAAGCTCGTCGGTGTCCGGCAGAGGCAGGAAGCCGCGGACCTCGTCGTCGACCTGCTCGGCCCGGAGGCGGTGCTGGGAGGCGAGACCGCGGAGAAGGCATTCCACGAGCTGCTGCTCACGCGCTGCCTCAGCATCGCGGGGGGTACGACGCAGGTGCTGCGCAACGTCGCCGGCGAGCGGATCCTGGGGCTACCGCGCGAGGGACGCTGAGTAGTTCCAGCGGAGGAACCGGTCGACCCCGCGCACGACGTGGGCGCTGCGGATCGACGGGAAGACGTCGAACGCGTGCTGCGCGCCCGGGAGCTCGGCGTACGCGACCGGCTCCTTGGAGACCTCGCGAAGGCGGCGGACGAAGGCCCGGGCCTCGGCGACGGGCACGAGGGTGTCGTGGGCGCCGTGGATGACGAAGAACGGTGGGGCCGACGCGTCGACGCGCAGCAGGGGAGAGGCTCGCTCGAACTCCTGGAGGTACTTCCCGGGGTCCTTCATCAGGACGCGAGGACCGAGGAACTTGTCGCGCATCCAGACCGCGCGCCGTGTCCCCGTGGCCGCGGCGAAGTCGTAGACGCCGTAGTGGGGCACCGCGGCCTGGACGGTGGTGTCCACGTCCTCGAAGCCGGGCTGGTACTCCGGGTCGTTGGGGGTGAGGGCGGCCAGAGCGGTCAGGTGGCCGCCGGCCGACCCGCCGGTGATCGCGATGTACGACGGGTCGGCACCGTGCTCAGCGCCGTGCCCGCGGATCCAGGCGATGGCCCGCTTCACGTCGACCAGGTGGGCGGGGAACTCGTTGCGCGGGCTGAGCCGGTAGTTGATGGCGACACAGACCCAGCCCCGGGCGGCCATGTGCAGCATCAGCGGGATGCCCTGGTGGTCCTTGTCGCCGATCGTCCAGCCGCCACCGTGGACCTGGAGGAGGACCGGGGCGCCCTGGACCTCGCCGCCGGCCGGACGGTAGATGTCCAGGAGCCCGCGCTTGCCGAACTGGGAGTAGGGGATGTCCTTGAGGACCTCCACGTCGTCGCTCCTCATCCGGAACGGCCAGGCCAGCTGGCGCCACGGGGTCGAGAGGTCGAGGTCGGTGTGCACCTTGGTGAGACTGTCGACGTAGTCGTCACCCAGCGCCTCGCACAGCGCCCGGTCGACGTCGCCCTTCGCGGCCTCCGCCTGCCGGATGAGCAAGGACAGCGCCGCCGTGTTCGCCGCGGCGAGCGCGAGGCCGCGACCGTTTCGCCGTCCGCGCACCAGGTGCCCGAGGGTGTCTGCCGCGGTCGCGGTGAGCAGGTGAGGAGCAAGCTCGCTCGTGAGCCAGCCCGCGAACATGGCCGGGATGCCGACACGGATCCCCGGCACCGGTCGGATCGCGTTCGCGGCGAGCGCGGCGGTCACGAGCTGTCGCCGTTGGTATCCATCGCGCATGTCCACAGCATAACCGCGAGTAGAACGTGTTCCAGAGGGCTCGGCTAGGATCTGGACATGGACCGACTGAGTGGCCTCGACGCGAGCTTCCTCTACCTCGAGACACCCACCCAGCTGCTCCACGTGTGTGGCGTCGTGATGATCTCGCCCGAGACGATGCCCGAGACCTACTCCTTCGACCGGATGAAGGCGGAGATCGACCAGCGGGTCCGCGGGATCCCCGACTTCCGGCGCTCGTTGCGCACGGTGCCGCTGCACCTCGACCACCCGGTGTGGGTGGCCGACGAGGACTTCGACATCGACCGCCATGTGCATCGGCTCGCAGTGCCCGCCCCCGCCGGCGAGGAGGAGCTGGCCGAGGTCGTCGGCCACTTGGCCGGCATCCCTCTGGACCGCACCCGCCCCCTCTGGGAGATGTGGGTGATCGAGGGCCTCGCCACCGGGCAGATCGCCGTCTTCACCAAGATGCACCACGCCACGGTCGACGGCGTGTCCGGGGCGAACCTGATCTCGCACCTGTGCACGCTGGAGCCGGACATCCCGCCGGTCCCCGCGGCTCAGGTCCTGACCGATCGCGTCCCGGGGGACCTGGAGCTCGCGGGTCGGGGGCTGGTCTCGTCGGTCACCCGCCCGCTGGAGCTCGCCAAGCTCCTCCTCCCGATGGCCGGCATCGTCACGCACTGGGTCGGCAGGGCCCGGCGGGGCACGGCGATGCCGGCGCCGTTCACCGCGCCGAGGACCTCCTTCAACGGCACGGTCACCGGGCACCGCTCCGCTGCCTTCGCCGACTTCGATCTGGTGGACGTGAAGAAGGTCAAGGACGTCACCGGCGCGACGGTCAACGACGTCGTCCTCTCCCTGGTGGGCGGAGCGCTGCGCCGCTACCTCGCCGACCGTGACGAGCTCCCGTCCAGCTCCCTGGTGGCCATGGTCCCCGTGTCGGTGCACGGGAGGTCGAGGCGCGCCGGAAGCAACAAGGTCTCCGGCATGTTCACCAGGCTTCGCACCGACGTCGAGGACCCGCTCGAACGGGTCGAGGCGATCGCGGCGGCCAACGCCGACGTCAAGGCGCACCACGGTGCCATCGACGCGGACACCCTCCAGGACTGGGCGCAGTTCGCCGCTCCGCGCACGTTCGGCCTCGCGGTCAGGGTCTACTCCCGGTTGCGCCTCGCGGAGCGGCACCCCGTCGTGCACAACCTGGTCGTGTCGAACGTGCCTGGTCCGCCGGTTCCGGTGTACTTCATGGGTGCCAGGATCGACGCGTTGTACCCGCTCGGGCCGGTGTTCCACGGTGCGGGCCTGAACATCACCGTGATGTCCAACAACGGCAGGATGAACGTGGGCCTCCTGGCCTGCCGGGAGCTCGCTCCCGCCGTGTGGGACCTGGCGAAGGACATCCCGCTCGAGCTCGAGGCCACTCTCGCGCGGGTCACCTGACGTCAGGGCAGCCCCAGCCGGGTCCGCGGATCAGGAGCCGTTGCTCTCGAAGCGCCGCTGGTCCCGAAGCCTCGCTGCGGTCGACGCGCAGGCCTCCAGGAACGTCGGCACGAACGCGTCGGCTGCCAGCACGCAGCCGGCGTGTCCGCAGTCCACCTCGTGCATCGTGGCGCCGGGTATCCGCATCGCCAGAGCGCGCTGGCGGTCCGCGGGTATGACCCGGTCCCTGCTCGTGACCACCACAGAGGTCGGCACGTCGATCCGGCGAAGCCACGGCGTCGAGTGGTGGCGCCCCAACGCGGCAACCGCCTGCCCGACCGCCCAGGGGCTCGTCGTCCGGAACTCCGCCAGCGCCCAGTCGTGCAGGTCGTCGGGGTCGTCGACGTCGAGGATCCGCGCGGCGCTTCTCGCGGCCCTGGTCGCCGTGCGTGACTGGGAGAGCCCGCGCAGCGCCCTCATGGACAGGGTCATGCCCTGGAAGAAGAGCATCTCGCTCGGTGAGGAGCGGAACCGGTCCGTGGTGGCCGCGAGGACCAGGCCGGACACCAGGTCGGGGTGCTGCCGCCAGGTGCGCTGCGCGACGATCGAGCCCATGGAGTAGCCGGCCACGATGACGTCGGTGAGCCCGAGCGTCTCGATCACCGAGGCCACGTCGTCGGCGCAGTCGTGGAGCGAGAAGACATCGGACTGGATGCCCTGACCGTGCCACCGCTGGTCCAGGGTGACCACGCGGAAGCGTTCAGCAAGTGCGGGGATCGCGGGGAACCAGGTCAGCAGTCCCGTGCAGCCGACCGCGTGCAGCAGTACCAGCGTCGGTGCTCCTGGAGGACCAGGGGTGTCGGTGACGAACGTCCGCCCACGTCCGGGGAGCTCGAGCAGGTAGCCGTCCGGGATCGTGACCGAAGGCAGCGGAACGGTCCTGCGCATGTGCTCGCGTCGTTTCGACCTGGTCCTCGTCACCCTCGGTGTCCTCCTGGGGTTGCGGTGCGGCTCCTCACCGATAGACTAGAACAGGTTACAGTTTATGGTGCAAGCCCTCATCCGGTTCGAGGAGACAGCCGTGGACTTCACGCTCAGCGAGACCCAGCAGGCGGTGCGCGGCGTCATCACCGACGTCCTCGATCGGGACACCGCCGGGTGGAAGGCCCTTGCCAGCGCGGGTCTCCTCGGCATCGCGGTGCCCGAGGAGTACGGCGGTGAGGGTCTCGGCCTGCCCGAGGTGGGCGTGATGCTGCACGAGGTGGGACGGCGCGCCGTCGCGCTTCCGGTGTGGGAGACGCTGGCCTGCGGGGTGCTGACCCTGACTCGGTCAGGGACCCCCGAGCAGCGGGCCGTCCTGCTTCCAGAGGTGGCGGCCGGCGAGAGCATCCTCGCCGCAGCGCTCCAAGAGCCCGGCATGGGGATCCCGGCTACACCTGGGACCACGCTGCGCAAGCAAGGGGAGCGTCTGCTCCTGTCAGGTCGGAAGGTGGGCGTCGCGTACGCAGCCGACGCATACCGGATCCTCGTGCCCGCCGGCGTCTCCGGCGTCCACGGGGCGGCGGCCCGGTCCGTCGTACTCCTGGACCCGGGCGCGCCTGGCGTGACGGTGATGCCGACCCGGGCGTCGCGGGGCGAGGTCGAGGCGACGCTGCTGCTCGACGACGTCGAGGTCGGACCCGAGGACGTTCTCGGCGGTCTCGAGAACGCGGATGCCGCGGACCACCTGCGACGCCACGCCACCGCGGGCCTGTGCCTGCTCGGTGACGGGCTGGTCTCGGGAGCGCGGGACCTGACCGCCGGCTACGTCAGCCAGCGCCGACAGTTCGGCAGGGCGCTCGCGGAGTTCCAGGCCGTGGCCCAGCAGATGGCGGACGTGTACGTCGCCTCCCGCACCATCGGGGTGGCCGCGACGTCCGCGGCATGGAGGCTCTCCGTCGAGGGCGAGACGCGCATCGACACCGAGGAGGATCTCGCGGTCGCGGCGTACTGGTTCGCCGTCGAAGGCCCGGCGGCCCTGCACACCTGCCACCACCTGCACGGTGGGATGGGCGTCGACGTCACCTACCCGCTCCACGCGTACTACTCCTGGGCAAAGGACATCGCCCGCGCCCTCGGCGGTACCCATCTGACGCTCGACGCGGTCGCCGCGCGGGCCATCGGCTGAAAGGGACGGCCCATGCAGCTCGAGCTCACCCCGGAGCAGCAGGCGCTGCGCCAGGAGATCCGCGACTACTTCGCGAGGTTGCTGACCCTCGAGGAGCGCGAGCGGCTCCTGACCGAGCGCCACGGCGACCTCTTCCGCGACGTCGTCAGGCGGATGGGCCGCGACGGGTGGATGGGAGTCGGGTGGCCCCAGGAGTACGGCGGCCGGGGGTTCGGCGACATCGAGCAGCAGATCTTCGTCAACGAGGCGGCCAGGGCGGACATCCCGCTGCCGTCGGTGACGCTGCAGACGGTCGGCCCGACCCTGCAGGTCTACGGCACCGAGGAACAGAAGGAGATGTTCCTTCCCAGGATCCTGTCGGGCGACGTCCACTTCGCGATCGGCTACTCCGAGCCCGACGCCGGCACCGACCTCGCCTCGCTGCGCACCTCGGCGCGACGCGAGGGCGACCACTACGTCGTCAACGGCCAGAAGATGTGGACCACCGGAGGTCACGAGGCCGACTACGTGTGGCTCGCGGTGCGTACCGACCCCGCGGCCCCCAAGCACAAGGGGATCTCGGTGCTGATCGTGGACACGAGCGACCCCGGCTACTCGTGGACACCGATCATCACCTGCGACGGCGCGCACCACGTGAACGCGACGTACTACAACGACGTCAGGGTGCCCGTGGACATGCTCGTCGGCGAGGAGAACGCCGGCTGGAAGCTCATCACCACGCAGCTCAACCACGAGCGGGTGATGCTCGGGCCTGCCGGCCGGCTGGAGGGCCTGCGCGACCGGGTACGCGACTGGTGCGCCGGTCACCTGACGGCGGCCGGCAGTCCGCTGCTCGAGCAGCCCGACGTGCGGCAGGTCCTGGCCGAGACGAGCGCGGTGGTCCGCGTCAACGAGCTCCTGAACTGGCAGGTCGCGGCCGCCGGCGCGTCCGGGAACGTGTCCGTCGCCGACGCGTCGGCGAGCAAGATCTTCGCCTCCGACCGGATCCAGACGCTGGGCAGGGCACTGGGGGAGCTGGTAGCCCGGTACGGCGACCCGGCGGACCCCGACACCGCCCGGCTCATGAGGTGGCTCGACAGCCACGCCAAGCGGAACCTCGTGCTGACCTTCGGTGGAGGCGTGAACGAGGTGCAGCGCGAGCTCGTGGCGATGGCCGGCCTCGGCCTTCCCCGCGTCCCCCGGTAGCCCCAAGGAGCACCCTCAGATGACCGCAGAGCACGGTAGCCATGACTGGATCATGGGCCAGGCCGAACGGATCGCGGCTGCCGGAGAGTCGACGCCGCGCGTGGGACGCGACCCGGTGAACCAGCCGATGATCAACAACTGGGTCGAGGCGATCGGCGACCAGAACCCGGTGTACGTCGACCCGGACACCGCCACCACGTCACCCCACGGTCAGGTCGTCGCGCCGCCCGCGATGGCGCAGGTCTGGACGATGGGCGGTCTCAACCCCAGGCGCGACCCGGCGGACCCCCTGTACGCCACGATGGGGATGCTCGACGAGGCAGGGTTCACGTCCGTGATCGCCACGAACTGCGAGCAGTCGTACACCCGCTACCTCCGCCTCGGCGAGGAGGTGTCGGTGACGACCAGGCTCGAGTCCGTCGTCGGACCCAAGCGCACCGCCCTTGGCGAGGGGTACTTCGTCACCACGAGGAACAGCTGGTACGTCGGCGACGAGCAGGTCGCCGCGATGTTGTTCCGGGTGCTCAAGTTCAAGCCGGCTTCCGCCCAGAACCACGGGACCCCTGAGGTCACCCCGGGCAGCATGGCCGGGCCCCACCGAGAGGCCACGGTCATCCGGCCGATGGTCAACCGGGACTCGGCCTACTTCTGGGAAGGGACCGTCAAGGGTGAGCTGCGGATCCAGAGCTGCGGCGCGTGTGGAGAGCTACGGCATCCGCCGGGGCCGATGTGCCCGTCGTGTCACGCCACAGAGCCGTCGTACGTCGTGGCGAGCGGGCGCGGGTCGGTCTACAGCTTCGTGGTGCACCGGCATCCACCTGTGCCGGGGAAGGAGCTGCCGATCGTGATCGCGCTGGTCGAGCTCGAGGAAGGCGTGCGTATGGTCGGTGAGCTGCTGGATGTCGCAGCGGACGAGGCCGAGATCGGAATGCCGGTGGAGGCTTCCTTCATCGACGTGGAGGATGAGCTGACCCTGCCGGCGTGGCGTGCAGCAGGGCGCGCGGACATGAGCGCGGTGACGCCGGTCGAGCTGGCTGTCGGCGCGGAGCTGCCGTCGTGGGAGCTGCAGGTCACGCCGACTCTGGTGGTGAGCACCGCCATCGCGACGCGTGACTTCCAGGACGTCCACCACGACCGGGACCTCGCCGTCGAGCGCGGTTCCAAGGACATCTTCCTCAACATCCTCACGACGACCGGCCTCGTCCAGCGCTACGTGACCGACCAGGTCGGCCCGGCGGCCCTCGTCCGCGGTATCGCGATCCGGCTGGGCGCCCCGGCGTACCCCGGCGACGCGCTCCGCTTCGGCGGCACTGTCACCGAGCACGTGGAGGTCGACGGCGAGTGGCGGTACGTCGTCGCCGTGCGGGGCAGGAACTCGCTGGGGGACCACGTGACCGGGACGGTCACGTTCGCACTCGGACCGGAGGAGCGGTGATGGGTCTCTCGCTGAGCGGTCAGGCTGCCGTCGTCGGGATAGGTGCGACGGAGTTCTCGAAGGAGTCGGGGCGCAGCGAGCTGCAGCTCTCGGCCGAGGCGGTGCGGTCCGCACTGCTCGACGCCGGCCTCGAGCCCGCCGATGTCGACGGCCTCGTCACGTTCACCATGGACACGAGCTCCGAGGTCGCGGTGGCGCGCGAGCTCGGCATCCCGGAGCTGCGCTTCTTCAGCCGGGTGAACTACGGCGGGGGAGCGGCCTGCGGGACGGTCCTGCACGCGGTTATGGCCGTGGCGACGGGGGTGGCCGACGTGGTGGTCTGCTACCGCGGCTTCAACGAGCGCTCCGGCAACAGGTTCGGCCAGGTCTCGGTCGCCGCGGCGACACAGGTCAACACCAACGGGCTCGACAACGCGTGGACCTACCCGATGGGGCTGGGCACGCCGGCGGCGACGGTGGCGATGTTCGCGCGTCGCTACATGCACGAGTACGGCGCGACCAGCGAGGACTTCGGCCGGGTCGCGGTAGCCGACCGTCGGCATGCGGCGACGAACCCTCACGCGTGGTTCTACGGCAAGCCGATCACGCTGGAGGACCACCAGGACTCGCGGATGATCGTGGACCCGCTGCACCTCCTCGACTGCTGCCAGGAGAGCGACGGCGCCGTCGCGCTGGTCGTCACGTCAGCCGAACGGGCGCGGGACCTGCCGCATCCACCGGCCGTCGTCCGTGCCGCCGCCCAGGGGTCGGGCAAGGACCAGTTCGTGATGACGTCGTACTACCGCGACGAGATCGGCCTGCAGGAGATGGGCCTCGTGGGACGGGAGCTGTGGAGACAGTCGGGACTGGGGCCCGGCGACATGGACACCGCGGTGCTCTACGACCACTTCACGCCGTTCGTGCTGATGCAGCTCGAGGAGCTCGGGTTCTGTGGCCCTGGTGAGGCCCGGGACTTCGTCGCGGACGGTGCCATCGAGCTCGGCGGGCGACTGCCGCTGAACACTCATGGCGGACAGCTCGGCGAGGCCTACATCCATGGGATGAACGGCATCGCCGAAGCTGTCCGCCAAATGAGGGGCACGTCGGTGAACCAGGTGGAGGGTGCACGCAACGTGCTGGTCACCGCCGGGACGGGTGTGCCGACCAGCGGCCTTGTCCTCGGGCGGGACTGAGCAGATCAGCGCAGGCCGATCCTGCGCGAACAGGAGGGCCAGGCACCCCACCCCTGGCTGCGCCTCACCTTCTCCGCGATGCGGATCTGCTGGGCGCGGCTGGCGCGGTGTGCGTTTCTGGCGTACTTCCGACCGCCGTGAGCCCTCCACGTGGACGAGCTGAACTGCAGGCCACCGTAGTAGCCGTTACCGGTGTTGATGTGCCAACGTCCGCCGGACTCGCAGTTGGCCAGTCGCTTCCAGGTGCGGAGCGAGGCGGCCTCTGCCGGAGTCGCGACGAGAACGGGGATCAGCGCCGCGGTGGCGGCAACGAGGATTGCGATGAGCATGCGAAAGCGCATGGTGAACCGACCTCTCCAACGCCTGCGAGGTGAGCTGTCGGGTTCGGACAGAAAGGTCTTGCCCGGCCGCGGCCACCTGGTGTCGGTGACCGGGGCTTCACCCCAAGGTGCTCTGAGGCGGCGCAGTGCCCAGCCCATGACGGTCTGTGCTTGCACCGCTTCGAGGAACCGCGATACGTGGGTCCCCCGCTCCTGCCCGCGGGTGATGATCGAATACGGCCCGGCTGGTGGTGGACAGGACTCGGCGTATGCCACCAGCACGGCACTCCGCGAACTCGCGGAACCCGGACGACGCTACGAAGGCCTGCGGACAGGTTCAAGGGGGTAGGTCACACCTGTCTGGCCCGGTCTCCGGGCGCGTGTTTGCGACCCGGGCGACCGGGAAGGTCGGTTCTTTGTCCGGGTCTGCCGCACCATCCTGTGACGGTCTGCCCCATTGCCGTCGGCGTTGGGTCCACAGGGATCGGCGACCGGTTCGGGGTCAAGAACGGTGCAGTGTGAGGAAGGCAACGTGGGGCGACTTGACGGACATGGCGGTTCCGTCCCAAGCGGTGGAGCGACTGGCGCCATGCCACGGGTCAGGCGGCGGGGACCGGCGGGGTCTGCGGGGGCTGGACCCTGGCCGTCTCCTCGGACGGCATGAGGATCCACAGGACCGGGTAGATCAGGATCTGGCTGCCGGGGATGACCATGAGCAGCAGCACGAAGAGGAGTCGCGCGGGCCACGGTGCGATGCCGAAACGTCTGCCGAGGCCGGCACACACGCCGCCCAGGACCCGCCCCTCCCGCGGTCGGACCAGACCCTGCCGGGCGAAGCTCTGGTGGATGTCGTTCATGGTTGGTGCACTTCCTTTCGGGTTGATGTGCAGGGCCTCTCCCTGACACCTCCACGGTGCGCCGCCGGAGCCGTACCGCACATCAGGTGCAGCCCTGACCCGACCCCCGAATGCGCGGCCCGAACCTCAGGGTTCCGGACTCATGAAGGTCCGGGTCCCGATGCCGCTCA
>CAVPPN010000011.1:0-567149 GCA_963707425.1 uncultured Actinomycetota bacterium | reverse complement strand
GCGCAGGCGCCATGGCAGCGTCGCCGTACAAAAGGCGGCGCCATTGGCCGCTTAATCTCTCTAGCAACCTGGTTCACAGCGTAGTATTGCACGATTCGCATCAATGAAGTAACAAGAAACGGAGACAACTTATGTGCTGTGCGTTCTTAACCCTCGTCCTGCTTGGCCCGCGTATCTTTGGCGCCTTCTGGTGGCTGTTCCAGCCGGGGCGCTGGAAAGCAGCCTTCAACGGCTGGACCGGCGGTAATCTCTGGTGGATCTGGCCGGCGCTGGGCATCATATTCATCCCCGGACCACCATCATGTTCGTGCTCGTTGCCCCCGGCGGTGTCAACGGTTGGGACTGGCTCTGGATCGGCATCGCCCTCTTCGGCGACATTGCCTGGTACAGCGGCGGCGCCGGCCGCAAGCGCATCCCCAACTATCAGGGGTACTAGGCCAGGCTTTTCAACTGCCGGAATTAGGGCATCCGGAACAACTCGGTAACGAAGCCGAGTTGTTCCAAGATGAGTTCCTTGCCAAATATGAGCCACGAGCTGCGCACGCCGCTAACGAGTGTCCTGACCCTCAACGAAGTGCTACTGTGCCGTCCAACTGCACCGGCGAGTTCACCCCCGCTGCACAAGGCGACCGCCCGGCCCCAGGCTCTAGCCTTCGTTCTTAGCCTCGATCGCCTGGGCACTGGCGCCGATCTTGCGCGCGACCACTTCGGCATCTCGCGACGCCAGCATTTCCTGCGTAACTGCACCGTTCACCTGGATGATGGCGGCGATGCAGCCCGTCCAACCCGTCTGGTGGCTGGCCCCAATCCCGCACCGTTGTCGCCGTGGAAGTACTCGTAGAACAGAATGTAGTCACGCCAGTGCGGATCCTCCTGGAACTTCCGCGTGCCGCCATACACGGCCGCCGGCCCTCCGCATCACGGATGAAGGTGCTGACCAGCCGCTCGAGAAATCTGCGCGATCTCAAACAGGTTGAGATGCGCCCTGACCCGGTAGGGCATTCCACCTTGAATTCGTCGCCATAGTAGGCGTAGAGATGCAGCAGCGCACGTACGATCAGGTTGACCGGCATCCACACCGGCCCGCGCCAGTTTGAGTTGCCGCCAAACATCCCGTTGTCCGACTCGCCAGGCAGATAGTCCACTCGGAACTCCTGCCCGCCATGTGCATGACGAACGGATGCGCCAGGTGCGCACGCGACAGCGCACGAATGCCGTACGGGCCGTAGAATTCCTTCTCGTCCAGCAGCGCGCCAGCACACGGCGCAGCTTCTCTTCGTTGAAAATCGCCAACAGCAGCCGGTTCTCTACGCCCTGCGTCGACGGCATGTGCAAGTTGGCACTCAGCTCGGGGTGCCGCTTGATAAACTCCCGCGCGCGCTCGCGAACGTGGGCAGCGGCGCCACGACGTCTTCATCAAAGATGGCCACCGCCGCCAGCGGCAGCAGCCCCACCATCGAACGCACCTTCAGCCGCATGGCCTCGCCGTTTGGATAGCGCAGCAGTCGTAGAAGAATCCGTCTGCTTCGTCCCACATCTCGTCTGCACAGTTGCCGATGCGGTCCATCGCGCCGGCAATGCGCAGGAAGTGCTCGAAGAACGCGACGCCTGGTCCTCGTACACCTTGTCGTCATGCGCCAGTTCGACCGAGATCTGCAGCATCTGTCTGGCTGAAGAAGGCCATCCACGCCGTGCCGTCGGCCTGCTCGAGTGTGCCGCCGGTCGGCAGCGGCGAGCTGCGGTCAAAGACGCCGATGTTGTCGAGCCCCAGGAAGCCGCCTTCAAATACGTTGCGGCCGCTTGGATCCTTGCGGTTGACCCACCAGGTAAAGTTGAGCAGCAGCTTCTGGAAAGACTGCTCCAGCCAGCGCATATCGCCCTTGCCGGTCAGATCCTTCTCGATGGAATAAACAAACAGCGTCGCCCAGGCGTGCACCGGCGGATTGACATCGCCGAAGTTCCACTCGTACGCCGGGATCTGCCCGTTGGGATGCAGATAGTAGATCGCGCAGCATCAGGTCGAGCTGGTGCTTGGCAAAGTCGATGTCCACCATGGCCAGCGTCACACAGTGAAAGGCCAGGTCCCACGCCGCGTACCAGGGATACTCCCACTTATCCGGCATCGAGATAACGTCGCTGTTCACCATGTGAAACCACTGGCGGTTGCGCAGGTTTGCCGGTGCATTGGGGTTCAGGAGAGGGTGGGCCTTGTGTTCGCCAGCCAGCGGTCCAGGTCAAAATAGTAGAACTGCTTGGACCACAGCATACCCGCCAGCGCCTGGCGCATAACGGCGCGCGGATCCTTGCCTTCGATGCCGGGCGGCGTGATAGCGCCGTAGAAATTGTCGGCCTCCTGCTGGCGCGCCGCAAAGATAATCGAAGTCCGAAAACTGGGCGAAAGGCGCTGCGGACCTTCTGCCGGGCGCGTCGTCGGTCAAGCGCAGCCGCACGACGATGCGTCTGGCCAGCGCCGACCATGAAGCTGGTAGTGGGCAGCTGCCTTTGTACCTGCCCGGCGGGGATTGACGGCCTTCGCCTCGCCCTGAACGACATAGTCGTTGATGCCGTCCTTGACATAGGGTGTCGCGTTCGGCTGCGCCCAAGAGCCGCTCGTTGTTGGTCTCATTTTCCGTAAACAGCAGCGCCGGCGCGCCTTGCTGACCTACATCGTAGTACGGATAGCGCTTTCGCCAAGCTGCACGTGGTCGGCATGACACACGGCCGCCCGATCTCCCTGCTGCAGGATGGGCGCGGCGCATCCTCGTTCCAACGCCAGTCGTTGCGGAACCACAGCGTGGGCAGCAGATGCAGCACGGCCGTCTCCGGCCCGCGGTTGGCCACTGTAATCTGGATCGAGGATGTCCTCCGGCGAGGCCTTGGCATACTCGACAAAGACGTCAAAGTAGCGATCTTCGTCAAACACGCCCGTATCCAGCAGTTCGTACTCCATCTCCTGGCGGCTGCGGCTGCGATTGGTCTTGACCAAGATCGTCATACGGGTACGCTGCCTGCGGATACTTGTACAGGTACTTCATGTACGAGTGCGTGGGCGTGCTGTCGAGGTAGAAGTAATACTCCTTGACGTCCTCGCCATGGTTGCCTTCGCTGTTGGTCAGGCCAAACAGGCGCTCCTTGAGAATCGGGTCGCTGCCGTTCCACAGGGCCAGGGCAAAGCAGAGCACCTGGTTGTCGTCGGAGATGCCGGCCAGGCCATCTTCGCCCCAGCGGTAGGCGCGTGAGCGGGCCTGGTCGTGGGTGAAGTAGTTCCAGGCATCGCCGTTCTCGCTGTAGTCCTCGCGCACGGTGCCCCACTGCCGCTCGCTGAGGTAGGGTCCCCACTTTTTCCACGGCAGCACGCCGGTGCGTGCCTGGTTCAGCCTTTGCTGTTCGGATGTCATTATCGATCCCTTTCAGATTTGCAGTCGGCCTGCCCACCGACTGTCGCGCGCACAATCTGCGCGAACGGCGGTTCGGCCACACGTAGGTTGCACGACTCGCTTAAAAGTATACACGCAGCAGCGGATGGGCTACCACCTGGAAGGTGTAGATGAGGTGTAGGTCAGGTCATCAAGCACGGCAGGCTTGGCGTGACACAAATGGAGGGATACCTTCCAGGAAGAGGGGAGGCTTCCTGGAAGGCTCGAAGTTAATACTTGCAGTCCACCTGCCGCTTGCTGGCCGCGGACGCCAAGATCGCGTCGCAGATGACCGCGGTGCGGTAGCCGTCCTCGAAGTCGGCGCCGATGGGCGCCACCGGCTTGTCGTTGACGATGCAGTCCAGCAGGTGCGTGATCTCGTGCACGAAGGTGTGCTCCCAGCCGATCATGTGCCCCTGCGGCCACCAGTTCTCCCACCAGGGATGGTACGGCTTCGGTGACCAGCACGTTGTGGAAGCCCTGCGTCTCCTTGGGCTCGTCGTCGATCCAGAAGACCTCCAGCTCGTTCATGCGCTCCAGGTTGAAGCGGATGCTGCCCTTCTCGCCGTTGATCTCGAGCGTGTTGTCGTTCTTGCGCCCGGCGGCAAAGCGGCGTCGCTTCGAGCGTGCCGATGCGCGCCGTTCTCGAACTCCACCACCGCGGCAAAGGCATCGTCCACGTCCACCTTGCCCATCGTGCCGTCGCCCCACGGGCGCTCGGGGATGAAGGTCTTGGTCATGGCGCTGACGCTCTTGACGTCGCCGACCAGGAAGCGCGCCAGGTCGATGATGTGCGCGCCCAGGTCGCCCAGCGCGCCGCTGCCGGCCACGCTCTTCTGCAGGCGCCAGATCATGGGCGTGTTGTAGTGCGGCATGATCCATTCCTGCAGGTAGACGGCGCGGAAGTGGTAGATGCGGCCCAGCGCGCCGCTCTCGATCAGATCTTGCGGATCTGGCGGATGGCCGGCACGAAGCGGTAGTTGAAGGCCACCATGTGCTTGACGCCGGCCTTCTGCACCGCATCCAGCATCGTCTTTGGCTTCTTCGGCCGTGCGCGCCAGCGGCTTCTCGCACAGGATGTGCTTGCCCGCCTGCGCCGCGGCGATGCACGGCTCGGCATGCGCGTCGTTCGGGCCGCCGTTGTCGAACAGCTGCACCCGGTCGTCGGCCAGCATCTTGCCGCCAGTCGGTGTAGTAGCTCTCATAGCCATAGCGCACGCGCCGCCTCCGTCGCGGCCTCTTCGTTGCGGCCCGCAGATCGCCACCAGCTTGGGGATCGCCGGGCGGCGGATACATCATGTACGGGCATCTTCTTGATAGGCGTTGGTGTGCGCCTTGCCCATGAAGGCATAGCCCAACATGCCGACGCCGATCTCCGGCGCTTCGTTTTCCGCTGCCGCGGCGGCCATCGAGGTAAAGCCGGCTCCTTCAGCCATAGCGAGATCTCCTTCAGCTTGAACGTAGTGCGTATACGTCTATTTCTTGGCGAACGCGGCGTCAAACGCCACCGACGACGGCGCAAAGTCCATGCCGCGGATCATGTCGAGCGCTTCGGGCGCGCCCCAGTCGCGGTCCATGCCCGTGTCTTCCCACTCGATCGAGAGCGGGCCCTGGTAGCCGATGCGGTTGAGCGCGCGGATGATCGGATCCCACTCCACGTCGCCGCGGCCCGGCGAGACAAAGTCCCAGCCGCGGCGGCGGTCGCCAAAGCTCAGGTGCGACGACAGGATGCTGTTGCGCCCGTCGAGCGTGACCTTGGCATCCTTGACGTGCACGTGGAAGATGCGGTCGGGGAAGGCGTAGATGAACTCGACCGGGTCGATGAACTGGTGCACCAGGTGGCTCGGGTCGAAGTTGAAGCCAAAGGCCGGGTGGCCGTTGACCGCCTGCAGCGCCCGCTCGGAGGTGTAGATGTCATAGGCGATCTCGGTCGGGTGCACCTCGAGGCCAAAGCGTACGCCCTCTGCCTGGAACACGTCGAGAATCGGCATCCAGCGGTCGGCAAAATCCTTGTAGCCGGCGTCGATCTCGGCCTGGCTCGTGGGCGGGAAGAAATAGAGCTTGCCCCACACGCTGCTGCCGGTGAAGCCGTTGACCATGTCCACGCCAAACAGCTTGGCGGCGCTTGGCCGTGTTCTTCACCTCCTCGGCCGCGCGCTGGCGCACGCCTTCGGGGTCGCCGTCGCCCCAGATGCGGGCGGGCAGGATGCCCTTGTGGCGCTCGTCGATCGGGTCGCACACGCACTGGCCGACCAGGTGGGTGCTGATGGCCCACGCCTTCAGGCCGTACTGCTCCAGCAGGTCGCGCTTGGCGCGCACGTAGCCGTCGTCTTCCAGCGCCTTGTCGACCTCGAAGTGATCGCCCCAGCAGGCCAGTTCCAGCCCGTCGAAGCCCCATTCGCTCGACCTTTTTGGCGAGTTCTGCGAGCGGAAGATCGGCCCACTGGCCGGTGAAGAGAGTAACTGGTCGTGCCATGATGCTATCCTTTCTGAAATGGTGAAGAGTGCAATTGCAGCTCTTCGACAGTGAGAAAACAGTACGAATTATCGTGTCTTTCACCTACCAGTGCGCCTGCAGCACCTCGTCGACGGTGCGTCAGCAGGTAGACGACGGACTGCGCGCCCGGGTCGACATGACCAAGACTGCGCTCGCCCAGCCGTGAAGCGCGGCCCCGCCTGGCCACCATATCCGCCGTAGCCGCGGCGCCCGCCGCGGCGGCAGGCAGCGCCGCATGCCAGGCGGCAGCAGTGGCCTGCCCCTGTTCGACAGCGAGCGGCAAATGCGGCGACAAAGGGCGCCAGCGCATCCAGCATCGTCTTGTCGCCCGGCGCGGCCTTGCCCAGCTTGGCGCACGGTCGCCAGGCCGCCTTGCAGCGCCGCGCTGCACTGCGCCTGGAGAGACATCTGACGCCGGCGGAGCTTGCGCCCCACTGTGGCCAGCAAGGCGCCAAACAGCGCGCCTGACGCCCCACCTGCGGCGTCGGCAAAGGCATCGCCGGCGCAGATCGAGCAGCTCGCCGGCGGACAGTCCCCTCCGGCTCCCCGCGCCTCGACCGCGCGTCGACCGCCGCCACCGCCGCCGTCAACCCGCGCACCATCGTCGTCCCGTGGTCGCCATCGCCTGCCGCCGCATCCAGCCGGCCAAGTTCCTGCTCCTTCTCCCGGAACACGCCATAGCGTTATGTAAACTTACATACGATCGACTGCCTGCGCTGACCGTATCCATATTCTAGCACCTTTGTCTGAACCTTGATTCGTAGCGATTCAAGGATTGCAAGATTTCGGATTCCAGCTACTGAGTCGGCCTGTCACAAATCATGGAAATCCTACAAATCCTACAAATCAAGGTTCAGACCGTATACGCCGCCGACCGGCACGGCGCGTCCAGCAGCGGCTGCAGCTCGTCGTCCAGCCACAGCAGGCTGAGCGAGCAGCCCGCCATGTCGAGCGACGTGACCGCCTCGGCGACGATCGGGTTGTAGGCTTCCAGCCCCTCGGCCAGCAGCCGCTCGTCGACGGCCTTGTAAAGCACAAACAGCTCCTCATACTGGGTGCTGCCCAAGCCGTTCAGCAGCACGGCCACCGCGTGCCCCAGCCCTGCGGGCGCATCCGGCAGCAGCGTGTCGAGCAGCAGGTTGGCCACCTCGGCCGCGGGTCGCATGTGGCTGGACTGGATGCCCGGCTCGCCGTGCACGCCGAGGCCCAGCTCCATGCGGCCCGGCTCGACCGTAAACAGCGGCTCGCTCTGCCCGGGCAGCGTGCAGCCGCCAAAGGCCACGCCAAACGAGCGCGTGCGGTTGTTGGCCTTGTGCGCCAGCCGCTCGACCTCGTCCAGGCTGTCGCCGCGGGCCGCGCTGGCCCCGGCAATCTTAAAGACGAAGAAGTCGCCGGCAATCCCGCGGCGGTCGCCCTCCTCGCCCTTGGGCGCCGAGGCCACGTCGTCGGTCACACGCACGGTGCGCACGTCCATGCCCTTCGTCGCGGCAGCGCTCCTCGGCCTGGTCGAAGTTGAGCACGTCGCCGCTGTAGTTGCCGTAGCAGTACAGCACGCCGCGGCCGCCGGCCGCCGCCTTCGTCACCCGGTAGACCTGCTCGGCCGAGGGCGCGGCAAATACGTTGCCCATCACCGCCGCATCGGCCAGCCCAGGCCCGACATAGCCGCAAAAGGCCGGGTAGTGGCCCGAGCCGCCGCCGACGACCAGCGTGACCTTGTCGGCGACCGGCGCGTCGACCGCCATCACGCCCGAGGCATTGGGCACACGGCGCACGAGCCGCCCAGTAGGCGGCGACAAAGCCGTCGATCAGCTCCTGGCGAAAGTTGGCGGGATCGTTGTACAGCTTGGTCATAGCGTGCCTTCCTGTTCTTGGCAGCCGCCTGGCAGCTGCGGATGATGATCAGGACTCATTCGGCTAAACGCTGCTCGATGTCAACTGCCGATTCATAGGTCAGGAGTTCACTTGGCCAGCACCTGCGCCTTCTCCAGGTCCAGCTGGCGCACGCGCGCCTTGACCAGCGGGATGGCCGGCGCGCTCATGCTCAGTTCGCCGATGCCTAGCCCCACCAGCAGCGGCGTGGCACGCGGGTCGCCCGCCAGCTCGCCGCACAGCGAAACCGGGATGCCGGCCTCCTGCGCCGCCTCGACCACCTGGTGGATGGCACGCACGACGGCCGGCTGGTAGGGCGACACCAGGTTGGCCACGGCCGGGTTGCTGCGGTCGGCCGCCATCATGTACTGCGAAAGGTCGTTGGTGCCGATGCTGAAGAAGTCCACCAGCCGCGCCAGGTAATCGGCCGCCATGACCGCCGCCGGCGTCTCAATCATGATGCCGCGCGCGACGTCGTCGTCAAAAGGCAGCCCGTCTGCCTGCAGCTCGGCGCATGCCTCTTCGATCAGTGCATCGACCAGCACCAGTTCGTCAAAGGTGCTGACCATGGGAAACATGATCTTGACCGGGTGCTCGGCTGCCACACGCAAGATGGCACGCATCTGCGGCTTGAAGATGGCAGGCCGGTCGAGCGAGTAGCGCAGGCCGCGCTGGCCCAGGAACGGATTGGCCTCATAGTCGCCACGCAGATAGGGCAGCGGCTTGTCGCCGCCGACGTCAAGCGTACGCACGATCAAGGGACGACCCTTGAGCTGGCGCGCAACAGCCCGGTATGTCTCCACCTGTTCCTCTTCCGTGGGCGGCGTCATGCGATCGATAAACAGGTACTCGGTGCGGAAGAGGCCGACGCCTTCGGCGCCTTGGTCGAGCGCCAGCGCCACATCGCTGGGACCGTTGATATTGGCCGCCACCAGGATGCGATGCCCGTCGCGCAAGACGGCAGGCCGCTGCGCCGACTGCTTGGCCGCAGCCCGCTCCTTGGCCCAGGCCTCACCCCTGCGCTCCAGCTCCGCCAGCTGCTCGGCGTCAGGCGCCAGCCAGACGCGGCCGCGGTCGTGCCGTCCAGCGCCAGCGTCTGCTTGTCGGCCACGCTCGCCAAGAAACGGGCCCAGCCCCGTGACCGCCGGCAAGCCCCAGCGCCGCGCGCCAGGATGGCGCTGTGGTCGCTGGCGCTGCCCAGTTCGGTGATAATGCCCAGTACGAGTTCCGGCTGGACACGTGCCAGGTCGGAAGGCTTCAGTTCGTGCGCGACCAGGATCGCCGCCTCTTCCATCACCAGCCCGGTGTCGTCCTGCGCCGTACCCGCAAGCACACGCAGGACACGCTGCCCGACGTCGATGATGTCGTCGGCGCGGCGCGCCATGTACGGGTCGGTCAGGACCTGGTAGCGTGTGGCCATGGACTGGATGGCGCGCTGCCAGGCGGCTTCGGCGTTGACGCGGCGCAGCTCGATTTCCTGCAGCGCAGTCTGCAGGAGTTCGGCATCACGCACCATGAGCAGGTGGGCATCAAAGATGCTGGCCTCGCCGGCGCCGACACGCTGCAGCATGCTGGCGCGTACACTCTGCAAGTGCTCGGCCACGGCGGCGATTGCCTGTTCCAGCCGCTGCCGCTCGTGCTGCCGGGTCGGCGCCAACCACTTCCAGCACCTGCGGCAGCTTGGTCCGGTAGATAAAGGCGGGACCAAACGCGATCCCCTCGGAGGCGGCGACGCCGTGCCAGTTCGTGCGGGTTATCCGGACACACGGCGGCGGCGATGATCTCGGTCGGCTCCCGCACCTCGATCGGGTCGCCAAAGTTGTCGAGCGCCAGCGCCTCGATGGCGGCCAGCGCATCCTCCGCCTGCGGGCCGCCAGCGCTGACGACCAGCACGTCCCCCTGGCGGACGCCAAGGGTAGCCACCTGGTTCATGCTGGTGGCGTTCGCCGTGCGGCTGTCGTGCGCGAGTGTGATCTGCGCGTCATACTGGGCGGCCAGGCTGACCAGGCGCGCAGCGGGCCGCGCGTGCAGCCCCAGCCGGTTGGGCACCACGATCGTCAGCAGCAGCGCCCCGCCGGCGCCTCGATCAGCGCCTGCGCTGCCGGCGGCCACCGCGGCCTGCTGGGCCACGGCCTCGGTCGCCGGCAGGTGCAGCAGAGAAGTCAGCTGCGCGACTTTGGAGGCGTAGGCCGCACGCGCGTCGTCGAGCACCTCCTGCAGCGTGCCGCCGGTCATGGCGCGCACGGCAGCAGCCACGGCCCCTTCGACCAGTGGCGCCTCGCACAGCACGACGTGCGCTTCGGCGCTCGGGGGGCAGCATGTCAAGCGCCGCCTCGGCGCTCATCAGGGCGCTGCCCAGGTCCATCAGCACCAGCACGCCTTCGTCGCTGTAAACGCTGTCGATGGCGTGCCAGCACCTTGAACGGATCCGTCCCGATCGGCGCTTCGGCAATGTCCGTCCCGCCCGCAGCCGCCAGCGGGACGCGCCCCTGCACCATCTGCTCGACGATGTCGAGCACGCCTTGCGCCAGCAGCGCGCTGTGAGAAACGATGACGATTCCAATCATGGTAATGATGTGTCTTCCGGGTCGACGGCCTTGCACAAGGCACGCAGGAGCAGTCGTGGTCGAGGCGGCGCCGGGATCCATGTGGCCGGCGCTGCGCTCGCCCAGGTAGCTGGCGCGCCCCTTCTTGGCCACCAGCGGCATGGTGCCGTTCATCCCCTCTTCGGCGGCAGGCGACGCAGGCGTGCAGCGCAGCCGGCAGGCTGTGCGCCGCCGCCAAGCGCCGCGGCCAGGGCAGCCAGCGCCGGGGTCCAGGCATCCACCATCGTCTTGTCGCCCGGCGGCGGCACGCCCGCGCTGGACGATGCCGTCAGCCCGGCCTGCAGAGCCGCAGAGCAGCTCGGCCGGCGGTCAATTCGCGTGTTCCCGGACCGACAGTCGCCGCACGCAAGAAGAAATTGCCGTACAACATGCCGCTGGCGCCGCCCACCGTGGACATCAACGTCATCCCGACCGACTTTAAAGATCGCGCCACATCGTCTTCGCCCGCGTCATCGCCGTTGACCTTGTCCGCAACGGCGGCAAAGCCGCGTGCGATGTTGAGCCCATGGTCGGCATCGCCGATGGCGGCGTCCAGTTCGGTGAGATAGCTCCTTGGCCGCCTGGAGGTCGGCGGCGGCATAGGTGAGCCAACTGCGCAGTCGTCTGGGCGTCCACCATCGTGACGCTCTCATGGCTACATCCCCCAGCGCAGGGCCGGCGTGTGGACCGGCGCATCCCAGAAGCGCAGGATCTCGTCATCCACGCGCGTCAGCGTGATCGAGCAGCCGGCCATCTCCAGCGACGTGACATAGGGACCGATCAGGTTGCGCACGATGTGGATCTCGCGGCCCTCGCAGATGCGCACGAGCGAACGGTAGGCGGCGTACAGCTCAGAAATCGGCGTGCCGCCCATGCTGTTGACCAGCGCAATCACCCCGTCGCCCGGCGCAAACGGCAGATTGACCAGCGGGCGCTCGACCCAGTCGCCGGCATGCGGGTCCCACTCGCGCTCGCTGCGCGCGTAGGCGGCGTCGTCGAGGATCGCGCCGGCCAGCATGCCGGTCATCTCGTCCAGCGTCACCAGGGTGATGCGGCGCTGGCCCGGCTCGCCGTGGATGCCGATCCCGATCTCGATCTCGTTGTCGCCCAGCTCGAAGGTAGGCTTGCCGACGGCAGGCACGGTGCAGGACGACAGCGCCAGCCCCATCGAGCGGCTGTTGGTGTTGACGCGGCGTGCCAGCTCCGCCACCTGATCGAGCGTGTAGCCTGCCTCGGCCGCGCCGCCCGCGATCTTTTCCAGGATGGCCGTGGCGCCCACGCCGCGGCGGCCGGCGGTGTAGAGGCGAATCCTTGACGGCCACGTCGTCGTCGACCAGCACCGTGCGCACACGGATGCCCTCCATGTGCAGCAGCTCGGCCGCCGTCTCAAAGCTCAGCACGTCGCCGGTGTAGTTCTTGACGATCAGCAGCACGCCCGCTCACCGCTGTCGACGGCCTGGCCGCAGGCCAGGATCTGGTCGGGCGTGGGCGACGTGAAGATGGCTCCCGGGCAGGCGCCGTCCAACATGCCGTAGCCGACAAAGCCGCCGTGCATGGGTTCGTGGCCGCTGCCGCCGCCCGAGACGATCGCCACCTTGCCGCGGCACCGGCGCTTGCCGCCGCACGATGTAGTGCGGGTCAAAGTGAACGTCGATCAGCTGCGGGTGGGCCAGCGCCATCCCCTCCAACTGCTCGTACAGGATGTTTTCGACAACGTTGATCAGTTTCTTCATCTTGGACCGCAGGCGTTCCGCCTGCCTTCTCAAATCGCCGTGTAGCCGCCGTCGATCAGGATCGCCTCGCCGGTAATCAGGTCGGACGCCGGCGAAGCCAGGAACAGGATCAGGTCCGCCACCTCCACCGGCTGGCCGAAGCGGCCGAGCGGGATCTTGGCCAGCATCGGGCGCGGCCTTGGCCGGGTCGCCCCACACCTTGGTGCCCATGGGCGTGAGAATCACCGTGGGGCAGACGGCATTGACCTGGATGTTGTGCAGCCCCCACTCCAGCGCCATCACCTTGGTCAGCATGTTGAGGCCGCCCTTGGAGGCGCAGTAGGCGCCGTGCACCTCGAGCGCGACGACGCCGGCCTGGGAAGAGACGTTGATGATCTTGCCGGCGCCCTGCTCCATCATTTTGCCGACCAACGCCTGCGCCAGCAAATACGGCGCGCGCAGGTTGACTGCCATCGTCTCGTCCCACTTCTCGACGGAGAGCGTCTGCAGCGGATCGAGGCGGGCAATGCCCGCATTGTTGACCAGGATGTCGACCGTGCCAAACGCGGCCAGCGCCTGTTCGCTGCCGCATCCTGCGGCCCGTCGACCGTCGCCATGTCCGCCTCGATCAGAATGCAGCGGCGGCCCGTCGGCGCGATCAGGGCGGCCGTCTCCTGCAGACCGGCGCGGTCGCGGCCGACGATGGCGACATCCGCGCCCGCCTGGGCGAGGACCACCGCCGCCTCGGCCCCGATGCCCTTTGAGCCGCCGGTCACCACGGCACGCTTGCCTTCCACCCGGAAACGCTGCAGGGGATCCTGCATGGTGTCACCTCTCCCTCAGTTGGTGTCTCAGGTTGCCTGCGCCAGGATGGTGCGCAGCTCTTCGTCGGTTAGCGGCAATCGGGTTGGCCTTCATGCTGCTGGCGGCCTGCGCCTTGGGGATCAGCGCTCGGCGCATCCTGCATGCCAAAGCCGTAGCTTGCACAGCGGCGGGATCTGGAGATCGGCGCACAGCTGCTGCAGCCATTCGACGCCATCTTCGACGCCGCGCGGCGTCGCTGCCCGTCAGCATCGCCGCCAGCTCCTCATAGCGCGCCAGCGCCGGGTGGTCCGGCGCGCGCGCTGAGCAGCGCCCGGATGTTGATCGCCATACACGGGCGCCAGCAGCGCCGCGCAGACGGCGCCGTGCGGCGCGTCGTACATGCCGCCAAACGGCCCGGCAAAGCCATGCACCGCGCCCAGGCCGGCATTGGCCAGCGCCAGGCCGCCGCACAGGCTGCGCAAACGCCATGTCCCGCCGGGCATCGCAGTCGCCGCCATCTTCATAGGCGCGGCGCAGCGAACGCACGGCGCGCGCAGACCCTGCAGGCAGATGCCGTCGGTCAGCGGGTTGGCGCGTGACGAGACATAGGGCTCGATCAACTGCGTCAGCGCATCCATGCCCGTGGCCGCCGTCACCGCAGGCGGCAGGTCGTAGCGTCAGCTCAGGGTCGACCAGCGCGACGCGCGGCAGCATGTGCGGGCTGCGCACGCTCACCTTGACGCGGTGCTCCGGCGAGGCGAGCACCGCGTTGCGCGTCACTTCGCTGCCGGTGCCGGCAGTCGTGGGGATGGCGATCACGGGCAGCGCGGGCCTGGCGAGCGGCTGGCCGCGGCCGATCACCTCCAGGTAGTCGAAGATGTCGCCTTCATTGGCGGCCAGCGCCGCGATGGCCTTGGCGGCGTCGAGTGCGCTGCCGCCGCCAAAGCCAATGACCAGGTCGCGCCCATCCGGCGCGCCTGTTCGACGCCGCGCCAGCGCATCGTCCACCGTCGGCTCGCCGGCCAACGAAAAGGTTTCCACCGCCAACGCCGGCCGCGTCCAGCAGTTCATAGAGCACCTGCCCGCGCTCAGGGTGCGCGCCGGTAACGACCAGCGCCCGGCTGCCCAGCTCACGCGCCAGCGGCCCCACTTCCGCGAGCCGGCCCTCGCCAAACAAAATACGACCGGCAGCCGCAAACTCAAAGCGCACGATGTTCACCTCCCCCACCCAGAACACTCGCCCCGATCCTGGCACCGCGCAAGCTCACACTGCCTGCACCGACACCAGTGCGCCGCGCCAGGGACGTTCAGACTCTTGCCTAGTGCTGTCCCCGATACTTCTCGTCCAGGTTGTCGATCTTCGCCACCTTGGGCGCCGAGCGGCCGCCCTGGAACTCGCTCTCCAGCCAGATGTCGATCAGCTTTTCGGCCACGGAGGGCCCGGTGATCTGGGCGCCAAAGGTGATGACCTGCGCGTTGTTGCTGGCGACGGCGCGCTCGGCCGTGTAGGGGTCGTACACGGCAACGGCGCGCACGCCGGGCACCTTGTTGGCGACGATCGCCATGCCCGGCGCCCGTGCCGCAGACCAGAATCCCGCGCTCGAACTTGCCCTCGCCCACGGCCTCGGCCAGCGCTGCGCCCACGTCCGGATAGTCCACCGGGTCGCTGGCGTTGACGCCCATGTCCTCGACCTGTATACCCCTTCTTCACCAGGTAGTCACGAATGGCATTCTTGAGCGGCAGCCCCATGTGGTCGGCCCCGATCACGATCGGCGTGTTCTTGTCCATCTTCCTGCTCCTCAACTGCTATAGGCTTCCGTACATTGCAGCGCGCCGGCAAAAAATCGTCCCACGGGAACTCGACCGGCGCGTCGTGGCAGACGATGTCGATCATCGTCAGCATCAGCGGCACGCTGGCGAGCGTCGATCCTGCCCTCCGCCACCATCTGCTCGACCGTCGGGCCGATGGCCTGCGCCAGCTGCGCGCCCTCGACCGTGACGTCGGCCATGTACTGCGCCTTGGCCTGCGAGAACGGGATGCCCAGCCCCAGATAGCGCCCCATGCGCTGGTTGCGGCCCGCCCATGCTCGTCACATAGAGGTCGCCGGCGCCCGGCAGCGTAAAGACGCTGCGCCGCTCGCCCCCCATCAGGTCCACCATGTAGGCCGTCTCCCAAAGCCCCTGCGCAAAGAGCCCGGCCGCCAGGTTGAACATCACGGCGTCGTTGTCCGCCACGCCGTCCCGCTCGAGCAGCCCGCCGACACAGCCCACGGCCAGCGCATAGAGATTCTTCATCGCCACGCAGGTCTCGACGCCGACCATGTCGGTGGAGGTCCAGACATGATAGTAGGGCGTGCGCAGCATGCGCGCCAGCTTCTCGATCAAGCGCCGCGTCGCTGCCGGTGACGACCACACAGGTGTGGCGGTTGGCCGCCAGTTCGCCGGCGATGGAAGGGCCGCCGACGGCAGCGAGCTTGACGCGTGCGCTGCAGCGCCGGCGGCAGTTCGCGCCGCAGCCGGTGCGGCAGCAGTTCGAGCGCGCCGTCATGGCCCGCCAAGCCCTTGGTCAGAAAGAGCAGCGGCACGTCCGGCGGCAGCTTGTCGGCCAACATCTGCCCTGCCCACTCGATGCCCAGCGAGTTGACGCCCAGCACGACCAGGTCGGCGTCCTCGAGCGCCTCGCCCAGGCGGTCATAGGTGTAAGGGGTGACCGCATCGCGCAGCCGCGACTTGAGCCGCGGGTGGACGCGGCTCTCGTGAATCTCCTCGATGATGTCGCCGTCCAGGTGCGTGCCGACGAGGCGCACCTGGTGGCCGTTGTCGGCCAGGGGCATGGTAGAACGCGCTGCCCATCACGCCTGCGCCAAGATTACGATGTTTGCCATACGTCTGTTTCCTAATCTCAAGGTCACTGTCGCCGGCAACTGTCGCGACGTCGCAGTGCGTGCCTGTCCGCCCTCGTCGCCCAGCTGCCAGCCAGCACGGCGCGCGCGGTGACGTCGTCGGTGGCCAGCACAGTCATAAAGCCGCCGCGCAGGGCGCCCAGAATCGACAGCGCCTTGGGCAGCCCGCGCGCAACGGCGATCACGCGTGGAATGTTGCGCAGATCGTCCAGAGCTGATGCCCGATCACGCGCTCGTTGATGGCATAGCCCTCGTAGCGACCCTAGGCGTCGAAGAAGCGGCCGCAGGTCTCGCCGACGATGCCCTGCTCGCGCAGATGGGCGAGCTGCGTGCTGGTCAGGTGGCCGGCGCGCAGAAAGCTGGACGCCTCCTCGACCATCGTGCCGATGCCGGTGATGGCCAGCGCCACCGACCGCCCGCGCTGCAGCCCCTCGCGCAGCGACGGCTCGTCGATCAGCATGGCGCGCAGCGCGGGCTGCTCCACCAGCACGGGCGCGTGCAGGTCATAGTGCCGGCCGCCCAGCTTGGCCGCCAGCAGGCGCGCCAGGTCCGGCCCGTCGATCAGGGGGTCGGAGACGCTGACGCTGCCCAGCAGCTGCACGACGTCGATCTGGCGGCTGCGGTCCTCGGGCAGGACGCTGACGGCGGCATGCGCGCCGGTGCCCCAGGCCGTGCCGATGCAGGTGTGCGGCGGCATGTTGCCGATCACGCGCTGCAGGTAGCCGGCGGCCAGACGGCCGACGCCATACAGCGCCTCCTCCTCGCGCATCTCGGCCGGTCGTGCAGAGCACATAGGCATCCTGCAGGCCAAAGTGTTCGATCAGCGCCTGCTCGAGGTGAAAGTCGCGGTTGACCGGCTTGTGGATGCGGATCTCGACGATGCCAAGGTCGCGCGCCTCCTTGATCATGCGCGAGACGCTCGAGCGCGAGATCTCCAGCCGATCGGCGATCTGCTGCTGGTTCTGATTGAGTTCGTAATAGAGGCTGGCGACGGTCACCAGCAGGTCGGTGCGGTCGCCGCGCGGTTCATCGAGTGCGTTCACGTACGCTCACCATTTGCTTCGGCGGCCCCGGGCGCAGCTGGCTGCTGCGTCGGCAATGCGCCACGTGGCCATGGGTCAACAACGCCAGACGGTCAAGTGCAGCTTGCAGTGTTGGGAAAAGGGTCCGATAAACCTCCTGGTAGAGGCGGTTGTAGACCGCCATGGCCGCGGCGTCCGGGGCATAGCATCTCGGCCATGCCGGTCATGGCGTCGGCTGCCTGCTGGACGTCGGCGTACCAGCCGGCGCCGACCGCGGCCAGGATGCCGGCGCCCAGGCAGGTGGCCTCGTTGGTGGTGGACTGCACCACCGGGATGCCGGTCACGTCGGCCATGATCTGGAGCCAAAGACGGCTGCGGCTGCCGCCGCCCATCGCGACGTACTCCGCAAACCGCTGGCCGGTCGCAGCCATCATGGCGTCGCCGACCAGGCGCTGCTCGTAGGCGATGCCCTCGAGGATGGCGCGGTAGAAATGGGCGCGGCCGTGCACGCCGCTCCAGCCGACGGTGATGCCGCTGGCGAGCGGGTCCCAGTAGGGGTTCATCACGTTGTTCCAGTAGGGCACGAGCATCAGCCCTTCGGCGCCCGGGAGCGATCTGCGCCGCCGCCTCCTCCAGGATCGTTTCGGCGGATCTGCCCGAGCTCGGCCGCGCGCAGGTCGGCGGCAAAGTGCTCGACAAACCAGGCCACCGTGTAGACGCCGCCGCGCAGGATGTGCTCGACGTAGTAGCTGCCCGGGATGGGGGCAATCAGCGTGCGAAAGGCGCGGTCGCAGAGATAGGTTGGGCTGCAGGCGCCGCTGGCGATGCCCGTGCCCAGGTTGAGATAGGCGATCGCCCTCGACGCGTGACGTTGGCGCCCAGGCCGGCGCAGTGGCCATCGCCGGCGCCGGCGATCACGGGCAGGCCGGCAGGGAGGCCGGTGGCAGCCGCGGCGGCGGAGGTGACGTGGCCGATCACGGCGCCCGGCTCGACCAGGTCGACAAACTGGTCGGGTCGCAGGCCGATCGCACGGATGAGGTCGTCCGCCCAGGTGCGGCGCTGCCATATCGAGCACACCCAGCGGGTCGGCGTTGGCGAGTCCCGTGCGGTAGTGGCCGGTCAGCCGGTGCACCAGGAAGGCGTGCACGTCGAGAAAGCGGGCCGTCCGTCGCCACAAGTTCCGGTTCGTGCTCGACCAGCCAGAGCAGCTTCGAGATCGACGCCGTCATCGAAGGCGGTTTGCCCGTCAGCCGATGCAGTTCGGGGCCAAAGCTGCGCTCGAGCGCAGCCACCTGCGCCGGGCTGCGCTCGTCGTTCCACATGATGGCGTTGCGGATGGGCACGCCGTCTGCATCCACCGGCACAAACGTCTCGCGCTGGTGGGTGATGGCGAGGGCGTCGATCTGGCTGCCCTGCACCTGTTCAAGGCACTCGTTCAGCGCGCGGCAGGCGCCGACCCACCAATCTTCGGCATTCTGCTCGTGCCAGCCCGCGTGCGGCTGGATCACGGGATAGGCGGCGCGGCCTTCCGCCACCGCCTGCCCGCGCATCGTCCCAGGCGATAGCTTTGCAGGCGGTGGTGCTGCTGTCGATACTGACCACAAGGCGCGACGACATTGTTGGCACGTTCTCGCTTGGCTGGTGGTGAGGGGTGGCAAAAGACGTCAGGCAACCGTATAGCGCACAAACGTCTGATTTGTGCACAAACTTGCATCAACCGTATCACAATGTGGGGGAGTTGTCAATTGGGTGAGGATTCGTCGGGATTCGCTCAGGTCGCGGCTCACACCTTCTTCGCGCTTTTCTCTGTGCGCCACGCTCGTTCGCGCGCCGTGCCTGTTCCACACGCGGCGTGCGGACCTGCATGTCCGTGCTGTCTCGGGAGCCGCCAATGCCTGGCGGCTCCCGGCTGCCGTTGCTACCAATTACTCGCGTGCAAGATACTTGAAAAGCCCATAGACCATAAACGCCGGCCAGACGATGCCCTTGAAAAAGCCGATGACGCCCTCCTGCCACGACTTGGCGCTGCTCAGATAAAATACCCAGGCCCCAATCAACCCAATCCCATACACGGCATCGCCGGAGCTGCCGCCGTACTTGACTGCGGCTTTGCGCGCTTGCGGCTCAATCTGCGGTTGGTTCGGTGCTCATTTTGTCTCCTTTTTCTAGATGAATCAGCCGTACACGCGCTGCGCGACGGTTGCGGCGAAGGTATCCAACTGTGCCCCGAATTTGGGCTGCGTCTTTGGCTGCTGCGCGATCTCTGCCAGCACCGCCAGCAGCGCATTCACGTCCTCGGGCGTATTCTCAAGCCCGAGGCTCACTCGGTCGACGCCGGGCAGCGAGAGCTTGGGCGCCAGCGTCAAAATCACGCCCTGGAACTGCTCCAACACCGGGTGGATGTGCAGCACATGCTTGACCAGCAGGTGCGCACAGTGACAGCCCGACCGGATGCCGATCCCCCGCGCCGCCAGCGCCTCGGCCACGGGGCCTGCCATCGTGTCCTTCACCGTAAAGGCGATGACACCCCCCTTACGCGCAAACGCAGGCGAGCCGGCATCCTTGATGCCGTAAACCTCTATACCTGGGATCTGCCCCATCCCGTGCAGCACCTGCGCCGTCAAGGACTGCTCTTCCTCCTGGATCACCTCCAGCCCGATCCGCCGCAGCAGCACCAGCGCCTTGCCCAGCGCAGCGATGCCGCCCACGTTCTCCTCGCCGGATTGGTGGATGCGCTGCAGCTCCTCCGTGCTGAACTCCAGCAGCCCCTTGCGCGCCACGAGCACGCCGGCGCCAAAAGGCGCATAGACCTTGTGGCCCGAGAATGCCAGATAGTCGATCCCCCACGCCTCCATGTCGACGGGGCGGTGGGCGACCAGCTGCGCCGCATCCACCAGCAGGTGCGCGCCATAGCGGTGGGCGATGCGGCTGATCTCGGCAAGGTCATTGTATGTGCCCAGGACATTCGACGCGCCGCTCACTGTTACCAGCCTGACCCGTTGCAGGCCGTGCTCGTCCCTTTCGTTATACGCGGACAGGAGCGTCTCCAACTCCCTAAGATCGACAAAGCCGTCGCCGTCCACATCCAGCCGCACCAGCGTCACGCCCGGCGCGACGCGCCACGGCAGCTCGTTCGAATTGTGTTCGAGAAGCGTATTAACGACCACCGTTTGGCTCAGGGATTGCGTCCCCATTGCCAATGCTCTCGGCGACCAGGTTGATGCTCTCCGTGGTGTTGCCTGTAAAGATAACCTCGTAATCCTGCCGTGGTGCACTGAGCAACTCGGCACAGATCGACCTGACTTCTTCCGCGATTTGCTGCCCTGCTTGTGCCGGCGCGCGCCACGCTCGCCAGGCTGCTTCCCAGATGGGAGCAAATGTAGGTGTACTGGCCCCGTTGTCCAAGTTGATAAAAGGCCGGTCGCCGGTTACCGTGGGCACCAACACCCCGCGGCCGATCAGAGTCTGCCTGAGCGCATGCAGCAGCACGCGCCCGGAGTTGACCTCCAAATCGCTGCTTGCAAGGACCGCTGCGGCAGCCTCCACTTCGTCATCGCTCGCCGTCGCAGCATTCGGAGCCGTAAACACGCCCGTGCCATATTGCTTGGTCAGCTGCAACGCCTTGGCAAAGGCAATCACGTTAACAATCGCGGGCGTGCCGGCCTCAAACCGGTCGGGCGCCTTAGCCCAGATGATCCAGCCCTGCGCCACCAGCCGCGCCGTTCCCCCACCCGGTTCCACGGGCGCGCCCGCCGGCAGTGACTTGCGCACAACAGCAAGAGCATGCACGCCAAGCGGCAGGCCAAGCTCCTGGCTGGAAACCGTGCGAAAGCTGCCAGGGGCAAGCTGCGCCGCGAGCAGCTCGGCTCTTCTCGGCGTACAGAAGATCACCGCGTATTTTCTCTTGCGCCAGCCCCAGGTGCTCCAACACGATGGCGCCCGCCCGCTCGTACAGGTGGGTGGTCGCTACCGAGTTGTGGCCGCTGCCGCGATGCACGTTTGAATAGGTCTCCAGCGCGGCATGGACGCTGCGCTGGAGTTCGGCAAAAGCTGCGTCAGACTTTGCGCCGGTGCGTGAGGCAGGCGCCATATCCAGAATCGCTTGCATAATGATCTCCAGGTTCACTCAAGTCGTGCATGGCCGCAAAATGTTCCGCCCACTTATTACACTACGCACGACCAGGATCGAAAGTGGCACAATCGGGCCGGCAGCAGGGCGGGATCAGGTAGATGACGTTTGCAGTGTAGCTGCGAAGTGGGACTCCTGGATAGACACTAAAGTGTTGGCTAGAGTGTTGCTGCGACTGCTGCTGCTGAGTGGCGCCATTTTTCACAATGTTGACGCCGGCCTGCGTCAGGTGTAGTGTGATCCTTGCTGCAAACCATTCGTATTGACACCGCGCCATTCGCCGAGCAGTTGGCAAGCACGCACGCCTGCTTTTGTTTTCCCGTTCCGGGGCCTTTTCCGCCTCTAACAGAGGAATCGCTATGCAACGCATCCTACGACTCACCGCCCTCGTGGCGCTTTATGCGATGTTGCAGGGTCTGTACGGGGGCGCGCCACTGACCCGCGCGGCCTATGCCGCTGACGATCCAATCGTGGTCCAGCCGCCCTGCGACGAAGCGGCCTTCGACGTCGCCCTCAACAACGTCAAGGCGCGCGGCGGCGGCGCCATCGTCTTTGCCTGCGGCAGTGACGCCACGATTACCTTTACCGCCGTCAAGACCATCGCGCAGCCCACCCTGATCGACGGGGCCGGCCAGATCACCCTGAGTGGCGGCAACACGACGCAGTTGTTCCTGGTCGAGGCGGGTGAGGAGCTGACATTGCGCGGCCTGGCGCTGAAGCTTGGCTTTTCAGCCGGCGACGGGGGCGCCATCGTCAACAACGGCACGCTCAATGTCGAGGCCAGCCAAATTCAAAACAGCAACGCCGCGGGGAGCGGCGGCGCCATCGTGAGCTACGGCCCACTTACCATCCGCGACAGCATGATCACCGGCAACCGCGCCGCCAACGGCGGGGCCATCTATCCGCGCTGGCCGGCGGCGACGACCACCATCGTCGAGACCGGCCTGATCGACAATCACGCCACCAGCACGACGGACGGCTGGGGCGGGGCCATCCTGCCCTGGGATGGGGCCACCGTGACCGTCGAGGGCGGCACGATCGCCGGCAACTCGGCGCGCGTGGGCGGCGGCATTCACAACCGCTTCGCCAATTCGACGGTCACGCTGCGCGGCGTGGACGTGATCGGCAACCGCGCCACGGCCGGCGTCTTGATGTCCGATGTCATCGGCGGCGGCATCTACAACGGCCCCGGCGCCCTGACGATCGAGGACAGCGTGATCGGCGACAACGAAGCGGACTGGACCGGCGGCGGCATCTATAACAACGGCGCCATGAACATCAGCAACAGCGAGTTTACAAACAACACCGCCCTGGCCGACGGCGGCGCCCTGTCAAATGCGGGGGTCGCCACCGTCAAGGGCGTGCTCTTCCGCGGCAACTCCTCGACCAACGGCAGCAGTGTCAGCAACTGGCACGAACTCCTGGTGCAGAACAGCACCTTTAGCGCCAACACGGTGCGCGAGGACGGCGTCTTTATCAACCAGAACGGCGCAGCTGCGCTGCAAAACGTTACCTTCGCCGGCAACCGCGATGAGTCGGGGCAGGCGGGCGCCAGCCAGATTATGCAGTGGTCCCAGCAGCCGCTGCGACTCAAAAACGTCGCGCTCAAGGTGTTTGAAGGCGGCTTTGGCGGCGTCAACTGCTCGGCATCCAACCTCAACGGCAATGCTCCCATCACGTCGGAGGGGTTCAACGGGTCGGATGACACCAGCTGCAGCGCCTTTCTCACCGGCCCGGGCGACCGCAACAACACCCCGCTCATGCTGGGACCGTTAGCCGACAACGGCGGCCCTACCCTGACGCACCTGCCCCTCGCCCTCAGTCCCCTGATCGACGGCGGACAGTGTATCGCGGGCCTTGCCACTGACGAGCGGGGGCAGCCGCGGCCGAGCGGCGCCGCCTGCGACGTGGGCGCCGTCGAGGTGCAGCCGGGCGATAAAGAAAAAAGGCTCTATCTGCCCTCACTGGCTCGCTAACCAGTGGGGCACATGGCTCGGCGCACGCCCCCCCACCAATCGCACCCATACTTCTGATAATCGTGCGCATCCTGCCTGCGCTATGATATACTTCTCCTTGCACAACGCAGCGCAACTGAAAGACAAACCATGTCCAACCAAGAACTGACGACTGCATCGCCTGCACCACCGACAACCTACGCCAACCCTCGCCGCTACGGATTGCCCCTGCTCGGCGCTGGCGGCCGTGATTGCCGTCCTGATCGCCCTCATCCCACCTGAAAAGACGCTGGGCGCGATCATTCGCCCGGTCTTCCTCCACGGCGCGCTCGTGCAGGTCGGCCTGCTTGCCTTTGCTGCCGGCGGCATCCTCGGCCTGGCCTACTTTCTGCAGAAAAGCCCTTCGGTCGCTGCGCTGGTGCCAGGCAGTCCAGGAGACCGCCGTGGGCATCTGGGTCGTCTACGCGCTTTCGAGTATGGTCACCACCCGCCTGGCCTGGGGCGAATGGATCGCCTGGGACGAGCCGCGCGTGCGCGCCAGCATCCACGTGCTGTGGTTCAGCATCGCCTGCCTGCTGCTGGTCAAGTGGATGAATCATCCGGCCTTTACAGCCTTCGCCAACATCGTCATCGCCGGCGCCGTCTGGTTCCTGATCAAGGGCGCCGGCCTGCTGCGCCACCCTTTGATCCGATCGGCGGCTCAAATTCGTTGTACTACCAGGTGCTCTACATTTTGCTCGCTGGTCGCCGTGCTCGCCTTTGCCGCCGTCGTCGCTCGCTGGCGCTATCAGAGTCTGAAACGGTAGGGAACAGAGGCCCGCCGGACCTCATGCCCGTACTTGCATAAACACCTATTCGCATTTACTCTATATCTGTCATTCAATCATGTTTCCGCACATGGGAGGACCTCATGTATCGCAAAAGCCTCGCCCTGCTGGCAACGGGCCTGATCCTCTTTGCGGCGCTCCTCGTACAAATGTCGATAGCCCAGGCGGCCGCTCCCGGCCAGACCACGCCTGACGCGCTGCCGAGGAGCCGCAACCACTGCCGCAGCCGCTGCGCATTCGCATTAACCAGGCCATCCCGCTGACAATCAGCGTCCCGGCCTCGCTGCTGGCCGGCGGTGCGCCCGTCACCACGGCCACTGACGACCGGCGTATTGACGCCGACCGGCGTTCTGCACGGAAGCAGCCGGCGCACTGCAACGAGAGTACCAGCGACGTCGCCGACCGTTGCGGCCGCACGCGCCGTCACAGGTACAGCGACGGCCACCTCGGCGCGACCACGCCACCGAAGAGCTGACCGCCACCGGCGCGATGACCGGCGCTGCGGAGCTGACCGCAACCGCTGACGACCACCGGCGCTGCGGCCGACACCGGCGACGCCGGCGCGACGGAGACCGATGCGACCGACGACGCGGAGACCGCTGACCGGCGCCGCAAGCGCTGACGAATACCGACGTCCTGACACCGCCATGCCGATGGTCGGCGTGCCCGTCACGCTGGAGCTGTCGCTCGACCTCGTCGTCACCAACACGCTCACCTCCACGGTGCCCGCCTCGGTCACGCTGCAGCTGGCCGACCTCACGACACGCACGCTGCCGATCTCCGTCACCGTCGCACCCCTGCCCGACGGCGAGGTCGTGGTCGACCTGCTGCCCGGCGCCCGGAGGTAGCGACGCCCGAGGTGACGCCCACGTACGGCCACTGCAGGAGATCACCGCCACACCCCCAGCAGAAGCGACGCCGGCCGTAACGCCCACGGCTGAAACGACGCCCACCGCTCGAGGTCACGACGACCGTCCGAAGCGCCAAGCGGCCTGCCGGTCGTGCAAACCACCGCGACGACGACGGCCAACCTGCGCGCGGGCCCGGCGACGACCTTTGACCTTGTCGGCCAGGTCGGCCCCGGCGCAACGCTCGCCGTCGTCGGCATCAGCGAAGACGGCCAGTGGTACCTGCTCGACGGCGGCACTTGGATCGCCACCTTCCTGGCCGCCGACACGCAGATTCCGAATCTGCCCGTCGCCACCCAGGAGCTGATCGACCAGGCCTGCGGCACGACGCCCGTGCCCGGCGGCTACCGCCACCGTCACGGCCACCGCTGCAGTCACGCCGACACGGCAGTGACACCTGCTGCGGCCGCCACGCCTGTGCCCGCCGCCGCGACCGCCGTCACGCCGACGACGACCACCGACGCCAACCTGCGTGCCGGCCCCGGGACCGAGTTCCCGATCATCGGCGGCACGATCACCGGCCAGGCCATCAACATCGTCGGCCGCAATGCCGACGGCACCTGGTTCCGCCTCGACAACACCGGCTGGATCTTTGGCGAGCTTGTCGCCAACCCGCCGGCCCTCGACACCGTTCCGGTCGTCAACGCCGACGGCACGCCGGTTGAGGCCCGCTGCGGCACGCCGGCACCGGCCCACGCCGCCCCGCCGAAGGTGGTGGCCTGCCGCTGCCGACGCGCGACGCCCCAGCCGGCCGGCGCGCCACGGCTGGTGCAGCTGCCGCGACACGACGACTGCGGCCGCAACGGGGCCCAACGCCGCCTACATCGGCGAGGTCCAGACCATCATCACCCGCTATGACGGCATTGCCCAGACGCATGGACTCGCTGATCGCCGACGCCACCGCCAACAACGCCGCGCTCACCACGCCGGCCTGGGCCGACCGCGTCAATGCCGCCGTCGGGCTGCTGCGCACGACGGGCGCCACCGTCGCCGAACTCCAGGCGCCTGCTGCCCTCGCGGCCACGCAGCAGGAGCCTGGTCGCCGCCGCCACAGCAGTACACCGCGGCCGGCGCTGCGCTTGCCCAGGCTGCCACCACGGGCGCCGTCGCACCAGCTCGAGCGTCGCCAACAGCTGCCATCGAGCTGGCCAACGCCAGCCTGACCGCCGTCGAAGCGGCGCTGGCGCGCACAGTAGGCGCCCAGGCTCAAGCCTGGCGACACGACGAAGCGTCGGGATCTTCCGTGCCACTTCTTCGAACGTCCCGGATCCCTCAGTCGGCCGGCGCCCGCCGTTGATGTAACCATACAGGCGCGGCGTCGTCGCGCTCTTCCCGCCCATCGCCCAGCGCCACAAACGGCGCCGCCGTGCCTTGCCCCCCGCGCCGCCGCCCGTGCCGCTGCACCTCGGCCAATCGGATAAAGATAGTGCGCGTTGAGCAGATGACCCCACGCGCCCAGCCGCACGAAGCGCGGGCCGTCGATCGCGATGCGGCGGCGCCTCGGCATTCGGCGCCTGCATTCCCAGCCGCGCCACGATGTCATTCTCGTTGCCAAAGTGCTCGACGTACGGCACGGCCCGCTGCTTCTTCTGCGCCGGGCGCAGATGCGTCACGACATTGGCGCAGGTGGCAAAGCGAGTACACCTCCAGCTTCGCCAGCTGGCTCTCCTCCAGCGGCGCAAAATCGGCGGCGTCGAGCGGCTCGTCGCTCGGGAAAGATGAATTCCGGCGGCGCGTAGGCGGCCGCCGCCACGGGCCCGCCCGGCGCGACGGCCATCGCGCGCGTGATCTTCTTGAGCAGCCGCAGCAGCACCGCCGCCACGATCGTCCCCTGCGAATGCGCAATGAGCACCACCCGCTGCTTGTCAGGGCTGGTCAAGGCATCGTAGATGGCCGGAAACGCCTTTACCACCGGCTCCGTCACGCGCCAGTTCATCTTGTCGAGCGCACACTGCGCCAGGTCGGTCAGCAGCGAGCTGGTCGAGTTCTGGATCAGCGTGATCGGCCGGTGAAACAGCTCCGCCAGCAGCGCGGCATTCAACTGCGCCACGGCGTCGTTCGTCATGATGCCGTTGATAAAAAACCAGGCCTCGTCAGGATACGACGTGTACGAGCCATAGTGGTCCGGCCGCTGCAGCAGCACCGTCGGCTGCCAGAACAGGTCGTCCAGAAACGGCGGACTAAATAAGCGGCGGCGTGTGCGGAATGGAAGGCAGCCAGGTGTTCTGCAAAAACTTCAGCATCCGCAGCGGCCGCCAGGGGTTCAACAGGCTGTATTCGGAAAAGCGCTGATACGGCGGCAGCCAGCTGCCCGGCGGCCCGAAGATGCTGTTGACATAGAACGGCGGCGAGATCCTCAGGGCATCGCGCGCGATCTCCGCCAGCTCGCTGAACGGCGCATTGCCATCGGCGGCAAACGACACGGCCTCCGCCGCAGCCTCGACCTGCTTGGGGGGCAGCAGCGGTTCATTCGCCATCTGCCCAACCGTGCCATTGGTCACACCCTTGGTAGCCATAGCCACGCCTCCCCTGCTGCTGTCGGCCGCGTCCACCGCACCGGATGATTTCGGGTGGACACGGCGGCTTCCAGAATCGTGTATAACACCCACGTCTACACTAGCGCAATCGAGTTGCTGGGCGGTTCTACCCTGCTACGCTTCGAAGTTCACATACCTCTCCACCTGCGCCGCGATCACACGCAGGCTGCCCTCCCAAAAGCCGCGGCTGCGGATGTCAATGCCAAACCGCGCCGCCAGGTCGGCCGCCGTAGCTTCCCCGGTCGAGGCCAGCAGATCCATGTAGTCAGGCACAAAGGCCGCCCCCCGCTCCTGGTAGATCGCATACAATCCCGTGCCAAAGAGCAGCCCAAACGCATACGGGAAGTTGTAGAACGACAGCCCCGTCCGGTAGTAGTGCGGCTTCCACGTCCACATGTACGGCTGGAGATGCTCAGGATCCAGCCCGTCCCCATACGCGTCGCGCTGCGCCTGCGCCATGAGGTCGCACAGCTCGCCCGGCGCCAGCTCGCCGTGCTCGCGCCGCGCAAAGACCTCGCGCTCAAACAAGAAACCGCGAGTAGATGTCGACGATCACCTGCGTGGAGCCGGTCAGCTGTGTCTCGAGAATCGCCAGTACCTCCTGCGGCTCCATCGTGCGCGCCAGGATCGCCTCCGTGACGATGGTCTCGCACATGATCGATGCCGTCTCCGCCAGCGTCATCGGCGTGATACTCTGCAGCATCGTCTTGCCCGCTCGCTCGGCGCAGTCGTTGTGAAAGGCATGCCCCAGCTCATGCGCCAGCGTCGACACCTGGTCCAGCGACCCGTCAAAGTTGGTCAGCACACGCGACTCGCCCACTGCCGGCACTTCCATGCAGAACGCGCCCCGCGCTTGCCCGGCCGCGGCGCCACGTCGATCCAGTTGTTGCGAAACGCCCTCTCGGCCAACGCCGCCAGCTCGGAGCGCAAACCCGCCAAAGTTCTCAAGCACGATCTGCTTGGCTTCCTCGTAGCTGTACGTACGCTCGCTGGCGCCCAGCGGCGCAAACAGGTCCCACCATGGCAGCTGCGTTTTGCCCAGCCGCCTGGCCTTTGCCCGCAAGTAGCGGCGGAACACGGGCAGCGCGTCGTGCATCGCCCCAATCATCGCCTCCAGCGTCGGCCGGTCGATGCGCGCCTGGTCGATCGCCGCGTGCAGCGCATCCTGCCGTCCCCGCCGCCGGTTGAGCGTCACAACCTCGCCCTTGACGCCGTTCATGCACGCCGCCAGCGTCTCGGCGACGCCCTCCCATGCCTCCAACTCCACCTCGTACCCGCGCCGGCGCACCGCTTCGTCCGGGTGCGACCGCAGGTTGATGATCGCCGTCATCGGCAGCCGCTGCACCCGTCCGTCCAGCTCGATCTCCGCCGTCAGCTGCGACGTCACCGTCCCCTGCAGCTTGCTCCAGGCATTGCCACCGCTCAGCGTCAGCTCCGACGCCAGCGCCTCCTCCTGCGGGCTCATCATGTAGCGCGCCTGCTCCGCCGTCTCGCGCAGCATAAAGGCATGCGCCCGCGCGCCCAGTCTCCACCGGCGCCGCCGCCGCGATCGCAGCGTCCAGGATCGGCGCAATCGACCCCACCCAGCTTTGAAACTGCAAGCCGATCTGCTCCAGCTTCACCGCCACCTGTTCGTGCGCCGACAGTGCCTTCGCCGCCTCTGTATTGCGCGAATCGGTCGTCACGAAGCCGTTAATATACGCCCGCCGCGTCGCCGCCAGTTCATACAGGCCGTTCAGCCGCGCCACCATGCCGTCCAGCACATCCGCCACCCGCTGCGGCCCCGCCTCCACCGTGGCCAGAGGCAGTTCGGCCTCCAGGTACGCCTCCGCCACCGCAAGTTCACTCTTCAACCGTTCGCCGTCGGCCCGGAACAACTCCGAATCCAGCCCCAGATACACATTCGAAAGATCCCACCGCGGCAGTTCCTCCACCACGCGCTCCCTACCCTCACCCATATCAACTCCCATCAACTCCGCAGCTAACCAAATACGCTCTTCGCGCTCTTCAAATTCATCGTGCCCTTCAAATTCTTCGTGCTCTTCGTGCCCTTCAAATTCTTCGTGCCCTTCGTGCTCTTCGTGGATCACTTCGGCTCTTCGTGGATCACTTCCCCGCCAGCAGCTCCAGCGGATTCGTCAACCTTCCAAAATCGCGGATCTCAAAGTGCAAGTGCGGCCCCGTGCTGTTCCCCGTCGAGCCCACCGTCCCAATCACTTGCCCCTGCCCCACAATCTCCCCCTCATCGTCGCGCCGGTCCTCACGGCGGTCCTCCCGGCGGTTGTGGCCATGGGCCACGACAACGGCTCCGCCGACCACTGCTGCCGTCCTACGTCTACGTCGGGCTGCCATCGGCATGTCAGGCTCCTTCTTCTGCATCGGCCTCGAGCGCGGCCAACAGGGCTTGGGTGGGGATTCGGCCAGAGGCAACCAGTTCACCGCCGGCGTGACGCACAGCAGCACCGAACGGTGCAGCCCACAGGTTCTCCCACACCAGCAGAGCGGCCGACCGGCCCGGCTGGATCGTCTCAGCGAGGTCGAGGACGTCCTGCTCGGAGAGCACCATGGCCAGGTCAGTCTCGGCCTCTCGCAGATCCTTCAGCGGGCCGTCCCCGAAGTCCTCGAGTTCCCCGAACTCAAGGCCGCCCTCGGCGTCCTTCTGTAGGAACATCAGGTCCAGCACGCGGATCAGACCCTGGTCGACGTACTCCTTGAGGATCGGCGCGATCGTGCCGTCGCCGTACCTGTCGGTCGGGAACTCCACCACGATCCAGTCCACCGGTCCCAGCTCGTCAACCGAGCCGCTCATGCCGCCTTTGGGCTTCGTTTCTGCAACGCTCATGAAAACCATCACCTCTCCTGATCACCTGTCGTCTTCACCGAATCGAAGCGCTGCTGGCTCCCGGCCACATCACCCGCGGCCGTGCATCACCCGGGGGATTCACCTGCTGACCGCGACGGTGAGCTCATTCCAGACCTGCTGCGAGCAGAGTCGCGGAGCCTGAGCCAACGCCTGGGCGCACTCACCTCTTTCAAGAGCGGGGCCGTCGCCGACCGGCCGGCAAGCCTGACCCAGCCAGGTCACCCGGGTGAACTCGCTGGGGAGGGGATGTAGGACTCACAAACCGCGACGAGAGTCTTGGTGTGGAGGCGAACCAGGTAGCCCGACGAGCGGGCACGCAACCGATCCCATACCGGATCGTGGTCCGTGGCGGACTGCGGAGCGGCTCCTTGGGACTGGAGGGCTGGTCCGTGCGATACGAGGACGGTTACTGCGTCATCACCGGTGACATCGTCGACCAGTCACAGCTGATCGGTGTCATCGAGTGGCTGGGGGATCGCGGAGTCGAGCTCGTCAGTCTTGGGCCAGTCCAGTCTTCAGAGACGCCTCGAGGAGGCGGATGATGGTCAGGCACGCCAGTACCACTCTCACAGCACATGCCAGCGCGACGGACTCGTCCCGGCCCTCCGACGCACCGGCCCCGCACGGTCGGCCCCTGGACGGTCGCGGCCAGAGCCGCCGTCCCCATCTCTTCCCCCTGGTCTTCGGACTCATCGATGCCCGCGTCGGCGGGGTCGACTACCTCGATACCATCGGTTGGGAAGAGTTGATGAGGCTGCTCCGAGGACGGGGGGCTGTCCACCATGGTCGTGTGCACCGCTCAGATGCTCATGGCTCGAAATAGCCAGGCGGGTGAGGCAGGAGGAGCGTACTGGCGATACCGGTTGCCGAATCGACAACTGGTGATGGTCATTACCGATCGCGTGGACCTGCTTCAACGGCAAGTCCGCACAAAGAGCCCGAAGAAGCCCCCCGCACCCTCCCTGGTGGGTGATGGGGTCAAGCGAGGCGTCGGGCCGCCGCACGGGGTACCAGGCGCCCGGCCCGTGGTTCACCCCGCTTGCTCAGCGCCCGTGCCGGCAAACGGCCAGGCGGGGCTCTCAGACTCCTTGGACGGCCTCGATCCGGGAGGTCTGGATGGCTTCGGTGAAGGCGGCGAAGTCGCGCTCGTTCTGCTCGGCGTAGCGCTGTGAGAAGTCCGTGATCGACCGGTCGAACTCGTCGTCGGTGCCCAGGTACGCCGCGATTGCCACCGGGTCACCGGAGCGGGCATGCGCCCGGGCCAGCGTCCACCCGCAGAGACGTCCGTAGAAAGACAGGGCCTCGGCAGGCATCAGCTCGACAATCGCCGACCCCTTCATGTCCCGCAGCTGTCGCCAGTAGAAGTAGCGCCCGGCCTCGGCGCCCTTGCTCCAGCCGAGGAAGATGTCACTGGCCGACTGCATCAGTCGTTGTCCTTGCACGACACGCTCTCCGGCCTGGCGGTACCTTGTGCGCACCGGCTCCGCAAGGCAGGCCGGCGCGGGGATGTACGAGACCGGCCGTCCCGGAGTCTTCGCGGTCGGCGACGTACGCAGCGGCTCGGTGAAGCGTGTGGCCTCTGCCGTCGGTGAGGGTGCGATCGCCGTACGCCAAGTGCACGACTTCCTCGGTGCTGCCGGACGACGCTGACAAGCGCTACTCACCCCTTCCATGGGCCCTCACCCCGATCCTGCCGGTACGTGTAAGCAGCGGCTCGAACCGCTTCGTCGCTCTCCAGGCCCGCCCCGAGAGCTCCGCCCAACGTTGCGAGGGAGCTGGTGAGCCAAGCCAGCTCCATGTAGTCGCCGACTCGAACGGCATGCGCGATGCCTCCTTCGAGCAGCGCTGAGGGCACCAGAAGCGGTGAGGTCAGCAGTGCGAGCACGAAGAGTGCGGTGTAGAGCGAGAGCACACCCAGCACGACCGTTGCCGTGGTGGCCACGTTGAAGAGGGCTACCTGCTTGCGACCGACCGGATGCGACGCGTGCTCCCAGAGACCAGCTCCGGCGATCAGCGCGACCGTGATCGCTGCGACAGACCCCACCGCGATCGCCGAGAGCCTGATCCAGCCGAGCGCGTCGCTCAGCTGCCAGATGTCGGGGGTGACGAGGGCGAAAACTCCTGCTGCAAGAGCGGCGGTCAGCGCTCTCGACAGTCCGATTGCAAGCCTCCACGGCTGGTTGGCCCGGATCATCCCGATCAGTAGTCGCAGGTTCCCGCTGAGCACCCTCGCGGTGAACCTCACGCTGCCGTCTCCCTCCGGCTGCTGGCTCCTTCCGAGCTCGCGGGCGCGGCGTCCGAGACCGGCAACATGGCCCGACAGGGCGTGGTCCTCCGTGTCCCCGAGTAAGGTGCGCACGAGGCCGACGACCGTGTCACGGGTGCGTCGACGCAGTCCGATGGCGCCGAGCGCCGGTAGGCAGACGACAGCTACGCCGTGCAGAGGGCTTGCGTGAGCCACCACGGGTCGCCGGTGAGCCTTCAGCGGCAGATCGGTGAGGCAGACGACCAGATCCCAGTCTTCCTTCAAGAGTCGGTCCCTTGCCGCGGCGACGACGGCGGCGTCGTCGGCAGGTGGATGCACGAGCGCGTCGACCACTGTTGGAACCCGCCACTGGACGGTGGGCAGGTGCAGACTCAGCTCGGCATGCAGCTCGTCGGCAAGGGTCGATGCAATCTCAGTGGCCGTACCCGGAGCCGAGATGAGTCCGATCGCCACCTCGTCCGCGCTCATGAGGGAGCGGCCGGACTGCGCCAATGGTTCCAACCTTCCTGTGTCATGGTGCGAGTGTCGGATCACCCCCGGCGTGAAGCAAGAGGCACGGCGGCGTCGATGTCGCAAGGACCCGCCGTGCGGGCCGGATCGCTGCCCTAGGGGACGTACTGCGGCCAACTGTCCTCGAACGCCTACGAGAACCAGCTCGTGGCTACCCTTCCGGAAGCCGCGTAATCCATCACACCCCGTGTCCAAGGTCCGGGGGTAGGGCCCCTCCACTCGGATTCGCGCACCGGCCAAGTGTGCAGGCCCATGTTCCGAGGATCCTCATCGGCTGCCAGATGCAGGCGCTGTGGATGGCTCGTCGCCGAGGCTCTTGCGAGAGGCGTCGCAGGTCAAGGCGATCACAGTGACGTTCGGCCCAGCGGGCTGTGGATACATGGCGGAACCGTAAGCCGCCGGCTGCAGATCTGGCTAAGGGGCCGGAGAGCGCTGCACGAACGAGATGGAAGCCCAGCAACTCTGTGCGTGACGCCTGCGTCATTGTGGGTGGAAGGACCGTGCTGGACGAGCGCACCCGGGAACTGGCGAGACCCGTGGAAGGTGACCGCCCGCGGGTGTAGCCGTTCGTGTGGAGTTGCAGAACCGTCAGGGCCGGTCGGTGGTGCAGCGCAGGGCATCGGAACCCGTGACTAGACCCGTGACCAAGACGCGGTGAGACGCCTCGGCACGCGTGGTGATGGATGAGCTGCAGGTTGGGAGGCAACGGGAGATAGCCAGTGAAGGTGGAGACTGGGGGAGAGGTTTGAGACGGCGGTTTGGGTGCTCATAACCCAGAGGTCGCAGGTTCAAATCCTGCCCCCGCTACTGTAAAACCGCAGGTGAGAGGCCCCTTCTGTCTCAGGAGGGGCCTCTTGCTTTGGCCACCCGTGACCAGAACCGTGACAGAAACCGGCTGGATCGGCCCGGATTGCGGTGAGACAGGGTGGGACACCGAGCGTGACCCGAAACCCTTTCGAGAGGCCTGAGACCGGAGTCGCTGGGTCGAAGACCCAGATGCGATCTACGAAGCAGGAGGCACACCTTGTCACCCGGAGCGACCGCATCACCACGGTGTTCGCTTACGCCGGCACCGCGCTGACCGTGTTGCTGCGGTTGTTCTCCACGACCGCCGATCCTTGAGCTGTCCACCGAGGACATCGCCGAGGAGGTGCCCCGCACGCTGGCGTCCATGATCGGCCTCATCCTGGCGGTATCGGTGACGACCGCCGTCGCCGTGGGAGCCTAGACAACCGTCGGGACGACGGGCCGCTTCTAGCGATGCTGGAGCCGCCCCGCAAGCGTTGTCCAATGGCTACCGAAGGGCTCACCGGGAGCGGGCGGACCGTGGCCGGGTGCCACCGGCTGCGTCGTCTCGCAGCGCGCCGATGGCCCGGTCCACGTACAGGACCGACATCTCCACATTCGCGGGTTGGAGCGGCTTCAGGGCGCGCAGCCCGGACCCGCCGGTCACGCTAGCCCACTCCTCCGGCCCGCCCAGCGGTGGAGGCGAGCCTTTTGACCTCGGCGGCCACCTCGGCCGCCCAGTCAGTGGTGGTGCACCGGCTTCTCCAGGGTGAACGCCGGGGTCGTCGGCGCCCAGGAACGCAGCCTGGCGAAGGTGCGGACCTTCCCGTCGAGCACCACCACGTTCGGGAGCTGCTTCATGGCCCGCTCGAATCGTCGTTGCAGCGCCCACATGCACGGCGCGTCGAGGTGGCGAAAGCGGAGACTGTCCGCACCGGGCCAAGTCCGCCGGGGTTGCCGCGTGGCGACCTCAAGAAACTGCGCGTCTGGCGCTCATCGATGAGAGTTCGAGTCCGGCGGCGCCGTAGGCGTCTCCGCATCGACTTGCGCTCGCCTTGGGGTCGGCCGTTCCTGGTGATGGCCACCGGCGAAGCTCACGTCGATAACTTCGAATCCCTTGTATCGCTGCCCCTTCGCGTAGGCGACGTACGCCCGCCTATCGCCCTCGGTGAGGTCGACGTTGTCGGTGAATGGCGTCAGCAGCGCGCGCGGGTAGAAGCGCCTAGCCCGGACGACGTTGATCTCCGCGGCCAGAACCGCCATGACCGAGGCGACATACAGAACCGCAACGAGGCCCAGGACCAGAGCGAAGGTCTTGTTCATGTCGTTGGCCTGGGCGATTACATGGTTGACATAAGCCGATCCGGCCACCTGGAGCGCCTGCCACAGCACCCCCACCGTGAGTGCCCCGGGTGCGGCCTCCCGGAGAGTATGGTGGTGAGCCGCCGTGAGCCGGAACAGCAGGACGAAGACTCCGGCGGTGAATAGGACCGAGGCGATGTCGATCAGCAGGCGCACGGCTACGTGCACCTCATCACCGAGCATCCGACTGTTGGTGCCAAACGCCCCCATCGCGGCGATGCAGAAGAACGCCACCCCAGCGACCAGCACAAGCAGGAGGCTGCGCAGTCGGCTCACAAACGGGTTGGGACGGCTGTTGCGGGGCACCGACCAGAGCACCTGCATCAGGTTCTGGCTGGCCTGCGCCATGCCGGTGGCGCCGTACAGCGCCGCCAGCGCACCGATCGTGATCGCGGATGCACTGCCTTGAAGCTGGCCCGGACTGCCGAGCTGTTCACCGATGATCGGGAACTGGCTGAGACCCGAATCGAGTAGTTCGCGTTGAAGAGTCGGGTTGTCGTGCAGGACGAAGCCCAGTACCGAAGACGCGATGGGATTTGTCTCTGAGTTCATCCCCGCGATCGGGACTTACATTGGCGCCGCGATCCCGATCCTCGTCGTCCTTGCGGTACAGGGTCTCGTCAGCGCGGTCATCCTGCTCGTCTGGGTGCTCCTGTACCAGTGGGTCGAGAACATGTTCCTCAGCCCCCGGCTGTCGGCTAAGACCATGGAGCTCAACGGCGCCGTGGCCTTCGGCGCCACCCTGGCAGGGGGCACCGTTGCCGGGCCCATGGGAGCCTTCATGGCGCTGCCGTTCGCGGCTCTGGTCACCGCGGTGGTGAAGAACACCGGCAAAAGGTACGAGGTGGTCTACCAGTCCACGCACGGCGACGTTGCACCCGAGGCAGGCACGCGCCAAGACATTTGAGCGCCGCGCGCGGAGCCCATTGTTCAGGTCCCGTCACGGGTGCCCTCAGGTCCGATCGGCCGGAGGGACTGCCGACGTCGCCGCGGCCCTGGCAGGAGCCAAACGCTCCGTGGCGGCCTCGCCGGGGCGCGGCTACGGATCCAGCAGTGGTCTCAACGTCAACATTGACGTGGCTGGCGACGGTGCCGGAAACGTCCGCGGGCTTCCAGCACGCCCGGCTCGCAGGGCCTGGGAGTGAGAAACCGGCCCATGCGATTCCGCGGAGACGCTGCCTCGATCAGGGATGTTGGCTGATGAGCGTGAACCAGATCGCCTTGCCTCCGTGGGTCTGGGTCACTCCCCAGCGGTCTGCAATCGATGCGACGATCTCAAGACCGCGTCCGTGGTGTTCCCGGGAGCCGTCGGCGGGTGGTACTTCGCCTGGCATGCCGTCTATGACGCTGACGACGAGTTGCGGGTAGGTGAAGTCGGCTTCGATCGTGCACTCGCTGCGCGCGTGCAGGACTGCGTTCGTAGTCAGTTCGCTGACTATCAGGACAGCATCCTCGACGACGTCCGCGCAGCCCCACCGAACACACCAGCTTCTTATCCAGCGACGGGCGTGCGCGGGCGAGGAGAGGTCGTGCCTCAGGCGTAGTGTCTCGGGCATTCCCGACGGTCCCTCGTGCCGAACCTGATCCTGGCGTCTCACGCTGCTCGGTGCTCGTCGTCAGTATGCGCCATTCGTCACGGCCTCAGCCAGGCTGGCTGTGCCCGTACACGACCTCGACTTCCGTGGCGTTCCGCGACCGCAACGGACTAGCCTCAGAATGATGAACGACACGGCCGAGCGCAGCGCCGAGGAACCCGCCGAGTCATCCTCGGCCCACGCGGAGCGGGATGCTGTGCGGGAAAGGGCGCGGATGGCTGACGAACGCGACCGCGACGCCGATCGGCGTGAGGGTATCGCCGATGAGCGCGACCGCATCGCGGATGAACGCGACCGCGCGGCCGCGCGCCGTCGCGACGGTGCGATGCCGCCGGGGTATCCGTGGCGCGCCGAGGCCAGACGTCGCGACGTAGCAGCCCGCGAGCGAGACCGAGCCGCGGACGAACGCGACCGTGCGGCTGACGCGCGCGACACCGCAGCCCTGCGGCGCGACCAGGCCGCGGCTGAACGGGATGCTGAGGCCGACCGGCGCGACCGCGAGGCCGACCGGCGTGACCGCGAGGCCGACCGGCGTGACCGGGAGGCCGACCGGCGTGACCGGGAGGCCGACCGGCGTGACCGCGAGCTGCTGTTGGGGCGTGGCCAGAGAGCAGGCGTGGAAGACCTGATCACGGCGCTGCTCGAACGCGCTGACGGGCGCGATCTGCGCGCAGAGCAGCGCGACCGAACGGCCAGGGAACGCGATGAAGCCGCGGCCGCGCGAGCCGAGCTCCTCGCCGACGACGAATACCGAACGCAGGCGACAGTCGACCGAATCCTGAGCGGCAAGGACCGCGACGCCGCGGCCGGAGACCGTGCCGACCTCATCGAGGCGCTTCGAGCCATGGCCTCGGCTCTTGAGGCGGACATGAATGACCGGTTGCGGGACACCCTCGACAGGGCTGCATCCGAGGTGGACCGCGAGCTTGCCGCCAAGAACCGCGCCGCAGCACAGCACGACCGGCAAGCGGCAGCAGCCGACCGCACGGAAGCGGCCGAGGACCGCGATGAGGCGGCCGGTGACCGCGACTGCCAGCACGGCCTTGGCCCCGAGCCTGGTGGGCTCGACTGACTCCTTGGGCGACCGCGTAGAGCCGACTGCTGCCTGCCGGGCCCCGGTCGGTGGCGCGGACCGGACCGCCAACGTGGCCGACGACCGGTGTTCCAACGCCGTGCTCTTTGCCGACCGGTTTCCACGTGGCCAAGAGACCACCCGCCGCCCTCGACCGGATCCTCCGATAGGCCGGAACTTGTCCCATTTCGTTCGCTATGTTGTCGCGGAACCCCTCGCTGAACCACCCCGAGTCTAGTGGAGGCTCGGTTACTCCGGCCTCGGTGAGTATAACTCCGATTCTCCCGCCCAGCAAGGGCATTCTCGTGCTGCGCCACGCTCACCCACCGATCAAGGAGCGCGCCGAGGGTCAGACGCCCGCGTAGTCCCGGGACGAGAAGGGAAGGGCACGAATGCCCTTCCACTTTCAACGTATACGGCAGCAGGGGACTTGCGGCAAGACCCCTGTCCTCCCGCACAATCGACGGCCGGTGTCGGATTCAGTCGAGGGACTACGGGGGAAGTGGCAGTTGATGGACGTGGACGTAGTCGTTGTGGGCGCTGGGCCGACCGGTCTCATGCTCGCTGGTGAGCTCGGCCAGGCGGGAATGCGAACGCTGCTGCTGGAGCGGCGGCCGGAGCCGTCCGAGATGGCGAAGGCAGGCGGTCTCGCGGGACAGATCCTGCCGCTGCTGCACTACCGGGGCGAGCTGGACCGATTCCGCGGGGCGAGCATCGGTCCCGAGCCGGCTCCGCGGTTCCCGTTCGGTGGGCTGCATCTGGACTTCTCCCAGCTCGAGGATTCTCCGATGCGGGCGATGCTGCTGCCCCAGCCGAGGCTCGAGGGTGTGCTCGCCGAACGCGCGATCGAGCGTGGTGCCGACGTACGCCGTGGACACGAGGTGGTCGGCCTGCGCCAGGACGACGACGCGGTGACCGTCGAGGTGCGTGGCCCGGACGGACCGTATGAGGTGGCCGCGCAGTTCCTGGTGGGCTGCGACGGTGGCCGCAGCCGGGTCCGCGACCTGGCCGGTATCCCGTTCCCGGGCACTTCGTTGCCTGAGATCGAGCGGCTGGCCTCGGTCACCGTGCCCGACTCGGTGACCGTGCTCGACGACGGAGGTCTCGAGGTCCCCGGAGTCGGCAAGATCCCGTTCGGCTACACCGCGACCGAACGTGGCGTGTTCGCGTGCTCGGGCATGGGCGGCACCATGGGCGTCTACACCGCCGAGGTAGAGGCGACCGAGTACGACGACGACGTGCCCATGACCGTCGCGGAGCTGAGCGCGAGTGTGAGCCGCGTGCTCGGCATCGACCTACCGCTGGGAGAGCCTCTCCGGATGACGCGGTTCGGCTACTCGGCGAAGCAGGCGGACACGTACCGCCACGGCCGCGTGTTCCTGGCCGGCGATGCGGCGCACCTGTTCCCCGCGGGCGGAGTCGCGGTCAACGCGGGCATGCTCGACGCAGCCAACCTCGCGTGGAAGCTCGCCGGCAGCGTCCAGGGCTGGGCGCCGCGCGGTCTGCTCGACACGTACTCCTTTGAACGCCGCGCCGCCGCCGAGCGCACTCTGCTCCATACGCGTGCTCAGGTGGCGCTGCGCCGCGGGTACGGTCCAGGCGGCGACGCCCTGCGGGCGCTCTTCCTCGAGCTGACCTCCGACGAGCAGCCGCTGTGCCGCCTCGGTACGCTCATGGCCGGCACCGATGTGGGGTCTCCGATATCAGACGCGCACCCGCTCGTGGGCACCTTCGCGACCGACCGAGCCCTGCACGTCGACCACGAGGACCCCAGGTTCGCCGGGGTGCTGCGCAAGGGTCGCCCGGTGCTCCTCGACCTCGCTGACCATGGGGACCTGCGGGAGCTTGCCGGTCAGTGGGGTGGCCGCGTCGAGGTTGTCGGCGCGAGGATAGACGAGCGGCCCGCCGACGCGCTCCTGATCCTGCCGGACGCCCGCATCGCTTGGGCGGCCACGGTCGACGAACCCGGCGAGACCGCGTTGCCCGCACTGCGGGAAGCACTGACCACGTGGTTCGGCGCCCCGTCGACCTAGGTACGGCTCAGATCGGGGCCAACAGGGAGCCCGATGCGTCTGCAGGCGGCCGAGTGCATCGTCCAGAGCCAGACCCGCATCCTCGCCGCATTCAGGAACCAACCCCCAGGTGCCGCTCGCGTGCCGTGGGACGATGCGCGGTTCTGGGCCGGAAGGACCGTGCTGGAGGAGCGCAACCGAGGAGTCGTCCTACTGCATGGTGACCGCTCGCGGATGTAGCCGTTCGTGTGGGCTGCAGGACCGTCATGGCCGTGTGTGGGGTGCAGTGTGGAGGGATCGGCACCCGTGACCAGACCCGTGACCAAGACGGGTCGAGACGCGTCGGCACGCGTGGAGACGAATGAGTCACCGACAGGCAAGTCGCCGCTGATAGCCAGGGTCGGAGGAGACTGGGGGAGAGGGTTGAGACGGCGGTTTGGGTGCTCATAACCCAGAGGTCGCAGGTTCAACTCCTGCCCCCGCTACAAAGTAAAACCGCAGGCCAGAGGCCCTTTTCCGAAAGGAAGAGGGGCCTCTTGTGTTGCCCACCCGTGACCAGAACCGTGACAGAGCGAGGGCCGTTCGGCCGTGCGAGCGTGAGACACAACGCAACATCTGCGGACTGCGAGGGGCGGTGCAGACGTCCTGCGACTGCGATCGCTGGGTCGATTATCCGGAGGCGGCACCCCAATAAGACTTGCGTGTTTAGGTCACAAGAGCGTCTTACCGGCGACGTGGACCGGAGTTGGCAGGCTGATCGTCTGAGAGTGCCTCCCGAACGGCCTCGTCCATCGATATCGCGTGGCCGGCCTCCCACAAGCGCTGTACCTCAGGTGCCGGCAGGAGGCGCATGGCCGCGGTCAGCACATCTGGCTCGGTGACGCCGGTTACGAAGCCGCCCTGCTGGTCTGGGTCGAGCACGTCGGCCGCCGCCGCGAGTCGAAGAGCCCGGCGAGGCTGGTTACGGGCGAGGGCGAGTGCGGCGAACCCACGCAGCATCCACACGACTCCCGTCGAGTGGTTGGCGGCGGCGTGGGTAGTCAGCGCCTCGCGCAGCAGCGGTTCCGCTCGCTCAGGGTGGCCTTGGGCACGGCGGATCATGCCGAGCAGGCCCACCGTGTTCGCGATTGAGAAGGAGTCTGCGTGCTCGCGCAGGACACCGAGGCTGTCTTGCGCGAGCTCGGCGGCCTCATCGAGACGCCCGAGGTTGCACAGGCCGAAGGCCAGTCCGGCGACGGCGTTCGCCTCCCCGACGGCGTCATCGAGACTCCGATAGCGTTCCCGGGCTTCCTCTAACCTGGCCTGGCCTTCAGCGGTCCGTCCAACCAGGTGCAAGGCGAACCCCTGGTCGTAGGTAGCCTCGGCGAGCCCTGCGGAGTCGTCGAGCTCTCTTAAGTGCGCGGCTGCACGCGTGTAGTACTCCAGCGCCTGTTCGTACCGGGTCTGCCAATAGGTGAGGTTGCCGAGGCAGAGGTCGGTTCGCGCGCGGGAGCGCACGTTGGCTCGTAGGCCCGCGATGTCCACGAGCTCTTGGACGAAGCGCCGTCCCTCGTCGAGGTGTGATCGTAGGTGCCAGGAGCGCCACAACGATGCCGCGACGTCAAGGGCGCGGTCGGTGTCGGCGTTGGCGGCCATCCAGCGGAGGCCCGCAGTGATGTCGTCGTGGTGGGCTCCCAGCCTGTCGGCGGCCGCGGTCTGCCCCGGTCCTCCCAGCTCTCGGCCCCCTGCCTCGGCCAGCGACACGAAGAAGTCTGCATGCCGCGCGAGCGCTTCCGACTGCTCGTTCTGGGCGACCAGACGTTCCTGGGCGTATTCGCGGACCGTCATCAGGAGCCGGTATCGCCGCTCCGCGTCGCTGCCTACACGAGTGTCGAGGTCGAGCAGTCCTTTGTCTCGAAGACTGCGAAGAACAAGCAGGACGCCGTTCAAGGGCTCGTCGAGGACGGTGGCCGCGATTCGTGCGGTGAAGCCTCCTCGGAAGACGGATAGGCCGCGAAACACCCGCTGCGCAGGCTCGTCCAGCAGCGAGTAGCTCCAGTCCATGGTCGCGCGGAGGGTCCGCTGCCTGGCAGGTCGGCCACCGTCGGCGGTAGTGAGGACGTCCATCGTCTCGCTCAGGGCGACGAGGAGTTGGCGCGGAGACAGCAGGCCCGTCCAGCCTGCGGCAAGCTCGATCGCTAGCGGAAGGCCGTCGAGGCGTCGGCAGATCTCCGCAATGTCTTGCAGGTCATTGCCCGCGTACGTGAGACCGGGATCTACGGCGGCGGATCGGTCGACGAACAAGCGCACGGCTGGGGGGTACGCCGCGGCGCTCTCGGTGACATCCAGGAGCCCCTGCCGCCCCGGCGTGTGTAGGGCCAGGCCCCCGACGGGATAGCGCTGCTCGCCCGGTGCATGCAGTGGCTCCCGTGACGTGACAAGAAGCGTGAGCTGTGGGGAGAGGGTCAGCAACTCCGTGATGAGGTTCGCCGCGCCGGCAATCTGTTCGCAGTTGTCGAGGATCAGCAGGTGCGGGTGATCGGCTGTCGCTGAGACGAGGACCTGCCAGGCGGTTTGGCCGCCGGGAATCCTCGCACCGAGGGCGCTTACGACACGCGCCGGGAGGTCGCCTGCCTCGGTGATCGGTGAGGCGTCTACGAAGCGCACGGCTCCGCCGAACGAGTCACGTTGGTCCGCGGCCAACTCGACGGCCAGTCGAGTCTTTCCCGACCCACCCGGCCCGGTAAGGGTCACCAGACGGTGGGCGTGCAGCAGCTTTGCGAGGTCCGCCATGGCGGACTCTCGTCCCACGAAGCTGTCGTTGGCCAATGGCAACGGGACATCAACTCTGCGGTCGGCCGGTGCAGTCAGGGCGGGGTCCTGGCGGAGAACCTGCAGGTGGAGAGCCCTGAGCCGCTCCCCGGGGTCCACGCCGAGAGCATCGGCAAGTGCCGTCCGTGTGCGGTCGAGTACGTCGAGGGCTTCCGATGCGCGGCCGACATGACAGAGCGTGCGGACCAGCGCCTCGGCCAGTTCCTCCTGGAGTGGGTCACCGTCGAGGGCAGATGTCAGGGGCTCCACCGCCTCGTGCCCCCGACCGCAATTCACCAGGGCCGCGGCCCAGTCGAGCAGGACCGCGCGTCGCAGGTCGAGAAGTCCGTGGACGGCGGAACTGTGAAAGGGCTCCCCGGCAAGGTCCGCCAAAGGGAGACCACGCCATTGGCCCAGCGCATCGGTGAGCAGGGCCGCAGCTCGCACGTAGTCGCGCGCAGAGAGAGCGGCTCTCCCCAGGTCTGTGAGGTCGCGGGCTATCGCAACGTCCAGTTCTTGGGCTCGCACGATGAGGCGGTATCCGTGTCCCTGGCGCACCAGCCGCTCCGGCTCGTCCGGGCTTGCCCCTTTACCCAGCACACGACGCCAAAGCGACACGTAGGTGTGTACAAGCCCGATCGCAGTGCTCGGCGGCTGATAGCCCCAGATGCCGTCGATGAGACGCTCGACAGGAACTAGCTGGCCAGCCTCTAGCAGGAGCATGGCGAGCAGTGAGCGGCGGCGAACTCCCGCAGGAGCCACCGACCTTCCGCCGCGTCGAACGTCGAGCGGGCCGAGCACTCGGAATTCGAGTGAGTCTTCGGCCATACCGCGCCTCCTATCCACCCACGGTAGCCCGGCCGCGCGCTCGCCGATTCTCGAACGTCGCTCAAGCGACACTGGAGCCGCACTAGAGAGCCGCCCAGGAGGGTGGATTACGTCAAGGCCGGCGACGCCGACCCACCGGAAGGAGGGCCCTGATGACCTATCCACCTCAACTGCCCGCCGTGCTGTTCTCGGCGCTCAGCTCCGTCGGGGGGAGCCCTGGCCGAAGGCCCCGGCGCAGCTCAGGAACACAGACTTCTCAGTCGGGTCACAGACTGAGGAATCCTGGAACCAGCCAGTTGGGTCGCGGACGCCTTAACCCACGGCGACGGAGACTGATCAACCTTGTTGGTGTCATCGCGCTTGCTGTCGTTATCGCGCTTGCTGTCGTCGTCGCGCTCGGTGTCAGGCCGGGTGATGCGAAGCAGGGGGTGACGGGATCGCTGGGACCTCAACCTGGGAGCCCGGCCGGATCTGGCGTTGCCCCGCTGGGCCGGCCACCACTTCGTCGATATCCAAGTGCGCAAGTTGCGGCCGGCGGCGCTCTTTGCGGGTCGGTGGCTCCGCTCGCGCCAATGCTGCGCGTGGCGCCGAAGGACGGACCTGGATTATCCGCCCAGGCCAATGACCACTCCCGGCCGTGATCACCCCGTGTGGGTGATTACGGCGACCCGAACCCCAGGCAGGCTGCGAACGTCAGCGGAAGGACTGGCCATGGGACGACAGTCAGCACACCCTCGACAGGGCCGCCGAGCAGGCGACGCCGGTCGAGTCCAGCCGATGACGGTCCCGACCCGCCCGACGGGAATGGTCCGGCTGCCGGGTGGGACGTTCCTGATGGGCTCCGACCGGCACTATCCCGAGGAGGCACCGGCGCATCGGGTCACGGTGTCTGGGTTCTGGATCGACGAGACACCGGTCACCAACCTGCAGTTCCTGCGCTTTGTCAAGGACACCGGCCACGTCACGATCGCTGAGACAGGGCCGGACCCGCGGGACTACCCGGGCGCCTCGGCGGAGGACATGGCGCCGGCGTCGATCGTGTTCACGCCGCCGGACCATGCGGTCGACCTGGGCAACCACCTCAACTGGTGGTCCTATGTGCCCGGCGCGGACTGGCGGCATCCGTACGGCACAAGCAGCAGCATCGCCGGCCTCGAGCGGCATCCCGTCGTGCACGTGAGCTACCTCGACGCTGCGGCGTACGCCGAATGGGCTGGCAAGCAGCTGCCGACCGAGGCGGAGTGGGAGTACGCCGCACGCGGCGGGCTGGACGGCGCGGAGTTCGCCTGGGGCGAGGAGTTCCTGCTCAGGGGCCGACACCTGGCGAACACCTGGCAGGGTGACTTCCCGGTCAGCAACGACTGCGAGGACGGCTGGGAGCGCACCTCACCGGTGCGGTCGTTCCCACCGAACGGCTACGGCCTCTTCGACATGATCGGCAACGTCTGGGAGTGGACCTGCGACTACTACCGGGAGCACGGCGACATCGCCGACACTTGCTGCACGATGGACAACCCGCGCGGCGGCGGCCGGGAGGCCAGCCTCGACCCCGCGCATCCCGAGGTCCCGGTGCCGCGACGGGTGATGAAGGGCGGGTCGCACCTTTGCGCCCCTAACTACTGCCGCCGCTACCGACCGGCGGCGCGGATGCCCCAGCAGGTCGACACCAGCACCTCACACCTCGGCTTCCGCTGCGTGCATCGCAACGGATGACGCAGAGGGGAGAGCGCCATGGCCAAGTCATCACCGGGCGCAGGGCTCGAGTCGGATCTCCGCGAACTCGGTCGCGGTCTCTCCGAGCTTGAGATGGTCAAGAAGAACTTCGACGATCCCAGGCTGGAGTGGCGCCGGTTATTCGCCGAGGTGCTGGGCACCTTCTTCCTCGTGCTGGTCGGCGCAGGCGGCGGCGTGGTGAACGCCGTCAGCCACGGCCAGATCTCCCGCGGCACCGCGGTGACCGCGCCCGGCCTCATGGTGATGGCGATCATTCTGTTCATGGGCGCCATCAGCGGCGCCCACCTGAACCCGGCCGTCACGCTCGGCTTCGCGATCCGCGGAGACTTCCCCTGGCGGCGCGTCCCTGGCTACCTCGTCGCGGAGCTGCTCGGCGCGACGCTCGCCGTGCTTTTCCTGTGGGCGATGTTCGGAAAGGTCGGCTCGCTCGGGGCAACCGAGCCGGGACCCGGGGTCTCCGACGTGCAGGCGATGTTCATGGAGATGATCCTCACCGTGGGCCTGTTCAGCGTGATCCTTGGCACCGCGTCCAGGTCGCAGAACCTCGGCCCGCTGTCGGCGCTGGGGGTCGGTGGCTACATCGTTCTCGCGGGGCTGTGGTCGAGCCCGATCAGTGGGGCGTCGATGAACCCCGCACGCGCGTTCGGGCCTGACCTGGTCCTCGGCAACTTCGACCACTACTGGGTCTACGTCGTCGGGCCGATCCTCGGCGCGGCGATCGCGGTGGGGTTCGCCTTCATCCTGCGGAGCCGGGCGGACATCGGCGGCGCTGTGGCGGCGCAAGGGGCCCTCGACCAGCCTGATGTCCCCGGATCCACCGGCGATCCTCCAGAATCCCCCTGACCGACGTACAGGCCGACCCCGCGTAGCCATTCCTTCGTTGATGAATCCACCGTAAGACCTCCAACAACGCGACACTCACGCTCGTGGTATTCCTCGTCTTCGGGTTCGTGCTCATCGGGCAGGGCATCGCCGGACTGTCCTGAGTCTGGTGACGAGGTCATCTTCACCTGACGAGAGATGGCCGGAGCGATTCAGCGCACGGTGTAAGCGGTGTCGCGGCTATGCGGGAAATGTGGCGGTGTGGTGCCTCCCCGCGTCGTCTCATGTCGTCCGTGCGGGGTGATGTAGGACCCGCCTGGGGTGTCGGATTCTGGTAACAACAAGTTCGAGTGTGCGGGGAGCCGTCTCGGTACGCCGGATGTCTTCAAGGAGGCTGACCGCGCCCGGTGGTGCTCCAGCCGGAGGAGGATCCGATGACCAACCCTGACCGAACAAGCCTTCCTCTTCGCACGCCGCCCTTTCAAGGAGTGGCCAATCGGACGTTGCGCGGCTCGGCACCCGACTGGGACCTGATCGGTCATCCCGAGCCTCCGGCGGGAGCCCCGAACGTCCTGTTGGTGCTGATCGACGACGCTGGGTTCGGGAACCCGAGCACCTTCGGTGGCCCCATCCATACCCCTAACTACACGCGGATGGCGGAGGCCGGGTTGCGGTACAACCGGTTCCATGTCACCGCGTTGTGCTCCCCAACACGCGCGGCCTTGCTTACCGGGCGGAACAACCACGCGGTGGGTTTCGGCTCGGTGGGCGAGTTCTCGAGTGGCTTCCCCGGCTACACCGCCCTGCTTCCGCTGGAATGCGCACCCTTGCCGAGAGTCCTGAGGGACAACGGATACAGCACGGCCGCGTTTGGTAAGTGGCATCTGACGCCTGATGGGCAGCAGGGTCCGGCCGGGCCGTTCGAACGCTGGCCTAGCGGTTGGGGGTTCGACTACTTCTACGGCTTCCTGGGCGGTGACTCGGGCCAGTGGGACCCCTGCCTTGCAGAAAACGAGAAGATCATCGGCACCCCGGAAGGTTTCTACGACGAGGAGAACCCGTACTACCTGCCGGATGCCATGGCGGACAAGACCATCGAATGGCTGCATGCCGTGCGGGCCCAAGACGCCCGTAAGCCCTTCTTCGCCTATTTCTCCACCGGGTGCAGCCACGCGCCCCACCATGTCGCCTCGGAGTGGGCGGACAAGTACCAGGGCAAGTTCGACCAGGGCTGGGACCGGCTTCGGGAGGAGACCTTCGCTAGGCAGAAGGAGCTCGGCGTGATACCTGCGGATGCGGTGCTCACCCCGCGCGACGAGGCCTTCCCCGCATGGGACGCCGTTCCGGACCGGTTGAAGGCCTACTACGCCAGGCAGATGGAGGTGTACGCGGGATTCTCGGAGAACGCCGACCACAACGTCGGCCGAGTCATCGACGCGATCGAGGCGCTCGGCGAGCTCGACAACACGCTGGTCATCTGGATCTGGGGCGACAACGGTGCCAGCATGGAGGGCACCATCACCGGCTCGTTCAACGAGATGACGATGCAGAACGGCATCCCGCTCACCGACGAGATGCAGCTCCAGCTCGCCGAACGCTACGGCGGCAACGAGGCGTGGGGGGCCCCGATCATGGACCCGCACTACTCCGCCGCGTGGGCCTGGGCGGGCAACACACCGTTCCAGTGGGGCAAGCAGGTCGGCTCGCATCTTGGTGGCACACGCAACCCCATGGTGGTCCACTGGCCAGCCCGTATCGCCGACCCGGGTGCCCTGCGGTCCCAGTTCACTCACGTCATTGACGTGGGGGCGACGATCCTCGACATCGCCGGAATCCCCGCCCCGTCCCGCGTCGACGGAATCGAACAAGAGCCGCTGCACGGGGTGACGTTCGCCGACTCGTTGACCGACGCAGGTGCGCCCGAACGTCATACGCAGCAGTACTTCGAGACCATCGGCAACCGCGCCATGTACAAGGACGGGTGGTGGCTGGCGATGAGAACTCCTCGCATCCCGTGGGTGGTCACCCCCGAGGCGCTGCGACCCTACGCACCCGACGTCTGGGACCCGGACGCTGACCCGGCCGAGCTGTACTACCTGCCCGACGACTTCACCCAGGCGAGAGACCTCGCCGCGGACCACGGCGAAAAGGTGCAGGAACTCAGGAATCTGTTCTGGACGGAGGCGGAGAAGTACAAGGTGCTCCCGTTGCTCGCCACGCTCTCTGCCTTCTTCGGCATCGTGCCGCCCATGGCGGATGTGGCCAAGATCGAGTTCCAGGGCGACGTCCAAAACGTCATGCCGGGAATGATCCCCCGCATCTACAACCATTCGTACTCGATCAGTGCGGACCTCGTCGTCCCCCCGCGCGGAGCCGAGGGCGTGATCGTGGCCGAGGCCGATCATCTTGGAGGTTTCTCGCTGTTCGTCGACGCTGGCAGGCTCACGCACACCTACTCGATGATGGGCGTGTTCGTGTACCGGCAGCAGGCGGAGAATCCCCTTCCCGAGGGGGAGGTGAACGTGCGCATGGAGTTCGCCGCCGACGCGGCAAAGCCCGCCACCGGTGGAATGGTCACGCTGCTGGTCGACGACCAGCCCGTGGCCAGCGGTCGCATGGAGCACACGGTCCCGATGCGGTTCTCCGCCTACTCCGGTATGGACATCGGCCGAGACAACGGAGGGGTCGTCGACCTGAGCTATGCGGACAGGAAGCCGTACGCGTTCAACGGCACGATCAAGAGGGTCGTGTTCGACGTCAAACCGCATTCGTCCGTCGAGGACGAGGCAGCGGTCCACACGGTCGCGCACCACGCGCACGCCGCGCACGGACTCTCGGGATGAGACACGTGCAGGGTTGAGGAGGGACTACATGGCATTCGACGACGAAGCCATCGATGTGCTGATCGGCGGCTACCTGTCCAAGGACGCCGCCCACGACGACTACGAGGCGGCCCTGGCCAGCGGCGGCTACCTGCACGGAGCGGTGGTCGTCAGCAAGGACCTGGAAGGGAACCTGTCGGTGGAACAGACCGACCACATGGTCCGCGAGGGCGCAGCGGGACTGGGCGCCGTCGGATTCGCGGTCGGGCTGTTTGCGCCACCACTGCTGGCCGCCACCGCAGTCGGCGCGGCGATAGGAGCGGTGGGCGGCAAAGCACTGCACCACCGGACCGAGAACAAGCTCGAGCAGCAGGCCGGCGAGACCATCCCGCTCGGCGGCGCCGGCCTGATCCTTGCCTATCCGCGCTCAACCGCCGCAACGATCGAACCGGCGGTGACACGAGCAGTCAGCAAGGCCGTCGGCGAAGCGGAGGGGCACCACGTGCATGCCCTCAAAGGGGCGATCGCCGATGCACAGCAGAAGATGGCCAAGAGCAACGGATAGACGTGCACGGCGTCTGCGTATGCCGGCGCTGGTGGGAGAACTGTCGAGGGCCCTGTGATGGGTGCCCCTTGAGGTACAAGACGTTCTCGTTTCCTGAGAGACAATTACAAGGAAATGAGAAAGTCCGCTCCGCCGCTCTTGGCGATCTTCCGCACGCAGCTCCAAGGTGAACTGCTCGCCCAGGTATACCTGCGGCCCCGGGATGCTGCCGTCAGCATCAGCGACCTCGCCCGGGAGCTCGGTGCGCCGGTGCCTACGGTGCATAGGGAGGTGACCCGGCTCGTCGATGCCGGGCTGCTTCTCGAGACCAAGTCGGGGCGAACGCGTCTGGTCACCCGCCCAGAGGACGATCTGGTCGTCCGGCCACTGACCGAGCTGCTCGCCGTCATGTTCGGGCCGCTGCCGGTGCTCACCGAGCTGCTGGCCGACGTGGCAGGTGTCGAGGAGGCATACATCTACGGGTCCTGGGCCGCCCGCTACAGGGGTGAGGCTGGCCCCACTCCAGCCGACGTCGACGTCATCGTCGTTGGCGAAGCTGACCCGGACGAGCTCGACGAGGTGGCCGAACAAGCCGGCCGGCGGCTTCGCCGCGACGTCAACATCCGCCGGATTCACCGCCAGCGGTGGGAGAACCCAGACGGAGACCCGTTCCTCAGCAGCGTCCACGACCGTCCGCTGGTACTACTACCGATCAGCGCAGGAGGACAATAGGCCGTGCGTTGGGAGCAAGGCAGGGCGACGATCGAGAAGATGCTGGGTGACAAGCAGCTGCAGCGGGTACCTCCAAGCCGCGAGCAGGCCGACTTCCTCGTCGACCAGGCCCTCAGGCACATTGCGTCAGCGAAGGCGATCAGCGATGTCGACCCTCCCGGCGCGTACCAGCTCGCGTACGACGCCGCCCGGTCGACTATCTCCTCGACCTTCGGTAGGTCGTCGTCAACGTCGTTCCGGTCGACGGCCGGCTGATCCGGGCTCGGATACTCGCTTTCGTTCCGGCGGCGCCTCATTCGTTGAACGGTCGGGTCACCTGACCCAGCGGCGGATCCAGCTGTGCGCGAACCGCCTCGTCACTCGGTCCTGCGGAGCAAGCAGCCCGGCGAGAACTGGGCCTGGTGCTGCATCGACGAGAGGCTGGTCGTGCTGCCGAGTTCTGAGCCGGGCCTCTCGCTCAGCCAGCGTCGGTCTGCTGCAGGTACTGATGTACCTGCTGGATGGCGACAGAGCCCTCACCGGCGGCCGACGCGACGCGCTTGACCGAGGTCGAACGCACGTCGCCGACCGCGAACACCCCAGGCATCGACGACTCGAACATGAACGGGACCCGCGCCAGCGGCCAGTCGCCGGTGACGGCGCCGGTCACCACGAAGCCGTAACGGTCGCGGGAGACCTGGTCCGGGAGCCACCTGGTGTGCGGTTGCGCGCCGATCAGGATGAAGACGGCGTCCGCGGGCACGGTCTCGGTCACGCCCCCGCCGGAGTCCCGAAGCGTCAGGCTCTCCAAGGCCCCCTCGCCGGATCCGCCGACGATCTCCGTCTCATAGCGCACGTCGATGTTGAGCTGGCCCTCGATCTCATCGATCAGATAGCGCGACATGGTCTCGGCCAGCGTCGTCCGGCGCACTAGGATCGTGACTTTCCGCGCGTGTGCGGCGAGGTGGACCGCGGCCTGGCCGGCCGAGTTGCCGCCCCCGACCACGAAGACCGACCGGCCGGTGAACCGTTCCGCCTCAGAGGCCGACGCCCCGTAGAAGACGCCCTGCCCGACCAGCTCCTCCAGCGCGGGGATGCCGAGCCGGCGGTAGTTGACGCCCATCGCGAGGACCACGACGCCGGTGCCGATCTCCGCGCAGCTCGACGTGGCGAGGTAGAGCCGGTCGCCGTCGCTGCGTAGCTGCTCCGCCTGGCACATGTGGATGAACGTCGCCCCGAAGACCCAAGCCTGCTGCTGCGCCCGGGTGGCCAGGTCGGCGCCGGTGATGCCGCGCTGGAAGCCCAGATAGTTGCGTATCAGCGAGCTCGACCCCGCCTGTCCGCCGATCGTCTCGCGCTCGATGACCAGGGTGCGCAGTCCCTCGGACGCGGCGTATACAGCGGCGGCGAGACCGGACGGCCCGGCGCCTACCACGGTCACGTCGTACTCGCGCGAGCCCTGCAGACGGGTCCGTGCGCCGTAGGCCTCGGCGATCTCGGCGTTGCTGGGGTCGACCAGCACCCGCCCATTGCGCTGAACGATCACGGGCACGCCCGCGTCCGGCTCTCGGAACTCCTCCAGCGTCCGTATCCCTTCCGGTGATCCCGCTGCGTGGAACACGAAGGGCACGCGGTTGCGGCTGAGCAGGTTGCGCAACTCCGCGGCCCGGGCGTCTCCGGCCTTGGCCACGACGGTGAGCTCCCGCGAGAGTGACGCGTCCGATCCCACCCACTCGTGCAAGTACTCCGTCACGGTCCGGTGGAATAGCTCGTCAGCCACGTGCCATGGTTTCAGCACGTAGTAGTCGATCTGGCCCAGCGCGATGGCGCGACGCAGCGGCTGCGCGGTAGCGTCCACTGACCACTCACCCCACGAGATCAGCAGGAGCCGGCGGGAGTGCGGGAAGAGCTCCCTGGCCTGGGCCAGCAATTCGCATCCAGTGCCGTCCGGCAGCCACTGATCGGACAAGACCAGGGCCACTCGGCCCCCAGCCTTGTGCAGCTCGGTCAGGAGACGCCACGCGGTCGTTGCTGCGCGGGCGGTCCGGACGTCGTAGGCCCGGCCGTACCGGTCCTCCAACTCGCGGCGGAGCAGCGCGATCGCGTCGGGGTCATCGTCAACGGCCAGGATGACGGGACCGCGGTCGGTCGAGCCTTCGTCGGTGGGATCCGTCTGGGAGGACACCCCCTCATTGTGACTTCGCAGATCGGTAGGAGGCGACCCCCGTACGTGGGAGAATAGGCTAGATGACCGAGCTCTCCGCGGTGCCCGAAGCCCGCGAGGCAGCGTCGCGCTACGCCTGGCGGGAGGCGTTCGACCTGCTCGCGGCAGCGGATGCTGCCGCTCCACTGGAGCCCGACGAACTCGACCTCATGGCGGAGTGTGCCTGGTGGATCGGGAAGATGCGTCACTGCATGGCACTTCGCGAGCGGGCGTACACGGCGTACCGGAAGCACGGGGAGGCGCGCCGCGCAGCGCGCGTTGCGCTCGACCTCACCCAGCACCACGGTGACCTCGGTGAGGTCGGCGATGCCTCAGCCTGGCTGCAGAATGCGAGCAGGTTGCTGGACGATCAGCCCGAGGGGGCCGAGCACGGCTGGCTCAGCCTCTCCCGGGCCATGGTGGCGCATGACGAGGGGGACCTCGACGCGGCGGTCCGGTGTGCCGAGGAAGCGGCCCGGCTCGGTGAACGTCACGGCGATCGGGATCTGCTCGCGCTGGGTCTCGCCTTCCACGGGGTCGGACTGGTCTTCACCGGCGACTCCGAGCGTGGGCTGCGGCTGGTCGAGGAGGCGACCCAGGCTGCCGTCGCCGGGGAGCTCGGTGCCCGGGCGACCGGAACGATCTACTGCCTGATGATCTCGGTGAACTCGCAGGTGGCCGACTGGGAGCGGGCCGGGCACTGGACGGAGGCGGCCACGCGGTGGTGCGACCGTCAGTCCATCAACGGGTTCCCCGGGGTCTGCCGGGTCCACCGGGCCGAGATACTTCGGCTGCGCGGGTTCCTCTCCGAAGCCGAGGAGGAGGCGCGAGTTGCCACGACCGAGCTCGGCTCGTTCAATCTGATGTTCTCCGCGCTGGCTTTTCGGGAGCTCGGCGAGGTCCGGCTCAAGATGGGGGACCTCGACGCGGCAGAGGACGCCTTCCGGCAGGCCGCCGAAATGGGGGTTACGCCGCAGCCGGGGGTCGCCTTGGCACTCGTCGAGCGCGGGCGGGTCCAGGCCGCGGCCACCGGGCTCCGCCGTGCCCTCGCAGGCAAGGGCATGGGGGCGTTGGAGCGGGCGAAGCTCCTGCCGACGCAACTCGACATCGCCTTGATGCTCGATGACCTTCCGACGGCTCGGGCGGCTTCCGACGAGCTGGTCGAGATCGCGGCGGACCATCGCACTCCGGCCTTCCGCGCGACGGCCGACGCCGGTGCGGCAGGCGTCTTCCTTGCGCAGGGCGCCCTGGCTGAGGCGGAGCGTGCCGCCCGCGATGCGCGAACCGTCTTCACGGAGATCGATTTGTCCTACGAGGCGGCCCGGGTCTCCCAGGTTCTCGGAGGGATTTTTCTGGCCCAGGGTGAGCCGGACCGTGCTCGCGCGGAGCATCGTGCTGCTCTGGACGCGTTCGAGCGGATCGGCGCCGTGATGGACGCACGGCGCACCAGAGCCTTGCTGGCGGAGTTGGAGGCGTCGGCGGCACCCGCCCCCGGCCCCGCGCCCGCGTAGCCGCGTACGTGTGCTTCCCGGTCCGGGTGCGGAGTGCTTAGAGACTTTGGAGCCTTGGGCCACCAGGTGCTGGACGTCTCGGCTTCCTCGCAGCCGTCAACCGGGTGGCCGACGGAGGCGCGGCGCTCGACCCCATGTTGAACCGCCCCGGGAGTGACGGAGGCTCCCAATCCGGCGAAAGGGTGGAGTCATGCCAGCGCCCGAGGAAACCCCCCGACGAGCTGCGTGAGTTGCGCCGAGCGAACGCGATCCTGGAGAGCGCCTCGGCTCTCTTCGCGGCACTCGACCGCCCCTCGACACGCTGATCGGCTACTCGCCGAGACAAGCAGGAGTACGGATTCGAGCCGATCTGTGCGGTTCTCACCGAGGCCGGCGCCAAGATCGCTCCGTCCACCTACTACGCGGCCACGAAGCGGCCACCGAAGCGTTGCTGCGACTTTCTGGAAGTGATGCTGCCCATCACGGGCGCGGGGGACTGCACGCCAGCCGCGGTTGATGCCCGCGGCCGTCCAGCCCAGGCGCACATCGTGCAGTCACGTTGAACACCCCGGCCCGGGGATCCGTAGTACCGGGTGTGACCACCAGCGGAACCCGCGACGAGCAGCTGCTTCGTGCGCTGTACGACAGCCACGCCCGGCCGCTGCTCGCCTACGTGCAACGTCTCGTCGGCGGCGACCGCCCGCGCGCCGAGGACATCGTGCAGGAGACGCTGGTCCGGGCCTGGCGCAACGCCGACCGACTCACCGTCGAAAGTGCCCGCCCCTGGCTGTTCACCGTCGCCCGCAACCTGGCGGTCGACGCGGGCCGCAGCCGCAGGGCCAGGCCGACGGAGGTCTCTCCGGCGGTGGTCGGCGAGGTCATCGCGCCGGACGAGCTGGACGCCGCGCTGGACGCCCACCTGGTCGCGGACGCGCTGGGCTCCCTGACACCCACGCACCGCGAGGTGGTCATCGAGTCCTTCTACCACGGCCGCCCGGCGCGGGAGATCGCCGACCTGCTCGGCCTCCCCGCCGGGACGGTGCGATCACGGATGTTCTATGCGTTGCGCGCGCTGCGACTGGCGCTGCAGGAGCGAGGGGTGAGCGCGCCATGACGTGTCCGCTGACGATCGACCTGGGCGCCTACCTGCTGGGCGCGCTGGACCCCGCCGAGGAAGAGCGGGTCCGGGCGCACCTGAGCACCTGCCCGGACTGCCGCGACGAGCACGGCCAGCTGCGCGGGCTGCCCGGAAGGCTCAGCACGCTCACGCCGTACGACCTCGGGGGCCTGGAGACCACCGAGCCCTCCCCGGCGATGTTGGACGACCTCCTCCGCCGGGCTGCCGAGGACACCCGGCGGCGTACCCGCCGTCGCCTGGTCGCCGGGTGGTCCGCGGCCGCCGTGCTCGCCGCCGCGGTCGCCGGGGGAGTGGCCGTCACCGGCGGCGCGCCGCCCGCGCCGACTTCGACCACGGTGTCCGCGGCCAACGACGTGACCCACGTGCGGGCGTCCGCGCGGCTGACCTCCCGAAGCTGGGGGACCCAGGTCGCGCTCCGGATGAGCGGGGTCTCACCTGGACAGCGGTGCGTCCTGGTGGCGCGTGCGCGCGACGGCGGCCGCGAGACCGCGGCCAGCTGGGTGGCGGCGTACGACGGCACGGTCGACATCCGCGGCACCACTGCCATCTCCCGAGACGAGCTCCGCCGGCTCGATGTTGTCACCACGTCGGGTCGGCGGCTGCTCACCCTTCCGATATCCGCCGCGCCCGGCCATGGGTGAGGCTCCTACTAGGACGAGAAGAGACAGAGAATGCACCTCAGGACCATCCGCCCCATCACCGTCGCGCTCGGCGCCGTGACGCTCGGGATCGCACTGCTCGCGGCTGCCTGCTCGAGCGGACAGCCCACCGCGACCAGCGCGGAGCAAAGCCCCGGCGGCGCCACCGTGTCGGTACGCACCGTCGACGGCGCCGCCGTGCTCGTCGACTCGGCCGGCAAGGCCCTCTACACCAACGACCAGGACCGGCCCGGGCGGCTCATGTGCACCACCAGCGACTGCACCGCCATCTGGCAACCGCTCCTCGTCCAGGGTGCGCGGTCCAAGGCCGGGGGCACCGTGCCCGGCACGGTCGCGTCCGTCGCGCGACCCGAAGGCAGCCGCCAGGTGACCTGGAACGGCATGCCGCTGTACACGTTCTCCTTCGACCACGGCCCTGGCAAGGTCACCGGCGACGGCTTCCGCGACACCTTCGACGGGACCAGCTTCGTGTGGCACGCCGCGGTGACCGAGGGACAGGCCCCCGCCCAGCCCGGCGGCTCCAGCGGTAGCGGCGGTGGCGGCTCCAGGTACGGCGGCTCCGGCGGCTCCGGCTACAGCTACTGAGACGACGATGACTCTCACGAGAGGCCGCCGCCCGGTCCCACCGGTCGGCGGCCACAGCTCCGTCTTCAGCGAAGCCTTTGCCCGCTCGACCTGGTGGTCAGACCAGCGCCGAGAGGCCACGTTTGGCCAGCTGGTCGGCGACGATCAGCCTTTGCACCTCGCTGGCCCCCTCCCAGATCCGCTCGACCCGCAGCTCCCGGAAGAACCGTTCGGCGACGTTCTCCCGCATGTAGCCGCGGCCGCCGAAGATCTGAACGGCCCGGTCGACCACGCGCCCCGCCGTCTCCGAGGCGAACAGCTTCACCATCGAACACCTCGCGTGCAGCACCTTCACGTCGACGCCCTGGTCGGCCGCCCGAGCTGTCTCGTAGGTCATCGACCGCGCCGCGAACAGCTCGGTGAGGCTGTCCGCGAGCATCGCCTGAACCAGCTGCTTGCTCGCCAACGGTTCACCTTGGACCACCCTTCGGCGCGCGAACGCCGCGGCCTCCTCGATCAGCCGTTCGCCGGCGCCGAGGCAGCGTGCGGCCACCATGAGCCGTTCGAAGCGGAACCAGTCGTAGACGAATGACATCCCGTCCGCCTCGTTGCCCACCAGCTGGCTGGCAGGCACCCGTACCGCATCGAACGCCACGATCGGGTGCTGGTGGGCGATCGTGTGCGAGTACGACGGCGTACGCACCACCCGCACGCCCGGCGCATCCACGTCGACCACGAACAACGCCTGCTGGCCGGCGTGCGCGCCGGTGGTCAGCGCCGCCTGGAAGAACACGTACGCCGCCTCGTTGAACGACGTGACGTGCCACTTCACGCCGTCGAGCACGTATGCGTCGCCCTCCCGGCGCGCCGTCGCCCGTAGGTCCCTCAGGTCGGAACCGGCACCCTCCTCGGTGATCGCGTAGCACTCGGACATCTCGCCGCGCACCGTCGGCAAGAGCCAGGTGACCCGCTGGTGGTCGTTCGCCACCGCCGGCCACCACGACGGTGGCGTGGCCATGCACCAGCCGAGGGCGTTGGTGACCCGTCCCGCCTGTTCCTGTACCAGCACCTGCTGCAACGTCGTACATCCTGGTCCGCCGACCGACGCGGGCATGTTCGTGGCGTACAGCCCGAGCGCGATCGCCTTCTCGTGGTGCGCCTTCGCTTCCTCGTCGGGGACCCGGCCGCCGTTCTCCTCGGCGGTCTCCTCGAACGGGATCAGCTCATCGGCGAACGCCCGGGCGCGGCGCTGCAGCTCGAGGTCGGTGGTGGTGAGGCCATACATCATCGCGCCTCCACTCGGGAGCGTTGACTGACCGTTCAGTTTATGCCACGGTCGGAGCCATGACCAAAGGCGCGGACACCGCCGACGCGGTCGTCGTCGGTGGCGGCACCGTCGGCGCCTGGTGCGCCTGGTTCCTCGAGCGCGCCGGCCTCGACCACGTCGTCCTGCTCGAGCAGAACACGCTGGGCTCTGGCGCGAGCTCCCGCGCGGCCGGGATGGTGCGCGCCCAGGGCGGCACCGAGGCCGCCGTGCGACTCGGGTTGTTCAGCCGCGACTTCTATGCCGGGCAGCATGAAGAGCTCGGCATCGACTCCGGGTTCGTGGCCCAGGGGTACTTCATGCCCTGCTTCTCCGAGGCGGAGCGGGAGCGGGCCAAGGCCCGCATCGACATGCAGCAGCGGCTCGGCCTCGACGCGTGGTGGGTTGAGCCGGACGAGCTCGACGAGCTGAACCCGGCGATGGCGCCAGGACGGACCATGGGTGCGTCGTACGCCCCGGGTGACGGCTATGTCGACCCGCCCCGCAACGTGCTCGCCTACACCGCGGCACTGTTCACCTCGGGCGTCGACGTGCGCGAGCGTACGGAGTTCACGGGACTCGCCACGGCCGCCGGAACCGCCGTGGGAGTGATGACCTCGGCGGGCCGGATCGCCACCGACCTGGTGGTGCTGACCGGCGGACCCTCGCTCGCTGCCGTCGGCAGGGCGGCCGGTGCGCGGATCCCTGCGGGCGGGGCCAGGCACCAGGTCGTGGTCACGCAGCCGCATCCCGACCTCGCGCCTGAGCGGGTGCCGATGGTCTTCGACGTGGCGTCGGGGATCTACTGGCGACCCGAGGAAGGCGGCCTGCTGTGGGGTATGAGCAACCCCGACGAGCCGCCGGGGGAGGCAACCCAGTTCGACTGGGCGTACTACGAGAAGGTGCGCCGACGGATGGCGGAGCTGCTGCCGGTCACCGCCGACCTCGGCCTGCGGAAGACCTGGGCAGCGACGATCGACTTCACCCCCGACCACCTCCCGATCCTCGGCCCGCTGATCACCCCCGACGGCCCGGTGGCCGGGACCACCGTGGCCGCCGCCGGTGGGCACGGGATGATGTGGGGCCCGGGTGTTGCGAAGGCCGCGGCCGACCTGGTGGTGCACGGCGTCACGGAGGTCGTCGAGGTCGCCGACCTCGGGCTGGACCGCTTCGACGAGCAGGGTCGCAGCCGGCTCGCGCCCGACCCGATCGCGCTGCCGTTCCCGGAGAGCACGTCCTAGCCAGGGCGTGTCTAGCCCGCGGATCCCCGGGGGAGGACCAGCGCGTCGACCGCCACGGCGCCGCGCGGCCCGACGATCAGCGGGTTGACGTCGAGGGCCTCCAAACGGTCGCCGAGCTCGGCGGCCAGCTGCGACACCCCCACCACCGCGGCCACGACTGGGTCGAGGTCGGCCGCGGCCGCAGCCCGGTGGCCAGCGAGCAGCCGTGCCACCTTCAGCCCCGCCAGCATCCGCCGGGCGGTCGCGGCGTCCACCGGCGGGAGTGCCACCGCCCGGTCCTCGAGCAGCTCCACCAGGGTGCCGCCTGCTCCGACCAGCACGATCGGGCCGACGAGCGGGTCTGTCACCATCCCCAGCGCGAGCTCGACCCCGGCGGGCACCTGGCTCTGCACCAGCACGCCGCCGCCGAGGCGTTCCGCAAGATCGGTGAAGGCCGCGCGGAGCGCGGCGGCGTCCCGGAGATCCGTGCGGACCCCGGCCACGTCGACCTTGTGAGGCACATCCGGGTTGGCGGTCTTCAGAACCACGGGGTAGCCGAGGCGTTCCGCCACCGCCACCGCGGCCTCCGCCGTGTGAGCCAACGCCGCCGGGGCGACGGGAATGCCGTAGTCCGAGACCAGCTCCAACGCGTTCAAGTCGCCGTCGTCGAGCCGCTGCCTCCACCGCCACCGCCGGGCGGTGTCCACCGCGAGGGTGGGGAACGCCGGTCGGTCCGCGTGTGCGAGCAGGTGCCCGAGTGCCCGCAGACCCGACCGGGTGTCCTCCAACACCGGAATCCCGTCGGCACGCAGCTCGTGGGCCTGCTGCTGGTCGACCGCCGAGGCCAGGTTCGCCAGTACGACGAAAGGCTTGTCGGTGGCCGCGACGACATGCTTCACGGCTCGGGGGAACGAGTCGTCGCCGTCGTACTCCTCGACCAGGTCCACCGCCAGCGCGACCGCGTCCACCGCGTCGTCGTCGGCCAGCGCAGCCAGGCAGCCGGCGAAGAGCTCCTCGGTGTCCGCGCCCGTGCCCCACACGTCCAACGGGTTGGTGGGGGACAGGCCAGGCTCGAGCAGACCGGTGAGCCGGGCGGTGGTGGCCGGCGACAGCGGCGCCAAGGGCACCTCGAGCCGCTCGGCGAGGTCGGCGACCAGGACTCGCTCCGCGCCGGAGTCGTGGACGGTCGCGATGCCGCCGCTACGACGACGCACTCGTCGGCCGATCGCGAACGTCTCCAGGCTGTCCACGAGCTCGCCCAGGTCGTCGCAGCGGTGCACGCCGTAGGCGTCGAAGAGCGCCTCCCAGGCGGCGTCGGACCCGGCCAGCGCGCCGGAGTGCGCGTCGACGAGGGTCCGTCCCCTCATGGAGCGCCCGACCGTGAGCGCTACCACGGGCACGTCCCGCTCGGCGGCCTCCCGCAGAGCGGTCCGTAGCCGGGGTACGTCGCGCAGGGTCTCCAGCACCAGGGCGACGACCCGGGTCTGCGGCATGGACAGCGCCACCATGAGGTAGTCGGCGGTAGTGGTGACGAGCTCCTGCCCGGAGGAGACCGCGAGGGAGTACTCCAGCCGCCGATGCGTGCGCAGGAGCGCCGAGAACACCGATCCCGAGTGTGTGACGAGTGCGATCGGCCCGGACGGCAGCGGGTCGCGCTCGAGGTAGCCGAGCGCCCGTGCGCCGCCCGGGACGTTCACGAAGCCCATGCATCCGGCGCCACAGACCTCGAGGTCGCCGGCAGCCTCGACGAGCTCCGCGCGCAGACCGTGAGCGGGGCCGAACACCACCGCGCCACCGTCGCCGCGATCCGAGGCCGTCCGTACCTGCTCGACCAGCGCCTTGTCCGGCACGCCGAGCAGCACCAGGTCCACCAGTTCGGGAACATCCGCGAGCGAGGGCAGGCAGGCCCGGCCGAACACGGTCAGGTGCGCCGGGTTCACCAGGTGCACCTGGTCGTAGCCGGGGCTGCGCAGAGCCTCGGTGGCCATCCGCCAGCCGAACGAGCCGGGTCGGTCGCCGGCACCGACCACGGCGACGGATCGCGGCTGCAGCATCCGGTGCAGCCGCGGACGGACCGGGAGGCTCACCCGCGCCGACCCGCGAGCAGCCGTCGGGGCGAGCGGCGGGCGGCCCTCGCATCCCGCAGCGCCGCCTTGGCCGCCTGCATCCCGGGGATGCCGCACACGCCGCCGCCGGCATGCGTGGCGGAGCTGCCGTTGTAGAGCCCGCGGACGGGGGTCCGGTAGTCGGCGTACCCGGGCGCCGGGCGCAGGTGGAACAGCTGGTCCGCCGACAGCTCCCCGTGGAAGATGTTGCCGCCGACCAGGCCGTACTCGGTCTCCAGCTGGTGAGGGCCGACGATGTCGCGGGCGATGATCGAGTCACGGAACCCGGGCGCCACCGTGTCATAGAGATCGACGATCCGGTCGGTGTAGGCCTCGAGGTCTGCGGTGTGCGGCTCGAGGTTCCAGTCGGCCGGGACCCACTGGGTGAACAACGAGAAGATGTGGGTGCCGTCCGGGTTCAACGTGCGGTCCAGCGTGGTCGGGATGACCCCGTCCACGAACGGCCCCGCTGCGGCAGATCCCTCCCGGGCGTCGATGAAGGCCCGCTCGATGAACTCCATGCTCGGTGCCATCTCCACCGAGCCTGTGTGGTGCTCGGCCTGACCCTCGCTCGGGTCCGCGGTGAACGACGGCAGCCGGTCGATCGCGAGGTTGACCTTCACCACGCCACTGCGTGACCGCCACCGCTCGATGTCGCGGACGAAGTCCTCGGGCAGGTGCGCCGCGCCGACGTGCTCGAGGAACGCCCGCTTCGGGTGCAAGGTGGTCACTACGACCGGCGCGTGCAGCTCCTCACCGGAGGCGAGTACCGCGCCCTCCACACGGCCGTCCCGCACCAGCAGCGAGGAGACCGCGGCGTCGGTGCGCACCTGGGCGCCGAACACCTCGGCGCTGCGCCGGATCGCCGCCGACACCGCGCCCATCCCGCCCTCGGGGAAGCCCCAGCTGCCGAGCTGCCCGTCCCCGACGTCGCCGATCGAGTGATGAGCCATGACGTACGCCGTGCCCGGCTCGTAGGGCCCGGCCCAGGTTCCGATCACCCCGTTCACCGCCAGCGCGCCCTTGACCTGCGGCGACTCGAACCGGTCGTCGAGCAGGTCGGCGATGCTCATCGTCATCAACCGGGTGACGTCCGCGACGGTGCGAGCGTCGACGCCGCGATGGCGCCAGACGAGCCGCGCGAGGGCGGCCAGCTCGCCGGGCTCGTGCGACCCCAGCGTCGGGGGCACCGTCAGCAGCAGCGGCCCCAGTACGTCGGCCAGCCCGGACAGCCAGTCGTTCCATTCCTCCCACGCCCGCGCGTCCTTCGACGACCATCGGCCGATCGACTCGCGGGTCCGGGCCGGGTCGTCGTCGTAGATCGTCAGGGACCCGCCCTCGGGGAAGGCCTGGTAGTAGGGGCCCATCGGGTGCACGCGGTAGCCGTACCGGTGCAGCTGCAGGTCGGCCAGGATCGTGGGGGGCATCAGGCTCATCACGTAGGACAACCGGGTCACCGACAGGTGCGCGTGATCGGGCCAGGGCTGTTCCGTGGTCGCCGCGCCGCCGGTGGTCGCTCGAGCCTCGAGCACGACCGTGTGGAGCCCGGCTCGCGCCAGGTAGGCCGCGCTGACCAGGCCGTTGTGGCCGCCCCCGACAACGATTGCGTCGTACCCGTCTTTCATCACGGTCACCGCCGGTCGCATCGGACCAATCCTGACTGACTGTTCAGTCTACGATCGTGCTACTGTGCGCGGCAAGCAACGAGCGGCCGAGGAGTGCGCCCAGTGACGGTGAAGCCGGAAGCCGACGCGGTGGCCGACGCCCGCCGGGACCAGATGCTCGCGGCCGCCGCCCGACTGATCGCGGAACGCGGTTTCTCAGATACCCGGATCGCGGACGTGGCCGCGCGGGTCGGTGCGAGTCCGGCGCTGGTCATCTACTACTTCGGCAGCAAGGACGCCCTCCTGACCGCGGCCCTGAGGTGGTCGGAGTCGTCGTTCTACGAGGCCGCGGAGGCGATGCTCAAGCGCACCCGCTCGCTGGAGAAACGGCTGAAGACCCTGGTCGACTGGACCTGCCTGCCCGACAAGCAGGACGACCTGCCGGGGGACTGGGGGTTGTGGTTCGACCTGTGGGCGCAGGCATTCCGGCATCCCGAGGTCAAGAAGGACCGCGCCGCGCTCGACCAGCAGTGGCGTGACCTGATCAAGCGCGTCGTGCAGGACGGGGTCGGGGCCGGCGAGATCGGCGACGTCGACGTCGAGTCCTTCGCGATCATGTGGGCCGCGCTGCTCGATGGGCTGGTCGTGCAGGTGGCGCTCGACGACCCGCTGGTGGACGGGAAACGGGCGCGGCGGATCGCCCTCGACGTGGCGCGCAAGGAGCTCGGACTCTCCTGAACGCCAGTCAGGACTCGAGCAGCCGGACCGCCGAGGGGGAGACGCGGGCGACGACCGCGGAGCCGACCCCGAGCCACGACGGGGGCTCGCCCTGCACGTTCGGCACCTGCGCCTCCAGCACCAGCCCGGCGCAGTCCAGGGTCACGGCGGTGTGGGCGCCGTGGAACGTGAGCATCGTGACCTTGCCGTCCAGCGCGTTGCCGGCACCCCCTGGAGCGGAGTTGCCGGGTGCGCCGACCGGTGCGACCTCGATCCTCTCCGGACGGATCGTGACGCTCACCTGCTGGCCGGGGCCTGCGTCGTACTCACCGTCCACCGCCTTCAGCACCGTGTCGCCCACCCGACAGGTCAGGCCCGCGGGGTCACGGGAGACGACGGTCGCCGGGAAGAGGTTGGAGCTGCCCAGGAACGTGGCCACCTGCGTGCTAGCAGGCCGGGAGTACACCTCGCTGGGTGTGCCGACCTGCAGCACTCGGCCGGCGTCGAGGACGGCGAGCCGGTCCGACATCGTCAGCGCCTCCTCCTGGTCGTGCGTCACGTAGACGAACGTCGTGCCGACCATCCGCTGCAGGGAGCGAAGCTCGACCTGGAGCTGCTTGCGCAGCTTGGCGTCCAGCGCGCCCATCGGCTCGTCGAGCAGGAGGACCGTCGGCTCGAGGACCAGGGCTCGGGCAAGAGCGACGCGCTGCTGCTGGCCACCGGAGAGCTGATGGGGCTTGCGCCGGGCCATTGCGCCCAGCTGCACCAGCTCGAGCGCCGCGTTCACCCGTCTGCGCGACTCGTCCTTGCCGGCGCCGCTGTAGCGCAGCCCGAACGCGACGTTGTCGTGAACGGACAGGAACGGGAACAGCGCATAGGACTGGAACACCGTGTTCACCGGGCGCCGGTGGGGTGGCACGAGGGACAGGTCGCGGCCGTCGAGGTGGATGGAGCCGGTGTCGGGCTTCTCGAGGCCGGCGATCAACCGCAGCGTGGTGGTCTTCCCGCAGCCCGACGAGCCGAGGAGCGAGAAGAACTCGCCGGCTCCGATCTCCAGGTCGATCCCGTCGACCGCCACCTCGTCGCCGAAGCGCTTGGTGAGCCCCGCCAGGCTGAGCGCTCCGGCCATCAGGGCTCCGTGCCGACCAGCCGCTCGGCGAGGTGCTCACAGTTGGCGACGAACAGGTCCACGTCCTCGTCGGTGTGCTGGACGGAGAGCAGCCACTGCTCGACCTTGCCCCAGGGCGGCAGGAAGGCGCCCCGGTTGTGCTGCACCAGCCAGTGCGCGTGGCCGTACCGCCCGTCCAGCCGCAGGAAGTCCCGGTAGTTGCGGATCGGCTCGGAAAGGAACGACACGCAGCCCTTGGCGCCGGCGGTGACCACGCGCCAGGGGAGGTCGTGTCGCTCGATGACCGCCTCCAGACCCTCGGCCATCCGGTCGCGCAGGTGGTCGAGGTGGGCGTAGGCCGCGGGGGTGAGCACCTCGGTGAGCATTGCCCGCGCCGCCGCCATCGCCAACGGGTTGCCGTTGAAGGTGCCGACCTGCTCGTAGCGTCCGTCGACGATCAGCGACATCACGTCATCGCTGCCTCCGATGGCGGACGTGGACAGCCCGCCGCCCATTGCCTTGGCGAGGCAGACCAGGTCCGGGGTCACCCCGAGCTGCCGGGACACGCCGCCGGGGCCCACAGTCAGCCCGGTCTTGACCTCGTCGAAAGCCAGCAGTGCGTCGTGCCGGTGCAGCAGCTCCTTCAGTGCGGGCAGGTACCCCTCCTCGGGGTGGATGATCCCCGCATTCATCATGATCGGCTCGAGGATCATCCCGGCGACCTCGCCCTGGTGCTGGGCGAGCGCCCGCTCGACCGCGGCCAGGTCGTTGAACGGCACGACGGTCACCAGGTCGATGACGGCGTCCGGAACACCGGAGTTGTCGCGCATGCCGAGGGGGGCCCACGCGGGCCCGATGTCGTCCTCGGCGTCGGGGAGCACCGACACGAGCACCGAGTCGTGGTGGCCGTGGTAGCAGCCCTCCACCTTGAGGATCCGGTCGCGACCGGTGGCGGCGCGCATCAGGTGCACCGCGTCCATGGTCGCCTCGGTGCCGGAGTTGCCGAATCGCCACAGCGGCTGGTCGAACCGCTCGGCGAGCTCGTCGGCCACCACGATCGCGTCCACCGTCGGCTGCGCGAAGTGGGTGCCCAGGTCGACGCGCTGCCGAACCGCCTCGACGATCGCGGGGTGCGCGTGGCCGGCCAGCGCGACGCCGTAACCGCCGTGGAAGTCGGAGTACTCGAAGCCGTCCACGTCATAGACCTTCGAGCCTCGTCCGTGGCTGATCCACACCGCCTGCGGCTCGGCGATCTGCCAGCTCGACGTCGCCCCGCCGGCCAGGTGCCGCGCCCGACGGGTGAGGTCACGGCTCGATGGCTGCCGGGCGAGGAATGCCTCGGACTCCTGCTCGATCACGGGGTCGAGCCGTGCCGAGATCGTGTCGGACGGTTGGGTCGTGGTCATCGGCTGGCTCCCTCGGCCCCGGTGTGTCCGGCCCGGATGCCTGGCCCGGATGCCTGGCCCGAATGCCCGGCACAGGGCCGTTGACTGACGGTTCAGTCTATGCGACGGTTTCGACAGGGAACAAGAACCCCACGGGGGCACCCGATGCCAGCAGAACAGCAGCGCCGGCCCGCGCTTTCCAGCCGCCCCCGGCTGGCGCGTCGCTCGATCCTCAAGGGCGCGCTCGCAGGCCTCGCGCTGCCCACCCTCAGCACGATCCTCGCCGCCTGCAGCGACGACGGCAACGGCGGCTCGTCCGCGGCGGTGGAGCGGATCCCCTCGCCCGACAACCCCATCCGCTGGGAGCTGAGCAACGCGAACCCGCCGATCGAATCCGGGCTCCGACCGGAACGCGGCAGCACGCTCCGGATCTACAACTACGCCGACTACCTGTCGCCGCGCGTCCTCAAGGACTTCGAGAAGCGGTACGGCGTCGACATCCGGCTGTCGACGTTCAACGACGCCGACGAGGCGCTCACCAAGATCGCGTCCGGGAACCTCCGGTTCGACCTGTACTTCCCGAGCTACGACTCGCTCGGTCGGTTGATCCAGGCCGACCTGCTGCGGCCCCTCAACCACGACTACCTGCCGAACGTCGAAAATCTGTGGGTCAGTCTGCGGGACCCCTGGTACGACCTGGGCTCGCGGTACTCGCTGCCGTACACGACGTACAGCACCGGGATCGGCTGGCGCTCAGACCGGGTGTCCACCGACATCCCGGCGCTCGACAACCCGTACGACGTGCTCTGGGACACCCAGTACGCCGGGAACATGGCGATCCTCGACGACTGGCACACCGCTATCGCGATGGTGCTGCTGCGCAACGGGCAGCACAACATCAACAGCACCGACCCCGACGACATCGCGATGGTGCGCGAGCAGCTGCTCGAGCTGCGCGACACGATGAAGCCCCGGGTCACCATCTCGATGTACACCGAGCTGCCGGCCGGGCAGTACGGCCTGGCCCAGATGTGGTCCGGCGACGCGATCAACCTGCCGTACTACCTGCCGAAGCAGACCTCGACCGACATCCTGGGCTACTGGTTCCCGCCCGACGGCCTGGGTGAGGTCGACAACGACCTCGTGGTCTGCCTGGCCCAGGGCGAGAACCCGGTGGCCGCGCACTTCTTCATCAACGAGCTGCTCGACCCCGTGATCGCCGGCCGGAACTTCGGCTACACCGGCTACCAGCCGCCGCTCACCCGGTTCACTCCCGACACGCTGGTCGCGGACGGCTACGTCCCGGAGAACCTCGCGACCGCGATCGTGCGCGAGAAGGACTTCGACGTCGGCTTCCCGCTGCTCCAGCTGCCGGCCGCGGCCGACGCCGCCTACCACCAGATCTGGCAGGAGTTCAAGGCGGGTGGCTGAGTCTGGACCGTCGGGCGCCAGAGCCCGGTGGCTGTGGCCGCTGCTCGCTATGCCGGGCACGGTCTGGCTCGCGCTGCTCCTCGTCGCCCCGATGTACGTCGTGCTGGCGATCCTGTTCGGCACCGTCGACCCGATCCTCCGGCAGCCGGTGCCGGTGTGGAACCCGCTGGAGTGGGACCTCACGCAGTTCCTGTTCGTCTGGGACCACATCGTCGGGCCGGACGCCTTCTTCCGGCCCGCCCTGGTCCGCACCGTGCTGTACGTCGGGGTGGCCAGCCTGCTCTGCCTGCTGATCGCCTACCCGGTCGCCTACTACACCGCCCGGTTCGCGGGCCGGTGGAAGGGCGTGCTGCTCGCGGCCCTGATCGCGCCGTTCTGGATCAGCTACATGATGCGGATGCTGGCCTGGGTCAACCTGCTGCAGTCGGACGGGCTGGTGAACCGGACGCTCAGCCTCGGTGGGCTGTTCGACGTGCACTTCGCGTGGCTGAACGGGCAGCCTCTCACCGTGGTGCTGGGGCTGGTCTACGGCTACGTGCCCTACATGATCCTGCCGCTCTACGCGGGCCTGGACCGGACGCCGGTGTCGGTGCTCGAGGCCGCCCGGGACCTCGGCGCAAGTCGGTGGGAGACGTTTCGGCGCGTGACCTGGCCGATGAGCAGACCCGCCGTGGTGGTGAGCCTGCTGGTGACCTCGCTGCCGATGCTGGGCGACTACTTCACCGTCGACCTGCTCTCGGGCTCGCCGGACACGTCGATGGTCGGCAACCTGATCAACAACTCCGTGCTGACCCCGGGGCAGACCGGGCAGGCGGGTGCGTTCGTGCTGCTGATCCTCCTCGTGTCCGTCGTGCCGATGGTGCTCTACGTCCGCTCGACCCGCGCCGGATCGGACGTGCAGGCGTGAGCACCCCAGGGCGTGCACCTCACGTGCCGCGGGCGCCTGGGGTGAACACTCCGGGCGGCTGGTGGCGGGATCCCTGGCGCAAGCCGCGGGTGCTGATGCTCGTCACCCTGCTCTACCTGGCCTGGTCGCTGCTGCCGGTGCTGGTGGCGGTGCTGTTCTCGTTCAACGCCGGTCGGTCCCGTGTGACCTGGCAGGGCTTCTCGATGCGGTGGTACTACGGCGACCCGCTGCGTTCGGTGTGGCACGACGCCAGCCTGCATACCGCGCTCACGCACACGCTCTGGCTGGGCGTGGTGGCGACCGCGATCACGGTGCCGCTCGGTGTCGCGATGGCCCTGGGCCTGGACCGTTGGCGGGGTCGGCTCCCGGCTGGTGCCAACCTCGCCGTGCTGGTGTCGTTCGTGCTGCCGGAGATCCTGATCGCGGTGTCGTTGCTGTTCGTCGCGACGGTGCTCACCACGCCGTTGAACCTCGGCACCGCCGGCCAGGTGATCGGGCTCGTGACCTTCCAGCTGTCGTACCCCGTGGTGATCGTCCGCGCCAGGTTGCTGACCATCGGCAAGGACTACGAGGAGGCGGCGGTCGACCTCGGGGCCTCGTCGCTCGGCGCGGTCCGCCGGGTGCTGCTGCGGATGCTGCTGCCGGCGATCTTCGCCAGCGCCGTGCTCGTCTTCGCCGACGTGATCGACGACTTCGTGATCGTCCGGTACCTGTCCGGGGACGCGTCGACGGAGCCGGTGTCGGTGAAGGTCTACAACACGGCGAGGGCGGCGCCCACCCCCGCGCTCAACGCCCTGACGACGCTCCTCCTGGTCGCGTCCCTGCTCGCCGTGGTGGTCGGGTTCCTCGCCTACCGGTGGTCGACGCGTGGGGAGAAGCGGGCGCGGAGCATCGACGCGTTCGCCGCCGAGACGTAGGCTTGAACGGTCGTTCAGCCGAAAGGTGGCCGTGATGGTGGTCGTTCCTGCCGCACCGCTCGACCAGGCCGAGGTCGCCCGCTCCCTCGCGCCGTTCGGCACCAGCCGGATGCTGCCCCGCGCGGCCTACCTCGAGGAGGCCGTGCTCGGCTGGGAGAGGGAGAACCTGTTCGGCGGCTGGGTGTGCGTCGGCCGCTCGGACGACGTCCCGGCGGGCGGCCTGTACGCCGAGTCGGTGGGGGAGTACGGCGTGCTGCTCAGCCGCGACGTGCACGGCGTACTGCACGGGTTCGAGAACGTCTGCCGGCACCGAGGTCACGAGCTGCTTCCCTGTGGCGGCAGGGCGGAGTCCGCCAAGGCGATCGTGTGCCCGTACCACGCGTGGTCCTACCGGGCCGACGGCAGCCTGATCGGCGCACCCGGCTACCGCGACGCGGTGGACTTCGACAAGTCGCAGTTCGGGCTGAAGCCGGTGACGACCCGGGAGTGGCAGGGATGGGTCTTCGTCGACCGCCTCGGCCGTGGCGGGGACTTCGAGGAGCACATCGGCGAGCTCGAGGGGGTCGTGGCGCCGTACGACGCCGCAAGCCTGGTCACCCCGGTCGCCCACGAGTACGACGTGGCCGCGAACTGGAAGGTCGTCGTCGAGAACTACCAGGAGTGCTACCACTGCTCGAAGATCCACCCGGAGCTGTGCCAGGTCAGTCCGCCCGACAGCGGCGCGAACCTGGACCCGGAGGGTGACTGGGTGGGCGGCTGGATGGACCTGCGGCCGGGTGCGGAGACCATGTCGCTCGACGGCCACAGCGGTGGGGTGGCGATGGCCCGGCTCGACGAGCACGAGAAGCGCACCGTCATGTACGTCGTCGTGCTGCCCAACCTGCTGATCAGCCTGCACCCGGACTACGTGATGACCCACCTGCTGACACCCCTTGCACCGGACCGCACCCGGATCCGCTGCTCGTGGGCGTTCCCGCCGGACGTGGCGGCGGCGGAGGGGTTCGACCCGTCCTACGCGGTGGACTTCTGGGACCTCACGAACCGGCAGGACTGGGGAGCCTGCGAGTCGGTGCAGCGCGGGATGCGGGCGCCGCACTTCGAACCGGGTCCGTTGGCGCCCGACGAGGATGGCGTCTACCAGTTCGTGGAGTACGTGGCGCGCGCCTACCGGGGGAGTGACGCCTAGGGGGAGCCGTTGATCAGGGACGGCGTGTGTCGTGCCGGTCCAGACCTTCTGCCGTGTTTCCCGCCACGGAGGAGGACGATCCCCGTCTTTGGGTCAGGCCTGTTGACAACCCACCCCCATCGGCGTGGACTTTCGATAAAGCGGCGACGCGGTGCTGAGTTCCGACGCGGCGTTCCAGCCATCTGTCGTCCGTAGCAGTCCGGACGCTCCCTCGGGGGGCGCCGTACGACGACCCGCAGCCGTCCCGCCGGTCACGCACAGAAGGGACTGGCTATGCAATTTGACGTGATCGTCGTCGGCGGGGGAATCTCTGGAGGGCTGCCGGCCGCCGCCTACCTTCAGAAAGCAGGACTCGAGGTCGCCGTCGTCGAGGCCAGGCCGGAATGCGGTAACTTCTGCCCCACGCACGAGACGTGGCCGGGCACCCTGGACAGCCCGCACGCCTCGATCAACTTCTCTGGCAACTCTCCAGCGCTGGTGGACCTCGGCCTCGTCGCCGACTATGGGTATCGGATTGGCACGACCCCCGTGGTTCTCGGGACGGCGCACCCTGACGGCACCAACTGCTTGATCTGCTACGACCCCAACCTCACCGCCGCAAGCTTCGCACGACACTCCGCAGCGGACGGCGAGACGATCTTCGGGATCCAGAGCAGGGTGCTCGAGAAGATGGTCGAGATGAACGAGCTTGCCTTCTTCAGTCCGCATCCGGACACCGGCAAGTTCGAGGAGATCCTCAAGATTTGCAGCTATGTGCTCGGACGCAGCGTGGAAGACCTGTCCTCCATGACCGCCTACGAGCTGCTGGAGCTGACGTTCGAGTCCGACAAGGCCCGTCAGACGATTCTCTGCCCGGTGGCGCTGCACCTCCAAGGTGCGCCGCTCTCCCGCGGTCAGGGTGCTTTCGCGGTTGCGTTGAGCCTCTTCTACACCACCGCCGTCGGCATCGGTGGTAACGAGGCCCTCGTCGACGCGGTCAGCCGCTGCTTCCTGGACCACGGAGGCACGATCCTGACCAACTGTCCGGTCGACCGGATCGAGGTGCGCGACGGACGGGCCTCCGCTGTCGTGCTGTCGTCCGAAGCGGCGTTCCCAGGAGCCAGGTTCGAGGCCCGGCACGCGGTCATCTCGAACGTGGGTGCACGCGGGACCTTGGGCTTGCTGGGCGAGGAGGCGATGCGCTCGGTCGACTCCAGGCTCGCCACGAAGATGAAGCACTGGCGCATGGACGAGCGTGGCTCCACGGTGACGTCGTGGTTGATCGACGGCCGGATGCCGTGGGGCTCAAGCGACTTCGATCCGCTGGTGGACAAGGCGCACCTGATGTATCGGGCATACGACTCGTGGTCGGCGGCCAAGGACTATGTCGTCGCCATGATCAACAACGACACCTGGGCGGCGTTCGGCAACATGATCGAGATCCTCGACTACGGCCAGGTAGACCCCAACGCCATCTCTCCGGAGGGCTACCGCGTGATCCGCGGTGAGGAGGCGATCCCGTACCCGCTTCGTAAGGAGGGCGGTCCGGAGGCTTGGGACGGGCCGATCCGCGACGAGATGCTGCGCCGGAGACACGAGGTGATGAACTCGATCGCGCCGGGCTTCTCGGAGCGGGTCATCGATGCCTACCAGTGGACTCCGGTTGACATCTGGCGTACCAACCAGGCCGCCGTATTCGGCCAGGTCCTGGGCGGTGACTTCTCGGAGGACCAGTGGATCCTCGACCGTATGCCCTACCGGATGCCGGTGCGGTCGCTGTACATGTCGAACTCCGTCTGGCCGCTCGGCCTCACCTGGATGGCCGCTGGATACAACGCAGCCCAGGTGGTGGCCGAGGACCTGGGTGTGCGCAACCAGCGGTGGTGGTCCGCCCGCCCGGTGGCGTGGTTCCTGGACAACATCGAACAGTTGCTGGAGCCCATGGAGCTCGCGGCAACAGCAGGGAGGAAGTGACGTGGACACCGGTGAGTACGACGTCCTCGTCCTCGGAGCCGGACCCAACGGGCTGACCTGTGCGGCGTACTTGGCTCGCGCGGGCGCCCGGGTACTGGTGCTCGAGAAGAGGTTCGAAGTGGGAGGGACGCTCTCCACAGACGACTACTCGACGCCCTTCCACTACAACATCGCGCAGGCCACCGTTCCGATCGGTTCTGCGTCTCCGCCTTTCGCCGACCTGGGGCTCACGGAGCTAGGGGTGCGCTTCATCGAGCCCGAGGTGGCGGCGGCCTTCCTTCCTGCAGACGGCACGCGCCCGTTCGTGGTGCGCCAGGGCGGCCGCGAGCTGGGAGACGGGGTCGCCGAGGCACTGCAAGCGGCAGAGCGCATCGTGGTCCCGCTCCTCTACTGTCCGCCCGCCGAACCGGAAGGTGTAGCCGAGGCCGTGTCGGCTGCGGGAGGCCAAAGCCTCCTCGACCTCGCAGCCATGACGCCTGCACAGCTCGCCGCCTCAGTGCAGGACGACCGTGCCGCGGGGCTGGTGCGGTACCTGTGCGCGGTCTCGGGCTTCTTCGCTGCCGATGGTCCACTGGGTCTGCTCGGTGCCTGGGCCGTCCTGCAGCAGCTTCGGCCGATCCTGGTCATGGGTGGCAGCAAGTCACTGGCTCTGGGCCTGTACCGGTCCGCGGTGGCTGCCGGAGCGGAGTATCGACTCGTGGCCGACGTGGTCTCTGTCCGCCAGGACGCAGATCGGCTTCGGGTGACATGCCGTGACGGCCGGGAGTTCCGCGCCCGAGCGGTGGTCTCGACGCTCGACCTCGTGACGACGTTCGAGGAGCTGGTCCCCTCAGAGGCCGTGCCTGCGGAGACCGCTGACACGGTCAACGGGTGGCGCTTCGACGAGACCGGGCCGTTCACAGGACACTTCGGGATCAAGGGACCAGCGCCCGAGTCCACGGACCGCGACGCCAGCGACGCCTTCATGCAGGTTCTCGGGTTCTCCGGGGACTCCGACGTCGCCGAGGCCGTTGCCGCGGTTCGGAACGGGCAGCAGACGTCTGCACCGTGTGGTCATCTGAGCGTCACGACGCGACACGACCCGAGGCAGGCGGCCGCGGGCCCGTACGGACCGTTGCACACGCTGCGCTACTCGACGCTCTTCCCGCGCACGGGGCAGACGGCGGACTGGGCACGCAAACGCACCGAGCACCGCTCGGAACTGTGGGACTCGCTGCGGGAGCGGATGCCCGGCCTGGGCCAGTCTCGGCTGCTGTTCTCCTTCGCTGACGGGCCCCCTGACATCGAGCAGCGGTTCGGCACCACTCGCAACGGCTCGGTGCGTCAGGGCGCCCTCACGGCGAACCAGACGTTCGCGCTGCGGCCTCACCGCGCACTGAGTCGTACCCGGACGCCCGTCCGGGGGCTCTACCTCGGCGGTGGGTCGGTACACCCGGGCATCCCCGGATCACTGGCTGGCGGATACCACGCGGCGGCGGCCGTATGCGCGGACCTCGGGTTCACCCAGTGGTGGCCAACGCCGGAACTTCTCGAACGAGCGCGCGCATCCGGCGACCTCCCGGACTCCTTGCTGCCGTCGCCCCGGCCAGCGTCCACGTTCCGCAGCAGCGTCGACGGGAGGCTCGGACACCCGTGGCCTGAGGACGCGCAGACGTGGCCGCAGATCGAGTACCGCCTTGATGCGGGAACAGCGGCGTCAGCCGAGATGGGGGAGAGGGTTGGGACGGCAGTTCGGGTGCTCAGAACCATAGGTCGCGGGTTCAAGTCCTGCCGCCCCTACCAGTGTGATGTCCCAGGACATCCCGGACGACCGAGCCCAATAGATGTGGGTTCGGGCGATCCCGATGGAGTGGAGACGGCCTTGGCGCTCCCGATTCGGACCAGGGGCTTTGCCGTGTCGGTCGAGGCGCTCACCGTCACAATCGTGCCCGGGCGACGTTGTAACACCGTGTCGGCCCGAACCGCGGTCACAACTACGCCCGGGCGAGGTTGTGACGGTCACCGCAGGTCGGGGGCCCCTTCTGTCGCAGAAGGGGCCTTTGTCGTGCCCACCCGTGACCAGATGCGTGACAGAGCAATCCTCGTCCCGGGCGGGGGATGTCGCGAAGCGCGGTCGGCTGTGACTGTGGACGTGTGACCAGGTGGAGAGCGAGCTGATCGGATGGCACGACAGCGGGTCCACGAACAGGGGCTGCCTCCGGCACTTCGGCACGGTGGTCCCTGTGTTGTCCGCGTTGTCCGGCGCGACCCGACAAGGCGATCTTCGGCGGGCTGTATCCGATGAGCTGCTCGAGGGAGTTCGGCTGGACGGTGGCGCGATGATTCAGTTGCGGGTAGTGAGCCCACCCGACATCACCGACGTGCTGGTGCCTTTGCTCCGCTCGGAGCCGGCAGTGATGAACCTGACCGTGCTCCGATCTGCGGTCAGCTGTCCTGACGGAGATGCGGTGCAGTTCGATGTGCTGCAAGGCGCGGTCGACGAAGTCATCGGGCGAATCCGCCACCTCGGCGTGGAACAGCGAGGCTCGATCGTGCTGCAGAACATCGACGTGTCGCTCGCATTCGGGAGTGGGACCGAGGCCTGGGGTTCCACCCTCCAGCTCCTTCTCAACGTCACGGTTCTGACAGCCGTTGCGATGGCCGGACTCCCCGCGCAGAAGGCCATCTGGCGACGGCGCGCCCGCGGGCGCGCGACACTTGGAGGCTGATGACATGACCAGCATCACGGGCACGGGCGCCGGGGCGACCGGGCCCTCGTCGGGTCGGATGACCGAGGCGGAGTTCCGCTCGCTGTATCAGCTGCTTCGTAGCCGGCTGCCATGGGGGCCGGACGACCGGCGCGGGGCGCTGAACCACCTCACCCCCGCCGAGACGAGCGCCGCCGCCGGCGAGGTCAGGCTGGGCCGCGCGGTGTCGCTTGCCGTGCCGGTGGAGGGCCGGGTGACGCCCGACAACCCCGACCCCGCCCAGCACCTGATGAAAGGGCCACCGGCGGCCGATGCCGGCCCTGGGCTTGCGTTCAGCATGGACCGGATCGCCATGAACATCCACGGCAACGCCGACAGCCACCTCGACGCCTTGTGCCACGCGATCTTCGACGGCGAGCTGTACAACCGCGTGGACGCGGGCACCATCACCGAGGACGGGGCGAGCGAGCTGTCCGTCGGGTTGGCCGCGGACGGGATCGTCGGCCGCGGGGTGTTGCTCGACGTACCGCGGTCCCGCGGGGTGCCCTGGCTGGAGCCTGGGGACACACGTGACCGTCGACGATCTGCTCGCGGCGGAGCGGGACCAGGGCGTCCAGGTCGGCCGGGGAGACATCCTGCTGGTACGGGTGGGGCACCGACGACGGCGGAGGGAGCGTGGGCCCTGGGACGTCGCCGCGGCCCGGGCCGGGCTGCATCCGGCCGTGATGCCGCTGCTGGCCGAGAGGCAGGTGGCGGTGCTCGGCAGTGACGGGAACAGTGACACCGCACCGAGTGTGGTCGACGGGGTGGGCTTCCCCGTGCACGTGCTGGCCATCAACGCGATCGGCCTGATGCTGCTGGACTACCTGCAGTTCGAAGACCTCGTGCCGGTCTGCGAGCAAGCAGGGCGATGGTCGTTCCTGTGTCTCATCGCCCCGCTCCGGCTGCCCGGCGGGACCGGGTCCCCGATCAACCCGATCGCCGTGCTGTGACCGCTCACGTGGAAATGCGGTGTTCGTCGCGGTCCTGCCGGTCGAAGTCGGCACGCGGGCGAGGCATCGTGAACGCCCGCTCAGGGCGGGTTTCCCGACCGAAGGTGAGCAGCCAGGTGATGACCGCACCGCCGCGGTTTCGGAATCCGGTGAGGAAGGTGAGGTGAATGAGTAGCCAACCTGCCCATCCCAGCCAGCCACCTGCGTGCAACCGGTGGAAGGAGATCACAGCATTCCCTCGGGCGATGTAGGCGGCCGAGCCGAGATCGTGGTAACGGAACGGGCGCGACCCGGAGCCGGCGTCCGAGTCGCTGCGCCGGATCCTGCCGGCCGCGTGCAGGCCGGACTGCATGGCCACCTCGGCGACGCCGGGGAGGTCGTTGAGACTCATCATGTCTCCGACAACGGAGATCTCCGGATGCCCGGGCAGGGTGAGGTCGGGCCGGACCTTGATGCGACCAGCGCGGTCTTGGTCGGCGCCGGTTGCCCGGGCGAGCTGGTCCGCCAGAGGGGCGGCCGCGACCCCGGCGGTCCAAAGGATTGTGGCGGACGGGAACCTGGTGGTGTCCCCGCCAGGTTCCCGGACCATCAGTCCCTGCTCGTCGACGTTGGTCACCAGCGACCGCATGTGCAGCTCCACGCCGAGCTTCTCGAGTGTGTTCCTGGCGCGTGCGGACAGATGAGGCCCGAACTGGGCGAGCGGGGCGTCGCCTCCGTCGAACAGGAGCACCCGGGCGTCTTGAGGTCGGATTCTGTCGTACTGCCACCGAAGGGTCAGCGTTGCCAGCTCCCGGATCTGCCCCGCGAGCTCAACCCCCGTGGGTCCGGCGCCGACCACGGCAAAGGTCTGCCAGCGTCGTCGCTCCTCCGGCTCCGTGGCGGTTTGCGCCATCTCGAACGCACCGAAGATCTTCCGGCGGATCGTCAACGCGTCCTGCAGGGTCTTCATCCCGGGGGCGTGCGTCGAGAACTCGTCGTGACCGAAGTACGACGGACGGACACCGGCGGCCACGATGAGGTCGTCATAGGGGACGGCGAGGGCTTCTCCGCCGGGGCGGACGGCGTGCACCTGTCGACCGTCGACATCCACCGAGTCGACGTCGGCCATCAGGCAGTCGACGTTGAAGTGGTAGCGCAGCGCGCTGCGTAGCGGCACCGCGACCTTTCCCTCGGAGAGGACGCCGGTGGCGACCTGGTAGAGCAGAGGCTGGAACAGGTGGTGCGCGGTGCGGTCGATGAGGGTTACCCGCACGGGGGCGCCGCGGAAGCCTCGTGCGGCGAACAGCCCGGCGAAGCCACCGCCGATGATGACAACCCGTCGTCGGGTCAGGTCGTCGCCCGGCAGGACGTCGGCGCGCCGCGCTGCCCATCGCAGCAGCCGGGACGTGATCGATGCCGACACGACAGCTACCCGAGCCGCTCGATGAGGTGGTCGCCGACCCGCAGGGCGTTCGCGATCGCGGTCAGCGAGGGGTTCACCGCCCCGATGCTCGGGAAGAAGCTGGTGTCGACCACGTAGAGGTTGTCCAGGTCGTGGGCTCGGCAGGTGGCGTCGAGGGCGCTGGTGCGCGGGTCGGTGCCGAAGCGCACGGTGCCGGCTTGGTGTGCGGTCGCGCCGATGGGCATCGTCTTGTGCAGGTAGAGGCTGTGCTCGAGCAGGTGCCGGGGATCCATGCCCAGGTCGGGGAGAATGCCTTTGAGCTTCCGGCGGAGTCGTTTGACCCCTTCGATGTTGTTGTTCTCGTCGAGGGTGAGGTGGATGGCGCCGTTGCTGTCCACCGTCACCCGGTTGTCCGGATGGGGGAGGTCCTCGCCGCACAGCCAGAAGTCCACCGCGTGGTGGGCGAGAACCGCGAAAGGCATGTCCGGGGAGAGCTTGCCGGCCCAGCGGGGGGCCTGCGCGTGGATCATCACTTCGTCGGACTTGCCGAGCATCTGGATGCCGCCGAGTGGGTAGTCCCAGTCGTCGGATCCCAGGTACCAGTCGTTGAGTGCCAGGGTCTTCTGGAAGCTGGTCGGGTTGGGTTCTCGGGACACCGCCATGACGGCGGCGTTGTTGTGGCGCAGGTAGTGGCGCCCCACGACGCCGGAGCTGTTCGCCAAGCCGTCCGGATGCTTCTCGGAGACCGACTGCAGCAGGAGCGCTGCGGAGTTCACCGCGCCGCAGGCGACCACAACCACGTCGCCGGTGTACGTGGCGACCTGTCCGTCTGCGAGCTCGGTGACCACCCCGGTGACCGTTCGGCCGGTGGGATCGGTCTCGAGTCGCCGCACGCGCGCTGAGGTCACCAGGGTGACGTTGTCGCGGTCAAGGACTGGGTCGACGCAGATTGTCTGCGCGTCGGACTTGGCGCCGAGCAGGCACGGCATGCCGTCCACCCGGCTGCATCGAATACACGCGCTCTGCCGTGTCGCATGGCCGAGGTCGTCCTCCACCAGGTCGACGCCGATGGGCAGGTGGAAGGGGTGCAGTCCGGCCTTCTCCAGGTCGTTGTTGAGCTGCTGGATCCGGGGCTCATGAGACACCGGCGGGAACGCGTACTGGGCGCTGGTCGGGCCCTCGGTGGGGTCCTCGCCGTGCCGGCCGTGCACCCGGTAGAGGTGTTCGGCCCGTACGTAGTAGGGCTCGAGGTCGTCGTACCCGATCGGCCAGGCCGGCGACAAGCCGCCGTGGTGCTCGATCTCGCCGAAGTCCTCGGGTCGCAGCCGGAACAGCGCGGCGCCGTAGAACTTGGTGTTCCCACCGACGTAGTAGTTGACCTCGGGTTGGAAATGGTGGCCGTGCCGGTCGAACCACTGTTCCGGGGCCAGGTACTTGCCGCGCACGAACACCGCTGTGGAGTCCCAGTTGTCCAGCTCGCGTGGAAGGAACCTACCGCGCTCCAGCCAGAGCACCCGTTTCCCGCCGGTGGCCAGCCGGTGGCCGAGTGTGCCCCCGCCGGCCCCGGTTCCGATGATCACCACGTCGTATTCGTCGTTGGCCATCACTGGTCCCTTGATCTGGTCCGCCCGCCGAGCGGCGACCGCCCTGACCATGCTCTGCGCGGCGTACGGCCCGCGCCATCATCCCTGGCGGACGATGTCCGCAGGCGTTGGTGGGAGGTTTGCTAGCCGCAGGCAGCCTCCGGTCGAGCGGGCCGCGTGCATGGCATCGGGAGGATCGATGACAGTAACCACTGCGCCGAAGCAGACTTCACCCCCTGGAATGGCAGCCGAGGCACCCGCGGACGTGCTGGTTGTGTTCGGGTTAACCGGCGACCTGGCCAGGGTCATGACGTTCCGATCCCTCTACCGGCTGGAGCGGCGCGGCCTGCTTGACTGCCCCGTCGTCGGCGTCGCCGTCGACGACTGGAGCGTCGACCAGCTGGTGGCCCGGGCGCGGGAGTCGATCCAGACCTCCGGGGAGCAGCTGGACGACGCGACGTTCGCCCGGCTCGCCGACCGGCTTGCCTACGTCCAAGGGGACTTCTCCGATGCGGCGACCTATCGACGCGTCGCGGAGGCAGTCAAGGGCATGGCCCAGCCGGTGTTCTACCTCGAGATCCCGCCCTCGCTGTTCGCGATGGTGGTCGAGGGCTTGGCCGAGGCCGGGCTGACGTCCAGCGCCAGGATCGTCGTGGAGAAGCCGTTCGGCCATGACGCGGCCTCGGCGCACGCCCTCGCCGAGGAGCTCCACCAGTACGTCACGGAGTCACAACTCTTCCGGATCGACCACTATCTGGGGAAGATGGGACTCGAGGAGATCCTCTACCTCCGGTTCGGCAACGCGATGCTGGAACCTGTGTGGAACCGCACCTACGTCGAGTGTGTCCAGATCACGATGGCCGAGAGTTTCGGGGTCGAGGACCGGGGCCACTTCTACGACCCGGTTGGCGCGTTGCGTGACGTCGTGGTGAACCACCTGATGCAAGTGGTGGCGGCAGCTGCGATGGAGCCCCCGGCCGGGCACGACGCCCGTGCCTTGAGGGATGCGCAGGTTGCGGCGTTCCGGGCGGTCCGGGACGCAGATCTTGCGGGGCATGTGCGCGGCCAGTACGACGGCTACCGCGACATTGATGGCGTCGCGCCCGACTCCATGACCGAGACCTACGCTGCGTTGCGGCTGGACATCGACAACTGGCGGTGGGTCGGTGTCCCGTTCTTCATCCGCGCCGGGAAGCGGCTGCCCACCACCGAGACGGAGCTTCGTGTCGTGTTCAAGGAACCGCCGCCGGTGAGCCTGGGGGTTGGATTCGACCGTCACATCCGACCGACTCGTGACCAGCTGGTCATCAGGCTTGACCCCACGACCGGCGTCCGTCTGCTGCTCGACGCCCGGCGCGCCGACGAGACCGGGCCGAGCACGATCAGCCTGGACATGGAGTTCGCCAACGAGGGCGGGGAGGCACCGACGCCATACGAAGTGCTTCTGCACGCTGCCATGGCCGGTCAAACCGGCCGGTTCAAATCGCAAGACGTGATCGAGGAGAACTGGCGCATCGTGCAGCCGCTGCTCGATGCCCCACCTGCTGTCCAGTCCTACGCGCCGGACTCCTGGGGCCCGGCCGCCGCGGAGGCGCTCGTCGCCCCGCATGGCGGCTGGTTCGGGCCGTGGGTCTGACCGGGTTCGACGCACTCGCGGCCGTCGGCGGGAACTGTATCGATGCGCTCGTCACGGCCGCTGCGGTCGACCCTGTCCCGTGGGCGCGCGCCCAGATGGCGTTCACCCTCATGTGCCACATCATCCTGGTGCCCCTGGGTGTCTCGTGGTCGTTCATGACCCTGGTCGCGAACTACCGGGCAGTGCGCCACCACGACCGGGAAGCGTTGCTGCTGGCCCAGCGCTGGTCGAAGTACATTGCGGTGACGTTCGCGGTCGGAGCGGTCACCGGGACCGTGCTCAGCTTCGAGTTCGGCCTGCTCTGGCCGAAGTTCATGGGGAAGTGGGGAGAGGCCTTCGGGGTGCCCTTCGGCTTCGAAGGGCTCTTCTTCTTCACCGAGGCGATCTTCATCGCCATCTACATCTACGGCTGGCGACGGTTGAAGCCGTGGGCTCACTTCTGGACCGGGGTGCCGATCTGGCTCGCCGGGATCTTCGGCAGCATTTCGGTGGTCGCGGCCAACGCATGGATGAACTCGCCGTCCGGCTTCACGCTCGACGCCGACGGAAACGTGGTCGACGTCGACCCGATGAAGGTCATCTTCAACGACGCGATGCCGCTGGAGGCGGCCCACATGCTCGTCGCGGCGTACCTCGTCGGAGGGTTCCTGATCGCCTCGGTATACGCGACCGCGATGCTCCGGGGACGCAGCGACCACTACCACCGGCTGGGCTTCACCATCGCCTTCACCGTCGCCGCGATCGCCACCCCCGTCCAGATGGGGGTGGGCGACTCCCTCGCCCGCTGGGTCTACAACGAACAGCCGGTCAAGTTCGCCGCCATCGAGCTCGTCCCCAAGACCAGCAGCGACGTTCCGGAGACGCTGCTGGGCAACCTGAACGAGGACGGTGAGGTCAGCGGCGGCATCCCGATCCCCGGGCTAGCCTCGTGGCTGTCTGACCCGAGCACGGGCCGTTCGACGGTCGTCAAGGGCCTGGACACGGTGCCGGTCGACGAACGACCGACGATCCGCCAGGTCAACACCGTGCATCTCGCATGGGATGTCATGCTGGGGTTCGGCACGCTGCTGTTCCTGCTGTCGATGTGGTACGCCGCCAGCTGGGTCCTGCGTCGGCGGATGCCGGGCAGCAGGTGGTTCCTCCGGTGCGCGGCCTGCTCCGGGCTCGTCGCTGTGATTGCGATGGAGGCAGGCTGGGTCGTGACCGAGGTCGGCCGCCAGCCCTGGATCGTCTACGGGCACATGAAGGTCGAGGACGCCGCGACGGCCAACACCGGTGTGTGGATCACGTTCGTCGTCGTCGTGGTGGTCTACCTTGCCCTCGCCGTCACCACCGTCCTGGTGCTACGGGCCATGGCCCGGCGGTTCCGCGAGCAGGAGCAGTTCATCGAGTACGACAGCCCGTACGCGCCGACCGCTCCGCCGGAGGGCTCAGCGACAACCGTGGACGAGCCGACCCGATGAGCACCGCCGTCGCCATCGTCCTGCTGCTCGCGCTCACCTGCTACGCGCTGTTCGGCGGCGCCGACTTCGGCGCGGGGATCTGGGACCTCACCGCGGGCGGCCCCGAACGGGGGCGACGGCCGAGGGCGCTGATCGAGCGCGCGATCGGGCCGGTCTGGGAGGCCAACCACGTGTGGCTGATCTTCATCTTCGTCGTCAGCTGGACGGCGTTCTCCGAGGCCTATGCCTCGATCATGCTCACCCTGTTCGTTCCGCTGACCCTGGCTGCCCTGGGCATCGTGTTTCGGGGCGCGAGCTTCGCGTTCCGCAAGGCCGTGGTCAGCGCGAGGAGCCGGAGGATCTTTGGCGCCTGCTTCGCTGCTTCCTCGGTGCTCGTGCCCTACAGCATGGGCGCGGTGGCCGGGGGCATCGCCTCCGGGCGGGTGCCGGCCGGCGGCAAGGCGGGCGACCCGGTCGATAGCTGGGTCAACCCGACTTCGGTCTTCGCCGGAGTCCTGGCCGTGGTGATGGTCGCCTATCTGGCAGCGGTCTACCTCGTCTGGGAGGCGCGGGGAACCGGTCAGGCGGACCTCGCGGAGTACTTCCGACGTCGGTTCGTGGTCGCCGCGACCGCCGTCGCTGTCGTGCTCATCGTGGGCGCCTTCGTCGTTCGCGACGACGCGTCGTACGTCTTCGACGGCCTCACGTCGCGGGCTCTCCCGGTCGTGGCCGCAGGCCTCGGCTGCTGGCTCGGCGCCCTGGTCCTGCTGGTGCTTGGCGCCGCGCGCGGGGCTCGACCGCTGGCCGCCCTCGCGATGGCCTCGCTGGTGGTGGCCTGGGGAGTCGCGCAGTGGCCCTACCTGCTGCCCGAGTCGCTCACCGTATCCGCGGCGGCGGCCCCGACAGGGACGCTCACGGCCGTCCTCGTCGCGGTCGCCCTCGCGGTGCTACTCGTGGTGCCGGGCTTTGCCCTGCTCTACGTCCTGGACCAGCGGCAGCTTCTCCCCGAGGAAGGCATCGACGAGGCCAAAGGCCGCCTCCATCCATAACCACAATGTGGGCACGCAAGCGCACCGAAACACCGCTCGGAACTGTGGGACTCCCTGCGGGAGCGGACGCCCGTCCTTGGCCAGGCTCGGCCGCTTTTGCCCGTCGCTGACGGGGCCCCCTGACATCGAGCAGCGGTTCGGCACCACTCGCAACGGCTCCGTGCGTCAGGGCGCCCTCAGCCCCCGAGGGGCCGCGAGTCGACCCCTGATCTTTACTGATTCCAGAGAATGGTCAATACTCGGGAGCGTGCCCAACACGTCCGACTTCGAGCGCATGTTGCGCGGAGCGGCTATGCGGGTGACGCGTCCTCGGGTGGCGGTGCTGACCGCGGTGCACGATCATCCGCACGCCGACACGGATTCGATCATCGGTGCCGTGCGGGAGAACCTCCCCGAGGTGTCCCACCAGGCCGTGTACGACGTGCTGCGTGCGCTGACCGCCGCGGGGCTGGTGCGGCGCATCCAGCCGTCCGGCTCAGTGGCTCGCTACGAGTCGCGGGTCGGGGACAACCACCACCACGTCGTGTGCCGGTCTTGCGGTGCCATAGCCGACGTCGACTGCGCCGTCGGCGAGACTCCCTGCCTGACCGCGTCCGACGACCAGGGCTTCTCGATCGACGAGGCCGAGGTCACCTACTGGGGCGTTTGTCCCGAGTGTGTCGCGGCACCAGCAACCAGTTGACAGAACGAGACATCAAGACAGGAGAACGACCGACGTGTCTGATCGTGGCAGCGAGAGTGAAAACCCTGTAATCCCATCCCCAACTCCAACCCCGACTCGGCCCAGGACGAACCGAGACTGGTGGCCCAATCAGCTCAACCTGCAGGTTCTCCATCAGCACTCACCCCGGGCCAACCCCATGGGCGAGGACTTCAATTACGCAGAAGAGTTCAAGACCCTCGACGTCGACGCGCTGAAGCAGGACATCTTCGAGGTGATGACGACGTCGCAGGACTGGTGGCCGGCCGACTACGGCCACTACGGGCCGCTCTTCATCCGGATGAGCTGGCACGCCGCCGGCACGTACCGCATCGAGGACGGCCGGGGCGGTGGTGGCGACGGCGCTCAGCGCTTCGCCCCCCTCAACAGCTGGCCCGACAACGCGAACCTCGACAAGGCCCGCCGGTTGCTGTGGCCGGTCAAGCAGAAGTACGGCCGGAAGATCTCCTGGGCCGACCTCCTGGTCTTCGCCGGCAACTGTCGCCCTGGAGTCGATGGGCTTCAAGACCTTCGGCTTCGGCTTCGGGCGAGAGGACATCTGGGAGCCCGAGGAGATCTTCTGGGGGCCAGAGGACACCTGGCTCGGAGACGAGCGCTACAGCGGCGACCGCGAGCTCTCCGGTCCGCTCGGCGCCGTGCAGATGGGTCTGATCTACGTGAACCCCGAGGGCCCCAACGGCAAGCCGGATCCGCTGGCTGCCGCACGTGACATCCGAGAGACCTTCCGTCGCATGGCGATGAACGACGAGGAGACGGTTGCGCTCATCGCCGGCGGCCACACCTTCGGCAAGACCCACGGTGCCGCCGCCGCCGAGTACGTCGGTCCCGAGCCCGAGGGCTGCCCCCTCGAGCACCAGGGTCTCGGCTGGAAGAACACCTTCGGCAGCGGCAAGGGCAAGGACACGATCACCAGCGGGCTCGAGGGTGCATGGACGCCCACCCCGATCACGTGGGACAACAGCTTCTTCGAGACGCTGTTCGGCTACGAGTGGGAACTGGCCGAGAGCCCTGCCGGCGCGAAGCAGTGGAAGCCGAAGGACGGCGCCGGGGCGGACGCCGTGCCCGACGCGCACGACCCCTCGGTCAGGCACGCCCCGATGATGGCGACGACGGACCTCGCGCTACGCGTCGACCCGGTCTACGAGCCGATCTCGCGGCGCTTCCTGGAGAACCCGGACCAGCTCGCGGAGGCGTTCGCCAAGGCCTGGTACAAGCTGTCTTCACCGCGACATGGGACCCGTTTCCCGCTATCTCGGCCCGTGGGTTCCGGAGCCGCAGCTGTGGCAGGACCCCGTCCCGGCGGTCGATCACGACCTGATCGGGGACGCGGACATCGCTGTCCTCAAGGAGAAGCTCCTCGGATCGGGACTGTCCATCTCCCAGCTGGTCTCCACGGCGTGGGCGTCGGCGGCCAGCTTCCGTGGCACCGACAAGCGTGGCGGGGCCAACGGTGCGCGGATCCGCCTTGCGCCGCAACGGGACTGGGAGGTCAACGACCCGGCCGAGCTGAGCAAGGTGCTGCAGACCCTCGAGCAGATCCAGCAGGACTTCAACCGCTCGCAGTCCAGCGGGACGAGAGGTCTCCCTCGCGGACCTGATCGTCCTGGGAGGCTGCGCGGCCGTCGAGCAAGCGGCGAAGAACGCCGGCCACGACATCACCGTCCCGTTCGTGCCAGGGCGCACGGACGCCTCCCAGGAGGAGACCGACGTGGAGGCGTTCGCCGTGCTCGAACCGACCGCCGACGGGTTCCGCAACTACCTCCGAGCCGGAGAGAAGCTGCCGGCGGAGATCCGGCTGCTTGGACCGGGCCAACCTGTTGAAGCTGACCGCTCCCGAGCTCACGGTCTCTGATCGGCGGCATGCGGGCGCTGAACGCCAACGTTGGTCGAGCCCAACACGGCATCTTCACCGACCGGCCCGAGACGTTGACCAACGACTTCTTCGTGAACCTGCTCGACGGGAGCACGGAATGGAAGGCGTCCGCCTCGGCTGAGAACGTGTTCGAGGGTAGGGATCGCGGCACGAGCGAGCTCAAGTGGACCGCCACTGCTGTCGACCTCGTCTTCGGTTCCAACTCACAGCTCCGAGCGATCGCGGAGGTCTACGCGACCGACGACTCGAAGGAGAAGTTCGTCCGCGACTTCGTGCAGGCGTGGGACAAGGTCATGAACCTCGATCGGTTCGACCTGGCCTGATCCCGACGTCCAGGTCGGCCGCCTGCCGGCCGGCCTGGACGGCCCGCCTTCCACTCCGGATCTAACCGGGCGGCGCGGGCGACGGGTCGCGTGCGAGGGCGACGGTCAGAGCAAGTACGGCGGCTGGGTCGTTGAGCCGGTCGCCGAAGAGGTCGCGGACCCGGCCCATCCGGTAGCGAACGGTCTGCGGGTGAACGTGCAGGACGTTCGCCACGTCGTCGCGGCGGCCCTGGTGGAGCAGCCACTCCCGGAGGGTCTCGACGAGGCGCTCAGCCGTGGCGGGCCGTACGCCGTCCAACGGCGCGAGCACCTGGCGGCGCAGGTCAGCCAAGGCCGCCGGGTCGGAAGCCACCACGAGCGAGGTGAGGTGCTGCTCGGTGTCGACGGGCGAGTCGCCCTCGGTCGGGAGGCCGAGCCGCCGGGCGCGGAGCACGCGCAGGTACGACGCCCGCACGAGCGCCCACTCGCGGGGTGGACCCACATGGGCCTGGTGTCCCCGGAGGGTCCGCATCAGCGCGCCGCGGGCAGCCCCCTCGGCGTCGGGGACCAGCAGAACGGCGACCTCTGACTCGTCTTCGTCGCTGTCGAGGTCGGGCAAGTCCTCCTCGGGTCGCAGGGTGCGCTGGTCCAAGGAGTCCAGCACTCGGCGCACGTGCGCACTGGGCAGCATGACGGCGGTCAGCGTGCGTGGTGGTTCCCAGTCCGCCCGCTCGGCCGACGCGGCAAGCTGGTCTGCGGGGTCGCCGCGCACCAGGCTCCGGCCCAGCCGCTGGAGATAACGCTCCCGAACCCGGCCGGTGGTGGCCAGCTCGTCGGTATGGCCCGCCACGCTGGCTGCGGAGAGCTCGTCGATGTAGGCGAAGACCAGCTCCGCGAACTGGGAGAGGGTCTGCGCGGAGAGTCCGGCCTCGACCGCCGTTGCCGACAGCTCGCGCCACGACACCCGCGCCCCGACCCGGTAGGCGGCGAGTAGCGCGTCCATGCTGCGGCCGCTGCGAGCCTCGCCCCTGCCCAACGCGTAGGCGCCCTCCAGCGCGGGCGCCAGCGGCGTGCCGGGATCGCTGCCGCGGGGTCGGCTGGCCAGGCTGAGGAACCCGCCGAGGGCGAGCTGTACCGCGTCCTGGATGTTGGCGCCCATCGGCCCAGCCAGGGCGTTGGCGTAGCCGGGCACCTCGACGATGACCGCGCGTACGGTGTCCTCGGCGACCGAGGGCAGCTGGGAGCGGAGGAGACCGATCGCCGCTTCGCCAAGGTCGAGCTCGGCCGCTTCGCGCGCGGTCCGGCTGGCATGCCGGGTCGGGTTACTCTCGCCCACTTGTGCGCTCCGAACAATTTCCTGGGAGGAATTCACGTTCTGCGGTCATGAACTTACACCTCTTGCCGCGGACCATTGAGACATGACGACGCTCGTACGCGACTCCGGCTCGTCCGGCGGCGCCCGGCGTCTGCGGGACCGGGTCTTGCAGGTGGCGGCTGCTGTGACCCACCCGCGTGACCCTGCCGACTACCTCGACATGTTCCGCCCGCTCCGCGCCGGCGCCGACCTACGCGCCCGCGTGGTGGAGGTCCGCCCCGAGACCGCCGACGCGGTGACCGTCGTCCTCCAGCCGGGCGGCGCCTGGCGGGGCCACCGGCCCGGCCAGTACGTCCGCATCGGTCTCGACGTCGACGGCGTGCGGCTGTGGCGCTCCTACTCCTTGACGTCGGCGCCCGGCGCTGCCGACGGCCTGCTCACGATCACGGCCAAGGCGGTCCCGGACGGTCTGGTCAGCGCCCACCTCGCCCAGGAGCTTCGGCCGGGACAGCTGATCCATCTCGACCAGGCACTGGGTGACTTCGTGCTGCCCGACGCCGCACCGCGCAAGGTCTTGTTCGTCACGGGTGGCAGCGGCATCACCCCGGTGATGGGCATGCTGCGCGCGGGCCTCGACCAGCTCGAGGACGTCGTACTCGTGCACTCGGAATCCAGCGCCGACGACGTGATCTTCGGCGACGAGCTGCGCGTCCTGGCCGAAGCCGGCCGGCTGCGGCTGGTCGAGCAGCACACCGACGACCACGGCCGGCTGGACGTCGCCGCCCTCGCCGTCCTGGTGCCCGACCTGAGCGAGCGCGAGACCTGGGCCTGCGGCCCGGCCGGCCTCCTCGACGCCATCGAGGAGCAGTGGGCCGCGCTCGGCCAGTCTGAGCGGCTGCACACCGAGCGGTTCCGCCCCGCGCTCGTCGAGCCCGGCGAGGGAGGCAGCGTCCGGTTCACCGGCACCGGCACCGTCGTTGAGGTCGACGGGGCGACACCTCTGCTCGACGCTGGTGAGCAGGCCGGCCTGTTGATGCCCTCCGGCTGCCGCATGGGCATCTGCTTCTCGTGCGTGTTGCCGCTGCGCGAGGGCTCGGTGCGCGACCTGCGCTCCGGCGACGTGACCACGGCCGCCCCCGGCGACGGCGTCATCATCCAGACCTGCGTCTCGGCCGCGGCCGGCGCCTGCGACATCGACCTCTGACAAGGAGATCCCATGACCGTCCTACAGAAGAAGTCCGACAACCCGATCGCGCACCTGACGCCTTCGGACATCGAGGAGCTCGGCCGTCGTCTCGACGCCATCCGGGCCGAAGTCGTCGCCTCGCGTGGCGCGTCCGACGCGGCGTACATCCGCAAGGTCATCGACGTGCAGCGCAAGCTGGAGCTGTCCAGCCGGGCCGTGCTGCTGTTCTCGCTGATCCCGCCCGCCTGGCTCGTCGGCACCGCCGGCCTGTCGGTGTCCAAGATCCTGGAGAACATGGAGATCGGCCACAACGTGATGCACGGCCAGTGGGACTGGATGCGCGATCCCAAGATCCACTCCACGACCTGGGAGTGGGACAACGCCTCGCCGTCGGAGCAGTGGAAGCACGCGCACAACGAGCTGCACCACACCTACACGAACGTGATCGGCCGCGACAACGATCTCGGCTACGGCATCATGCGCGTCGACGAGGACCAGCGCTGGCACCCGCTCTACCTCGCGCAGCCGTTGTGGAACTTCGTCAACGCGTGCTTCTTCGAGTACGGCATCGCGGCCTACGACCTCGAGCTCGGTAAGAACCTGAGTTCGGAGAAGCGGCGGCAGAGCCCGGAGTTCAAGACCCGCACCAAGCAGGTGCTGAAGAAGATCCGCGGCCAGGTCACCAAGGACTACGTCGTCCACCCGCTGCTGTCCGGCCCGTCGTTCCTGCCAACCCTCGGCGCCAACGCGACGGCGAACCTGGGCCGCAACCTGTGGACCCACTCGGTCATCATGTGCGGCCACTTCCCCGAGGGCGTCGAGACCTTCGAGCGGCGCTCGATCGAAGGGGAGACACGCGGCGAGTGGTACCTGAGGCAGATGCTCGGCTCGGCCAACATCAGCGGCGGCAAGGCCCTGCACATCATGACTGGCAACCTGTCCTACCAGATCGAGCACCACCTCTTCCCCGACCTCCCGAGCAACCGCTACCAGGAGATCGCCCCGCAGGTGCAGGCTCTCTTCGAGGAGTACGGCCTCACCTACACGACCGGCCCGCTGCCCACGCAGGTCGCCTCGGCGTGGTCAAAGGTCATCCGACTCTCACTCCCCAACGGCTACGTCGAGGAGACCAAACGCAAGCTGCGTCGCCGGCTCGGCCGTCCGGTCACCAAGCTCGTCGCGCTGGCCGGCGGCGCTTCCGTGCAGGGCCCCGAGGTGGAGACGCAGAAGGTCGTCGCCTCCTGACCGATGCATGAGAAGGGTCCCGGCGCCAAGACTTCGGGTTCTCGTGTGGCTCAGACGTGGCCGCAGCAGCGTGCTCAATGGCCGTTGACACTGAAGTGCTGGTAGTCCTTCAGGCTCGACCAGTCGCCGCCCCACTCCCAGCCAATCGACGCGAACGCGCGCACCGTTGGCCCGTCGGGCACGATCATGCCGGGGCGGAGCCAGCCGCGGTCGAGGTACGCCGACGCCAGTTCAGGGAGGACCACGTCGTCCATGTGGTAAGGGTTCTGGAACGGGTTCAGATCGACCGCGAGGCCGTAGGCGTGCTGGGAGTCTTCCGTCCCGCCCCGGATCGGGCGGCAGGCGAACGACCCGGTGACGTTGCCGTCGCCCGTCGGCGGGGCGTCGAGGTCCTCGGGTCTCGCGATGCCCATCGACTCGATCGGGAACTTGGCCTCGTAGAGCTGCCGGAACACATCGACCACGTCATCGGCCACGGACTGGTTGACCAGCATCTCGCCGGAGTGGCGGACGTCGTCGAAGCCCCAGTAAGTCACCCTGATCGACGCCAAGTCGCCCTTGTCGACCGGGCAGCCGGCCTGCCAGGTGGACCGGGCGATCACCGACTTCGGCGCGGGACTGGCGACGATCGCCTTGAAGCCGGTGCCCGGGAGCATCGGGATCGAATCGCGGGTGTTCCAGCGCCTCACCCGCATGACGGGCGGCGTGGGGCGGATCTCGCCGTACCCCTCCGCCGTCCTGGGCAGCGGGCGCGTCCCAAGCCACGGTGGCGGTACGGTGCCCAGCGCGGACCGCTGCGGGGACAACGAGCCACTGCGACTCGCCGCTGGTGGGGCGGAGGGTGCCGGGGTGGCTGGGCCGGACTTCGCGCTCGTGGTCCGGTGGTCGGTGGACGGGCTGCCTGGCGGTGTCGGCAGTGACGTGTCACGCTCCGTCCCGCATGCCGTCAGCCCGCTCGCCAGCAGGACTCCGGCCAGCGCCAGCCGCACTCCTGGTCTCACACCGTCCACGTTAGCCAACCGGCTGGGAAGCGATAGGCGAGTCGTTGACTGGGCAGATGGTCGAATACGAAGTCCTGCGGCTGCTCGACGTTCCTCAGTCGTGACCTGGTCCAGAGTCGTGACCTGGTCCAGTTGCTCCCATTTGCCGGGAGAGTCAGAACTGCCTGTCTTTATTGCGATTCAGTACGTCCAGTCACCACTGAAGGGTCCGGAAAGACCACGCGATTCCACTGCACGGACTATTGAGCCGTCTCAGCCCCATTTGCTCTGATAGGGAACGTCCAGCCATTTGAAGGGGGACTGTTGCGACCTGAGACGAGTGCGACGGTTGTCTCCGGTTTGGTGTGCGATGACGAATCGTGACGGATGGACAGGCGGCGCTCGGGGGCTTCGAGTGAACAATTCAGAGGGGGAGTTGCATGACTATCGGAGAGATGGTGCACAGCCGCACCGGCGCAGTGCTCGTGGGCGCGACGGTTCTCGTGACCCTGGGTGGTGTGGGTGGCGCTGTGGCTGCGACGCAGATCACGTCCTGGGACATCAAGGACCAGACGATCCAGAAGCGCGATATCGGCACGGGCGCGGTCGGGTCCGACGAGGTCCGGAACGGCACGCTCGGCCTGCTCGACTTCAACAGCTACACCCAGGGCCTGATGAGCCAGCCGGGTCCACAGGGTCCGCAGGGTGAGCAGGGCGAGCAGGGTGAGATGGGTGAGATGGGTCCGATGGGCCCACAGGGTGAGCAGGGCCCGATAGGCCCGCAGGGTCTGCAGGGTGAGAAGGGCGCCGCGGGTGCGACTGGCGCCACGGGTGCCCCTGGTGCGACTGGCACCATGGGCCCGGTCGGTCCGGCCGGCCCGGCCGGTGCCAAGGGTGACCCCGGCGCGGTTGGGCCGAAGGGTGACCAGGGCGACCACGGCGCGGTTGGCCCGAAGGGTGACAAGGGCGACCAGGGCGCGGTCGGTCCGGCAGGACCGGCGGGTGCTGCGGGCATAGCCAACGTCGTGGTGGTGAAGCGCCGCACCGCGGTTGGATGGGACTCAGACGGGCGCCAGTCGATCAGAGCGCAATGTGCTCCCGGACAGTACGTCCTCGGCGGCGGCTTCTCCAGCGACGCACAACAGCCGGGTGAGATCGACATCGTCACCTCTGACCCCATCTTCGTGGACGCGGAAGGGGACGAGGAGGAGGCGGACGGTGGGCTCGCCAACGCCTGGGAGGTCGAGGGTTTCTACACGGGCTCTGGCACCGTCCTGGTGGCCGCGTGGGCCATCTGCGCCACTGTGGCGCAGTAGCGAGCGAGCAGCAGTCGGGACGATGACGGAGAGCGCCGGGCTTCGCGCCCGGCGTTCTCCTGCCCATAGCCTCACCGTAGGAACGCCTGAGGCGACGATGCAGGGCAGTTGCTCCTCGTCGGGTGGGGATGGTGCGTCGGCGCGTAGCCTTGGGTCATGAGCGTGAAGGTCGATCTCGCGATGCTGGCGGACGCGATGGCTGATCACGGCATCGCCTACCTGCTGACGGTCTCCGATGACCAGCGACCGCACGCGGTAGCGGTAACGCCTGCCCTGCGCGAGCGAGCACTCACCGTCGAGGGCCTCGGCAGCCGCACGCTCGGGAACCTCGCTTCACGGCCCGAGGTGACGCTGCTCTTCCCGCCCCGAGCGCCGGGCGGTTACTCCCTGATCGTGGACGGTCGGGCCTCTGTCGACGGCGGCGGCGCACTCGTCGTACCCGCCCATGCGGTGTTGCACCGTCCGGCCGACCATGCCACCGGGTCGAAGGACAGCTCCTGCGGCAATGACTGCCAGCCGCTGTCCGCGACGTGAGCGGCATCGGCTGGGCACGACCCGTGTCCGGTTTGCCCACCGCGGTCTCCGCACGCGTCGACGGGCGGTAGTATTGGTACAGCACCGGCCCTCGGCAATGCAGCTCGTCTAGTCGACGACTTTCGCTCTGCGGTCGGTGACTCGGCCATCAACTGATGGTCGTAGGTTCCCACCGGGGGCGGGCCGTCGGGGCTCGCCGCGTCGATCTCTCCGAGATCCGTGGGACCGAGTCGCGTCTCGGGGTGGCCACGCCGGCCACTCCGCTCGACGTTCCATATCGCCCCGGCCGCGACTGCGTGCGGAACTTGATTCCGCCGCGGTGAGTGTGCCGGGTACTCCAGAGGAGGAGTCTGTGGCTCGACGAGGCCAGCGCCAATCGGGCGCTCGCCGTACCGCTCCGCGACACCAGCGACGTGTCCGCGGCCGCGACAACGACGGCATCATCCCGGTGCTCGCCCGCGCTGTGCGTGAGGTCGAGACAGCCGTGCAGCGAGGGCCCGTGATGCCTTCGGTGCGCACGAAGTTTCAGGTCGTCGCGCTGCTGGTGCGCGAGGAGCGCGCCCGGATAAAGGCGGATGACGCCAGCAGCGACGCCCAGCGGGCCGAACAGGTCAAGCGCCTCGACGGGGTGGCAACGATCCTCGCGAAGAGCGCCGCCCGGGACACCTCGCTCCTGGCGCTGCTCGCAGAGGACGCCGTCGTCTCCGACGCGGGCAGGTCACTCAAGCGCGACATGCTGAGGGCTGCCGGTGTCGAGACGGCCCCCGACGAGGTCACGCCTTCGGAGCCCGCGGCCACCTCGGCTGTCACCGAGCGTCGGGTCGTGCCGCAGTCGGTCGTCTCACGACAGCTCGCCAATCCCTTCCTGGCCCCCGACTTCGCGTCCGCGGCGCAAAACAAGGCCCGTCCGCGCCGCCTGGCCGGTTGGGAGCTGCTCGGCCCGCTCTTCAAGTCGTTCGAGTACGTCGGCGGCGGAGCCTCGGCAGGCATGGCCCTGCCCGAGCCGTCCTCCCTCCGGGCGCCGGGTGGCCTTGAGCTGATGCCGCACCAGGCCCAGCTGGTCGCCGCCGCCGCGTCCGGCCACCGGACCTTCCTGCTCGCCGACGAGCCAGGCCTGGGCAAGACGGCTCAGGCATTGCTCGCCGCGCAGGCGGCGAACGCCTACCCGCTGCTCGCGGTCGTACCGAACGTCGTCAAGGCCAACTGGGCGCACGAGGCCGGCCTCTGGACGCCCAACCGGCCGGCCACCGTGATCCACGGTGACGGTGACACGATCGATGGCTTCGCCGACATCGTCATCGTCAACTACGAAGTGCTCGACCGCCATGTCGGTTGGCTCGGGGACCTCGGCTTCCGCGGCATGGTCGTCGACGAGGCGCACTTCATCAAGAACAAGACCTCCCAGCGCTCGCAGCACGTCCTGGAGCTCTCCGAGCGCATCCGGTCACGTATCGCGCGACCCCTGCTGATGGCCCTCACCGGCACCCCGCTGATCAACGACATCGAGGACTTCAGGGCCATCTGGCAGTTCCTCGGCTGGATCGACGACAAGAAGCCGCTCGCCGAGCTGATGGATTCGCTCGAGGAGACCGGGTTGGAGCCGGGCGACCCCGGGTTCTACCCCGCCGCTCGCAGGTGCGTGGTCGACCTCGGCATCGTCCGTCGCCGCAAGGTCGACGTGGCCGCCGACCTCCCGGCCCGCCGCATCGCCGACCTTCCCGTCGAGCTCGACGACGAGGCCGGCCGTTCGATCCGGAGGGCAGAGCGTGAGCTCGCCCGCCGCCTGGTGTCGCGGTACGAGAGCGCGCTCGCGAATCGCACGTCCGGTCGCGTCGTCGAGGGCATCGACCACGACCTGGTGCGCAGGGTCGCCACCTGGGAGCGGGAAGACACGACCACGTCGAAGTCCGACGAGAACGTGTTCAGCATGATGCGACGCATCGGCCAGGCGAAGGCCGGCCTCGCCGCCGACTACGCGGCGCAGCTCGCGCGCAGCGTCGGAAAGGTCGTCTTCTTCGCCAAGCACGTCGACGTGATGGACGTCGCCGAGGAGACTTTCGCCAAGCGCGGGATCCGCTTCTCGTCGATTCGCGGCGACCAGACCCCGGCGTCGCGCAAGAAGAACATCGACGCGTTCGTCAACGATCCCGAGGTCTCGGTCGTGGTCTGCTCCCTGATGGCGGCCGGCGTGGGTCTCAACCTGCAGGTCGCCTCCAACCTCGTGCTTGCCGAGCTCTCCTGGACCGACGCGGAGCAGACCCAGGCCATTGACCGGATCCATCGCATCGGTCAGGAGGAGCCCGTCACCGCGTGGCGCATCATCGCCGCGCAGACCATCGACACGAGGATCGCGGGGCTCATCGACAGCAAGGCGGGGCTGGCCGCCCGGGCGCTCGACGGATCGGACGAGGAAGTGTCGTCCTCGGCCGACGTGCAGCTCGAGGCGCTCGTCGCGTTGTTGACGGACGCGTTGTCGGCCTAGGGGCGCGACCGCGTCCCGGCTCGCGCTGTTGGCTCGTCGGCACAGCAAGCCACGGTCGACCGTCGCTGCGGCGGGCCTGGCCCGCCCGGCGCTTCAGCTCGTGGTCGCCGAGGGATCGGTCAAGGAGCCCGGTGCTCTCGAGCCGGTCCCCACCAGTCCACAAGTGGGGTGGAGGGCGTGGTGTCGTTGTTCAGGAGGAAGTGCCGTAGGTCCGCGGGGTGGTCGGTGTCGAGATAGTCGACTCCCGCGTCGAGCTCTTCCTGACGGATGCTCCTCTGCGCCGGAATGGGCAGCTCAGAGGTCGCCCAAAAACGCACCCGTTGACCGTTCGCATGAGCCTGGGCGACGATGTCGCGCAGTTTCCGGCGCTCTGAGGCCGGCATCGGCCCTATGCCTCGCCAGGTGAAGGTCTGGGTCCAGCTGTCGCTGATGAGTGGGACCAGGCTGGGGGTCACGCCACTGCCGAGGTCGGAGAGCCGACCGTCGTAGGCGGCGTATCGCACGTTCTGCTGGGCCATCAGGCCGAGGTCCCGGTTGCCCGAGATCGTGGCGGTGACTGCGCCACCCCTCACACCCTCTGGTGAGAACCGCGTCATCATCGCCTCGTAACGGCGGAGGACCCGGTGGATCGCAAGATACGTCGGTCGGGCGTCGGACTTGACGTCGATGAGCAGGTGGAAGCCCTGCTGCCAACCGGGATAGACGGTACCCCCGTTGGCGCGGACTCGCTCGGCGAGCGGCTCGAGGTACAGCGTCTCCAGCGTCTCCCCGGGAACCACCCGGTCACGATCGTGGCCGACGAACAGTTCCCCGCCCACGAGCCAGACGTCTGTCTCCACGCTGGTGAACCCGCGGTCCAGCGCGCCCATCAGCGGCTGGTCGTGCTCGTAGTCGTTGTGGGCGTGTGCCTGGGCCAGGGGAGTGACCTGGCTCGGCTGGCCGGAGTTGGCCGCCGAGATGGAGGATGCCAGAAGTACCAGCGCTGCGATGACCGTCGCGAGCAGCTCCCCAAGGCTCTTCGGCAGCGACGACGGTCGCGGGGACATGGTTCCTCCAGGTGGGCACAGCTCGGGGCATCCCGTGAACCAGGTAGGTCGGCAAACACCGGGCGCGGGATTGATCGCTTCGCCGAACGAACGGCGCACAGACTCCCGGCGGTCGGGGAGTATGGACCGCCGTTCCGGTCAGTGGTCCCAGAAGACTGCCCGGGGAGTCGAACAGACAAACATGGCTGGACAACGCGCACCGACAGAAAGTCGACAACAGCACCCCTGGCGACCCCTGCCTGTCATCCCGCTGGACCGGCAGCCCCGGTCACGAGCGTGGGTCGTGCTTACTGCGGCCCTCTCCAGCGGGAGAGGACTCAGGCGCGTAGGTCAGCTCGGGGAAGGTGCTGGTGATCTCGACGACGCGTCCCTCCGCGGCCGACTGCTTGGCCGCCAGCATCACCTCGAGTGCGTGGAAGGCGTGTTCGGGACGGGTCACGGTCGGGGTGCCGCGCTCGATGCACTCGACGAGGTGGCGCAGCCCGTCGGTCCACGGCCAGTGCGGGTCGGTCTCCCCGAACAGCTCCCAGGACCCTCGCTCGTTCGACCACTGCTCGAAGCCCTCGGGAGCCCAGTCATCGCCGAGCATCTGGAGGGTGCCGGACGCGCCGTACAGCTCGACCGCGGGGGAGCGATACTTCTGCAAGGTGAACCCTGTGGCGATAGAGGCGAAGCGACCGTCCCCGAAGTCGAGCAGGATGTGTGCGTTGTCCTCCGCGTTGACCGTCACCAGTTCACCCTCCGCCTCGCGCTTGGGGATCGCGACGCCCATCATGGCGGTCACCCGCTTCACCGAGCCGAAGAAGCCGCACAGGCTGGTGAGGTTGTAGACGCCGAGGTCGAACAGTGCGCCGCCGCCGGACTCGTAGAACCACTTGCCCCACCAGGGGCCGGACCAGCCGTACCGTGCGCGGCCGAGGAAGAGATCGCCGATCTCGCCGTTCCGGACCTTCTCGAGCATCCGCCGATAGGTCGGGGACAGGACGACGTGCGGAGCGCAGACGAGAAGACCGGGGGCGGAGGCTGCCGCCTCGAGCAGGTCCCGGGCATCATCCTCGGACGTGGCCATCGGCTTCTCGACGAGCACGTGCTTGCCGGCCTCGAGCGCCGCCTTCGCGAGCGACCCGTGCTCGTTCATGCTGGTGAGCACGAGCACGATGTCGACGTCGTCACGGTCGATCACCTGCCCCGCCCGGTCGTGGGAGGTGTCCATGCCGAACCGCGCAGCCGCTGCTTCACGCTTGCCCGGATCGGGGTCGTAGCCGGCGACTATCCGAACCCTTCCCTCGTGGGACAGCCGTGTGATGAGGGCCGCGTAGGGTCCGGAGAACACGCTGCCGAGTCCGAGGACACCGATGTTCAACGTCATCGCTGGTCCTTCCTTCTATGTGGGGCGGGGGATGGCCGTGTCATGCGACCCACTCCGATCGCTGCCAGGGGAACGTACGAGGCTCTTCCCGAGGCTGCGAGGGCCGCGCGAAGGACATGATCAGCGCGCGGCGAGGCTGGTCGCTCGTGTTGGGGCCGCTGTAGTGCAGGGTCCGGTTCCCGTGCACGGTGGCCGCGCCCAGCGGCAACGGGCAGGCCACGCTGTCGACGACCACGTCGGTGTCGACGAGCACGAGCCCGTGTGAGTCGGGGTCGACCAGCCGGTGCGGGAGCACGGGAAGGCGGTTGCTGCCGGGTTGGAAGTGCATGCAGCCGTTGTCCTCGACTGCTGGTTGGAGCGGTATCCAGACACTTATCGCGAAGTGGTCGCGTGCCGGGTCCCAGTAGGCCTCGTCCTGATGCCATGGAGTCTCCACCCCGGTCCGGGCGGGCTTGAGGATGGCGTGCGTCCCGGTCGACACCGTGCCCGGTCCCAGGAGCAGGCGCGCGATGTCGTTTGCGTTGCGCCACGCGGCGGTGTCCAGGAGCTCGGGCGCGTAGTGGTCGGGGTTGAGGACCTGGGGGAGCTCAGTACCCGCCAGCTCGATGCGGTCTCGATCCGCGACGGCCGCGGGCTCGAAGAGCCGGTCGTAGACGGGCCGCAGCGCCGCGAGCTCCTCTGGCGTCGTCAACGAGTCGACGACCAGGAAGCCGTCCTCGTGGAACTTGGCCCGGTGGGCGTCGGTCAACGGTGTCCCGTGGTCATCATTCACGTCTTGCTCCTCGCCGGTCCGAGACGGTCGCCCCGCCAAGGAGGGACCCGGCCGGAGACATTACAACCAGACCATTCATAAGACAACAGGTCGGCCCAACGCTAGGATCCCTCCGTGAGCGCACCAGAGACCAGACGACAGGCCGGCTCGGGCCGACTGACCGCTTGGGTCCGCGACGAGCTGGCGCGGCGGATCTCCGGCCAGGATCTTGGACCCGGCCAGCAGCTGCCGACCGAGCGTGAGCTGAGCGCCGAGTTCGGGGTGAGCCGCGTGACGGTGCGGCGCGCGCTCGCGGAGCTCACCGAGGGGGGTCTCGTGTTCGCGATCCAGGGTCGCGGCACTTTCGTTGCCACCGAGCAACTCGGCGAGCCCCCGAACTCGCTGCTCAGCTTCCACGACATGGTCGCCGGCGACAACGTCGTGGTGGCTGCCCGACCGCTGCGTGTCGAGGTCCGGTCGGCGACGCTCCGCGAGGCCGAGTTGTTCGGCATCGCACCGGGGGCAGACCTCATCGAGCTGGAGCGGTTGCGCACGCTGGACGGCCTGCCCGTCGCGGTCGACTCCAACCTGCTCCCGCTCGGGCTCGACCCGCGGCTCCCGGACCTCGACTGGTCCGTCGAGTCGCTCTACGCGCGGCTTGCCGCGGCCGATCATGCCCCAGTCGAGGCCGACTATGCGGTGGAGGCCCAGGCCGCGGACACTCGGAGGGCGGAGCTGCTTGGCGCCGAGCCCGGGTCCCCGCTGCTCGTGGCCGAGTCCCAGGCGTTCGACCCGCACGGTCGGTTGGTGGTTGTCGGGGTGATCTCCTACCGGGGGGACCGCTACCGGTTCCGCAGCCGGCAGACCGCGCAGCGCCAGCCGCTCCGGCAGGACCCGCAGCGCCGTTAGGGCCGTGCTCGGGCGGCGAGCGCGGGCCCTCGAGATCCTGTAATACCAATCCAGGTGCGTGGTACGTTTCCGGCCCGACCGCGGTGCCCAGCGCGCCCGGTGAGCCGATCCCGGGAGGCTGCATGCACGCCCCGACACCACCCTCACGACGATCCACCCCCCGCCCGACGTACCGCACACCCACCGTGGTGCGCCGTCTCGGGACCGCCCACCACGTGTGGGGGGACGCAGGCTCGGGCTTGGTCACCGATCGGGTCTACGTCTCCACTGACACGCTGCACGTGCTGGAGTTCGAGCTCGCACCCGGTGGCGGGTTCCGGCACTCGGCGGACAACAAGACGGTGTTCGCCGCCGACGTGGCCTACTGCGTGCTCGAGGGGACCCTGGTCATCGCCGACCCCGAGCACGGTGAGGTGCGGATCGCCGAGGCGGGCGAACAAGTGCTGTTCGGGCGGGACACCTGGCACCACGGATTCAACCCCGGGCAGGCGGTGACGCGCGTGCTCGAGTTCTTCGCACCGCCACCCTCGCGAGGCACAGCGTCCAGCTACGCCGTCACCCGGCCGATGCTCACGGAGTCGCGCTACCGCGACCACCGCTGGGCGCGCCGGTGGCCGGACGCGGAGAGCGACCGTGACACGGTGTCCAGGCTGAAGGTCACGGGTGCCGCCACTGCCCTGTGGGGGTTCGCCGATGCCGTGCCCTCGCATCTGCTCGGCACCGTCGCGGACACGGAGCACCTCTCGGTCACGATCGGGCGGGTATTCGCCGGGCACGTCGAGGACCACCGCAAGCTCGAGGACGAGTCGATGCTCGTGGTGACCGACGGGGAGCTCTGGGTCGACGCCCGGGACGAGGGAAGCGACGAGTACACGGTTGGCTGCCTCAGCCCGGGGGACGCGGTGTTCCTCCCGCGTGGCACCCGGATCCGGATCCTCGCTCGCGGTGGCACCCCCGCGTCGTACCTGCTGGGGTCGGGCCGGCCGGTCGCCGACGGGTGGAGGCCGTGACCTGACGGTCATCTTGGCGTCACCGCGTTCGCCTCCCAGGCGGAAAGCGCGGCACCGAGCAGCCCGGCGTCGGCGCCGGCGCGGGCCGGCTGCACGTCGGGCGTGCCGGGGCGGGTGAGGATCCGCGGCAGCTCCTGGCGAACCCGCGCGGGCAGCCCACCTCCCCCGGCGCCGATGCCGCCGCCGAGCACGACGAGATCCGGGTCGAGCACCTGGACAAGCGAGGACAGTGCACGGGCCACCGCGTCCGCGGCCGTCTTGACCACGTCGAGAGCGGCGGCGTCGTCGGCCGCTGCTCGCCGGGCCACCTCGAGGCCCGTCACGGCGAGCGAGGTGCGTTGCGTGTACCTCTCCGCGATGCCGAGCCCCGACGCGAAGCGCTCCAGGCTGTCGGTCCAGGCCGGTGCGGTTCGCGCGTCGACAGGCCACTCTCCCAACGCCAGCGCCTCGCCGCGGCTGCCTGTCACGCACTGCCCGTCGAGGACCAGGGTGCTCGACAGGCCGGTGCCCCAGGACACGTAGAGCATCGAGCCCCGGTCGGTGAGGCCGCGCGCGGCAGCCTCGGCGGACGCCGCGCACCGCACATCGGCTTCGACCGCGACGGCGCCCCCAGCGAGGGCCCCGAGCAGGTCACGTGGCTGCACGCGCCAGTCGAAGACCTCGGCGCTGGTGACCCTTCCGTCGCGGACAAACTCCGCGATGCCGAGCCCGGTGGCGAGGACCCCATGGCCGGTCGCCTCGGCCCGACCCAAGAGCCGTCCGGCGAGCCCGCGCAGCGCGGCGAGACCGGGATCGCACCTACCGGCGACCCGTGGCGTCGCCACCTCATCCCGGTGAAGGACCCCACCGTCACGCGTGACCAGCCCGCCCAGGAGCTTGGTGCCGCCAGCGTCCAGGGCGAGGACCACGTTGGTCATCAGCTCAGCCGCACGCGCAGCCGCTGGCCCTCACCGCCGCTCGGCCAGCTCACCAGCCATCCTGACCCCGCCCGGGTGACCTGCGCCCCGCCGTCCACCTCGACCGCGCGCTCCGTCTCCAGCAGCGCCTGGCCAGGGACCCCGGGACGCCGGAGGAGGACGGTCGACCCGTCGCCCGGGCCGTCGAGCTCGGCGGTCGCCCAGCGCAGCACCGCCCCTTCCAGGCGCACGTCGAGAGGGAGCATGAGCCCGCTGCGTGCCGGCAGGTGGATCTCCGCACCGTCGGCTACCGGTCTGCCCTGCACCGACACGGAGAACTTCTGCGGCGCCGGGGCGACGTTGAGCAGGTGCAGCAGCCGCTGTCCGGCGCTGTCGGCCGTCGTGCTGGTGACCAACCCCGGGGTCGCGCCGGTCGTCTCGATCCGGCGGCGTACGCCGAGGCGCTCCAGCAGGGACCGCCAGAAGTCCAGGTGGCACGGGTAGTCGCAGGCCAAGACGACGGCACGTCCGCCACCGAGAACGCTCACCTGCGCGGCGACGGGAGAACCGTCAGCGACGTCGAGCGCGAGTGGCTCGACCTCGGTCGAGCCGGTAGGCAGCAGGCGCTGGAGAACACCCACACGGACCTCGGGCTCCGGGCTCGACCATCCGGTGGCGCGCACAGACGGGAAGTGGTGGGAGGTGCCCTCGACCCGCTCGCCAGCAGCCAGCCCCAGGGCGTCGATGAGCACCGTGCACGGTGCGCCGTCGTCGTCGAGCACCGGCAGGACGCCGTGCAGCAGCAGGCGTCCGCCCGCCCCCACGAAGGCCGCGAGACGTTCCTGGGTGGAACGGCCGAGCACCGGGGGCGTGGCGAGGGCGACAGCCGGGCCGTCGGGGTCCAGCTCCGCGCCGGCGGACGTCGGGCTGCCGGACAGGTCTACCGACCCGAACGCGTGGCCGCCGAGGAGCATCGCGCGTGCCAGGATGTCGCGCGGGCCCATCCCGCGGAAGCGTTCGAGGTCGTCGACCTGGGCGCGGCGCCGGTAGGCCGCGGGATGGCAGTACTCGGTCAGGTAGTGGTCGGGGACGAACCCCAGCAGGACGTCGTCGTGCTCCTCGTCCATGTCCGCGAGCAGGTGCTCGGCGCCGTGGGCCGCGCGCACCGCGCTGGTCACCGCCGCGAAGGTGCTGCTGCGCTCGCCCTCCGGGTCGACCGGTGCGGCGAAGCCGTGGCGCTCGCCGGTGAAGGCGATCCGGTCGTTGCCGTCCCTGACCGGCTCGTCGAGCGGCGGGTTGTGCCCGCCGGCGAACAGGTAGTAGCTCACCAGCCGGTTACCCTGCGCCAGGCAGAGCCGGGTCTTGAGCTCGGTGGTCTCCGGGCTGGTGAGCCGGCTCAGGTCCTCCCCGTAGTCGCCGGTGCCGGCCTCGAACTCGAGCGACGTCAACGGTTGGTCCGCGTCGTGTACGGCGGCCATGAAGCTGTTGATCGTGTAGAGGTCCGGCACGTTCTCGACGGTCAGATCACCGAGGTAGTGGTCGGATCCGGACGTCATCTGGGGCACCCCGGCGTAGGCCTGCGAGAGCTGGCTGATGCCGATCGGGAAGGTGCGTCCGCGACCCATCCCGGTGCCGTGCAGGTTGACCAGGAAGGGCACGCCGTCGATGCCGTGCGACCGGGCGACGTCGTGCAGCCGGTGCACGTAGGCGGCGTAGCGGCCGCGGTGGTGGTCCCCGATCGCGTGGTGCACAGCGAGCTGCTGCTCCCCGGTGCCCACGGTGCCCCCGGCACGGAACCAGGCGGCCCAGGCGTCCGCGTCCTTCGGGTCGGCGCCGAAGCGCCGGAGGGCAGTCTCCCGGCCGTACGTCGACCCGGCCCGTTCGGCCAGCTCCGCCAGGAACGAGTCGGTCAGCTCGGGTGTGTTGGTGACCCAGGACAGCATGCCGACCTCGTTGTCGAGCTGTAGCGCCGCCACGGGGCCGCCGCGAGTGACCAGGCGGTCGGCGAGCAGCGGCATCACGGCGGCATACCAGCGCTCGGCCGCCGCGAGATAGCCCGGCTCGACGTAGTCGAGGGTGGCCGACGGGGCGGGGGCGCCGTCCCAGCCTTGGGGCACGGCGGCCGGGTTCTCCCGGTACACGCGGTAGGGGAGGCCCTCGTTCTTCAGCTCGGCCATCACGAACGGCCCGGGCCGGGCGATGACCAGCAGGCCTCGCTCTGCGGCCAGGTCGAGGAAGCCCGCCAGGTCGCGGTACTCGCTGGTTCTCCCGGTGAGGTCGACCTCACCGGTGGCCGTCTCGTGCACGATCCAAGGCATGTAGCTCGCGACCGCGTCGCAGCCCGACTCGACGAGTTTGTCGAGCCGGTCCGCCCAGTCGGGGCGGTGCAGCCTGAAGTAGTGCACCTCGCCGGCCATCAGGATCCGCGGGACGCCGTCCACGAGGAGTCGGCGGCGCTCGAGCCGGACTTCCCGGGCCTGGGGGAGCGGGTGGGGCGGAGTCTCTTCGGATGCAGTGGGCACAGCGCGTCCTCAGCGTCGGGATCAACAGGTCGAGGCACCCGGACGGCGGCGAAATGTGGGTATTGCCACAACGTCGCCGATCTGGTTATGGTCCGGAAACCGGTTTCTAGAACGTAACGGGAGTTACACGGATGAGCAATGGTCGGGTGACGGTTCGGCAGGTTGCCGAGCTCGCCGGGGTCTCGCCGGCCACCGTGTCGCGTGTCTCCCGCGGCTCCACCCAGGTGGATCCCGAACTGCGTGAGCGGGTGCTGCGCGTCATCGAGGAGCACGGCTACCGGCCCAGCCACTTCGGGCGGGCGCTCGCCGAGCGCAGGCACGGTGCGCTCGGCCTGGTCTTCCCCGGCCTTTCCGGGCCGTACTTCTCCGAGCTGATCCAGGGCTTCGAGGCCCAGGCGCTCGAGACGGGCGACAGCGTGCTGGTGCTGGCCTCGCACAGCCGGGCCGACACAGACGCCACGGTGATCGACCTCGCCGGCCGCGTCGACGGCATGGCGATCCACGGCGGCACGATCTCCGACGAGGCGCTGCGCCAGGTCTCCCAGCAGGTCCGGGTGGTCGTGATGGCCGGTGAGGTGGGTCCGGCGTACGCGGCGGTCCGCGTCGACAACCGGTCGGTCCGCAAGCTCACCCGGCACCTGCTCGTCGACCACGGCTACCGCCGGCTGGAGTTCGTCGGCACCCCTGACGGCTCGCCGGACGTCACGGTGCGCTGGGAGGCTTTCCTCGCCGCGCACAAGAGCGCACGACGCAAGCCACCGGCAGAACCGGTGCGTGTCGGCCTCCAGCAGTCCGACGGAGTGATCGCGGCCGCGCAGCTGCTCGACCGGGGAGACCCCCCGGACGCAGTGGTCTGCGCCAACGACGAGACCGCGCTCGGGCTGATGATCGGCGCGATGGGTCGAGGGCTTCGGGTGCCTGACGACCTCGCGATCACCGGGTTCGACGACATGCCGATGGCGTCGCTCGTGAACCCCGACCTGACCACGGTGCGGCAGCCCGTGCGTGAGCTGGCGACGACGGCCGCCCGTCTGCTGGCCGACCGCTCGCCCGACCCCGCAGGCGACGTGCTGCTGCCCACCGAGATCGTGCTGCGCGGGTCGTGCGGCTGCCGGAACGGCGGTGGTGGCTGACCTGCACCTGGCCTGACAACGGGGAGGGATTCGCGGGGACCCCGTGGCGCGAGCCTGCGCGCGCCGGACCCTGCCTGCACGTCGACAACACCCCACCGGCGGCTGATGCCGCACACCCTGGAGGATCTCGGATGAACAGACTACGGCTCTCTGCCGCCCTCGTGGCGGCCGCCACCACCGCCAGCTTGGCTCTCACCGGCTGCACCGGCACCGAAGACGCGGGGGCGGCTGCCCTCACTGCCGACGGCCGTGTGTCCTACCTGAACTTCGGAGACTTCGGCGGCGGGACCGCGCCGAAGCCGAACTACAACCCCTATCTCGACGCCACCAAGCTCGCGGCGACCACCTACCTGTTCGAGCCGCTGATGGTGACCGAGGGCTACAGCTGCGAGCAGATCCCGTGGCTGGCGACGGACTACTCGTGGACCGACCCCAAGACCCTGGTGTTCACGCTCCGGGAGGGCGTGAAGTGGACCGACGGCGAGGCGTTTACCTCCGAGGACGTCGCATTCTCGTTCGAGGTGCTGAAGAGGTACCCCGTCCTCGACCCGCAGGGCGTCTGGCAGACGGGTCTGAAGTCGGTCACCGCGACCGGTGACGACGAGGTCACCATGACGTTCGACCAGCCCGGCGCCTCGGCCTTCACCACCGTTTCCGCAGTGCAGATCATCCCCGAGCACATCTGGTCGAAGGTCGAGGACCCGACCACGTTCACCAACGCCGAGGACCCGGTCGGCACCGGGCCGATGACGGTCAAGTCGATGAACCCGCGGCAGCTGGTGATCGAGCGCAACCCCGACTGGTGGCAGGCCGACACGGTCAAGGTGCAGGAGATCCGCTTCCACAAGGCGGACGCCGGCGGCCAGGTCGAGCAGCTCAAGCTCAGCCGGGGCTTCTACGACCACAACGCGATCTTCGTGCAGGACATCCAGAAGACCTACGTCGACCGCGACCCGGAGCACAACCACTACTGGTACGCACCCGGTGGGGTCATCGCGATCTACATGAACCTCACCGAGAAGCCGTTCAGCGACGTGGAGTTCCGCAAGGCGCTGCTCACCGCGTTCGACCACGACAAGGTCGTGGAGAGGGCTCAGCTCGGCTACGTCGAGCAGGCCAGCCAGACCGGCCTGGTCATCCCCGGCCAGGAGGAGTGGCTTCCGGACGGTGTCGAGAACGAAGGGAAGCTGCCCTACGACAAGGAGGCCACCGACGCGGCGCTCACCGCGGCCGGCTACAAGCTAGACGCACAGGGCCGCCGGCTCGACAAGTCCGGCAAGCCGATCTCGTTCAGCTTCAAGGTTCCCGGCGAGTGGCTCGACTGGGTGGCCGCCTCGGACATCCTGATCGAGAATCTGCAGGACCTCGGTTTCGACGTCGAGCAGGAGACCCCGACGCCGGCGGCGCACGACGAGGACCGCAACACGGGCAACTACGACATGATGTTCGGCGTCTACGGCGGCTCCTGCAACATGTACCGCAACTACGCCGACCCGCTGGACAGCTCCAGGACCGCCCCGATCGGCAAGCCCGCGCTCAGCAACGAGACACGGTGGCAGGACCCCGAGACCGACGCGCTGCTCGAGGAACTGAAGGCGGCCACGGACGAGGCCGCGCAGAAGGAGGCCGTCGGAGGCCTTGCGGAGATCATGATGGACGAGGTCCCGTCCATCCCGATCTGGTACGGCGCCAAGTGGTTCCAGTATGACACCACGCGGGCAGTCGGCTGGCCGAACGAGGAGAACCCCTACTCGGCAGGCGGTGACTCGCTCGTGGTCCTGACCCACCTCCGTCCGGCACAGGAGGACTGAGGGAGATGACCTACTTCCTCCGGCGCGCCGGCTTCTTCGTGGCCACCCTGTGGGCCGCGGTGACCCTCAACTTCCTGATCCCGCGGCTCGAGCCCGGGGACCCCGCCGAGGCGATCGTCAGCCGGCTGGCAGGAAAGTCCCAGGCGGTGGACCCGCGGCAGGTGGAGGCGATCCGGAAGCTGCTCGGCGCGCCGGACGGAAGTCTGCTGTCGCAGTACTGGGACTACCTCGGCGAGCTGGTCCACGGCTCCTACGGGGTCTCCTACACCTACTACCCCTACACGGTCACGCAGGTGATCGGAGAAGCCCTTCCCTGGACCCTCGTCCTGGTCGGCGTCACTCAGATCCTGTCGTTCGTGGTGGGCACCCTGCTGGGCGCCTGGGCGGCGTACCGCCGCAACTCCCGCGTCGACTCCGTGGTCACGCTCGGCTCGACGTTCGTCGGCACGCTGCCGTTCTTCTGGATCGCCCTGCTGCTGATCTACGTCTTCGCGATCACGCTGCGGTGGTTCCCCGAGGGCGGCGGTTACGGCGGCGGCAGCAACCCGGGCTGGAGCTGGGTGTTCTTCTCGGACGCGTTCCAGCACAGTGTGCTTCCGGCGGTGTCGCTGCTGGTGACCGGCCCGATCGGCTGGATCATCGGGATGCGCAACAACATGGTCCAGGAGCTCGGTGAGGACTACGCCCGGCTGGCCCGGGCCAAGGGTCTGCCGCAGCGGCGGATCGCGCTCACCTACGGCGCTCGCATCGCGATCCTGCCCAACGTGACCGGCTTCGCGATCGCGCTGGGCAGCATCCTCGGCGGCACTGTGCTCGTCGAGACCATCTTCAACTACCCAGGACTGGGCAGGCTGCTGCTCGAGGCGGTGTCCAACAAGGACTACCCGGTGATGCAGGCGCTCTTCCTGTTCACGACCGTCGGTGTGCTGATCGCGAACTTCCTCGCCGACGTCGTCTACGGCCTCCTCGACCCGCGAGTCCGTCGGACGGAGGCAACATGAGCATCCAGGCAACAAGTGCAGCAGCGGCCCGCGCCACGGCCGGCGACACCGAGGGCACAGGGGTCGCCGCGATCGAGGCAGGCAGGGGCAGGGTCCCCGGTTGGTTCGTGATCCTGTGGCGCAACGGCAAGTGCCGGATCGGCCTCGTGATGCTGGCTGGGTTCGTCGTCGTCGCCGTCGCCGCGCCGCTGATCGCGCCGTACGGGCCGCACACCGACGACTTCGTCACCTCGGCCGGGCCGCACGGCGCACACTGGCTGGGTACCACCGCGCGCGGCGAGGACGTCTTCTCGCAACTGGTGTACGGCGCCCGCACCTCGCTCATCGTCGGCATCCTCGCCGGCGTGCTGTCCACGCTGATCGCGCTGGTGGTCGGGCTCACCGCCGGCTACCTGCAGGGCGTGGTCGACGAGGTGCTGTCCTTCTTCATCAACCTGGGCCTCGTGGTCCCGGTGTTGCCTCTGATGATCACGCTGAGCGCGTACGCGCCGGTGCACGGCCTCGGGCTGGTCATCTTCGTGATCTCGGTGACCGGCTGGGCGTTCGGCGCCCGGATCAAGCGCGCGCAGATCATCACTCTGCGCACCCGCGACTACGTCACCGCCGCGAAGTTCTCCGGGGACAGCACCGCGCGGATCATCTTCTACGAGATCGCACCGAACATGACCTCGCTGATCGTCGTCGGGTTCATGGGCTCGGCTCTCGGCGCAATCGGCGCCGAGGCGGGGCTTTCGTTCCTCGGTCTCGGTGACCCGCAGACGGTGAGCTGGGGAACCATGCTCAACCAGGCAAGCGCGGGCGGTGCGCTGCTGACCGGGCAGTGGGCGTGGCTGGTGGCCCCCGGCGTCGTGCTCGCCGGCCTGATCACGTCATTCACCCTGATCAACTTCGGCGTCGACGCGCTGAGCAACCCGCACCTCCGGGAGGACTGAGATGGCTCTGCTCGAGGTCACCGACCTGTCCGTCACCTACAGCCCCCGTGACTCGGCCGCGGTCCGCGCCGTCGACAAGGTCAGCTTCAGCGTCGAGGAGGGCGAGTTCGTCGGCCTCCTCGGTGAGTCCGGTTGCGGCAAGTCCACGCTGGGCAATGCCGTACTCCGGTTGCTCGAGAAGCCTGCCGCGATCACCGGCGGCACGGTCACGTTCGACGGGCGGGACATCACGACGGCCGGCGAGGACGAGCTGCGCTCGCTGCGCTGGGTCGACCTGTCCACCGTCTTCCAGTCCAGCATGAACTCGCTCAACCCGGTGATCAACGTGCGCGAGCAGTTCGCCGACGCGTTCGACGCACACCGTGAGGCGATCGGGGAGGACCGCGACGTCGACCGGCGGGCGGGCGACCTGCTGGAGATGGTGTCGCTGTCCCGCGACGTGCTGCGCCGCTACCCGCACGAGCTTTCGGGCGGCATGAAGCAGCGGGTCGCGCTGGCCCTCGCCCTCGCCCTGCGGCCGAAGTTCGTGCTGCTCGACGAGCCCACCACCGGGCTCGACGTGGTGGTCCAGCGGGAGATCCTGGACCGGCTCGCGGAGCTGCGCCACGAGCTCGGCTTCGCGGTGCTGTTCATCAGCCACGACCTCGGCACGGTCATGGAGATGGCCGACCGGGTGATGGTGATGTATGGCGGCGAGCTCGTCGAGGACCAGCCCGCTGCCGACATGGTCGGGCAGCACCTGCACCCCTACAGCGCGGGTCTGCTCGGGTCCTACGCCGACCCGCGCGACGAGGTCGTCGAGGTGGCGTTCATCCCCGGCCGACCGCCGGACCTGTCCCGGGAGCACGCGGGCTGCCGGTTCGCACCGCGTTGCCCGGTGGCGGTGGACGCCTGCCGCACGGAGCACCCGGCGCTTCTGCCCGCCGGCCGGGGCAGGGCCCGGTGTCTGCTCGTCGAGCAGTCTGTGCGGGACGGCGTACCGCTGGAGAAGGCGGCTCCGGTCGAGCGGCTCGACGCGGTGTTCGCGGCTGGCGCCGCCCCGCGAGGGGACGCCGACGCGGAGCCGGTGCTCACGGTCCGCAACGCCAGGAAGACCTACCGGGTACGGCGCGGCAGCAAGACGACCATCACCCACGCGGTGCAGGACGTGTCGTTCGAGCTGCGCCGGGGACGGGTCAGCGCGCTGGTGGGCCAGAGCGGGTCGGGCAAGACTACGATCGCCCGCCTGGTCACCGGCGTCGAGCGCCCCACCGCGGGCGAGGTGCACTTCGGGGACACCGTGGTGCACCGGCTGCGGCGGCGTGCGCTGCGCCGGTACCGCAGGCACGTGCAGCTGGTCTTCCAGGACCCGTTCGCCGCCCTCAACCCGACCCGGACCATCGCCTACGCGCTCAGCAGGCCGCTGCGCAACCACCTCGGCATGGACAAGCGGCAGGCCCGCGACCGCGCCGCGGAGCTGCTGGAGACGGTCGGGCTGAGCCCGGCCGAGCACTATCTGGACAAGCTCCCGCACCAGCTGTCCGGCGGGCAGCGGCAGCGAGTGGTCATCGCGCGGGCGTTGGCGTCGGAGCCGTCCGTGCTGGTCGCCGACGAGCCGATCTCGATGCTCGACGTGTCCATCCGCGCGGAGATCGTCGCGCTGCTCGACGGGCTGGTCCGCGAGCGGGGCATCGCGATGCTCTACATCACCCACGACCTGCTCAGCGCACGGCTGCTCGCCGACGACGTGATGGTGCTGAACAAGGGCGTGATGGTGGAGCGGGGCCCGACGCTGGACGTGATCCGGTCGGCGCAGGACCCCTACACGCGCACGTTGCTGGCCGCGATCCCCCGGCCGGGCTCAGCCAAGCCAGGCGGTGCCGGGGGAGGGCAGCCGGCCGTGCTCGTCGAGAGCCCGGCTGGCGGCAAGCACGTCGCCTCCCCAGTGCGCTAGGTCCACCGGCGCGGCGCTGGTGCTCGTCACACACGTGACGTCGCCGCGCCGGAACGCCAGCACGCCGTCCGCGTCGGCCAGCCAGGTCGGCGCGGGCGCGTCGCGCAGATGCCGGCGCGCCCGCAGCGCTGTGCGCACCACGGCCAGCGGCGAACCGGGGACGGCCTGCTGGGCCTGGACACTCCGCACACCCCAGCCGTCCGGCTGGGGGAGCCACGGCGCTGACGTGTCTGTGTGGGAGAAGCCGTGGCTCCTGTCCGGCTCCGCCGTCCACGGGAGCGGGACCCGGGCGCCGTCGCGCCCCCGCTCGGTGCCCCCACTGCGCCGCCAGGTCGGGTCCCGCAGGTCCTCGTCGCGCAGCCGCACCTCGGGCAGCCCGAGCTCGTCGCCTGCGTACAGGTAGGTAGCGCCGGGTAGTGCCAGGAGCATCAGCAGTACGGCGAGCGCGCCGTCGCTGCCCCACCGGGTGGCGGCCCGGGCGACGTCGTGGTTGCCGTGCGGCCAGGCCGGCCGTCGGCCCTTCCGCGAGGCCGCGGCGAGGTAGTCGCGCACAGTCGCCGACAGCGCTTGCGCGTCCAGCGGGGTGAACAACAGGTCCATGGCGAATGCCTGCTGGAGCTCGTCGGGACGGAGGTAGGGCTCGCCGACCCAGGCCGGCCCCCACACCTCGGCCACCCCGAACCGGCCCGGCCGCTCGCCGAGGATCCGCGCGAACCTGCGGTAGACCTCGTGAACCTCCGCCCGGTCGCTGAAAGGGTGGTCGTCGTCTGGGCGCCGTGGTCCGTCGGAGACCGGTGGGTAGCCGGGTGCCTTCGCCAGGGCCCCGGCGGCGTCGAACCTCAGCCCGTCGAAGCCGCGGTCCAGCCAGAACCGGACGGTCGCCTCGACGTCGGCGGCCACGTCCGGGTGTGTCCAGTTCAGGTCCGGCTGCTCGACGTCGAACAAGTGCAGGTACCACTCACCGTCGCCGAACGGCTGCCATGCCGGACCTCCGAAGATCGACTGCCAGTCCGAGGGAGGCCGCTCACCGGCGACCACGTGGAACCTGGCCCGGGCGGGGTGGCCGGGGCCGCCCTTCCGGGCCTCGACGAACCACGGGTGGTGCGTCGAGGTGTGGTTGGCCACCACGTCGCCGATGACCTTGAGTCCACGCGCATGCGCCTGCTCCAGGAGCAGGTCGACGTCGGCGAGGGTGCCCATCGCCGGGTCGACTGCCCGGTGGTCGATCACGTCGTACCCGGCGTCGGCGTCACCGCACGCGTAGAACGGGTTGAGCCACAGCGCGTCCACCCCCAGGTCGACGAGGTGGTCGAGGTGGTCCACCACGCCCTGCAGGTCTCCGATGCCGTCGCCGTCCGCGTCACCGAAGCTGCGCAGGTAGACCTGGTAGACCACGGCATCGCGCCACCACGGCGCCGAGTGGCTCACGGCGCGTCCGCGGCCAGGCTGAGCTCGACCAGGCTGAGCGCGCTGGTCGGCAGGTCCAGCAGCACCGTGGCGGTGCCGTCCTCCGCGACGGTGACGGCCTCGCCCGGCAGGTCGGCCAGGACGTCGCGCTCGCGCAGCTTCCTCCACTGCGCCTCGTCCGGCCAGTCCTCGACGCCGAGGTCGGCCGCGTGCGCGGCCAGGTGCGAGTGCTCGGCGTCGACCCGCCGGTGCCGAACGTGGTACCGCCCGGCGGCCAGTCCGACCAGCTCCACACGCACTGCGCGGCGCAGGTCCTCACGGGGCAGCGCCCAGTCGTGCTGCTGGAGGGTGCCGTTCCAGACCGCGACGGCGACCCGGCCGGGGTCGGCGCCGGCCCAGGCCTGCACCAGCGACTCCGCACCGTCTCCGTCGACCGTGGCGCCGACCTCCTCGTCGCCGAGCAGCTCGAGCGCCCGCAGTGCCCAATACCGTGGCTTCGCCAGATTGCCGACACTGAGCAGCCCGAAGCCACCGTGCACCAGCCGAGGCGGTCGGCCGAGCTCCTCGAAGTGGTCGCTGGAGACCCAGCAGGCGACAGCGGCGTCCTGGCGGGCGGCGGCGAGCATGCCGCGGGCGGTGAACGACGCCACCCAGGGGTGGTCGTTGACGGGATGGAAGTGCGTGGGGGTCGGCCCCCACTCGGTCCACCACACCGCGACGTCCTCACGGCCGTGCCGAGCCAGCACCGGGCGGACGTCGAGCGGGGGAATGCCGTAGGCGTGCGGGGTGAGCAGGTCCAGGTCCGAGCCGGAGCCGTCCAGGTGCTCGAGGAAGGCGTCGAGCCAGCCCACCGCGGCGGTGGCGGGCCCCGCGACGGGGAGACTCGGGTGCGCCCGCCGGACCGCGGCCACCGTCGCGTCGTAGAGCCGCAGGTAGTCGGCCCGCTCGCCGGTCCAGAAGCAGCCCAGGTTGGGTTCGTTCCAGACCTCGAGCGCCCAGCCTCGGGCCAGCTCGTCGTCGCCGTGCCGCTCGCGCAGGTGCCGCACGAACGCCTCGACCAGACCTGCCCAGCGGTCCAGGTCGCGCGGCGGGTCGGCCAGCCCGGCCGCGGTGATCTCGCTCCCCGGCCCGTTGGCGAGCGCCCGGGGGGTGAAGCCGAGCTCGAGGACCGGCCGAACGCCGGTCGACAGCACCGTGTCGAGGACGGCGTCGAGGCCGGTGAAGTCGTGAACGGGCCTGCCGTCAGCGTCCTCGCGGTAGACCCCCAGGTCGTCGCCGAGCGTGCCGTGCGCCCGGACCCGCTCCACGCCGAGATCGGCATGCACGCGGGCCAGCGCCTGCACGGACTCCAAACCGATCGGCCGGTCGCCCGTCTCGTCGGGACACAGCAGGTGGCTCAGGTGCTCGCTGCCGATGCAGGCCCTCCACGGCCGGGGCAGTGGGCCGCAGCGGTCGGCGAGGTCCACCCGGGCGGTGACAGTCGGGGCCGGGGCCGCGGGGTCGTGCGGCTGCGGTTCGGCGTGCACCGGGACGCCCGGGCCGCCCGGCCCCTCCTCGACGGAGCGGACGGCGGCGACCGCGTACCAGCCGCCGGCCTCACGACGGCTGTCGGCGTAGGGCAGGCACGGGACGACGAGCAGGTCCCCGCCCCCGTGGTCGAGCGGGGCCAGGGCCTCAGGGTGCGGGCCGTGATGGACGACGTAACCGACGGCGTCCGCGACGGCCGGCCAGGTCAGGGTGACCTGGCCGACCCCCGCGACGGCGTGCAGCATGGCGGGCGGCCGGGGGGCGCTGCTCACGAGGTACTGGTCACCTGCACCAGGACCGCGGACGGCTGGCCGAGGGTGAGGCGGAGGGACGCCCCGCCGGGGTTGCGCTCGAGCTCGGCCGGCTGCGCGACGAGCTTGTCGGCGGCACGCAGCCGCTCCCACTGCTCCTCGGTCGGCCAGTCGCCGACCCCGAGCCGGGCGGCCAGCGTGGTGACGTCACCGTGGTCGGCGTCGAGCCGAGTGACGGTGGCCGTCGCGGACTCGTCGAGCCCGTCGAACGCGAGCCGGACGGTACGCGCCAGGGAGGCCACCCCGGCGGCCTTGGTCTGGTCGAGGGTGTGGTTCCACGCCAGCACGGTGAGGCTGCCGTCGTCGTGACGGGAGGCCCACGCCTGCACCAGGCCGTCGGCCCCGTCGCCGCTCGCATCCACCGGCAGCTCGGTCTCGCCGAGACGGGACAGGAGGTGCAGTGCGTGATAGCGCGACTTGGCGATGCCACCGACGGTGATCAGGCCGAAACCGCCGTGCAGCATCCGCGGCGGCCGGCCGAGCTCCTCGAAGTGGTCGCTGGCGACCCAGTAGGAGAGCGCTTCCATTCGGCCCGCCGACGACTTCATCCCGTGCAGCAGGAACGTCGCGGAGGAGACCGAGTCGTTGACCGGGTTGAAGTGCGTCGGGGTCACGCCCCACTCGGTCCAGATGATCCGGGCGTCGCTGCCGTAGCGTTCGAGCGTTGGGCGTACGTCGAGCGGTGCGTTGCCGTAGGTGTGCGTCGTGACGAAGTCCACCGGCGAGCCTGAGCGGCTGGTGTGCTCGAGCAGCTCGTCCACCCAGCCGGCCGCGGCCGAGGAAGGGCCGCCGACGGCGAGCCGTGGGTCCACCGCCTTCACGGCAGCCGCGGTCACGTCGTACAGCTTCATCCACTCGTCCCGCGACGAGGACCAGAACACTGACAGGTTGGCCTCGTTCCAGACCTCGAAGTCCCAGCCGAGCACCTCGTCGTGACCGTAGCGGTCGAGCAGGTGCCGGACCAGCGCGCCGATCAAGTCGGCCCAGCGGTCCCAGTCCTTCGGCGGCGAGACGATGCCGGCGTACTCGAAGACGACCTTCGACGGGTCGCTGGCCAGGTCCCGGGGCATGAAGCCGAGCTCGACACAGGGACGCAGGCCGATCTCCATGATCGTGTCGTAGACCTCGTCGACGAGCGTGAAGTCGTGCACGGGCTCGCCGTCGACCTCGCGGTAGACGCCGAGGTCGTCGTGGAGGATCGAGTGCGCGCGGACGGTGGTGACCCCGATCTCATCGTGGACCCGCTTCAGCGCGGCCTTCAGCTCGGTGCCGATCTCGCGGCCGCCGGACTGATCCGTGCAGAGCAGCTGGCTGAGCCGCTCGCTGCCGATCATCGGCTGCCAGGGCCTGGACAGGGGCTTCCCGGGGGCTACGGTGTCGACCGCCACGAGTACCTCGGGCACCGCACCTCCGGGCAGAGCAGTCGCAGTGACGGTGTCGCCGACCTCGCCGCAGTCGGTCACGGTCGGCACCGAGGCAACGGCGTAGTCGTACGCCGTGCCCGGCTCACCGGTCGTGTCCACGTACCACGTGTCGGGGATGGCGAGCACGTCCCCGCCCTGGTGGTCGACAGGCGTCAGGTCGTCGCGTGCCGAGCCCGCCGCTGCCCGGTGCACGAGGTAACCGACCGCGCCGGCGACCGGCTCCCAGCGGAGCGTGACGTGCCCCTGGCCGGGCGTCGCCGTGAGTTCGGCGGGCGGGGCCAGGTCGGGCACCGGGGCGGTCTCCCGCTGGTCGGACCGGAGGGAGATCCGCTCCTCCCAGTCCGCGCGGGCGGTGGCGTCGCGGTCCGAACTGTCCTGCTCTGCGGCGTCGCGGGTGCGGTCGATGCCGGTGGTCATCAGGTCCTCCAGGTGGGGAGTGGGGCTTGAGAGAGAGTGGTAGCCGGCCTTGGAAACCGGTTTCTCACACCCCACCAGTCCGCTGAATGAAGTGTCAAGGGTCACGGCGGCGGTAGTCGCGGGGAGACACCCCGAACTGCGCACGGAACCTGCGGGACAGGTGGAACTCGTCGGCGAAACCTAGACTCCGCGCGATCTCACGCTGGGTCATGTCGGTCAGCCGCAGCAACGTTGCGGCGGTCTGCAGGCGGCGTGCGGTGCGGAACGCGGACGGCGACTGCCCCACCTGCGCCGCGAAGCGACGGCGGAAGGTGTCGTAGGTGAGACCGGCTTCGGCCGCCACGGTCCGCAGGTCGAGGGTGCGGGTCTGGTCGTCCCCGAGCCGGTCCACGGCCGTGGCGATCTCCGGGGTCAGGTCCAGCCCGGCGGGGCCCGAGGCCGGGTCCTGGGTGTCGAGCAGCCAGTCGGCCAGCGCGAGCAGCTGGTGCTCCGCCGCGCGCTGTGACGACGGCGGGGTGCGAAGGACCGCGCGCAAGGCCTCGATGGACGGCGCAGGTCGGGGGTAGCGGGGACCCGCGGGTGCCAGGATGCCGAGGTCCGCGAGGGAGTCGAAGACCGGCCCGGTGAACACGGCGAACAGCTCGGTCCAGCGGTGTCCCGCGTCAGTGCCGTAGGTGTGTGGGACGCCGGGCGGCACCAGCGTGTGTGCTCCCGCGACGATCCGTTCGTCGCGGCCGTCGGCGTCCCGGTAGGTGCCTTCGCCGTCCACGAGCACTGTGAGGACGTAGGCGTCCATCACGCGCAGGGCCGACGGCATGATCGGCTCGTCGTCCACGACCTCGCCCGCGAGAACGAGCTGGCCAAGCCGGGTCACTGGCCCGTCGGAGACGGCAACCACCCTGCGCGAGCCCACGCAGCTGACTGTAGCCACGCCAGAACGTTCATGTCTCTGCCGCATCCAGACATTCCGACGCCGGTACTCGCCGACCTAGGTTCGTAGGCGTCAGAGATCAGCGAACCGCGGGTCGTTCGCCCGCGTCCCTCGGAGGCCCAGCATGACCACGACCGACGACGTCCGCACCGATCTGGTGACGCCGGAGATGCTCGACCAGTACCGCGACGAGGGATACTTCGTCCTCGAGCGCGCGCTCACCGACGAGCAGCTCGAGCTGCTGCGCGGCGGCGCGCAGTACTCGATCGACAAGCTCGACGCGGCGATGGACGAGGCCGGCGTCGACCGCATCGGCATCAACGCCCGTGGCAAACGCTACTTCAGCAACTTCATCTACCAGGACCGTCCGGAGCTGAGGCAGTTCCTGTTCAGCGACACCATGGCGGAGATCTGCCGTGCGGTGCTCGGCGACGAGGCGTACATGTTCTGGGAGCAGTACGTCATCAAGGCAGGCGACCCCGACACGTCGTTCGCCTGGCACCAGGACTCGGGATACGTGCACGAGGACCACGAGCCGTACATGACGGCCTGGATCGCGCTCGACGACGTCACCGAGGAGAACGGCTCGGTGTACCTGCTGCCCTACTCGCGCTCGGGGATCAGGTCCTACATCAAGCACATCCCGGATCCGGTGACGAACGACCAGGTCTGCTACTTCGGCTCCGATCCCGGCATCTCGATGAGCGCCCCGGCCGGGTCGATCGTGGTGTTCTCCAGCGTCCTCATCCATCGCAGCGGCGCGAACACGACCGACCGGATGCGTCGGGTCTACCTTGCGCAGTACTCCAAGGAGGTCATCCCCGCCAAGGGCAGCACCGAGCCCCAGGGCTCCTTCGAGAAGTTCCTCGACGGTGGCCGGATCGTCGCCGACCGCTGACCCGCACTGCCCACTCACTCCGACCGGGAGCACCCCATGCCCTCGCACCTCGACGCCCCGACTCTCGTCGCGCAGCTCACCCTGGAGGAGAAGGCGTCGCTGTGCCTGGGCTCGGACTTCTGGCACACGCGCGCCGTCGAACGGCTCGGCATCCCGGCGGTGATGGTCGCCGACGGCCCGCACGGCCTGCGCAAGCAGCCCCACGAGGTCGACCATGCCGCCCTCTCCGGCAGCGTGCCGGCGACCTGCTTCCCGACCGCGTCGGCGCTCGCGTCCTCGTGGAACCCGGACCTGCTGCGCCGGGTGGGGGAAGCGCTCGGCCGGGAGTGTCAGGCCGAGCAGGTCGCGGTGCTCCTCGGCCCAGGTGTCAACATCAAGCGGTCACCGCTGTGCGGCCGCAACTTCGAGTACTTCTCGGAGGACCCGTGGCTGTCCGGGCTGCTCGGCTCCGCACTGGTCCAGGGCGTGCAGAGCCAGGGCGTCGGTACGTCGGTCAAGCACTTCGCCGCCAACAACCAGGAGACCGACCGGCTCCGAGTGAGCGCCGATGTGGACGAGCGGACGCTGCGGGAGATCTACCTGCCCGCGTTCGAGCGGATCGTCACGGAAGCGCGGCCGTGGATGGTCATGTGTGCCTACAACAGGGTCAACGGCACCTACGCCTCGGAGCATCGCTGGCTGCTCACCGAGGTGCTCCGTGACGAATGGGGCTTCGAGGGAGTCGTGGTCTCCGACTGGGGCGCCGTGCACGACCGGGTTGCCGCGCTCGGTGCGGGACTGGATCTGGAGATGCCCCCGAACCTGGGGTACAGCGACGCCGAAGTCGTACGTGCGGTGGCCGCGGGCGAGCTCGACGAGGCGGTTCTCGACCTCACCGTGGAACGTGTGCTCGGGCTTGTCGACCAGGCGCTCGCCGGGCGGCAGGACTCCGCGTCCTCAGACGTCGACGCGCACCACGCCTTGGCCAGGGCGGCTGCGCGTGAGTGCGCGGTCCTGCTCAAGAACGACGACGGGCTGCTGCCGCTCGACCTGGCCGTCGGCGCGACCGTCGCCGTCGTGGGGGAGTTCGCCCGCACGCCCCGCTACCAGGGCGCCGGCAGCTCGCAGGTCAACCCGACCCGGGTCGACGTGGCGCTCGACGAGCTGCGCGCGGCGGCACCCGAGGGAGTCGACGTAACTTTCGCGCCCGGGTTCGGTGTCGGTACCTGCGCCGGGGACGAGGCGCTCGCCGAGGAGGCTCTGGTGATGGCGAGGGCGGCGAACGTGGTCGTGTTGTTCCTCGGCCTGCCCCCAGGCGACGAATCCGAGGGCTTCGACAGGACGCACCTCCGCCTGCCCGACAACCAGGTCGCCCTGCTGCGCGGGCTACGGGGGGTCAACGAGCGGGTCGTGGTGGTCCTGGCGAACGGCTCGGTGGTGCAGGTCTCGGGCTGGCAGGACCAAGCCGGCGCAATCCTGGAGTGCTGGCTCTCCGGGCAGGCGGCCGGGGGAGCCGTCGTGGACCTGCTGCTCGGCCGTGCGAACCCCTGCGGTCGGCTCGCAGAGACCATCCCGGTGCGCCTGGAGGACAGCCCGTCCTACCTCAACTTCCCCGGCGACCCCGGCCACGTCCGCTACGGAGAAGGGCTCTTCGTCGGCTACCGCGGCCACGACGCGCTGGATCTGCCTGTCTCCTACCCGTTCGGGCACGGGCTGTCCTACACGACGTTCGACTACCGCGACCTGGTCGTCGACGTCACCGGCAGGCACCAGGACGGCGACCTGGCCATCACCGTGCGCTGCACCGTGACCAACACCGGGGAGAGAGCGGGGGCCGAGGTGGCGCAGCTCTACGTGAGCGACCCGGTGTCGTCGGTGACCCGGCCCCGCCGCGAGCTCAAGGGTGCTGTGCGGCTGCACCTGGCACCGGGCGAGAGCGGTACGGCCACCTTTGCCCTCTCCTCACCGGACTTGTCGTTCTGGTCCGAATCCGCCGGCTGGGTGCTCGAGCCGGGCGACTTCGAGCTTGTTGTTGGGGCGTCGTCGAGGGACATCAGGCTCAGCGCGACGACGTACGTCGAGGCGCCCCGCACGGCGCCGCCACTGAGCAAGATGTCCACCCTCTCGGAGTGGCTCGAGGACCACGACGGTGCCGCTGCCCTGGCAGCGACTCTCGGCACAGACGCAGGGGGCCGACTCAATGGGCCGTTGGGCGACCCAGCGCTGGTGAAGATGCTCGGCAGCTTCCCGATCAGCACCCTGGCCACCTTCCCCAACACCGGCATCGACCATGCGGACCTCGCCCGGATCCTCGACCGGCTCGGCCAGGTATCCGGCTGAGCAGATCTTGCGCGACCAGATCCGTGACAGACGAGCCCATCGGCGGTTCACGCGGGACGGCGGACCTTCCCTCCGAGCTGGTCCCAGCGGAGGGCGTCGTATGCCTGCGGGAGAAGCTCGAGGTGGGCGACGGGGGCGCTGGTAGCGCACCGCGTGCAGCCGGTGAGGGTGCGCGGCCTCGATTCCCACGATCCGCCATGCACCAAGCGACTCCGGTCACGCTTGCTTCACCGTCCACGTGGAGGGGAGAGCAGAATCTCTGGAGACGATGTAGAAATCGGCACGGGCCGTACGACGTCCAGGTGACAGTGACAGCCACCAGAGAGGTGTGGACCATGCGCTACATGGTGTTCGTGAAGATGGCCGAGGACATCGGCGACCCTCCCCCCGAGCTCGTCGAGGCAATGGGCCGCGAGATGGGCCAGGCCTTCGCCGACGGGTCGATGATCGACGCCGGTGGGTTGTACCCGACCGCCCAGCGGATCGAGATCCGCATGGCCGACGGGACCGTCACCACCACCGACGGGCCGTATGCGGAGGTGAAGGAGGTCGTCGGCGGCTACGCGATCCTGGATGCTCGCTCGCAGGAGGAGGCCGTGGCCGGAGCCCGTCGAGTCGTTGAGATCCATCAGGAGTTCTGGCCCGGTTGGGAGGGATCGGTCGAGGTGAGCCGGATCTCCGGCCCCGAGGAGGGCCCGCCTCAGCAAGCCTGATCCGACACGGCGTCGCTCCCCCTACGATCGGTGCGTGGGGAGCGATGCCGCGTCCGCCGTCAGCGCCGTGTGGCGCCTGGAGTCCGCGCGCCTGATCGCCGGGCTGACCCGGATGACCAACGACCTCCAGCTCGCCGAGGACCTGGCCCAGGACGCCCTGGTTGCTGCGCTCGAGCAGTGGCCGGACGAGGGCATCCCGAGCAAGCCCGGGGCCTGGCTGATGGCGGTCGCCAAGCGTCGGGCTGTGGACCACTTCCGGCGTGCTGACACCCTCCGCCGACGGACGGCAGAGCTGGGCCACGACCTCGAGGAGGCGCACGTGCCGGACCTCGACGCAGCCGTCGACCACATCGAGGACGACGTCCTGCGGCTGATCTTCCTCACCTGCCACCCGGCACTCCCGCCCGAGTCCCGCGCCGCCCTGACTCTCCGGTTGGTGGGCGGGCTCACCACCGAGGAGATCGCCCGCGGCTTCCTGGTCAAGGACGCGACCATGGGTCAGCGGATCTCACGGGCCAAGAAGGCGCTGGTCGGGGCCGACTTCGACCTGCCGGTCGGTCGGGCCCGCGAGGAGCGGTTGGCCGACGTGATGTCCGTGGTCTACCTGATCTTCAACGAGGGCTACTCCGCCACCGCAGGCGACGACTGGATGCGCCCGGACCTCTGTCAGGAGGCGTTGCGGCTGGCCCGGATACTGGCCGGGCTCGTGCCTGGTGAGCCGGAGGTTCACGGTCTGCAGGCATTGCTCGAGCTGCAGGCGTCGCGGATGCCGGCGCGCACCGGGCCGGACGGTGAAGCGGTTCTTCTCGAAACCCAGGACCGGCGGCGTTGGGACCAGCTGTTGATCAGGCGCGGCTTTGCGGCGCTCGACCGGGCCGAGGCTCTCGGCAAGCCCGTGGGGTCGTACGTGCTGCAGGCCGAGCTCGCCGCGTGCCACGCCCGAGCCCGGCGACCAGACGACACCGACTGGAAGCGGATCGCCGGGCTGTACGACGTCCTGGCTCGGGTGACTCCCAGTCCCGTCGTGGAAGTGAACCGGGCCGTCGCTCACGGCCGCGCCTTCGGGGCAGATGCCGGCCTGGCCGTGCTCGACGCCATCGACGCGTCGGCTCTGCGCGACTCCCACCTGTTGCCCGCAGTCCGGGGGGACCTGCTTTCGCGAGCTGGTCGTGCTGCCGAGGCGGCGGCTGCGTTCCGGACGGCCGCCGAGCGCACCCGCAACGACAGCGAGCGGACGGTGCTTCTCGGCAAGGCCGATGAACTTTCCTGACCCGCGATGTCGAAAGCCGTCGTTGCCGTACGACGTCCTGGTGACATCTGCTCACCATCGGAGGAAGACATGACCAGCTCGACCACGACCAGTACGCAGTTCACGACGTCTGCCGACGGCACGAAGATCGCCTACGAGAAGCGGGGGAGCGGTCCCGCCCTCGTCCTGGTCGACGGGGCGTTGTGCCAGCGGAGCATGGGGCCGTCCCGCGGACTGGCCGACGAGCTCGCGGGAAGCTTCACCGTCTATGCCTACGATCGTCGCGGCCGCGGTGAGAGCGGTGCCGGCGCCTCGCCGTACGCCCTGGACCGTGAGGTCGAGGACCTGGGCGCGGTGATCGAGGCAGCCGGCGGCCACGCGCATGTCCTGGGCGTCTCGTCTGGGTTGGCCCTGGCACTCGAGGCGGCGCGGAAGGGCGCACCGATCGGCCGGATCGCGGGCTACGAGGCACCGTTCATCGTCGACGACACGCATCCAGCCAACGACCCGAGGCTGCCAGAGAGGATGCAGGAGCTCGTCGACGACGACCGTCGCGGGGACGCGGTCAAGCTCTTCATGCGAACGGTGGGCGTGCCTGCGCCGTTCCTGGTGATGATGCGGCTCATGCCTGCGTGGAAAAAGCTCGTGGGGGTCGCGCACACGCTGCCCTACGACATGTCCATCGTCATCGAGCACGAGCAGGGCCGCCCGCTTCCTGACGGCTACTACGCACGCGTCACATCACCGACGCTGGTGATGGCCGGTGGCAAGAGTCCCGAGTACATGCGCAACGCGCAGGGGGCGATCGCCGAGGCGGTGCCGCAGGGCCGACTGGCGACGCTGGCCGGGCAGACCCACATGGTCAAGCCGAAAGTCGTCGCACCGGTGGTCGCCCGGTTCCTTCGCGGCTGACAGAACGCCGGCATCGGGTGTAACGACGGCGCCCGCTGAGAGACAATGGCATCTGGGACAGCCTGACCAGGTCGGAGGTTCCGATGGGCATCGTCACTCCAGGCTTCCGCGGACGCCGTCGCCGTTCTGATGTGGAGCTGCCACCCGGCCAGTACCTCACGCACGACTTCCCGGTCCTTTCCGCGGGCCCGACCCCGTCGGTGGACCTGGCCACCTGGGAGCTGACGGTGACCACCGAGACCGGTGTCGCGCACCGTTGGTCCTGGCAGCAGCTGCTCGCGCTCCCACAGGAGGAGCCGACCGTGGACATCCACTGCGTGACCAAGTGGTCGAAGCTCGGCACGTCGTGGCAGGGCGTCTCGCTGGACGTGTTGCTGGCCGAGGTCGAGACCACCGCTGACTTCGCGGTGGTGCGATCCCACGGCGGGTACACCACCAACCTTCCGCTGGAGGACCTGCTCGGTGGAAAAGCGTGGATCGTCCATGAGTACGACGGGGAGCCGCTCCAGCCCGAACACGGAGGACCGGCGAGGTTGCTGGTACCGCACCTGTACCTGTGGAAGTCGGCCAAGTGGGTGCGTGGTATCGACCTCGTCGAGCAGGACGAACCGGGTTTTTGGGAGACGCTCGGCTACCACGACTACGGCGACCCGTGGCGCGAGCAGCGGTATCAGGGCGACTGAGCGATGGCGGCCGGCACTCGTCTCACCTGGCATCAGGCGCACCTGGTAGATCGCCGGCAGGAGACTGACGCCGCGGTCACTCTCGTGTTCGGGGTACCAGGCTGGCCGGGCCACCTGCCGGGGCAGCACGTCGATGTCCGGCTCACCGCCGAGGACGGCTACTCGACCCAGCGAAGCTACTCCCTCGCGGCACCCGACCACGGCGCGCGGGTCGAGCTCACTGTGCAGGTGGTCGAGGACGGTGAGGTGTCACCCTTCTTGGCCGAGGATCTGAAGATCGGCGACCCCGTCGAGCTCCGCGGTCCCGTGGGTGGCTGGTTCGTCTGGAGCCCCGACAAGACCGGGCCCGTGCTCCTGGCAGGCGGCGGCTCGGGCGTCGTACCCCTCATGGCCATGGTCCGGGCCCGCCACGAAGCCGGGAGCGCGGCGCCGTTCCACCTGGTCTACTCGGTGCGCACCCCCGACGACGTCTACTACGCCGCCGAGCTCGACCGACGGCTGCGGCACGACGACGGGCTGCGGGTGACGGTGGTGCACACGCGGCGGGCACCCCTGGGGGCGTCGCGACCGGCCGGTCGGCTCGGCACCGCCGAGTTTGCCGAGCTGGCCTGGCCCGTTGAACGGGAGCCGGTGAACTTCGTGTGCGGGCCTACCGGCTTCGTGGACGAGGTCGCCAGGAGACTCGTGGTGCTGGGGCATCCCGATCACCGGGTGCGCACCGAGCGCTTCGGGGCAACCGGATAGGCCGACTGGTGCAGGAGACGAGTGGTTGAGATGACCGAGGAAACTTCCGTTTCAGACATCCGGGTTGACGGTAACGCCCTGGCCGGGCCACTCGGGGAGGTCTTCGCGGTCGACGTGACCACCGCGGTGGTCAGCTGCGTCGGTTGCGGGCGGCAGCAGATGCTCGCCGTGCTCGAGGTCTATGGCAACGGCCCAGGCATGACAGCACGCTGCACCGGCTGCCACGACGTCATCCTGCGCATCGCCCGGACCCGGGACCACGTGTACCTCGACCTGCGTGGAACGGTGTCGCTCCGGCTCGAGGCCTGACCAAACGGAGCGGGTCGCATGTGGTGCCTTTGACCGGGACCTTTTCGCTAGCAAGCCGATGACTCGAGCAGCGCGAACAAGTCAGTACAGGTAGCAGCGAAACCCGGAAGGGCGGTGACAACGATGACCACGGAGCAGCACGCTTGGACCTCGACTCAGGTAGTGCCGACTGCGACCGGGAGCACGTTGCCGCCGGTCTGCGGCTGTGGGCAGGACCTCGACGTCTGCACCGGCACGCACTGCCCTCGCTGCGGCACGTCGGTCGCCTCCCAGGCCGCCTGACTACGCCCGAGTCGTCGAACGCCTAGGTGAGCTTGGAACAGGGATTCGTGTTGGCGGCTCGGATGCCGTCGGTGACGCTGGACGGCACCTTGACCGGCTTGTCTGTGGCGGCCTTGGTCCACTCGTGCTCGTCCCCGAGGACCAGGGACAGGCCAGGGGTGTCGACGGGCTCGAGAGTCGCCGACAGGTAGGCAGACAGTTGACGTGCCTGTTCTTCGTATTCAGGGCTGTACTGGATCTCGGACTGCGAGTAGTCGCTGCTGGGGGCGTTGCCGACGGTGCCCACCTTGATGCCCAGTTCCTGGAGGCGGTCGGCGGTGCGTCCGGCGAGACCGGTGATGGTGGTGCCGTTGTTCACCGACACGCGAACGTTCTTGGGCACGGTCGGTGAGGGCTCGTCGTCGCGTTGTGCCGACTTGTCGTGACCGGTGTCGAGCGGCTGGTCGGCTCTCAGCGCCTGCCAGAGACGGTCCGCGTCTGGTTGGACGACCTTCACCCGCGGACCGTCGTACTCCCAGGGGATGGTCATGAAGCTGATGTTCTCCGGCTTGATGTCTCTCAGATCCATGGCGAAGTCCAGCAGCTTCGCCGGAGTGCCGAGCGATGGGTCGAAGACGATGTTCTCCGTGGCTGCGTTGACGATGGGCAGAAGGTGTTGCGCGGTGAGCCCCTCGCGACGCACCTTCATGATGACGCTGGAGAGGAAAGCCTGTTGCCTTCTGATCCGGCCGATGTCGGAGCCGTCGCCCAAGCCATGGCGCAGGCGCACATACTGCAGCGCGTCCGCGCCGGACAGTTTCTGCCTACCGGCTGGGAAGAGAAGCTTGCCGGAGGTCCCGAGGTTGGGGTCCAAGTCTCCCTGGTAGACCTCGTTCGGCAGGCAGACCTCCACGCCGCCTACCGCGCTCGTCAGGGCAGCGAAACCAGAGAAGCCGGCAATGATGGTGTGGTCGATCTTGAGTCCGGTGAGCTCCTCGACCGTGTTCTGCGTGCATGCGGGGTTCCCGGCCGGGGTCTGGCCGACGGAGAAAGCCGAGTTGAACATCGCGTTGTCCTCCGGCGACGTCCACTCGCCGTCCGGCAGACGGCAGGAAGGAATCGTGACCAGGGTGTCGCGAGGGATGGACACTGCGACGGCGCGCTTGCGATCTGCGTACACGTGCACGAGGACGGTGGTGTCCGAACGCCCCACGGCGTCTCCCGCGCCGCCGAGGGAGCTGTTCGCGCCGGTGCGTGAGTCCGAGCCGATGAGCAGGATGTTCTGGCTGTCCAGCTCGGAGTCAGGCGGGCGCGTCTTGCTGACGCCGGCTGTGCTGAACGTGTTGATGTCGGCGCCAAGCTTCATGTAGACGACGACGGTCAGGGTCAGGGCGACCGCGACGAACGCCGCACCGGCGACCAGCAGGATGCGAGGTCGCCGCCGCGGCGCGCGGTGAGCACGATGTGCACGATGGCGCGCCGGTCTAGGGTCCCCTCCCGGATCAACATGCGTCAAGACGGAGCTTCCAGTGATGATCGATACTTCTGCGTAGCTTCGCGGGCTATGGCAGTTTTTGGCACGGGGAGTACTACATCATGACGACACCCAGACCGCGAAGTTTGGCTCAGAATGGTACAACCCGGGCGGACCGACAAGCCCGGCGGGGAGTGGACCAGTGTCGACGGACCCCGTTCCCCTCTCAGGCGGTCAACCGCGTGTAATGGCGCGCCTGAACCGCTCGCCGACTCGTTGCACGCGCTCGATCAGCTCCGGTGGGGAGACCACCTCGAACTCGGCATCGATCGCCCCGAGCAGGAGAATCGGCCAGTCGAGGGTGTCCACGTCCATCTGCATGCGGCACGAGCCCTCGTCGACGGGGGAGACCTCGGCCCAGCGACCTGCCACCTTGGCCACGGCCTCAGCGGGTGCGCTGATGCGCACGTCGACGGCGATGTGAGTCCGGGCAGCCTCGATCCCTTGTTGGACGAAGGTTGCTGCGTCCGTTGCCGGGAGCTCGCGCTGCCGGAAGCGCGCTCCGGTCAGGATCGGGTCCGACAACCGGTCGATGCGAAACGTCCTCCAGTCGTGGCGATGCAGGTCGTACGCGACCAGGTACCAGCGTCGCCCCAGAGTGACGAGGCGATGGGGCTCCACGATCCGGCGGGCGGCGTCGCCTCCGCGTCCGGCGTACCGGAACTCGAGGCGCTCGTCGTCCCGGCAGGCCTGCGCGAGGGTGGCGAGGGCCGCCGCGTCGACACTCGGTCCCGGAAGGAGCGCGGGCACCGTGTACTCCTGCAGGGCCTTGACGCGACGTCGAAGTCTCGGCGGCATGACTTGGACGATCTTGCTGAGCGCCCGCAGTGACGACTCTTCCGCGCCGGACACGACACCTGCGGCCGACGAGCTGAGGCTGACCGCGATCGCGACGGCTTCCTCGTCCTCGAGCAGCAGCGGCGGCAGTACGGCGCCGGCCTGCAGCTGGTAACCCCCGGCCACACCGCGGCTCGCATGGACCGGGTAGCCGAGCTCGCGCAGCCGGTCCACGTCGCGCCGAAGCGTGCGGGGGCTCACCTCGAGCCGCGATGCAAGCTCCTCACCTGCCCAATGGCGGTGGGTCTGCAGCAGCGACAGTAGCCGCAGCATCCGTGAACGTGAGTCCGACATGGTTCCAGGCTAGTCCGATTGAGGACAGGAACTGACCGGAATTGTTCCTAGCCTCGATCCATGGACACAGCGATGATTCAGACGCAGGGTCTGACCAAGCACTTCAAGGCGAACAACACCACGATCGAAGCCGTCGTCGGCATCGATCTGACCGTCGAGCAGGGTGAGATGGTCGCCCTCCTCGGCCCGAACGGGGCCGGCAAGTCCACGACCCTTCGGATGCTGACGACTCTGATCGCGCCGACGGCAGGAGTCGCGCGGGTCGGCGGTCACGACGTGACCACCGATCAGGAGAAGGTACGGCGACGCATCGGCTACATCGGGCAGGGCAACGGAGCCGGGCACGCTCAACGGGGGCGCGACGAGCTGACGATGCAGGGGCGCGTCTACGGGATGTCGAAGGCCGCCGCGCGTGCACGGGCGGCGGAGCTGATCGAGTCCCTGGACCTGGGCGAGGTCGCGGACCGGAAGGTGACCGCTCTGTCAGGCGGGCAACGCCGTCGCCTGGACATCGCGATGGGCCTGATCCATGCGCCCGACCTCCTGTTCCTCGACGAGCCGTCAACGGGCCTCGACCCGCAGAACAGGGCGAACCTGCAGGAGCACATCGTCTCCCTGCGGAAGCAGCACGACACCACCGTCGTCCTGACCACCCACTACCTCGACGAGGCGGACGCGCTCGCCGAGCGCGTCGTCATCGTCGACCATGGGCGGATCGTCGCCGACGACACTCCTGCACGACTCAAGGCGAACTTCGCCGGTGACCGCATCGCCGTGACGTTCTCCAGCACTGCTGACGCGGTCCGAGCGGCTTCGCGGACGCGCATCGTGGACCAACGCGCTCATGTCGAGCAGCGGGAGCGGTCGCTCGACGTGCGGGTGCAGGAGGGCAGCCAGGTTCTGCCGCGGCTTCTGCGTGCGTACGACGCAGAAGGGACGCCGGCACTGTCCGCCGAGCTCGGACGCCCCACCCTCGACGACGTCTTCTTGAACCTCACCGGGCGAAGCCTCCGAGAAGGAAGGGCCGCCGCCGGCGCCACAGCCACCCTCACCCACACCGCCAGGCAGGAGGTTTCCGCATGAGCACGAACATCACGCACGGCACCGCCCTCGTCTTCACCCGCGAGCTGAGGCCGGTGATCCGGGACCCGTTCTCCGTCTTGTTCGGTCTGATCCAGCCGCTGTTCTTCCTCGCGCTGTTCGCGCCGCTGCTGTCCAGCGTCTCGGGGCTCGGGGCAAGCAGCTCGTTGCAGTGGTTCGTTCCGGGCGTGGTGGTGATGCTCTGCCTGTTCGGGACGTCGACGACGGGGGCGAACCTGCAGTACGAGATGCAGACCGGGTCCCACGAACGACTCCTGGTGACACCGTTGTCCCGGTCCTCGCTGATGATCGGCCGTGCGCTGAAGGAGATCGTCCCCACCGTCGCACAGGCAGTGGTGATCGTGCTCGCCACGCTGCCGTTCGGATTCAGGGCGGACGTGGTGGGGGCCGCGACCGGCCTGGTCATCCTCGCGGTCTTCTGCGTGGGGCTGGGTGCACTGTCGTACTCACTGGCATTGGCCTGCAAGAACCAGGAGTGGATGTTCTGGGTCGTGCAGCAGACCCTGTTGTTCCCGCTGCTCCTGCTCGCAGGAATGCTGCTGCCGATCGACAACGGCCCCGGCTGGCTGCAGGCGCTGTCCAGAGCGAACCCCCTCACCTACGTGGTCGACGCCGAACGAGCCTTGTTCAACGGGGACTTCTCGAGCGACACTCTCGTCGGTGGCGTCCTGGCCGCGCTCGTCATGGCGACCCTCGGGTTGTGGGTGGGCACCAGGTCGATGCGAGCCTCGGACTGAAGAGCCGTGCGCTTCCAGCGCTGCGTCAGGCGTCGTTGGCGCACCGGAAGCCGATGTTGCCGGTGGCTGACTCGGCGGTGTTCGACGATCGTGCAGCGACCCGGTACCGGTGGCAGTAGGAGTCATGGCAGAGGTAGGACCCGCCTCGCATGACTCGACGGTTGGTCCCGTCGGGATCGGCTTGGGGGCCGCGCGGGTCGTGTACGGGCCGGGCGTGGGCGCGGCTCGCGTACTCGTCCGCTGAGAAGCGGTCTGCGCACCACTCCCAGACGTTCCCGGCGGTGTTCCAGAGGCCGTACCGGTTGGGCCGGAAGGACTTCACCGGCGCCGTGGTCAGGTGTCCGTCCTCCGCGGTGTTGTGGGTGGGGAAGGCGCCTTGCCAGATGTTGCACAGCCACCGGCCGTTCGGGTTCAGGTCGTCGCCCCAGGCGAAGCGCCGGCCCTGTTCGCCGCCTCGGGCAGCGCATTCCCACTCCGCCTCCGTCGGCAGCCGCTTCCCGGCCCATCTGCAGTAGGCCTGGGCGTCGTCCCAGGAGACGTGCACCACGGGGTGGTTCTGCCGGTTGCCGATCCCGGAGAGGGGCCCGTCCGGATGGCGCCAGGAAGCGCCGCGCACGACCAGCCACCAGGGCGCCGCGGTCACCTGGCCGACCACGTCGTCCTGACCGGCCGCCACGGCCTGGTGGAAGACGGCCGAGAGACCGAGCTCCTCGGCGTCCGTGACATGCCCGGTGGCCTTGACGAACGCAGCGAACGCCGCGTTGGTCACAGCGGTGGCGTCGATGCGGAAGGGGTCGAGGGTCACGTCGTGCGCGGGGCGCTCCCCGTCTGACTCGTATCCCTCGCCGAAAGCGTCTCCCATCGTGAAGGTGCCACCCGGCACGTGGACCTGCCCCCGTGTGCTTCGGGCGGCAGGAGCGGGTTCGTGCAGTAGTCGCGCCGTTGGTCCCCCCGTTTCGGTCGTGCCGTCACGCGCGGTGCGCTCGGTGGCAGCTGGCGCAGGTGCGCAGCAAGCCGGCGTCGGGCCTGGATGTAGCAATGCGACTCCCTCTGTTCCTCGAAGTATGTCCTATATTACATTTTATAGTGACTTACTATAGTTATCTCGAATGGAGCGCACCCCCATGCCGCCAGCTGCCCCGCCGACCCGTCGTACCGTCCTGCGTGGCATGGCCGCCTTTGGGCTGGCCGTCACCGTCATGCCCACCCTGAGCCGGGCGGCCGCTGCCGCCACCGGCCGCCCGCCGAACGTCGTCTTCGTCTCCATCGACGACCTCGGCTGGGACGAGCTCGGCTGCTACGGCAACACCTTCAACGAGACGCCGCGCATCGACCGGCTGGCGCGGGAGGGCTTGCGCTTCACCAACGCGTACGCCGCCGCGCCGCTGTGCTCGCCGTCCCGCGCCGCGCTGATGACCGGCCTCTACCCGGCACGCACCGGGATCACCGACTTCCTGCGGGCCGAGGGGGCGGCGAGCGACAAGTACCTCTCGCCCGACATCCCCACCGTGCCCGATGTCCTGGGCCCGTACGGGTACACCACCGGTCTGATCGGCAAGTGGCATCTCACCGAGACCTACAGCGGTCCGTACGCCGATCGCCCGGGTAACCCCTATGCCCACGGGTTCGACGAGGTGGTCGCTTCCGAGCATCGGTACATCGGCGGCGGCGACTACTTCCACCCGTACTTCTTCATGCCGGACCTGCCGGCACGCGAGCCGGACGAGTACCTGACCGACCGTCTCGCGACCGAGGCCGTCGACTTCATCACGCGCCACCGCGACGAGCCGTTCTTCGTCCACCTCTCCAACTACGCGGTGCACACCGAGCTCGACGCGAAGCCGGAGCTGGTCGCGAAGTACCAGGCGAAGCCCGGCTCCGCCGTGTCCCCGAACCGCCCGGTGCTGGCCGCCATGCTCGAGAGCATCGACGACCAGGTCGGTCGTATCGCCGACAGGTTGGGCGAGCTCGGCCTGGCCGACAACACACTGTTGCTGGTGACCTCCGACAACGGCGGCCCCTACCGCGACGCGAACCGCCCGCTGCGCGGAGGCAAGGGCGAGTGCTACGAAGGCGGCATCCGGGTGCCGCTGGTCGCGCACTGGCCGGGGGTCGTGCCGGCCGGCAAGAAGGACGCGACGTTGACCAGCACCATCGACGTACTCCCGACCGCCCTGGAGCTCGCCGGCGGCAAGCCCGGTGCCGAGTTCGACGGCAGGAGCATCGTGCCCGTGCTCACCGGCACCGGCGCTGTCGACCGTGACACCATGTTCTGGGTCTACCCCCACTTCATCGGCGGCACCCATCCGCATGCCGCTGTCCGGTCCGGGCAGTTCAAGCTCGTGCAGTACCTCCGTGACGGACGCAGCGAGCTCTACCAGGTGGTCCGCGACCCGGGGGAGACGGCCGAGGTCTCCGCTCTCTACCCCGCCAAGACCCGCCAGCTGCGTGCCATGCTCGAGGCGCACATCGCCGACGTTCGCCTACTTCCCCCGACGCCGACCTCCGAGGCCTACCCGGTTCTGGAGCTGGAGGAGCCCTTCGACACCGACCTGGCGCACTGGGACGTGCTGCCCGTGCCCGCAGGTTCATACACGGGCAAGGTCGACGTCACCGGTGGCCGGCTCGCGGTGACGACGGACAAGATGACGCACCTGGTGCTCCGCTCCGACGTCACCCCGGGCTCCGACGAGCTGGCGGTCGTGCTCGACCCGGGCACGTTCGCTGAGGCAGGTACCCAGGACACGGTCCTCGTCGGCCTCGCCAAGGACGCGGGGAACTACCTGCTGTTCCGCTACCACAACGGGCGACAGCGCGTTGGCTGGGACCTGCGCGTCAACGGCAAGCTGGTCACGGCCGGCGCCGAACCGGTGGACAACCTCGACGGAACCGTGGACCTGACCGGACCGGACGCCCGCTACGGCTTCGTGCTCCGCGGTACGTCGGCCACGGCGTACGCCGACCAGGGCAACGGGTGGGAGTTCCTGTTCACCGTCGACACCGGTGGTGCGCTCGACCTGAGCGACCCGGCGGTGCGTGCGCAGTACCGTTACGCCGCCGGCGTGCGCCTCAACGACGGCACCATCACCCTGGACGGCCTCACCGCACGGCGGGCCTGACGGAGCAGGTTCTCGACCCCGAGGGTGGACGTTTCCCGACCCTGGCATCGATAGGATGCCCGGTATGACCGACGATGCGTGGAACGGCCGAATCGTCTCGGAGTCGGACCCAGGGTTCGACCAGGCCGTCCGCGAGGCAGCCTCAGTCGCCTACTCCACCGCTGCTGGGCAACCGACGCACGAGGTGTACGTTCTGCTCGCCTCCGAGCTGAAGCAACGTGGCATCTACCCTGATCCCGAGGCCGTCCTCGGGGCGGCGATGCTGATCAGCCGCGGGAAGAAGCCCGCAGTGTTGCGGGACTGACCGACGGGGCTTCAGCGCGGGGAGTGCAACCAGGGTTGCTTGAGGTCGAGGAAGGTGGGCTCGCCGACCTCGAGCGCCCCCATCGTCTCCATCTGCTCCCTGAGCTCCTGCGGCGGCTCTTTGCGTTCCCCCTCGCGGGCCTCTTCCTCGGACGTGAAGTACAGGACCGCGGTGTAGCCGCCCGCGTCGTGCCCGACCGCGACGCTGCCGAGGATGTCTGGGCGGAAGGCGGCCCACGCGTCGGGGCCCTGAGACATCAGCTCCCGCGATCGGGCGGGATCGCTGCTGCGGCCCTGGATGACCTGCACGAAGCCTGCCTGGTCCGGGTCCCCATGGAGGTCGAGGTCGACCTCGGTGCTGTCGAGGAACGTCGGGTCACTGGTGAACAGTTTCGAGGTCTGCGCCCACCACTTGTCCTGCTCGGGCCGTTCGCTGTTGCGTCGCGCCGCGTCCTCGGACTCGAAGCGGACGACGGCGATGAACGTGCCGTCCTCGGTTACCCCGGCCGTGGAGCCGAGCCAGCCGGTCGCGCTGGGCGCCAGCTCTTGCGCCCACCTGTCCAGGGCCGCACGTGCTTCTCCCCGGTCACTCACTTTGCCTTGGATGACCTGTGCGAACATCGTGAACCTCCTCCGCTGGTACACCGCTGCTCTTCCACCGTCGACGCTACGGCGGTCTGGGGTGCAGGTCCATGCCCCTTCTGCTCAGCGCACCCGGCCGTACCAGACCTTGCGGGTCCAGATGCGTTCCTTGCGGACCCGTGTCCCGGTGCGCGGGGCGTGCCAGATCCTGCCGCGCCCGGCGTAGATCCCGACGTGGTAGATGCTCCTGGTGCGCCTGCCGCTGTGGAAGAACACCAGGTCGCCCTTCCGGCGGTTGCTGCGCCGGATGTGCCGGCTGGCCCGGTACTGGTCGTCGGATACGCGCGGCAGGTACTTCCCGACACGGTCGAAGACCCAGAAGGTGAGCCCGGAGCAGTCGAACCGGTGCGGGCCTTCCGCGCCCCACTTGTACGGCGAGCCCTCCCTGGTGGCGGCTACGTGAACCACCCGGCGCCCCTTGCGCAGGGACAGCGCGTCGGCGGAACCGGTGGCGGCGGGGGAGATCACTATGAGGAGTCCGACGACAAGGCCGAGTACCAGCATCGGCAGGGCATGGGAGTAGGAACGACGAATGGTCGTTGACATGACAGAACCCTTCGGCAACGCCTTCGAAGCGTGACCTGTCGGGTTCGGGAGTCGAAGTTGCCCGGCCACCTGCTGGTGGCTTAACCCCAAGGCGCACGCGGGGTGCGCCGTACTGCGTGGGTGCTCCGTGCCCGCCACTACACGTGCGATTCGCTCGTGTCACCTGGCTCCATGACGGGCTTCGGCGTGGGCCAGGCCGCCCCGGCTCTGTTGTGCCGAGGGCTTCCCAGCCGTTATCGGCAGGCGCCCTCGGAACCTGAGCCTTCAGGCTTGTGACGCCGCTAACACCCTGCGCTCGGGTTCGTCCGTACCCGCCTCCGCCGGGTGTCTCGACGACGAACACGTCGCCGGCCTCGACCTCGACGGAGTCCCGCCCGCCGACCGGCCGGGTGGTGCCGTCGGCGCGCTCGATCCACTGGCGGCCGAGAGCGCCGGGTGCGCCGCCGGCCATGCCGTACGGCGCGATCCGGCGATGGCTGCTGAGCAGGGTGAGCGTCATCGACGTGAGGAACCGCAGTCGGCGCCGCCCGCCACAACCGCCGCTGTGCCGGCCCGTCCCGCCGCTGCCGTGCCTGATCTCGTAGCCCTCGAGCCGCACCGGGAAGCGCCACTCGAGGACCTCCGGGTCGGTCAGCCGGGAGTTGGTCATGTGCGTCTGCACGACGTCGGTGCCGTCGAAGTCAGGGCCGGCGCCGGAGCCGCTGGCCACAGTCTCGTAGTACTGGTGGCGGTCGTTGCCGAAGGTCAGGTTGTTCATCGTGCCGGAACCTTCGGCCTGCGCGCCGAGTGCGGCGTACAGCGCTCCGGTCACCGCCTGCGAGGTCTCGACGTTGCCGGCCACGACCGCGGCGGGATAGCGGGGCGCGAGCATGCTTCCCTCGGGGATGGTGACCTCGATCGGCTCGAGGCAGCCGGCGTTGAGCGGGATCTCGTCGTCGACCAACGTGCGGAACACGTAGAGGATCGCGGCCATGGTGACCGACGAAGGGGCGTTGGAGTTGTCCGGCTGCTGCTCCGACGTACCGGTGAAGTCGATGTGGGCAGACCGCCCTTCGTGGTCGACGGTGATCGCGACGTCGATGACGGCGCCGGAGTCGAGCTCGTAGCGGTAGCTCCCGTCGTGCAGCGCGGAGATGACGCGGCGCACCGCCTCGGCGGCGTTCTCCCGCACGTGCCCCATGTAGGCCATCACCACGTCGAGACCGAAGTCCTCGACCAGGGAGTGGAGCTCGGAGACCCCCTTCTCGTTGGCCGCCAATTGCGCACGCAGGTCCGCCAGGTTGTCCTGCGGGCTCCTGGCCGGGAACTCTCCTCCTGTCAGCAGGCCGAGCATCTCCGCGTCGCGCATCCTGCCGTCCCGGGTGAGCAGTGCGTTGTCGATCAGGACGCCTTCCTCCTCGACCCGGCGGCTGAAGGAGGGCATCGAGCCCGGTGTGATGCCACCGACCTCGGCGTGGTGCCCGCGAGAGGCGACGTAGAACAGGATGTCCCCGCTGTCGCCGAAGACCGGGGTCACCACGGTGATGTCGGGCAGGTGGGTGCCTCCGCGGTACGGGTTGTTGAGGACGTAGGAGTCGCCGGGACGCATCCGCCCGGCGTTTGCCTCGATCACCGCCTTGATGGACTCGCCCATCGACCCCAGATGCACCGGCATGTGCGGGGCGTTGGCGATCAGATGGCCGTCGGTGTCGAAGAGCGCGCAGGAGAAGTCGAGCCTCTCCTTGATGTTGACGGAGTTGGCGGTGGCGCGCAGCCGCTCGCCCATCTGCTCCGCGATGGACATGAAGAGATTGTTGAACAGCTCGAGCATCACGGGGTCCACGTCGGTGGTCGCGTAGGGGTCCTTGGGCCGGGCCTCCGTCCGCCGGAGCATCAGGTGGCGGTGCTCGGTGACCCGAGCCTGCCAGCCCGGGTCCACCACCGTGGTGGCGTTGGCCTCGGCGATGACGGCGGGCCCCTGCACCACGTCGCCGACGGAGAGGTCCTCACGGCGGAACAGGTCCACCTCCGTCCAGGTATCGGTGTACATCCGGACTCTCGACGCCGGACTGAGCATTCCTCCGAGGGCCTCTCCCGTGACCTCGTCGGGGTGGGAGTCGGTGCGCGCGGTCAGCTCTACGGACACGGCTTCCACGACGACGGGGCGTTCCGGCATGAGGAACGAGAACCTGCGCTGGTAGAGACGCTCGAACTCCTCGAGCATGTCGTCCACGTCTCCGCACAGAACCTGGACCGCGGTGTCGGTCCCGGCGTACTTGAGGTGGGCTCGGCGCACCACGCCCACCCGTTCGACGGGGACCCCCTGGTCGGACAGCTCGAGGGTCCCGTCGTCGACGAGGGGCGCGAGCGCGGCGTCGAGCCCCTGCCGACCCAGTACGGAGAGGGCTGTCTCGACGGCCGTCTCGCGGGTGGCCGTGACGTCGGCGAGGCCCATGCCGTACGCCGACAGGACTCCGGCAAAGGGGTGGATGAGGACCTGGGTCATGCCGAGTGCGTCGGCCACGGCGCAGGCGTGCTGACCACCCGCACCGCCGAACGTGGACAGGGTGTAGCGGGTGATGTCGTGGCCGCGCTGCACCGAGATCTTCTTGATCGCGTCCGCCATGTTGTTCACCGCGATGCGCAGGAAACCCGCCGCCACCTCCTCGGGGGTGCGACCGTCACCGATCGTGTCGGCCAGGTCCGCGAAGGAGCGGGCCACCTGCTCGGCATCGAGCGGCTCGTCGCCGTCGTCGCCGAAGACGGCTGGGAAGTGCGCCGGCTGGATGCGTCCCAGCATGACGTTTGCGTCGGTGACGGTCAGCGGGCCGCCTTGGCCGTAGGCCACAGGCCCGGGATCGGCGCCGGCCGAAGCCGGCCCGACGCGGTACCGCTGGCCGTCGAACTGCAGGATCGACCCGCCCCCCGCTGCCACGGTGTGGATGCTCATCATCGGGGCGCGGACTCTCACGCCGGCGATCTGGGTGTCGTACTGCCTCTCGAACTCCCCGGCGTAGTGAGACACGTCGGTGGAGGTCCCGCCCATGTCGAACCCGATGACGCGGGTCAGGCCTGCCGCCTGCGCGGTCCGGGCCATCCCGACGATGCCTCCGGCGGGCCCGGAGAGGATCGCGTCCTTGCCGCGGAAGTGGTGCGCCTCGGTGAGACCTCCGGAGGAGCGCATGAACTGACACTTCACTCCCGGGAGCGCGCTGCTCACCTGGTCCACGTAGCGCCTCAGGATCGGCGAGAGATAGGCGTCGACGATCGTGGTGTCTCCTCGCGACACAAGCTTCATCAGCGGGCTGACCTCGTGGGACAGGGAGATCTGGGTGAAGCCGATGTCGTGGGCCACCTCACCGATCCAGAGCTCGTGTGCCGGGTTGCGGAAGGCATGCATGAGGACGACCGCCACGCTGCGGAAGCCTCGGTCGAACGCCGCCTGGAGCTCGCCCCGGAGCGGCCCTGGGTCGAGCGGGGTCACCACCTCGCCCTCGGCGTCGAGGCGCTCGGTGGCCTCGATGACCACGGAGTGCAGCAGGTCGGGCAGCTCGATGCGCCGGGCGAAGATCTTGGGCCGGTTCTGGTACGCGATGCGCGACGCATCGGCGAAACCGCGGGTGGTCACCAGGACGGTCGGCTCACCCTGGCGTTCCAGCAGCGCGTTGGTCGCGACCGTCGTACCCATCTTCACCGCTGCGATGTCCTCGACCGGGATCGGTTCACCGTGGCGGAGCCCGAGCACCTCACGGATGCCGGCGATCGCGGCGTCGTCGTAGCGCTTCGGGTTCTCCGAGAGCAGCTTGTGGGTGACCAACGTCCCGTCCTGGCTACGGGCGACGACGTCGGTGAAGGTGCCGCCCCGGTCGATCCAGAACTCCCAGCCTCCGGTCATGGCAGTCATTATCTGCCGATCGTGTTCAAGAACCGGCGATGACGACTCGGTGAGCCAGTTCGTCGAAGGTGTTGCGGACGCCCTGGGCGAACACGTCGACGTCGGGGCAGGCGTTCCGGTCGGCGACCGCGGTCAGGTTGAGCTGACCTGCGTAGGAAAGCACACCCACGCTGAGGGTCTCGTTGCCGACGATCGGCACCAGCGGGAACACCTCCGCCACCGCCGCCCCGGCGAGATACAGCGGCACCGGCGGCCCGGGGACGTTGGAGACGTTCAGGTTGAACAGCCGCTGGCGACTGGAGAGCCGGACCGCCGTACGCCGGGCGACGGCGAACCGGAAGATCCCGGTGCTCATCGCCTGTGGATGGGCTTTCTGCTTGCGCTTTGCGGTCTGCGCGGCGACCAGGTGCAGCAGCCGAACGGGGTCGGGCTCGCCGATCGGCAGCGGTACGACGATCATGCCGTCCAGGTTGCCCCGGGCTTCACCAGACTGCGCCTGATGGAGGGATACCGGCACCATCGCTCGAAGCACGAGCTCGTCGACGGGCTCTCCACGGTTGTCCAGCAGCTCACGAAGGCCACCGGCGATCACAGTGAGGACCACGTCGTTGACCTTGGCATCGTGTGCGTGCGCGATCTGCTTGGCAAGGTCCAGGCGGCTACGCACGAGGGCCAGTCTGCGGTGCTCGCCGACCGGGCGGTTCAGGCTCGTCCGCGGTGCGCGCTCCTCGGTGAAGACCTCACGCCAGGTCGGCCACTCCGCCCGCATCTGGCGCAGCGTGCCCACCGGGTGGGCGAGATGGGACAGGGAGCGATCGAGGCCCTGTCTGCGCCACCGCATGTTGTCGCGAAGGAGCTCCCGCGCCGCCGGCATAGGTGCCGGAGCCCACGGTGGCGGTGCCGACGTGGTCGCGTCGGGGGCGAGGTCGAGCAGTGCACCGAAGGATGCCACCCCCGCCACGCCGTCGGCGATGGCGTGATGCAGTCGCAGGAACAGACCCACCCGTTGGCCCTGCATGCCGGGCAGCAGCCACAGGTCCCACAGCGGCCGAGCCGGATCAAGGCGACGCCGGCGCAGCGCTTCGCAGACCTCCAGTAGCTGGACCTCCCCGCCGGGGGCCGGAAGGGGGAGGACGCGAACGTGGTCGGCGAGGTCGAAGGAAGGCGCGTCGACCCACAGCGGCCAGCCGAGTCCCCGATGAGGCCGGTACAGGACCTGCCGGAAGCGAGGCAGGAGGTGCAGTCTCGGCCCGACCCGTCGACGGACCTCATCGATCCGGACCTGGCCGTCGTCGTCGAGCAAGCCGGCTCCGTCGACCACAGCGAGTGCGCCGATGTCCCAGGGCCAACCGAAGTCGTCGCCCAGCAGCGAGTAATGGTCCGAGGGACTCACGCGTTCCAGGAGGGGGGTTTCGGGCATGGCGCTCACCCCTTCATCATGTTGCCGGCCGGTAGCGCACATGGACGGTGCCTCAACCCCAAGTGCACGTCGGCGACTCCGCGCGGGTAAGGGTCGAAAGTCCTCCCCGCAACGCCGCCACGCATCTTCGATGCTCAGCGGTCACTGACCTTTCGAGGTGCCGATCTGGGTCCCGCCGAACGGTTGGGTGATCTTGACAGTGGTGCCCTTCCCGGCGTCGGCACGAATTCGGCGCTCACACCACCTCGAAGCGCTCCGTGTGGGTCCGCTGGGTCGGTACGTCGCGGTCCCTCAAGTCGAGGCCGACGGCGGTGACCATCGCCGGTGGCCCGCAGTGACGAAGACCGTGGTGGCCATGACGATGTGCAGCAGAGGTCAGCCCAGGGCTTTCGCCTTGCCTTGCTGGAACTCCTCTTCGCTGATGACACCCTTGTCGCGAAGGTCCGCGAGCCGGGCGATCTCATCGGCGGCTGTCCCGCCGCCGGAGGGCGCGACGCTCTGAACATACTTACGCATCGCGGCGTCCTGCTCCTGTGCGGCCTGCTCTGCGTGCTCGTGCATCTTGTGGCCACGGGCGATCAGGTACACGAAGACTCCGAGGTAGGGCAGCACGACGACGAAGATCGTCCAGAGTGCTTTGGCCCACCCGGACAGGTCACGGCTGCGGAAGATGTCCGCAAAGATAGTGATCAGAAGCCAGATCCAGATGAAGAACAAGAAGAACCAGAGCATGGACCAGAACACCTCTCCGGTCCCGAACTCAGCAGCAGACACCATGACTCGCACCTCCACGTCGCTCGGCCGGTCACCCGAGCACATCAAACCCATCTCAGGTGCCTTCAGTTGAAACGTAGAACCAGCGAGCCTCGGCGACGCAGAGGCGAAGGTCCCGGGGTCAGGTCCCAGTACGCCATGACAAGTGGGTTCGAGTCCGGACATTCAGGCACGTATAGGCTGGGTGATCGATCCAGTGAACGCTCTCGCCTGCGCGTGCGAGCAGGAACCCTCCGACGCAGTCGCCCTGGTGTGATCCCGGCCCGCCAGGTGGGAGCATCGGAGGATGACGACCAGTGAGGCGATCCTGCCGACCTCGCTCTCGGAGGAGCAGGTACGCCGCTACGACCGGGCCCACGTCTTCCATTCCTGGTCCGCGCAGGCGCAGATCGACCCGTTGCCGATCGCGGAGGCGAAGGGGTCGTACTTCTGGGACTACCAGGGGAAGAAGTACCTCGACTTCTCCTCGCAGCTGGTCAACCTCAACATCGGCTACCAGCATCCGAAGCTGGTCGCGGCCATCCAGGAGTACGCCGGGCGTCTGTGCACGATCGCGCCGAGCTTCGCCAACGAGATGCGCTCGGAGGCTGCCCGACTGCTCGCCGAGCTGGCCCCGGGTGACCTGAACCGGGTGTTCTTCACCAACGGCGGCGCCGACGCGAACGAGCACGCGATCCGGATGGCGCGGCTGCACACCGGACGGCACAAGGTGCTGGCCACCTACCGCAGCTACCACGGCGCCACCGCAGGGTCGATCATGCTCACCGGTGACCCGCGTCGGTGGGCCTCGGAACCGGGCATGCCCGGGGTGGTGCACTTCTGGGGGCCCTACCTCTACCGGTCGGCGTTCCATGCCACCACCGAGGAGGAGGAGGCCACCCGTGCCCTGCAGCATCTGCGGGACACGATCATGGTCGAGGGTCCGGGGACGATCGCGGCGGTGGTGCTCGAGCCCGTGGTCGGCACGAACGGCATCCTGGTTCCTCCGCCCGGCTATCTGGCCGGGGTCCGACAGATCTGCGACGAGCACGGCATCCTGCTCATCGCCGATGAGGTGATGTGCGGGTTCGGTCGGGCCGGTGAGTGGTTCGTCGTGGACCGCTGGGGCGTCACGCCCGACCTGGTCACTTTCGCCAAGGGCGTGAACTCCGGGTACGTGCCGCTGGGCGGGGTGCTCATCTCCGACCGGGTGGCGGCCACGTTCGACGACCGGCCCTACCCGGGTGGGCTGACCTACTCCGGGCACCCGCTGGCCTGTGCGTCCGCGGTGGCCTCGATCAACATCATGCGCGAGGAGGGCATCGTCGACCACGCCCGGGAGCTGGGAAACGACGTGATCGGTCCCGCCCTCGCCGCACTGGCCGAGGACCACCCGAGCGTTGGCGAGGTGCGGGGGTTGGGCGTCTTCTGGGCGGTTGAGCTGGTGCGAAACCGCGAGACGCGCGAGCCTCTCGTGCCCTACAACGCCTCCGGAGCCGACGCCGCGCCGATGAACGAGTTCGCGTCCGCCTGCAGGCAGCGCGGGCTGTGGCCCTTCGTGCACTTCAACCGCACGCACGTGGTGCCCCCGTGCACCACGACAGCCGAGGAGGTTGCCGAAGGCGTCGAGATTCTCGGCGAGGCTCTCGCGGTGGCGGACGGCTACTACACGGACTGAGGTTGAGTCGGGACCGGTCAGCTGCTCCGAGAAGGGTCCGTCATGCTGCGGCAGAGTTCGGCATCTGGGCCCTGAGGGAGGCCAAGGCGCGGCTGGACTGGGACTTCACCGTACCGACGGTGATGCCGAGGATATCGGCGACCTCTGCTTCGCTGAGCTCTTCGTAGAAGCGGAGAACTATGACCGCCCTCTGCTTCTTCGGCAGGGTCTGCACGAAGCTCCAGATCGCGGACTTCTCGCCGTGGTCGTGTCGGTCCCAGGTCCCGGTGGGGTCAGGGACCTCGCCGACCGTGACTTCCCTGCGCTTCCACCCGCGACGCCAGAGAGAGTTGTTCTCGTTGACCATGATCCGTCGCGTGTAGGCGTCGAGACTCGCCGTGGACTGGACCCTGTCCCAGGAGAGGTACAGCTTGACGAGCGACGCCTGCACCAGCTCCTCGGCAGCGTGCCGGTTCCCGGTGAGGAGGTACGCCGTGCGAAGGAGACTCGGCTGGCGAGCCGACATGTACTCGGCGAAGTCGGCGTCCCGGTCTCTCCGCGGAGGCCTCGTGAGTCCGACCTCTGTGCTGTCCAGCTCTGTCACGTCCATGGTCCCCCGCTTTCGACCTCTCCACTATCGAGGCGTGGGCGGGTGAGATCCACGATCAGCGATCGCACACTTCCCGAACACTCCTCTTGTCCGCGCGCCTGGCGCGGTGACCCACCGCGAACCTGGGGTTCTAGGCGACACCGCAGGTGTCGATGACGACCTTGCCCACACGATCGGGAGCGTCCAGTCGTTCGTAGGCGGCGTGGATCTTCTCCAACGGGACGACGGAGTCGATGACCGCCGTCCAGGACGACTGCTGCACATGCTCGAGGAATGCCGAGAAGTCGAGTGGGCTGCCCGTCGACGAGCCCAAGATGTCGACCTGCTTCCAGTAGACGGTCTGGACCCGCACCGTCGCGTTCTCGCCGGCCAGCTTGCCGACCGCGACCAGGCGCCCGCCGGGACGGACCGCCTGAAGCAGGGGCTGCCACATGGCTCCGGTCGGGTCCAAGGCGAGATCGGCGCCACCCGCGGTCGCGTCGGCGAGGTTGCGGGCGAAGTCGGGGTCGGTGCGAAGGACGGTGGCCCCGGCGCCGATCGACCTCGAGAGCTCGAGCTTCTCCTCCGAGGAGCTGACTGCCACCACCTTTGCGCCGAGAGCGGCCGCAATCTGGATTGCGAACGTTCCCACACCCGACGAGGCCGCGGCGACGATGACGGTCTCACCAGCCCTGAGCCGCCCGCGGGTCACGAGAGCACGCCAGGCGGTGACGCCGGCGAGGGGCAGCGCAGCGGCCTCGTCCCAGGTCAGCCGCGGGGGCTTGGGTACGAGGTTCTCGGCGGGCACCACGACCATCTCGGCGTGCGTACCGTGCGTGGGCGACCCCAGGATCTCGTACTGCTCCCCGGGAGCCTCCAGCTGTGCTCCCCAGAAGAGTGACGGAGAGATCAGCACCTCGTCGCCGAGCTGGACTTCCCGGACGCCGACGCCCAGGCCTGCCACGACTCCGGCGCCGTCGGAACCGAAGATCGAAGGTCCGGGAAGCCCCGCGCGATCCTGGAGCATCATGTCGTCCAGACGGTTGAGCGCGGCGCGCTTCAACCGGACGAGCACCCACCCCTCCGGAGGGGTCGGGTCCGGCCAGTCGGCCACGGAGAGGGCTTCCCTGGTGGGGTCGTTGCTGACCACCGCTGCTCGCATGGACCGGCTCCTGCCTTCACTTCTTGAGGAGGCCGAACGCGGCGACGACCAGCCAGAGAGGACCGGTCATGCCGGCCATGTACTGGAGCGGGCTGATCGCGAACAGGGTGGTCAGGCCACCGAGCGCGAGACTGGCCCAGGTCAGCCACCCCGCGGTGGCCCCGAACTTACGGCCGGCCTGCCCGAGTGCCAGCGCTGCTACACCGGCGCCCGCCCAGACCCAGGGGACGGTGTTGATCCAGTGGCCGAACATGGCTGCCGTCTCGGGGACCAGCAGCTCGGGGTCGTGCACGCCGAACACGAACTCGGTGGTCAGCGCAGAGCCCATCAGCAGGGTCACCGAGACGAGCAGCAGCCCCGAGGCAGCCACCTGGGGGAGCAGGCTTCCTTGGGGCGTCGCCTGTGCGATGCGACGGCGCAGTCCGGCGGCGAACACCAGGAGCAGCAGCGCCGACACCGTCGCCGCGGTGTGGAAGACAAGAATGGGCGCGGTCTGCTCCGCAAGACGGGCGGTGATCCCGACCGCGTCGCCGGCGATCTCCTCGTCGTACACGGCGCCGGAGAACGACGTCCCGACGATGCTGATGACTCCGGCCAGGCCTGCACCGATGCCGGCGTACACCCAGCCCTTGCCCTCGTGGGTCGGCTGCGAAGTGAGTTGGGTGCCGCTGGTCGCGGTCTGGGCTGCGCTGACGGTGGTCATGTTTCTTGTCTCCCTTGGGAAGGTCGGATACGAAGCCCGCCTCTGTAGGCATGGCCGGGGTCTTGCGGCGTCATCTGTCGGAGGTCGGGCGGCGCGATCTATGGCAGGTCGGGCAGGGCCATCCACGCCGACCAGCTGAGGTCCCGCCCGACGTAGCGGGGGGTGGCGAACGGCCAGTCCTTCTGGATCCACCCGGGGACGAGCTCGTCGAGGGCCGCCTCGATCGGTCCGCCGACGAGCCAGTCGACCACCCACCACGAGATGTCGGCGTCGGCTCCGCGCTTCTGGGGCGGGTCGATGTACACGCAGCCCAGAAGCTCGGTCTCACCGGTGTCGAACAGCGCATAGTTGAAGGACTCGTGCCGTTCGATCTCCGCCTCGTGGTGGGCGAGGTCCTCCCGGTCCTGCTCAGCTGTCATGGCGGCCGGTGGCCAGCCCCAGGCCTCACCGTAGATCGCCCACAGGCGCTCCCTCGAGCCCATGACGGCCTGCATGTCCAGGTCGACATCGGTGGCCTTGATCGGCCGCAGGTGGTGCCCGGTGCTGAGATCCACCCGGACCGGATGCTCCCACGCGGCAGGTAGCCAACTCCTCGAACTCATGTGGAAAGCCTGGTCCCCGGGGCCTGCGACGACCACAGTCAGCGCCCGCACAGTTCTCGTACAGTTCGCGCGGAACCGGTGCTCGCGACCGCGAGAAGTGAGAGCAACCTCAGGTCTGGCATCCGTCGAGGCAATATGCTGCAGTCGTGGCGGGGGAGTCGGAGGGGACGGTCGAGCGGTTCGGCGTTCTGCTGCGTGCGATGCGCGAGCGTGCAGGCTTGACCCAGGAGGAGCTGGCCGAACGAGCCGGCCTGACGCCCCACGCGGTCAGTGCCCTGGAGCGCGGCACGCGCACACGTCCCTACCCGCACACGGTTCGAGCGCTTGCCGCAGCCCTGGATGCCTCCGATGCCGAACGGGCAACGCTGATCTCTTCTGTTCCGCGCCGCCGCAGCGCCGGGCCGCGGGTGAACGGCACGGTCAAGGAATCGGATGCTCCGGTCTGGGCCCCCCTGCGCCCGGTAGGACTGGTAGTGCCTCCCACGCGGCTGTACGGACGGGAGGCCGACATCGCGGCGGTCGCGGATCTGGCTCGCTCCGGCACCCGGCTCATCACGCTCACCGGCCTGGGGGGAGTGGGGAAGACACGCCTCGCCGCAGCAGTGTCCGAGCAGCTCGGGGCGGCCTATCCGGACGGCGTCGTGCAGATCTCTCTGGCCCCGCTCGCCGATGCGGAGGCCGTCGTGCCCACCATTGGACGCGCTCTGGGTCTGGCCGGCGGCGACGGGCCGGACGCACTGGATGTCGTCGCCGGCCACCTGCGACCCCTGCGCCTGCTGCTGGTGCTGGACAACTTCGAGCACCTGCTCAGCGCGGCGACGGACGTGGGGCACTTGATCGCCTCGTGTCCGAGGATCACCGTTCTCACGTCCAGCCGATCACCGCTGCGCGTGCGTGGAGAGCATGAGTACGGCGTGGACCCTCTGGTTCTCCCGTCCGTCGACGTGGGCTCGGCTGCGGAGCTCGCGGGGTCGCCCGCCGGCGCCCTGGTGCTCGACCGCGCCCGTGCGCTCTCGCCTCGCCTCGAGGTGACGTCCCAGGACGTCAGTGCCCTGGCCGAGCTGTGCCATCGGCTCGCAGGTCTCCCACTTGCCATCGAGCTGGCGGGCGCACACCTACGCCTGCTGGCACCGCAGACCTTGCTGGAGCGGCTGCACGACATCACGTCCGCCACCGGTGCGCGAGACCTTCCCGAGCGGCAGCGGACGATGCGCGCCACGCTCGACTGGAGCTACGGCCTGCTCACGCCCGACCAGCAGAGACTGTTCAGGCTGCTCGGGGTCTTCCGTGGGGGCGCGACGCTGGAAGCCGTCGAGGCGGTTACCGCTGCAGCCGAGGACGGCCTCGCCGGCAACGTCGTGGGCCTCCTCGGGCAGCTCCTCGAGCAGTCGTTGGTCGTCGTACGAACCGGGGTGGACGGCCAGCTGCGATACGACCAGCTCGAGCCGGTCGCGCAGTACGCGCGCAGCCTTCTGGTCGGTGACGAGGCGGCGCGCGCCTGTGGTGCCCACGCGCAGGTGTTCCTGGCGCTCGCTGAACGCGCGGCGGTCGGCTATGAGCTGGCCGACCAGGTCACCTGGTTGGGTCGGAGCGAAGCGGACGAGGCCAACCTCCAAGTGGCCATCGACCGTTCGCTCGACCGTGGAGACGCCGAGACCGCCGGTCGGATCACATGGGCGATGTGGCTGTACTGGTGGTTACGGGGCCAGGCCACCGTGGGGCGTCGCCGGGCCGAGCAGTGCATCGCTGCCGACCTGCCCCCGACCCTGCTCGGTCGGGTGCGCCTGACCGCGGCGACGATGTCTTATGCAGCCGGCGACCTCGACGCCAGCGCCAAGCACTGGGTCGAGGCGTACCGTCTCGGATCCGAGCAGAACGACCCGGAGGTCGCCTGTAAGGCATGCGCGGGGACCGGCCTGGCAGCCCTCGGAGCCGGTGACCTCACCACCGCATCGACGCGTTTCCGCGAGGCGCTGCCCCTCGGCCACGACGCCGGTGAGGCAGGCATCTGGTTGAGATCACTCGCGCACGTGTGGCTGGGGACCGTGCTGATGCTCCAGTCCGACCACGCCGCCGCCGTCGTCGAGATCCAGCGGGGACTCGAGCTGGCGCGCGGGCGTGGCGATCGACTCTCGACCTACATCGCGCTCTACAACCTGTCCCAGGCCGCCATCGCCGCCGGCGACCATGCCCTCGCGCGTCGCTACCTCGAGGAGGGGATCGAGCTCTCCGAGCAGACGCAGGACATGGCCAACCTTGCCTACTTCCTGGAGGCCCTGGCGGTGGTCGAGTCGGCGGACGAGCAGTCGCGCCGGGTCGCCGGCCTGCTCGGAGCCGGCCAGGCGCTTCGCGAGACAGTGGGTGCGAACGTGTACGCCTACTACCTGCCCGACGAGTCGCTGCGCGCGGCCGCGGAGCAGGCGGCACGCGCGGCGCTGGGCGAGGACTCGTACGACGACGCGGTAGATGCCGGGCGCGCCATGGAACCGCTCGACGCTGTCCGATTCGCCCTCAACGTGCCCGTCTGACCGAACCAGCGTCCAGGACGGGCCATTGCGTTGCCCAGCGGTGCCTCTGCGACGCTTTGAGGAGTGCTACCCACGACCTACCGGAGACCACGTGACCGAGCCGACACCGAACCGATGGGCGCGGAGACTTTCCCCGCTCCTCCCGGGTCTCGCGGGGACCGCCCTGCTGGCGGTGCTGTGCAACCTCGCACTCGAGCTCACCCAGCTGACCGGGGTCGAGGGGTATCCGTGGAAGCACAAGACTCCTGCGTTCCTCATGATGTTCCTCCTCGGCTCGTTGGTCATCTGGCTGCTGATCGGGCTCGTCCACGCGATCGTCGGCCGGCTCTGGGTCACCACTGCCTTGGCCGTCACCGCGACAGCGGTCGTCGCGGTCGCGGACCACGAGAAGGTGCGACTCCTGCGCGAGCCGCTCTACCCGAGCGACTGGGCGTTCGCCCGGAACGTCGGCTTCCTGACCGACATGGTCGGCACGAGGGTCGTCTTCGAGCTGGCGCTGGGCATCCTGCTCACGTCCGTCCTCGCCTTCGCGGGCGCCCGCGCGGTAAGACGCCGCTTCGCGGACGGCGAGCACCGGACACGCGCTCCCCGGAGCCGGGGAGCGCGAGTCGTCCTCCGTGTGGCCAGCGGCGGATTGTGTCTGCTCATGGTGGGCTATCTCGCCAACTTCAACTCTCCTGGAAACGCGGCGCGGGGCGCCTACGAGGTCCTCGGTGCGGAGTGGAAGCCGTGGAGCCAGCAGAGGAACTACCTCGGGAACGGCTTCGTCGGCGGGTTCCTCTACAACATGGACGTTCCGGCGATGTCGCCGCCGGCCGGCTACAGTGCCGCAGAGATGGCCCGGATCTCCACCACTTACCGGGAAGCCGCCGAACGGATCAATCGGAGACGGGCCCCCGAAGGCCTGGATGACGTCAACGTGGTGATGATCCTCAGCGAGTCGTTCAGTGACCCTCAGGCACTCAGCGGCGTCCACGTGGCGAAAGACCCGATCCCGTTCACCCGCCGGCTCATGGCTTCCACGATGTCGGGGACGATGCTGGCTCAGAACGTCGGTGGTGGAACCGCCAACATGGAGTTCGAGGCGCTGACCGGCATGTCGCTGTCACAGTTCCCGCCCCAGGCACGGGTGCCGTACCAGATGCTCGTCCCGGACTACGACACGTTCCCTTCCGCGGTGGGATGGCTCAAGGAACAGGGCCACCGAGCGATCGCGATCCACCCGTTCACGACCGAGATGTACCGGCGCCGCGAGGTCTACAGCACCCTGGGTTTCGACGACTTCATCTACGACCGCAAGATGCACGACCAGAGCCGGATAGGGCACAACGGGTACATCTCCGACGCCGCCGCGTTCGGCGAGCTGCAGCGGCACCTCGAGTCGGAGCGCGAACCGTTGTTCGTGAACCTCGTGACGATGCAGAACCACATTCCCTACCCCGGCGAGTACGACGACCCGGCTCAGGTCACCGACTCAGCCGGCGAGCCGTTGACCGACATGGGGCAGTACGTCCGCGGCTTGACGTACACCGACCAGGCGCTGGAGGACCTGATCGACCAGCTGAGTGCGTCCGAGGAGAAGACCGTCCTGGTCTTCTACGGCGACCACCTGCCGGGGACCTATCCCGACTCGGTGTTCGAGGCCAACGGCGCACGGCGCATGCATCAGACACCGTTCTTCGTCTGGGCCAACTTCCCCGGACCTGACGACGCGCAGCCCACCACGAGCCCGATCCACTTCATGGATCTCCTTCTCCAGAGAGCGGACGCGGCGGTGCCGCCGTACTACGCCCTGCTCCACGAACTGCGGCGCGAGATACCGGCCATGGACAGTGGGATGCTGATCGACGGCGCGGACCGGCGGCTCCGGCCGGGCCGGCTGTCGGATCGAGCCGCCCGGCTCCTGCACGACTACCGACTTGTGCAGTACGACCTCTCGGTCGGCCAGCGGTACACCGAGGATGCGATGTTCGGTCCCGCGGAGTAGCTGCTCGCCGGCATCAGGTACAGCCGCAGGCAGGCGTTGGTCGCCACGCGGTACAGCCAGGTCCGCAGCGAGCTCCTGCCCGCGAAGTTGGCCACGCCCCGCCACGCTCAGAGATCCTCGGACACTCCGCCCGCATCGACCACGGGCCCATCTTGCTCCGGAGGCTCGAGGGTCGTGTGTGTTGAGGCGCCGTCTCGCAGCTCAACCCCTCTGGTCACCGTTGACTATTGATCTTTCGAAGGCAGGGGAGGTCTGCTTTCTTCAAGAACGTGCACGCCCTGTCGGTGCGGCAAGCCCGACGACGGGGCATAGGCGGAGGGGTTCTGATGGACGTTCGACATGACGTGATCGTCGTTGGCGGCGGCCAGGCCGGCCTTGCCATGGGCTACTTCCTCGCTCAACAGGGGTGCGACTTCAGGATCCTCGATGCGGCCGAGGAGCCGGCGGCAGCATGGCGTCAGCGCTGGGACTCACTCAGGCTGTTCACGCCCGCCCGTTACAGCGAGCTTCCTGGCCTCGCTTTCCCAGGTGACCCCGAGCGCTACCCGACGCGCGACGAGGTGGCCGGCTACCTCACCGACTACGCGGCTCGGTTCGAGCTTCCGATCGAGCTGGGCAGCCGAGTCCGCTCCGTCCGCAGGACCGACGGCGGCTACGTGGTCGAGCTGGCCGACCGGTCCTACGAAGCAGAGCAGGTCGTGGTCGCCACCGGCCCGTTCCAGGTGCCGCGTGTGCCGGCGATCGCCGAGAGCCTCGGCGACGAGGTGGTGCAGCTCCACAGCAGTGCCTACCGGTCGCCCCACGCCATTGCCGAAGGGCCGGTCCTCGTGGTCGGCGGTGGCAACACCGGTTTCCAGATCGCCGACGAGCTTGCGGACTCGCACGAGGTCCACCTGGCGGTCGGGTCTCGCCAGATGCCGCTCCCTCAGCGGCTCCTGGGCCGCGACCTGTTCTGGTATCTCGAGGCGACCGGCCTGATGCGCAAGACGACGGCGTCACGGATCGGCCGCAGGATGAAGGGGAGGGACACGCTGATCGGCTCGTCTCCCCGGGGCCTGCGGCGCCGGGAAGTCGTGCTGCACGGGCGGGCTGTCGGCGCTGCTGGGTCGACCGTCCACTTCGTCGACGGCACCACACTCGGCGTGAACACCGTCATCTGGGCAACCGGCTTCGGGACCGACCACTCATGGGTCGAGCTGCCGGTCTTCGATGAGAGCGGCCACCTCGTGCACCGGCGCGGCCTGACCGGTTCGCCAGGTCTGTACTTCCTCGGCCTGACCTGGCTGCACACCAGGGGCTCCGCGCTGCTCGGCTGGGTGAAGGACGACGCCGAGTACCTCGCACGCGAGATCCACGCCTTCCGCGCCACGGCAACCAAGCCAAGACCGACTCGAGCACCACGGGAGTGAGGACATGGGCACACCAGGAGACCAGTTCGGTACGGAGGTCGCGGGCCTTCCCATGGCGCGCGCCACCGAGCGGGTCGAGCTGGCAGACGGTGACCAGTTCGACCTGCGCATCGCGCCGGTGGCCAAGCGGGTCGGTGATGCCACGGTGCGGATGCTGGCCTACAACGGCTCGATCCCCGGGCCCACCCTGGAGGTTCAGGAGGGCGCGCAGGTCGTCGTCAACGTCGAGAACCAGGGCGACCTGGAGGCCACCGTCCACTGGCACGGCCTGCGGCTCGAGAACCGCTACGACGGAACGCACCAGACCCAGGCTCCGATCCCGCTCGGCGAGCGCTTCTCTGCCCTGGTGGCGTTCCCCGATCCCGGCGTCTACTGGTACCACCCGCACATCCGATCGGACTACGGCCTGGAGCTGGGGCTCTACGGCAGTGTCCTGGTCGACCCGGCCACCCGGGATTACTGGCCCCCGGTCCACCGCGAGGTCGTGCTCACCCTCGACGACCTCCTGCTGGAGGAAGGCAAGGTCGCTCCGTTCAGCCGCGAGGAGTCGACTCACGCGGCGATGGGCCGTTTCGGCAACGTGCTGCTGGTCGGGGGAGAGACCGACCTGTCGCTGACCGTACGGCTGGGCGAGGTGGTCCGCCTCTACCTGATCAACACCGCCAACACGCGCGTCTTCAAGGTGGCCCTGCCCGGCGCGCGAATGAAGCTGGTTGGTGGCGACAGCGGCCACGTCGAGCACGAGGAGCTCGTCGACGAGGTCGTGCTGGCTCCCTCAGAACGCGCGGTGGTCGACGTGTTGTTCGACCAGCCGGGCGAGCTGACCCTGGAGCACCGCACGCCGCACAGGGTCTACCCCCTCGCGTCCCTCAGGGTCGGTGGGGACCGGGCCGAGCCGTCCCTCGCTGAGCAGTACGAGGTCAGGCGCACCAACGCTGACATGGTGGCTGAGCGCGACCGGATCGCGGAGTACCTTCAGACGCCACCAGACAAGACCCTGGCCTTCATCGCCGAGATGGACATGGGGGCGCCGGAAGGGCACGGTCCCGTCGTCTACGCCTGCCCGATGCATCCGGAGGTGGTCAGCGAGACGCCCGCCCACTGTCCCCAGTGCGGGATGAAGCTGCTGGCTGTCGAGCCGCCTGCGGCCACGTACGTCTGCCCGATGCACCCGGAGGTGATCAGCGAGGCGCCAGGCAACTGCCCCGAGTGCGGGATGAAGCTCCTGCCCGCGCAGCTCGTCGCCGACGCCGGCGGCAGCCACGAGCACCACGGCGAGCACCACGGCCACGAGGCCGGGCACGGCGGTCACGAGCACCATCCCGAGGCCGAGCACGACCAGCACAGCCAGGCGGCGGACGAGGGCATCGAGTGGGAAGACGACATGGTCGAGATCAACCGCCTCACGACCCAGGCCAACATGAGCTGGAAGCTGGTCGACCGCGCGACGGGCGCCGAGAACGCCGCCATCGACTGGCGGTTCAAGGTGGGCGACCAGGTCAAGATCCGGCTGCTCAACGAGATGGCCGGGGACCATCCCATGCACCACCCGTTCCACGTCCACGGTGCGGGGCGCTTCCTGGTCCTCAGCAGAGATTCGGTCGTCGAACCCAACCTGGTCTGGAAGGACACGGTGCTGGTCCGGACCGGCGAGACCGTCGACATCCTGCTGGACGTCACCAACCCGGGCCTGTGGATGGCGCACTGCCACATCGCCGAGCACCACGAGAACGGGATGATGTTCAGCTTCGAGGTGACCGCCTGACTGGGTGTGTCCCGGCCCCGGACGACGGACGGGGCCCGGACGACACGCCTCTACCGACCTGGCGGCTCCACCGGGGTGCGTAGCCTCTCGAGCCGGGTCCGCAACAGCTCCTCGCGATGCGCATTGCCGTGGAGGGCCAGGTAGCGAGGCCCGAAGATAGCCAGCAACGCGTCGTCGAGACGGCGGACGGCACCTGGGGGATACCGGTAGCCCATCCGGGCGTTGATCGCCGCACTGTCGACGGAGGTGAGGAGTCCGGCGAGCTCGTCCAGCGACGTGATCCCCAGCTCGAGCAGCAAGCCGGAGACCCATGCGTAGTGGTCGGTCCGGGACCAGCCCGCGTCGGCGTACTGACCGGCGAGGAACGTGGCGAGGTCCTGGGCGCTGATCCGCGGGTCACTCACGTCCGGCTCCGGCCGTTCGTCGGTGACGGTGGCCTGGAGCCGGTCGCGGATCAGGGAGAACTCGCGGTCGGCGAGCTCCAGGAGTCCAGCAGCCAGGGTGAACCTGCGGTCGAGGTCCGGCACATGCTCCTCCGGAATCGTCCCCTTGTAACGGATGGCGTGCTCGAACTCCGCCCATGCGTGCTGGAGCACGGTCCTGACCTGGACCTGGGCGCGCCTCTCACGGAGCGTTTCGAGAGGCGGAGGGGTACGCCGCGACGCGTCGAGCGCCACGAGCAGGTGCCTGCTGGCGTAGCCGAAGCGGCCCTCGCTTGCCGTCTCCTGCCCCAGGTCCCGGTCGTCGAGAACCGCGAACTGGTCGCCGAGCAGGTCCGCGACCGCCGTGACGTCACTGTGGAGATAGGTGATGACGCGGACGCCGATCTGGTCGGTGATCTCCTCGAGAGGATCGGAGTAGAGCGGGGTGCCGGCGACGCTCCTGTCGGCCTTGGCGGCGAAGGACGCCACGCTCTTCGCCCGTCCGGTGACACTGAGGTAGTTGATCCCCGCGTCGTCGAGGAGCGTGGTGATCAGCGCGACGAACCGGTCAGTCGCGTCCCGTAGCTCGGGCTGCTTGGCGGCGTACGTCTGCACCGCCCGACGGACGGGGTCCCTGTCGGCCATGGTGGGTTCGGCCGGCTGGTCGGTGAGCGGAGGCGTTCGCGGTGACGGCATGTGTCCTTCGGGGATGGTCGGCGTGACGATGTAGCCGGAGCCGTAGTCGCCGTAGGTGGTGGTCAGGGTGGGCCGACGCTCGGCGAACATCGCGACGTAGGCACACACCACCGCATCGACCTGGTCCTCGACTCGGCGCAGGTCGCTCTTGCGTGCCGCGGACTCGACCTGCGCCACGAGCGCCCGCCACTCCTCGTGGTCGTCGACGTGGAGTGGAAGCGGCGAGTTCTTGAGTCCTTCGAGCAGCCACATGAGCCGCAAGAGCTCGGAGCGGAGCTGTGAGAGAGGCCGGCCGGTTCTGTGCTTGTACTTCAGTGTCCGCCCGAGTCGGAACAGCGCCACCGTCGCGGGATGGGGGTAGACCTCGATCGCCCGACGACGTGAGGCCGACGACGGGTCCATGTCGAGGTCGAGAGTGGTGGCCAGCAGAGCCCCTCGCGGACCATCCACGAACTCGCGCCGCCTGGTGTTGGAAGGGTGTGCGCCGGCGTCGTACCGTGCGAAGTCGCGGTTGAGTGCGGCCTCGCACGGTCGGTTGCCGGCTGCGTTCTCCACCACCAGCGGTGCATCGATCGCGACGAGGCAGTCACCGTCGACGTAGGGCTTCAGTGTGGCGACGATGGCCTCGTCGTCTCCTTGCGAGGACAGGTGGAGCAGGTGTCCGTCGGCATCGAGTACCGCGATGCCGCTGGGCTTCTCCCGACCCCAGGCGAGGTCGACGCCGACGAAGTGCATGGGATCACCCTGCCCTGTTCAGGAGCCCGACGCACGTAACCTCCGTCGTGAGGTTTGATGGAGAGATGCTGAGCATCGGCGAGTTCGCGCGCCACGGAGGTGTGTCGCTGCGGGTTCTGCGCCACTACGACAGGATCGGGCTGCTGCGCCCCGAGTGGGTGGATCCGGTCTCGGGGTACCGGTGGTACGCCGCCGCCCAGCTGCAGCAGCTGAACCGCGTCGTCGCGCTGCGCGACCTCGGCTTCGGCCTGGAGCGGATCCAGGAGCTCACCGGTGACGACGTCGCCGTCGCCGACCTGCGCGGCATGCTCGTCGCGCGCCGCGCAGAGCTCGAGGACGCCGTGGCCACCGAATCCGACCGGCTGGCCCGCGTCGAGGCGAGGCTACGGGCGCTCGACGCCGTCGGGCACCCTGCTGCGGACGTGATCGTCAGGTCGCTCCCGGCCACGGCCGTCGTCGAGCTCGCGGGCGAGGCGGCGACCTTCACCCCGGAGGACATCCGGCCTGTCATCCGCCCCTTGTGCGCCCGCCTCGGTGAGCTGGTGTCTGCGGCGCACATCCGCCCCGTCGGTCACCTCACGGCGTACTACGAGCGGAGGCCGCCCCCTGGTGACCAGGTCGGGGTCCACGCGGCCGTCCCGGTCGTGGGCGACGCCCTCGTGCCTGCCGAGCTCACCACCGCGCGGCTGCCCGGAGCCGCCACGGCTGCGACGATCGTCCACCGCGGCAGCATGGACGACGTCTTGAGCACCCTTGCCGTGCTCGCGCGGTGGATCGACGAGAGCGGGCACGAGCCGCACGGCGTACCTCGCGAGCTCTATCTCGAGACCGGCCCGGACGAGTCCGCGTGGGTCACCGAGCTGCAGCAGCCGCTTCGACGGGCTGTCACAGCGGGGGAGAGGTGAAGCCGCCGATGACCTCCGCTGCCAGCTCGGCGAAGGTGATGACGGTGTCGTCCTCGTGCTGTGGACCGACCATCTGGATCCCCACGGGAAGTCCGGCCGGGGTCCTCCCGGCCGGAGCGGTCAGGGCGGGCAGTCCGGGCAGCGACGCCTGGGTGATCCAGAACGGCTGGTCGGTGTAGGGCCTTGGGCCCTCCAAGGTCTCGATGATCCGTTCGTCGAACGGTCGCGGGTCGTGCGGGAAGGCCGTCGTGAAGGTGACCGGGCACAGGAAGGCGTCGGACTCGCGGAAGTGGTCCGCCCAGGCCGCTCGGGTGGCCGTCCGGAAGCGTTCGTGGGTCACGTAGTCGAGTCCGTCGAGACTTCCACCTGGTTCGAGGAACGCGAAGTAGGCGCCGACGTGCGCCCCGAACGACTCCGCGACACGGCCCGGGTCGACCCCGGCGGGCCAGCCGTGCCGGACCGTGACACCGGCCCCGGCCAGCGCGTCGACAACGTTGGACAGCGCGTCACCGACCTCGGAGGTCACCGCGCAGGCGGGGTCGTCGAGGACCACGCTGATCGTGAACTCTTCGAGCCTTCGCCGCCGGGGCGGGGTGAGCCGCCACCGGTAGGTCAGCGACTCGGGGCCCTCCGGCCCGCCCGTGGCCTGGAGCGCGACGCGGAGGTCACCGGCTGACCGGGCCATCGGTCCCACGGCGGCCAGGTGGGTTGCATCGCTGGTCGGCGCCTTGGGCCCCGGCGGCTGGAAACCGGCCAAGGGCACGGTCCCGGCAGTCGGCTTGAGACCGTACACCCCGCAGTAGGCGGCAGGGATCCGGATGGAGCCGACGAGGTCGGAGCCGTACTCGAGGTAGGTCAGCCCGCAGGCCAGCGCCGCCGCGGCGCCACCGGAGGACCCGCCCGTGGTCCGCCCAAGGTCCCACGGGTTGCTCGTCGTACCGTGGAGCGGATTGCTCGTCTGACCGAAGTCCCCGAGCATCATCGCGACGTTGCTCTTCCCCACGATCACGGCGCCGGCCCGCCTCAGTCGCTCCACGACGGTTGCGTCCCAGTCGGCCACCGCCTCGGCGAAGACGGGGTTGCCCCATGTGGTGCGGAGGCCGGCAACATGGAACGCGTCCTTGATCGTCATCGGCGCACCGGCAAGGGGCCCGACAGGCTCGCCTCGCGCGACCGCCTCATCAACCCGTGCCGCGGCTGCGGAGGCTCCGTCGGCGTCGAGCTCGCTGATCGCGTTCACCTGTGGGTTGATCGCCTTGATCCGCTCCAGCAGAGCCGATGTGACCTCCTGAGCCGAGACCTCTCCGGCACGGATGGCCGTCGCGACGGCGGCTGCGGGCGCGAAGGCGCCGGTCGGAGCGGTGCCGCTGACCTGTTGCTGTGCTGAGATCGTCGTCATGCCACCGGTCTACGGGGTGACACCGTGTCAGGGTCAAGAGCGCGGTCGTTCTCGCCCCGACCGTCGGTGTGGCCGCCTAGTCTGCAAGGACAGCCCGATCGTCACGACCAAGGAGCACCCGATGGCCTCTCGTCTCAACCCGTACATCAGCTTCCCCGGCAGCGCGCGGCAAGCCATGGAGTTCTACCAGCGCGTCTTCGGCGGCACCTTGACGATGAACACCTTCGGTGAGTACGGCGCGCCGGACGCTCCCGAAGCGGACAAGATCATGCACGGCATGCTCGAGACGGACAGTGGGCTCACGCTCATGGGTGCCGACACCGCGCCGGGCACGGAGCACAACCCTGGGAACAACATCTCGGTCAGCCTGAGCGGTGAGGACGCCGACGAGCTGCGGGGCTACTGGGAGAAGCTGTCCGCCGACGGCACCGTGTCGGTCCCCCTGGAGAAGCAGATGTGGGGCGACGAGTTCGGAATGTGCACGGACCAGTTCGGCATCGACTGGATGGTCAACATCGGCCAGCCGCGGACCTGACCCAGGCCTACCGCTCGACAAGTCTGCAGCGTGGGACCTTCGCCCCGTGCGCGGTCGTCCTCAGCGTCCTACGGTGAGCACAGCGACGGACGGAGGAGAGGCCGAGAATGGCCGAGTTCATGCGTAATAGCGACGCGTTCGCGTGGGCGATGGAGTACGACGCGGGCCTGCGCTCGACTGTGGTCACCATCATCATGGTCGACCGGTCGCCGGACTGGGACGTGCTCACCGACAGGTTCGAACGGATCTCCCGGCTCGTCCCCGGGTTCCGGCAGCGGGTCGTGGAGACGCTGCCTCCGGCGCCACCTCGCTGGGAGTCCGACCCCGACTTCGACCTGGACTACCACCTGCGTCGTGTCATCGCGCCGCACCCAGGCAGCCTCGACACGGTGCTCGAGATGGCCCGGCGGGCAGAGATGGGGGAGTTCGACCGCGCTCGACCGCTGTGGGAGGTGACCCTCGTCGACGGGCTCGACGACGGCGGCGCCGCTCTCCTCTGCAAGCTGCACCACTCGCTGACGGACGGCATCGGCGGTGTGCAGATCGCGATGACCCTGTTCGACCTCACCGAGGAGCCCCAGGACCTGGGCCCGCTCCCGCCTGAGCCCGAGCTGGACGGAGCGGCCCCGCTGGACGGCCTCCGCCACCTCGTGCGGTACGACGTCGGGATCGTCAGCAAGCTGGCACGTGGGGTCCTGCGCGCAGGACCCGCAGCGGTGCTCGGAGGTGTACGTCGGCCCCGGCAGAGCGCTCGCGCCGCGATCGCGACCGCCGCGTCGGTGTACCGAACCGTTCGCCCGATCAACCAGACCGCGTCCCCGATCATGAAGGACCGGCGCCTGGTCCGGCAGCTCTCGGTCCATGAGGTGCCGATGCCCGTGCTCAGGGAGGCGGCACATCTCGCCGGGGGCACGCTGAACGACGCCTTCCTGGCCGGGGTCACCGGCGCGCTGCGTCGCTACCACGACCACCACGGCGTCGGGGTCAGCGATCTCCACGTCACGATGCCGGTCAGCATCCGCAACGACGATGACCCCGCCGGCGGTAACCGCATCACGCTGATGCGCTTCGACCTGCCCGTCGGCGTGGCGGACCCGGCTGAACGGATCAGGAAGATCCATGTGCGAGCGGGAGCGGTGCGCACCGAGCGGTCGCTGCCCTACACGCAGCTCATCGCCGGCGGGCTCAACCTGCTGCCGCGGTGGTACATCGCTGCGATCCTGCGCCACGTCGACTTCCTGGCAAGTGACGTGCCGGGCATACCGGTTCAGGTCTATCTCGGCGGCGCTGCCGTACGGATCCAGTACGCGTTCGGTCCGACCATCGGCTCCAGCGTGAACGTCACCCTGATGACCTATGTCGACACGTGTGCACTCGGCATCAACGTGGACACCGGTGCCATTCCCGACTTCGACGTGTTCCACGACTGTCTCGTCGCCGGTTTCGACGAGGTGCTCGCGCTGGCGGCTCCGGCCGTGTCGTCCATCCCGGAGCAGAAGCGCAGGAACCGCTCGCCGAGCCGGACGGCCAAGCGGCCACGAGCGCGGGCTCGCTGACGTTCATCGCTCTCTCGGACGGGAGGCCGCGGCGTCCTGGATCCGGGGCCAAGGCCTGGCTTCCTCCAACTCGAAGGCGAGCTCCAACAGGCTGCGCTCGTCGCCGAGATCCGCGGAGAAGTGGCACCCGATGGGGAGGCCGCCCCTGGTCAGGCCCAGCGGCAGAGAGATCGCCGGGCCGCCGGCGGCGTTGTTGAGCGGGGTGAACCCGACGTACGCCTGGAGCCGTGGAAACAGCTCCTCGAAGGGCAGCGTCGGTGAGAGGTGGCCGAGCAACGGTGTGGTGTGGCCGAGCACCGGTGACAGAAGGACATCGTGGCGGGTGAACGCCTGCCGGTAGCCCCGCGTGCTGCGGCGCAGCCGGTAGAGCATGCCGGGCGTTCGGGCCAGCTCACGTCTGCACATCCGGGCAAGGCCCTTGGACAGGTTGTCGGTCCCCGCGACGTCGAACTCCCGGTCGAACACGCGGGTTCCCGTGATCGCGACCAGGAGCCCCAGAAGCCCCCAGTAGAGGCTGAAGTCGTCGGCGAACTGCCGGGACACGGGGATCGCGGACTCCTCGACGTTGTGGCCGAGGTGATCGAGCAGGTCGGCAGTGGACAGCAGACACGCGCGGGTCTCCTCGTCCGTGGGGGTTCCGGTCACCGAGTCGACGACGACGCCGACGCGCAGCCGGGTGCGGCTGGGACCGGCGACCGAGCGAATCGGTGGCAGCTTCGGGTTCCGCCAGTACGCCTCGGCTCCGGCGAAGAAGCGCGCCGTGTCTCGCACCGAGCGGGTGAGAACGCCCTGGGTGACGATCCGCACGGGCAGCCGGTTCTCGGAGTCATCGGGAACGAGTCTGCCTCGCGTGGGCTTGAGTCCCACCAGGCCACACACGGCTGCCGGTATGCGGATCGACCCGCCGCCGTCGTTGGCATGGGCGATCGGCACGACACCGGCGGCCACCAGCGCCGCCGCGCCACCTGAGGATGCGCCGGACGAGTGCGCCGGGCTCCACGGGTTGCGCACCGGGTCCCGGTGCGCGTACTCCGTCGAAGCGCTGAAGCCGAACTCCGGCAACCTGCTCTTGCCGAGCACGGTGACGCCCTGAGCCCTGAGCTGGGTGACGAACGGGCTGTCCTTGGTGGCCGGCTTCGCGACGAACGCATCCGTGCCGTGGTTGGTCGGCAGGCCCGCCACGTCGATGTTGTCCTTCACGAACGTCGGCACCCCCGCGAACGGCCCGCGAAGAGAGTGTTCGGCCGATGCCATCGCGCGGTCGAAGTCGGTGCACTCCACCGCGTTGACCAGCGGCTGTATCGCCCCTGCCCGGCGGATGGCGGCTTCGCACGCTTCGGCGCCGCTGATCCGCTTGCTGCGGATCAGCTCGGCCAGCTCGGTGGCGTCCGCGTCGCCGAGCGCGTCGTCGGTGAACGCGTGCACCGGGCCGGAAGCCGTCATGGGTCCGATCATGCACGATCGGCTGTTCTCCTGCGTGGAGCCCACATGAGCGGCAGACTGCAGGAAAACAGTCGGTCGCTCGTGGTGTGTCCACGACGTTTACCCGGATATGGGGGGCTTCGATGAAGCTTCGTGCTGGATTCCGTCTCGGGCTCGCCGCACTGCTCACGGTGTCGCTGCCGGTCGCTGCGTCAGGCGCAGCCCAGGCCAACGACAAGCGCGAGCTCACCGTCATGACCCAGAACCTCTACCTGGGCTCGAGTCTGACCCAGGCGATCACCGCGCCTGACGCACCGGCTTTCGTCGCGGCCGTCGCGCAGATCTACGGCACCGCCCTCTTCACGAACTTCCCGGCTCGCTCCGAGGCGATCGCCGACACGATCGAGGCGGAGCAGCCCGACCTCATCGGGCTGCAGGAGGTGTCGCGATGGACGGCCCAGGCGACCAAGGCCGGACCCAACCCGCCCAGCCAGGACTTCCTGACGATCCTTCAGGCGGACCTGGCCGAGCGCGGGCTGGACTACGAGGTCGCGTCGGTCTCGAACAACGCCAACATCGGTCCGGCGCCGCTCGTGGCCCCGGCCTTCGGCTGTGTCGTCGCGTCCCCGGTCCCCGACTGCGTGGTGAGTCTCGCGGATCGTGACGTGATCCTGGTCAACGCCGACACTCCCGACCTCGACTGGTCGAACCCGCAGGACGCCAGCTACCAGACCCAGCAGACCTTCCAGCCACCGGTGGGGCCGCCCGTGTCGTTCGACCGCGGATGGGCCTCGATCGACGGCACCTTCGAGGGCAAGAAGTTCCACTTCGTCAACACCCACCTCGAGGTCGAGGACTCACCCGCGGTCCAGGAGGCTCAGGCACGTGAGTTCCTCGCCGGCCCGGCCAGGAGCGAAGGTGCCGTCATCGCCACCGGTGACTTCAACTCCGCAGCCGACGGCAGCACCACCACCTCGTACGCGGACCTGACCAAGTCCTGGTTCGACGACGCGTGGTCGGTCAACCCGGGCGACCCCGGCTTCACCTGCTGCCAGAACGCGACGCTCACGAACCCGACGTCGCAGCTTGTCTCCCGGATCGACCTCATCCTCACGCATGCGGCAGTGCGGCCATTGTCGGCCAAGGTCGTGGGGAACACGCCGTTCCGGGCGAGCCCGCCCTTCTGGCCGTCTGACCACGCCGGGGTGGTGGCCACGCTTCGTCTGCACTGACGGCCGTCACGCGTTGAGCATCGGCGTCGCCGGAAGCCCCAGCGGGCGGTCGGCGAACGCCTGTTCGGCGGCGACGGGGTAGCAGATGTTCTCACTCGAGTCGCCGAGGGTCGTGTCGACCCAGTCCTGGACCGACCCCACCCGGTCGGACTCCCAGAGACACGTGACCTCGGTGCGGTCCTGGCTCGGGTAGAACTGCAGGACCTTGACCTGCTCCGGTGCCCCCTCGCCGGAGATGAGCCGCTGCCCGCGCTCGAGCGCGATCTCGGGGTTCTTGATGTGATGCTGGACGACGACATACATGGCGAGTACCTCTTCCTTCGGTCGTTGGTGTCTACGACGCTAGGACGCGGCAGCGCTGCCTCGCGTCGACCAGGTTCACCACTTTCGGGCCGGAGCCGCGTGGTGACTATTGACCACTCGGCCGGGGTCAGACCAGATGGTGCTCGTAGGCGAAGGCGCTGGCGGCCGTCCGCGACGACACGCCGAGCTTGGCGAAGATGTTCTGCAGGTGGCGGGCGACGGTGTGCCTGCTGATGAACAGTGTCGCGGCGATCTCCCGGTTGCTCTGCCCGGTGGCGACCAGCCGAAGGACCTGACTCTCGCGGGGACTGAGAACGCGCACGTCTCCGGAGTCGTTCACCTCCGAGAGAGGCTCGAGCGCCGCCAGGTCGCTCCGCGCGCCGAGAGCGGTGAAGGTGTCGCGGGCCGCGAGCAGTTCGAGCTCCGCCGAGTCCTCGTCCCCCAGCAGGCGGCAGGCCCGCCCGAGCAGGGTGCGGCTGCGAGCCGCTTCGTACGGCGCCTCGACCTCCTGCCATGCCTTCCAGGAGCGACGGAGTGCAGCCAGAGCCGCCGGTGCATCGCGTTCGGCCAGGGACAGGGCACCTCGGGCGTGCCACGACATCGCGGTGATGGCCTCACTGCCCTGCAGCGTGGCGATCTCGTCGAGCTCGCGGCAGGCGGCCCTGGCCGCGTCGACGTCCCCGACCGCCAGCATTATCTCGACGTACGCCGGCAGCAGCGCCACCCGAGGCAGCCCACGAGGGGACTCCGCCATCGCCCTCCGGATCGCCGCAGCCGCCGCATCGAGCTTGCCCTGTGCCAGGCGCATGAGGGAGAGGCCGGGTTGCGGCTCCCGGCCGAGGCCACTCGCCTTGCGATAGGCACCTTCCGCGAGCGCGAACTCCCCCCGGAGTCGCCGTACCTCACCCTCGCGGTAGGCGGCGTCTCCGCGTGCCAGCTGGTTCAGGGCTCCCTGTTCGAGCTCGGTGCCGAACCGGCGCAGCTCGTCGAGGGCGTCATCCCAGAACCCGCCGACGGTCATGATCTCGGCACGGTGCACGAGGCACACGCCCCTGTGCGCCACCATGTCGGGCTGGCGTGCGCACCAGTGGGTCAAGGCGGCGGTCCACTCCCGGACCCGGCGCAGCTGGTAGACGCTCCGACAGAAGTCGATCGTGTTGCAGTACACGATCCCGGCGACGATCGGGGAGAGCTCGCCCGAGGTGACGGCGACCATCGTCTCGTCGATGAGCCGTTCGCCGTCCTCGGCTCTGCCCAGCCTGACGAGGGCGTGGCCCTGCTCCATCATCCCCATGGCCACGAGGTCGGGGTCGCCGAAGCGCTCCCCGACCGCGGTGATCTCCTCGGCCGCAGAGAGGGCGCCCGTGGCGTCGCCTCGGATGAGACGGTCCAGCATGGTGGCGACGTGCACGTAGCCGCGTTCGACGACGTCTCCCGGCTGCTGGGCGAGCAGCCGCTCCGCCCGTGCGAACCAACCGAAGGCGGGAGCCGACTGCCCCCGGAAGAGCCAGCTGTGCCCGATCCAGAAGGCGCAGCGGAGGGCTAGCATCGGCGCATCCGTGTCCAGATGGGCCTGGTAGGCACGCTCGAGGTTGCTCACGTAGTCGTCGTCGCGACCGAGCATGTACGCCGCCCGCGCGAGAAGCTCCAGGTCCGACGGCCCGAGCGACGCCACCAGATCAGCGGCCGTCAGCGCTTCGTAGGCGTCCCGCCAGTCCGCCTGGGCGAAGTCCTGGCGTCCCCGCCTCAGATCAGGGACAGCACCCACGATCGCTCCCATCCGCCGACCTTGCGTCGGGCAGTCCGGGAAAACCAGTCACAGCCATCATGCCACCGGGCGCCGGGTGGATGACGATCTGTCGGCCGCGGACGTCCGACGTCGACGTCAGGTCAGCTCGAGCACGTCGACGCTTCGGACGTCGCGCAGGGGAGTCTCCGTGCAGCCCCCGATGCCGTAGATGCGGGAACCGACGGTCACGTAGCCGAGTCCGTGGCGCGAGACGGTGAGGGGGTTTGCCGGAGACCACGTCCCGTCGTCGGGGTCCAGCACGGACGAGAACTTGTGGAACGACACCCAGACCCGGCCGTCCAACACGGCGGCGCCCGCTCGCGACACCGGCTCCGGAAGCCGCTCGGCGAGCGCCCACCGGTCGGCATCGGTGTCGTAGGTCTGCACGAGGTCGGTCGGGCCGGACCCGAGCCAGCCCCCGAGCACGTAGAGGACGTCGCCGACCGATACGGCATCGTGTGAACCACGGGCCTTGGGCATAGGGGCGCCGGTCGACCACGCTCCGGTGTCCGGATGGTAGATGTCGACCTGCTTGACCGGGCCCCGGCGCCCCTCGCCACCGATGACGTAGATCAGCCCGTCGTGCAGGGTGACCGTATGCGCGTACCGCGGCTCGGGAAGAGGCGCCAGCTTCCGCCACTTCCCGGTCGACGTGTCGAGCACCGCCGAGAAGTCGCTCGCCTCCGTGTTGCCGTCAAGGCCACCGAACACGTACACCTTGTCACCGATCGCGGTTGCCTCGAAGGAGGCCAGGCCCTCGGGCATCTCCTTGTCGAAGAAGCGCCACGAGTCCGTGCGCGTGTCGTAGATCTCGATCGTGTCCAGACGGCTGCCGCGATCGCCGCTCATGCCGCCGAGGATCCAGATCTCCTTCCCGACCACGGCCGTTCCGAAGTCGTCCCGCGGGATGCCCAGGCTCGCTCGCGCCTGCCATGCGGGCAAGCCGGCCACGGGCGCGGTCGGCTCGAGAGGTGCCGAGGCCGATGCCGGCGCCGCCTGCGGGTCGCCGCCGGTCGTCCCCTCCGCAGAGCAGGCGCCTGCGACGAGGACCATGACCGCGGCGACCACGCCCATCGTGGCCCGAGGCGTCGGGAAGCTCACGCCTCGGATTCCGGGACCCCCGCGTGAGCGCTCGAACCGTTGCCGACCGCATGGATGACGTCGCGCACCGATGCGAAGTGGCAGGCGGACGGGTGCCCCGACGCGTCCCGGTTCACCAGCAGCGGTTCCTCGGTGGCGCAGATGTCCTGCGCCTTCCAGCAGCGGGTCCGGAACCGGCAGCCGGAGGGCGGGTTGGCGGGACTGGGCACGTCGCCCTGGAGCACGATGTGGTCTCGCTGGCCACGCAACCTCGGGTCCGGCACGGGCACCGCCGAGAGCAGCGCCTGGGTGTACGGATGGGTCGGGTGTTCGTAGATCTGGTCCTCGTCGCCCACCTCGACGGCCTTGCCGAGGTACATCACCATCACCCGGTCGGAGATGTGGCGGACGACCGACAGGTCGTGTGCGATGAAGACGTACGACAGGCCGAACTCGTCCTGCAACCGCTCGAACAGGTTGACGACCTGGGCCTGGACCGACACGTCCAACGCGGAGACCGGCTCGTCGCACACCAGGATCTTCGGACGGAGCGCGAGTGCGCGGGCGATGCCGATCCGCTGCCGCTGGCCACCGGAGAACTGGTGGGGGTAGCGGTTGATGTGGTCCGGGTTCAGGCCCACGACGTCGAGGAGGTCCTGCACCGCCTTGCGGCGGTCCTTGCCCTCGACGACGTCGGTGTGGACGTCGTACGGCTCGCCGACGATGTCTCCCACCGTCATCCGGGGGTCCAGCGAGGAGTACGGGTCCTGCAGGACGATCTGGATGTTGCGTCGCATCCGTCGTAGCCCGCGTGAACTGAGGCCCGCCATCTCCTCACCGAGCAGCTTGATGGAACCATCGGTCGGCCGCTCGAGTCCCATCAGCAGGCGGCCCAGTGTCGACTTTCCGCAGCCGGACTCGCCGACGACACCCAGGGTCTCGCCGCGCTTGAGCTGCAGGGAGACCCCGTCCACGGCCTTCACGTGGCCGACCGTGCGCCTGAAGACGATCCCGCGGGTCAGCGGGAAGTGCTTCTTGACGTCGCGCACCTCGAGCACGACATCGTCGCTGTTGGCGACGTCGCCCATCTCCTCGGTCTCGGATACGTGAGTACTCATGCGTCCAGCACCTCCTCCCAGTAGTGGCAGGCGCTGAGGCGGTTGCCAGGCACCTGGTACAGCGGTGGCTCGTCCGTCTTGCAGCGGTCTCGGGCGAACGCGCACCTCGGGTGGAAGGAGCAGCCCGGCGGCGGGTTGACCAGTGCCGGCGGCAGACCCTTGATGACCGTGAGCTCCTGGCCCTTCTGGTCTACGCGGGGGATCGACTCGAGCAGGGCCTTGGTGTAAGGATGCGCCGGCCGCTCGTAGATGCTGTGGACGTCCGCCCGCTCGACCGCATGCCCGGCGTACATGACGCAGATCTTGTCGGCGACGTCCGCGACCACACCCATGTCGTGGGTGATCAGGATGAGGCCCAGCTGCATCTTCTGCTGCAGGTCCGACAGCAATGCCATGACCTGCGCCTGGACGGTCACATCGAGCGCTGTGGTGGGCTCGTCGGCGATGATGATGTCGGGCTCCAGCGCGAGAGCCATCGCGATCATCACGCGCTGCCGCATCCCGCCGGAGAACTGGTGCGGGAAGTCGTTGACGCGATCCTTGGCGGCCGGGATGCCGACCAGCTCGAGCAGCTCGACAGCCTTGGCCTTGCCTTCCGACCTGCTTGCGCCCGCATGCTGGCGATACAGCTCGGCCAGCTGCCAGCCGACGGTGAAGACCGGGTTGAGCGACGACAGTGCGTCCTGGAAGATCATCGCGATCTTGTTGGCCCGGACGTGGCGCCGGGTCTTCTCCGGAAGCTGGAGCAGGTCGACGCCGCGGTAGCGCACCTGGCCCCCCGTCACCTTGGCCGGTGGGGTGTCGAGAATCCCCATGATGGCCTGGGCCGTCACCGACTTGCCGCAGCCGGACTCGCCCAGGATTCCCAGGGTCTGGCCGGCTTGCAGCGAGAAGCTCACCTTGTTCACGGCGTGAGCAACGCCGTCTCGGGTGTGGAACTCCACCTGCAGGTCCTCGACTTCGAGCAGTGGGGCACTGTCGTCGAAGCTGAGTCCCTGCAGCGGAGACTTGGTCGAGCGCTTGGGGCTCTCGGTCAGGGTCTCGCTCATCTCATGAGCTCCTCATCGTGTCCGGGGGTCGAGTGCATCGCGAAGCGCGTCACCAAGGAGGATGAAGCTCAGCACCGTGACGACGACGAACGCGGCGGGGATCACCAGGAGATGCCAGTAACCCGCGAGAGCGTAGCTCTGGCCCTCGTCGATCAGGAGTCCCCAGGAGATGGTCGGTCGTTGGTAGCCGACCCCCAGGTACGTCAGCGTCGCCTCGGCGCCGATGAACGATCCGAGTCCGATGGTCGCCAGCACGATCACCGGGGCGATGCTGTTGGCCAAGATGTGCTTGCGAATGATGAACATGTCGCTCGCGCCGAGCGCTCGGGCCGCGTCGATGTAGTCCTTCTGCTTGGTCGCGATGACGCTGCCCCGCATGACGCGGGTCAGCGACGTCCAGCCGAAGAGCGTCAGCACCGCCGTGAGCGTCATGATGTTGCGATCGGGGAAGATCGCCAGGAAGACGAGCGCTCCCAGGATGAACGGCAGACCGAAGAACACGTCCGTGATCCTGCTGATGATGGTGTCACCCAAGCCACCGAAGTAGCCGGCGGACACCCCCAGCGTCACCCCCACGATCAGCGTGCCGATGGTGACCAGGATGGCCACGATCACCGACTTGCCGGTCCCGTAGACCACTGACGCCCACATGTCGCAACCTTGCGGCCGTGAAGCCGAACGGGTGCTCTGCGCTCGGCTTCACCCGCGCATTCTCCAGAGGGCAGGCACCGCTGGCGTTGGGGGAGGTCCCCGCCCACAGCTGAGGCGCGAAAGCCATCGACAAGATGACGAGCACCAGGATGGACGAGATCCAGAACACCGGGTTGCGCACCAGCTCGTAGCGGACATCGCCCCACAAGCTGCGGTTCTGGTCACCGCTCGGCTTCTGGTCGCCGCTGGGTGCGGCTGGGGCTTGACTGACCATGACGTCACTCATAGCGAATCCTCGGGTCGAGTACGGCGTACAGGATGTCGACGATCAGGTTGGACACCAGGAAGACCAGGGTCAGGATCGTGACGACCCCGAGGATGATCGGGGTGTCGTTCGACTGGATGCCCACGAAGACCAGCTGCCCGACGCCTGGGATGTTGAAGATGCCTTCGGTGACCAGCGCGCCGCCGAGCAGCAGCCCGATGTCGATGCCGATGTAGGTCACCACCGGGATCAGCGAGTTCCGCAGTGTGTGCACCCCCACGACCCGTGAGGTCGTCAGGCCCTTGGCCCGGGCGGTACGGACGTAGTCGGAGCGAAGGTTCTCGATCAGGCTGGTCCGGGTCAGACGCGCGATGGCGGCGAGCGAGAAGGCCCCGAGGACAAGCCCGGGAAGCACCAGGCTCAACCACGGATAGTCGTCGGAGTAGCCGACGTTGAGCATCTGGCCCAGCCACTCCGGCGCCCACGTGCTGTCGCGCAGCTTGAGCCCGAGCTGGAGCCCGATGAAGAGCTGCGCCAGTGTGCCGAACACGAACACCGGGAAGGCGATCAGCAGCACCGTGGAGAAACGGACGAAGTTGTCGACGAACTTGTCCTTGCGCAGGCCTGCCATCACGCCGAGCAGGATGCCCACGATCGCCTCGAAGGCCAGCGCGATCACGGTCAGGCGCACGGTCACCGGGAAGCGCTCGAAGAAGAGATCGGCTACGGGGCGCCCGCGGAAGTTGATGCCGAAGTCACCCGTGAAGTACTGGCCGAGTCGGTCGAAGAACAAGCCGAAGCACGGGTTTCCGGTGTGGTTGAGGCAGTCGTCGTTCAGGTTGTAGTTCTCGCGCATCTGCTCGATGATCGCCGCCGGCGGAGCGTTCTCGCCGAACAGGGCGCGGACGGGGTCGCCCACGAGCTGGATGGTCAGCACACTCATGATGTGCAGCAGGAAGAGGGTGCCCAAGATGACGGGGATGAACTGAATCAGCCGTCTGGCTACGTAGCGCCCCATGCAGATCCTCTCTAGTCACCGGTCGATAGCACCGATGTGGGGGCCGGTCCCAAAGGCCCAGCCCCCACACGTCAAGCGTCGGTGCAGTTACCGCCGGCAGTTGATCACTGGTTGACGGTGATCTCGCCGAAGGCGATCTCACCTTCGCCGACGTCGTACCTGACGTCGCCGATCTCGTCCGAGGACGCGACCGCGCTCACACCGCTCCACATCGGGATGATCGGCATCTCCTCGAGGGCGATGTCGCCCGCCTCCTGGTAGGCGGCGAAGCTGTCGTCGAGGGTCGCGCCCTGGTCACCATCGACCAGCTTGTCGTCGAGCTCCGGGTTGGAGTAGCCGGTGTAGTTGGAGTCACCGCCGGTGCCCACGATCGGGCGCAGGTAGTTTTCCGGCGACGGGTAGTCCAGCGACCAGCCGAGACGGAACGGACCCGTGAACTTCTGTCCGTCGAGGAGCTCGAGGTACTGCGCCCACTCGGTGGACTTCAGCTTGTAGTCGATGCCCAGGTTCTCCTGGATCTGGCGGGCAGCGGCCTCGGTCCAGGCCTCGTGGCCCGCGTCGGCGTTGAAGTACAGCTCCAGCGTGAAGCTCTTCGGGTCGACACCCGACTCCTCGAACAGCTGCTTGGCCTTCTCCGGGTCGTAGGTGCAGTAGTCGCACGCGTCGTCACGGGAGCCGGGGATCGGCGGGGTGACGATGTCGGTCGAAGGCTCGGCGAGGCCGTTGAGGACCTGCTTGATGATGAGCTCGCGGTCGATCGACAGCGAGAGCGCCTGACGCACCTTCACGTCGTCGTAAGGCTTCTGCTTGGTGGGGAAGCCCAGGTAGGTCAAGGACGCCGTGGGCTCCTCGATGATCTGGTCACCCAGCTGGCCCTTGGCCTCCAGGTAGACCTCCGGTGCGAGCTGCAGGACGTCCACGCCGCCGTTCTGGAAGTCGCGGTAGGCCGCCGTGGGCGAGGTGAACATCTGGAACTCGATGGTGTCCGCCTGGGCGGGCTGGTCGCCCTTGTAGTCGGCCCACTTGGTGACCGTGATGCCCTGGTCGTGCCGCCACTTGCCGTCCATCTGGTACGGGCCGGTGCCGATCGGCGCCTCGTTGCAGGCGTCGATGTCGTCGAGGCACGCCTGCGCGATCGGCGCGAAGGCGGGGGAGTAGCTCAGCATCTGCCCGAACTGGGAGAACGGGCCGCTGAGCGTGACCTCGAACGTGGTGTCGTCCACCTTCTTGAGGCCCGACATCTCAGCACCCTTGCCGACGCCCTCGATGTGCGACATGAAGCCGGCCGTCGCCTGGGCGTTCTTGGGGTTCTGCGAGTAGTTCCATGCGCGGAGGAATGCGTCAGCGTTGACCGGCTCCCCGTTGTGGAAGGTGCGGCCTTCCTTCAGCTTCACGGTCCAGACCGTCTGGTCCTCGTTGGACTCGATGCTGTCCGCCAGGCCGTCGTACTGGAGCTCACCGCTGTCTGAGTCGATGCCGACCAGCGGGTCGTTGACCAGATCGAGAACCGCGCTGCACTCCGACTCGTAGCAGTTCGACGCCGGGGCGAGGAACGAGGGCTCAGTCAGCTCGGCAGAGTACGTGCCACCCGGCTTGCCGGTCGGCCCGTCTGCCGCTGGGTCGTCACTCGTCCCGCCGCCACCACACGCAGCGAGCCCAAGCACGAGTGCCGCAGAGACTGCGGTCACTCGGAATGGGGTTCTGACTCGCATGGGTCCTCCTTTTTCGGTTTTCACAGATGTATGCAAACTTTTGCGCCCCTATCTTGTTTGCCAACAAATGTCCCTGACAACCCGCCGCGCGGTGATTGTTACCTGAATGTGCCCGGGAGGCTCGGTTCTCCATGGCGCTGCCTGCCCTGTGACCTGCGCCCGGTTGACAGATACGGTGGGCGCGGGAGCGGGGCGAGCCGATGGTCGAGACCACTGTGCTGGAAGTCTGGGGACTGTACTGGGCGACCTCTGCGGCTGCCGTCGAGTCGACGCTGCTGAGGCGTCCGGGTGTGATGGCCGTCGAGGCGAACGCCGTGTCCCAGACGGCGACCGTCTCCTACGACCCGTCCGTGACCTCGGTGACCCAGCTGTCGCAGTGGATCCGTGACTGCCGCCTCCACTGCAGCGGGCGCTCCGTGCCGAGACATGTGTGCGATCCGATGGCCGAGGCACCGGGTGTGGCCCCGTCTGCGCCCCCGCCCGCGCCCCACGGGGACAGGGGGCACGGCGACCACGAGGGTATGTCGATGGACGCCATGGTCCGAGACATGCGGAACCGGTTCCTGGTCGCGTTGGCGCTGACCGTCGGGATCACGCTGTGGTCGCCGATGGGCCGCGACATGCTGGGTCTCTCCGTCGGTGTGCCTTTCGGGTTGCGCGAGGACGTCTTCGCGCTGCTGCTGAGCCTGCCGCTGGTCTTCTACCCCGCGTGGATCTTCTTCGACGGCGCCTACCGGGCGCTGAAGGCCCGGACCCTGGACATGATGGTGCTCGTCGCGGTGGCCGTGGGTGCGGGATGGCTCTACAGCGTCGGGGTCACGCTCACCGGCGGTGGCGAGGTCTTCTACGAGGCGGCCGCCATGCTGACCACGTTCGTGCTGCTTGGCCACTGGTTCGAGATGCGCGCTCGCGGAGGAGCCAGCGACGCGATCCGCGCGCTCCTGGACCTGGCGCCGCCGAAGGCCGTCGTGCTCCGGGACGGTGAGCCGGTGGAGGTGCCGACCGCCGACGTGGTCGTCGGCGACCTGCTGCTGATCAGGCCTGGCGGCAAGGTCCCCGTCGATGGCGTCGTGGAGGAAGGCGTGTCCGAGGTCGACGAGTCGATGGTCACCGGGGAGAGCCTGCCGGTGACCAAGTCGCCAGGAGCGGCCGTGATCGGTGCCTCCATCAACACCGCGGGCACGCTCCGGGTCCGGGCCTCGAGGGTCGGGGACGACACAGCCCTCGCGCAGATCGTGGCCCTGGTCCAGGAGGCGCAGAACTCCAAGGCCCCGGGCCAGCGGCTCGCCGACAGGGCGGCGTTCTGGCTGGTGCTGGTCGCCCTGGTCGGCGGCATCGGCACCTTCCTGGTCTGGCTCGCGACAGGCGCGACGGTCGAGACGGCACTCTTGTTCGCCATCACCGTGGTCGTCATCACCTGCCCTGACGCGCTGGGCCTGGCGACGCCGACCGCCATCATGGTCGGCACCGGGATCGGCGCCAAGCGAGGAGTGCTGTTCAAGAACGCGACAGCCCTGGAGACATCCGCCCGCGTGGACACCGTCGTGATGGACAAGACGGGCACGTTGACCAAGGGCGCGCCCGAGGTGACCGACGTCGTGGTCGACGGGATCGACACCAGTGATGTCCTTGCTCTGGTCGCGGCTGTCGAGCGCGAGTCCGAACACCCGCTCGCCGGTGCCATCGTGCGGTACGCCGTCGAGCGAGACGTCCCCTCACTGCCACTGACCGACTTCCGGAGCGTGCCCGGGCATGGTGCGGTCGCGGAGGTGGACGGACACCGAATCGCGGTGGGAAACCGCAAGCTCATGGCCGAGGAAGGCGCAGACGTGGGCTCGTTGATGGATCGTAGGGACGAGCTGGCTGCGTCCGGTCGCACCGCGGTGCTGGTCGCTGTGGACGGCCGGGTCACGGCGGTGGTCGCCCTCGCGGACGCTGCCCGGGAGACGTCCGCGGACGCGGTGGCCGCCCTTCGCGAGCTCGGCGTCGAGGTGGTGATGCTCAGTGGTGACAACGAGGCGACGGCCAGGCGGATCGCGTCCCAGCTCGGCATCGACACCGTGATCGCCGAGGTCCTGCCCGGCGACAAGGCCGCGAAGGTTGCCGAGCTGCAGCTGGCGGGCAGACGCGTCGCCATGGTGGGCGACGGCGTCAACGACGCGCCCGCACTGGCCCAGGCTGATCTTGGCATCGCGATAGGAGCCGGCACGGACGTCGCGATCGAGGCGGCCGATGTCGTCCTGATGCGCTCAGACCCCCTTGACGTGCCTGTCTCGCTCCGCACGGGCAGGGGCACCTTGCGCAAGATGAGACAGAACCTCGGCTGGGCGGTCGGCTACAACCTGGTGGCCCTGCCCATCGCAGCCGGTGTGTTCGAGCCCTCCCTCGGCATCGTCCTGCGGCCGGAGGTGGCAGCGCTGTCGATGTCCGGCTCGAGCGTGATCGTCGCCGTGAACGCCCTCATGCTCAAGCGCCTGAAGCTACCGGTCCCGCCGATGCCGAGTCGTCCACGACCGTGAGCTCATCGGCCGGTTCCTCGTCACACTACGATGACCGGTCTGCACCTCTCCTTCCCTCCTCAGAAAGCGGTTCCGCGCGCCCATGTTGGGTCACTCCCATGCCATGTCCGGGCTTGCCGCGGGAGCGGCCAGCCTGCCCGTGGTCCCCGTTCACACACCTCTGACCCAGCTCACCTGGGTGGTCGCTGTCGGGGGGTTCGCGATGCTGCCCGACCTGGACACAGGTGGGATCACGTCGCGACGTGGGTTCCCGCGCCTCCACGGCTCCACGGTCGCCCTGATGTGGGGACCGCCGACCTGCGCGTTCGCCGGCCTCGTGGCGCGGCTGTCCGGTGGCCACCGCAACGGAACCCACTCGGTCCTCGGCCTCGGGGTCATGGCGCTGCTCGCAGCGGGACTCTCGTCGTTCTACGGGGGGAGGCTGGTTCTGCTGGCACTGGCGATCGGGCTTGCGCTGGAGGCACTTGCCTTCGCCATACCGGGGAGACTCGAGGAGATGTGGCCGGTGAACCTGGCGGTGTCGTTCGGCGCGGCGTGGTTCCTCCTCGGCGAGCCCGGGCCGTCCAGGCTGGGGGAGAACTACCCGCTCTGGCTGCCGGCAGCGGTCCTGGTCGGCTGCGCCACGCACGTCGCCGGCGACATCCTCACGGTAGGCGGTGTGCCGCTGGCCTGGCCCTTCTCCAGGTCGCGGCTGAGCTTGCGGTTGTTCCGGACCGGCTCCGGGTGGGAGCGGCGACTGATCGCCCCGGTGCTCCTGCTCGGCGCGATCTGGTTGACGGTGACGCGGACCTATCTTCCCGGTGACAGCCTGCTGAGCCTCCTCACCCCATGACCCCCCGGAGTGAGGGGACAGGGGTCAGCAGTCAGGCGGGGTGGACGGTGTAGACGATGGTCTGCACGCGGATCATGCCGTCCTGGAAGATGAACGTGTCGATGGCGTCCTCGATCTTGCGGCCGCCGCCGGTCGCCTTCCACTCCAGGTAGAGCACGTCTTCGGCGAAGACCGTGTCCAGCTCCCACTGCGCCTGGGGGACGTCGCCGAGCAGCTGGGTGAAGACCTGGCGGGCGCCGTCCTTGCCGCGGTACACCTGCTTCTGCAGGACGAGGATTGCGTCGTCGCTGTAGTCGGCGACGATGCCCTCGAGGTCTTCGGCGCCCAGCGCCTGCCCGTGGTGGGCGAAGACCTCTTCCGGGGTTCTTGTCGTCATGGTTGTCCCCCTTCACTGGGCGCGATGCCGATGTCGCAGATTCTCCGCCGTCCTTCAGGCTTCATCAAGGGCTTGCGCTCTTGGCCGAGCGAACATGCCGGAGCGCCACATCTCCTCCGGTAGAGTCCGAGCCGAGGAAGACCAGGAGATCGTCCGGGTGTTCGGGAGGCGTGATGAAGGCGGTCCGGCTGCATCGGTACCACACACGCCCTGCGGTCGAGGAGGTCGCGGAGCCGGAGGCTGTGGGTCCTTTCGACGTGGTCATCAGGATCGGCGGGGCGGGCCTGTGCCGCACCGACCTGCACATAGTCGAGGGTCAGTGGGCTCCCAAGAGCAACGTCGAGCTGCCCTACACCCTCGGCCATGAGAACGCGGGCTGGGTCCACGCGGTCGGTCCCGCCGTGGAGCACCTGCAGCGCGGGGACGCGGTGATCCTGCACCCGCTCGTGACGTGCGGCTTCTGCCGGGCTTGCCGGGCGGGCGACGACGTCCACTGCGAGGACAGCGCCTTCCCCGGGATCGACACCGACGGCGGGATGGCGGAGCTGATCAAGACCTCCGCGCGCTCGGTGGTCAAGCTCCCCGGTGACGTCGAACCCGCCTCGGTCGCCGCGCTGGCAGACGCTGGCCTCACGGCGTACCACGCGGTGAAGAAGGCGGTGCCCCTGCTCCATCCGGGCAGCACCTGCGTGGTGATGGGAGCCGGCGGTCTCGGCCATATCGGTGTCCAGTGCCTGCGGGCGATGACCGCCACGCGGATCGTGGTGCTCGACCGAAACGAGGAGGCCCTTGCGCTGACCCGCGAATGGGGAGCGGACGAGACCGTCCTCGTGGACGGGTCGCACCTGGACCGGGTTCTCGAGCTGACCGATGGCAAGGGGGCCGAGGTCGTGCTCGACTTCGTCGGGGAGCAGGGTGCCGAGCGGGACAGCTGGGCGATGACGAGACGTGCGGGCAGCGACTTCGTGATCGGGTACGGCGGCGAGGTCGACATCCCTGCCATCGACGTGATCTCGACCGAGCGGAACGTCATCGGGAACCTCGTGGGCAGCTACAACGACCTCGTCGAGCTCATGGCGCTGGCCGCTGCCGGCCGAGTCGAGATGCTCACCCGAACCTATCCATTGGACGCTGTCAACGACGCCATGGACGACCTCGACGCCGGGCGGCTGCGTGGTCGCGGGATCCTGGTCCCCTGAGGTCCATGCAGTCAGTGCGCCGTCGTCTCTGACAACGCATCCAGGACGGCCCGGACTGCGTCGTCGAGGCGCTCGCCGACCCGGTCGGAGAGTGGCTCACCCAGGCTGAGCGTCTGCGCCTCGACGCCGACGAGGGTGAGCCGGCGCGGCAGCCGTCCCAGCGCCCTGGCCAGCTCGACAGCCTCCGCGACACCGAGCCCGTGCGAGCCGATCGCGCGCACGTCTCGGGGCAACGGCGAGGGGCCGACGTGCCAGACGTGCACTCTGCCGGGGTCTCCACCCGGGGCCACCGCGTCGACGACGACGACCTCGGTGTGCGACGTGAGGTGCTCGACCAGCGCAAGGGGCTCGTCCTGCACGACGACGGTCACGCCAGGGACGTCGAGCTCCGCAACTCGGGCGGCGACCCGGGCTGCGACCTCAGGTCCGGCCGCGTCATCACCACGCGTGCGGTTCCCGATGCCGACGACGAGGGGCGCCACGCTGTCAGGTCTCTTCCACGGTGAGGTCGAGGAAGTGCGTGGCACAGGAGATGCAGGGGTCGTAGTTGCGGATCGCCTGCTCGCACTGGCGGGTCAGCTCCTCGGTGTCGAGGTCGATCCGGGCCTGGACGAACGCGCGGAGATCGTTCTCGATGCTGGCCTGGTTCTGCGACGTCGGCGGGACGATCTGGGCGCCGAGGACGGTCCCGTCCGCAGCGAGCTCGTAGCGGTGGTAGAGGACGCCTCTGGGCGCTTCCGTGGCGCCATGGCCCACACCGGCACGTGCCGGCACCTCGACCGACGGGGTCGCGCCGTCGGACCAGCCGTCGATGATGCGCAGCGCCTCCTCGCAGGCCACCACCAGCTCGACGGCGCGGACGACGATGGACCGGAACGGGTTGCGGCAGCTCGGGCCGAGTCCTGCGGCGTCGGCCGCCTCGCGGGCCGCCGGGGGCAGCCGGTCGTGGTTCAGGGTGTAACGGGCGAGAGGGCCTACGACGTAGGGGCCGGTGTCGCGCAGCCGAGCATGGAGGGCGTTGGAGTGCTCCACGTGGGCCTCGGTCACCCACTCGCCGAACGCCTCGACCGGGAACGCCCGGCCGTTGCTGGTCACGAACGAGCCGGCTTCGATCGGGTAGCCCCGTGCAGCTCGCAGGGCGACGTACTCATAGTCCTGCTCGAAGTCGGGGAAGTCGAAGCCCGCCGCCATCGTGACGGTGGCCAGCGCATCGTCGAGGGCGCGTGCGAGCTGCGGGCGCAGCGCTCCCAGCTCGCTGCGGGTGGGGAAGCGGTAGAAGCCGCCGACCTTGACGTTGACGGGGTGTACGGCGCGGCCGCCGACGAGCGTCATGAGCGCGTTGCCGGCCTTCTTGAGCCGCAGACCTCGCTCCACGACGTCGCGATGGTCCTTCGCCATCTCGATGGCGCCCGGGTAGCCGAGGAAGTCCGGTGCGTGCAGCAGGTAGACGTGCAGCGTGTGGCTCTCGATCCACTCGCCGCAGTACAGGAGCCTGCGCATCAGCCCGATCTCCTCGGGGACCGTGACCCCGCAGGCATCCTCGATCGCCTGACACGCGCTCATCTCGTAGGCGACCGGGCAGATGCCGCAGATGCGAGAGGTGATGTCGGGCGGCTCCGTGTGTCCGCGTCCCCGCAGGAACGCCTCGAAGAAACGCGGCGGCTCGTAGATCCGGAGCTGCACGTCGGCGACGTTCCCGTCGCGGATGACGACGCGCATGGCGCCCTCTCCCTCGACGCGTGCCAGGGTCTCCGCGGTCAGCTCGCGTCCCTCGGTCGCCCCTCGGCGGGTCATGACGCGTCTCCGCCCACGTCGGGGTGTCGCGCGCTCTCCTCGGCGAAAGCGGGCGCCGATGCGTTGAACGTGCGGAAGACCCGGCGTACGTCTGTCTCCGTCATGCCGAGCTCGCGGAGCCTCCCGCTCAGCGAGGGCGTGTTCGTCGTGTCCGCGGGGCCGAAGCAGCCGTAGCAGCCACGGTTGTACGTGGGGCACAGCGCCCCACATCCGGCGTGGGTGACCGGGCCGAGGCAGGGGGTCCCGTGCGCGACCGTGACGCAGACGTTGCCGCGCCGCTTGCACTCCATGCACACGCTCTCACCGGAGATGCGCGGCTTGCGGCGCTGCAGGAACGCCGAGATGACCTCGAGGAGCTGAGCCCTGTCGATCGGGCAGCCGCGCAGCTCGAAGTCCACCGGGACATGGGCGGAGATTGCGGTGGACTGCCCCAGGGTCTCGATGTACTCCGGACGGGCGTAGACGACGGAGGCGAACTCAGCGACGTCCCCGAAGTTGCGCAGCGCCTGGATGCCGCCGGCGGTGGCGCAGGCGCCGATCGTGACGAGCCGACGCGAGCTCTGCCGCACCTGCCTGATGCGCTCGGAGTCGTCGGGCGTCGTCACCGAACCCTCGACCAACGACAGGTCGTAGGGCCCCTCCACGACCGCGCGCGTGGCCTCCGGGAAGTAGGCGATGTCGATCTCTTCGGCCAGGCCCAGCAGCTCGTCCTCGCAGTTGAGCAGGGTGAGCTGGCAGCCGTCGCAGCTGGCGAACTTCCACACGGCCAGCTTCGGTCTGGGGCTCGTGGTCGTCTCCGTCATCACAGCTCCCGTACGCCGAGCAGCGGCAGGACCGCGTCGAGAGAGAACACCGGCCCGTCGACGCAGATCAGGAACTCGCGCAGCTGGCAGTGCCCGCACAGGCCGACCCCGCAGCGCATGTTGCGCTCGAGCGACAGCCGGATCCGCTGCGGTGGCACGCCACGCTGGGTCAGCTCGGCGGCGACGTACCTCATCATCACCTCGGGTCCGCACACCAGCGCCAGCGTCCGGGCGGGGTCGAACGACGCGCGGGGGATGAGCTCGGTGACCAGGCCGACCGGGCCGGGCCACGACATGGGTGCCCGGTCGACGGTCACCGCGACGACGTCCACACCGGCGTCGGTCCATGCCTCCAGGTCTTCTCCGAACAGCACGTCGTCGGCTGTCCGAGCGCCGTAGAGAAGGCTGACCTGCCGGTACCGCTCCCGGGCGGCGAGCACCTCGAGCAGGGCCGGCCGCAAGGGTGCGAGCCCGATACCGCCGGCGACGACGACGAGGTCGCCGCCGGTTCCGGCCGCCACGTCCCAGCCCTTCCCGTAGGGACCGCGGACACCCAGGACGTCGCCCGGACGCACCCCGCACAGGGTCTGGGTCACCCCGCCGACGTCGCGGATGGTGTGCGCGAGCCGGTCCGGCCGGGCGGGGTCGCCGCTGATCGAGACCGGCACCGCGCCCACGCCGAAGGCCTCCAGCATCGTGAACTGCCCCGCGGCGAACGCGAGGCCGTGGCCGTCCTCGGAGTCGAGCTCCACGGTCACCGTGTCGCGGGTGTCACGGCGGACGGCAGTGACCCCGAACGGCCGCGGCAGCATGGCGTCGGGCGAGGGGAGCTCGGCGGCCGGTGCGCCGACGTCAGCCGGCACGGTCGGCTCCGTACAGGTCGAGCAGACGCACCCGCGCCGACTGGAGCCGGTGGTACATCACCTCGGCCACTCGCTGCATCATCGCGTAACCCAGGGCAGGGTCCTCGTCGCACTTGGCGCGGAGGCAGGACGCGTCGACGGCGACGGCCGAGACGTCCTGGACCGCCCGGGCGTCGAAGAACCAGCGGTACGGCGGGACGAGCCACGACCAGCCGACGACGTCGCCCTCGTCGACGGTGTCGATCACCTGCTCTCCTTTACCCGGCACGTGTACGTCGAGCGCGACCCGACCTCGGCGGAGGACGAAGAACTGGTCCGCCGGGTCGCCCTCGCGGAAGAGGTACGTGCCGGGTCCGAAGTGGACGTTGCGGGCGCAACCGACGAGCATGCTCACGGTCGAGTCGTCGAGCTCTGCGAAGAAGGGGTGCTCGACGAGCAGCTGCTCGAGGGACTGCATGTCAGGTCCTCCCGTCGGTCTCGGGCGACTGCAGCGTGTCGGAGGGCTGCGGCTCCGCGCGGATGGCGGCCACCTCTTCGGTGATGTCGATGCCGACCGGGCACCAGGTGAGGCACCGACCGCACCCGACACACCCGGACGTCCCGAACTGGTCGATCCACGACGCCAGCTTGTGCGTCATCCACTGGCGGTAGCGGGACTTGGTGCTGCTCCGGACGCTGCCTCCGTGCATGTAGGAGAAGTCGGAGGTGAAGCACGAGTCCCACACTCGCCACTGCTCGGCCTGGTCGCCCGAGAGTGAGGTGTGATCCTCCACCGACGTGCAGAAGCAGGTGGGGCAGACCATCGTGCAGTTCCCGCAGGAGAGGCAGCGGTCCGCCACGTCGTCCCAGCGGGGATGGTCGGCGTTGTCGTACAACAGGGTGCGGATGTCCGTGGTGTCCATAACGCGGCCCATGCGCTGTGTGGAGCGCTCGGCAACCCGGTCGGCGCCCCCGACGTCCGTCTCCGTGGGGGGAAGCGACGGGAGCTGGTCGAGGACGGCCGCTCCGCGCTCGCTGCCCGCCCGGGCCAGGAACCGGTGGCCGCCGTCGAGCAGCTCGGTCAGGGCGAGGTCGAAGCCGGCTTCCGCACGCGGTCCGGTGCCCATGGAGACGCAGAAGCAGGTCCCGCTCGGGTCGGAGCAGACGACGGTGACCAGGAACGCGTCCTGCCGCCGGGCGGCGTACCGCTCATCGGGGTACGTCCGGTCGCGGAGCACACGGTCGTGGATTGCGACGGCGTGCACGTCGCAGGAGCGGATCCCGAGAATCGCGTAGGGCGGCTCTCCCAGGGCGCCGGGACTGTGGCCGGACTCGACCGTGAAGCCGTCCGGTGTTCGTGCGCCTTCCCAGACGAGCTCGCGGGACGGGAACAGCACGGACTTCCAGCTGATCGCGTCGGCGGCGTAACCGAAGAGCGCGTCGTCGTCACGTCTCCTCAGCCGGTAGCTCCCGGGCTCCTGGAGGTCGCCCCAACCCCGCGGAAGGTCGTCGAGGGACGTGACGCGACCGGGTACCACGGCGCCGTCGCGGGCCGTGGGACCGAGCACGGTGAAGCCCTGCTCACCCAGCAGGTCCACCAGGCGTTGCAGGCCATGCAGGTCGAAGGTGACGGCGGATGCGGTCTCGACCATGGCTGGCTCCTGTCGGTGCGCTCATTCGCCAGTCTGGTCAGGTGGGCATTGCCTGACAAGGGACTTCCGACTCGTCCCTGAGGGAGACAGCCCATGCCTGCCCGGACATGCCTCGGTGGAGCGAGGGGTCCCCTCCGCCTCGCTCCACCGAAGATCTTGTCGACGTCAGTTGTTGACGTCCGTGGACTGCTCGTAGAACCGGAGCTGCGCGAGCTTCAGGCCCTTGTTGTCGTAGTCCCAGAGGTAATCCTCGAGGCGGTCGTCGAACAGCGGGATCAGCTCCGCCTCGCCGTCGCCGTCGAGGTCGTAGTAGACGTAGAGGAGCTGGCGGCTGACGTTGGTGAACTTGCTCCCGCCGGTCCCGCGGACCAGCACCATCGACTCGGTCGAGCAGATCTCCGACCCGTCCGACGGGTCGGAGGCGCAGGTCGTGGTCGTCGAGCTGCCGCCCGGCGTACCGAGGGCGCGAGCGTAGACGGAGTACTCGGTCTTGCCGTCGGCGTCGGGGTCGGGGTTCGGCAGGGAGAAGGTGGCGCCGTCCGCATCGGTGCCGTTGGCGTCCAGGACTCCGAAGTCACCCTCGGACAGGTTGATCTTGGCCTTGCCCCACAGGGGCACGAAGATCCGACTCCCGTTGTTGCCGTCCATCGCGGCAGCCTTGTCCTTGGACACGCCGATGAGGTTGAGCGTGTAGTGGCTGCCGCTGGGTGCACCGTTGCCGGTGCTGTCGTTTCCTGCGACGGCCGGGCCGATCGCGGTCCCGAGAGCTGTTGCTGCAATTGTCGCGCCGAGCGCGAGACGTGAGACTGACATTGAGGGCATCCTCCAGATGCGAGATACGCGACAGGAACCTCCTGTCGGAGTACAGCCGGGGACCGCCACCCGACCCTCAACACCCCCGTTTTGAGTGATCACATCGAGCAACCGCCGCCGACGCTAGCGATCCGGACGTGCTCGGCGGAATAGGCAGGAATGCGAAGTACTAGGACGTACTAGACGGACTGGGTAGATCTGACCAGTCCGGTCCAGTACGTCGGATCCACGGCAATGATCCGTCGATGCCGTACTCGGATGGTTTTTCGCGGTCGCGGTAGCACACCGTCCCGCAGGGTGGCCAGCCTCACCGACCTGCGCGACAGTGGATGGGTGGGTGCGCCTCGTGGTCCCGGCGACAATCCCCGGGTTGGCGGCATCCGTGCTCCGTTCGGACCCGGACCCGGGAGGAAACCATGGCGGTTTGCGAGGTTTGCGGCAACGACTACGACATGAGCTTCGAGGTGATCGCGGCAGGTTCGCGTCACGTCTTCGACAGTTTCGAGTGCGCCATCCACCAGCTCGCCCCGATCTGCGAGCACTGCGGCTGCCGCGTGATCGGGCACGGCAGCGAGGTCGGAGGGCGTTTCTACTGCTGTGCCCACTGTGCTCGGCAGGCGGAGGAAGGTGCTCCGGTCAGCGACCACGCGTAGACCCAGCGGCCAGCCGCTCAACCGCGGGCGCCAGCCTGGGGCCGGAGTGAGCGCAGCCTCGGCGGGGACAGGATGACACCCGCCGAGGCCGCCTTCAGGAACGCTGAAGGCCCGCCGTCCGTCCCAGACCACCCACGGGGGAAGGGGCAGCCACAGGGTCGAGACGGCGGGATTCCCTCCCAACGAAGAATCGTCACAGCGCGCGAAGTCGTTACACGACCGACAGCGGGAGCGACCGGCCGACCAAGCTTCGTCGTAGGACCGGGAGGGAGCTTGCCACCCGCCGAATCGCCGCAGCGGAGGCGGCGTGTGGGGTGGCCACCAGTGCGGGGACCCCGGCGTCGCCCGCCTCGCGCAGGGGGATGTCGAGAGGTACCTGACCGAGCAGGGGAGCGGAGATCGCCTCCGCGAGCCTCGCCCCTCCACCGGAGCCGAACAGCGCGGTGCTCTCGCCGCAGGACCCGCAGACGAGCGAGGACATGTTCTCGACCACGCCCGCGACCGGCATCCGCGCGTTGCGGGCCATCCGGCCGACGCGCTCGGCGACGGTCTGCGCGGCCGGCTGCGGCGTGGTGACGGCGACCAGAGCGGCGTCAGGGACGAGCTCGAGCAGGGACAGGGTCACGTCGCCGGTCCCGGGCGGCAGGTCGATGAGCAGTACGTCGAGATCGCCCCAGTGGACATCGGTGAGGAACTGCTCGATCGCCTTGTGCAGCATCGGTCCTCGCCACACCACCGGCTCGTCGTCCTGCACGAAGAAGCCGACCGACATCAGCGAGACGCCGTGCGACTCGACGGGCAGCATCAGGCCCTTCAGCGCTACGGGAGCTCGTCGCACGCCGAAGAGCTGTGGGATCGAGTAGCCCCACACGTCGGCGTCGAGCACACCGACCCGCTTGCCCTGCTGGGCCAGCGCCACGGCGAGGTTCGCGGTGATGGTCGACTTGCCGACTCCGCCCTTGCCGCTCGCCACCGCGTAGACCTGTGTCGAGGACCCGTGCCCGAAGGCGTGGCCCTCGCTCGTGCGGGAGCCGCGCAGCTGCGAGGCCAGGCGCATCCGCTCGCCCTCGCTCATCGCGGCGAAGGCGACCTCGACCCGCGCGACGCCGTCGACCTTGCTGACCGCGGCGGTCACGTCGGTGGCGAGGGTCTCCTTCATCGGGCACGACGGCGTGGTCAGCCGGACGGTCACCGTCACCGCGCCGGCGCGGTTCACCTCCACGTCGCCGAGCATGCCCGCCTCCCCGAGCGGCAGGTGCAGCTCGGGGTCCTGCACGGCGGCGAGCGCAGCGTGGACCTCGACGAGGTCGACCTGGGCGTCGGGTCCGCGGCGGGAGAGGAGGCTCATCGGTCACCACCGCCGTCGGCCCGGAACGCTCGGCGTCGCGGCTTGACCGGGCGCATCATGAACTCCGGACGCCGCAGGCCGGACCGCGACGGTCCCGGGCGGGTGTTCTCCATCCACGCGCGGTAGACCTCACGTGAGCGCTTGGTGTCGACGACCACGTCGCCGTACTGGTCGTCGGGGCGGGCCTTCTCGATCCGGACCTTCTGGTGCCAGCAGTGCATGCCCGACAGCGGGTCGGGATGCACCGCGAAGGCAAGGTTCTGGTGCACACCTGGGTCGTCCCAGTGGATCCGCTCGCTGTCCGGGTCGTCGCTCTTGAACGGCTTGACGCCCTCCTTGTAGCGCAGCTTCCACACGCCGTCGCCGTCGTTGCTCAGGTCGACGAGGCCCATCGCCCAGCGCGAGCCCGCGTTCTCCGACGTACGCCAACGCCCCATGTGGTGCGAGAGGCCCATGACGCCCGGGCGGATCGCCTCGGTGGACCAGACGCGGGCGACGAAGTAGCCGATCTCCGTGTTGACCCGCACCAGGTCGCCTGTGCCGAGTCCGAAGCGGGCCGCGTCGGTGGTGTGCATCCACAGCGGGTGCGTGTTGCTGATCTCGTTGAGGTACTTCGCGTTGCCCGACCGGGTGTGGATCAACGTGGGCAGGCGGAAGGTCGGCATGAGGACCATCTCGTTGTTGGACGGGTCGATCGTGCGGTGGCTGACGTGCGACTCGATGTAGCCGGGCGCGGCGTACTCCTCCCATCCGAAGTCGACCATCGTCTCGCTGAGCAGCTCGAGCTTGCGCGACGGCGTGAGCCACCCGGCCGTCTTGGTGCCGTCGTCGTGCACGACGCCGACCGAGCCCGCCTCGCCCACCAGCGGCGGGGTCGAGTCGAGGGTCACAGGCTTGCGCAGCACACCGTTGGCGTCGGGGGTGGCGCCCTCGAGCTCGGCGTCGCTGAGGGGGCGCTCGTCGAGCCGGTAGGTGTCCTTGGCGACCTCGAAGACGCCGTACTTCCGCATGTACTCCAGCGGCGTGAGCCCCTGGTCGGCCGCCGCCTTCGGCAGCCCGGGCACGCTGTTCTCGAAGACCCAGCGGTAGTACTCGTCGACGGTGACCTTCTCGCCGGGGCGGTAGGGCGACTCGAAGAACTTCCGGATGCCGAGCGACCCGTCGGGGTCGATCCGCCAGGACAGCTCGAACCAGAACTCGTTCTCCTCCCACACCTCGCCCGGGTTCGACTCGCGTGAGTCGGAGACGGCCTTGCCCATCTTCTCCATCGCCACCCGGGTCACGGGCTGGCGGAAGCCGAGCCACTTGCCGGCGTACTGCTCGTACGACTGGGTGTCGTGACGCTCGGTGCTGTGCCCCATCGGCAGCACGTAGTCGGCGAACGTCGCGGTCTCCGACCAGGTAGGGGTCAGCGCGACGTGACAGCCGACCAGCGACTCGTCGGTCAGCGCCTCGAGCCAGCTGAAACCGTCGGGGTTGGTCCACACCGGGTTGTAGACGCGGGAGAAGTACGTCGACAGCCTGCCGCGACCGTCCTTGAGCAGATGCGGCAGCAGGATCGACATCTCGTTGGTCGACATCGGGAACTCGGCCGGCCAGAGCAGCTCGTTCCACGAGTCGTGACCCTCCGGGACGTTCGGGCCGTGGGCGATGATCTTGTCCCAGCCGTTGGGGCTCGTCCCGCCCTTGGTGCCGACGCTCCCGGTGAGCACGTTGAGGAAGAACAGGGCCCGGGAGACCTGCCAGCCACCGAGGTTGCCTGCGGTCGCGGCACGCCACACGTGGGCCGAGAGCGCAGACCCCGCGGAGGCGACGATCCGCGCGAGCTCGGCGACCTGCTCCTCGGGGACCTGCGCCTCCTGCGCGGCGTAGGCGAACGTGTACCCGGCGTAGTCCTCGGTCAGCGCGGACAGGAACGCGTCGAAGTCGTCGGCGGGCAGGTCGGGGTGGCGGTGTTCCAGGTACGTCGACCAGTTGACCCAGCGACGGATGAAGGCCCGGTCGACCTGGTCGGTCCGCAGCAGGAAGGACGCGATCGCGAGGAGGATCGCGGCCTCGCTACCGGGCCACGGCGCGACCCACAGGTCGGCGTGGGAGGCGGTGTTCGACAACCGGGGATCGAGGACGACGACCGTGGCGCCTCCGGAGACCTTGCCCTCCATGATCCGCTGCGCGTGCGGGTTGAAGTAGTGGCCGGCCTCGAGGTGGCTCGAGATCAGCAGGATCACCTTGGCGTTGGCATAGTCCGGCGAGGGCCGGTCGTAGCCGCCCCACAGCGAGTAGCCCAGGCGGGCCCCGGCCGAGCAGATGTTCGTGTGGCTGTTGTGCCCGTCGACGCCCCAGGCGAGCAGGAAGCGCTCGGCGAACCCGTCCTCGCCGGGCCGCCCGACGTGGTAGACGACCTCGTCGCGGCGGTCCTCGACGATCGCCGCGCGGATGCGACCGGCGATGTCGTCGAGCGCGTCGTCCCAGCTGACCCGCTCCCAGTGACCGCTGCCGCGCGTGCCGACCCGTCTCAACGGGTGCAGGATCCGCTCAGGGTCGTTGACCTGGTTGATCGTCGCCGGCCCCTTGGCGCAGTTGCGGCCCCGCGAGCCCGGGTGTGCCGGGTTGCCCTCGAGCTTCTTGATCGACAGGTCGGACTTGTCGACGTAGGCCAGCAGGCCGCAGGCGGACTCGCAGTTGAAGCAGGTGGTGGGCACGAGCATGTACTCGTGCGGCACCTTGCGCGGGTGCGCCTTGGCGTCGTACTCGACGTGGTGGTCCCAGTCCTCGGCCGGCGGGAAGTTCCGCAGCCGCTCGTGTGCGCGCTCCCCGGGCAGGTTCATGGATGCTCCGTTCATGACAGGCCGTTCATGACAGGGGGACGTCCTGGCCGGCCCGGACGAAGACGCTCTCGTAGGCGAGCAGCGCCGGCTGGACCAGGAGCCCGGCAAGTCCGAGGAGTACGACGGCCGCGCCGCCCCACGTGACTGCGCCGAGCACGGCAGCCACCGTCGCGGGCAGGACGCCGCCGAGCCAGAACGTCCGGGCGTAGCGGCCGTTCGTGATGATGTGGGCAGCGACGGTCGCCTGCCGGCTTGTGTGGGTGCCGGCGTACTCGACGGCGAGCATCACGAGGTGCGCCACGGTCGCGACCACGAACGAGCCGGCGAGCAGCGTCCAGGCTTCGTCGGAGAGGTCGCTGAACAGCCCGGCCACGGCGAGCGCGCCGCTGCCGACCATCACGGCCTGCACGAGCAGGTGCCAGAAGAGCACCGGGGACTGCCAGAGGTCGCGGCCCTCCGCCTGCCCGAAGAGGAAAGCGGTGTAGCCCGCCATCATTGCCCCAGCGGGGATGGCAAGCCAGGCCAGCACGCTCGTCATCCAGCCCACGTCGAGGAACGCGGCCAGCAGCCACAGGACCGCCCCGCCGGAGAACGCCGCGAGGACGTAGGCGCCCAGCACCAGCCAGGACGTCCAGTTGGACTTGAGGAAGATGTAGAGGAACCGGTCGGGGCGTTTGAGGTCCCAGACCAGCAGGGCGCCGGTGGTGACCGCCCCGAACAGCCCGAGCGCGGGTGCGACGTAGTCGCCCACACCGCCGAGCCCGATGCCGAGGATGTGGGCCAGGCCCGCGAGGGCGAGCGCGCCCGCCCCGACCCCCTTGGTCCACAGGTAGGTGGTGACCCGCCAGCCCCAGGGGCGCGGATGGGCGGTGTTCAGCGTGGTGCGAGCACCGGTTGCCGGGTCACCGGGCAGGTCACCCGCGGTCTCGAGACGCTGGGCGTCGGGCCTTGCCCAGATGTAGGTGTCGTCGACCGGAGCCGCGAGCGGGTCGAGGACGGCGCGGTCGGCGCCGAGGTAGAAGACGTTGGGTCCGGTGTTCTGCTCGGGGGAGCGCACGGTCGTCTCATGGGTGCTGACGAGCTTGGCGATCCCGCTGGTCGGGTCGTCGAGGTCGCCCACCCAGATCGAGTGCGTCGGGCAGACCACGACGCAAGCCGGCTCCTGGTCGTTGTCGACCCGATGGGCGCACAGGTTGCACTTGGCGGCCGTGTGCGTGTCCTCGTCGATGTAGATGGCGTCGTACGGACAGGCCTGCATACAGCTCTTGCAGCCGATGCAGCGGTCACTGTCGAAGTCGACGATGCCGTCGTCGCGCTTGAAGAGCGCCTGGGTGGGGCAGATCTTGACGCAGGGCGCGTCGGTGCAGTGGTTGCACCGCATGACGCCGAACGATCGCGTGGTGTCGGGGAACTCGCCGCTGTCGACGTACTTCACCCAGGTGCGGAACTGGCCGACCGGGACCTCGTGCTCGGTCTTGCAGGCGACCGTGCAGGCGTGACAGCCGATGCAGGTGCGCTGGTCGATCGCGAAGCCGTACCGCACCCCGTGTCACAGCTTCCGGATGACGTAGCGGTAGACCCCGTCGTCGGTGGTCGCCTCGAGCAGCTCGTTGCCGGTGTCCTTGGCCCAGGACGGGATGTCGCTCCTCGACCCGCCGTCGGTGGCCTCGAGCAGCATGACCTGCCCCGGCTCGAGCTGCTTGATCCCGCGGGAGGCGAGAAGCACCGGCATCGGGCACTTCTGCCCCTTCGCGTCGATGGTGACGTCGACCTGGTAGTCCACGACTGGCTCCTGTGTCTCGATGGTCTTCGGCGGTCCGGCCGCTGGTCAGATGAAGAGGTTGATCTGGGACCTGCTCATCTCCGAGAGCGCTGTGGCGGCCCCGACCGGCTCGCCCACACCCTCGATCAGCTGGTCCTGCCGCAGGCCGAGCAGCTCCATGCTCATCTCGCACGGCCAGAGCCTGACGCCGAGCTCGGTGCACATCTCGACCAGCTCCTTGGGGCTGGCGACCTTGTTGTCCCGGGCGAGCTTCTTCATCATCCAGGCGCCGGCACCGGCCATGTTGAGCTTGGAGAGCTTCATGTTGCTGATGCCCGGGCGGTTCATACCGGCCAGGGCCTTGGTCATCGCGTTGGTGCCGGTGATCCGGACGTCGTCACGGACCAGTGGGAAGAGGCCCCAGAACGTGAAGAAGATGGTGGTCTTCATGCCGTAGGCGGCGCCGGTCGAGCCGAGGATCAGCGTCGGCCACATCTTGTCCAGGTCGCCGCTCCAGGCGACGATCGTCATGCTGTCCGGCACGTCCTCGTTCGAGCTGTCCGACATTCCCCGTTCCTTTCCCGGTGCTCAGGTGGCATTGCCTGATGTGATCTCGGACACTACATTCGGACTTGCGCATATAACAAGACCCCAGGTGCTGAGACACCTTGATCGGAAGCTGGGCCACATGGCAGACACCATCACCCCGCACGAGCTGTTCCACGAGATCGCGGCAGGAGCAGTGACCGAGATCCTCGACGTGAGGAACCCCGACGAGTTCGAGGCGAGCAAGGTCGAGGGCTCCCAGCCCGTGCCGACCCGCAACGTCCCCGTGTGGCGGGTGATGGAGGAGCTCGAGGACGAGGCCGCCAGGACGCTCCCGGACGCGGTCGTGATCTGCGGCCAGGGCAACGGCTCCGAGCTGGTCGCGGAGGAGTTCGAGGCGCTCGGGCTGCGGACCCGCTCGCTCGAGGGCGGTACGGACGCCTGGGCACGGCTGCTCGTCCCGGTGGAGATCACCGGTCTGCCCGGAGACGTGCGGGCCTGGCAGCTCCAGCGGCCCGCCAAGGCGTGTCTGTCGTACGTCGTGGGGGTGCCCGGCGGCAACTGCATCATCGTCGACCCGGCCCGCTTCGCGCAGGCCTACCTCGAGCTTGCCGAGGCCCACGACATGACCGTCACCCACGTGGTCGACACGCACGTGCACGCGGACCACATCAGCGGCGGTCCGTCGCTCGCGGCGGAGCTGGGTGTCGAGTACCACCTGCCCCCCGAGGATGCGGGCGGAGTGGTGCCGTTCCCGAACCGGCCGCTGAAGGACGGCGACGAGCTGGACCTCGGCTCTGCGGTGGTGAGGGCGATGACCATGCACCTTCCGGGGCACACCCCGGGGAACACCGCCCTGCTGGTGAGCGACAAGCTACTGATCGTGGGGGACACCGTGTTCGTGCGTGGCCTCGGGCGTCCCGACCTCACCGGTCAGGCGGACCAGCTCGCCCGCGACCTGTTCCGCAGCGTGCACGAGCGGCTGCGTCCGCTGGACCCGCAGACCGTCATCGCCCCGGCGCACTGGTCGAGCAGCGAGGAGATCAACGCCCAGGGGCTGGTCACCACCACCCTCGAGGACGTCTTCACCGCGACTCTGCTGAACGAGCAGGCCATCGAGCGGTTCGTCGCCGAGATCGTCAGCTCGCTGCCCGCGGCACCGGACACCTACGACACCATCCGCCTGGTCAACGCCGGGAAGCTGGCCCCGCCGGACGACGAGGTCGATGAGCTCGACGTCGGCAGGAACCAGTGCGCCGCCGCGACTACGCTGGCGTGACGTGACATCCTCCGACCGCCCCGCGGGCCGCTCCCCCCGGCCCCCTCTCCACGACGTGGGAGAGCCTCCCGACTACCGGTTCACCCTCGCCAACGAGAGAACCTTCCTGGCGTGGGTGAGAACCTCGCTGGCGCTCATGGCGGCCGGCGTCGCAGTCGTCCAGTTCGTGCCCGGCCTGCCGGTGATCCGACACGCGCTCGGCTTCGTGCTCATCGCGCTCGGAGGCGTGCTCGCGGCTGTGTCGTACGCGCACTGGGAGCGGAACGAACGAGCCATGCGGCTGGGCGAGCGGCTGCCGCACTCGCCGATCCCGCGGGTCGTCGCGGCCGTGCTCGCCTTGTCGGCGCTCGCTGCGCTGGTGCTGACGATCGTGGACCTCGTCCAGTCATGAGGCCACCGCGATGACCCTCGTCGGCCGCCTGTTCCACCGGCGCCGGAGGGAGCCGTACGTCGACGTCGGACTCCAGGCCGAGCGGACCACCATGGCGTGGCAGCGGACCGCCCTGGGCCTGGGAGGCGTGTCTGCGCTCCTGGTCCACCTGTCGGCAGGCAATGTCGTGGCGGCGGTTCCCGGGCTCGCCGGCCTGCTCGTCGCCGTCGGGCTGCTGGTGCTCGCGGAGCGGCGCTACGTGCGGATGGTCACGTTGGCGAACGCGGGGGAGTCGCCGCTGGGGCAGGGAGTCGTGCGTCTGGTGACGGTCGTCGTCGTCGCGCTCTCTGCGTCCGCCATCGCGCTGCTACTCGTGGTCGGCACCTAGCCGGTCGCATCTAGACTGAGACGTTCGCGTCTCACCCTTGGAGGGGTCATGGACCAGGACATCGCAGCTCAGTTCCAGGAGCTCCATGCCCGGGTGTGCAAGGCCATCGCCGACCCGAAGCGGCTCCTGATCATCAACGAGCTGCGAGACCGTGAGCTGAGCGTCGGGGACCTCTGCGACGCGCTCGGTTTCACCCAGTCCAACGCCAGCCAGCACCTGGCCGTGCTCCGGGAGCGGGGCGTCGTCTCCGCCAGGCGCGTCGGCAGCAACGTCTTCTACTCCTTGCGTAGCCAGAAGGTCGTGCAGGCGGTCGACCTGCTGAGGGAGTTCCTCGCCGAGGACCTGGCCGACCACGGGACGCTGAGCGGCGCCATCAAACACTGACTGCACCCTGGCGCACCGGGCCGCAAAGGCACAGCATGGTGGTGGACCTTCTTTGGACGAGGGGGCAGTCATGCAGAGTGTCAAAGAGGCAGCATCGGCGTTCCTGGCCAACAAGCGAGTCGCTGTCACCGGCGTCTCGCGCACTCCGAAGAACCACGGCAGCAACATCGTCTACCAGCGGTTGCGTGAGCGCGGCTACCAGGTGTTCGCGGTCAATCCGAACACGGAGCAGGTCGAAGGCGACCCCTGCTACCCCGACCTGCGGTCGATCCCTGACGGGGTGGAGGCCGTCGTGATCGGCACGCGTCCCGAGACGGCGGAGAGCACCATGCGTGAGTGCGCCGACCTCGGCATCCGGCATGTCTGGATGCACCGCCTGTACGGAAGCGGAAGCGTCTCGCACGCCGCCGCGGACTACGGCCGCCAGCACGGGATCACCGTGATCGAGGGTGGATGCCCGCTGATGTTCGAGCCCACGTCGGACGGCGGGCACCGCGTCATGCGGTGGATGTTCTCCCTGAACGGCAACGTCCCGAGGCGCGTCGAGGAGAGCAGGCCGGGCTGATTCAGGGCCCAGCGGTCTCGACCGGCAGGCCGGCCAGCCGCCACTCGAGGATCCCGTCGGTGGCGCGCCGGGCGCTTCGGCCCTCTGCCTCGAGCAGGCGCACCGCGTCGTGTGCGAGCACGCAGTAGCGACCGCGGCAGTAGGCGACGATCTCCCGGTCCCGCGGCAGCTCCGAGAGCCGCTCGGACAGCTCGTCGAGCGGGATGTGGAGGGCGCCGGGCAGGTGCGCGGCGTCGTACTCGGGCTGCGGGCGGACATCGAGGACGACGACCTCACCACCCTGGACGCGACGGAGCAGGTCCTGCGTGTCGACCTCCTCCGTGTCCTCCGGCCCCAGGTAGGCCCGGCGGGCGAGCTCGGTGCGGGGCCGATGCCGCTGCGCGACGTGTCGCACGGCGTTCCAGAGGGCGGCGACATCCTCGCCTGCCAGGGAGTAGAAGATCCGCTTGCCGTCCCGCCGGGTCTCCACGAGGCCTGCCTCGCGCAGGGACTGCAGGTGGGCCGAGCACGTGCTGAGGCCGAGCTCCGCCGCTGCTGCCAGGTCCTCGACGCTGCGAGAGCCCTGGGCGAGGAGATCGAGCAGCTCGAGCCGCTTGGGGCTGCCGAGCGCCTTGCCGACGGCGGCGAACTCGGTGAAGAGCGCGCCCTTGGCGGCACGGTCACCCATCGGTCTCTCCTCCTTGACTGGGTACGGTCCCGGGCCGGTGGAGTGTCTCGTACATCCTGACCGCCACGACGAGGCCGGACGCCGCGGTCAGGGCCGCCACGGTCCAGACGGCGGCACGTACGCCGAGGAGGTCTGCGACGACCCCGGCGAGGAGTGCGCCGACGGCGAACCCGCCGTCGCGCCACAACCGGTAGACGCCGACCGAACGGGCGCGCCACGCCGGGTGCGCCACGTCGCCGATGGCTGCGAGAAGCGTCGGGTAGACCATTGCCGTGCCGGCGCCGAGCAGCACCGCCGCAGCCGCCCACACGAGGAAGGTGTCCCCCGACGCGACCAGCCCGAGGCCCACGGCCTGGACCCACATCCCGACCGCGATCATCCACTTGCGTCCCCACCGGTCCGAGAGTGCGCCCGTGAGCAGCTGGCCGAGCCCCCAGATCGCGGGATAGAGCGCCGCCAGGACGCCGATCCTGCCGACAGTCAGGCCTGCCCCCGCGAAGAGCACAGGGAACAGCCCCCACGCGAGGCCGTCGTTGAGGTTGTTCACCAGACCTGCCTGGCTGGCCGAGGACAGCGCCGGCTCGCGGAAGCTGGTCTGCGAGAACACCTGCCCGTCGCTCAGCCGGTCGTGCAGGTGGTCGTGGCGTCCATCGGCGCGGGCGACGTGACTCGCCGCCTCGAGGCGGGCGTGCCCACGCGTCTCGCGAACCGCAAGCCCGGACAGCCCGAGTCCCAGGGCCGCGAACGCGATCCCGAGCAGGAACGGCGCGGGGCGTAGGCCGTAGGCCTCGGCCAGGTAGCCGGTCGCCAGTGCGGTCAGCGCGACGGCGGCGTAGCCGGCGGCCTCGTTCAGGCCCATGGCCAGGCCGCGGCGGGTCGGCCCGACCAGGTCGATCTTCATGATCACGGTGGTGGACCAGGTCATTCCCTGGCTGACGCCCAGGAGCACGTTCGCCGCGACCACCCACGCCCAGGAAGGCGCCCAGATCAGGAGGAGGGGGACGGGCAAGGCGACCAGCCACCCGACCACGAGCACGGGCTTCCGGCCGTACCTGTCCGACCACATGCCGGCGAAGTAGTTCGTCGCGGCCTTGGCCAGACCGAAGACCAGGATGAACGTCAGGCCTGCGGTGTAGGCCCGGAGACCGAACTCGCGCTCGGCGAGCAGCGGCACCACGGTCCGCTCCTGCCCGAGCATGCCGCCCACCAGGGCGTTGACCGCGACCAGCAAGGTGAACTGGGCGGCGTTCTGGCGCAGCCCCAGCTCGATCCGTCGTTCGTCGGGCGCTGCTGTCTGGGGAGAGGGCACGCGACTACGTTACGTCATTCCATAGAGTGTTGGAATGACGATTCCGACGGATCAGCGCTCGAGACCGGCGACGCGCCAGAACGGCCCGGGGTGGATGTACTCGGTGGTCAGGCCGCGACCGTTGAGCACGGCGAGCATCGACTCCGGCGGGTGCGCGTAGGTGCGGAACTCCTTGCCGGTGATCCGGAAGAACGCGTTCTGCGAACCCAGCACGGCTCTGCTCATCCAGTTGCGCGGGGGGTGGCTGAAGACCAGGAGCCGACGGGCGTGGTCGGCGGCCGCACCCAGGAGTCGCTCGTAGTCCGGGTAGCAGCACACCACGCGGTTCAGTACGACGATGTCGGCCGGCTCGACCTCGTCGGGAGCGGCGGCGATGTCGATGATCCGGCGCCTGACGCGCCCGCTCATGCCGGCCTGTTGGGCCAGCCGTTCGGCGTCCTCGTCGTACGCCGAGGCGAGCTCGAGGTTCGTGGCGGAGGCCGCCCCACGCCGCAGGAGCTCGAGCTGGATCTCCCCGACCCCACCCCCGATCTCCAGGACGGTGGCGCCGTCGACGCCACGCTGCTCGAGGTAGTCGACCATCCGGCGTGCGGTGCGATCCAGGCCGCGCTTGCGGTAACGCGCCGCCAGACGCCTTGCGTAGCCCGACCCGAACATCTCGTCGTACCCACGAGGTTCACAGCAGCCGCCCATGGTGCCAGTATCGCTCCGGGCAGCCTTGCCGTCTCCGGCTTCCGCGTGCCACACCCCGATGGGGTAACCCTCGACCGCCGGGTTCGTTGGGCGATGCATGCGTCCGGCCACGAAGATCGTCCTGTCAGCCCTGGTCGCCCTGGCCGCGACCCTCGCGACGCTCGCGCCTCCCCATCCCGAACGGGCAGAGGCCTCACCGCCGCAGGACTGCTTCTGGACCAGCGTCTTCGACGAGGAGAACGGCAACCTCTTCTACCCGGACAGCGGGGTCAACTACTACCTCGGCCGGGTGAACCTTCCTCCGGGTGGCGAGCTGCTCGTTCGCGGGCGGTTCCCGCACGCCAGGTACATCTCCTTCAACGTGTACGACGAGCTGTTCCGGCCGACCGACGCGCTGGCCGACCACCGCATCCGGCCCGTCCGTGGCTCGACCAACCCGTTCGTGGCCGGGAACCGTCGCGACCTGCCGCTGCGCAGCTACACCGTGCGGGTGGTCGCGGACCCGCCACCGGCAGAGCGCGAGCGCAACACCGTCTACCTGGGAAGCGGGGGCCAGCCACGGTTCGCCGGCTCGCTGGTGTACCGCGTCTACCTGCCCGACCGTGGCCGCGGCAGGTTCGGCGGAACCGGTCTCCCCGAGGTTGCGCTGCGGCTACCCGACGGGACCGAGGTCGACCAGCCGGCGGCGTGCTCGGCGCCCACCGACCAGCCGTCGACGGGCGTGACCGAGGCCGACCGGCACTCGGGCGGGCCGTGGGCGCCCTCGTGGACCACCGCCCGAAAGCACCCCGAGTGGGAGCGGTTCTTCAACGTCACGAGGACCGTCGCCAGGCAGTTCTCTCAGAAGGCCGCTGACGCCAGCGGTGCCGAGGAGCGCGGTGGCTTCTTCAGCGACGCCAACAACGCCTACGTCTACGCCTTCGTAGCCCGCGAGTTCGGCGACGTTCTCGTGCTCCGCGGGCGCATTCCCGACGTTCCGGAGACGCGGGAAGGCCAGCGGGTCTTCGAGAGGGCGCGGCTGCGCTACTGGTCCATGTGCAACGGGTCGGTGCAGCCGACCGGCGCCACGGACACGGTCGGCTGCGTGAACGACGAGCAGCTCGTCACCGACCGCAGGGGACGCTTCACGCTCGTGGTGAGCACCCCGGAGAACCGTCCCGCCAACGCCCGCGGGAGGTGCGGCGTCACCTGGATGCCCTGGGGCCTCCGGCCGAACGCGGCGATGATCATGCGCAACCAGCTGCCGTCGCCCGGCTTCGACCGGGCCGTGCAACGGGTGAGACGACCCGGCAGCGAGCGAAGGGTCATGGGCCCGTTCCTGCCACACGGCTCCTACACGTCCACGCGTGCGTTCGAGAAGAGCGGGTGTCTCGGCTCCCATCGCCGTTGACGACGTGTCAGGATATTCCGGATGACACCGGAGCAAGGACCATCCCCGCAGCTCGGACTGCGCGGGCTCGTCGTGCCACTAGTGCTGGTGCTGCTTGTCGGCACTGCCCTCTTCGCCTGGGTCATCCTGTCCGCGGTCGAGCGGCGGAACGTCGACATCTCCTGGGCGGGCCCCGTCACCTGCAAGGGCACCGAGGTGCGCAACCAGCGCCTCGACGGACATCGTGTCCCGGTGGTGCCGATGCGCGAGTCGATGGACTGCACCCTGCGCGTCCGTGTCACCAGCCATGCTCGGTGGCCGGTGCGGCTCGAACGAGTCGTCCTGCCCTACCTCGGCCCGAGCGGCAGAGCGGCCATCCGGTCGCTGGAGCTCGCTGGGCACCCCGTCCGCCGCAAGCACGCGGTCGACGCGATCTTCGACGTGGACCACACCCTTCGACCCGGCGCGACACGAGAGATCGACATCCACATGGAGTTCCGGCCCGGCGGATGCAACAGCCCGGGTTCGGTGACGACGTGGAACGACCTTCCGACCATCCGGGTGTCGTCGCTGGGCCGCTCCGGGACGCAGGCGGCAGAGGAGATCTTCGCGGTGCGGGGAACAACCGACAGCAGCTGTGACGGATGACCGCACTCACCCGCTGACGTCGGTCACCGCCCCGGGTCACGGCCGAGGAGGCGAAGCAGACGATCTCCCGGGGCAGCCGACGGGGGCCCCTCCACAGGGGCGGCGAACCGCGCCGGCCGGTCGGCCTCGGTGACCAGTACGGGCGCGATCCGGAGCAGGTCCTCCGCGAGCGCGTCAGGGATGGGCCGGTCCGTCCGGCAGGCCCGCGCCACGTCCCACCCGTGCACGACGATCTCGAGCGCTCCCGCGCTGGTGAGCACGTTGGCAGTCAGCGGCCGCCCGTCGACGGAGATAGCTCCGTCGTCGCGTGTGCCGGTCCATCCACCCAGAAGGCGGCAGGCACGGTCGCGCAACGTGGCGACGAGGTCCTCGGCGCTGTCCGGCTCGTCGGCGCGCGCGACCCGTCGTACGTCGGCAGCCTCCTGGAGGGCCACCAGTGAGTGGTTCATGTGCTGCAACAGGGCATGCAGGTCCCACTCCGCACAGGGTGTCGGGGCGGACATCGCGTCGGGGCGTACGAGCAGGAGGTTGCCGAGCGTGTAGCCGATGGCGCGTTCGAGCAGCTCCACGCCACCCCACCGCGTCGTCGTGGACGGGTTGCCGGGCATCGTCGTACCCGGATCAGCCGGGTCGGGGCGTCGACTGCGACGGGTAGGTGTGGGGCAGTCCGAACGTCCTGAACAGCCCGACGTCGAAGAAACAGCCCACGTGCGAGACGCCGGTGGCGGTCACCGTCAGCACCTGGAGCTGGAACGCGCGGTGCTCGCCGCTCGCGTCGCGCATGTAGAGCGCGAACGCCGGCTGGCCGTTCGCATCGGTTCGCACCATCCGCATGTCCGCCGGGCCGCTTGCGGGGCACTGCGTGGAGATGAGGGCGCCGATGTTGGCGGCACCCTGGTACCAGCCGGTGTAGGGCGGCATCTCCCAGACCGCGTCCTCGGTGAACAGCCGCACGATGGCGTCGACGTCGTAGTTCTCGAACGCGGCGACGTACCTGTCCAGCAGCTCGCGCTGTTCCGGTGAGGCGGGCTCGGCCATCTCCTCCTGGGAGGGAGTCACCTGCTCGAGCTGCGCCCGGGCGCGCTGCAGGCTGCTGTTCACAGCGGCGGTCGACGTGCCCAGCAGCTCGGCCACCTCGGCGGCGCGCCACTTCAGCACGTCCCGCAGGATCAGCACCCCGCGCTGCCGTGGCGGCAGGTGCTGCAGCGCGGCCACGAAGGCCAGCCGGATGCTCTCGCGTGAGGCGACCACCGTGGCAGGGTCGACGTTGGGGCCGGCTCCGACCATCGTGTCCGGGACGGGCTCGAGCCACGGCACCTCGGGCTGCTGGACCAGCGTGCCCAGCGGGTCGGAGGAGTCCTCGCCGAGGCCGGTGGGCATCGGCCTCCGGTTGCGGCTCTCGAGGGCGGTGAGGCACGCGTTGGTCGCGATCTTGTACAGCCAGGTGCGCATCGAGGAGCGGCCCTCGAACTTGTCGTACGAGCGCCACGCGCGCAGGTAGGTCTCCTGAACCAGGTCCTCGGCGTCGTGCACGGAGCCGAGCATCCGGTAGCAGTGGGCCAGCAGCTCAGACCGGTAGCGGTCGTCGAGGGCAGGTCGTTCCTGGGTGACCTGGCGGTCCGTCATGCTCACGACTCTACGACTGCTCGAGCGCAGCCGGGTCCATCCAGAGGATCTCCCAGGTGTGCCCGTCCGGGTCGAGGAAGCTCCGGCTGTACATGAACCCGTGGTCCTGGGCCTCGTTCGCGGGCTGCCCCCCGGAGGCGAGCGCCTTGTCGGCCATCGTGTCGACCTCCTCCCGGCTCTCCGCGGACAGCCCGATGAGCGTCTCGACCTGGGAGGAGGTGTCGCAGATGTCCTTCTTGGTGAAGGTCGCGAAGTAGTCCTTGACCAGCAGCATCACGTAGCCCTCGTCGCCGATGACCATGCAGGTGGCATTCTCGTCGGTGAACTGCGGGTTGAACTTGAACCCGAGCCCGGTGAAGAAGTCCACGGATCTTTGCAGGTCCTCGACGGCGAGGTTCACGAACATCATGCGGCTCATCGGGGTCTCCCGGTATCTCGTCGGTTTCGGGTGTCAGGGGGTAGACCGGGCGGCCGGGAGAAACTCATCGCCGTGCCGGGACCTCTCCAGACCTCTCTCACCGGCCGACGGGCGCGGCATACTCGCATGTATGCACTCGAACGAATCCGCACCCACCGCGAGCGTCACGCTCCTACTCGACGCGTTCGGCCGGATCCGGGAGACCGTCCACGAGAGCGTCGAGGGGCTGAGCCCCGAGCAGCTGGCCGTCCGGGTCGACGAGAAGGCGAACTCGATCGGCTGGCTCGTGTGGCACCTCACGCGTATCCAGGACGACCACGTCGCCGGGCTCGCCGGAACCGAGCAGGTCTGGCACAACGGGGGGTGGCTCGAGCGGTTCGCCCTTCCGTTCGCCCCGGCGGACCACGGGTACGGACACAGCCTCAAGGAGGTCGCCGCGGTCCAGGTCGCTGCAGACCTGCTGACGGGCTACCACGACGCGGTCCATGCCAAGACCGTCGCCTACGTCGAGACCCTCGCCGACGCCGACTTCGACGAAGTGGTGGACCGTCGCTGGGACCCGCCTGTGACCCGGGGCGTGCGTCTGGTGAGCGTGATCAACGACGACATGCAGCACGCTGGACAGGCGGCCTTCGTGCGGGGCGTCGTCGAACGTCGCAGCTAGCGAATGCTCCGCCGGTCGTCGGGCAGGCGGCGGGTGAGACCACGCTTGTCGAGGTGGTCCAGCAGCGGCAGGACCACCCTCCGGCTGGTGCCGAGCCTGACCCTCGCCTCGCTGGTGGTGAACGGCTGAGGCAGCTCCGACAGCCACTCGACGGCGGTCCCGTCGGCGCCCGGCAGCAGCACGACGCCGTCTGCGAGGCGCAGCAGTCGTCCGGACTTTGCGGCGGCCGCCAGCGACCTGTGGTCGAGCCCGAGCTCCTGGAGCCGGCCCGCGGTCGGAGCCACGAAGGGCTGGTCCGCGAGATCCTTCTCGATGGCGGCCAACGCCTGCTCGATCCGCTCCGGGAGTACGACGGCCCGCCCGGTCGTCACACGTCCGCCCTCGACCTGCAGCGGCGCGCTGACGAGGGCACCCGCCACACCCGCTGTGGGCAGATCGAGCTGCTGTGCCACGACGGTCAACGGCACCCCCGGCTCCAGGGGGAGCTCGCGGTCGTGCTCGGCGACGAGCCGCTGCATGGCGGACCTGGCGGACGCCGCTCGCTCGTCGCTCACGAGCCAGCCGTCCGCGAGCACGCCGCCCGGGTCGGCGTCTTGGTGGGGGACGCCGATGCGCTCGAGCAGGGACAGTGGCACCAGGCCGCGCCGGGCGACCTCCGAGGCGACGTCGGGTGTGCCGTCGAGCTCCGACAGCTCGAGGGCGCGATGCCTCGCGGATCCCCGGCGCCGCAGCCGTGGGGGAGCGGGGTCCAGGACTGTGACCCCCCAGACCCTTCGGCTCCCCGGGTCCCGCAGCAGGGCACGGTCGCCCACCCGCAGCGGCAGCGACCGGTCGCAGGTCAGCCGAACCAGCTCGCCCGACAGCGGCCGGCAGTGCGTGGCGACCGACGTGGCGCCGATGTGCAGCAGTGGGCGCTCAGGCGGCGCCACGGGGGCGTCGTCCTCGCCGGACGTCCTGACGCTGGTCGACGGCACGCCGGTCAACCGCACGTCGACGACCTCGGTGAAGTGCCAGGCGTCCGGGGTGACGAGCACGCTGTCGCGGTCGAGCGCCTCCAGGTCGCTTCCGGTGACGTTCAGCGCCACCCGCGCGACCCCGGTCGCCGAGTCGGTGGCTTTGCCGAGGGACTGCAGGCCTCGGACACGCACGGTCTGCGGCCCGAGCGACAGCGAGTCGCCGACGCGGATCTGACCGGTCGGCAGCGTGCCGGTGACCACGCTGCCCACGCCGTGCACCGTGAAGGACCGGTCCAGCCACAGCCGCACGTCTGCTGCAGGGTCCGGGCTCGGCAGCGACTTCACCAGCTCCACGAGGTGAGTGCGCAGTGCCTCCAGCCCCTCGCCGGTGCGTCCGCTCACCGTCACGACAGGCGCGTCGCGCAGCGTGGTGCGAGCTCAGCTCAGCCACCGCTCGCCCGCGCGCCGGCCCGGGATCGGCCAGGTCTGACCGGGTCACCGCCAGGACGCCGTGGCAGACCCCCAGGGCGTCGAGGGCGGCGAGGTGCTCGGCGGCCTGCGGCATCCACGGGTCGTCCGCCGCGACGACGAACAACACGGCAGGGACGGGGCCGATCCCGGAGAGCATCGTGGTGATGAACCGCTCGTGGCCCGGGACGTCGACGAAGGCGACGTCGCCGACCGGCGGCAGGGAGGTCCAGCAGTAGCCGAGCTGGATGGACAGACCGCGCCGGTGCTCCTCCTCGAGTCGGTCGGGGTCGGACCCGGTGAGGGCCTTCACCAGCGTCGACTTGCCATGGTCGACATGGCCGGCCGTCGCGATCACGTGCACGGTCAGCCTCGCTGAGTGTCGGTGTTCTTGGCGGCCCGGCGTACTGCCTCGACGACCACTCCGTCCTCCTCGGGTGGCACCGCGACCAGGTCGAGGAGCAGCCGGCCGCGCTCCACGTGACCGACCACGGGCGTCTCGCCCAGGCGCAGCGGCGCCGCGAGAGCCGGGGGAAGGGCGACCGCCGCGCTGGGGATGTCCACACCGGGGGCGCCGCCTCCACCGACCGCCGCACTCGACGCGACCGCCGAGGCGGCAACCGTGCCGGCGAGCTCGAGGCAGATCCGCTCGGCGCGCGCCATCAGCTCCGCGGGCGAGGACGAGAGGGCCAGCGCCACCGGTGGCGGCGGTCCGGTCAGTGTCGCCTCCAGCGCGGCCAGGGTCAGCTTGTCCACCCGCAGCGCACGGGCGAACGGGTGGCGTCGAAGCGCCTCGACCAGGTCCGAACGCCCGAGCAGCAGCCCGCACTGCGGGCCGCCGAGCAGCTTGTCTCCCGACGCGGTGACCAGGTCCGCGCCCGCGCGCAGGCTGGCGGCCGCGCTCGGCTCGTCAGGCAGCCTGGGGTGCGGCGCGAGGAGCCCGGAGCCGATGTCCGCGACGATCGGGACCGGCAGCGAGGAGAGCTCGGCCACCGGCACGGTGGAGGTGAAGCCGGAGACCACGAAGTTCGAGGGGTGCACCTTCAGCACGAACGCGGTGTCCTCGTCGACGGCCGACGCGTAGTCACCGAGCCGGACGCGGTTGGTCGTGCCGACCTCCCGCAGAGTGGCGCCGATCGACTCGACGAGCTCGGGGATCCGGAAGCCGTCGCCGATCTCCACCATCTCGCCGCGCGCGACGACGACGTTCCTGCCCTGGGCGAGAGCGCAGGTCACGAGAGCGAGGGCCGCGGCGCCGTTGTTGACCACGTGCACCCCGCCCGCGTCCGGGACAGCGGCGGCCAGAGCCGCCATCGCGGAACGACCGCGGCGGTCGCGACGCCCGCTGGACAGGTCGAGCTCCACGTCGGTCGCACCGGCGGCGACCGCCATCGCGTCGACGGCGGCCGCCGACAGCGGGGCGCGACCCAGGTTGGTGTGCACGATGACGCCGGTCGCGTTGACCACCCGGCGCATGCCGGTGGCTGCGGCCGGGAGGGATGCAGCGGCGGCCGACGCGACCTCGGCCGGCGGGATCTCGCCGGACCGGCAGAGCTCGAGCGCCGCGACGACCGCCTGCTTGACGATGCCCGCACCCAGTCTCCCGGACGCCTCACGCAGCCGTGGGTCCGCGAGAACCTGGTCGGTGCGCGGCGTCGACCGCCGTTGGTCCTGCAAGTCAACCCCCTGCCACATGCCCGAGCCACCAACCCTACGTGTCCCGTTCAGGGTAGGGGGCTGCACACGTGCAGGTCGCAGCCGTGGTTCCCGCGGCCGATCCACCCACTGGTCAGCGGTGCAGGGTCCCCTGGATCGCTCCGGCCGGGTACGGCCTGTTGTGCACGTTGAAGTAGTACCGGCGCGGGTGTGCCAGGATCCTTCCGATCAGCTTCCGCGACACGTGGGTCGCGCAGTGCCGCCCACCGGTGACCGAGCCGGTCAGGTTCACGACGATGCCCCCGTCGGACATGCGGTGGATGTGAGCAGCGTTCGGCCTCGCGATGCGGTGCCACTCGACCGTGGCGCAGACCTTGCGCTGTGGCCTGGACAGCCGGAAGTGGGCCTCTCCGAAGCCGTTCGGGTCTCCGCTCGGCCTCAGGCGCGCCTCGAGCCGTTGCGCGGCGACCTGCTGTTGCGCCGACGCAGTGTCCGCAGTCGCACCCACCGTCGCCACCGAGGCGGTCGCCAGGAGACACATGCTCAGGACAGCGCCACTTGCTCGCCGGCGTACCGGCTTCAACAGGTTCGACATGGTGTTCCTCCTCGCGACTTTGGTGTTCCTCCTTAGTGGCATCACGCTCGACCGGCCGCGACGGTTCACATGGATGTCGGCGCCCGGGCCCGTGGACCTAGTGGTCCTCGGGCACCGACGCGATCGCGCCCCGGCGCGCGCGCTCGAGGATCCGGTAGACCGTCGAGCGCGCGACGTCGAACATCTCCGCGAGCTTTTCGGGGGAGTGGCCTTCGTTGTGGTGGAGGTCGACCAGCCGGGCCTGCTCGCTGGGATCGAGCTTGGGTGGCTTTCCACGGAGCCGTCCCTTGGCCTTCGCGGCCTGCAGGCCTTCGCGGGTCCGGCTGCGGATCAGGTCGGACTCGAAGTCGGCGAGGGCCGTGAGGGTCCTGCCTATCACCCGGCTCGCCGGGTCGCTCGGGTCGAAGGTCTGGCCGCCGACGTTCAGCCGGGCCCCGCGTTCGGTGAGCTGCTCTCCGATCTCGAGTGCGTCGGCGATCGAGTGTGCCAGGCGGTGCAGCTTCGTCACCACCAGCGTGTCCCCGGCACGGCATGCGGCGAGGGCTGCTCGGAGACCGGGACGGTCCCGGCCACCACCGGTCAGTCCGTAGTCGACGTAGATGCAGTCGCTGGTGACACCGAGTGCTGCCAGAGCCTCGCGTTGTGCGGCCAGGTCGTGGGCGTCCGCCGAGACGCGGGCGTATCCGATGGCGAGCATCCTTCCCCCGATCCTGACGAGGTCGCTTGAACGATGCAACGACGCCGTCCCGAGGGGGTTATGGCTGGCGGTCCCGGCTGGTGGCGATGGCGAGGTAGGAGTACGACGGTCCGCGACCATCGCGCCGGGTGAGCGCGGCGCACCCCTTGCGCAGGTTCTCGCACCGGACCCGGCGGCCGCCGTCGTGGCCGAGGTCGAGTCGTGAGCGGTAGTGGTAGCTGTACATGTTGCCGTCGCCGGTCGGGTCGACCGAGGCTTCGATGCCGTCGCCGCGCCACCGGTTGGTGAGCAGCCGCCGCTGTGCGGTGCGGTCGCCCTTGACGTAGCGGTCGAACCAGGCGGTGGTGTACCACGCGGACAGGTCGATGCCGCGCAGGGTGGCGCCGAACGCCGGCGTGGGGATGTAGGACCACTCGTAGTGGGTGCCGCCGCGGACCACGACCTGGCCGGTGTCGATGCCGGCGTCTGAGAACCGTTGGGAGGCGGCGCTCTTCGCGTGGGGGTCGGGTGTGGAGGTGTAGGGCGTGGGGGTTCCGGGGTAGTCGCCGCTGATGCCGAGCGAGGGAACCCGTGGTCGCGGGGATCCCTGCCCGCTCGTACGGCAGCCCGCTGTGGCTCCGGGCCCTGCGACCGGGTCGCACAGGTTGTCCCATGCCACGACCGCGTCGACCCGACGGTCCTGCTGGCCGATCCAGCTGGCCCCGTCAGCGCCGTAGGAGTGTCCAGCAAGCCCGACCCGACGCCTGTCGACCAGTCGCCACATCGGGTTGTGCCGGGCGGCGTCTCCCTGGCGAACCCGCCGCCGCTGCTTGGCGCAGTGGCTCGTCCCCGACCGGCTCGGCCGCGGGCAGTAGGCGTCCGCGCGTCGGGAGAGCGCGAAGTCGAGCGTGTCCTGGGTGTGGACGAAGAAGGTGGTGAGGGCGGCCTGGGTCGGCACGCCGTCGAACCGGTCCTCGCCCTCGCCGAACGTGTCGGAGCGGCCCTGGTTCTGCACGTCCCAGGTGAGGACGACGTACCCCGCCTTGGCGAGAACCTGCGCCGCCCACCAGTACATCTCCTCGGTCGCCTGCATCGACCCTGGCGTGACCACGACCAGCGGCCGCCTGTCCGGCCCGCCGCGGGTCGCCCAGACATGGCCGGCCAGGGTGGAGCCGTTCCGCCCGGTGAACCGGACCGGCGCGACCCGGCCGTAGCCTCGCGTCTGCCAGTGGGCCAGGCGAGGGTCTCCGCCGCAGCCTTGTGCCTTGGCCCAGCAGACGTCGGTGACGAAGAGCCGCCCTGGGTCTTCGGCCTGCTCACGCACACCGTCAAGGGCAGACCCGCCGCCCTGCTCTGCCTGCTGGCGCAGCATGGCAGGCGTGAGGTAGTCCGGTGCCCGCTCGGACTGCTTGGAGAAGTTCGCCGCCTCCCGGTCGGGGTCGACGAGGCCGGCGGCCCCGTGCGCGGTCACCGGCGTCAGCAGCAGGGTGAGGGTGAGGAGCGCCCCGAGGGGTCTGGCCCATGCGGTCAACGGACAACTGCTCCTTGGCTGCGTCGGGGTTGTCCGGCGCACTTTCCTCGGCCACACGATTCGCTGTCAACAGCGGGTCTGCTTGTTGCCGGCCTCTCGCCGGGGTCGGGCGAAGGAAGTCTCATTCGGCGTACGTCATCTGCGACTTTCGGCTGTTTGCGCGGTCCAGCTACTTCCAGGGTCGTCGCGCCGGAACCTAGGGTCGGTCACCAAGTTAGCGACCGTTCACCTCGTCAGCGGTCATGGCGGCGCAGCGTTGCCCCAGCAGGGGGCCGGCGCTCACGGGACTTTGGAGGATGACCTTGAAGTACCGACGCGAATGGAAGGCCGACAACCCCACGCATGTCATCGCCGCCGGGGTAGCGGTGCTGTCCCTCGGGGCGGGGATCATCCACCTTTCCGCTGCGGCCGACCACCAGAACCTTCCGGTGATGATGGTCGGGTTCACCGTCGTCGCGCTCGCCCAGATGGGGCTTGCCGCGCTCTTGTTGCTGCGCGGCCCTTCCGGCGGCCTCGTCGTAGGTGGACTGATGCTGATGCTGGGCTCGGTCGGGGTGTGGCTGGTCTCGCGCACCATCGGGCTTCCGTTCCTCCCCGGAGGGCACATGGAGCCGATCGGGTTCAAGGACGGGGTGACGGTGCTCTTCCAGCTCGCCGCCGTGCCCGGACTGCTGGCTCTCGGCAGCTCCTCCGTCGGCAACATCTCGCTGCCGGCTCACCTGGGCCGCCAGGCGCTGAGCGGGCTCGCGGCAGGGGTTGCGCTGATGTTCGTGCCCGCTCTGTTGCTGGGCGGAGGCGAGCACCACTCACACGACGAGCTGGCGGCGATGTCCGGCGCGGAGCATGACCACGACCACGGCGGGGCCGAGCACGACCATGGCGAGTCCGTGGAAGCCGTGGGTGAGGCCGGACACGACCACGACCACGCCCTGCCGGAAGGCGAGGGCCAGACGTTGAACGAGTCCCACGACCACGGCGGAGCCGAGGAACCCGCTTCGGCGCACGTCGAGCACATCACGGGTGAGGCAGGGCACGACCACGGTCATGCGGCAGCCGGCCGCGGTGCCTCCTCGAGCGACGGGCACGAGGCGCACGGCTCGCATGGCGGCACGATGACGTCCGGTGGCGGCCACGACGGCCACGGCGGCAGCCACAGCGACGGGCACAGCACCGACGGCGGCCACAGTCACAACGACGGCAGTCACAGCGGCGGGCACAGTGACGGCCACAGCGACGGGCACAGTGATCATGGAGATCAGGCTGACGGAACCGAGGAGCACGACGGTCACGACGGTCACGGCGGTCACGGCGGAGATGACGACGGTCACAGCGGTCACGGCGGCAGTGGGGGCACCGAACGAGGCGAGCCGCCGGTCCCCGGCGTCGCGACCAAGCGGGCGCAGTACATCGAGCCCAAGCCGGCCGGGACAAAGGAGACCATCACGCTTCAGTACGGCCCGCACCCGGTGTCGCCCGGCGGCGACGCGAACCAGGTCAACCTCGACTTCTTCGGCGCCAACGGCTTCATCGTGGCCGCCAAGCCGAGCATCCGCTACGCCGACGGGTCCGCAGTGGATCACTCCGGCGGTGTGCACCTCCACCACGCGCACCTGATTCGCAAGGACCTCGAAGGGGACGACCAGGCAGACACCCGCCAGGGCATCGACTGGGTGTTCGGCACCGGCGGTGAGCAGACCCAAGGCAGCTTCGAACGGATCTCCGCCGCCGAACCCGGTGCCAAGCACCAGTGGGGCATCCCGATGCGGCCCGAGGAGATGGCCATGTACTGGATGCCGATGAACATGACCGAGCAGACCCAGGCCGTGTTCATGGAGTTCGAGTTCACCTTCGTCCATGGCACCGCGGCGGAGATCAAGAAAGCCACCGGGCAGACGTACCGGCCGGTGGAGCCGGTCATCTACGGGTCGACGTTCAACGTGCCAAGGAGTGGAGACATCTACGACTGGCCGCTTGACGCCTCGCCCTCACGGGGTGACGCGCTCTCGGAGAGCAAGGTCGACCCGGACTCCTTCGGAACCGCCGAGCCGAGATCGAAGGCGAACGTCGTGCCCGGTGTCGGCGAGATCTGGACCGCGCCGAGGGACGGCGTACTCATCGGCGGTGCGGGGCATCAGCACGGCGGCGCCAAGGGCGTCGTGCTGTCCAACCTCGGGAGCAAGGCGCAGCCCTGCGCTGAGGACGGTGACCGGTTCCCCGGTACGACCGTGTTCAAGAGCAAGACCTACTACCCACACGGGGTGTGGCCGGCGCACCCGTTGATGGGGATCAGCCAGCCGGGATGGCGCGTCCCCGTGACGAAGGGCGACCGGATCGCGATGAACGGTGTGTTCGACGCACGGAAGTACGCCTTCCCGGACCAGATGAGCATCACCGGCTTCTACTGGGACAAGAACGTGACCGTGTCGGAGGACCAGCGGTGCCGGGCGACCCTCGCTGACGAGCCGGGGGCGACTCCGGTCGAGGCAGCTCAGTCGCTACCCAGCCAGACCGCGGAACGCGGTGACGACGGTGGCTCGTTGGTGCACACGAGCCCACAGTCCTGTGTGGCCGAGGAGTGCAACGACTACGACGCACCGCGAGCGCCACGCGGTCCGCACACCAACGTGATCACCGCGGAGAACTTCATGTTCACGCCGGGCGACCTGAAGCGGAAGAGCTCGGTGAGCGGGACCATGGGTACCAGTGCGGGCGGAGCTCCCGTCGTCGAGTGGGGTGACAAGCTGGAGTTCGTCAACCTCGACTTCGTGGGCAAGGGCGGCACACGGCACGTGATCACTTCCTGTATCGGGCCTTGCAACGGGCCGACCGACGTCGTGAGCTACCCGAACACCGACGGCAAGTTCTACTCAGGGCCGTTGGGCTACCTGCCCCTGGCGGACGGTGCATCGGCGAACAACAAGGCTGCCCCTGCCTGGGAGCTGGACACCTCCAGGCTCAAGCCCGGCTATCACACGTACTACTGCTGGAACCATCCGTGGATGCGTGGCGCGTTCTACGTCGAGGACATGTCCGGTGTGAGTGACAGCCGAGCGTCGGCCGGCAGCGAGCAGGCCGACTCGCCGGACCGACCGCAGGCGCCAGCACTCCCCGGGCTCCCTGGGCTGACCGGCAAGCCCGACGGTCCGGCTGCGCCTCCGCGAAGGCCGGAGCTGGGTGACGTTGCCCGGCACGAGGACGCCTGGCCGCTGGGACTGGCCACCTGGTGACGGCCTAGTGATGGCCGACCGGTGCGGACCCGGGGCCGATCGTCCCCCTCTCCGCTGCCGCCCTCTCCACCGGCGCTTCAACCCCCGTTATGAGTGCCACCGGTCCCCCCGCCGCCGCCACCGTTGTCGGCCTCGTCCTCGACGCAACCGGAAGGCACGACTGCCAGTGCGGCCGCCGTGCCGTCGAAGCCAAGGAGATGCCGCGAGGCCTGGCGCGTGCCCTGCACCAGCACCCCTTTCCACCGCGACCCGAAGGTGACCCATGACCCGTTCCCCTGTTCGACGCGCGCGCCGCATAGCCGTCGTACGCCTGCTCGCCGTGTGTGGCGTCGTTGCCCTGGGAGCGACGCTGCTCACCACGACGTCCAACGCCGAAGGCGACGTGTCCCTGGCGGCGGTGCCTCGGGCCGACTGCGGTCCCGGCTCCCGGCCTGAGACGTCGATCCAGGGCCGGGTCCCGGCACGGGACTACGAGACGGGCCGGGCGGCGAAGGGCTACATCTGCAACACCAAGCAAGTCAGCCACTTCGGGAACACCGGCGGTTTCAAGGTCTTCAGGTACGTCGACCGCAAGGGCCGGGCCTGCGCGTTCTACGACTCGACGCCGATGTTCCCGGTCGACCTTCCGTACAACCTCGGCCGCGAGGGCACCGGAGTAGTCGTCCTCGACATGTCGGACCCGCGACGCCCGAGGCAGACCGCGAACCTGGTCACGCCTGCGATGCAGAGCCCCCACGAGTCGCTGATGCTCAACAGGAAGCGGGGACTGCTCGTCGCGGTCCTCGGCAACGCCGGCACCAACGCCGGCGTCATGGACGTGTACGACGTCAAGCGCGACTGTCGCAGCCCCCGGCTCCTGTCGAGCACGCCCGCGGGCATCCTCGGCCACGAGAGCGGGTTCGCTCCCGACGGCAAGACCTTCTACGTCGCCTCGACGGGAGGGCAGACCTTGACCGCGGTCGACCTCACCGACCCGCGACTCCCTCGGCCGATCTGGGTGCGCGAAGGCGTCGTCTACCACGGCATGCGCGTCAGCGGTGACGGCAAGCGGCTCTACGTTGCGGAGATCGGCCGGCCCGGGGACGGCGTGCTTTCCAACGGAGGCCTCGCCGTCCTCGACGTGAGCCAGATCCAGGCCCGCAAGCCGAACCCGCGGGTTCCCGTGGTCAGCAGGCTTTCCTGGCGGAGTGGCTCGATTCCCCAGGTGGCGGAGCCCATCACCATCCGCGGCCGCAGGTACCTGCTCGAGGTCGACGAGTTCGCCAACTCAAGGCTGGACCAGCTCAAGACCTACGACTCCGAGGCGAAGGTCGGTGCCGTCCGGTTGATCAACATCGACGACGATCGGCACCCCCGAGTGGTGTCGAACATCAGGCTCCAGGTGAACCAGCCGTGGGCACGCAGGGGACCGCAGCAGAACGACCCCGGCGCGCAGTCCCCGATCCAGGGGTACGCCGCCCACTACTGCTCGGTGCCGCGCGTGAAGGACCCGAAGCTGGCGGCATGCAGCTTCATCGCCTCCGGACTGCGGGTCTTCGACATCCGCAACCCCCGGAGACCGAGGGAGGTTGCGTACTTCAACAAACCCCTCGCCCCCGGGACCAAGCCGGGCCGGGAGGCGGCGCATGCGCTGTCGGCACCGGCGTGGGACATGAAGCGCAAGCAGGTGTGGTTCACCGACGGCAACACCGGGTTCTACGCCGTCCGGCTGACCAACGGGACCGCCCCGCGCTGGTGACACGGCGCCAGCTACCGCGGTGCTGTGGACGGTTGTGCGGCGGCATACCGCTTGAGAGCGGGCCGTAACCCCGATTTACAAGCTGTGGCGGAGGCGGACGGGAATCGAACCCGCCTGACCGAGATACTCGGCCACTACGGTTTTGAGGACCGCGCCCGTCACCAGACGAGAAACGCCTCCGCGCTCACTCTAGAGGGGCCTGCCTCGCCGGGTACGGTGGCCCGGTGACAGCCACGTCGGCCGAGTTCCGCCTGACCCAGTTCGCGTCCGGGGGAGGCTGCGCCTGCAAGGTGCCGCCCGGAGAGCTCGAGCGGGTCCTGGTGGGCCTGCCGACCAGCCGCGAGGGCGGCGACCTCCTGGTCGGGCTCGACAACGGCGACGACGCAGCAGCGGTCCGCATCGACGGCGACCGGGCGATCGTCGCGACCGCCGACTTCTTCACGCCCGTCGTCGACGACGCCTACGACTGGGGCAGGATCGCCGCGGCCAACGCGCTGTCCGACGTGTACGCCATGGGCGGTGCGCCGGTCGTCGCGGTGAACCTGCTCGCGTGGCCGAGGGACAGGATCCCGTTCGACCTCGCGGCCGAGGTGCTGCGTGGAGGAGCGGACGTGTGCGCGGAGGCAGGAGCCCACCTCGCGGGCGGGCACAGCATCGACGACCCGGAGCCCAAGTACGGCCTCGCCGTCACCGGTCTCGCCGACCCGCGGCGGCTGCTCCGGAACGACGCCGCCGTCGCGGGCACGCCGCTCACTCTCACCAAGCCGCTCGGGCTCGGCGTGCTGAACAACCGGCACAAGGCGACCGGGGAGCGGTTCGAGGAGGCAGTCGCGGTGATGACCACGCTGAACCGTGACGCGTCGCGGGCCGCGCTCCAGGCAGGGCTCCTCTGCGCAACCGACGTCACCGGCTTCGGCCTGCTCGGCCATCTGATGAAGATGGCGCGGGCCAGCGGCGTGTCCGCGGTCGTGGACGCGGCCGCGGTGCCCTACCTCGCCGGCGCCCGGGAGTCGCTGGCGGCGGGCTACGTGCCCGGTGGGAGCCGTCGCAACCTCGACTGGGTGCGCCCGTACCTCGACTCCGACCTGTCGGAGGACGAGCTCGTCCTGCTCGCGGACGCGCAGACGTCCGGGGGTCTCCTCGTCGCGGGAGAGCTGCCCGGCCATCCGGTGATCGGGGAGCTGGTCGAGGCGGGCGACCACACCATCCGGGTGCGATGACCCGCTGACCGTCGTACTTCGGAACCCGCCCACCGGGACGATGCATGGATCAGGGGCCCGGTGGTACTTTGCGGCCAGGTGAGGAGGTCGTGGATGGACGCTCGCAGGACATTCCTGTCGTGGCCGGTGCTCCGCCAGCTCGGTGGCAAGGACCTGCTCGGACGAGGACCAGCGGCGAAGTCGGCCCGGACCGAGAGCATGTCGGCCCGCACGGCGACGGCCGACCGCGTCGCGCGCAGCGTCTGCCCCTACTGTGCGGTGGGCTGCGGCCAGAAGGTGTTCGTCAAGGACGAGAAGGTCATCCAGATCGAGGGGGACCCCGACAGTCCCGTCTCCCGCGGGCGGCTCTGCCCGAAGGGGTCGGCGAGCAAGAACCTCGTCACCAGCCCGCTCCGCGAGACCAAGGTGAAGTACCGCCGCCCGTTCGGCACGGAATGGGAGGAGCTCGACCTCGACACGGCGATGAACATGATCGCCGACCGCGTGGTCAAGGCCCGCAACGACACCTGGCAGGAGCTCGACGAGCACGGCCACAAGCTCCGGCGCACCCTCGGTATCGCGAGCCTCGGCGGGGCCACGCTGGACAACGAGGAGAACTACCTCATCAAGAAGCTCTTCACGGCGATGGGCGCGATCCAGATCGAGAACCAGGCCCGCATTTGACACTCCTCCACCGTCCCCGGTCTGGGGACCAGCTTCGGGCGCGGCGGCGCCACCACGTTCCAGCAGGACCTCGCCAACGCTGACTGCATCGTCATCCAGGGCTCGAACATGGCCGAGGCCCACCCGGTGGGCTTCCAGTGGGTGATGGAGGCGAAGGCCCGCGGCGCGAAGGTCATCCACGTCGACCCTCGGTTCACGCGGACGAGCGCGCTGGCGGACACGTTCGTGCCGTTGCGCGTCGGCACGGACATCGTGTTCCTCGGCGGGATCATCAACTACGTCCTGCAGAACGAGCTCGACTTCCGTGAGTACGTCGTGGCGTACACCAACGCGGCGACGATCGTGAGCGACGACTACCAGGACACCGACGACCTCGACGGGCTGTTCTCCGGGTTCGACCCCGAGACGCGGACCTACGACCCCCGGAGCTGGCAGTACGCCGACCAGGAGACGAGCGACGACCGGCGGCAGCAGCATGCCCGGCAGCGGGAGACCGCGAGCGCTCTGCAGCACGAGACGCACGGCATGAGCGTCAACGCGCACCCGCCCCGCGACGAGACCCTGCGGCATCCCCGCTGCGTCTACCAGATCCTCAGGCGGCACTACGCGCGCTACACGCCGGAGATGGTGGAGGAGGCCTGCGGAGTGCCGCGGGAGATGTTCCGCCAGGTCTGCGAGGCGTGGACGTCCAACTCCGGACGGGAGCGGACCACCGCCCTGGTCTACAGCGTGGGCTGGACCCAGCACAGCGTCGGCGTGCAGTACATCCGCACCGGCGCCATCCTGCAGCTCCTGCTCGGGAACATGGGCCGTCCCGGCGGCGGGATCATGGCGCTGCGCGGGCACGCCAGCATCCAGGGCTCGACGGACATACCGACGCTGTTCAACATCCTGCCCGGCTACCTGCCGATGCCACAGGCCGAGGACCACCAGACCCTCGGCGAGTGGGTCGACAGCATCCGTCATCCGGGGGCGAAGGGCTTCTGGGCGAACGCCGGCGCCTACGGCGTCAACCTGCTCAAGGCGTACTGGGGCGATGCCGCGACTCCCGAGAACGACTTCTGCTTCGACTACCTGCCGAAGATCACCGGCGACCACGGCACCTACCGCACCGTGCTCGACATGATCGACGGCAAGGTGAAGGGCTACTTCCTGCTCGGCCAGAACCCCGCGGTCGGGTCGGTGCACGGGCGCGCGCAGCGGCTCGGCATGGCCAACCTCGACTGGATGGTCGTGCGCGACCTGTTCGAGATCGAGAGCGCGAGCTTCTGGAAGAGCTCCCCGGAGATCGAGACCGGGGAGATCGTGACCGAGGAGTGCCGCACCGAGGTGTTCCTGCTGCCCGCCGCGTCGCACGTCGAGAAGGAGGGCACCTTCACCCAGACCCAGCGCATGCTGCAGTGGCGTGAGAAGGCGGTCGACCCGGTGGACGACTGCCGCTCCGAGCTCTGGTTCTTCTACCACCTCGGCCGGATGGTGCGTGAGCGGCTGGCGGGCTCGACGGAGGAGCGCGACCGGCCGATCCTCGACCTGAGCTGGGACTACCCGGTCGAGGGGGAGCACGCCGAGCCCAGCGCGGAGGCCGTGCTGAAGGAGATCAACGGCTACGAGGTGGCGACCGGCCGTCCACTGTCGAGCTTCACCGAGATGAAGGACGACGGTTCGACCCTGGGCGGCTGCTGGATCTACACCGGCGTCTTCAAGGACGGGGTGAACCAGGCCGCGCGCCGGAAGCCGGGCCGCGAGCAGTCGTGGGTCGCGCCCGAGTGGGGCTGGGCCTGGCCCGCGAACCGGCGGATCCTCTACAACCGGGCGTCGGCGGACCCGGACGGCAAGCCGTGGAGCGAGCGCAAGGCCTACGTCTGGTGGGACGAGGAGGCCGGCGAGTGGACCGGGCACGACGTCCCCGACTTCGAGAAGGGCAAGCCGCCGTCGTACCAGCCGCCCGAGGGTTCCAGCGGCCTCGAGGCCCTCGCCGGCAACGACCCGTTCATCATGCAGGGCGACGGCAAGGGTGCGCTGTTCGTGCCGGAGGGGCTGATCGACGGGCCGCTGCCCACCCACTACGAGCCGGTCGAGTCGCCGTTCGGCAACCCGCTCTACGCGCAGCAGGCCAACCCGACGCGCAAGGAGTACGACCGCCCGGACAACCCGATGAACCCCAGCCCGCCGGAGAGCCACGGCGACGTCTTCCCGTTCGTGTTCACCACGAGCCGGCTGACCGAGCACCACACGGCGGGTGGGATGAGCAGGTACCTCCAGTACCTCTCCGAGCTCCAGCCGGAGATGTTCGTCGAGGTCTCCCCGGAGCTGGCCGCCGAGCGCGGCCTGGAGCACATGGGCTGGTGCCACGTGGTCACCTCCCGGTCGGCGGTCGAGGGCCGGGTCATGGTCACCGACCGCTTGTCGCCGCTGCGTGTCGAGGGACGTGTCGTGCACCAGGTGTGGCTGCCGTACCACTGGGGCTCGGGCGGCATGGTGACCGGCGACTCCGCCAACGACCTGTTCGGCATCGCGCTGGACCCGAACGTCCTGATCCAGGAGAGCAAGGTGGGCACGTGTGACGTGCAGCCCGGGAGACGGCCTACCGGGACGGCGCTGCGGGAGTACGTCGCCGACTACCAGCGACGGGCAGGGGTCGACATCGATCCCGGCACCCCGATCGTGACGGTGGGTCCCGACGCAGCCGAGAAGGACCGCCGGGACCCGGCAGAGGGGAGAGACGCGACCACATGATCGGCAAGAACAGCCTGTTCGGCCCGGTGGACCCGGCGACGGACGCGGGGTACGACGACCCGCCGCCGCGCAAGGGCTTCTTCACCGACACGAGCGTCTGCATCGGCTGCAAGGCCTGCGAGGTGGCGTGCAAGGAGTGGAACGAGGTCCCGGACGACGGCTTCGACCTGCTCGGCATGTCCTACGACAACACGGGGTCGCTCAACGCCAACACCTGGCGGCACGTCGCCTTCATCGAGCAGCCGAAGCCGCTGGGTGGCCAGGAGATCGGCCTGAGGAGCACGACGGTCGACCTCGGGATGCCCGCGATGGCGCCGGAGGGTGGCGGTGACGGCGACGGGCAGGAGCCGGACGGCAAGCCGGACTTCCGGTGGCTCATGTCGTCCGACGTGTGCAAGCACTGCACCCACGCCGCCTGCCTCGACGTCTGCCCCACCGGGTCCCTGTTCCGCTCCGAGTTCGGCACCGTCGTGGTCCAGGACGACATCTGCAACGGCTGCGGTTACTGCGTGCCGGCCTGTCCCTACGGCGTCATCGAGCGCCGTACCGGGCCCGAGGGAGCCAAGAACGTCGGTATCGCCCAGAAGTGCACGCTCTGCTACGACCGGCTCGGCAACGGTCAGCGCCCGGCTTGCGCCCAGGCATGCCCTACCGAGTCGATCCAGTTCGGCGACGTCGACGAGCTGCGCGAGCGGGCCCGCGACCGCGTCCAGCGGCTCCACGACGCCGGGGTGATGGACGCCCGCCTCTACGGGGACGACCCCAACGACGGTGTCGGCGGGACAGGGGCGTTCTTCCTGCTCCTCGACGAGCCGGAGGTCTACGGGCTGCCGCCTGACCCTGTGGTGACGACACGAGACCTGCCCAAGATGTTCAACCGGGCGACGGCTGCCGCCGCCGCGTTGCTCGCCGGAGCTGTCGTGTCCTTCGTCGGGAGGCGTTCATGAGCCCGGACGTCGACCGTTCGGGTCGCGCCGACACGCGCCCGGGCCGCGACGCTCCTTCCGGCTCCAAGGGCGGCCGGCGGCGTCGCCGCAACGGCGGGGGCGGCGAGCGGTCCATGGTGCCCGAGGCGGAGTTCACCTCCTACTACGGCAGGCCGGTGGTCAAGCCCTCGCCGTGGGAGGCCGACATCCCGGCGTACCTGTTCTCCGGAGGTCTCGCCGCCGGCTCCTCCCTGCTCGCCGCCGGCGCCGACCTCACCGGCCGGCCCGCATTGCGCCGGGTGGGCAGGCTCGGTGCCCTGACGGCGCTGACGTTCAGCTTCGGGGCGCTCGTGCACGACCTGGGCCGGCCGGAGCGGTTCCTCAACATGCTGCGCACCGCCAAGCTCACCTCGCCGATGTCGGTCGGCACCTGGATCCTGTCCGCCTACGGACCGTTCGCCGGGGCCGCCGCCGCAGCCGAGGTGGCCGAGATGCTGCCGGGCCGGGGGCGTGGACCGCTCCGCCTGCTGTCCGCGCTGGGCCGGCCGGCCGGCGTGGTCGCCGGGCTCACGGCGCCGCCGGTCGCGGCGTACACCGCGGTGCTTCTCGCGGACACCGCGACGCCGTCGTGGCACGCGGCCTACCGCGAGCTGCCGTTCGTCTTCGTCAGCTCGGCCGCGGCCGCCTCGGGCGGGCTGGGCATGCTCGCCGCGCCCCCGGAGCAGGCCGGACCCGCCCGGCGGATGGCGCTCGGTGGGGCAGTCGTCGAGCTGCTCGCGGAGCGGCAGATGGAGCGGTCCATGGGCATCACTGCCGAGCCGCTGCACAAGGGGAAGGCAGGCAGGCTCATGAAGGCGGCGAGGGCGCTCACCGTCGCGGGCGCCGCCGGGTCTCTGCTGGCCGGGCGCAGCCGCACCGCCGCCGTGGTGTCCGGCGCGGCGCTGATGGCCGGGTCGGCATGCACCCGCTTCGGCATCTTCGAGGCAGGCCAGGAGTCGGCGCGCGACCCGAAGTACACCGTCGTACCCCAGCGAGAGCGACTCGAGCGCGGCGAGCCCGTCAGGTACTCCGGGCGGCCCGGCCGGTAGCCTCGGCCAGGGAGAGTGCCCGGCTTCGTGCGAGGTGGCGTGATGAGTGACGACAAAGGTGGCGAGGGCTCGCCCCTCGACCGGCTCGGTCAGTTGCGCGCCAGCATCGACAACCTCGACGCGGCGATCGTCTACCTGCTCGCCGAGCGCTTCAAGTGCACGCAGGAGGTCGGCCTCCTGAAGGCCCGGCACGGGATGCCCCCCGCGGACCCCGCGCGGGAGGAGCAGCAGATCCAGCGGCTTCGGCAGCTCGCCGAGGACTCCAGCCTGGACCCGGTCTTCGCCGAGCGGTTCCTGGGCTTCATCGTCTCCGAGGTGGTGCGGCACCACGAGGTGATCGCCGACGAGCACGCCACGCAGGAGGGCGGCTCACCCACCTCCCGTTGAGTCGGCCCTCCCGGGGTGTTGAGTCGGCCCTCCCGGGGTGTTGAGTCGGCCCTCCCGCGGCGTTTCCGGTGCGGTGCCGGCCTGCTCGCGCCGAGACTGGAGCCATGACCGAGACAGCGACGACGGTGGACGAGGCCGAGTTCATCGGTACGGCGGCCCAGCACGCGTCCTCCCGCGTGCCGGTGGCCACGCCGGGCGAGACCGTGGGCCGGCTGCTCGACCGCATGCGCGGGAGGGAGTACGACAGCGCCTCCGTCATCGCCGTCTGCGAGGGGGAGACGCTCTCCGGCCTGGTGACCATCGAGCGCCTGCTGGCCGCCGACCCCGCCGCCGCGATCCGGGACATCATGGACACGAGCCCACCCGTCGTGACCCCGCAGACGCACCAGGAGCGGGTGGCCTGGCTCGCCTTCCAGCACGGTGAGCCAGGTCTCGCCGTCGTGGACGAGCACGCACGGTTCCGTGGCCTCGTTCCGGCGCAGGCCCTCCTGGCGGTCCTGCTCGCCGAGCACGACGAGGACATGGCCCGGCTGGGCGGCTTCCTCAGCTCGGCGAGGTCGGCGCGTTCGGCGAGCACCGAGCCGGTCGCACACCGCCTCGCACACCGCATCCCCTGGATCCTGATCGGCCTGCTCGGCGCCCTGTTCTCCGCGGGGCTCGTGGGCTCGTTCGAGTCCGTGCTCGAGGAGCAGGTCCTGGTGGCGTTCTTCGTCCCCGGCGTCGTGTACATCGCCGACGCGGTGGGCACCCAGACGGAGACGCTCGTCATCCGAGGCCTGTCGCTCGGCGTGGAGATCCGCCGGGTCGTGGCCAGGGAGCTGCTGACCGGTCTCATGCTCGGGCTGCTGCTCGCCCTCGTCACCTACCCCACCGTGCAGCTGATCTGGCACGATCCCGACATCGCCCTCACCGTGGCGGTCGCCATGTTTGCCGCCTGCTCGACGGCGACCGTCGTGGCGTTGGCGCTCCCGTGGCTCATCCAACGGCTCGGCAAGGACCCGGCGTTCGGATCCGGCCCGCTCGCAACCGTCGTACAGGACCTGCTCACGGTCGTCATCTACTTCGCGGCCGCCTCGGTGATCGCCGTCTGAGCGGGTTTCCGCGTCCGACACAATGGGGATGGTCGCACCGGTCTAACAGAGAGAAGTCGATGCAGATCTGGCCTGGACGTTCCTACCCCCTGGGTGCCACCTACGACGGGGCCGGCGTGAACTTCGCTCTGTTCTCCGAGGTGGCGGACCGCGTCGAGCTGTGCCTGGTCGGCGAGGACGGGGCCGAGGTCCGGGTGGACCTGCCGGAGACCGACGGTTTCGTGCACCACGTGTACCTTCCGGGTGTCCAGCCCGGGCAGCGCTACGGCTATCGGGTGCACGGGCCCTACGACCCCGCCAGCGGCTACCGCTGCAACCCGAGCAAGCTGCTCCTCGACCCGTACGCGAAGTCCATCGAGGGCCAGATCGACGGCGACGAGTCGCTGTTCTCGTACCGGTTCGACGACCCCGAGGCGTTCAACGACGACGACAGCCTCGGGCACACGATGCTCTCCGTGGTCGTCAACCCCTTCTTCGACTGGGGCAACGACCGGCAACCCGACCACGAGTACCACGACTCCGTGATCTACGAGGCCCACGTCAAGGGCCTGACCCAGACCCACCCCGGCATCCCCGACGCGATCCGGGGGACGTACGCCGCGATCGCCCACCCTGCCGTGCTCGAGCACCTCACGTCGCTCGGCGTCACCGCGCTCGAGCTCATGCCAGTGCACCAGTTCGTGCAGGACCCGCACCTGATGGGCAAGGGACTGTCGAACTACTGGGGCTACAACACCATCGGGTTCTTCGCGCCCCACAACGCCTACGCCGCCTCCGGCCAGCGCGGCCAGCAGGTGCAGGAGTTCAAGTCGATGGTGCGTGCCCTGCACGACGCCGACATCGAGGTGATCCTCGACGTCGTCTACAACCACACGGCGGAGGGCAGCCACCAGGGCCCGACGCTCGGTTTCCGCGGCATCGACAACAGCGCGTACTACCGGCTCGTCGACGACGACAAGGCGCACTACTTCGACACGACCGGGACCGGCAACAGCCTGCTGATGCGGCACCCGCACGTCCTCCAGCTGATCATGGACTCCCTGCGCTACTGGGTGCTCGAGATGCACGTCGACGGGTTCCGGTTCGACCTCGCCTCGTCTCTCGCCCGCCAGTTCCACGAGGTCGACCGGCTGTCGGCCTTCTTCGACCTGGTGCAGCAGGACCCGGTCGTGAGCCAGGTCAAGCTCATCGCCGAGCCCTGGGACGTCGGGGACGGCGGCTACCAGGTGGGCAACTTCCCGCCGCTGTGGACCGAGTGGAACGGCCGGTACCGCGACACCGTCCGCGACTTCTGGCGCGGCGAGCCCTCAACGCTGGGGGAGTTCGCCTCCCGGATCGCCGGGTCCTCCGACCTCTACGAGCACTCGGGCCGCAAGCCGATCGCGTCGGTCAACTTCGTCACCGCCCACGACGGGTTCACGCTGCGCGACCTCGTGTCCTACAACGAGAAGCACAACGACGCGAACGGGGAGGGGGGCGCGGACGGGGAGAGCCACAACCGCTCGTGGAACTGCGGCGTCGAGGGCGACACCGACGACCCGGACGTGCTCACCCTGCGGGCCAGGCAGCAGCGCAACTTCCTCACCACGCTGCTGCTGTCCCAGGGAGTGCCGATGATCGCCCACGGCGACGAGGTCGGCCGTGGCCAGAACGGCAACAACAACGTCTACTGCCAGGACAACGAGCTGGCGTGGATGCCGTGGGAGCTCGACGACTGGCAGAAGGAGCTCCTGGCCTTCTCCCAGCGGGTGGTTGGTCTGCGCAAGGAGCACCCGGTCTTCCGGCGGCGCAGGTTCTTCGCCGGCGCCGCGAACCAGGCCGAGGCCGGCGACATCGCCTGGTTCCGTCCCAGCGGTGAGCACATGACCAACACCGACTGGTCCGAGAGCCATGCGCGTTCGGTGATGGTGTTCCTCAACGGTGACGCGATCCCCGAGCCCAACCAGCGTGGGGAGCGGGTGGTCGACGACTCGTTCCTCGTCGCGTTCAACGGCCACGACGAGCCCATCACCTTCACCATCCCCGACGAGCTCTACGGTGAGGGCTGGCTCGTCGCCCTCGACACGAGCGACGACCAGATCGGCATCGTCTCCGTGTTCGACGACGACACCACCCTCGTGCCCGGTGTGGAGATCAACGTGACCGGCCACTCTGTCGTCGTACTCCGGCGGCCGAGGCAGGGCGTCCGGCGCTCGGGCCGCTGACCGGGAGAGGTTCCGACGTACCGGCGCTCCGCGGGTCCACCCGCGCACCACCCCTCGCTTCCCGCCGACCCGTCGGTTTCGGACCGGATTTCGCGGCGTGTCGCGCGCTGACTGACGGGTCGGCCTCCGGAAGGCGTGCGTAGCCGGATCGGTCGGGCGCGCCGACGACTGTTGCCACCGGAGCGCCGATGAAGGTACGCCGGCGCGCGGCCTGAGCTCGTGGCCTCGGTGCCACCACGTCGTGCCGACCCGGCGGCCGGTCGGCTGGTGAGCCTGGGGCAGCGGCTACCCCAGCAGCCCCTGCATGGTCTCGATCTCCTGGTTCTGGGAAGACTCGATGTCCTCCGCCATGGCCACAGCGGCGCTGAACTCGCCGCTCTCCTGCTCGGCTTCGGCCATGTCGACGGCACCCTGGTGATGCTCGATCATCATCTCCAGCCACATCTGCTGGAACTGCTCGCCCTTGGCGGCCTCGAGGCCTTCGATCTCCTCGTGGCTCATCATCCCGGGTAGCTCGGTGGAGGCAGAGCCGTCGCCGTGGGCGTTGGCGTGGTCGCGAACCGTCTCGGGGATCGGCTTGTCCCAGTCCTCGAGCCAGTCCACCATCTTCTCGATCTCGGGCGTCTGCGCCGCCCGGATCTCCTCGGCCAGGCTCGCGACCTCCGGGTCGAGGTCCCGGCCGAGGGTGAGGTCCACCATCTGCAGCGCCTGAGCGTGGTGCTGCATCATCTCGGTGGCGAACGTGACGTCCGCGTCGTTGAAGCGCTTGCCATCGCCTTCCGCGCCGCTGCTGGAGCAGCCGGTGGTGACGGTGACCATGACGAGGCCGAGCAGGGCCGCCGACAGGGAGATGATCAGGTGTCTGCTGCGAAGTCCGAGAGTGTGCATCGGAGCGAGTTTAGCGGCGCCCTCGGATCGCTGGCCTGGTGGCCGGACAGGCGCCTGCCCGCTCGGCAAGCGGAAGGCCCGGACCACGAGGTCCGGGCCTTCGGGATGTCGCGTGGGCTCAGCCGAGCACCCGGACGACGGTCTCGGCGCGAGCCGTGCGGATGTCGTCCCCTGCCGGGTTGCCGACGACCCGCAGGTCGCGGTCCCCACCGGAGGAGAGAATGACACGCACGCGGTAGCGGCCCTCGTCGTTGGTGGTGACGACGGCGCCGCGGAGGCGCACCCAGCCGCCGTTGCGGTAGGTGAGCACGCGGACGGTCGCACCCTCGACGCCCGCACCCTCGGACGTGAGCCTGCCGCGCAGGACGAACTGCTGTCCGGGCTGGACCTCGTAGTCGTTGCTGAAGACGGTGATGCGGCTCTTGGCGATGTCGGCGGCGTCGGCCGGCGCCAGGGCGAGGACGGATGCTGCTGCGGTGACCACGGCAGCTGCGGCGCTGGTGCGGCGGGTACGGACGTTCATGACCTGGATCTCCCTCGTAGGTCTCTGCGGGGCGGCCGGTCCGCACCCACCCGTATAGACGCCCCAGCCACGAAAAGGTTGCAATCTTGCACGGCTTCATCAAGGTATGCAGGAAAGCCCTCACTTCCCACGACGTGCACGCCATGGGAAGTGACGGTTCGTCTGCATACCTTGGGGAAACCCGGAGCCTCGGCGAAGACCAGGGGGAGGCTCAGGCGAGGTAGAGGGCCTCCGCCTCCTCCCAGAGCTCCTCGCGGATCCGGGGGTGGGCCGCCTGGGTGATGAGGTTGCGGGCCTGGGTCTTCTGGTCCTGCCCGAAGATCTCGGCGACGCCCTGCTCGGTGACGACGGCCGACATCTGGAAGGACGTGACCGGCTCGTCGACCAGCGGCACGATGGTCGAGCAGTCCGCACGCGGGTGCCAGGAGCGAAGCGCGACCAACGCCTGGCCTCCGGGTGCGTGCATCGCACCCACCACGAAGTCGGTCTGGCCGCCGGTCCCGGAATAGATCCGCCGCCCGATCCGGGACGCGTTGGCCTGGCCGAACAGGTCCACCTGGAGCGCGGAGTTGACGCTCACCATCTGGTTGTTGAGCTTGATCAGCGCAGGGTCGTTCGTCTTCTCCGTGCGCAGAAGGCGGACCCGCGGGTTCCGGTCGATCCAGGCGTACAGCTCGGCGGATCCGAAGACGAAGGAGGCCGTCAGCGGAGCCGTCGTGTCGAGCGCTCCCGCCCGGTCGAGCGCGAGCACGCCGTCGCTGAACATCTCCGTCCAGACCGAGAGTCCGCGCCGGCCGGTGAGGCCCAGAAGCGTGGCGTCCGGCACCGCGCCGATGCCGGTCTGGAGCACGGCGCCGTCCGGGACCCGGTGGGCGATCCGGTCGCCGATCGAGCGTGCCGCGTCGTCGATGTCGACGCGTCCGGGCGAGGCCAGCGGCTCGTCGACCTCGACGGCGTAGTCCACGTCCTCCAGGGACAGCACGGCGTCGCCGAACGTGTAGGGCATCCGCGGGTTCATCTGGGCGACGACGAGCCCGCCCCTCCGACGTACCTCCTCGATGGCGGCCGGCAGCACGTTCACCTCGGTGCCCAGCGAGACCGTGCCCTGGTGCGGGGTCGAGGTGTGCACGAGTACGACGTCCGGCGGCAGCGACGAACGGAAGAGACGGGGGAGCAGCGACAGACGTGACGGGACGTAGCGCAGGTTGTCGCTCATCCGCATCCCAGGGCCGACGAAGGAGGTCTCGGGGATGACGTCCTCGCGGTCGGGGATACCCGGTTGCGCGTTGAGCATGTTCAGCCGGTAGCGCTCGCAGCTCTTGTCGAGGAGGTCGAGCAGCGCGTGCGGGGTGGCGAAGTTTCCGGAGACGACCACCCGCGGTGTCCCGGGCAGCGCGGACAGGGCGCCGGCGAGGGCAGGTTCGGAGGTGCTCAGCACGGCGCTACGCCTTCCGGGTCTCAGCGGACGACCACGGAGATCACCCCGGGGACGGACCCCGCGATGACCTTGACGATGCGGCGCTCGTGCGGGTCGGCCGGGCCGTCGATGCGGACGTTGCCGTCGTTGACGTCGATCTCGCACTCGAGGCCGGCGCTGCGCAGGAGCTCGTCGATCTCACCGTGGATGTGCTCGTCGCTCCTGGCGAGCAGGTGGACGACGTCGCTCCTGCTGATCACGCCGACTACCCGTCCTTGGTCGACGACCGGCAGACTCTTGACCGCGGTGGAGGTCATCAGCTCGACGGCGTCGCTCAGGTCGGCGTCGACCGTCACCGTCATGGACAGCGTGGACATGACGTCCTCGATGCGCGTGGTGTGATGGGACGGCTCCTCGTGCGGGAGCATGTGCGTTCGGTCGTCGTGACGGACCATGTCGCGCAGCAGGTCGGCTTCGCTGACGATGCCGAGCAGCCGGCCCCGGGCGTCCGTCACCGGCAACGCGGTGACGTGGTGCCGGTCGAGCAGCTTGATCCCGTCCTTGACGGACATACTCGCAGGCACCGTGACAGCCGGTGCGGTCATCACCTCGCGGACGAGCATCTGGGCCACCTCCTGGTTCGTTACCTCATGTTTTCCCGACTTGTCGGTGGCCTGAAAGGGCCGAACGTCCCGCCTCGCAAAAGGCCAAAGGCACGCTTTCTCCGATATATGAGGGTTCGGGTCCTTCGGCTCTGTCCATGGTTACCCCGGGCCCTTCACCACGGCCGGCTTCCACGCCACCCTTGAAGGAGGACCGACAGGAAGGACGTGCGATGAGCACCGAGTTGCAGCACCCGATCGTGGTCGGGGTGGACGGGACCGACCAGAGCTCGCGGGCAGTTCGGTTCGCGGTCCAGGAGGCGAAACGGTACGGATGCGGAGTGTTCCTCGTCCACGCGATCCATGAGACAGCGCCGCTGGCGCCGATGCTTCCGCTGATCAGCATCGAGACGCTGGAGGAGGTAGGCGAGAAGATCGTCGCGGACGCCAGACAGCTCGTGCGCGACATCTCCGAGGACGACGTACCAGTGGCCACCTTGGTCAAGCCCGGCACCCGCGCCCAGGTTCTGTGCACAGCCGGTGAGAACGCCAGGATGATCGTGCTCGGACACCGTGACCGCTCCCTGCTCGGAAGGGTCTTCACCAGTGCCACGACCACGGGCGTCGGAGCCCGTGCGCACTGCCCCGTGGTCTGCATTCCGTCGACCTGGACGGCTGGTCACGAGTTCGCCCGCGTGGTCGTGGGCCTCGACGGCTCCGCCCCCTCCAAGGACGCGCTGGCCCTGGCCTTCCAGGCAGCCGCCGACCGTGAGGCGAAGCTGACGGTGCTCCACGCGTGGAAGCTCGCGAGCGGGTACGACGACATCATCGCCTCGCGGGTGATGGTGGACGACTGGCTGAAGCACGCCGGCGCGCAGATGGACGAGATCGTCGCCCCGTGGCGCGAGCTCTACCCGGACGTCGAGGTCGAGATCGACCTCCGCCACCAGTACCCGGCGCACGCGCTGGTCGGCGCGACCGAGGGCGCCGACCTGATCGTGGTGGGACGACGCGGCCACGGGGCGCCGCTCGGGATCTACCTGGGCTCGATCGCCCGGACCCTGATCCGCGAGGCACGCTGCCCGGTCGAGATCGCGCCGCACCACCGCCCGGAGGAGGCCTCCACCGACCGGAGGATCACCCAGGAGCAGGTCTCGCCCCAGGCCTGACTCCCGCCGTCTCCGCACGCACGCCAGCGAGGGCCCGGACCACAACGGTCCGGGCCTTCGTGCGTCCCGCCGGAAGTCACCTCGGCCGGGTGGCCGACGTCCCTGCGGGTGAGGACCTTCGTCACTTATGGGACGAGATGTCGCACCGAGATAGTTGCACTGTCAACAAGACGTCGCCCGGGGTCACAAGCCCCACGAACCAAGGAGAGAACCCATCATGCGACGCAGGACCTTCGATGCGCTACTCACCGTCGCCGGGCTGATCCTGGCCACAGTCCTCGTCGCCGCAGGCGGCCTCCTCACCTGGGCCAACGGCTTCATCGAGGACCAGGTCACCACGCAGCTGAGCGCCCAGAAGATCTACTTCCCCGAGGCGGGGAGCGAGAGCGCGGCCGACCCGGCGGTCAAGGAGTACGTCGAGCCCTACCTCGGCCAGCAGCTGACCACCGGTGAGCAGGCCCGTGTGTACGCCGACCACTACATCAAGGCGCACATCGACGCGATGACCGGTGGCAAGACCTACTCCGAGCTCAGCACCGCCTCGCGGGCGAACCCCGACGACCAGGAGCTGGCCGGCATGGTGCAGACCACCTTCCGCGGCGAGACGCTGCGCGGTCTCCTGCTCAACGCCTACGCGTTCTGGCAGATGGGCCAGATCGCTCTCTACGGCGCGATCGCAGCCTTCGCCGCGGCCGCGCTGATGCTGGTCCTCAGCGTCCTCGGCATGATGCACCTGCGGCGGGTCCCGGTCGAGCAGGAGGTCCGGCTCGGACGAGGTGTCCGGACCGCCACCGCCTGACCCGAGCACACGACGCACGGAGGCCCGGACCACGAGGTCCGGGCCTCTTGCTCATGCCGAGTCGTCAATCCCGTCCCGACACGCCGCGAAATCCGGTCCAAAAGTGACGGGTCGGCGAACGGTGATGCGGGTCCGGTCAGGTGTCGAGCCAGCGTCGCAGCTGCCTGCGTGACGCGCTGTGCCACACCTCGACGTACCGCTCCCGGCACTCCGCCTGGCGGGCCCGCTCGAGGTCCCGCAGCTGACGGAGGCCGAGCTCGATGGCGAGCTTCTCGGCGACCACGCTGTCCTGGTGTGCTCCGAGGACGTCCTGCAGCCCGGTCATCTCGCGCGCGAGCTCCCGCGCCGGGTGGCCGTACAGCGGCACCAGGCTCTCCGCGGCGTAGCGCGTCCGCTTGGCTGCCTTGCGCACCTCGTGCAAACGGGCCGCCCGCTCGGCAGGGTCGTCCGCCTTCTCGGCCGCGCGCGCGAGACGCCGCAACCGGGTCCAGGCGTGCTCGACGCGTCCTGGCAGGACCTTCCGGGCCGGGCGGTGCGCCCGTGGCCGCCACGGTGGATCCGCGACGAGCGCCTCGAGATCCGCCAGGAGCCGGGCGTACCGGGTGCCGTCCAGGACCTCGAGCACGTGGACCTGGCCGGTACGACGGGCCTCCTCGAGACGCGCGACGAGGCGGTCTCCCGCGTCGCCGCCGGATCCCTGCCCGTCCCACTCGGCCAGGACCGACGTCAGGCGTTCGTGCATCACCTCGGCGTCCCGGACCTCGCCGAGGATCCCGGCAAGCCATTTCAGCTCGTCGCGCAACGGGTCGGACACCGTCCGGTCCAGCAGCGGGCGGTACGTCGCGAGGGCACTGCGCAGCCGGCGTATCGCGACCCGCATCTTGTGCAGCGAGTCGGGCACGTCCCGGCGTACCTGTGACTCACGCTCCTCGAGCTCGCGCAGCTGCTCACCGAGGTAGGCGCCGACGGTCCAGGCCGCGGGATCCTCGAGCGTCGGGGTACGAAGAGCCACCCTGCTGTCATAGCGCACCGAGTCGTTGCGAACAATCAGGTGCCATGCATGCCCCAGTTCAGCCGGCGCAACTGGCCCGAAACGCCGTCATCGTCGTGTTCGCGGTCAACGGGTTCGCGTTCGCGAGCTGGGTGTCCCGGATCCCGGAGGCGCGAAGCCTGCTCGAGCTGACCCCGGGCCAGCTCGGGACGCTGCTGCTCGCACTGTCGGTGGGGTCGGTGGTCGCGCTCCCGTCGGCGGGGTTCTGGGTGCACCGGTTCGGAGCCGCGAGGGTCGTGGCAGTGTCGGCCGTCCTCGACGCGGTGGGCCTGGCCGTGGCAGGTCTCGGCGCGAGTGAGGCCGGGCAGGTGTGGCCCACGGCGCTCGGCCTCCTGCTGCTGGGGTTCGGCTCCGGGACGTGGGACGTGGCCATGAACGTCGAGGGCGCCGCGGTCGAACGCGAGCTGGCGCGCACGATCATGCCTCGCTTCCACGCCGCCTTCAGCCTGGGAACGGTGGCCGGCGCCGGCGTGGGCGCGGCGGCCGCGGGTCTCGGGGTGGCGGTCGGAACACACCTGCTGGCCATGGCGCTGCCGGTCGCTCTGCTGCCACTGGCCGTCGTACGGCGGTTCCTGCCCGCTGGGCCCGGCGAGCCCGCGGACGGGGCTCGGAGGCGGAACCCGCTGCGCGCCTGGACGGAGCCGCGGACCCTCGCCATCGGGCTGATGGTCCTGGCCATGGCGCTCACCGAAGGGGTGGCCAACGACTGGCTGGCCGTTGCGCTGGTGGACGGCTACGACGTGCCCCCGTGGGTCGGGGCGAGCGGCTTCGCCCTGTTCGTCGCGGCCATGACGGCGGGGCGCGTCACCGGCACGGTCGTCCTCGACCGCTTCGGACGGCTGCCGGTGCTGTGGGGGTGCATGGCGATCGCCGGCGCGGGGGTCCTCATCGTGGTGCTCGGCGAGGTCCTCGCCGTCGTCGCAGGAGGCATCGTGCTCTGGGGGCTCGGTGCCTCGCTCGGGTTCCCGGTCGGCATGAGTGCAGCGGCCGACGAGCAGGAGTACGCCGCCGCGCGGGTCAGTGTCGTGGCGACCATCGGGTACATGGCGTTCCTGGCCGGACCACCGGTCCTGGGCTTCCTCGGAGACCGCGTAGGGGTGCTGCACGCCCTGCTCCTCGTGGCCCTGCTGCTGGTCCCGTCGGCGCTGGTGGTGCCGGCCGCACGACCACCGGCCGAACGCCGCTGAGGGTCACCGGTCCAGGTTCAGGTCCGGGCGCATCGTGCTGAGGAGACGGAGCGCGGTGCCGAGGTAGACCAGGTTGAACACCATCTGAATGGTCACCAGGACCTGCCCGAGCGTGTCGGCGGCGTGAACGTCCCCGAAACCCACCGTGGCCATCACGGTCACCGAGAAGTACAGCGCCGCGGTGCGGTCGTCGACGCCCACGAACGAGGCCGGGTGCCGCATCGCCACGATGACGTACACCAGCGCGAACGTCAGGACCAGGAGGTACAGCACGGTCAGCAGCCACTGGATCCGGAGATACACCCGCTGCTGGGTCCGTCGGCTCCACCGGAGGTGGAGACGGAAGACCCAGCCCAGCAGTGCGAAGGCCAGGAGGGAGCCGAACGCCCGGACGATCCCCACCGGGCCCTCCCCGGCGAGTCGCAGGGGCAGCATGTAGTAACCGACGGTCAGCAGGACCAGCACCTGGGTGGTGCCGAAGAGCATCCGCACGAGTGGGCGCTCGGGCCTTTCGGTCGGGGCGATGTCGGCCATACCTCACACACTGCCACCGCCGTCGCCTCCACGCGTGGTTTCCGGGCTGGTCAGCCCGGGGGGCCACTCGGCGCTCGCGCGGTCGATGTTCACCCCGCAAGGGTGACGCGCGCTGCACGCGAGCCCGGGTGAACTGGGACGACGCAACCCCATGAGGCTCCCAACCCGACTGCGGCGACGAGGAGACAGGAATGCGCCCAGCGGTCTACGAGATCCACTTCGACGGGACTCTCTCACCTGAGGACCTGGCCGAGTTCGTCGGCATGACAGCGACTGACGACGGGAGTCGCACGGTGCTGCGGGGTGTGATCCGGGACCAACCGGCGCTGGTCGGCGTGGTGGCCCGGGTGGAGGCTCGCGGCTGTACCGTCCGCGTGGTGAGGGCGTTGGCGCCTCCCCGTGACGAGGGTCGTGGACGGTCGCGGTGAGCGATCAGGGCGTCAGCAGGACCACGCGGTGGCCCCGGTGCCAGGTGCGCGTCCGGGGCGTGATGGGCCCCACGACGGCGCAGGCGTTCCGTGGGTTCCGGGTGACCCACGAGGCTGGCTGCACGCTTCTCGAGGGCCCGCTTCGGCCCGGTTACAGCCTGGTCTCGCTTCTCATGGACCTCCAGGCATTCGGGCTGGAAGTGGTCGATATCCGCAGGAACTCCGTGTGACGACTGGGCCTCGTGCTCGCGGTCGGGCCTTAGGTCACTGGTATCCGGCCGGTTCCGGCCGCAGTCTGGAAGGAGGCCGAGACCGCCCGCGAGAGGTGGACCGGCGACCAGAGGCCTAGTCATACAGCCCGCGACCACGGCAGGTGCACGTGTCCGACACGGGGAACGCCAGCGCGATGAGCGCCCTTGCGGGCACCGTGGAGCACCACGGCCAGAGGACAGGGTCGTCGGTGCCTCGGGTGCCGGACGTGTTCGTGCCCAGAGGCCGGCTCGTCGAATCCGTCGAGAGCGGAGTGGGCAGAGGCATGGTCATCGTGTCGGCGCCCGCCGGCTCCGGCAAGACCCTGCTGCTCGCCTCCTGGTCAGCACAGCGGAGTACGGCGCCCGCGTGGCTCTCGGTCGAGCCGGAGGACGCAGACCCGGCCCGCTTCTGGGCCCGCGTCCTGTCCTCCCTCCAGAGCGCACCCGGACTCCCTCCGGGGAGTCCGCTGAGCACGTTGCGGGTTCCCCCGACGTTCGACGACCGGTTCGTCGGCGTCCTCCTGGCGGCCTGCGACGAGGTGCCGGGGACACGGGTCCTCGTCCTCGACGAGATGCACCAGCTGACCGGGACGCCTGCCCTGGAGTCGCTCGCCCGCGCGATGCGTCGTGGGCTCGGAAGCCTTCACCTGGTGGTCTCCACGCGCAGCGACCCCGCCCTGCCGCTGCAGCGCCTGCGCCTGAGCAACGAGCTCACCGAGATCCGGACGGTCGACCTGGCGTTCGACGAGACCGAGGCGGTCCTGCTGCTGGACCGGCACGGCGTGCACTTGCAGCCGGACCAGCTCGAGGTCGTCCTCGACAAGACGGAGGGGTGGGCCGCCGGCCTCCGACTGGCCGCCCTCTCGCTGCAGGACCGCGCCGACCTGGACCAAGCCGTCCAGGAGCTGGCCGGCGAGCTCAGGACCGTGGCGGACTACTTCGCCGAGGAGGTCCTGGGCCGCCAGCCGGAGGTTCTCACCGAGTTTCTGCTGGACACGTGTGTCGTGCGCCGGGTCTCCGCCGACCTGGCGAACGCGCTTACCGGACGTGCGGACGGGCAGCGGATGCTGGATCGCCTGGACCGGGACAATCTCTTCGTGGTCGCGCTAGACGAGCGCCGGGCGTGGTACCGCTACCACCGCCTGTTCGGCGACCTGCTTCGGCACCGGCTGACGGTGGAGGAGCCTGAACGGCAGCGGACGCTTCACAAGCGGGCGGCCTCCTGGTTCGCCCGGCACGGAGAGGTGCTCGAGGCGGCGCGGCACCTCACGGCTGCGGAGGACTGGCACGGGCTCGGCCGCTTCGTCCTCCGGGCAGCCGGGGCCCAGGTGCTGGGCGTCGAGCGCAACGCCCTCGTCGAGCTGCTGCGGCAGGTCCCGGCGGAGGCGGTGGTCGACGACCCCGAGCTGGCGGCGACCGCTGCGCTGGCCGGGTACGCCGAGCACGACGCGGCCGGCGTGCACGCCAACGCCGCACGTGCCCGCGACCTCCTGGGCGCGCTGCCCGACCGTGACGCGGAGATCACGGACGCCGTACTCACCACCGTGGAGGCGCTGGCGGCGTGGGCCGAGGACGACGCGGAGGGCCAGATCGCGAGCGCGGCCCGGGCCCTTCAGAAGCTCGACCGGATCACGGCGGCGGAGGTGCCGGCACTGGGGGCCTACCGCTTCGGCGCCGCGATCGTGCTCGCGACGGGCAAGCTGTGGACCGGGCAGCTCGACGAGGCCGAAGCCATGCTCACGCGGATGACGGGAGCGCTCTCCGAGGGCACGGCGACCTCTCCCGGGCTCGGGGTACATCTTCACGGCAGTCTCGGGCTGCTGGCGGCGTTCCGGGGACGGATCCGCGAGGCGGAGAGGCAGGTGGGGACCGCCATGTCGGTCGCGGAGCAGTCCGGGTGGCTCTTCCTCTCCCAGTCCGCGACGGCGTTCCTCGCGCAGGCCCTGGGGCACCTGGTCCGGTCGGAACCCGAGCTGTGCTCGGTCGCCCTCGTCCGGGGCCGGGCCTGTGTCGGTGCGTCTCGGGACCGGATCCCTGAAACGGGGTTCGCTCTCGTCCTGGCCCAGCTGGAGCTGTCGAGAGGACATGTGGCTGCTGCGCGGGCCGCCCTCGGGGCGTTGCGGCAGGACTTGCGGGGCTGGTCCGTGCCGTGGCTCCTGGAGCGGTGGGCGGCTGTGGTCGACGCCGAGGTCGCGGCGGCGGAGGGGGAGCCGGCCCCCGTGGGTGTGGCGCGGGACGTGGCGGCGGCAGTCGGCGCGGGGGTGGCCGGGGCGCAGCGGGCAGTTCTCGCCGCCCGTTACGACCTGGCGGCGAACCGGTCTCGTGAATGCCTCGAGATCGTCGGAGCGCTGACGGTGTCCCTCGTGGTGGACCTCGAGCCGGCGACGGACGCCTGGCTGCTCACCGCGCTTGCCCATCAGCAGCTGGGCAACGACGCCGACGCCCTGGCAGCGCTCGGCAGAGCGCTCGACATCGCGGCTCCGGAAGGCATCGCCCGGCCCTTCGTCAGGGCGGGTTCCAGGCTGCGGGTGCTGCTCGAGCGCCACGAGCAGACGCATTCCGACCATCGGGCGTACGCGGCGGCGATGCTGGAGAAGGTCGGCAGGCACACGGCACGAGAGGGGACGGCACAGCTTCTCGAGCCGCTGACGAACCGCGAACGGAGCGTCCTCGTGCTCCTGCCCGCCATGCTGAGCAACGCCGAGATCGCGAGCGAGCTGTTCGTGTCCGTCAACACAGTGAAGGTGCACCTGAAGTCGCTCTACCGGAAGCTCGGGGTGAAGAACCGGCGGCAGGCCGTGAGCGCAGCACGCGAGCTCGGTCTGTTGGGAGATGTCGAGCCGACCGACCCGGTCACCCGTGCCGGGTGATCGTCCCCCGCCGGAACCACGGCTGAGGGACGCGCGCCGCGACGGCGGTCAGGTGCCGCGACGGCTGAGGAACTCCTCGCAGGTCGCCATCGTCGCGAGCTCCGGGTAGTCGTCCTCGTCGATGCGAACGCCGCTGTCCTGGCTGAGGAGCTCGACGAAGCTCAGGAAGTCCAGTGAGTCGAGCTCGAAGGTCTGTCGGAGGTCGGCGTCGCGTGGTGTCCCGTCGACGTCGGCGTCGGGGACGATCCGCCGGATCGCCCTGCCGACCATGTCCCGGGCCCTCTCAGGGGTCGTGGTCACAGCTCCTCCGGATGCTGCAGGAGGCGGTCGACGGTCGCGAGGAACCGGGCTCCGGTGAACCCGTCGGTGGCCCGGTGGTCTCCCGAGAGCGTCAGCCGCACCACCGGGCGCACCCCGATGAGACCGTCCACCGCCCAGGGTCGTTCGACCACGCGTCCGACGCCCAGAAGGGCGACCTGCGGCGGGTAGATCACTCCGACCACCTCCTCCACGCCCTGGTCACCGAGGTCGGTCACGGTCAGGGTGGGGTCGGCGAGCTCTGCCCTGCGCAGCCGTCCCGCCCGGGCCCGGCTGACGAGGTCGCGCAGTCGCTCCATCATGGTCGGCAGGTCGAGGTCCGCGGCTCCGTGGATGGCAGGGGCGACGAGCGCGCCGTTTCGCACGACGATCGCGACGCCGAGGTGGACGTCCTCGGCGGGGACGAAGCCGTCGTCGACCCAGAAGCCGTTGAGCTCGGGGAACTCGCGCGCCGCGAGGGCGGTCGCCCTCAGCACGCCGGCCGCGGGCACGATGCGCCCGGCCATCGGTCGGTCGCGGTTGGTCTTCCTCAGCCACGAGGTGAGCGCGAAGAGGTCCACCGTCGTCGCGACGTAGTAGTGGGGGATCTCGCGCTTTGCCCTGCTCATCAGCTTGGCGATGGTGGCCCGGGCGGCGGAAGGCCCGGGGGCCGGAGGCCTGGCGGCGGGGGCTTCGGCCACTGCCGCGGTCGCGGGTGCCGCAGCCCGGACGTCCTCGGCGAGCACGGTCCCGCCCTCGCCCGACCCACTCACCTGCTCGAGGTCGACCCCCAGCTCCTGTGCCAGCCGGCGAGCGTAGGGCGAGATGCGCCGCCGGCCGGGCGTCGGGGCGGGCGGCTTCGGCTTCGGGGCCCGAGCGGCCGCCCGGTCCACGTCGGCCCGCGTGATGGTGCCGCCGCGCCCCGTGCCCGTTACAGCGGCCAGGTCCACGCCGAGCTCGGCGGCATGGTGCCGTACTGGCGGCGACCCGAGGCGAGTCCGGGACTGCGTCGCGACCAGGTCGTCCGAGGGGGCGCGTGGGGCCGGGACAGTCGTCGGGACAGCCGGAGCCGGGGCAACGGCCGCTGCCGAGACAGCCGGCGCGGGGGCAGCAGCGGCAGGGCCGGGAGCACCCGTCGGGCCGAGCGTGGCCAGCGGCGTTCCCACGGCGACTCGCGTGCCGGGCTCGACCAGGAACGCCTCCACGACCCCGTCGTCGAACGACTCGACCTCGATCGCCGACTTGTCGGTGTCCACCACCGCCATCGGGTCCCCCCGATGGACCTCGTCCCCCTCGTGGACCAGCCACTCCACGAGGGTGCCTGCGTCCATGTCGGCGCCGAGGGACGGCATCGTGAACTGGCCCATTCAGCCCACCACTCTCCGTGCCGCCGCGACGACCTGCTCGGGCTGGGGGAGTGCCGCCTCCTCGAGGTGCTTGGCGTAGGGCATCGGCACCTCGACGGAGCAGACCCGCTCGAGCGGGTTGTCGAGGTCGAAGAAGCACTGCTCGTTGATCCTGGCCATGATCTCCGCGGACAGGCTCCCCGTGCGCCAGCCCTCGTCCACGACCACCGCGCGGTGGGTACGTCGGACCGAGTCGACGATGGTCTGGTCGTCGAGGGGGCGGAGGACGCGCAGGTCGACCACCTCGGCCTCGATGCCCGAGTCCGACAACGTCTGCGCCGCGTCGAGGGTCTTGGCCAGCGACCCGCCATAGGTGACGAGGGTGACGTCGCCGCCCTCCCGCCGTACGACGGCCCGCTCGATGTCGACGTGACCGGCGTCCTCGGCCAGCTCGCCGCTCATGTTGTAGAGGGTGCCGTGCTCGAAGATGAGCACCGGATCGGGGTCCTGGAGCGCGGTCCACAGCATGCCCCGTGCGTCCTCGAGGGTGGCCGGGGCGAGCACCTTGATGCCGGGGATGTGGGTGTACCAGCCCTCCAGGCTGTGCGAGTGCTGGGCGGCGAGCTGTCGCCCGGCGCCGGTCGTCATCCGGATCACCAGCGGGACGTGCACCTGGCCGCCGGACATGTGCTGAAGGGTGGCGGCGTTGTTCATGATCTGGTCGAGGGCGAGCAGGCTGAAGTTCACGGTCATGATCTCGACGATGGGACGCATGCCTGCGATGGCGGCGCCGATCCCCGCTCCGACGAACGCGGACTCCGAGAGGGGCGTGTCCCGTATCCGTTCCGGGCCGAACTCCTCGAGCAGCCCCAGGCTGACGGCGAAGCAGCCGCCGTACATCCCGATGTCCTCGCCCATGAGGAAGACCCGCTCGTCCTCGCGCAGCGCCTCCCGGATCGCCTCGCGCATGGCCTCGCGGTACGTGGTCTCGACGGTCCGCACCGTCTTCACGGCGGCCATGTCACACCCCTGCGTCGTCGCGCTCGCTGTAGACGAAGCGGGTCAGGTCCTCGAGGGGCTCGAACGGAGCGTCCTCGGCAGCCTGCACCGCCCGGTCCACCTCGGCGGCGACCTCGGCCGCGATGGTCTCGCGCTCGTCGTCGGTCAGCTCACCGTCGGCGGCCATCCGGGCAGCGAGCAGGTCGATCGGGTCGCGCTCGCGCCAGCGGGCGATCTCGGCCTTGTCGCGGTAGCGGTCCGGGTCGAACATCGAGTGCGCGCGGAACCGGTAGGTGCGCAGCTCCAGGAAGCACGGGCCGCCGCCGCCGCGGACCCGGTCGACGGCCCGGCGGGATGCCTCCTCGACCGCGAGCACGTCCATGCCGTCGACCGGCCAGGACGCCACGCCGTACGACGCGGCACGGAGCGCGAGATCGGTCTGGGCGTGTGTCCGCGCCAGCGCCGTCCCCATCGCGTACAGGTTGTTCTCGCAGGCGAACAGCACCGGCAGCCGCCACAGCGCGGCCAGGTTCATGGACTCGTGGAACTCGCCCTCGGCGAACGCGCCGTCCCCGAAGAAGCACACGGTCACCGTCGGCCGTCCGCGCATCTTGTCGGCGAGTGCGAGGCCGATGGCCAGGGGGAGCCCGCCGGCGACGATCGCGTTGCCGCCGTAGAACCGCAGGTCCGCGTCGAACAGGTGCATGGACCCACCACGGCCGCCGCTGCAGCCGGTCGCCTTGCCGTACATCTCCGCCATCACCGCGTCCATCGGCACGCCGCGGACGAGCGCGTGCCCGTGCTCGCGGTACGTCGAGACCACCGCGTCGTCGCCGTCGAGCGCCCTGATCACACCGACCGACGTGGCCTCCTCGCCGATGGCGACGTGGAGGAAGCCGCGGATCTTGGCTGCGCTGTAGAGCTCGACGCAGCGCTCCTCGAAGATGCGGACCCTCAGCATGTCGCGGAGCAGCTCGATGCGGTGCTTGGACCGAGCCGTCTCGCGGCGAGGCGCGGCCGGGGCCTTGCTCCGGCTCATGACACACGCTCCAGGGTGGAGAGGTCCCCCTCGGGAAGGCCGAGCTCGCGCGCCTTCAGCAGCCGGCGCATCACCTTGCCGCTTCGGGTGTGGGGGAGGTTCTGGTCGAAGGCGATCTCACGCGGCGCGACAGACCCGAGGCGGCGGCGCCCGAACGCGACCAGCTCTCGCCTCAGCTCGTCGGAGGGGTCGAAGCCGCTCTTCAAGGTGACGAACGCCTTGACCACCTCGCCGGCGACCGGGTCGGGCTTGCCGATCACCCCTGCCTCCGCGACGGCGGGGTGCTCCATCAGCGCGCTCTCGACCTCGAACGGCCCGATCAGGTGCCCTGCGGACTTGATCACGTCGTCGGTGCGGCCGACGAACCAGTAGTAGCCGTCCTCGTCGCGGCGGGCCAGGTCGCCGGTGAGGTACCAGCCGCCTGCGAAGCACTTGCGGTAGCGCTCTTCCTCGTCGAGGTAGCCGCGGAACATCGACGGCCACCCCGGGCGCAGGGCGAGCTCGCCCGAGGCGTCGGGACCCTCCACCGGGCGCACCTTCCCGCGGACGATGAGGGCGCGGCCGTCCTCGCCGCGTTCGAGGATCGTCGCGCCGACGCCGGGCACCGGGCGGCCCATCGAACCGGGGCGGACCTCGGAGCCGGGGTGGTTGCTGATCATGATCGCGCCGGTCTCGGTCTGCCACCAGTTGTCGAGGACCGGTCGCTGGAAGGTGTCCTGCGCCCACACCACGGCCTCGGGGTTGAGCGGCTCGCCGACGCTCGCGACGTGGCGCAGCCGGGGGAGGTCGTACTCCCGTGCGAGGTCGCTGCCCACCCGCATCAGCATCCGCAGCGCCGTGGGGGCGGTGTACCAGACGGTGACCTGGTGGTCCTGCAGGATGCGGTACCACCGTCGCGCGTTGAACTCGCCTGCGTCGCAGACGACGGTGACTCCGTGCGTCAGCGGCGCGATGATGCCGTAGGACGTGCCGGTGACCCATCCCGGGTCGGCCGTGCACCAGAACACGTCACCGGTGCGGAGCCCGAGCGCGTAGGCCGCCGTGGCGTGGTGGGCGACCACGGCCTGGTGAACGTGCACCGCTCCCTTGGGCTTGCCTGTGGTGCCGCTGGTGAAGTGGACGAGGGCCCTGGTCTCGGGATCGGTCGGTGGGATCTCGTAGGTGTCGCCAGCCTTCGCGAGCAGGTCCTGGTAGGGGAGCGTGCCGGGCAGGTCGGCGTCGACGACGAGGACGTGCTCGAGCCCGGTGAGCTCCTCGCGCATGGGCTCGATCCTGCGCCGGTAGAGCTCGGCGGTGGTGACCAGAACCCGGGCCCGGCCGAGGCGCAGCCGTTCGCGGATCGGCTCTGGGCCGAACGCCGCGAACAGGGGGCAGTAGACGCTGGTGTGCTTGAGGGTGCCCAGCGCCGTCACGTAGGTCTCGAGACCCCGTCCGAGCAATGAGAAGACGGCGTCGCCCGGTGCTACGCCGAGCATGTCGAGGGCGTTGGCGAACCTGCTGGTGAGCCCGCACAGGTCGGCGTACGTCACCTCGGTGACGGTCTCGTCGGGCTGGATGCAGCGTACGGCGACGACGTCGCCGTCACCGTGGGCGACGTGCCGGTCCACCGCCTCGTGGGCGATGTTCAGACCGCGACCGTCGGGGAGCCCGTCCAGCTCGCGTCGGGCCGCCTGCCAGGCGTCGGCGGGCCGCCCGGCGTGGCCGGTCACTCCCGGTCCTGTCGCTCGCGGTCCTGTCGTTCGCGGTCGCGGTGATCGTGGTCGTGCTCCTCCTCGGCGACCTTGCGGGTACGCCGTGCCTCGGCCATGAGGTACTTGGCCAGACCCTCCTGGATCTGGTCCCTTCTCGACTTGCTCGTCTTCCCGGCCGCCTCCTTGAGGGCCTCCTGCTGAGCCTCGTGGTTCTCGCGCTCGTCCATGGCTCTCTCCCTGCGCTGTCCCCTCGCCTGTCTTCACGGTGCGCCGTGGACGACGCCGCTCAAAGGGTCCTTCGGCCCGAATGCGGCGGGAGAAGGGACCCCGCAAACGGGGCATGGAGGGTGCGAGTGCCTGTGACACATGCCTCGTGGTCGGCCTGTCGAGACTAGGTTAGGCTTACCTTAACCGGACTGTCTTTCACGCGCCGTTGCGCGCTCGTTAGGAGGCTCCATGCGCCGCCCGTCCCTGGTCGCCGCTGCGCTCGTTCTGGCCACCACCGTCTCGGGCTGCGGGGTCCTCGGCATCGGCGACGAGCCGGCGGACATCCAGATCTACACCGCGCGGCACTACGACCTCGAGGAGGCGTTCACGGAGTTCACCGACGAGACCGGCATCACCGTCGACTTCCTGTACGGCGACGACGCCGAGCTCCTCGAGCGGCTCAAGGCCGAGGGTGAGGACACCCCCGCGGACATCTACATGACGGTCGACGCGGGAAAGCTCTGGAACGCTTCCCAGCAGGGCGTGCTGGCCCCGATGGACTCGACGAAGATCACCGAGGCCGTCCCCGAGGACCTCCGCGACCCGCAGGGACGCTGGACGGGACTGGCGCTGCGCGCACGCACGGTGATGTACAACCCGGACGCCGTCGACCCGGCCGAGTTCGACACCAAGGACACCTACGCGGGCCTCGGGGACCCGAAGTGGAAGGGTCGCCTGTGTATGCGTGACCAGACAGAGTCCTACACCCAGTCCCTCGTCGCCAGCCTGATCGAGCTGCACGGTCGGGAGAAGGCGCTCGAGATCGTGAAGAGCTGGGTGGCCAACGACGTCGAGGTGATGAGCAACGACATCCTGCTCCTCGAGGCGGTCGACGCCGGCGAGTGCGATGTCGCGATCACCAACCACTACTACCTGGCCACCGAGCTCGAGGACCGCCCGGACCTGAACGTGAAGCCGTTCTGGGCCAGCCAGGACGGCGCCGGCGTGCACGTCAACATCTCAGGCGCCGGTGTGGTCAAGTCCTCCGACAACCCCGACCAGGCCCAGCGGCTCATCGAGTGGCTGGCCACCGACGGACAGAACGACTTCGTCGACGGCAACCACGAGTACCCCGTCAACCCCGACGTGGAGCCCGAGCCGCTCATCGCCAAGTGGGGTGACTTCAAGCGGATGGCGATCGACCCCGAGGCCCTCGGTCGGCTGAACGCCGAGGCAGTGGACGTGCTCGCCGAAGCCGGTTACAAGTGACCCAACCCGCGGTCCTGGCAACCAGGACCCCGCGTGAACGCCGACCACGCCGAGCGGCCTCCTCGGGCCGCCCGGCGTGGTCCTTGCTCGTCATCTTGATCGCGCTCCTGGTGGCCACCCCCGTGCTGGCGGTCGTGGTCGACGGGCTGAGGCAGGCCGGCTCGGCCGAGCTTCCCCGCGGCCTGGGAGGAATGGTTCTCACGACGCTGGCGCTGATGCTGGGGGTCGGCCTGGGAACCCTTGTCGTCGGCGGTGGTCTCGCCTGGCTGGTGACCGCCTACCGCTTCCCGTTGCGCGACGTGCTCGTCTGGCTCCTCGTGCTCCCGCTGGCGATGCCGGCGTACATCCTCGGCTTCGTCTTCCTCTCCACGTTCGACTTCGCGGGTCCGGTGCAGTCGGCGCTGCGCGGGGTGTTCGGTGAAGGGGTCTGGATCCCCGAGGTCCGGTCGCTGCCCGGCGCCATCGTGGTCATGTCCCTGACGCTCTACCCCTACGTCTACCTGATGGCGCGGAACGCGCTGGTCGAGCAGGCGCCAGGGACGTACGACGCGGCGCGCACCCTGGGCGCGAGCCGCGCCCGCGCGTTCTGGCGGGTGTTGCTCCCGCTGGCACGGCCCTCGCTGGCGGCCGGCCTCGCGCTGGTCATGATGGAGACACTGACCGACTTCGCGACGGTGCAGTACTTCAACGTCCAGACCGTCTCCGTCGGCGTGTACCTGGTCTGGAAGGGTCATTACCAGGTCCATGCCGCGACGCAGCTGTCGGTCCTGGTGCTGCTGTTCGCCGTGGCCGTCCTCGCGGGCGAGCGGCTCATGCGCGGCCGTGCGCGCTACCACCAGAAGGGCGGCCGCGGACGCGGGCTGCAGCCCAAGCAGATCACCGGCTGGCGGGCCTGGGCGGCCGCCGCTGTGGCGGTCGCTGCGCTGGGTGCGGGCTTCCTGCTCCCGGTCGCGCAGCTGCTCGTCTGGGCCCTGGGCGACGCGCTGTCCGATCCGGGGAGCCTGTGGGACCCGCGGTTCGCGGACTACCTGGTGAACAGCGTGGTGGTGGCCACGATCGTCGCGGCCGTGTGCGTCCTGTTGTCGCTCGCGATGGGGCACGGGCTGCGGCTCGGCGGTGGCCGCGTCGTGCGCTTCGCTGCCCAGCTCACCACCTTCGGGTACGCCGTTCCCGGCGCCGTGGTCGGGATCGGCGTGCTCCTGGCGTTCGCCGGCCTGGACCGCGCACTCGTGGCTCTCGGGGTCGAGGGTGGGACGGGCCTGCTCGCGACGGGGTCGGTGATCGGCATCCTGTGTGCGTACGTCGTACGCTTCCTCGCCCCTGCCTACCAGGCCGTCGACGCGAGCTTCACGAAGGTGTCACCGAACATCACCTTGTCGGCGATGAGCCTCGGCGCTACCCCGCGGCGTATCCTCGCCCGCGTGCACATGCCTCTCGTCCGACCCGGCATCGCCGTGGGCCTGGGCCTGGTGATGATCGACGCCGTGAAGGAGCTGCCGATCGTTCTGCTCCTTCGGCCCTTCGGCTTCACTACCGTGTCGGTGTGGGTCTTCGAGCTTGCCTCCGAGAACTTCTGGGAGAAGGCCGCCCTGCCGGCGCTGGTCATCGTGGCCGTCGCCGTCGTGCCCGTCTTCTTCCTCTTCCGCCAGGTCCGGCTGGTCGACACGCGCAGGAGGGTCGGCTGACATGGGAACCGAGCTCGTGACCCCTGCCGCCGCGCAGGCGTCGGCGCCGAAGGAGCCGGGGCAGCCGGCGCTCGTCCTCGACCGGGTGACCAAGCGGTACGGCGCGACCGTCGCCGCGCGCTCGCTTCACCTCGAGGCCACGCCCGGGGAGCTGCTCACCCTGATCGGTCCCTCCGGCTGCGGCAAGTCGACGACGCTCCGGCTCGTCGCCGGGCTGGAGCGGCCCGACGAGGGGACCATCCGGATCGCCGGCGAGGTCGTGGCCGACCGCCGTCGGTGGCAGCCGCCCGAGCGCCGCCGGGTCGGGCTCGTCTTCCAGGACCACGCGCTGTTCCCGCACCTGACCGTGGGGAAGAACGTCGCGTTCGGGCTCGACAAGCTGCCTCGAGGCGAGCGGAACGCCCGGGTGGGTGAGGTCCTCGACATGGTCCGGCTCACCGACCTCGCCTCGCGCTACCCGCACGAGCTGTCCGGTGGTGAGCAGCAGCGGGTCGCCCTGGCCCGGGCGCTGGCGCCCAAGCCCGCCGTGGTGCTGCTCGACGAGCCATTTTCCAGCCTCGACGAGAACCTCCGCGCCCAGGTCAGGGCGGACACCGTCGCCGTGCTGCGCGAGACCGGTACGACGGCCATGCTGGTGACGCACGACCAGACCGAGGCGCTCGCGGTCGGTGATCGCGTGGTGGTGATGCGTGACGGCGTGATCGAGCAGACGGACTCTCCACAACGGGTCTTCGAGTCGCCCGCCACCAGGTTCGTCGCCTCCTTCATGGGTGAGGCGGACTTCCTACCGGCACACGTGCGCGACGCCCTGCTCACGTGCGAGATCGGTGTCGTCTCCACGGTGCCCGGGTGGGCGAACTGCGACGTCGACGTGGACGTCGTACTCCGTCCGCACGAGGTCGCGCTGGCCGTCGACCCGAACTCTTCCGCACGCGTCGTCGACGTGGAGTACCACGGCGCGTTCGTGCTGCACACGGTCCGGCTCGGGTCGGGCAGCATCCTGCGTTCGTGGCAGCCGCACTCGGTGCGCTACCCGGTCGACACGGCGGTCGCCGTGACCGTCGTACCCGGCATCACCCCCACCCTTCTCGTCGGCGACGAGGCCGTCACGCAACCCCCGGACACCACCCTCACCACCCCACCCTTGTAAATCGGGGTTACAGCCCGTTCTCAAGCGGTACGCCGCCGCGTTACCGTCCATAACGCTTGAGAAGTCGCACGTCCCGGCCTCCTGTACGTTCGGTCCCGTGACGACACTGAGCCTGAGCACCGACCCGGCCCTCGACGAGCAGCGCCGTCGCGGTCTGCGGCAGATGCGCACCCTCGCCGTCTCGCTCCTGCTGTTCGCGGCGCTCGTCTACCTGCTGACACTCGGTGAGACCGGCTTCCTCGGCTTCGTCAACGCCGGCGCGGAGGCGTCGATGGTGGGTGCGATCGCCGACTGGTTCGCGGTGACCGCGCTGTTCAAGCACCCGCTCGGCCTGCCGATCCCACACACCGCGCTGGTCCCCAAGCGCAAGGAGATGCTCGGCCGCAGCCTCGAGGAGTTCGTCGGCGAGAACTTCCTCCAGGAGGAGATCATCCGGGAGCGGATGAAGATCGCGCAGCTCAGCCAGAGGGTCGGCGACTGGCTGGTGCACCCCGAGCACAGCAAGCGCGTCGTCGACGAAGCCGCCAGCGTGCTGCACATCGGCCTTTCCCGTGTCCGCGACGAGGACATGGCGTCTCTGGTCGAGGAGGCGCTGCTCCCACGCCTGATCGAGGAGCCGATCAGCCCGATCGCGGGAAGCCTGCTGGAGGAGATCCTCCGCGACGGTGCACACCGTGGCCTGGTGGACCTCGCGTTGGCGGAGGCCCACCGCTGGCTGGTGGAGAACGAGGAGACCTTCAACGAGGTGGTGGGGGAGCGGGCCCCGTGGTGGTCGCCGCCGGCGCTGAACGACCGGGTGACGCATCGCCTGCACGTCGAGGTCGTCGCGTGGGTCGCCGACATCCGCGACGATCCCTACCACCACGCCAGGTTCGCCTTCGACAGCATGCTCAAGCAGCTCGCCGACGACCTGCTCCACGATGGTCCCACCCAGGAGCGGGCCGAACGGCTCAAGTCGCGGGTGCTCGCCCACCCTCAGCTCCTGGTCACCGCCATGTCGCTGTGGAACGCGTTCCGCAAGGCACTTCTGGCCTCGCTCGAGGACCCGGACGGCCCGGTCCGCCGACGCGGCGTCATCGAGCTGACCGAGTTCGGCGCGCGTCTCCTCGCCGACGAGCGGCTGCGGGACAAGCTGGACCGGTACGCCGCGGACCTCGCGGTGTTCACGGTCGGGAGGTACGGCGACGAGCTCACCGCCGTGATCACGCACACCATCGACCGGTGGGACGGCAAGGAGGCCGCCCGCAAGATCGAGCTCCATGTCGGGCGGGACCTGCAGTTCATCCGGATCAACGGCACGATCGTCGGCGGTCTGGTCGGTCTGGTGATCCACGCGGTGAGCGTCCTGGTCCACTGACCCTGACCGGCATTTGTGACGGCTCGCCCGACCACGGAGAATGGGCGTCGTGCCAAAGACCCGTCATGTCGAGATCCGAGACCAGTCGATCCGCCTCGGTCAGTTCCTCAAGCTCGCAGACCTGATCGACAACGGCGCCGATGCCAAACCCCTGCTGATGCAGGGGCTGGTGGCGGTGAACGGTGAGATGGAGACCCGTCGCGGACGCCAGCTCGGCAAGGGTGACGTGGTCACACTTGGCGAGGAGTCCGTCCAGGTCGCCTAGCGGACCCCGACGAGGTCCACGACGAAGATCAGCGTCTCGCCCGGCTTGATCACGGCCCCGGCGCCGCGGTCTCCGTAGCCGAGGTGCGGCGGGATGACGAGCTTGCGCCGGCCGCCGACCTTCATGCCGGTGACGCCCTGGTCCCATCCCGCGATGACCTGGCCGACGCCGAGCCGGAACTCCAGGGGCTCACCCCTGTTGTACGACGCGTCGAACTCCTCGCCGGTCGAGTGCGCGACCCCCACGTAGTGCACCCGCACGGTGTTTCCCGGTGTGGCCTCGGAGCCCTCGCCCACGGTGATCTCGGTGACGTCGAGGTCGGCCGGTGGCGCGGCGTCGGGGAAGTCGATCTCGGGCTTCTCGGGCGGGTTCGACGTCACTGGTGCGGTTCCTCCGTCAGGACTGGGCGGTGTGAACGTACGAGTCTAGTTGGTCGCGCTCGAACTCGAGCTCGCTCATCCGGTTCTTCACTACGTCGCCGATGCTGATGATGCCGACGAGGGCGCCGTCCTTCAGCACCGGCACGTGACGGATCCGCCGCTCGGTCATCACCTGCATCAAGTCGTTCACGGCGTGGTGACCCTCGCAGGTGTGCACCTCGGCGGTCATGATCGTCGAGACCGGGACGTCGAGCAGCGCGTCGTTGTCGACCAGGCGACGTACGACGTCACGCTCGGAGACGATCCCGTCGACGGAGGCGCCGTCGCCGCTCACGATCAGGGCACCGACGTTGTGCTGGGACAGGAGGGCGAGTAGCTCGCGCACTGTCGCGTCCGGTCTGATGGTGAGGACATCCTGGCTGGCCTTCGCCGCGAGCACCTGGTGGATCCGCATCGACAACCTCCTGCGCATTGACGGTCGAGCAGTTGACTGAAGGCTAGTGCCCCGCGGCCTCACGCGGTAGGGCATAGCGGACGTTCGGGCCCCGTCACCTTCGTCATGTCGCACCGTCCCTGGGACGCGTCACCCGCGGGACTGGTTGGATGGGCGGGTGTTCGGCAGCAACCGCATCGGCCTGGCCGCCTGCATCCTGATGATGGGATGGCTCTCGGGCGTGCTCTGGCTCGACCGCGCCTCGGGGAGCGGGGACCTGTGGCTGCAGCGTGGGCTCGGTGCCGGCACCTGGGTGGTGCTCGTCGTCGCGCTCCGACGGGTGAGCCCGGTCGTGCGGGCGCAGACCGCAGTGGTGGTCGCATTCGCCACGGCCGTCGAGTACATCTTCAGCCCCACGCTCGAGGTCTACGTCTACCGGTTCGACAACGTCCCGATGTACGTGCCGCCAGGCCACGGGCTGGTGTATCTCTCGGCGTTCGCCCTCGGGCACACCCGGTTCGTCGAGAGGCACATGCGAGCCCTCGTCGCCCTCGTGCTGGTCGCCGGCGGCCTCTGGGCGTGGCACGGCCTCTTCCTCGCCGAGAGGCAGGACGCCCTGGGTGCGTTCTGGTTCGCGTGCCTGGCCGGCTTCCTGCTCTGGGGGCCCTCCAAGGCGGTGTACGTCGGCGCGTTCGTGGTGGTCAGCTACCTGGAGCTGCTCGGGACCGGGCTGGGCAACTGGGTGTGGCAGTCCGACGACCCGACCGGGTGGGTGTCGATCGGCAACCCGCCCTCAGGCGCGGCAGGCGGCTACGGCTGGTTCGACCTGGCCGGTCTGCTGGCCGCGCCGTACGTCCTGCGGCTGGTCAGTCGCGGTCGGCTCCCGGATCGCGACCGGACTCCCGCTGTGCATCCTCCCGACTCGGCTCCCGCTCCGCCTCCGGACCCGGATCCACCGGTGCTTCCTCCGCCTCGGGCCGGGGCCGTCGACGTGCGCTGAGGTCGTGCAGCGAGCCGCGACGGCGGGGAACGACGTCGGGGTCGTTCTCGTCGTCCGGAAGCGCGCCGAGGAACGCCAGGGCCTGGTCGTGCAGCCGTCCGTTGCTGGCGAGGGCGTTCCCGCCGAGTGGCCCCGGGGTGCCGTCGAGCGAGGAGAACGTGCCGCCGGCCTCCCGCACGATGACGTCGAGCGCCGCCATGTCGTAGAGCTCGAGCTCGGGTTCGACAGCCAGGTCGACCGCTCCTTCGGCTACGAGCATGTAGGACCAGAAGTCGCCGTACGCCCGGGTGCGCCAGCAGCGGCGGGAGAGCGCCAGGAAGTCGTCGAGGCGCTCCCGCTCCTCCCAGCCGGAGAGGGAGGAGTACGACAGCGACGCGTCCTCCAGGCGTGAGACGTCGGAGACCCGGCACTCGCTCGCCTTGAGGAGCGAGCGGCCGGTCCAGGCGCCCCCGTCCTTCGAGGCCCACCAGCGACGGTTGAGCTGCGGTGCGGAGACGCAGCCGACGACGACCTCGTCCTCGACCATGAGCGCGATCAACGTCGCCCACACCGGGACGCCGCGCACGAAGTTCTTCGTCCCGTCGATCGGGTCGATCACCCAGCGTCGCTGGCCGTATCCGGTCTGGCCCTGCTCCTCGCCGAGGACGGCGTCGCGTGTCCGGGCGCGGGACAACGTACGGCGGATGCCCTCCTCGACCGACTTGTCCGCGTCGGTGACCGGGCTGAGATCCGGCTTGTTCACCACATGCAGGTCGAGCGCCTTGAAGCGGCTCATGCTCGTGGAGTCGGCGTCGTCCGCAAGGACGTGCGCCAGCCTCAGGTCGTCGGTAAAGGGCATCGCCATGGGGGACAGGCTATGCCCACCCGAGCCCGGGGTGGGCGGCGGATGTGGTCAGCGCCTCACGGAGTAGCCGTGACCAGGCCCGAATACCGGTTGAAGACTCAAGTGAACCGCTAGCCTGAGGTCATGGAGATCGGTGGGCTCCCCCTGCACGCGCTGGTAGTTCACGCCACGGTTGTCCTGATCCCCCTGTCGGCCTTGCTGGTGGTCGCCTTCGCGGTGCTGCCGCGGTGGCGCTGGCTGAGCCGCTGGCCGACGGCGCTGGCCGTCGTTGTCGTCGTCGTTCTCGCGTTCGTGACGATCCGGTCCGGCCAGTCGCTTCTCGACTCCCGCCGGTTCCTCCTCGACACCCCGGACCTGGCCGATCAGATCACGACCCACCGGAGCCGGGGCAGGCTGCTGTTCTGGATGACCATCCCGTTCGCGGCGCTCTCCGTCTTCTCCACCTGGTCGCTCGGCGGAACATCGGCGCTGGCCAGCGGACGCGGCGCGCGGGAGAGTCGGGTCCCGGCACTGGAGAAGGTCTTGCCGGCCCTGCTCGTGCTCGCGTCGTTAGGGATCATCGTGCTCACCGTGCTGACGGGCGACGCCGGGGCCCGCGCCGTCTGGGGGTAGGCCGTGGCGAGGGCCTCAGACGCCCTCGGCCTGCTCCCGGCTGGCGAGCAGCCGGCGGAACGACTCGACCCGCGCCTGCTCGGTGTCCCCTCGCTGGACCGCCTCGTCGAGGCCACACTCGGGCTCGGTCGCGCCGTGCGTACAGCCGCGCGGGCACTCGTGGGTCAGCTCGGCGAGGTCGGGGAAGGCCCGGATGAGGTGCTCGGGCTCCACGTGCGCGAGGCCGAACGACCGGATGCCGGGGGTGTCGATGATCCAGCCCGAGTCGTCGGACAGCCGCAGCATGAGCGCCGACGTCGACGTGTGCCGCCCGCGTCCGGTGACCACGTTGACGTGGCCGATCGCCCGGTCGGTACCCGGCACGAGGCCGTTGACCAGGGTCGACTTGCCCACGCCGCTGCTGCCGATGAGCACGCTGGTGCGCCCGGCCAGCCGCTCGCGGATGTCGGACAGCTCCCGCCCGCGCTCGGTCACGACGTACGGAACCCCGAGGGGCCGGTAGATCGACAGCAGCGTCTCCGCGTCGGCGAGGTCGGGTTTGGTCAGGCAGAGCAGGGGCTCCAGCCCCGCGTCGTACGCCGCGACAAGCGCCCGGTCGATCAGGCGGGGTTGTGGTTCGGGGTCGGCGAGCGCCGCGACGACGACGAGCTGGTCGGCGTTGGCGACGATGACCCTTTCGACGGGGTCGGTGTCGTCGGCGGTACGGCGCAGGACAGTACGTCGCTGCTCCACCTCGACGATCCGGGCCAGGCTGCCCTCGTCGCCCGTGGTGTCGCCCACGACCCGGACCCGGTCACCGACGACCACGCCTTTCCGACCCAGGGGGCGTGACTTCATCGCGGTGACGATGTGCTGACCCTCGTCGTCCTCGACGAGCAGCGTGAAGCGTCCACGGTCCACCGTGACCACGGTCGCGGTGGTCGCCTCCTCGTAGCTGGGGCGGTCCTTCGTGCGCGGTCGGGTACGACGACGGGGACGCTCGAAGCGCTCGTGGTCGTACTCGTCGTACCGGCGACCGCCCACCTAGACCAGCCTCGTCCAGGCGTCGGCGAAGTCGGGGAAGGTCTTCGACGTCGTGGCGATGTCCTCGACGGCGACACCGTCGACGGCCAGGCCGACGATCACGCCCGCGTGCGCGATCCGGTGGTCCGCGTAGGTGTGGAAGATGCCCCCGTGCAGGGTCGCCGGGCGGATGCCGAGACCGTCCTCGGTCTCGGTGACGCTCCCGCCGAGCGCGTTGAGCTCTCGGGCCAGCGCACCGAGCCGGTCGGTCTCGTGGCCCCGGATGTGCGCCACGCCCCGCAGGTGCGAGGGGGAGCCCGCCAGCACGCACAGGGCCGCGACGGCGGGCGTGAGCTCGCCGACGTCGTGGAGGTCGTAGTCGATCCCGTGCACCTCTCCGGTGCCGCGGACGGTCAGCCCGGCGTCCGTGAGCTCGACCTCGCCGCCCATCAGCGTGAGGATCTCGCGCAGGGCGTCGCCGGCCTGGGTGGTGGAGCGGGGCCAGTCCCGCACGGTGACCTCGCCTCCGGTGACGAGCGCCGCGGCCAGGAAGGGCGCGGCGTTGGAGAGGTCCGGCTCGATGGTCACGTCGACAGCGCGGATCGGTCCGGGGGAGACCCTCCACCGGTTGGCGTCCGCGTCGTCCACCTGCACGCCGTGCTGGCGCAGCTGGTCGACGGTCATGTCGATGTGGGGAAGCGAGGGCACCGGCTTCCCGACGTGTCTCACGTCGACGCCTTCGTCGTACCTCGCTCCGGCCAGCAGCAGCGCCGAGATGAACTGGCTGGAGGCGGAGGCGTCGATCGTGACCGGGCCGCCGCGGACCACGCCCGACCCGACGACGGTGAAGGGGAGCGTTCCGCGGTCCTCGTCCTCGATGGACACGCCGAGGCCGCGGAGTCCCTGCAGCACCTCGCTCATGGGGCGGGTGCGCGCGTGCGGGTCGCCGTCGAAGACGACCGGGCCGTTCGCGAGCGCCGCAACCGGCGGGACGAACCGCATGACCGTCCCGGCGAGACCGCAGTCGACGGTCGCGGGGCCGCTGATCTCACCGGGTGCCACGGGCCAGTCGTCGGCGGAGGTGTCGACCTTGCACCCCAGCGCCGTGAGCGCGGCGGCCATCAGCTCGGTGTCGCGCGACCGGAGCGCCCGCCGCACGACGGACGGACCGTCCGACAGCGCGGCCAGCACCAGGGCACGGTTGGTGAGGGACTTCGACCCAGGCAGCGACACGGTCGCGCGGATCGGTTCGCTGGCCCTGGGCGCGGGCCAGGGCGTGGATGTCGGCTCAGTCATCGCACACGAGCGTATCGGCCCCCGCGAGCACCGGCGACGAGGACGGCGACCAGTGTGGTGATCGGGACTGCGGCGATGATGCCGAGGCTCCCGACCAACCCGCGGGCCACCTCCTGGGCGACACCTTCGGCCAACAGGGCGTCGGTGAACGAGGACGAGATCAGCATGAGCAGGAGCAGCAAGGGGAGGAGGGCGCTCGCGTAGGCCAGGACGAGTGTGTTCACGGCGGCCGCGACGTGTGCCCGTCCGATCCGCATGGCGGCGGCGAAAAGGGTGCCGCGGCCAGCGGTCGGGTCAGCCGCCGACAGCTCCCAGACCGCCGCTGCCTGGGTGACCGTCACGTCGTCGAGTACCCCAAGGGTTCCGATCACGAGTGCGGCGAGGATGAGGCCCTCGTAGTTGATGCCGCCCTGGATGGCGGCGAGGTACTTCGTCGACTCGTCGCTGAAACCGGTGAAGTTGGCGGCAGCTGTGAACGCGCCGCCCACGAGCCCGGTGAGGATCAGGGAGAGCAGGGTCCCGACGAGCGCAGCCGAGGTCATGGCGTTGAAGCCGTGACCGAAGTACATGATCACGATCATGATCGCCGCCGACGCCACGATCGCGGCGAGCAGCGGCGGCGTCCCGCCGAGCAGGTTGGGCAGCACGAACCAGATGATCAGCGCCAGCGAGGCGGCCAGGCTGGCCAACGAAGCCACTCCGCGGAGACCCGAAAGTAGGACGACTGCGAGAGCGAATACGGCGAGCAGCCCGTAGATCGCGCGGCTGCGGTCGAAGTCGATGAACTGCCACTGCTGGGAAGGTGGAGCGTCGGGCACCTCGAACAGGAGGACCCGGTCGCCTTCGCTGATCGATGGAGCGCCGACGCCGTACGGCATCGCTGCTTCGACGTGCCTTTCCATGTCGGAGACATCGACGGTGGCCGACGTGCAGCCCGGTGGAGTGTGGCCGCCGAAGTCCTGTGTGAACTGCTCCGGGCAGGGGTGCACGTCCAGGACGACAGCCGAGATGCGCTCCTCCCGCTCGTAGCCCTCGGCTCGCGGGGTCTCTCCTTCCGGCCAGAGCAGCACCAGGCCCACCACGGTGGCGACGGTTAGCGGCACGAGGACCGCCGCAAGGACGACCTGGGCGGTTCGGGACAGGCGCAGCTGGTCTGTCGGCTCACTGCCTGCGCGGTGGCGGTGGCCGTGGTGTCCGCTGATCGTCCTTCCCCGTCAGATGCTCTTCTTGGCGCGCTTGGCCTCGCGCTTGGCCGTCTTGCGCAGGTGCCGTGCCTCCCGGCGTACGTCGGTCGCGGCGTGCTTGGCGCGCCAGGCCAGACCGGGCTTGCCCTCGGTGTCGACGCTGGCGAGCAGCAGACCACCGGTGAGGGACATGTTCTTGAAGAAGCCCACGATGTTCGCGCTCCTGGTCTCCGGGTCGGAGTCCCGCCAGAAGCTGTGGGCGGCCAGCGTGGTCGGCACCATCGAGCCGGCCAGTGCCAGGCTGACCAGGCGTGGTGCACGCCCTGTGGCCAGGGCGAGACCGCCGAGGACGTGGAACGCCGCATTGGTGCGGATCAGCGTCTTCGTGTCGGTGGGCACGGGAGCGGAGGGCGCGACCCGCTTGGCCGCCGGGACGATCCGGTCGGTGACGGGTTCGGCCTTCTCCACCAGCTTGTCCGCGTTCTTGAAGGCGTTCACCCCACCCACGACGAAGATCGAGGCGAGCATGGGGCGCGCGAGCATTCTCGTGACGGTCATGGCTCATTCATACCTGATCGCCCTGAGACACGCGCGCGCCCCGCGTTATTGCCCTAGGGGGTCAGCCGGTTGAGGTCGCGGGGGAACAAGCGGGCCTCACGGATGTTCTCCGCTCCGGTCAGCCGGGCCACCCAGCGCTCCAGGCCGATCGCGAACCCCCCGTGCGGCGGCATGCCGTGCCGGAAGGCCTGAAGGTACCCGGCGTACGGCTCCTCGCTCTGCCCGCTCGCGGCCAGCGCCGCCTGGTAGTCGGCGTACCGGTGCAGCCGCTGCCCACCGGTGGTGAGCTCGAGGCCCCGGAACAGCAGGTCGAAGGAGTTCGACCAGCGCGGGTCGTCCGGCTGGGGGTGGGTGTAGAACGGCCGCTTCCTCATCGGGTAGCCCTCGACGGCCAGGAACTCGCTCCCGTGCTCCGCCAGCGCCCACTCGCTCAGCGCCCGTTCGTGCGCTGGGGCCAGGTCCGGCTCGTCGTCCGGGGCGCCCACCAGCTCGAGCGCCTTCGCGAAGTGGACGACCGGGATCTCCTCCGGCACCTTCGGCAGCGACGCACCGAGCAGGTCGACGGCCGCGGGGGCCAGCTCCTCGATCGCCTCGAGCATCCCGGCCAGCGCGGTCCGCAGCACGGCCAGCACGTCTCTGTGGTCGCGGATGAAGCCGAGCTCCGCGTCGAGCGAGACGTACTCCGCGATGTGCCGGACGGTGTCGTGTGGTTCGGCGCGGAACACCGGGCCGACCTCGAAGACCCGCTCGAACACTCCCACGAGAACCTGCTTGTACAGCTGTGGCGACTGCGCGAGGTAGGCCTGGCGGCCGAAGTAGTCCACGGTGAAGACGTTCGCCCCGGACTCCGTGCTGGTGCCGACCAGCTTCGGGGTCTGGACCTCTGTGAAGCCCTCGCCGGTGAGAGCGCGCCGGAATCCCTGCATGCTGGCGGACGCCAGCTGCCACGTGGCCTTGCTCCGGGGGTGCCTCAGCGTGACCGGGGCGTTGTCCAGCAGCGTCGGCAGCCCCGCCGCCATCGACGGGCGCCAGAGCTCGACCGGCGGGGTCTCGGCGGGGTCGGTCAACGGCTCGACCACCGGGTCGACCAGCTCGACGCCGCCGGGTGCGGACTGGTTCGCGACGAGGGTGGCGGTCACCGAGACCACCGTCTCCTCACCGAGGCCGCCGACGAGGGTGAGGGTGGCCGGGTCCTTGACCACGACCTGGGCCAGGCCGGACCGGTCTCGCAGGATGACGAACGTGACCGCGGCCAGGCTGCGCCGACGATGGATCCAGCCCTCGACCTTCACGGTCTGGCCGGGAGAGACGCGTGCCAGCTGGCCGGCAAGAGTGCGTTGCATGGTTTCACCTCCTGGTAGTGACCCCAGGAGGTGTGGGCGACGGGGGAGTTCGCTGTGCCACCACACCTTCACCGACCCCGAGCCGGGGCCGGCCTCATTCGTGAAGCATGCTCAGGAGTGTCTTCGTCACCGAAGTGGACTCCGCCCTCTCAGCACATCGGGCGGTTCTCTGTGCTCCACTGGTCGGCGACTACTCGTCTCCGTCAACGCAGTGTGGAGATTGTACGGCCCGCGCCGTCCGAGTGCACTGTGAAATGCCGTCCGGGGGCTCGGGGACGACAGAACCTGCGGTGTCGACGTCGTACCGGTCTGGTCGGAGACCGTGACGCTGTTGTCGCTCGGGTCGGGGTCAGCATTGCCCACTGCGAAGACGGTGAGCGTGGTCTTGTCCAGCTGTCCCGGTGGCACCTTGACCGTGAAGGTCGTGGTGAAGTGACCGGCGATCGTGACCGTGCGCCTGGCCTCGCCGCCCGTCGCCGGGACGAAGTCGACCGGGCCATTGGCGTCGAGGGTGAACACGAGGGTTCCGGTGGGCGCGTCGCGGACCGTGACCGCCATCTGTGCCTCGTGCCCGTTGCTGACGTCGACAGCGCTCGTGAACGCAGCTTCGAGAACCAGGTCCGCCGTGGTGGCCGGGTCGGTGGGCGTGTCGGTCGGGGTCGGGGTCGGGGTCGGCGTCTCGGTCGGCGTCGGGGAGGCGGTGGGCGTTGGCGTCCCGGTCGGGTCGCCGCTCGACGCGGGCTTGAAGGTGAGCGTGTCGCTGTTGTCGGACGGGTCTGTTTCCTCGTACACCACGCCCTGTGCGAGGAGGCTGACGCTGACCGTCAGGTCGTCGGCGTCCATGCCGTCGGGGTAGGACAGAGGAATCCGGAAGTCATGGTTGCTCGTGCCGGGGAGGATCATCGCCATCATGCGTGCCGTCAGCGACGCCGCAGGCACGACGCACTCGGCGTGACGCGGGACGGCCATGCATTCGGTGCCGGTCGGAGCAAACGTCGTCTCGTCGGAGCCGAGGTCGACCGAGACGGTCACCGACTCGCTCGGGACCCCCGCCACCGACAGCACGAGGTCGTCACCCTCCACACCCAGGCCGGTGACGCTGAGGTCGACGGGGAACAGCGGGATGGGGTCCTCGGTCGGGGTCTGCGTCGGTGTTGGTGTCGCGGTCGCGGTGGTGGTCGGAGTCGGGGTCGCGGTGGCGGTCGCGGTGTTGGACGGGGTCGGCGACTGCGTCTGGGGCGGAGTCGTCGGCGTCGTGGTCGCACTCGGGGGCTGGGTCGGAATCGGTGACGTCGCGTTTCCGGTCGGGTCACCGGTGGGTCCCTGGCCCGGCCCGCCGCCCGGGTTGTCGTTCCCTCCGCCGGGGTTGTCGCTCGAGCCCCCGTCACCCGGGTTGTCGGGCTGGTCCGTCGTACCCGCTTGCGGGCCCCCGTCACCGGAGGTTCCCGTCGGGCCGGTCGCACCTGCGGTCGGCAGTCCTGAAGGGTCGCCGCGGCCGACGAGGCCGACGCCGGCGGCGCCCTCGCCCGGTGCGGCCGACGAACCGGGGCGCACGTCACCCCGCGGCTGGTCGCCACGAGAGGTGCGGCCCGGGTCGGCGTCGCCGGACGGCGTCTGCACGACGCTGACCGGGTCGTCCGCGCCGATGACCACGTCGCCGTCGGGGGAGCGCGCGATGACCACCCCGACGGACACCGCGGCGACCACGCTCGCTGCCACCGCGCCGGCAGCCGCGGCGCCGGCATGTCCCGCGATCGCGTCCCGGACCCGTCCCACGACCGCCATCAGACCGCCGGCTCCGGCCGCCCCCGTGGACGAGAGGTACCCGGCGGCGAGCCCCCCGAGGAGCAGCGGCGCGATGATGCCGGCCAGGTTGGAGTTGACCTCGGTGAGCTCGAGGTACATCGCCATGCACCGACGGCAGTCGTCGAGGTGCTCCTCGACCTTCGCGGTGTCCCGGCGGGCGAGGCCTTTCCGGACATAGGCACCGAGGTGCTCGTTGACCCAGCGGCACTGCTCGACAGAGATGTCGGACAGATGCATGGTCAAGAAGGCCTGGCGGAGCCCCTCCCGTGCCCGGTAGGCCAGCGCCGAGACCGAGTTGGGGCTCATCCCGAGGAGTGGTGCGATGTCGGCCGGCTTCTGCCCCTCGACCTCGAGGTGCCACAGGACCAGCTGCCACCGCTCGGGCAGCGACGCGAAGGCCTTGGCCGCGGCTCCGTGCTCGAAGCCTGCGACGGCGGTGTCCTGGAACGGCACGCCCGGGTCGAACTGCGTCATGTCGTCGGAGGTCTGGAGCCTCGACCCCGCCCGGATCCGGTCGACATGGAGACGGCGGACCGACGTCAGCAGGTAGGCCCGAAAAGCCACATCCGGGCCGCCGCCGTTCTGCAGGATCTGCAGCACCTTGGCGAAGGCGTCCGCCACGAGGTCGTCCGCGTCTGCGCCACGCGCCAGCTGCCGAGCCAGCCGCCTGGCTGCCTCGACGTGCCGTGAGAACAGCTCCCCGTAGGCAGCAGTGTCTCCGCCGCGTACGCGCGAGATCAGCTCGCCGTCGCTGGGCGTCTCGAGGTCACTCAACAGGTCGGTCATAGGAGTCGAAGGGCAGTTGGACGGCAAAGTGGCGGTTTGCCACGTTGTCCGTCACTGCAAAGGTAGACGGTGAACGGGCCTATCGGGACTACTCTCGGCAATTCGTCCAGGCCACGTCTAGGCAAAAAAGCCAAAAGTTGACCCAGAACCGCGTCACGGTTCCGTGGGCAGCCCCGTCTCATACCTGAGGCCACCGTCCGTGGTGGTGAAGACCGTGTGGACGAAAGGTGGCGGGATGGCTCTTTTCACGGCTTTCTCCCGGCGCCGTTCCACGGCGGCGGTTGTCGAGCAGGACCCGGAGCGGGAGCTGCCCGAGGCGCTTCGGCAGACGTTGCCGAGACGGTTCGAGGCGGTGGGGGAGGCTCTGGCGTCCGGCTCGGACACGACCGCGGCCTGCACGGTGGTGGGTCGTGACGTAGCCCGTGACGGTGCCAGCCTGGGTGAGGCACTGGACGGGCTACGTGCGACCTTCCAGCTGGTCCGGCGGACCCCGCCGGACTTCGTCGCCACGGAAGCGCTCTCGATCGCCTGGAGCGAGGCGACTCTCGAGTATCTCCACCAGCTCTCCTGCGAGGACCCGCTGACGGGACTGGCCAGCCTCGCTCACGTCAGGACCCGGCTGGCGGAGCTCTACCGGGAAGCCGACCAGATCGACGTGAACGTCCAGGCCAGCCATGCGCTGGTCATCGTCGAGATGTGCCTGCCCTCGCCGGCACGCAACGCATCCGAGCACAGGTTCACCAGGGCGCTGCGCCTGGTCCGGGTCGCGGAGTCCGTGCGGGCCGTTTTCTCGGGTGGGGAGACGTTGGGACGCCTGGGGCTCGACCGGGCAGTGGCCGTCGTGCCGAGGAGCCCGGGCCTGGGGGCGTCGGTCGCGCTGGTGCGGGAGTTCCTCGGCGACCTCGACCTCGGTTCCGCCGAGATCAGGGTCTGGATCGAGGGCCTTCCGGCGAGTGTCGAGTCAGCAACGAGCCTTCTCGACGAGCTCGCGCGCTGATCGGCTCATCGAAAAGCTGCCCGGCGAGCCCGGCGAACCCGGCTAGCCTGAGCACCATGTGTGGTCGTTATGCGTCCAGCCGCCGCCCCGAGGACCTCGTCGAGGAGTTCGAGATCGAGCAGTCGGAGGTCAAGGAGGCTCTGACGCCCGACTACAACGTGGCCCCCACCAAAGCGGTGTACGCCGTCCTCGAACGGCCGGCACGGGCGCCCTCGGAAGAAGCCAGCAAGGAGCGCCCGGCCCAGCGCCAGCTCCGGGTGCTGACCTGGGGGCTGGTGCCGTTCTGGGCGAAGGACCCGGCGATCGGCAACCGGATGATCAACGCCCGGGTGGAGACCGTCGGGGAGAAGCCCGCCTACCGGAAGGCGTTCGCCTCGCGTCGGTGCCTCCTCCCGGCCGACGGCTACTACGAGTGGTACACCACCACCCAGAAGACCAAGAGCGGCAAGCAGCTGAAACAGCCCTTCTTCATCCACCCCAGGGACGGCTCGGTGATGGCCATGGCCGGGTTGTACGAGATCTGGCGCGACCCCGGTCTCGGCGACGACGACCCGAACAGGTTCCGCTGGACCTGCACCGTGATCACGACGAGGGCCGAGGACGAGCTCGGCCGCATCCACGACCGGATGCCGATGCTGGTCGAGCGGGACAAGTACGCCGCGTGGCTCGACACCACCGTGTCCTCGGCCGAGGACCTCAGGACGCTCCTCGTGCCCGCCGCGCCGGGGTTGCTGGAGGCCTACCCGGTCTCCACCGAGGTCAACAGCGTGAAGAACAACGGGGCCCAGCTGCTCGAGCCGCTCGCGACCGAGCCGCCAGAACCGGCATGATCGGGCGATGAGCACCACACGAGTCGTACTGACCCCGCACGGTCCCGCCCGCCTGGTCAGCGACCGCTCCAAGCACCCGGTCGCCACGATGCTGCTCAACCATGGCGCCGGGGCCGGTATCGACTCCGCCGACCTTGCCGAGCTGGCAAGGGAGCTGCCCCGGCAGGGCATCTCGGTGGTCAGGCTGGAGATGCCCTGGAGCGTGGCCGGCAAGCAGATCGCGCCGTCCCCGCGCGTGCTCGACGAGTGCCTGCTCGCGGCGGCGAACACGCTCCGGGTCCGCACGCCGCTCGTCGTCGGCGGCCGAAGCGCGGGCGCGCGGGCGGCGGCGCGGTCGGCCCATGAGCTCGGCGCCAGCGGCTGTCTGGCCCTGGCCTTCCCGCTGCACCCGCCGGGCAAGCCGGAGAAGTCGCGCATCCAGGAGCTGGACGACGTACACCTGCCCACGCTGGTCATCCAGGGGGAGCGGGACCCGTTCGGAAGGCCCGAGGAGTTCCCCGAGCGGCACGACCTGGCGGTGGTGCCCGGCGCCGACCACGGGTTCAAGGTGCCCAAGCGTGGCGACATCAGCCAGGAGGAGGCTCTTGCCGTGATCGTGGAGGCGACGCTGGAGTGGGTCGTCCGTGAGGTGGTGGGGAATCGAAACGGCGGGTGAGGTGTTCTTCCCTCCAGACCTGCCTTGCCCAGCCGAGAGGAGTCCTGCGTGCTCGGAACCGTTCCGGTCCGTCCCTATGGCTCGCTCCATTCGTCGGAGTCGTCGTACCTTCCCGCCCCGGTACCCTGGGGGGCAATGACTGACTCAGCCAACCCGGACCCGGGCACCACAGCTCCGGAGACCGACGAGCAGAGGTCGGCGCGCTTCGAACGCGACGCGATGCCGTACCTCGACCAGCTCTACTCCGCGGCGATGAGGATGACCCGGAACCCGCAGGACGCCGAGGACCTTGTCCAGGAGACCTTCGCGAAGGCGTTCGCCGCCTTCCACCAGTTCAAGCCGGGCACCAACCTCAAGGCATGGCTGTACCGCATCCTCACCAACACCTTCATCAACTCCTACCGCAAGAAGCAGCGCGAGCCGCAGCAGTCGATGACGGAGGAGATCGAGGACTGGCAGCTTCACCGTGCCGAGTCGCACACCTCGTCGGGGCTGAAGTCCGCGGAGATGGAGGCGCTCGAACGACTCCCCGACAGCGAGGTCAAGAGGTCGCTCCAGGAGCTGCCGGAGGACTTCAGGCTGGCCGTGTACCTCGCCGACGTCGAGGGATTCCCGTACAAAGAGATCGCAGAGATCATGGACACACCCATCGGAACCGTGATGTCGCGTCTGCACCGTGGCCGGAGGCAGCTGCGCGAGATGCTCGAGGACTACGTTCGTGACCGTGGCCTGGAGCCGGCGTCGACCGGCTCCTCCACCGGCAACGATGACAAGGGTGGGGTGTCATGAGCTGCGGTAAGCCCCATGAGACCGACTGTTCGGAGATCCTCGAACGGGTCGTCTTCTTCATCGACAACGAGCTCGAGGACGCGGACTGTACCCAGATCGAGCAGCACCTCGACGAGTGCGGGCCGTGCCTCGACAAGTTCGACCTCGAGCGGACCGTGAAGGCGCTGGTCAAGCGGTCCTGTCCGGAGCACGCTCCCGACAGCCTCCGGGACAAGGTGCTGCTCCAGATCCGTCAGGTCCAGGTGGAGATCACCCAGTCCGAGATCACCGAGGCCGAGTTCACGCAGTTCACGCAGTCCGAGATCACCCGGACCGAGCTCACGCAGACCAGGTTCGTCATCGACGAGTAGAACGAGAAAGACCCCGCGCCGTGTCCGGCCGGGGTCTTTGTCGTTGTCGCGCTCTGCGCGCACGATACGCCTGGGGTCAGGCGTTGGGGCGCTTACCGTGGTTGGCGCCCTTCTTCTTGCGGGCGCGGCGCTTGCGGCCGGTCTTACCCATGGTGTCCTCCTCAACGCCGGTCGTGACGAAGCCCCGGCCGAATGGCACGAGGCGTTCACATTGTCGCAAACCAGGCGACCGTTCGGCCAATCGGTACCTCGCCCATGCTTGGATGGCGGCCATGGAGAACGGCCAGACCGAGACACTCGAGTTCACTGTCACCGACGACGACACGGCCGCTGCGCTGGGGTCGGGAGACCTTGCCGTGCTGGGAACGCCCAGGCTCCTTGCCTGGTGTGAGGCGGCCACGTGCGCGGCGATCGCCGCCTCGCTGACCGACGCGCAGACCAGCGTCGGAAGTCGGGTCTCGCTGGAGCATCTCGCGGCGAGCCCCGTCGGCGCGCGCGTCTCCGTCCAGGCGACGGTGGGGTACGTCGACGGGCGGCTCGTGCGCTTCGAGGTGGTGGCCACCCACACGACGGAGGGCACGGTCGTCGGGCACGGCGAGGTGACCAGGGTCGTCGTGGACCGGGACCGGTTCCTGTCGCGGGTCACTCCAGCGGAAGGATGAACGCGAGCAGGTCGATGCCCTCGACCGGAGACCAGTCCCGCTCGGGGAGGCGGCGGAAGCCGAGCCGTTCGTAGAGCCGGTGGGCCGTCGCCATCTCCCGCATGCTGCACAGGACCAGGGCGGCGTAGCCAAGTTCTCTGGACCGCTCGACGCACCTCACGACCAGGGCCTCCGCGATGCCGCGGCGACGGGCGGAGGGCGCGACGCCCAGCATCCGGAACTCTCCCTCGCCCCCTCGCGCGAGCTCGGCGAAGGCCGAGCCCTCAGGGCAGAACGTGACCGAGCCGACCACCTCGTCACCGTCCACCGCCACCCACAGCTCGGCCTGTCCGGCTCGACGGGCCGCGTCCGCCAGCTCGGCCACATAGTCGGCGTCGGCGTGCAGCAGACCGTCGTCGGTGTAGGCCTGCACGGTGATCCGGCCCACCGGCTCCAGGTCGGCCGCGGTTGCCGGACGAACATCGAACCCCATCAGCCGCCCATCCCCGTCAGACCCAAGGTCACACCCCGAAGGTGTTGCGAGGGTACGGCTGGTCGACGTCGGTGATCACGTTGACCAGGTACGGCGCGTTCGCGGCGAAGGCGCGGTCCAGGGCGGGGCCGATCTGCGTGGGGTCGGTGACCAGCTCGCCGCCGCCGCCGAGCGCCTTGACGACCTCGTCGTACCTCGTCCGCGGAGCCAGGTCGGCGACGACGTCGTACCCGTAGAGCATCTGCATCGGCTGCTTCTCCAGCCCCCATGCGGAGTTGTTGCCGACGACCATGACGACGGGGAGGTTGTGCCGGACCAGGGTGTCGACGTCCATCAGGGACATGCCCGCGGCGCCGTCGCCGAGGAGGAGCACGACCTGTGAGGAGGGACGGGCGATCCGTGCGGCGATCGCCGACCCCAGGCCGGCGCCGAGGCAGCCGTAGGGGCCGGGGTCGAGCCAGCCGCCGGGCCGCTTCGGCTCGACGTACTTGCCGGCGAAGGACACGAAGTCGCCGCCGTCGCCGATCACGACGGCGTCCTCCTCCAGGCGGGGGAGGAGCTCGCCGTAGATGCGGGCGGGGTGGATCGGGTCGGCCTCGGCGCGGAGCAGCGCGGCGTCGCGCTCTACCGCTCCGGCGACACCGGCCTGGAGCTCGGAGACCCAGGCCGACCAGTCGGGCTTGCGGAGCTGCTGCTCGAGAGCGGACTGGAGGCCGTCGATGACCATGGTCAGGTCGCCGTACGCGGACCCGGCGAGGTCGGCATGGCCGGAGACCTGCCTCTCGGAGTCGGCGAGGTGGACGACCTTGGCGGGGGAGGCGCCGTCCTTGCCGCCGAAGGTTCCGTATCCCAACCGGAAGTCGAGCGGGGTGCCGACCACGATCGCGAGGTCGCACGTGCCCAGCGCCGCACCACGTGCCTTCGTCATCAGCAGCGGATGCCCACCCGGGACCACCCCGCGCCCCATCCCGTTGGTGATGACCGGGATGCCGACCTCCTCGACGAAACGCAGGGCGGCCCGCTCCGCCCCGTCGGCCCACACGTCCGTGCCGATGACGAGCACGGGCCGGTGGGCCTCGCCGAGAAGGGCGCCGATCTCGGCCAGCGCGTCCACGTCCGGCTCGACCCGCTTGCGCGCACCGGCGACGGGGCGTTCGACGGCTGCCCGGTCGAAGAACTGGTCCATCGGGATGTCGAGGAAGGTGGGGCCACGGTGCGAGGACGCGGCGACCCTGAACGCCTCGTCGACGGAGGTCGCCACGTCGCCGACGTTGTGCACGGTGCGGGCCATCTTCGTGATCGATGCGAGCAGCGGTGGGTGGTCGAACTCCTGCAGGCTGCCCGTCCCCCAACGGTTGGCCGGGGCCCGGCCGCCGATCACCACGAGAGGCGACCCGCTGAACTGCGCCTGGGTGATCGGGCTGACCCCGTTCGTGACACCGGGTCCGGCGGTGAGGACGGCGAGGCCGGGAACCCGGGTGAGCTTCCCGATCGCCTCGGCGGCGAAGACGGCCGTCTGCTCGTGACGCACGTCGAGGAGCCGCATCGGGGGGTCCGACTTCACCGCACCGTCGTACATCGGGAACACGTGCGCGCCGGAGAGGGTGAACATCGTGTCCACGCCATGGGCGGCGGCGACGGCGACGGCGTGGTCTCCGCCGTGTCCGTCGGTGAGGTTCTCGGCGGACTCGTCGGTCGGGCTGCTCGGGGGAACGTCAGTCATGCGGGCAGGTTACCCGCTGGTACATGCCTGTTTGAAGGTCAACTGCCGAGGTAGTGCGGGTTCGCCTGCTTCAGGCGGTCGATCAGGACCAGCAGCAGGTCCGGCCGGCAGGCCGGGGGCCTGGGTGCAAGGGCCAGCTGCAGGTGCAGGGCACGGAGGTAGGACTGCACGTTGCCGCTGACGAGGTACGGGTCCTTGTCCTCCTTGCCTGCCGGTTGTGCGTGGTTGGCCAGCCGGGCCACCCAGGGCTCGAGTACGTCGACGCCGACGAGGTCTCGGCGCAGGATCCTCATGGTCGCTGCCGCGAGCCGGTCGTCCTCGCCGTTGACGAGGTGGTAGTCGGTCGGCACCAGCAACCGGTCGGCGAGCACGTCGAGCAGCACGGTGAGCTCCAGCCGACCCATGGCCTCGGCCGTTGCCAGGGCGCCGAGCGCGTCGGCGCCGTGCGCAACCGTGTGCGCCCAGCCGTTCCCGGGGACGTAGCCGCGGAGGTCCTTCTCCCGGATGAGCCAGCCGGCGAGCCGGTCACCCCAGCGAAGGATGGTCTCGGCGGGGACGAGGTGCTTCTGGTTGTCGCGCTGGACGCACTCGGCGAGCACGAGCGCGGAGAAGCTGCGACGGAACACCGTGTCGGTGCCGTTCTCCCCGAGCCCGACGTCGAGGCCGGCCGTCATGCCGTCACCGAGGCCCTGCATGAGGTCGTCGTACACTCCGTCGGCGATCCACGCGGCCAGCGTGGGGTACGCGATCCCGTCGCGGTAGCGTGGGTTGGGATCGCCGAGCATCGTCGTCAGCTCGATGGTCAGTTCGGTGAGGGGCCGGTCTGGGGGAACTCTGAGGCCGTTGGCCTGCACCTGTTCCCAGAACATCGAACCCATGGGGCCAATCCTGCCATTCCCACCGACATCACGCCGACCTGGGCTGACCACGTCACTAGGCTGTTCGACGTGCCGTCGCTGAACGACCTCGTGCGTGCCCACACCGACCTCGACGACGAGGATCTGGCGTGGCTCCACCTGCTGCTCGCAGACTGGCAGATCATCGCCGACCTCTCGTTCGCAGACCTCGTCCTGTGGCTGCCCGACCGTGAGCGTCACGGCTTCTGGGCGGGTGCCCAGATGCGGCCCACCACCGGCCCCACGGCGTACATCGACGACCTCGTCGGCGCGTTCATCCCGACTGGCAGGCGACCGCTCCTGGACTCGGCGTACGAACGGCAGCGCGTCGCACGCGAGGGCGACCCGGAGTGGCGCGACGACATCCCGGTGCGCGTGGAGGCGATCCCGGTGCGACGGGGCGACCGGATACTCGCGGTGATCGCCCGCAACACCAACCTGCTCGGCGTGCGGACCCCCAGCCGGCTGGAGCTCTCCTACCTCCAGACCGCCACCGACCTGACGCAGATGATCAGCAACGGGTTCTTCCCGTTCCCCGGCCAGCGGTCGGACCATGCCGACTCCCCGCGGGTGGGGGACGGTTTCGTGCGGATCGACGCGGCAGGCCGGGTGACCTACGCCAGCCCGAACGCCCTGTCGGTGTACCGACGGCTCGGTCTCGCCGGTGACCTCACCGGCCTGCACCTGGCGGACACCACACGCGAGCTGGTCCCGGCCAAACGGCGGCCCGACGAGGAGGTCCTGAGCGCGGTCCTCGGTGGGCGGGTGCCGAGGGACACGGAGATCGGCAATGACGACGTGGTGCTGATCCTGCGGTCGATCCCGCTGCGGCCGACAGGAGAGCATCTGGGTGCCCTCGTGCTGCTGCGTGACGTCACCGACCTGCGCAGCCGCGACCGGGAGCTCGTCACCAAGGACGCGACGATCCGCGAGATCCACCACCGGGTCAAGAACAACCTGCAGACCGTGGCGGCGCTGCTGCGCCTCCAGGCCCGCCGGATGGACGTTCCCGAAGGGCGTCTGGCGCTGGAGGAGGCGGTACGCCGGGTGGGGTCGATCGCCATCGTGCACGAGACCCTCAGTCAGGCGTTCGACGAGAACGTGGAGTTCGACGAGGTGGCGGACCGGCTGCGGTTGATGGTGACGGAGGTGAGCTCGCGCGGCGCGCAGATCACGTCCTCGCGCGGCGGCAGCTTCGGAACCCTGCCCGCTGACACCGCGACGCCGCTGGCGATGGCGCTGACCGAGCTGATGCAGAACGCCGTCGAGCACGGTTTCGGCGACCGGGCCGGCAAGATCGTCCTGACCGCACAGCGGCTCGTGGGCCGCCTGCACGTGACGGTCGAGGACGACGGGGTCGGCCTACCCGGGGGCTTCGACCTCGATGCCTCGACGAGCCTCGGGCTGTCGATCGTGCGGACCCTCGTCGAGTCAGAGCTCTACGGCATGATGGAGATGGGGCCGAACCCTGGTGGCGGCACCAGAGTGGTCCTGGATCTCCCGGTCTGAACCCGCCGTCAGGCGGTGCGCACCTTCGCTCGAGCGTTGCGGCGCTTCAGCGCACGACGCTCGTCCTCGCTCATGCCGCCCCAGACGCCGTGGTCCTGCCCGGCCTCGAGCGCCCAAGCCAAGCACTGCTCGCGCACCTCGCAGCGTCGGCACACCTGCTTGGCCTCCTCGATCTGGAGGATGGCCGGACCGGTGTTGCCGATCGGGAAGAACAGCTCTGGGTCCTCGTCGAGGCACGCAGAGCGGTGGCGCCAATCCATGGCGACGAGCTCCTTATCTTGGGTTCGGTTTCAGGCGGGTGAGCCGTCAACGCGCTTCGCGTCGTGCAAGCCGTCCGTGGTGAGTCGGCGGGCACGTATCGGTCGTTCCCCCTGATGTTGCCTTTCACTCGACCGGTTCCCGAGTCGAGCCACGGCATGCCCTTTGCAAGGCTGCGGTCCCTGACCGGAGACCAGGGAAGATCGTTGCAAGAGAAGCAGACCCAGGCAACCCTTTGGCGAGGTCACTTTGGTCACAGGTATCCACTTTATCGTTCACAGGCGCACAAACAAGGGTGTGAAACGCGCGCGTCGCCACGTCGGCTCCGACCCGACGGGGCACTGGCGGACCCCCGGCGTAGGCTCTGCTCCCGTGACTGCCTCATCCGACCCCGGCTCGTCGTCGCCGGTTCAGCCCGGGGCTCCGGCCCCCCTCCTGGTGGCCGCGTCCCTGGTAGGGGTGGAAGCCCTGCTGCTATTGCTGCAAGGAATCGCCGAGCTGTTCTCGGTATCCGGAGAGCGGGTGGCGATGGGCCTCACCACGGCGCTCTTCTTCGTGGTCTACGCGGTCGCCCTCGGGTTCTGTGCCTGGGCGCTCACCCGGCGGAAGTCGTGGGCGCGGGCGCCAATCGTCGTGGCCCAGCTCATCCAGCTGCTGGTCGCGTGGAGCTTCCTCGGGGGAGCGACGACCCTGGTGGGCGTGGGGCTGGGTCTCGTCTCCGTGGTCGTCCTGGTCGGCATCTTCCTCCCGGCGTCGCTGGACGCCCTGGCCGAGGACCACTGAGCCGGAGCGGACCTCAGGCTCAGCGCGTCAGCCCGTGCGCGGCCGGTCCAGCGTCGGGTCCTCCAGGAGGCGCTCACGCAGCTGCGCCAGCGTCTTGTTCAGCAGCCGGGAGACGTGCATCTGGGAGACGCCGATCTCGGTTGCGATCTGCGACTGCGTCATGCCGCGGAAGAAACGCAGCGTCAGGATGTGCTTCTCCCGTGGGTCGAGCTGCTCGAGGAGCGGCTTGATCGACTCGCGGTTCTCGATGTGCTCGAGGGCCTCGTCGTCCTCGCCGATCGTGTCGAGCATGCTGAGCGCGCTGTCCTCGGTCGAGTCCGTCGCGTCCAGGGAGAGAGTCGCGTAGGCGTTGGCCGACTCGAGGCCCTCGATCACCTCTTCCTCCATGACCCCCACCGCGCGGGCGATCTCGGAGATCGTGGGCGAGCGGCCGAGCTCCTGGGTGAGCCGGGCGGTCGCGTTGGAGATGGAGATCCGCAGCTCCTGCAGCCGCCGAGGGACCCGGATCGCCCAGCCCTTGTCCCGGAAGTAGCGCTTGATCTCCCCGACGATCGTCGGAGTGGCGTACGTCGAGAACTCGACTCCGCGGTCGGTGTCGAACCGGTCGATCGCCTTGATGAGACCGATGGTCCCGACCTGCAAGAGGTCTTCGTACGGCTCCCCGCGGTTCAGGAACCGGCGGGTGAGGTGCTCGACCAGGGGTAGATGCAGGCGGACGAGGCTGTCGCGGATCTCGGCCCGGCGGGACTCCGACGTGTCCTCGGCCGTGAGCTCGGCGAAGAACAGGGCGCTTCTCGCCCTGATGTCCGCGACATCCGAGGTACCGCCCACAGGTTCCTCGAGCATGGCTACGCCGGCTCCCCGCTGCTTCGAGTGAGGGTGACGGTCAAGGTGTCGCCGTCCACGGTGGCCTCGAGCGAGTTGGTGAGGGCCGACAGGACGGTCCAGGCGAAGCCGTCCCGACTCGGCGGGCTGGGCTGCTCGCACTCCGCGGAGACGGCGACGCGAAGGGTCTCGCCACCAAGGAAGAACGAGCAGCTCAGGTCGGAGCCGCTCGCGGCCTGAGGCAGCACCATGGCGCAGGCCTCGTCGACAGCGATACGGAGGTCCTCGATGTCATCGAGGGTGAAGTCGAGCCGAGCTGCGAGGCCGGCGGTCGCCGTACGCAGCACGGAGAGGAAGGCGCTGTCCGCCGGGATCCTCAGTTCGACATCGGGACGGGTCTCTGCCACGGGTTACCTCTTCGTGCGGCTGGTGGTCGCTGGGCACTGATGAACGTGCCTTAGAGCGTAGACGGGGCCGGGCGGGTACACCCCGCCGACCCCGTCCGTTTTGCGTGCTTTGGTCAGGCCTTCTTGGTCTCCCAGAAGATCTCGGCGATCTCGTCGATCTTCGCGAGCAGGTCGTCGGCCGCCTGCGCGTCCATCGTGCCCTTGGTGCCGCCTGCTCCCGCCAGCTTGGTGGCCTCGTTGAAGAGCTGGTGGAGCTGGGGGTACTTCTCGAAGTGCGGGGGCTTGAAGTAGTCGGTCCAGAGCACCCAGAGGTGGTGCTTGACGAGCTCGGAGCGCTGCTCCTTGATCAGGACGGCGCGGGTGCGGAAGTCCGGGTCGTCGTTGTCGGCCAGCTTGCCGATGATGGCCTTGACGGACTCTGCTTCGATGCGAGCCTGGGCGGGGTCGTAGACACCGCAGGGAAGGTCGCAGTGAGCGTGGACTTCGAGGGTCGGTGCGAACAGTCGCGCGAACATCCGGGGTCCTTTCTGTGCTTGGCTTCTGTGGCTTTCTGAGGTCAACCACCTGCGACACTACTCCGCAGGCATCCTGGTGATCGAGCAGGGCGGTGGGCGTAGTGGGGCGAAGGATCGGGTTCGCGGTGGTGCGCGGACGGTCGATGCTGCCGACCTTGTCCGACGGTGACCGGCTTCTGGTGGTGCACGGTGCCGTGCCGCGGGCCGGGCGGCTGGTCGTCGTACGCCTCGGCGACGTGGTGGCGGTGAAACGCGCGGTACGCCGCGAGCCGGCTGGCTGGTGGGTCGAGCGTGACAACCCCTCCGAGGGGGTGGACTCCTGGTCGGTGGGTGCGGTCGGCGACGAGCAGGTGCTCGCGACCGTGCTCTGCCGGGTATGGCCGGTCTTCCGGAGAGTGTCGCGAAAGACACATTCGCCCTAGGCCTGTCCAGATTTCGGGGAACCTGTGTCACACTGTGGGACACAGGGAGACCCCCGATTTCCGCAGCTCCGCCGCCTCACCTCGCGAAGTACGTTGAGCTGCGCCTACGTTTCCCCAGATCCGAAGGCCTAGTGATGGTTGCCTCAGCACCGATGCCCGATCCCGAGAACCCACGCGCCGGCGACTCCGTGTTCGAGCTGCACGCCGGCGGCAAGATGGAGATCGCCGCCACCGTCCCGCTCGAGGGAAACGAGGACCTCTCGCTCGCCTACACGCCCGGCGTGGCCCGGGTGTGCGAGGCCATCGCGCAGGACCCGTCGCTCGTGGGCGACTACACGTGGGTCTCGAACACGGTGGCGGTCGTCACCGACGGCTCGGCCGTGCTGGGCCTCGGTGACATCGGCCCGGCCGCCGCGATGCCGGTGATGGAGGGGAAGGCGGTCCTGTTCAAGAAGTTCGGCGGCGTGGACGCGGTGCCGATCTGCCTGGACACCAAGGACACCGACGAGATCGTGGAGACCGTCGTGCGCCTCGCACCCAGCTTCGGGGGAATCAACCTCGAGGACATCTCCGCCCCGCGGTGCTTCGAGATCGAGCAGCGGCTCAAAGAGCGCCTCGACATCCCGGTCTTCCACGACGACCAGCACGGCACCGCCGTGGTCGTCCTGGCCGCCCTGGAGAACGCATTGAAGCTCACGGAGCGCACGATCGGGGACACCCGTGTCGTCATCTCCGGTGCCGGGGCGGCGGGCGTGGCCGTGGCGCGGATCCTCCTCGCCGCAGGGCTGCGGGACCTCGTCGTCGTCGACAGCAAGGGCGTCTTGAGCTCGTCCCGCGCGGACCTGACCCCGGTCAAGCTGTCGCTCGCCCGGGACACCGCGGACACCACCGGCCGCACGGGCCGCCTCGTGGACGCGCTGGACGGCGCCGACGTCTTCATCGGCGTGTCCGGAGGAAGCATCCCCGAGGAGGCCGTCGCCCGGATGGCCCCCGACGCGATCATCTTCGCCCTGGCGAACCCCAACCCCGAGGTGCATCCCGACATCGCGCACCGGCACGCCCGCGTCGTCGCCACCGGGCGGTCGGACTACCCGAACCAGATCAACAACGTGCTCGCGTTCCCCGGCATCTTCCGCGGGGCGTTCGACGTCCGCGCGACCGGCATCACGGAGAGCATGAAGCTCGCCGCCGCCGACGCGCTCGCCGCGCTCGTGGGGAAGGACCTGAGCGAGGACTACGTGATTCCCTCGCCGTTCGACCCCCGGGTCGGTCCCGCGGTCGCCGAGGCGGTCGCCGCGGCAGCCAGGAAGGACAGGCTCGCCCGCCGCTGATGGGCGCACGTTCCCGGCAAGCCGTCACTCAGTAAGGTCGTCCGCATGTTTGCTGTCTACGCGCAAGGATTCTCCACGGAGGACCCGCTGTCCGGGCTCGTCGTCGGGGAGCGTCCCGACCCGGTCGCTCCGGACGGTTGGACCACGGTCACGGTCAAGGCCGCCTCCCTCAACCACCACGACATCTGGTCGCTGAAGGGCGTGGGCCTGCGTGAGGAGGCGCTGCCCATGATCCTGGGGTGCGACGCCGCTGGGTACGACGAGGACGGCAACGAGGTCGTCGTGCACGCGGTCGTCAGCGACCCGTCGTGGACCGGGGACGAGACCCTGGACCCGAGGCGGTCGCTGCTCAGCGAACGCCACCAGGGCACCTTCGCCGACAAGGTGGTCGTGCCGAAGGGGAACGTGGTTCCCAAGCCGAAGTCCCTGTCGTTCGAGGAGGCAGCGTGCCTCCCGACCGCCTGGCTGACCGCCTACCGCATGCTGTTCACCCAGGGCGGCCTCAAGCCCGGCGACAGCGTGCTGGTGCAGGGTGCAGGCGGCGGCGTGGCCACGGCGCTCATCGCCCTGGCCAGGGCCGGCGGCCTCCGGGTGTACGCCACGAGCCGGGACGAGGGGAAGCGGAAGCGGGCGCTCGAGCTCGGAGCGCACGACGTTTTCGAGAGCAACGCCCGTCTCCCGGAGCGGGTGGACGCGGTGATGGAGACCGTGGGCAAGGCGACGTGGTCTCACTCGGTCAAGTCGCTGCGGCCGGGCGGAACGCTGGTGATCTCCGGTGCCACCAGCGGCCCGAACCCCGACAACGCCGAGCTCACCCGGGTCTTCTTCCTGCAGCTGCGGGTCATCGGCTCGACGATGGGGACCCGTCTCGAGCTCGGCTCCCTGGTCAACCTTCTCGACGTGAGCGGTGTGCGACCGGTCATCGACCAGGTGATGCCCATGGACGACGCCCGCGAGGGCTTTGCGGCGATGGCCAAGGGCGACGTTTTCGGCAAGGTCGTCTTCACCCGCTAGTTTCGCGGGCATGGCTACCCACTTGGTCACCGGTGCCGGATCGGGCATCGGTGAGGCGATCACACGACGACTGTGCGACCGGGGCGACGAGTTGCTGCTGCTCGCCCGGGACGAGGAGCGAGGAGCAGAGCTCGTGTCCCGGTTTCCGGGATCGCGCGCACTGGTCGCGGACCTCGCGGACCCGGCCGGGATCTCGGAGGCTCTGAGGAGACAGCAGCCACCTGGCCGGCTCGACTCCGTCCTCCATGTCGCCGGGGTCGTGGACCTGGGGGCCGTCGATGAGCTCGGCGTGGACCTGTGGCGGGAGACGGTGGACGTGAACCTGCTCGCCCCTGCCGAGCTGACCCGGCTCGTGCTCCCTTCGCTCCGGGCCGCGCGCGGGCACGTTGTGTTCGTGAACTCTGGAGCCGGGCTCTCGGCCAACTCCCGATGGTCCGCCTACGCCGCGAGCAAGCACGGCCTGCGTGCGCTGGCGGACTCGCTTCGCGCGGAGGAGCGCGAGCACGGCGTCCGGGTGACGAGCGTGTATCCCAGCCGCACCGCGACGCCCATGCAGGCGAAGGTGCACCAGCAGGAGGGGAAGCAGTACGACCCCTCGGACTGGATCGCACCGGACTCGGTCGCGACCACGGTGCTGACCGCACTGGACCTGCCGCGAGACGCGGAGATCTCGGACCTGACGGTTCGTCCGGGTCCTTGAGATGGCCGGGCCGGCGACTCGGTTGGAGCTGACCCATGGCCCGGATGGAAAGCGTTCGGGGATGTGTCCTCCCGCGCTACCTTCACAGGTATGGCTACTCACGTGGTCACAGGTGCCGGATCGGGCATCGGCCTGGCCATCGCACAGCGGCTGTCCGACCGGGGTGACGAGCTCCTGCTCCTTGCCCGCGACAGGAACGGCGGGGCCGAGTTGGCCTCCCGAATCCATGGGGCACGTGCCCTGGTGGCGGACCTTGCCGATCCTGCCGGAATCTCGGCGGCCCTGACGGCGCAGTACCTTCCCGACCGCCTCGACTCCGTGCTGCACGTGGCTGGAGTGGTGGACCTGGGGTCGGTCTTCGAGTCCGGCGTGAACCTGTGGCGCGAGATCGTCGACGTCAACCTGCTCGCTCCGGCGGAGCTGACCCGGCTACTGCTCCCGGCGCTGCGGGCGGGTCGCGGCCACGTCGTGTTCGTGAACTCGAGCGCCGTACTGTCGGTCACCGCAGGGAGGTCCGCCTACGCCGCCAGCAAGCACGGTTTGCGCGCGCTGGCCGACTCACTTCGAGTGGAGGAGCATGAGCACGGCGTGCGGGTGACGAGTGTCTACCCCGGTCGCACCGCGACGCCGATGCAGCAGAAGGTGCTCGCCCAGGAGGGCAAGGAGTTCCGGACGGCGGACTGGATCGACCCTGAGTCGGTCGCGACCACGGTGCTGACCGCCCTGGACCTCCCGCGGGACGCGGAGATCACGGACCTGACAGTTCGCCACGGGGTCTGACCCGAACCGGGACGCACGCAGTCAGAGCACGTGGCGCAGGTAGCGCATCGGCTCCGACAGGTAGGCCTTCCAGTGTCCGACGAGCTCGAGCTCGTCGTACGTCGACAGGCGAATGCCCCAGTCGCCGACCTCCAGGATCCGCGCGTCGGGCAGCGCCGCGAGCAGTGGGGAGTGCGTCGCGCACAGGATCTGCGCGCCGTCCGCGGCGAGGTCGTGCATCGTCCCGACGAGGGCGATCTGGGCGGAGAACGACAACGCGGCCTCGGGCTCGTCGAGGCAGTAGAGCCCGGGCGAGCCGAACCGGGTTCTGAGGATCTCCAGGAACGACTCGCCGTGGCTCAGCTCGTGGAAACGCGGATCGTGCGGACCTGAGTGGTCGTCCATGTAGGTGTAGAAGCCGTGCATGGTCTCCGCGCGGAGGAAGAAGCCCCACCGCGGCCCGCCGGGAGATCGCTCGAGCCGAAGCCAACGCCAGAGTTCGGACTCCGACTTCCGGGTCGAGTGCCGAACGTGGGGCGAGCCGCCCTCCGGGGCGAGCCCGAACGCCATCGCCACCGCTTCGACGAGGGTGGACTTCCCTGAACCGTTCTCACCGACGAGCAACGTGACACCGGGACCGAGGTCGAGGCCCTCGTCGAGCAGCTGGGCTACCGCCGGGACCGTGGCGGGCCAGCGGCCGCGTTCGGCGAGCTCGTTGGCGACGACCCGGCGCACCGGGCGCTGGTCACGCACCCGGGGTCACTCGTCGTCGGGGTCGTCGAGCCGCGCCAGCCACGTGGCGAGCCGCTCGACCGGTATCTCGAACTCCGGGTGGATGTCGGTGAACTCCTGGAGACGGTCGGCCACCCAGGCAAGGGTGACCTCCTCGTCGCCACGACGCTTCTCGAGCTCCTCGATCCCGCGGTCGGTGAAGTACATCGGATGGCGCCGCCGGTCAGGCGAAGGCCTTCTGGACCAGCGCCTTCTGCTCCTCGACGTGGCGGGAGTGCTGGCCTACCGACGGCGACGAGGACTCGGGGCGCGACACACGGGAGAACGGGATCCCGCCGAGCTCCGGCGTCAGGTTAAGCGCCATGTGCGGCCACGGACCCATGTTGGCGGGCTCGTCCTGCACCCAGCGGATCTCCTTGAGGTTCGGGTACTTCGCGATCTCCGCCTTCAGCTCCTCCACCGGCCGGGGGTAGAGCTGCTCCACCCGGGCGATCGCGGTGTGCGGGTTCTCCCCCTCGCTCTTTCTCCGCTCGACCATGAGGTCCCAGGTGATCCGGCCGCTGCACAGCAGCAGCTTCTCGACGGCCTGCGCGTCCACCTGGTCGTCACCGATGACCGGGCGGAAGGTGCCCTCGGTGAAGTCCGTGGGCTGCGAGGCCGCCTCCTTGCGCTTGAGCATCGACTTCGGCGTGAACACGATCAGCGGACGGTGTTCCTCGCCGAGCGAGTGCTGGCGCAGCAGGTGGAAGTAGCTGGCAGGGCTCGACGGCTGGGCGACGACGAACGCCTCGTCGGCGGCCATCGTCAGGAACCGCTCGATGCGGGCGGACGAGTGGTCGGGCCCCTGGCCCTCGTAGCCGTGGGGGAGCAGGAGCACCACACCGGACTGCTGACGCCACTTGGTCTCACCGGAGGAGATGAACTCGTCGATCACCGTCTGGGCGCCGTTGACGAAGTCGCCGAACTGCGCCTCCCACACCACGAGCGCGTCCGGGCGGGCGACCGAGTAGCCGTACTCGAAGCCCATCGCGGCGTACTCCGAGAGCAGCGAGTCGTAGACGTAGAACTGAGCCTGGTCCTCCGACAGGTTGGCCAGCGGGGTCCACTCGTCGGCGTTGTTGCGGTCGATGATCGTCGCGAAGCGCTGCACGAAGGTGCCGCGACGCGAGTCCTGGCCGGCCAGCCGGACTGGTCGCCCGTCCATGAGCAGCGAACCGAAGGCGAGGATCTCGCCGGTGCCCCAGTCGATCGGTCCGTCGGTGATCGCGGCCGCCCGGCGCTGCAGCTGCGGCAGCACCTTCTGGTGCACCACGAAGCCCTCGGGGGCGTTCACGTGAGCATCCGCGATGCGCTTGAGCGTCTCCTTGGAGATCGCCGTGCTCGACTTGTGGCCGTGCTTCTCGGGGTAGTCCGGCACCGTGGTCCACTCCGACGGCACGCTGGTTGCCTCGCGCACCTCGGTGAAGACCCGCTCGAGCTGCTGCTGGTAGTCGCGGAGGACCTGCTCGGCCTCCTCGACCGTGATGTCGCCCCGGCCGATCAGGGACTCGGTGTAGAGCTTGCGCACCGAGCGCTTCTGCTCGATCAGGTCGTACATGAGCGGCTGGGTGTACGACGGGTCGTCGCCCTCGTTGTGCCCGCGCCGGCGGTAGCAGACCAGGTCGATCACGACGTCCTTCTTGAACGCCTGGCGGTACTCGAAGGCGAGCCGGGCGACGCGGATGCACGCCTCCGGGTCGTCGCCGTTCACGTGGAAGATCGGTGCCTGGACCATCCGGGCGACATCGGTGCAGTACAACGACGACCGCGACGCGGCGGGCGAGGTCGTGAAGCCGACCTGGTTGTTGACCACGACGTGGATGGTGCCGCCGGTGCGGTAGCCGCGAAGCTGGGACAGGTTCAGCGTCTCGGCCACCACGCCCTGACCCGCGAACGCCGCGTCGCCGTGCACGAGAAGCGGCAGGACGGGGAACTCGGCCCCACGGTTCAGCATGTCCTGCTTGGCCCGGGCGATGCCCTCGACGACCGGGTTGACGGCCTCGAGGTGGGACGGGTTCGCGGCCACGGACACCTTGATCCCCGCGCCCGTGCCGGCGGTGAACTCGCCCTCGGCTCCGAGGTGGTACTTGACGTCGCCGGACCCCTGGACGGTGCGCGGGTCGATGTTCCCCTCGAACTCACGGAAGATCTGGCTGTAGCTCTTGCCGACGATGTTCGCGAGCACGTTGAGGCGGCCACGGTGAGCCATGCCGATGGTGACCTCGTCGAGCTCCTCCTCGGCGGCCGCCTCGCAGATCTCGTCGATCAGCGGGACCGTGGTCTCGGCGCCCTCGAGGCTGAACCGCTTCTGGCCGACGAACTTCGTCTGGAGGAACGTCTCGAACGCCTCGGCCTGGTTGAGCTTGAGCAGGATCCGCAGCTGCTCCTCGCGGGGAGGCTTCACGTGCGGCTGCTCGACGCGCTCCTGGATCCAGCGGCGCTGCTCGGGGTCCTGGATGTGCATGTACTCGATGCCGACGGTGCGGCAGTACGAGTCGCGCAGGATGCCGAGGATGTTCCGGAGCTTCATGAACCGTCGGCCCGCGCCCCCGAACGAACCGGTGGCGAACTCCCGGTCGAGGTCCCAGAGCGTGAGGCCGTGAGACTCAACCTCGAGATCGGGGTGGCTGCGCTGTTGGTACTCGAGTGGGTCCGTGTCTGCCATGATGTGGCCCCGGACGCGGTAGGCGTGGATCAGCTCCAGGATCCGCGCCTGCTTGCTGATCTCGTCGTCGTGGGTCGCGGAGATGTCACGGGCCCAACGGATCGGCTCGTAGGGGATGCGCAGGGCGCGGAAGATCTCGTCGTAGAAGCCGTTCTCGCCCAGCAACAGCGCGTGAAGACGACGCAGGAAGTCGCCGGACTGCGCGCCCTGGATGACCCTGTGGTCGTACGTCGACGTGAGGGTCATGACCTTGCTGACCGCGTTGCGGGTGAGGGTCTCCTCGGACGCGCCCTGGAACTCCGGGGGGTACTCCATCGCTCCGACGCCGACGATGCAGCCCTGGCCCTTCATCAGGCGCGGCACCGAGTGGTTGGTGCCGATCGTGCCGGGGTTGGTGAGGCTGATCGTCGTGCCCTGGAAGTCGCTCACCGCGAGCTTGTTGTTGCGGGCCTTGCGGATGAGGTCCTCGTAGGCGGCCCAGAACCCGGCGAAGTCCATCGACTCGGCGGCCTTGATGGACGGCACGAGCAGCTGACGGGTGCCGTCCGGCTTCTGCATGTCGATCGCGAGGCCGAGGTTGATGTGGCTCGGCTGGATCAGCGTGGGCTTGCCGTCGATCACATCGAAGCCGTTGTTCATCTCCGGCATCTGCTTGAGCGCCTTGACCAGCGCGTAGCCGATGATGTGGGTGAACGAGACCTTGCCGCCGCGGGCCCGCGCGAGGTGGTTGTTGATGACCGTGCGGTTGTCGACGAGGAGCTTGACGGGAACCGAGCGGACGCTGGTCGCGGTCGGGACGCTCAGGCTGAGGTCCATGTTCTGAGCGGTGCGGGCGGGTGCCCCGCGGAGCGGCGTGAGCACCGGCTCGTCGCTCACCTCCGGCTTCGGAGCGGCCTCGGGCTCCTTCGGCACGGGGCCGGTGGGCTTGGCCGCCGCCGCGGCGGGCGGCGCCGCAGGCTTGGGGGCCGTCGCGGCCTTGGTCTCGGCCCGCTTGGGTGCGGGCTTCGGCTCGGCCGGCTTCGGTGCGGCTTGGGGCTCGGCGGCCTTGGGCTCGGCCGGCTTCGGTGCGGCTTGGGGCTCGGCGGCCCTCGGCTGCGAGGGGGCCTGCGGCTTCACGGTGGCGGAAGAGCGGCGCGGCGGCACGCCGTTGCCCTGCACCGGCTTGTCCGTGACATGCTCACCGGGTGTGTAGCTCTTGAAGAAGTCCCACCACGCCTTGTCCACACTGCTGGGGTCCTGCTGGTAACGCTCGTACATCTCGTCCACGAGCCATTCGTTGGCTCCGAACGCCGCAAGCGTCTTGTCGACGGGGTTGTCCTGCGAAGACTCGGCCACGGCCTGAATCGCCTCTTCCGGTGCGGATCTAAGGTGGGTGTTCGGCTCCAAGGCTAATCCTTCGCCACAAGTAAGTGCAGCCGGGACCGGCAGATTGCCGGTGGGTGTAGCCAGGCTCACGTCGCACCACACACGATGGGGATGATGACTCGCATGATGTCACCGCTCACTCGGCCGTTCAGGCGGGCTGTCGCCGGTCTGGCCTGCGCCGCGCTGATGACCTCGGCCACGGCGTGCACCGGCTCCGATGATCCCGAACCGGCGGCCTCCGGAGCACCAAGCGCCTCCACCGGAGCGGCCGCGACGCTCGACGCCAAGCCGGTGCCGTTGGACATCCGGGTGGCGCAGGTCCCCGGCGGGAAGATGAAGAAGTCGAGTGCCAAAGTGCTCGAGAACCAGATCGGGCGGACCGTGTCTGAGTACTTCGACGGCGCGTTCTTCGAGGGGGACTATCCGAGGAGCGACTTCTCGGATGCCTTCACGCCGTTCTCGTCGGGAGCCGCGCGCCGCGCACGCGCGGACCGTGAGCTGTTGACCAACGCGAGCCTCGGGGACACCATCGAGGCCGTCGTGCCGAAGCGGAAGTGGGTGAGGCTGTCCGTGCTCCTCCCGAAGCGGACCGTCGCCGGGGTCACGGCACGGGTGAGGCTGGTGTTCGTGGTGGAGCGCGGCGACGAGGGCGTGGACCAGAAGGTGACGGTCACCGGCCGGCTGGTCCTGAGCCGCGCGAAGTCCGGTAAGTGGGAGATCTTCGGGTACGACCTGGCGCGTTCGGCCGTGCCGGCGGAGAAGGGCGGTATGTGATGGATCCGGTGAACCGCGAGACCGTGGCCGGCACGTCCTGGTCGCGACACCTCCGGCGTCTCCGACGGCTGGTCGCGCTCGGCGTCGTGCTGGCGGTGACCGCGGCCGTCGTACCCGACTCCGCACTGCGGAACGCGCCCACCACGCTGGTGAAGGTGAACACGGCGGAGGGGGTCGACCACTCGCCGCAGGTCGTGTGGATCCTGGCCCTCGGGTCCGACGCCCGGCCAGGGCAGTCCGTGGTGCGAAGCCGGGCCGATGCGATCCAGCTCGTGGGGATCAACACCCGGACGGGCGCGGCGACCGCGATCGGGATCCCGCGGGACTCGTTCGTGGACATCCCCGGTCACGGCAGGAACAAGATCAACGCCGCGATGTACTTCGGCGGACCGCAGCTCATGGCCTCCGCGGTGAAGAACATGGTCGGGATCCGGCCGGACTACGTCTTCACCACGAGCTTCCGCGGTTTCGCGCGGATGGTGAACACCATCGGCGGCGTCACCGTGCAGTCGAAGTACGCGTTCTCGGACCCCGTGCGGCCGGCGGGCTACAAGGTGGGCGAGAACAAGCTGAACGGCATCCAGGCGATGGTCTTCTCCCGGCTGCGCAAGCCCTTCCCCAGAGGGGACTTCGACCGGTCCGCGAACCAGCAGCGCACCCTTCGCGGCATCCTCAACCAGGTACGCCGCAACGCGGACAACCCAGGCTTCATGGAGCGCGCGGTGTTGTCGGTGGTCAAGAACATGGACACCAACCTGCCCCCGAGCGAGGTGTATCGGCTGGCGCAGGCCGCCACGCAGATCTCTCCCCAGAAGTTCCGGGGTTGCGTCATCACCGGCAGCACCGGGTACGTCGGGGCGGCCAGCGTGGTGTTCGCCAACATCGGCCAGGCCCGGAGCATCGCCGCGCGCACGAGGAACGACGCGACGCTCAACGGCGGGTGCTGACGCCGTCGAGCGTCGCGCTCGGCCCTGCTCCCGTGCCGGTCAGTGGCGTGCGATGCGCGCCTTGGCGTGGGCGAGCTCGAGGACAAGGCCGCTGCCGTCGAGGAGGGTGACTCGCAGCGCGGTCACCTCGATGGAACGACGCCCACGGGTCACGATGTCGCGTTCGATCTTCGCAACGCCGGGAATGGTGATCACGTCGGACCCCGCGGGGAAGTGCTGGGTTTCGCCGCTGGCGCTGATCGAGCCGGTGGTCGTGCCCTTGATGTTCCTGGCGTCGATCCGGCCGTTCTCGTCCTGCCGGACGTTCGCCTGGGCACGGGCTCCGGTGATCACGAGCTGACCGTCGCCCACGTCGACAGACGCTACCTCGCCGAACGTCGTGGCCTTCGCGCTGTGATTCTCCCGCTGGATGCCGTTGACCGCGGAGTGGACCCCCTCGACGGCGAAGGCTCCTGGTGAGTGCAGCCCGGCAAGCCGGTTGTGCTTCCACTCACCGTCGGTTCCCTGGCAGGGGAGGATCCACTTCGCGACACGCCCGACTCTCACCGCGTCGTCGGCCGCTGTGGCCTCCAGGCCGTAGGCATGCCCGCCGAGCACACCCGCGGGCATGTCCTTCTGGATCCTGGCACGTGCCCGGCCCAGGTCGACCCTGGAGCCGTTCTCCAGGTTGATGCGCAGGCCATAGACACTCGCCCGGGCGAAGCCGAGGGCCTTCCGGACCGGGGTACGGGTCCATCCGAAGGAGACCCTGCCCACCCCCGTGATGTCGACACCGCCCGTCTCACGGATGATCTGCAGTGCCGCGGCGTCGGCGTCGTTGTTGACCGCGTCCACGAGCTGGTCGAGAGGCGTGCCGGTGGCAGGCTCGTCGCCGGGAGCGAGCTTGATGTCGAGATCGGACCAGACGATGTCGGTAGCGGAGCCGAGGGTGCCGCTGCGCGCGAAGGCATCGGCGGTGGACCTCATCGAGCCGATCGAGAGGTGCGCGCCGTCGGGGTCGCCGAGGACCACGTCGGCCACGGTGTTGACCGCCCGGGTGCCGTACGTGTCTTTCTTCGGCAGCCGGTAGGTCCAGGCGCGGCTCGAGACCGCTCCCACGTCGACCATGCTGTTGGCGTTGACCTTGCCGATGAAGCCGTTCTGGTGCCGGCTGATGGGGGCAAGCTTCGTGCAGCCGAGGATCGACCATGCGGTCGGCCCCGAGCCGGCGCTGCCGCTGTCGTCGCCGGCCCGGACACGTGTGCCGTAGGCGGAGGACTGGTACGCGAAGGCCGTCTCGACGGGTTTGTCGCCCGAGTCGGTGTTGGCGAGGACCGCCGCCCCGCTGAGCGCCAGTCCGATGGTGATGATCGGGGCGGCCACGCGGCTGAGAAGCCGCCGTTGCGTACCGCTCCTCCTGTGTGTCGTCAGCCTGTGTGAACTCAAGGAGATCCTCCGAGATTGCAGGGGTGATGGAGCGATCCCGTCGCAGAGCCCGAGAAAGTCTGTCCGGTCGCAGGCGCCTCAACGACCGACGCACGCGAACGTCACGTGACGGCTGGGGGACTGGGTGACGTGGTCTGGAGCACCAGGACGGACGGCGGCCGGTCCGGACTGCCGGACCTGCTCCGTTGATGGTCGGAGACATCGATGGAATCCCGACAAGATGAGTGAGCGCCCCCGGTAGGATTCGAACCTACGCACCCGCCTCCGGAGGGCGGTGCTCTATCCCCTGAGCTACGGGGGCTCACAGGCTGCGCGATGAGCGTACATGACGACCGGACGACGATGATTGGGGGCTCTCGCCATGGCGGGTCGCGCGCTTCGTGCCGTGGTCGTCGACGACTCGTCGGTGGTCCGTGAGCTGATCGCTGTGAACCTCCAGCTCGAGGGCTTCGAGGTGATGACCGCCGCAGACGGGGAGGCGGGGCTGGAGCTCGTCAGGGAAGTCGAACCCGACGTGGTCACCCTTGACGTGGTGATGCCCAGGCTCAACGGGTTCGAGGCGGTCGCGCGGCTGAGGAGCGACCCGGCAACCGAGCACATCCCCATCGTGATCGTCACCGGCCGTGCCCAGGCCACCGACATCGCGAGGGGTGAGGAGCTCGGCGTCGAGGCCTACCTGACCAAGCCCTTCGAGCCGGCCGAGCTCGTGGACGTCGTGACCCGTCTCGCGACGTCCGGCAGGTCCGCGGCAGGCGGCTGAGCCGGCCGGACCATCCGCGGGCCGATATCGACGTGAACCGCCCATTGCCCCGCGGATACCCTTGACCGGTGACTCCTGAGCAGCTGTCCGAGAGCATCGTCCACGCCCTGACCGAGCTCACCGACGAGGGTGCCCTGCGCCTTCCCGACGGTGTTCCCGCGACCGTGGTGGTGGAGCGCCCCAAGGTCAAGGAGCACGGCGACTACGCGACCAACGTGGCCCTGCAGCTGGGGAAGAAGGCCGGGATGCCACCCCGTGACCTCGCCGCCCTGCTCGCGGAGCGGCTCGACGCCGCGGACGGCATCGCATCGGTCGAGATCGCCGGGCCGGGCTTCCTGAACATCCGCGTGGAGGCTGCTGCACAGGGCGAGATCGCCCGGCAGGTCGTCGACGCCGGTGCGGCGTACGGACGGAACGACGCGCTGGCCGGCCAGCGGGTGAACGTCGAGTTCATCTCCGCCAACCCGACCGGGCCGATCCACCTCGGGCACACCCGCTGGGCCGTCGTCGGTGACGCCATCGCCCGCGTGATCGAGGCTGCGGGCGCGGAGGTGGCCCGCGAGTTCTACATCAACGACCGCGGCAACCAGATGGACAAGTTCGCCGCGTCCATCGAGGCGACGGCGCTGGGCAATCCCGTTCCCGAGGACGGCTACCACGGGGTCTACATCGCCGACCTCGCCGAGCAGGTGCTTGCCGAGCAGCCTGGCATCCTCGACCTGCCGGCGGACGAGCGGCTCGTCGCCTTCCGGGAGGCCGGCTACCGCATCCAGCTCGCCGAGCAGCAGCAGCAGCTCGACGGGTTCCGCACCCACTTCGACGTGTGGTTCTCGGAGCGGTCGCTGCACGAGGGGGAGAAGGTCGAGCACGGCCTCAAGAAGCTGGAAGGGGAGGGGCACCTGTTCGAGGCCGATGGTGCGCTCTGGATGCGCACCACCGACTTCGGCGACGACAAGGACCGCGTGCTGGTGCGGTCGAACGGGGAGCTGACGTACTTCGCCTCCGACACCGCCTACTACGTCGACAAGCGCGAGCGTGGCTTCGACGTCTGTATCTACCTCCTCGGCGCAGACCACCATGGCTATGTGGGGCGTCTGAAGGCGATGGCGGCGTGCGCGGGTGACGACCCCGAGAGGAACATCGAGGTCCTGATCGGGCAGCTCGTCAAGATCATGCGCGATGGCGAGGAGGTGAGGTTGAGCAAGCGGGCCGGCGCGATCGTCACACTCCAGGAGCTCGTCGACATGATCGGCGTCGACTCCCTGCGTTACACGCTCGCCCGCTATCCGTCGGACTCGCCGCTCACGCTCGACGTCGAGCAGATCACGCGCCAGGCGTCGGACAACCCGGTGTTCTACGTGCAGTACGCCCACGCCCGGCTCGCCTCGATCCTCCGGAACGCGGCGGACCTGGGGGTCTCGACAGGCTCGGCAACCGACCTCCTCGAGGGCTTCGACTCCGGCCTGCTGTCACACGAGCGCGAGGGTGACCTGCTGCGCGCCCTCGCCGAGTTCCCGCGCGTTGTGGCCCAGGCGGCCGAGCTCCGGGAGCCGCACCGGGTGGCGCGCTACCTCGAGGCGACCGCGTCGGCGTTCCACAAGTTCTACGACGTCTGCCGGGTCCTCCCACAGGGCGACGAGGAGGCCACAGACCTCCATCGCGCGCGGCTGCTTCTCGTCGAGGCCACCAGGACGGTGCTCGCCAACGGTCTCCACCTGCTCGGCGTGTCGGCGCCCGAGCGGATGTGAGCGCCGATGCACGCGCATGAGGCCGGATGGGCCCACGCCGGGGCGTCCCACCGCGGGCCGTCGTGGCTCCCCGAACCCAGGGACGTCAACGCCCTGGTCCCGATGCTGTGGTCGTCGACGGCGCGGAAGAACGAGGCCGGCGCCCTGGAGGTGGGCGGGGTCGACCTCCGTGACCTGGTCGCCGAGCACGGCTCCCCGGCGTACGTCCTCGACGAGACCGACTTCCGCTCCCGCGCTCGCGCCTTCCGTGAGGCCTTCTCCGACTACGAGGTCTTCTACGCCGGGAAGGCGTTCCTGTGTACGACGGTCGCCCGGTGGGTCGCCGAGGAGGGGCTCAGCCTGGACGTGTGCTCGGACGGTGAGCTGACCGTCGCCCTGCGGGCCGGGTTCGCCCCCGAGCGGATCGGCTACCACGGCAACAACAAGACCCCCGGCGAGCTGCGCCGAGCGGTGGAGGCCGGGGTCGGCCGGATCGTCGTGGACTCGTTCCAGGAGGTCGACCGGCTGGTCGCCGTCACGGCCGAGCTGGGCCGCACGACCGGTGTGATGGTCCGGGTGACGGCAGGCGTCGAGGCACACACCCACGAGTACATCGCCACCGCCCACGAGGACCAGAAGTTCGGTTTCTCGATCACCTCCGGCGACGCGTTCGAGGCGGTACGGCGGGTGCAGGAGGCGCCCGGACTGCGACTCCTCGGCCTCCACTCGCACATCGGGTCGCAGATCTTCGACACGTCGGGGTTCGAGGTAGCCGCCCGACGGGTGCTCACCCTTCACGCGCGGGTCTCGGCCGAGCTCGGTGTCGAGATGCCCGAGATGGACCTCGGCGGCGGCTTCGGCATCGCCTACACCACGCAGGACGACCCCGCCGACCCGGCGCAGCTCGCCACCGAGATCACGAAGATCGTCGAGCACGAGTGCCGAGCGTTCGAGATCCCGGTGCCGACACTGTCGATCGAGCCGGGCCGGGCGATCGTCGGGCCCTCGGTCTGCACGGTCTACGAGATCGGCACCGTCAAGCCGGTCGAGCTGGACGCCGGCGCGGTCCGCACCTACCTCTCCGTCGACGGCGGCATGAGCGACAACATCCGGACCGCCCTCTACGACGCCGACTACAGCTGCACCCTGGCCTCACGACGGTCCGAGGCGCCGCCGGTGCTCGGCCGGATCGTGGGCAAGCACTGCGAGGCAGGCGACATCGTGGTCAAGGACGAGTTCGTCCCCGGTGACGTGGCGCCCGGCGACCTCATCGCGGTCCCTGGCACCGGGGCCTACTGCCGGTCGATGGCGAGCAACTACAACCACGCCCTTCGCCCGCCGGTGGTCGCGGTCCGGGACGGGGCGGCGTCGGTCATCGTGCGTCGCGAGACGGAGGACGATCTCCTGCGTACGGACGTGGGCGCGTGAGACCCTCGTCGCGAGGCGCCGCGGACCGTCGTACTCCTATCTCACCGTGCGGACGTGTCGTACCGAAACCTGAGACTTTCGACGAGATGGCCGAAGATGAATCACATGGATGGCCAGAGAGATGATCACGCCGTGCGCCCTCCCCTGAGGCTCGCCCTGCTCGGCTGCGGATCTGTGGGCAGCCAGGTCGTCCGGCTCATCCGAGAGCACGCCGACGACCTCACGGCCCGGGTCGGCGCGCCGATCGAGCTGGTCGGAGTGGCGGTACGACGGCCCGAGCTGCAGCGTGACGAGGACGTCCCGAAGGAGCTGCTCACCGCCGACGCGGAGGGCCTGGTCAGCTCGGGAGACGTCGACCTGGTCATCGAGGTGATCGGGGGTATCGAGCCCGCGAGGACGCTGATCCTCAAGGCCCTCGAGAACGGTGCGTCGGTCGTGACCGCCAACAAGGCCCTGCTCGCGGAGGACGGCAGCACCCTGTTCGCCGCTGCTGAGAAGGCCGGCCGGGACCTCTACTACGAGGCCGCCGTGGCAGGCGCCATCCCGATCCTGCGCCCGCTTCGCGAGTCGCTCGCGGGCGACAAGGTCCGACGTGTGCTCGGCATCGTCAACGGGACCACGAACTACATCCTGGACAAGATGGACACCTCGGGCTCCGGCTTCACTGAGGCGCTCGAAGAGGCCCAGGAGCTGGGGTACGCCGAGGCCGACCCGACCGCCGACGTCGAGGGCTACGACGCAGCGGCGAAGGCCGCCATCCTGGCCAGCCTGGCGTTCCACACCCGTGTCACCGCGGCAGACGTCTACCGGGAGGGGATCTCCGACGTCACGGCGAGCGACGTGGCGGCCGCGCGCGAGATGGGCTGCGTGGTGAAGCTGCTGGCGATCTGCGAGCTCACCGAGGGCCCCGACGGTCCTGCCGTGTCCGCCCGGGTGCACCCGGCGATGATCCCCAGGGCACACCCCCTGGCCAGCGTCCGCGAGGCCTTCAACGCCGTCTTCGTCGAGAGCGACGCCGCGGGCCAGCTCATGTTCTACGGTCCCGGCGCCGGAGGAGCTCCCACAGCGGGTGCGGTGCTGGGCGACCTCGTCACGGTTGCCCGCAACCGCCTCAACGACGTCCGCGGCGTCGGCGAGTCCGCCTACGCGCAGTGTGAGGTGCTGCCGATGGGCGACACCCGGACCAGCTACCACGTCGCGATCGACGTGGACGACAGGGCTGGAGTCCTGGCTCAGGTGGCGACCACGTTCGCCGAGCACGGGGTCTCGATCCAGACCGTGCGCCAGGAGGGGCGTGGCGACGACGCGCAGCTCGTGGTGATGTCGCACCGTGCCCCCGACAAGGACCTGGCCGCGACGATCGAGAAGCTGCGCACGATGGCCAACGTCCACGACGTCTCGTCGATCATGCGCGTAGAAGGAGACGGTGAATGACGCACCAGTGGCGTGGAGTGATCGAGGAGTACCGGTCCTGGCTGAACCTCCCGGAGGGGACCCCCACGGTCACCCTGCGTGAGGGAGGAACCCCGCTGGTGGACAGCCGGTGGCTCTCCGAGCTGACCGGCGCGGACGTCTGGCTGAAGGTCGAGGGCAACAACCCCACCGGCTCCTTCAAGGACCGTGGGATGACCGTCGCCCTGTCTGTTGCCGTGGGGCAGGGTGCGGAGGCGGTCGTCTGCGCCTCGACGGGGAACACCTCGGCCTCCATGGCCGCCTACGCCGCTCGCGCCCGGATCAAGCCGCTGGTGCTGATCCCCCAGGGCAAGATCGCCGCCGGAAAGCTGGCTCAGGCCATCGTGCACGGCGCCCAGGTCATCATGGTGAAGGGCAACTTCGACGACTGCCTGCGGGTCTCCCGCGCGCTCGCCGAGAAGTACCCCGTCGCGCTGGTCAACTCGGTCAACCCCATGCGACTGGAGGGACAGAAGACCGCCTCGTTCGAGATCGTCGACTTCCTCGGTGACGCGCCTGACGTCCACGTCCTGCCGGTCGGGAACGCCGGCAACATCTCGGCGTACTGGAAGGGCTACCTGGAGTACGAGAAGGCCGGCGAGAGCACGCGCAGGCCCCGCATGCTCGGCTGGCAGGCGGCCGGGTCCGCGCCGCTCGTCGGCGGCTCACCCGTGCTCGAGCCCGAGACGGTGGCCTCCGCGATCCGGATCGGCAACCCGGCGTCGTGGCACCTCGCCGTCGAGGCGGCGGAGCAGTCCGGTGGGCGGTTCCGGGCGGTCACCGACGAACAGATCCTGTCCGCCCAGAGACAGCTGGCCGGCGAGGACGGGGTGTTCGTGGAGCCTGCGTCCGCCGCCGGTGTGGCAGGCCTGTTGAAGGATGTCGAGGCGGGCGAGTCGTTCAAGGGCAAGACCGTGGTGGTGACCGTCACCGGTCACGGCCTCAAGGACATCGACACCGCGCTCTCGACGTTCACGGACCTGGTCGACACGGTCGTGGAGCCGGACGTGGACGCCGCCGCCGAAGCCGCGGGACTGCACTGAGGATGCCGACGTTCGTGACCGGCCGGGCCCGCGTCTCGGTCCCTGCAACCAGCGCCAACCTCGGCCCGGGCTTCGACTCTCTCGGCCTCGCGCTCGACTTCCGTGACGTGGTCACCGCCGAGGTGGTGGCCGACGCAGGCGCCCACATCACGGTCAGCGGCGTGGGCGCCGACGACGTGGCCACGGACGAGAGCCACCTCGTCTACCAGGCGATGTGCCGTGCCTTCGACGCCATGGGCTGCGAGGTCCCCGGGATCCGGTTGCACTGTGAGAACGCCATCCCGCATGGCCGCGGCCTCGGTTCGTCGTCCGCAGCCATCGTGGCCGGCATCTGCGCGGCACGAGCCCTCGTGGCGGGCGGCTCCCTGCTGATGGACGACGACGCCGTCTTCTCCCTCGCCGCCACCGTGGAGGGCCACCCGGACAACGTTGCGCCCGCGTTCTTCGGGGGTTTCACGATCGCCTGGTCGGAGGGGGACCGGTTCCACGCAACCGCCGTGTCTGTCGACCCCCGGGTCGGCGTGGTGGCCTTCGTGCCTCCTGAGCCTGTGGAGACGAAGGTCGCGCGAGGGCTGCTGCCCGAGACGGTCAGGCACGAGGACGCCGCCGCCAACGCGGCACGAGCCGCGCTCCTCGTCGTGGCGCTGAGCCGGCAGCCCGAGCTGCTGTTCGCGGCGACGCAGGACCTGCTTCACCAGAGCTACCGCGAACCGGCCATGCCCGAGAGCCTCGACTTCGTGCAGACGTTGCGGGCGGACGGGGTGGCAGCGGTCGTCTCCGGGGCTGGGCCGACCGTGCTGGCCTTCACCGACGCGTCGACCGAGGCGGACCTCGCAGCGCGCGTGCCACCGGGCTGGGAGGCGTTGGTGCTGCAGGTGGACCGCAGGGGAGTGCAGGTCGCCGTCGACGGCTGGACGCCGGAATAGACAGGGACTCGCCGCAGTTCCAACCCACGGCACCGCAACCTCCCGAGAGGTGCTAGGCTGCAACTGCGCCAGTGATCTAGCCCATGCGCAGATCCTTACTCGGTGCACATTTCTTCCTCGAACTCATCGTCTGGATGCCAGATCGGTCCAAGGGGCCCGATGCGTCCGGCTACAGGTCAGGGAAATCCACAGTGAATCAAGGCCCCCGGTGGAATCCGGGCCGGCCTGGACGTGGGAAGGACCTCACGTGACGGAAACGACCGAAGCCACCCCCTCAAAGCGCCGTGCGGCCGGGCTCAGCGGAATGCTGCTGCCCGAGCTGAAGCAGATGGCCGGGGGGTTGGGCATCAAGGGCGTCGGTGGCATGCGCAAGAGCCAGCTGATCGACGCGATCAAGGCCGCCCAGTCGGGTGGCCAGGCGGGTGGCCAGTCGGGCAGCCAGTCGGCTGCTCCGGCAGGCGGGCAACCAGGGGGCCAGTCGAGCAGCCAGTCCGAGGCTGCACCCACCGCCAAGGCGCCGGGTTCCGGCGACGGGCGTGACGGAGGCGGGGGAGACCGCAACCAGGACCGCGACCGGAACCAGGACCGCGAGCAGGGTGCCGACCGGAACCAGGACCGCGACCGGAACCAGGAGCGCGACCGAGACCGTGACCAGGGCGACCGCAACCGCGGAGGCGACCGTGGCCAGGGTGACCAGGGGCGGGACCGCAACCAGGATGGCGACCGGAACCAGGACCGCGACCGCAACCAGGACCGCGACCGCAACCAGGACCGCGACCGCAACCAGGACCGCGACCAGGACCGTGACCAGGACCGCGACCAGGGCGACCGCAACCGCGGAGGCGACCGTGGCCACGGTGACCAGGGGCGGGACCGGAACCAGGACCGTGACCGGAACCAGAACCGGAGCGACAACCGGAACCAGCAGGGCGGCGGGCGGGGCCGCGACGACGACGACCAGGGCGGGCGCCGCAGCAGGCGCCGTCGGGGACGTGACCGCGACCGTGGAGGCGACCGTGGCGGTGACCGTGGTGGCGACCGTGGTGGCGACCGCGGTGGCTACCGGGACCGTCGCCGCGACGAGGCCGAGCCGCAGGTCAGCGAGGACGACGTTCTCGTTCCCGCAGCGGGCATCCTCGACGTGCTCGACAACTACGCGTTCGTCCGCACAAGCGGGTACCTCCCCGGTTCGGACGACGTGTACGTCTCGCTGTCGATGGTGCGCAAGTACGGTCTCCGGCGGGGTGACGCGATCACCGGCATGGTGCGTCAGCCGCGAGAGGGCGAGCGCAAGGAGAAGTTCAACCCGCTGGTGCGGATCGAGACCGTGAACGGTGCCGACGTCGCAGCTGCGAAGAGCCGGGTCGAGTTCCAGAAGCTCACGCCGCTCTACGCCTCGGAGCGGCTCCGCCTGGAGACCGAGGCCAGCAACCTGATCGGGCGCGTGATCGACATCGCCGCGCCGATCGGCAAGGGCCAGCGAGGCCTGATCGTCTCTCCGTCCAAGGCCGGCAAGACGATGATCATGCAGTCGATCGCCAACTCGATCACCACGAACAACCCCGAGTGCCACCTGATGGTCGTCCTGGTCGACGAGCGTCCGGAGGAGGTCACCGACTTCGAGCGGTCGGTCAAGGGCGAGGTCATCTCCTCCACCTTCGACCGACCTGCGAGTGACCACACCACGGTGGCGGAGCTCGCCATCGAGCGGGCCAAGCGGCTCGTCGAGCTCGGCCACGACGTGGTCGTCCTCCTCGACGGGATCACGCGTCTGGGGCGCGCCTACAACCTGGCTGCCCCGGCCAGCGGCCGGATCCTGTCCGGTGGTGTGGACTCCTCGGCGCTCTACCCGCCGAAGCGGTTCTTCGGCGCCGCCCGCAACATCGAGGACGGCGGCTCGCTGACCATCCTCGCGACCGCGCTGATCGAGAGCGGCTCGAAGATGGACGAGGTGATCTTCGAGGAGTTCAAGGGCACCGGAAACATGGAGATCCGCCTGCGTCGCGACTTCGCCGACAAGCGGCTCTTCCCGGCCATCGACGCGGTCCAGTCGGGCACCCGCCGCGAGGAGCTCCTGATGAGCAAGGAGGAGCTCTCCATCATCTGGAAGCTGCGCAGGGTGCTCTCCGGCCTCGACGGCCAGCAGGCTCTCGAGCTGCTGCTCGAGCGACTGAAGAAGACCCAGAGCAACGTCGAGTTCCTGATGCAGGTGCAGAAGACGACGCCGATGGCCAACAACGGCCGCGACGGCGACTGACCAGCAGCTGTTACCGACCTGTCAGGGCCTGGTGGGGCCATAGCCCCACCAGGCCCCGACAAGTCCGTGTGGGTGTGGGGGAGACAGTGTGAGCGCATCCACGGCAGTGACCGCGGCCGTTGCGCCGACGGGGCGTCGCTACGTGCAGCTCGTGATCGTGCTGGGAGCGCTGATCTCGCTCGGTCCGCTCACGATCGACATGTACCTCCCCGCCTTCCCGTCGCTGTCAGCGGACCTCGACGCCTCGGCGTCGGCAACGCAGCTGACGCTGACCGGGATGCTGGGGGGCCTCGCGTTCGGGCAGCTGGTCATCGGCCCGCTCTCCGACGCGTTCGGGCGGAAGCGGCCGCTGGTGACCGGGCTGGTCGTGCACGCGTGCGCGTCGCTGCTCTGCGCGTTGGCGCCGAGCATCTACGTGCTGGCCGGCGTGCGCATCCTTCAGGGGTTCGCCGGCGCCGCCATCTCGGTGGTCGCGATGGCGACGGTTCGCGACCAGTTCAGCGGTGTGGCCGTGGCGCGGCTGATGTCGCGGCTGATGCTCGTCATCGGGCTCGCGCCGATCCTGGCCCCGACTCTCGGCGGGTTCATCCTCCAGGTCACCTCCTGGCGCGGCATCTTCGTCGTGCTCGCGCTCGCCGCGACCCTGCTGGTCGGCGTGGCCCTCGTCGGCATCAAGGAGACGCTCCCCGTGGAGCGGAGGCGCTCCCCGAGGCTCGGCGCGACCCTGGCGACGTACCGCTCTCTCCTGCGGGACCGGACCTTCGTCGCGCTGGTGCTGATCGGCGGCCTGATGATGTCCGCCATCTTCGCCTACGTGGCGGGTTCGTCGTTCGTGCTCCAGAACGGCTACGGGCTCGACGAGCAGACGTTCGGCCTGGTGTTCGGGGCGAACGCGCTGGGCCTCACCATCGCGTCACAGGTGAACCCGCGGCTCCTCCGTCGGTTCGGGGCCGCGGGTGTGCTGGCCAGGGCGATGCTCGTCGGGGTCGCGTCCTCCGCGACGCTGGTCCTGGCTGGAGCCACCGGGATCGGCGGACTGTACGGGGTCCTGGTACCGCTCGGGCTGGTCATCGCCAGCTGCGGGCTGTCCCTCCCCAACACCCCGGCGCTCGCTCTCACCAGGCACGGAGAGGCTGCGGGGACCGCCGCCGCCATGCTCGGCGCGGTGCAGTTCGGCATAGGCGCGGTGGTGGCGCCGCTGGTCGGGATGTTCGGCAGCACCAACGCGATGCCGATGGGGGCCGTGATGCTCACCGTGACACTGTCCGCCTCGGCGCTGATGTTCGGTGTCGTACGTCGTGACGAGACCGCCACCTCATTCTGAGCATCCGGGGAATTAACACCCGGAACAGATTGTTTGGCACACTTGATGGCTGGTTCCGGTTCACGTTCCCGTCGAGGTGGTGAACGACCCGGCGACCGATGACCCTCGAGAGGAAAACCATGAAGAAGGACATCCACCCGGACTACGTGGTGACCGAAGTGACCTGCACCTGCGGGAACACCTTCACCACCCGCAGCACCGCCACCAACGGCAACATCCACGCGGATGTGTGCTCCCAGTGCCACCCGTTCTACACCGGCAAGCAGAAGATCCTCGACACCGGCGGCCGTGTGGCCCGCTTCGAGGCCCGCTACGCCAAGAAGGACGCCGCGAAGAAGTAGCTTCACACAGGCGCCGGCCCCGCACTCGTGCGTGGCCGGCGCTTTGTCTGTCCTGAGCGCGTCGAAGGATCTGTCCCCGTATGTGACCTCGTCGAAAGGATGCACGGCAATGTTCGAAGCCGTTGAAGGGCTGGTCGCCGAGCACGCCGAGCTCGAGCACAGGCTCGCCGACCCCGGCATCCACGCCGACCAGGCTGTGGCGAGGAAGCTCAACCAGAGGTACGCCGAGCTGAGCGCCATCGTGCGCACGTACCGCGAGTGGCAGCGTCTCGGGGACGACATCGAGGCGGCCAAGGAGCTCGCCGGCGAGGACCCGGCGTTCGTGGAGGAGGCCGAGTCGCTCACGCAGAGCAAGCTGGCCGCCGAGGAGCGGCTGCGCCATCTCCTCGTGCCGCGGGACGCCACCGACTCCAAGGACGCGATCCTGGAGATCAAGTCCGGCGAGGGAGGCGAGGAGTCCGCGCTGTTCGCGGGGGACCTGCTCCGGATGTACACCCGCTACGCCGAGCGGCGCGGCTGGAAGACCGAGCAGCTCGACGCCACGGAGTCCGACCTCGGCGGCTACAAGTCGGTGACGGTCGCGGTGAAGGCGAAGGGGAACCCCGAGCCGGGCGAGGCGCCTTACGCCCTGCTCAAGTTCGAGGGCGGCGTGCACCGGGTGCAGCGCGTGCCCGTCACCGAGAGCCAGGGCCGTGTGCACACGTCCGCGGCCGGAGTGCTGGTGATGCCGGAGGCCGAGCAGGTCGACGTCACGATCGAGGAGAAGGACCTCCGGATCGACGTCTTCCGGTCCTCCGGGCCGGGCGGACAGAGCGTGAACACCACCGACTCGGCCGTGCGCATCACGCACCTGCCGACCGGGATCGTGGTGTCCTGCCAGAACGAGAAGAGCCAGCTGCAGAACCGTGAGCAGGCCATGCGCATCCTCCGGTCACGGCTGCTCGCCGCAGCGGAGGAGGCGGCCAACGCCGAGGCGTCCGACGCGCGGAAGTCCCAGGTCCGCACGGTGGACCGGTCCGAGCGCATCCGGACCTACAACTTCCCGGAGAACCGGATCTCCGACCACCGGACCGGGTACAAGTCGCACAATCTCGACGCGGTCCTCGACGGGGACCTCGAGCCGGTCGTCACGTCGTGTGTCGAGGCAGACCTTGCCGCGCGCCTGGAGAGCATCGAGTCCGCGGACGCGTCATGATGGCTGGTCACGTCGCGTCTCGGCGTACTTCCCTTGACGGACACGGCCGCGGCGTGTGCCGGCGTACTTCCCTCGACCAACCCGCACTTCCCATGGCCTGTACGTCGTGGGACGTGCAGGTTCGGCTGCATACCTTGGGGAAGCCGAGGCCGGAGTGAGGGGCGGTTCGACGAGGGAGCTGCTGCGCGAGGCTGCGGAACGGCTTGCGCAGGCCGGTGTCGCGAGCCCTGAGTACGACGCGGCCGAGCTGCTCTCGCACGTCCTCGGAGTCACGCGTGGCCGGCTCCCCGTGGCAGCGCCCCCGACCGTGGAGCAGCAGGCGCGGTTCGACGCGCTGGTCGAGCGCCGGGCAGACCGCGAGCCATTGCAGCACATCACCGGACTGGCGGCCTTCCGGTACGTCGAGCTCGCGGTGGGGCCGGGGGTGTTCGTGCCGCGCCCCGAGACCGAGCTGCTGGCCGGATGGGCGGTGGACCGGGCCCGCGCGGTGGTCGCCGAAGGCCGGACCCCGGTCGTGGTGGACCTGTGCACAGGCTCCGGCGCGATCGCCCTCGCCGTCGCCACCGAGGTCCCCGAGGCGGAGGTCCACGCTGCCGAGCTCAGCCCGGAGGCGGTCACCTGGGCCGCGCGCAACCTCGACGGCTCCGGCGTGGACCTGCGCCAGGGCGACATGGCCGACGCCTTCCCCGAGCTCGACGGCACCGTCGACGTGGTCGTCTGCAACCCGCCGTACATCCCGCTGGAGGAGTTCGAGTCCGTCGTGCGCGAGGCGCGAGAGTTCGACCCCGCGGCGGCTCTGTGGTCCGGCCAGGACGGGCTCGAGGCGATGCGGGTCCTCGAGCGCGTCGGCTCCCGGCTGCTGTGCCGCGACGGCGTCCTGGGCGCCGAGCACGCCGACGTGCAGGGCGACTCCGCACCGGCGGTGTTCACCGCCACCGGGCGATGGGCGGACGTGCGGGACAACCTCGATCTGGCAGGTCGCCCGCGCTATGTCACGGCGCGGCTGGCACGATGACGTCGTGAGCACTCGGTTTGATACCGCGGACGAGACCGAACGCGAAGCAGGGCTGTCCGCGGCCGCACTCGCGGTCCAACGCGGTGAGCTGGTCGTCCTCCCGACGGACACGGTGTACGGGGTGGGCGCCGATGCCTTCGACCCCGCCTCGGTCCGCCGGCTGCTGGCCGCCAAGGGGCGAGGTCGCGAGATGCCCCCACCCGTGCTGGTCTCGGCACGAACGACTCTCGACGCCCTGGCGGTGGGCGTCCCCCAGTACGCCCGACGGCTCATCGAGGAGCTCTGGCCGGGACCCCTCACGCTGGTCTGCAAGCAGCAGCCGTCCCTCCAGTGGGACCTCGGGGACACGCGGGGGACGGTGGCGGTCCGGATGCCCGACCACGCCGTGGCCCTCGAGCTGCTCGCCCGAACCGGCCCGCTCGCGGTCAGTAGTGCCAACCGGACCGGCCTCGAGGCCGCCACGGATGCCGACCAGGCGGAGTCCATGCTCGGTCAGGCGGTCGAGGTGATCCTCGACGGCGGGCCGACTCCGGGACCGGTGCCGTCCACGATCGTCGACGCGACCGGTTCCACGGGACGGGTCCTCCGGCTCGGAGCCGTCTCACTGGAGCGCCTCAACGAGGTCGTCGAGCCGGTCGGTGCGAAGATCGTCGACGAGGGATAGCAGGCAAGAGTGCGCGAGTATCTGACGGTCTTCCTGGTCGCCGCGGTCGTCACCTACCTCCTGGGGGTGATCGCGCGCGAGGTCGCGCTGCGCACCGGCGCCGTGGCCAAGGTCCGCGACCGGGACGTGCACGCCGTGCCGATCCCGTACTTCGGCGGGGTCGCGATGCTCGGCGGGCTCGGTGCCGCCTACGTCGTCGCCCGCCAGCTGCCCTTCCTCTCCCTCAGCGACGAGGCGATCTTCCGGGACGCGGGGATCGTCCTCATCGCCGGTGCCCTGATCTGTGCCGTCGGGGTGCTCGACGACCTGCTCGAGCTCGACGCGATCACCAAGCTCGGTGGCCAGGTCCTGGCCGCTGGGTTCCTGGTCTTCTTCGGCGTGCAGTACTACTCGTTCCAGCTCCCAGGCGGTGAGCAGTACTCACCCGACCCGGCACAGGCTGCGCTCCTGAGCGTGGTCGTCGTGGTGGCGACCGTCAACGCGGTGAACTTCGTCGACGGCCTCGACGGGCTCGCCGCCGGTGTCGTGGGGATCGGCGCGGTCGCCTTCTTCCTGTTCTCCTACAAGCTGGCCGACGCCAACGGCGAGACGCTCGCGATCACCGCCGCGTTCCTGACGGCTGCGCTGGGAGGCGCCTGCGCGGGCTTCCTCCCGCACAACTTCTTCCCCGCGAGGCTGTTCATGGGGGACTCCGGGTCGATGCTGATCGGGCTGGTGCTCGCCGGCTCGGCGCTCACGCTCACCGGTCAGTTCGCCGCCGTGGACATGACCCAGGGCGCGGGTGGGGCGGAGGCCAGCCTGCTGCCGGCACTGCTGCCGATCATCCTTCCGATCTCGATCCTCATCGTCCCGTTCGTGGACCTGGCCCTGGCCGTCGTACGACGGACCCGGGCGGGCCGGTCACCGTTCGCGCCCGACAAGGAGCACCTGCACCATCGCCTGCTCGAGATCGGCCACTCACACCGCAGGGCGGTCGTGATCATGTGGCTGTGGGCCGGGCTGATCGCCTTCGGGGGAGTCCTCGCCAGCCTCTACGCCGGACCGTTGACGACGCTCGTGCTGGTTGCGTGGGTGGTCGGAACCGTCGCGCTGACCTTCCTCGTGCCACGGTTCCAGCGCCCGGGGGCGAGCGTCTAGCATCCGGGGAACCTCTGGTCTCGAGGTGCGGGACGGTCCACTAGACCGCCGATTTCCTCGCCGGTAATACTTTGTGCTAACTTTCACAAGCGTTCAGGAACCTCTCAGGAAGCTTCCTGACAGACGCTGAGCACAAGCCCGCACATCGCAACAGATCGGCCGCCGACATGACGACCGCAACGCCTGGCTACAGGGCCACTCGACGTGGCTCGACCGTGCTGGGCCCGCTCGCGTCGACCGTCCTGGTCGGACTCGTCGCGGTCGGGGTCGCCGCCCTTGCCTCGGGCTCGCCGGCTGCCGCCGGCGCCGCCATCGGCGCTGTCATGGTGGCCGTGTTCTTCGCGATCGGCGCCGTGGTCCTCGGCTTCGTGGGGACGGTCGCGCCGGGCGCGTCGCTGCTGGTCGCGCTGCTCACGTACACCCTCAAGATCGTGCTGCTGGGATCCGTTTTCGTCGCGCTCGAGCAGGGTGGGGCACTCGACGGTCCGGTGGATCCCCGCTGGCTCGGCGGCACCGTGATCGTGTGCACGATGGTGTGGCTGGTAAGCCAGATCACCCTCAGCGTTCGCGTCCGTCAGCCCCTCTACGACCTGCCCTCTCACGGTGAGGAGGCAAGTGTTCGATGAAGGTTCCTGGCTGCTATTGTCCGATTCGCGATGACACAGCAGAATCCGCGGTCTCCGTCGGACGAAGATCCTCCCAAAGGCGACCCGTGGCACGCGTTCGGATATCTCGTCTCCGGTGTGGCGATCTACGGGTTCCTCGGCTGGCTCGCGGACCGTTGGCTCGGGACATCCTTCCTGGTCGCCCTCGGGATCTTGCTGGGAACGGGGTTCGGGCTCTACATGACGTACGTCCGCTTCAACCGGCCTCCGGAACCACAGTCGAAGCAGGACAAGAACTAGTGCAGGAGAAGAAGTGAGTTTTGCTTTGAGCGCCGTCACTCCGTCCGCGGAGGAGTTCACGCCTCCCGGCCCCGGTGACTTCAACCTGCCGCCGATCGGTCCGCACGGTGACTTCGAGTTCCTCGGCCAGACGATGTACCTCGGTGTCACCAAGCCGATGCTCCAGCTGGTCCTCGCCGCAGGGCTCATCTTCTGGTTCCTCTACGCCGCCTCGAAGCAGCGCGCGATGGTGCCCGGCAAGATGCAGTACGCCGGAGAGGGCGCCTACGGCTTCGTGCGCAACAGCATCGGCCGCGACATCATCGGCAGCCACGACTTCATGCGGTTCGTGCCCTACCTGGTGGCGCTGTTCTTCTTCATCCTCCTGAACAACTTCTTCGCGTCGATCCCGCTCATCCAGTTCCCCACCTTCTCGCGGTCGGGGATGGTCTACGGCCTGGCCGCCCTGAGCTGGATCATCTACAACGCGGTGGGCATCAAGAAGCACGGCTTCGGCGGCTACATGAAGCTCCAGACCGTGCCGGCCGGCATCAAGGGCCCGATGCTCCTGCTGCTGGTGCCGCTGGAGTTCATGTCCAACATCGTCGTGCGGCCGGTCACGCTGGCCCTCCGTCTCTTCGCCAACATGCTCGCCGGCCACCTGCTTCTGATCCTCTTCGCCCTCGGCGGTGAGTACCTCCTGCTGCACGCCGACACACTGATCAAGCCGGTCGGAGTCCTGGCCTGGCTGCTCTTCATCGCGATCGCCTTCCTGGAGCTGCTGGTGCAGTTCCTGCAGGCGTACGTCTTCGTTCTGCTCAACGCCATGTACATCTCCGGTGCTCTCGCAGACGAGCACTGAGAGTCCAGAAAAACCAGCACAGTAGAAACAACCGAAAGGAATAAGCCGTGGATGGCTCTCTGAACATGGTCGGTTACGGCCTCGCCGCTGTCGGCCCCGGTGTGGGTATCGGCCTCATCTTCGCCGCGTACATCAACGGTGTTGCCCGTCAGCCCGAGGCCCAGAGCCGACTGCAGTCGATCGCGATCCTGGGCTTCGCCCTTGCCGAGGCGCTCGCCATCATCGGTATCGCCCTCGCGTTCGTGCTCTAAGCCCGCCCATCAGCACTGACGAAGGACCACGCCCATGAACTCGATCACCCTCGCGGCCGGTGAGGAGCTCAACCCCCTCATCCCGCACCCGGTGGAGATCGTCCTCTCGCTGGTCGTCTTCGGTCTGCTCTACCTCGCCGTCAAGAAGTGGGTCGTCCCCAACTTCGAGAAGACGTTCGCAGAGCGCACGTCGGCGATCGAAGGTGGCCTCCAGGCCGCCGAGACGAAGCAGGCCGAGGCCGATGCGAGGCTGGCCGAGCTCAACAAGCAGCTCGGCGAAGCTCGTCACGAGGCCGCCCGGATCCGCGAGGATGCTCGCGAGCAGGGCGCCGCCATCGTGGCCGAGATGCGGGAGCAGGCGCAGGCCGAGGCCGCCCGCATCGTGGAGCACGCACATGCGCAGATCGAGGCCGAGCGCCAGCAGGCGGTCACCTCGCTCCGTGCGGAGGTCGGCACGCTCGCGACCTCGCTTGCCGGCCGCATCGTCGGTGAGTCGCTGGACGACGAGGCTCGGCAGAGCCGCGTGGTCGAGCGCTTCCTGGCCGACCTCGAAACGCAGGGCACCGCCGCCCAGAACGGGGCGCACTGATGCGTGGAGCTTCCGCTGAGTCACTGGCGACGCTGACCGAGGCACTCGGCGCAGCGATCGACGGTGGTGCCGACGGAGCCCGGATCGGCGACGACCTGTTGGCGGTGTCGGAGGTCCTGCGGCGCGAGCCGAGCCTCCGGCGCGTGGCCACCGACCAGTCTCTGGCACCGGAGGCCAAGTCGGGCCTGGCCCGTCAGCTGTTCGGGGAGTCGCTCGGCGCCGCATCGCTCGAGCTGGTCTCGAAGGCGGCCGGGCTGCGCTGGGCCGCCACCCGGGACCTGGGGGACGCCCTCGAGCAGCTCGGTGTGATCGCGGTGGTCAAGGCCGCGGACAAGGCCGGGCAGGCGGATGCTCTCGAGGACGAGCTGTTCGGGTTCGGGCGAATCGTGTCCCAGAACCCCGAGCTGCGCGACGCGCTCTCCGACCCGGCCCGCTCGGCCGAGGACAAGAACGCACTGCTGCGAAGCCTGCTGGACGGAAGGGCCACCCCGGCCACCATCCGACTGGCCGAGCAGTCGGTCGCCGGCACCCACCGCACGGTGGCCGTGGCGATCGAGGAGTATCAGAAGGTCGCCGCCAACCACCGCGACCGGCTCGTCGGCACCGTCTCGGTGGCCCGAGAGCTGAGCGAGACGGACAAGCAGCGTCTGGCAGGGTCGCTGGCGCGGCAGTACGGCCGCCCGGTGCACCTGAACGTCGTTGTCGACCCCGAGGTGGTCGGTGGCATCAGGGTGGAGATCGGTGACGATGTCATCGACGGCACCGTGGCCAGCCGACTCGACGACGCCCGGCGCCGTTTGGCGGGCTGAGAGATCCTCAAGACAGATCTGAAAAAAGAGAGCAGGGACAAGAAATGACGGAGCTTTCGATCCGTCCGGAGGAGATCCGGGACGCGCTGCAGCGCTTCGTGTCGGACTACAAGCCCGAGACGGCCGCCCGCGAAGAGGTCGGCACCGTGGCAGAGGCCGGCGACGGCATCGCCCGCGTGAGCGGACTGCCTTCGGCCATGGCCAACGAACTCCTCGAGTTCGAGGACGGCACGCTCGGTATCGCGCTGAACCTCGACACGCGCGAGATCGGTGTCGTCGTCCTGGGCGACTTCGACAAGATCGAAGAGGGCCAGACCGTTCGTCGTACCGGCGAGATCCTCTCGGTGCCGGTCGGGGACGGGTACCTCGGTCGCGTCGTCGACCCGCTGGGTACCCCCATCGACGGTATGGGTGAGGTCGCCACCGAGGGGCGTCGCGCCCTGGAGCTCCAGGCGCCCGGCGTCATGGTGCGCAAGTCGGTCCACGAGCCCCTTGCGACCGGCATCAAGGCGATCGACGCCATGACGCCCATCGGCCGTGGCCAGCGACAGCTGATCATCGGTGACCGTGCGACCGGCAAGACCACCATCGCCATCGACACGATCATCAACCAGAAGCAGAACTGGGACTCCGGCGACCCGTCGAAGCAGGTCCGCTGCATCTACGTCGCCATCGGCCAGAAGGGCTCGACCATCGCCGCCGTGCGTGGCGCCCTCGAGGAGGCCGGCGCGCTGGAGTACACCACGATCGTGGCCTCCCCGGCGTCCGACTCCGCAGGCTTCAAGTACCTCGCGCCGTACACCGGCTCGGCCATCGGCCAGCACTGGATGTACCAGGGCAAGCACGTCCTGATCGTGTTCGACGACCTGACCAAGCAGGCCGAGGCCTACCGCGCGGTGTCCCTGCTGCTCCGTCGTCCGCCGGGCCGTGAGGCCTACCCGGGTGACGTCTTCTACCTGCACAGCCGTCTTCTCGAGCGCTGCGCGAAGCTGTCCGACGAGATGGGCGCCGGCTCGATGACCGGTCTGCCGATCATCGAGACGAAGGCCAACGACGTCTCGGCGTACATCCCGACCAACGTCATCTCGATCACCGACGGCCAGATCTTCCTCCAGTCCGACCTCTTCGCGTCGAACCAGCGCCCGGCCATCGACGTCGGTGTGTCGGTTTCCCGTGTGGGTGGCGCGGCCATGACCAAGGCGGTCAAGAAGGTCACCGGTTCGCTCAAGGTCGACCTCGCGCAGTTCCGCGCCATGGAGGCGTTCGCGATGTTCGCCTCCGACCTCGACGCCGCGTCGCGTCAGCAGCTCGACCGTGGTCAGCGCCTCATGGCTCTGCTCAGGCAGCCGCAGTACTCGCCGTACCCGGTCAACGAGATGACCGCGTCGCTGTGGGCCGGCACGACCGGCCGCCTCGACAGGGTGCCGACCGACGACGTCCTGCGGTTCGAGCGTGAGTTCCTCGACTACCTGCGTCGCGAGCACTCCGGGGTCCTGGACACCATCCGCGAGACGAACGACTTCACCGAGGACACCGAGCACGCACTCACGGGTGCCTACGACTCGTTCCTCGACCAGTTCGAGACCTCCGACGGCCAGTCGATCAAGGCCGGCAAGGAAGAGCACGAGGCACTTCCCGAGGATGAGCTCGAGCAGGAGCAGATCGTCAAGCAGAAGCGGGGCTGACCCATGGCCGTTTCGCTGCGTGAGTATCGAGCGCGGATCAAGTCGGTCGAGTCGACCAAGAAGATCACACGCGCCATGGAGCTCATCGCTGCGTCCCGCATCATCAAGGCGCAGCAGCGGGCACAGGCGGCCGCGCCGTACGCCCGGGAGCTGACCCGAGCGGTGTCGGCGGTGGCGACGTTCTCGAACGTCGACCATGCGCTGACCACCGAGCCGGAGAACCCCAAGCGCGCCGCGATCCTGATCGTGACGAGTGACCGCGGTCTGGCGGGTGCCTACTCCTCCAGCGTCCTCAAGGAGGCCGAGCGCCTCGCCGAGCTGTTGCGCGGTGAGGGCAAGGAGGTCGACACCTACATCGCCGGGCGCAAGGGAGTTGCCTACTTCAACTTCCGCCGTCGTCCGATCGTGCGGGACTGGACCGGCTTCTCGGACCAGCCGAACTACGACGTCGCTCGGGAGATCGGCGACACGCTCATCGAGGCGTTCCTCTCCGAAGACGGGCAGGCGACCGAGGGGCGGGGCGCCGGTGTCGACGAGGTCCACGTGGTCTACACGCGCTTCAGGTCGATGCTGGTGCAGGAGCCCACCGCGGTGCGCCTGCTCCCGCTCGAGGTCGTCGAGGGCGAGGAGAAGCCTGCTGAGGAGGACGTCCTCCCGCTGTACGAGTTCGAGCCGTCCGCGGCCGAGGTGCTCGACGGGCTACTTCCGCGCTACGTGCAGAGCCGTATCTTCTTCGCGCTGCTCCAGGCCGCGGCCTCCGAGCTCGCTGCCCGTCAGCGCGCGATGAAGTCGGCGACGGACAACGCCGAAGAGCTCATCAAGAAGTACACCCGTATTGCCAACCAGGCCCGCCAGGCCGGTATTACCCAGGAAATCAGCGAGATCGTCGGTGGCGTGAACGCGCTCGCCGATGCGACTGCCGGGAGTGAGTGAAAGAAATGACTGCCACGATTGAAGAACGAGGCACCGAGCACGGTGCCGGGGGCGTCGGTCGCATCGCGCGAGTTATCGGCCCCGTGGTCGACATCGAGTTCCCCGTGGACACGATGCCGGAGATCTACAACAAGCTCGAGACCGAGCTCGAGCTCGGCGGCGAGAAGAAGAAGCTGATCCTCGAGGTCGCTCAGCACATCGGTGCCGGCATGGTGCGTGCCATCTCGATGCAGCCGACCGACGGACTGGTTCGCGGCGCGCAGGTGCAGGACACGGGCGGTCCGATCTCGGTGCCGGTCGGCAACGAGACCCTCGGCCGCGTGTTCAACGCCACCGGCGACGTGCTCAACCTCAAGGACGGTGAGCGCTTCGAGGTCAACGAGCGTTGGGGCATCCACCGCAAGGCACCCGCGTTCGACCAGCTCGAGTCGAAGACCCAGATGTTCGAGACCGGCATCAAGGTCATCGACCTGCTCACGCCGTACGTCCAGGGCGGCAAGATCGGCCTGTTCGGCGGTGCGGGCGTCGGCAAGACGGTGCTCATCCAGGAGATGATCGCCCGTGTGGCCAAGGACCACGGTGGTGTGTCGGTGTTCGCCGGTGTCGGCGAGCGCACCCGTGAGGGCAACGACCTCATCGTCGAGATGGAAGAGGCCGGCGTCATCGGCCAGACCGCCCTCGTGTTCGGTCAGATGGACGAGCCGCCGGGCACGCGTCTTCGCGTCGCGCTGTCGGCGCTGACGATGGCGGAGTACTTCCGCGACGTGCAGAAGCAGGACGTGCTGCTCTTCATCGACAACATCTTCCGCTTCACCCAGGCCGGTTCCGAGGTGTCGACGCTGCTGGGCCGTATGCCTTCCGCGGTGGGGTACCAGCCCAACCTCGCCGACGAGATGGGCACCCTGCAGGAGCGCATCACCTCGACGCGTGGTCACTCGATCACCTCGATGCAGGCGATCTACGTGCCGGCCGACGACTACACCGACCCGGCTCCGGCCACCACCTTCGCGCACCTCGACGCGACGACCGAGCTCTCCCGTGAGATCGCCTCGCTGGGTATCTACCCGGCCGTGGACCCGCTCACGTCGACCTCGCGAATCCTCGACCCGCGCTACATCGGTGACGACCACTACAACACCGCGGTCCGGATCAAGCAGATCCTCCAGCGCAACAAGGAGCTGCAGGACATCATCGCGATCCTCGGTGTGGACGAGCTCTCCGAAGAGGACAAGATCATCGTGTCCCGGGCCCGTCGTATCCAGCGGTTCCTGTCGCAGAACACCTACGTTGCCAAGCAGTTCACCGGCATCGAGGGTTCGACCGTTCCGATCCAGGACACCATCGAGGCGTTCACCAAGATCGCGGACGGCGACTTCGACCACGTCGCCGAGCAGGCCTTCTTCATGTGCGGTGGTCTCGACGACGTCGAGCGCAAGTGGGCCGAGATCCAGAAGAACCTCTGAGGTTCTCCCAGCTAGTCGAGTCATGTCCCGCGAGGTTCGTCAGAGCCGGCGGCCTCGCGGGACAGGCTCACCGAAGACCTACCGAAACGAACGTAAGGAGTCCGCGTGAGTGACGACCTGCTGCAGGTTGAGCTGGTCGCGGCCGACCGGCTGGTGTGGTCGGGCGAGGCGACCATGGTGATCGCCCGCACGACCGAAGGTGACGTCGGCATCCTGCCGAACCACGCACCCATGCTCTCGCTCATGGTGGACGGCGTCGTCGACGTGCAGACCCCTGAGGGCGAGACGTGGGTCGCCGCTGTGGACGCCGGCTTCCTCTCCGTCGCGCTCAACCGCATCTCGATCCTCGCCGAGCATGCCGAGATGTCGCACGAGATCGACCTCGAGAAGGCACGCGCCGACCTCGAGCGTGCGAAGTCGGCCGGTGAGTACGAGTCCGAGGCTGAAGCCGAAGAGGCCGTACGGCGTGCCGAGGCTCGCATCCGGGCCGTGGAGAAGGCATCCTGATCTCACTGACCTGACAGACGAACAAGGGGTTCCACACCGAGGGCTTCGGAAACGAGGGGATAGATGCCGCTTTGGCAGTGGCTGCTCGACGCAGTCGGTGTCTTGCTGCTTCTTGTCCTGCTCTATGGACTCGCCCTGGTCGTCCGTCGTCGCTGGATCTCGCGCGAGGGTGGCACCTTCGAGTTCAGCGTCCGCGTCCGGTCCAACAAGGCCGGGCGCGGTTGGGTTCTCGGTGTCGGCCGCTACTCCGGCGACGTCCTCGAGTGGTTCCGGATCTTCTCCCTCGCGCCCGGCCCCAAGCTGACGTTCCAGCGGGCGGAGCTCGAGTACGTCGGCCGGCGCGAGCCCGAGGGCGCCGAGGCGTACTCCCTCTACTCCGGGCACATCATCGTCGAGTGCCGGATGGCCTCCGGCTGGCTCGAGGTGGCGATGAGCCCGGGCGCTCTCACCGGCTTCCTCGCCTGGCTGGAGGCCGCACCTCCCGGCCAGCGCCTCCGTCGTCCCTAGCGCCCCTGCTTCCTCAAGGTATGACGTCGAGCCGGCACTTCCCATGGCGAGCACGTCGAGGGAAGTGCAGGTTCATCTAGGAAAGCAGCGACTCCTCGACGCGGTCGAGCCACTCGCGAACGAGCGCGTCGAAGAGATCCGGCTGCTCGATGTGTGCGTTGTGCCCCGCTCGGTCGAGGACTGCGAACGTCGCCCGGGGATAGTGGTCGAGCAGAGGCCAGGCGTCGCGATACCCGGTCGTGCTGTCCTGTCGCCCGGTCAGCACCAGAACCGGCCGCTCGAAGGGCTGCTCGTCCCGCTCCAGGGCGAACGAGCCCGCCCAGCCTTGGTTGATCCGGCTCAGGGCCCTCTCGTCGGCGAGGGCCAAGCCCACCACGATCTCCTGCTGGGTCCTGTGAAACGTCTCGTGCGTCTGCACCACGGCGATGTCGCGGAACTCGCTTCCCGGCTCCAGCTTGGCCACCAGCTCAGGGTCGGCTGCCAGAACCACGTGCTCGGGGACGTCACGCTTCGCGTGCTCCGCGACGAGCATGGGGCAGATCAGCGCCATCCCTGCCACCCGGTCAGGGGCGGCTGCGGTCAGCCCGCGGGCCAGGTAGCCGCCGTAGGACTCGCCGCACAGCACAAACGGGGAGTCCGGCACGAGGGTGTCGATCGCCTCGCGCACGACGTCCAGCACCGCGTCCGTGCCGTCGATGTGCTCGGACGACGCGGTGAGCCCCATCCCCGGAAGGTCGAGGTAGATCCTTCGCCAGCCGGTCCGCCCAGAGAAGACGGGCTCGAAGCACCCTGTCATCAACCGGTGGTCGGGTGTGAACCCGTGAAGCAGTACGGCGGTCAGCGGGCTGGACTCTCGGGACGGTCCGTGCTCGACGTAGTGCACGTCGAGGCCGCCTGCTTTCACGAATGGCACCCGCCGAACCTACACAACGTCATCCGCTCTGGTCGGGATGGCAGCCGGTTCGTATGACGTCCCTCGGGAGGTCATACGCTCTGGTTGTCGGGGCAGCCAGAACGTATGACGTCCGGTGACCCGCTCGCTGCGCTCGCTCTCAGCGTTCGCCGCGGTACTGGATTGGCGGCTCACGCTGACCCGCTCGCTGCGCTCGCTCTCAGCGTTCGCCGCCGGGTTTCCACAGCACGTCACCCTGCGCCCTGTTCGCGTGCCGGGCCAGGATGAACAGCAGGTCGCTGAGGCGGTTGAGGTACTTGATCGCCAGCATGTTCATCGTCTCGCCGTGCTGCTCGAAGGCTGCCCAGGCCGCCCGCTCGGCGCGACGGGTCACCGTCCGGGCGACGTGCAGCAGCGAGGCGCCCGGCGTACCCCCGTTGAGGATGAAGGAGCGCAGGTTCTCGAGGCTCTCGTTGTACTCGTCGCACCAGCCCTCGAGCCGGTCGACGTACTCCTGCTCGATCCGCAGCGGCGGGAACTCCGGGTTCTCCACGATGGGGGTGCAGAAGTCCGCGCCCACGTCGAACATGTCGTTCTGGATCGTGGTCAGCACCTTCACCACGTCGTCGTCGAGGTTCCCGAGTGCGATCGCGACCCCGATCTGCGCGTTCGCCTCGTCCACGTCCGCGTAGGCGTGCAGCCGCAGGTCGTTCTTCGACGTCAGGCTCATGTCACCGAGACGCGTCTGCCCTTCGTCTCCGGTGCGGGTGTAGATGCGGGTGAGGTTGACCATGGACTCACCCTAGATGTACGGCGCACCGGTCGTCAGATCCCGCTGGTGCCCGGTTGGTCACATGTCGTTGCCGACCCGAAGCAGGCCGCCCGGCACCGGCACCAGCACCTGCCCGTCGGTGCCGAAGGCGGGTGACTATTGTCGTCGGGTGGAGCAGGCACATACGTGGGACGACGCGCTGGTGCGGGAGGCGGGATGACCGAGGGGTTCGAGGTGCGTTCGGACGGGCCGCTGACCTCCCCGCTGCAGGGGACGGTGTACGTCGGAGGCGCGAAGAACAGCGCACTCAAGCTCATGGCGGCGTCGCTTCTCGCGCCGGGAAGGACGGTGCTCACCAACGTTCCCGACATCCTCGACGTGGATGTGATGGCCAGACTGCTCGAGAAGCTGGGCTGCACCGTCCACGTCGAGCATCACGACGCGGCGAGCGTCAGCGCCGGTGCCCTGACGCGCAACCTCAGCGGCCGGGTCACGATCGACGTTCCCGAGGACCTCGGCCACGAGGCTCCCTATGACCTGGTGCGCCGGCTGCGCGCGTCGATCAGCGTGCTCGGGCCGCTGGTCGCCCGCTGCGGCAGAGCCAAGGTCGCACTGCCCGGCGGAGACAACATCGGTTCCCGGGGTCTGGACATGCACCTGACCGGTCTCCAGGAGCTCGGCGCGACCGTCGGCGTGGAGCACGGGTACGTCATGGCGGAGGTGCCCGGCGGCCTGATCGGGGCCAACCTGTGGCTCGACTTCCCGAGCGTTGGCGCGACGGAGAACCTGCTGATGGCGGCGGTACTCGCGCCCGGCAGGACGGTCATCGACAACGTCGCGCGCGAGCCGGAGATCGCCGACCTGTGCGAGATGCTCGTCGCGATGGGGGCGGAGATCGACGGCATCTCCAGCTCGACGCTGACCGTGGACGGCGTGGACCGGCTGCACCCCGTCGAGCACGCGACGGTGACGGACCGGATCGTCGCCGGCACCTGGGCCTTCGCCGCGGCCGTGGCCGGAGGTGACCTGACGGTGGCCGGAGGCAGGGCGCGGCATCTCGACATCGTGCTCGACAAGCTGGCTTCGGCCGGCGCGACTGTCGAGGTCGAGGCCGACGCGTTCAGGGTGCGCGTGGACCGCAGGCTCGACTCCTTCGACGTGGTCACCCTGCCCTACCCGGGCTTCCCGACGGACCTGCAGCCGTTCGCGATGGCACTGGCCGCGGTCAGCGACGGCACGGCGATGATCACCGAGAACGTGTTCGAGGCGCGTTTCATGTTCGCGCAGGAGCTGGCGCGACTCGGCGCCGACCTGCGCACGGACGGGCACCACGCCGTCATACGAGGAAAGCCGGTGCTGTCCGGCGCGCCCGTCGTCGCGCACGACATCCGCGCCGGGGCGGCGCTGGTGCTGGCAGGGCTGGCGGCCCAGGGGACCACGACCGTGGCCGAGTCGCACCACATCGACCGCGGCTACCCACACTTCGTCGAGGTGCTGCGCGGGCTCGGAGTCGACATCGAGCGGGCCGTGCTCGAGGACTTCCCGACCTGATCCTTCCAGCCACGGCCTGGGCCGTGTCTGTCAATCTGCGGCGGCGTTCGCGGCCCCGCATCCCGATCGGCTGCGCCCGGCTCGCTCGGCGCAGCACGCTGCGCTCTCGCTCCCCGGTCTCGCCGAGTCGGGCGCGGATGCCACGCCCGCTTCCGCCGCACCTTTTCCAGCCACGGCCTAGACCGATCCGGACCGAAACAGAAAACTGGTCCGAAAGTATGTCCGGGGCTGACCGGTGATGTCCCATATGCGCCGGATTCCAGAACGAGACGAAGCAACCAAGTTGCTGTGTCGTGCGTCATAGTAGTGAGACGGACGGCGGCGGGGGCCGTTCGCTGCTGACTGGGAGAAGTAGTGGAAGTCACCACGAACGGCAAGACGCTGTTTCTGAGGGGCCGGTTCGACGGGCGGTCGACGAGCCAGGTGCGTGAGGCGCTCTACGAGCACATAGACCGCAACCGGGACAACGTGGTCGTGGACCTGTCCGGCGTCGAGTCCATCGACGCGACGGCCCTGAAGGTCCTGGCGGCGGCCACCAAGGTCATGGAGCGTGACGGGCGGCTCCTGACGCTGCGTGGGTGCAGTCCCGCGCTCCGTCGGATCCTCGCCTTCACCCGGCTGCGGCGGCTCGTGCAGATCGACAGGGGTGCGATCACGGCCTGAGCTGCTCTGTGACCTACTTGGCACGTGAGACAGTTCATAAGCTAGTTACTCACCGGTCGTCTGCGCCGTAGTCTCGCCTGTTATGAGCGACAAGCCCCATGACAGGGACAAGCCCTGGGTGATGCGGACGTACGCCGGCCACAGCTCGGCGACAGAGTCCAACGCGTTGTACCGCCGGAACCTGGCCAAGGGCCAGACCGGCCTCTCGGTCGCCTTCGACCTACCCACCCAGACCGGCTACGACCCTGACTCCCCGCTCTCCCGGGGCGAGGTCGGCAAGGTCGGGGTCCCCGTCCCGCACCTGGGGGAGATGCGGCGACTCTTCGAGGGCATCCCGCTGACCGAGATGAACACCTCGATGACCATCAACGCGACCGCCATGTGGCTGCTCGCGCTCTACCAGGTCGTCGCCGAGGAGCAGGCCCTTGCTGAGGCGGAAGGCGGCACCGGCGAGGTGGACCTCGAGGCGGTGCACGCCAAGCTCGCCGGCACCACCCAGAACGACATCATCAAGGAGTACCTCTCCCGCGGGACCTACGTGTTCCCGCCGGAGCACTCGCTCCGGTTGACCAGCGACCTCATCGCCTACACGGTCAACAAGATCCCCAAGTGGAACCCGATCAACATCTGCAGCTACCACCTGCAGGAGGCCGGGGCCACGCCGACCCAGGAGCTCGCCTACGCGCTCTGCACGGCGATTGCCGTTCTCGACGCCGTCCGCGACGCCGGGCAGGTCGCGCCCGAGGACTTCGGCCGCGTGGTCGGCCGGATCTCCTTCTTCGTCAACGCCGGCGTACGGTTCGTCGAGGAGACGTGCAAGATGCGCGCCTTCGTCGAGCTGTGGGACGAGGTCACGCGCGAGCGCTACGGTGTCGAGGACCCGAAGATGCGCCGGTTCCGGTACGGCGTCCAGGTGAACTCCCTCGGCCTGACCGAGGCGCAGCCGGAGAACAACGTCCAGCGGATCGTGCTCGAGATGCTCGGCGTGACCCTGTCCAAGAACGCCCGCGCCCGCGCCGTACAGCTTCCCGCATGGAACGAAGCGCTCGGCCTTCCGCGCCCCTGGGACCAGCAGTGGTCGCTCAGGCTGCAGCAGGTCCTCGCGTTCGAGTCCGACCTGCTGGAGTACGACGACATCTTCGAGGGGTCCACGGTCATCGAGGCCAAGGTCGCCGAGCTCGTCGCCGGTGCCCGCGAGGAGATCGACCGGGTGCAGGCCATGGGTGGCGCGATAGCCGCGGTCGAGTCCGGCTACATGAAGCAGGCGCTCGTCACCTCACACGCCGCCCGCAGGGCCCGCATCGAGTCCGGCGAGGACAAGGTGGTCGGGGTCAACAGCTTCGAGTCCACCGAGCCCTCACCGCTGACCGCAGACCTCGACGCCGCCATCCAGACCGCCGACCCCGAGGCCGAGCGTTCGGCGATCGCGAGCGTCGAGCGCTGGCGGTCCGAGCGTGACGAGGCCGCGGTGCAGGAGGCGCTGCGCAGGCTCACCGAGGACGCCAAGTCCGGCGCGAACCTGATGGAGGCCACGCTGTCGGCGGCCCGGGCCGGAGCCACCACCGGTGAGTGGGCCGGCACGCTGCGCGAGGTGTTCGGCGAGTTCCGGGCCCCGACCGGGGTGTCGGGGGCGGTGGGCATGGCGGAGGCCGGCGCCGAGCTGACCGCGGTCCGCGAGCAGGTACGACGGACCGGTGAGGAGCTCGGCGGGAAGCTGCGGCTGCTCGTGGGCAAGCCGGGCCTGGACGGACACTCCAACGGCGCCGAGCAGGTCGCCGTCCGCGCGCGTGACGCGGGGTTCGAGGTCGTCTACCAGGGGATCCGGCTCACCCCCGACCAGATCGTCGCCGCCGCCGTGGCAGAGGACGTGCACTGCGTCGGGCTCTCGATCCTGTCCGGGTCACACATGGAGCTGGTCCCGGCGGTCCTCGACGGGATGCGTGAACAGGGGATCGGTGACGTCCCGGTCGTCGTCGGCGGGATCATCCCCTCGGCCGACGCCGCACGGCTCAAGGAGCTCGGTGTCGCGGCCGTGTTCACCCCGAAGGACTTCGGGCTGACCGAGATCATGGGCGGGATCGTGGAGACGATCCGCGAGGCCCACGACCTCGGCTGATGAGCCTCGGCCGCTGACTCGCCGGTGGCCGCCCGGGACCTGACGTGCGTAGGCCCGGGCCCGATGGGTACCCCTGCGCATCGGGAAAGCCATCGAAGGGGAGGGACCATGTCGACCGACGCCATTGTCGCGCTCAAGGCCGACCACAAGGAGATCCGCCAGGTCTTCAACGAGTTCGAGAAGGCAGGGGAGGACGCGACTGCCACCAAGGGCCGGCTCGTCGACAAGATGCTCGAGCTGCTGACGGTGCACACGTACATCGAGAACGAGGTCATGTACCCACGCGTCCGGGAGCTGATGCCCGAGCTCGAGGACGACGTGCTGGAGTCCTTCGAGGAGCACCACGTCGCGGACGTGCTCACGATGGAGCTCGCCGCCATGAAGCCGGACGACGAGCGGTTCACGGCGAAGACGACGGTGCTCATCGAGAACGTCCGTCACCACATGGACGAAGAGGAGCAGGAGTGGTTCCCCAAGGTCCGTGAGGGCCTCGGGCGGAAGCAGCTCCAGGCGATCGGGGCGAAGATGCTCGAGGCCAGGGCGAGAGCACCACGGAGGCCCTCGCAGCCGAGTGCGCTGAAGAAGACGCTCGACGCCGTCATCTCCTGACTCGGCGCCGGCTCAGCCCGCACAATGGGGTCATGTCCGACCTCCAGTGCGCGGCCAGGTTCGTCGTCGTCGACGACGTGAGTGACGAGCTCCTCGCCCAGCTCCGTGGCGAGCGTGTCGCCATGGTGTACGACGCGTCCGCGGACCGCCATGCCGGGAAGGCGCAGGTAGTCGCGGAGGCGCTGCGCGTGTCCGCTCGACCCCTCGACCGGACGATCGACGTACCCGAGGTGCTCGCTCGGCAGCCGGCGGCGATGGATGCCCTGCGAGAGCTGGCCGACGTGCACCGTGGCGAGACAGTGCTGGTGCTCGCCGCAGGTCATGCCACGGGAGTCCTCGAGGTCTCGATCGACGGAGACGGCGTTGTGGTGCGCCTCGGGACCTGACGCGCCCCATCCGCACTACCGCGGTGTTGTGGACCCTTCTCGAGCGGCATGCCACTTGAGAACGGTCGATAACCCCGATTTACAAGCAGCGGGTGTTTACAAGGAGCCTGTCAGCCGGGCGGGCGGGAGGTGGCGGTGGCGTTGGGGCAGAAGGCCTCGCGAGGCGACCCGGTGTGGACCTCCTCGGGGAGGGTCACGGTGACCACGCTGTCGACGACGCCTGCGCGCGAGGTGCGGAGGTTCGCCTCGGTCGCGAAGCTCCCGGCCCGTGCGGAGAGGGTCTCGCAGGCGTGCATCAGCATGCTGAGCCGGACGGTCGCGCGTTCTCCCGCAGCGATCGTGAACCGCTTGTTGCCTGCGGCGTCGGTGACGCCTGTGTAGCGGAACAGGCGCGGCTCGCGGTCGACCGGGGCGAGCCCCGTCACCGTCACCGGCAGTCGGCCGTCGTTGGCAAGCACGAACGAGTAGGTCAGCGTCTCGTGGTCGTCGTACCGGATCTGCCGGATGGTCCTGCCTCCGACCCGGAACACCGACGTCGCCTCGGTGCCGGTGACCTCCGTCGGCCCGTGCGCCGTCAGGGACGGTGCGCTGCCCGCGACAGCGACACCGGCCCCGCCGGCGACGAGCACCAACGCGAGGAGGGCGACCAGGAGGTTCCTGCGCATCGGCTCACCCTCGGGTGGCGGCCGAGGCGACCGTGCGCCGCCGCACCGCGGCAAGACCCAGCAGCGTCAGGAGCGCCGCGCCGAGCGTGGCCGGCACCAGAGTGCCACCACCCGGGCCGCCCGGGTCGCTCGTGGAGGCGGCCGCCAGACCCATCTCCAGCGGACCGGAGGGCGCCTCGTCGGTCGGCTTCTCCGGGCTGTCGAACCAGGTGCAGGCCGGCGGGTGCCGCCAGGTTGGGTCGTTGCGGTCGTACTGGCTGCAGCTCAGGAAGCCGGCGTCCTTGACGCCTGACGTGCCCGGCACGAACTGCGACCCACCATCGGCACAGGGCCCGGGGTCGACGAGGAAGTTGTTGGTCGGCTCGCCGCCCTCGCGCGAGGACTTGTTGTCCTCCCAGCAGTTGCCGACGCCCTGGTCGTCCCACCAGTGGTCCATGCCGTTGTGGGCCGTCGTACCGTCGGGGCGGATGCCCAGCCGGTTCTCGAAGGTCCGGTTCCCGTTCGAGGTGTCGTAGAGCTTCGACGGGTCGTACTCGTCGCGCAGCGGCGAGGGCACCCAGAACTGCATGGTGCCGTAGCGCCAGTTGTCGTAGATCCAGTTGTGGTCGGTGGAGTTGAAGTTGCCGCCCGCGATGAGCACGCCGGTGCCGACCGGCGTCGGGATCACGGGGCAGACCGTCCCCTTCATGTACCCACGCTTCTCCATGGGCTTGGCGCACACCCCGGTGTCGACGTACCGCTCGTAGTAGTTCTGGTTGTTGCTGTAGATCTTGTTGTTGCTCCAGCGCGCGTGGTCCTGGGGGAGGCCCGGGTGCCCGGGGAAGAGCGAGTCCGTCGCGATGCCCGTGGAGTTGCGGAAGAACTCGTTGTGGTGGGCCCACACTGAGTTGCCCGCCGTGCCGGAGTACCCCAGCGTGTTGTCGTGGCTCTTGTTGCGCCGGATCTCGATGGAGTAGCGCGTCGGCTTGAACTGCTCGTTGTCGCCGTTGATGTCCGACGCCGAGCCCGGGTAGATGCCGGAGTCGCCGTTGAAGTAGTTGTCCGTGTGCTGGATGAGGCCGTGGTCGGCGGCGAAGGCGAGGATGCCGTACTCGTCGTTGCCGCGGGTGACCAACCGGTCGAGCACGAAGCCGTCGGTCTCGAGGACGTACACCGCGTTGAACTCGGCCTGCTGCACCGTGAAGTTGCGGAGGTACACACCACCCGCGCGGTCGGCCCGGATCGCGTTGAGCTTGGAGAACCGGTTGTCGATCGTGACCGCGTTGCGGTTGCGCCCGGTGCCGACGACCTGGGTGCCGCAGAAGCGGCTGTCGCACTTGATCGACTTGTTGCCGGGGCTGCGGTCGCCCAGGATCGTGATCAGGTTCAGGTTGTGCGGGCACCGCAGCTGGTCGGCGTACGACAGCGCGATCGGTCCGGTCTCGTCCTGACCGGGGTCGGGGGAGGACAGGCTGCCGATGTACTGCGAGGTGGGGAGCGGGTTGTCCGACTCGGTCCCGAGGTTGGAGCAGTACTCCGACTTCTTCTTCGTCGCCCACTTGCGCTCCGTGTAGTAGCCGGGGAGCACGTAGACCGACGTCTGGCGGCGCTTGATCGAGTTGACCGCGGTCTGGATGGAGCCGAACCGGCACTCCCGGAGCAGCTCCTTGTTCCGGCGCTTGAGGGGGCCCTCGGACATCCCGGCGATCCGGTTGCCGCTGTCGGGGCGGCACACGACGCGGTGTCGTGGGTTGTCGAGGCCCAGGTAGGCGGGGCGCGTTCCAGTCCCGTCGGGGAAGTCCGCTGCGCGTTCCTCGTGGGCCGAGGCCGGGGTCGTGAACCCGGCGCCGCCGAGGAGCAGGCCGGTGAATATCGCCACGAGTGCGAGGGCGACGTGAGTGCGTGGTCTGGGCATGGGAACACCTCCGTTGCCTGGTGAACGAGCCCTGGTGGTGCAGGTTACGGACCAGTAGGCATGACCGGTCGTGGCGCCGGGGCTGGTGACGGCCTGGCCGGTAGCGTGGACCGGACCAGCGGCGAGAGAGGGAGAGGGACTTGCTGCCACGGGTTCTCGGCGTAGTCGTGACGGCGATCACGCTCGTCGGCTGCTCCCCGTCGGTGGACGACGAGGGTGGCCGGACCGCATCGGCCGAGGCTCCCTCGCCCCGGCTCGGCGGCGGGCCTGTCGTGCGTTCGCAGCCGCCCTCCGCGCCGATGGACCGGCTCGAGCGCGCAGTGGCCCGGCGGCTCTCCAAGGAGCTGCGGGGTGACCGGGTGACCGTGGACTACCTCGACTGCCCGGCGTGGCGTGTCCGGGCACGACAGGTGATGACGTGCGACGGGTACTTCGCCGGGGTCCCGGGACGGGTCCGGGTCGTCCTCCGCGAGGCGTCGGGTGGTGCGGCCGACTTCGCCGCGAGCCTCACCGGCGGCGTCATCGCCACCCAGAACCTGGTCGAGCGGCTGAGGGAGGAAGGCTACGACCGTGTCGACTGCGGCGACCGTCCTACCTATGCGGCCGAGGTCGGCGCCCACCTGGTCTGCGCGGTCACCGACCACGGCAGGCGCAGGAACGTCGTGGCGACGGTGACCGACAGGTCCGGTGCGGTGGAGATCGTCGACTACTGACCCGGCTCCCGCCACGTCGGGCAGACTTTGCACATGGCACGGGTGATCGTGGTCGGGGCAGGCGTCGTGGGGCTCTCCTGCGCGGTGCGGCTGCTGGAGAACGGCCACCGCGTGGACGTCGTCGCCCGCGACCTGCCGCTGGAGACGACGTCCGCGGTCGCCGCCGCCTTGTGGTATCCCCACCGCGCCTTCCCGTTCGAGCGCGTGACCGCGTGGTCAGCGGCGTCGTACGCCGAGTTCGAGAAGCTCTCCACGTCGTCGGACACCGGAGTGCGCATGGTGGAGGGGACCGAGCTGCACCGCAGCCCGGCCGCGGACCCGTGGTGGAGGAGCGCCGTGCCCAGCCTGGCCCGGGTCACCGAGGTGCGCGCTCCGTTCGTCGACGGGTGGAGCTTCGCCGCACCGGTGGTGGAGATGCCGGTGTACCTGCGATGGCTGTCCAAGCGCGTGGACGACCTCGGCGGGACCCTGACCCGGATGGCGGTCGGGGCGATGCCGGACCAGGCCGAGGTCGTGGTCAACGCCACCGGTCTCGGCTCGCGTCTGCTCGCGGACGACCCTGCCGTGGTGCCGATCCGTGGTCAGGTGGTCTACGTGGAGCAGGTCGGTCTCGACCGCTGGTCGCTGGACGGGGACGGTCCGACGTACGTCGTCCCCCGGTCGGAGGACATCGTCGTCGGGGGCACCGACGAGGAGGGGGAGTGGAGCCGTACGCCGGACCCGGCGACGGGCGCACGGATCATGGAGCGCGCCACCGAGCTGGTCCCGGAGCTGGCGCGGGCCCGCGTCCTGCGCCAGAAGGTCGGCCTGCGACCCGCGAGGCCGCAGGTTCGCCTCGAGGAGGAGCGGCGGGGAACGGTGCGGATCGTGCACTGCTACGGCCACGGCGGCGCCGGCGTCACGCTCTCCTGGGGATGCGCCGACGAGGTGGCCGCCCTCGTCGGCGCGTAGTGCGACGTACCGAGCAGCTCTCACAGCAGCCGAGCAGCCCGTCCCACCCCGGTCTGGTACGTCGCTCTACGCGCCGGAGCCGAGCCGGCGGACCTCGACCACGGCGTCGAGGTTGATCGGGCCGTAGACGTGGGGGTAGGGCTGGTCAGCGCCCGCCAGCTGCTCGGTCCTCCACGGGGAGGTGAGCAGGTCGGTGTCGACGACGAGCAGCAGTACGTCGTCCAGGTCGTCGTAGAACCGGCTGCGGACTCCCTGGACCTGATGCTCCTCGGAGCAGTGGATGTAGCCCTCCTGCTCCAAGCTCACGCCTCGCGTGGAGAGCGTGTAGGAGCCTGCACTCCTGGCGGACTCCCACGCATCGGGCGTGGTGATGTGGAAGATGTGCAACGTCAGAACAGACGGGCGCTGGGGTCATCCATGCCGCGCAGGGCGTCGTAGTCCACGACCGCGCAGGCGATGCCGCGGTCGGTCGCGAGGACCCGGGCCTGCGGCTTGATCTCCTGCGCGGCGAAGATGCCGCGGACCGGGCGCAGCTTGGGGTCGCGGTTCAGCAGCTCGAGGTACCGGGTCAGCTGCTCGACGCCGTCGATCTCGCCCCGCCGCTTGATCTCGACCGCGACGGACGCGCCCTGGCCGTCACGGCACATGAGGTCGACCGGGCCGATCGCCGTGGGGTACTCCCGGCGTACGAGGGTCAGGCCGTCGGCCAGCGTCGCCGGATGCTCGGCGAGGAGCTCCTGGAGGTGCTTCTCCACCCCGTCCTTCTGCAGACCCGGGTCGATCCCGAGGTCGTGTGAGGTGTCGTGGTGGACCTCCTCGAGCAGGATCCGCAGGGTGTCCCCGTCCGGCCCGTCCTTGCCGGTCACCGTCCACTCGACGGTGCCGTCCTCGGTCGTGCCCTCGCTGACCTTGCAGGGCGGCGACATCCAGTTCAGCGGCTTGTAGGAGCCGCCGTCGGAGTGGACCAGCACCGACCCGTCGTTCTTGACCAGGATCAGCCGGGTCGCCATGGGCAGGTGGGCAGTGAGCCGACCCGCGTAGTCCACCTGGCAGCGGGCAATGACCAATCTCAACGCGAATCTCCCTCGGGCGTCCGGACCGGAGGCAATCTACTAGGTGAGCCATCCATCGCGAACCAGGACACGGGCGACCGGGTCGCCGGACGCCGGCAACGGGATGTTCGTCATCGTGCCACCACAGACTCGCTTCGCAGTGCCCGATGCCGGCCTTCGACGGTGGCCCGCTGGCCGGGCACCCTGTTTCCGAGGTCCTTGCCGTAGATCTTGGAGAGCGCGTCGCTTCTCAGGTGTTCCTGGAGGATCTGGGCTCGGCTCGGGTGACGCAGACCTGACATGTACCTGGTCAGCGTCGAGCCCTGGAGTGTCTCGATGACGACCGACACGATCGCCGTCGCCTTGGCTCCCAGCCTGCGAACCTCGCTCGTCGGCTGCCGGTCGATCTCGTCGAGCTGCTCGCGAATGCCCATGAGCGCCGGGGTGGAGGTCCAGGACAGGCCGATGGCGGTCAGTATCTGGCGGCCTGCCTCGTTCTGCCGTCGATGAGCCTGGGTGCTGAGAAACAGCGCCAGGACGGCGCCCACGACGACGATGGCCGGTGTCCAGGCCAGAGACTCCGCCATCACCCCGAGGGTCAGGGAGAACACGAAGATCGGAACGGCGAGTCCGCGTCTGAGATCCGCCGCCGAGACGATCCGGTCATACTGCTGGAACTGCTCTGGGGCTTCCTTCGACAGTCGCAGTGCCGCCAGGTCGGACTCCGCGTGGAGAAGACTGGTGGGCAACAGTGCGCGCAGAAGCCCATGGTCGTGTCTGCCCAACGTGGCGCTCAGTATCTTGCCGTTGATGACCTCCGAGACGGCCAAGGCTGGGTAGAGCCACTCCCAGACCTGCCACAACGCCAACCACGATCGGATCTCCAGCTCCGCCTTCTCGAAAAGAGTCCGTCGCCACCGCCGCCCGAACTTCCGCGAGATGTCGCGCGGCACATCCGTGGCAACCATGCCCAACGCGTAGGCCGTGAATGCGGCGACGCCGAGCTGCGCGGACTGTGGCAGGGACTCGTAAAGCCCGGCCACGGAGTCGAAGGCGGGATTCTTTCCCAGGACTGCCGAGTACGGATACAAGGCGAGTGTGATCGTGCCAAGCCAGACGAGCCCGACCGCGAACGGCACGCGAAAGGCCCGGAGGCCGGACATGATCACCGAGAGAAGGTTCATCAGGGCAACATCATGGCAAGGGCTCGGTGCAACGCTGTTGCAACTCTCCGACGGTTTGTCTGAGTAAAAGCAGCAGGTCAAAGCGATTCGTGTGCTTCCGTATCACTTCGCCCGTTTTGTCGCCCGTTAGCGTGGAAGCGTGCGGACTCTGGGCAACATCTTGTGGTTCCTCCTGGCAGGCCTCTGGCTCGCCATCGGGTACGCCGTGGCAGGTCTGGTCGCATTCGTGCTCATCGTGACGATCCCGTTCGGGATCGCGTCCTTCCGGTTGGCCGGGTACGTCGTGTGGCCGTTCGGCCGGACCGTGGTGTGGCGACGAGATGCCGGCTTCTGGTCGCTCGTGGGGAACGTCGTGTGGATCCTGGTGCTCGGCTGGGAGCTGGCGCTCGTCCATCTCGTCGCAGGGCTGCTGCTGTGCATCACGATCATCGGCATCCCGTTCGGAATCGCCTGCTGGAAGATGGTCCCGCTCGCCCTGGCACCCCTCGGTCGCGAGGTGGTGCCGGTCGATGCCGTTGCTCGCGACCCGTACGCCGTGCCGCACGGGTCTGTGTGAGCCTCGCCGGCGCCGGGAGCCGGTGGGACGGAGCCGGTAGCCACATCGGGGTGGTGACGGGCAGGCGCGTCTCCCCGCATGATGGTGGAAGGGAGGGGTGTCATGGGCATTCGAGGCAGTCTCTGGGTGGGCGCACTGGCGGGCTACGCATCGAGCCGGGCGATGGATGCGGCGACCACGTGGTTCTACGCACGGCAGGACGACGAGTCCAAGCGGCGGGAAGACGAGCTGGCGCCGGGAGGGGCCCTCGTCCAGCTCGGTCATCAGCTCGGGCAGGCGACCGGACGTGAGCTCGACGACCAGCGCGCGGGTCAGGTAGGCCTCGCGGTGCACCGCACCTTCGGCGCGGTCTACGGGATCATCGCGGCGACGCTGGCGAGTCGGGGCATGGGACCGATGAAGGCCGGCATCGTCGTCGGCACAGCCGCGTTCGTGATCGTCGACGAAGGTACGGCGATCTCGCAGTTCACCGACTACCCGGTCGCGAGCCATGCCCGCGGTGTCGTCGGCCACGGGACGCTCGGCCTCACCTGCGGCGCGCTGCTGTGGCTGACCGGCATCGGCCGGAACGGATCCCGGTCCGAGGCCGGAGCCTGACCGTGCCGGTACCGTCTAGACCTCGTGGCCGACGGGTGAACTACCTCACGGCGCGCCGGCTCGTGACCGTGGCAGTATTCGCCCCATGACAAGCACCGGACGTGACTTCCGCAGTATCGGCGTAATCGGACTCGGCACCATGGGCGCCGGCATCGCCGAGATCTTCGCTCGCAACGGCTACCAGGTCGTCGGCGTCGAGCTCAACGACGAGTCCCTCGAGCGTGGACGCGAGCATGTCCAGCACTCGACCGACCGGGCCGTGAAGCGCGGCAAGCTGTCCGAGGAGGAGCAGAAGGAGCTCGTCGGCCGGATCACCTTCACCACGAGCATCTCCGACGTCAAGGACGCCGACGTGGTCGTCGAGGCGGTCGTCGAGCAGCTCGACGTCAAGCAGGAGCTGTTCCGTGAGCTCGACGGGATCGTCAGTCCGGACGCCATCCTCGCGACGAACACCTCGTCCCTCTCGGTGACCGAGATCTCCACCGCCACGTCGCACCCGGGCCGGGTCATCGGCGTGCACTTCTTCAACCCGGCGCCGGTGCAGAAGCTGGTCGAGATCGTCCGGACGGTGGTCACCGAGCCCGACGTGCTCGAGGACGTCGCCGAGCTCGCCCGCTCCCTCGGCAAGACCCCGGTCGTCTGCGGCGACAAGGCTGGCTTCATCGCCAACACCCTGCTGTTCGGCTACCTCAACCACGCGGTGGCGATGTACGAAGGCCGTTACGCCAGCCGCGAGGACATCGACGCGGCCATGCGCTTCGGCTGCGGCTACCCGATGGGGCCGCTCGCTCTGCTCGACCTGATCGGGCTGGACACGGCGTACGAGATCCTCGACACGATGTACAAGCAGGGTCGTGACCGCCTGCACGCTCCCGCGCCGATCCTGAAGCAGATGGTCACCGCCGGGATGCTCGGCCGGAAGACCGGCCGCGGCTTCTACACCTACGAGGCCCCCGACAGTCCGATCGTGGTCCCCGACGCCCTCACCCCGTCCGCCGACGACAAGCCCGAGATCCTGCGCCCGGTGAGCACGGTGGGTGTGGTCGGCACCGGCACCATGGCGACCGGGATCGTCGAGGTGTTCGCCAAGGCCGGCTACGACGTGCTGTACGTCGGACGCAGCCAGGACAAGGTCGAAGCGGTGCGGACGACGATCGAGCGGTCGCTCGACAAGGCGATCCAGCGGGGCAAGCTGGAGGAGTCCGCGCGCGAGGAGGTCCTCGGTCGGCTCACCGGCAGCACCAGCCTCGACGACCTCTCCGACGTGGACATCGTGGTCGAGGCGATCGCCGAGGACCTGAAGATCAAGACCGTGCTGTTCGAGAACCTCGACGAGATCTGCAAGCCGGGCGCCATCCTCGCGACCACGACCTCGTCGCTGCCGGTCATCGAGCTCGCGAAGGTCACCAAGCGCCCGCAGGACGTCGTCGGCATGCACTTCTTCAACCCGGCGCCGATCATGAAGCTCGTCGAGGTGGTCTCCACCGTCTCCACCGCCGACGACGTGGCGGAGACGGTCCGCGCCCTCTGCGCCACGGTGGGCAAGGTTGCGGTCTCGTGCGGCGACCGCGCGGGCTTCATCGTGAACGCGCTGTTGTTCCCCTACCTCAACGACGCGGTGAAGATGCTCCAGGCGCACTACGCCAGCGCCGACGACATCGATACCGCGATGAAGTACGGCTGTGCGCTGCCGATGGGGCCGTTCGAGCTGCTCGACGTGGTCGGCAACGACGTGTCGCTGGCGATCCAGCGCGAGCTGTACCTCGAGTTCCGGGAGCCCGGGTTCGCGCCCGCGCCGCTGCTCGAGCACCTGGTGACCGCCGGCTACCTCGGTCGCAAGACCAAGCGCGGCTTCCGGGACTACACCGCTCGCTGAACCGTTCTACGTCCGCAGGCCGTCACGCCTTGATGGCTGTGCCCCTGAGCAGCACCGAGTGCGGTCGAAACAGAGCGGTCACGTCGGCTTCGAGGTCACCGTCGACCAGGAGCAGGTCGGCGTGCTTGCCGGGACCCAGGCGGCCCTTGACGGTCCCGAGACCGCACGCGTCGGCCGAAGCCGCGGTGGCAGCAGCCACGGCTTCGGCCACGCTCAGGCCGCAAGCGACCAGGTCAGAGATCTCGTGCGGGAGCAGGCCGTGTCGCTTGGCCGGGGCGATGCCCGAGTCGAGCCCCGAAACCAGGCGCACGCCGGCGCGGTGCAGGCGAGCCACGAAGCCCTGTCGGGCCTGGCGCCACTGCTGGGGCGTCATGCCCAACCTGTCCATCGCCGCCTTGAGCGCCGGGGGCGGTTGTCTCATCACGAGAGGGTCGAAGCCGTTGGTCGGACAGACGACGATCCCGCTCCGCGCCAACGCCGACACGGTCTCGTCGCCGGCCTGCCCCAGGCCCCGGTCGGTGGCGCAGCTGCAGTGCTCGATGCCGTCGGCCCCGACCGCGATCGCCTGCTCGACGGCCGGTGTCCCGTGCGCATGAGCGGTGACCCGCAATCCCGCTCGGTGCGCCCCGCCGACGATTCTTCGTAGCTCCTCGGTCGTGAACTGGGTCCGCATGACGTCGCTGCCTGGGGTGTTGATCCCCCCGGAGGCCATCACCTTGACAACGTCGACGCCTCGCTCAGCGCGCTCGGCGATCGCGCGGTCGATCTCCGCGGGACTCGAGACCTCACCGCCCATGAAGAAGCAGTGCCCGCCCTTGCTCGTCAGCGGCGGGCCCGACGCCACGACCGTCGGTTCAACGGCCCGGACGCCACGCTGCCGATCCCTCCGCTCGACCACGCAGAAGTGGCGGTCACCCAGGTCACGGACCGTCGTCACCCCGGCAGCCAGTTGATCGTGGAGCGAATGGCTGACCACCGCGTCGATCTCTTCGTCGGAGTAACCGGCTACCCGGTCGAGCGCGGCGACACCGCTGTCGGCGACAAGGTGTGTGTGAGCGTCGATCAGTCCGGGCAACAGCGTCCCGTCATGACTGAAGACCCTGCAGCGGTCGGGAACCGGGAAGCCGTAGTCCTCGACGCCGACGATCAGACCGTCCTCGACCAGGACGGTCGCACCGTTGTCCCGGAATGACGAACCGTCGAAGGCGTGAGGGGCCCGGATGGCGTGCACACCTCCGTCCTACTCGCCGAGAGCCGCCCAGGCAATCCGTTCGCGCGCGACGTCGGGCCTACGGAGGCAGGCCGTCCCGCGCGCGCTCTTCGGCGCGCGACCGAGCGTGCTCCGACTCGGTGTCCGCATTCTGGGGTTGGGCGTGGGATAGGGGAGAATACGGCTCATGAGGACGAGTCGGCTCGAGGCGTTCAGCGACGCCGTCCTGGCCATCATCATCACGATCATGGTCCTGGAGCTGAGGGTTCCCGAGCACCCGACCCTGGACGCGCTGGGGGAGTCGGCCACCGGCTTCCTGACATACCTGCTCAGCTTCGTCTACGTCGGCATCTACTGGAGCAACCACCACCACATGTTCCAGCTCGTGGACCGCGTCAACGGGGCGGTGCTGTGGGCCAACCTGGCCCTGCTGTTCTGGCTCTCGCTGTTCCCGTTCACCACCGCGTGGATGGACGAGTCGGAGTTCGCCCGCACCCCGGTCGTGGTGTACGGCATCAACCTCCTGCTTGCCGCCATCTCCTACTACGTGCTGCAGCTGACGATCTTCCGAACCGAGCATTCCGGGCCGCTGCTGCGGCGGGCGGTCGGCCGGGACCTCAAGGGCAAGCTGTCGCCGGTGCTCTATGTTGCCGGGATCGCGCTGGCCTTCGTCTCGCCGTGGCTGGGCTTGGCGGTGTACACCGTGGTCGCGGTGATGTGGCTCGTCCCCGACCGCAGACTGGAACGTTTCATCGAGGAGAACAAGGTGAGTCCGGCGTGAGCGGCACCCGCATGGAGATGTACGGCGGTGAGGAGTACGTCGTGCGACAGGTCACCGGCTCCGCCGCCACGAAGGCGTACCGGTGCCCCGGCTGTGACCAGATGATCCGCCCCGCGACGCCGCACACCGTCGCCTGGCCGGTCGAACCCTCGATGTTCTCCGACTCCGGGCTCGACGAGCGACGGCACTGGCACACGCCGTGCTGGAGGGCTCGCGACCGCCGCCGGTGACGGGCGGGTGCCCGGCGCCCGCGCATCCCCGGTCTCCGACGGGTCAACCTGGATTCGGGTTACGCGTGACGATGCCCGAGAATGGGACCATGCCTGCGATCCGCGCGAACTCGATCCTTCCCGCCCGGCGTGAGCCGATCACGCTCCACACCGCGGACGGGCTGGACCTGGTAGGAGAGCTGGCCCTGCCGCCGGACGGCAACCCGGTCGCCACGATCATCTGCCTTCACCCACTGCCGACGCACGGCGGGATGATGGACAGCCACGTCTACCGCAAGGCAGCGTTCCGGCTGCCGGCGCTGGCGGGCCTCGCGGTGCTTCGCTTCAACACCCGCGGCACGTCGAGCGTCCAGGGCACCAGCGACGGCGAGTTCGACCACGCACGCGGTGAGGCCTACGACGTAGCGGCCGCGATCGAGTACGCCGAGTTCCACGACCTGCCCAACATCTGGCTGGTCGGCTGGTCGTTCGGCACCGACCTCACGTTGATGCACGGCAACGACCCCGCCATCAAGGGTGCCGTCCTGCTCTCGCCACCGCTGCGGTTCTCCGACATCGAGCACCTCGAGGCCTGGGCGGCCTCCGGCAAGCCCCTCACCGCCCTCGTGCCCGAGTTCGACGACTACCTCCAGCCGCCGGAGGCGGAGGAGCGGTTCGCGATCGTGCCGCAGGCGGAGGTGGTCGGCGTCGAGGGCGCCAAGCACCTGTGGGTCGGTGACGCCGAGACCGTGCTCGACGAGATCGTGCGGCGAGTTGCGCCCGAGAGCGCCGTACCCCTGCCACGCGAGTGGGAGGGCGAGATGGGGACGGCGGACACATCGGCGTACAACGCGAAGAACCTCGCCGCGTTCAAGGACGTGCCGGTCCCGAAGCCGCTCAACGACTGAGCGACGTCTCAACGGGGCACGCGCGACGTCTCAACGGGCCGCCTGGCGGCGGACGACGACCTCCTTGAGGATGAGCTGCACCGCCGCCGCCGTGGGGATCGCGAGCAGGGCGCCGATCACGCCGAGCAGCGCCGCGCCGACCAGGGCGGCGATCACGATCAGTGAGCCGGGGATGTCGACGGATCGCGACATCACCCGCGGGTAGACCACGTAGTTCTCGAACTGCTGGTACAGGATGTAGAAGATCACGCAGGCGATGCCGATCTTCGGGTCGGTCGCGAACCCGATCGCGGAGACCACGATGGCGCCCAACGTCGCACCGATCATCGGGATCACGTCGAGGAGGGCCACGACGAACGCGAGCGCCACGGCGTACTCGCCGAGGCCGACGACCGCCAGGAACACCAACGAGCTGATGCCCGCTGCCAGCGCGACGAAGAAGGCGCCGGAGACGTATCCGCCGACGTTCGTGAGGATCTGGTCGCCCAGGACGGTCACCCGCCCGCGACGGCTGGCCGGGGCCAGTCGGTAGAAGAACCGCTTGATCCCGGGCAGGGACGCGAGGAAGTACAGCGTCAGGACGACCACGATGAACGCGTTCGCGATGGCCGAGAGCACGGCCAGGCCGACGCCGAGCACCCCGCCGAACACCTTGTTGGTCAAGCCGCCGCTCTCGACCGCGTTCTGGATCCGGTCGACGATCTCGTACCTGCGGTCGTACTCCAGGATCGTGGGGTTGTTCCGCAGCTGGTTCCACCAGTCCGGAGCACGGTCACTGATGGTCTGCACCTGGTCGCCGATCACCGGAATGATGGCGACGACGAAAAGCGTCAAGGCGACGAGCACCGCGACGATCACCAGGAGCACCGACCAGGTGCGCTTGATGCCGCGGCGCATGAAGAACTCGACCGCCGGGTTGAGGCCGACGGCGAGGAACATCGCGACCACGATCAGGATCAGCACGGAGCCGATCCTCAGGACCTGCTGCCCCAGCCAGATCGCCAGGAGCGCACCGATCGCTCCCGTGAAGCCTATGTAGAACGCCGAGTGGCGCGGGAGCGGCTCGCCCGGCACACCGAACCTGGTGTCGGTGTCCTCGCCGGGGCGACGGTCGCGAAGGAAGTCGTGCGACTGCTCCTCGGCACTCGGCTCCTCCTCGGCGCGCTCGGTCGCGGCCTCCGGCGTCTCGTCGGCGGACTTGCGGGCGTCCTCGGCAGCCTCCGTGGCCCCGTCAGCGGCCTCAGCCGCGTCCTCGGCCTCGTGATGCGCCTCGGACGCCCGGTCCGTCGGGGTCATTTGCCGTTGGCGTCCTTCTCTGCGTCGCCGAATCCGGCCACGACGTCCCGCAGGGCGCCGAGCTGGGCCACGATCGCGTCGCGCCGCTTCTGCACCCGGTCCACCTCGGAGCGGATCGATGCAAGCTCGCGTTCGGCGTCGGCGTGACCGGAGGACACGATGCTTTCGGCCTGCTTCTGCGCGGACGCAACGAGCTGCTCGGCCTCGCGGCGGGCCCGGGTGAGCGTGCGCTCCGCCTCCTCGCTGGCCTGGTGCCGCTGCGCCGTCGCCTGAGAGGCGGCCTCGCGGGCGCGCTGCTCAGCCGCGTGCGCGCGCTCCTCGGCCTCCTCGACCAGCTGGGCCGTCTCGGCCGTGGCGCTGCTGTGGTGCTCGGCGGCCTCGCGGGTCAGCCGCTCCTTCTCGACCGCGAGGGTGCGGCGGGCCTCCTGGACCTCCCGGTCGGCAGCGGCGCGTGCCTGCTCGGCCTCGCGGCGAGCGCCCGTGCGCATCGCGTTGGCCTCCTGCTCCGCGGCGAGACGGATCTGCTCGGCCTCCCGGCGGGCGGACGCGAGGATGTCGTCGGCCTCGCTGCGAGCAAGGTCACGCTCCTGCTCGGCGTCGATCGCCATCCGGTTGCGCGCCTCGTCGAGCTCCTTGAGCTGGACGATCCGCATGTCCTCGGCGTCGCGCGCTGCCTGCGCCCTGAGCGCGTCGGCCTGCTTGTTGGCCTGGCTCAGGACCTCGTCGGCCTGCGCCCGGGCCTGGGTGAGGACCTCGTCGGCCTGCTCCTCGGCGAGGCGCAGCATCTCGCTGGCCCGGCCGCCGAGCCCGGCGTACGACGGAGCGCCGGTCTCCGAGACCTGGTCGCGCAGGCCCGCGAGCTGCTTCTCCAGGCTCTTGATGCGCGCCTTGGACTCGTTGAGGCTCGCCGTCAGGCCCGCCTTCTCGCCGGCCAGGGTGTGCAGCTGGCGGTCGACCGCCGACTGGTCATAGCCGCCGCGGCGGACCACGGGGAACGCCGGGGGGCCGCTTGCGCTCACCTGAGAGATCACCTGGGTGTCGTCGTCGGCTGAGCTGTTGGTGGGTTCTTCGTCGAAGATGGACAGGCCCGATCGGTCGTTCATGCTTTCCCCTACATCGTTGCGTGTCTGCAGCCTATGTGTGCCTGGCCGGTTCGGGTAAACCGGTCACCTGTGGTGGGACAGGAGGGTCGAGACCACAACTGTATCGGGGTATTGGACGCCGCGACCGCCGGACGGCGAGCAAGTCGTACGGCGGTCGCGGGATGTTCGGACGGGAGAGGATCGCTAGACACCCCGGAACCGGTTGATGGCGTCGATGTGCTTGGCCCGCATCGCCTCGTCGCGCACCCCGAGGCCCTCCTCGGGAGCGAGGCAGAGCACGCCGACCTTGCCCTGGTGCTGGTTCCGGTGCACGTCGAGCGCGGCCTGGCCGACCTCGGCCATCGGGTAGGTCTGGGACAGCGTGGGGTGAACCAGCCCCTTCGCGATGAGGCGGTTCGCCTCCCACGCCTCGCGGTAGTTCGCGAAGTGCGAGCCGATGATTCTCTTGAGGTTCATCCACAGGTAGCGGTTGTCGTACTGGTGCATGTAACCGCTGGTCGAGGCGCAGGTGACGATCGTCCCACCCTTCCGGGCCGCGAACACCGAGGCGCCGAAGGTCTCGCGACCGGGGTGCTCGAAGACGATGTCCGGGTCCTCACCGCCGGTGAGCTCGCGGATCTTCTTGCCGAAGCGCCGCCACTCCTTCGGGTCCTGGTTGTTCTCGTCCTTCCAGAACTTGTAGTTCTCCTCGGTGCGGTTGATGATCAGCTCGGCGCCCATGGCGCGGCAGATGTCAGCCTTGTCCTCGGACGAGACCACGCAGATCGGGGTGGCGCCGCCGTTGAGGGCGAACTGGGTGGCGTAGCCGCCGAGGCCGCCGCTGGCGCCCCAGATCAGCACGTTGTCGCCCTGCTTCATGGCGGCGCCGTTGCGGCTGACCAGCTGGCGGTAGGCGGTGGAGTTCACCAGCCCCGGGCTCGCCGCCTCCTCCCAGGTCAGGTGGTCCGGCTTGGGCATCAGCTGGTTCGCCTTGACCAGCGCGATCTCCGCGAGGCCGCCGAAGTTGGTCTCGAACCCCCAGATCCGCTGCTCGGGGTCCAGCATCGTGTCGCCGTGACCGTCGGGGCTCTCCAGCTCGACGGACAGACAGTGCGCGACGACCTGGTCGCCGGGCTTCCATGCGTGCACACCGGCGCCGGCCTTCAGCACCACGCCCGCGAGGTCGGAGCCGACGACGTGGTAGGGCAGGTCGTGCCGCTTGCCGAGCGGGGAGATCTTGCCGTAGCGCTCGAGGAAGCCGAACGTGGCCATCGGCTCGAAGATCGATGTCCAGACCGTGTTGTAGTTGATGGCGCTGGCCATGACCGCGACGTACGCCTCGCCGGGGCCGAGCTCGGGGAGGGGCACCTCGTCGATGTGCAGGGACTTGCGGGGGTCCTTGTCGCGGGTGGCGAGGCCCTCGAACATGTCGACCTCGTCCTTGTGCACGGTCACGCCTTTGTAGGTCTCCGGGAGTTCGAGGGCGGCAAACTCGTCCGAGGACGTGTCGCCGGCGAGGATTGCGTCGAGAATCTGCTTCACGGGAGCTCCTGAGTCGATGGGCTTGGCGGACCGAGCTGCCAGGCGCGCGGCCGGTTTCCGGAAATCTACCGACGGGTAACCAATGGTGTCAGCCTTGTGTGACCTACTTCTCTGGACCAGGTCCATGGTCCTCGTCCGGGTGGGCACGCGCCATAGCCCGCGACGCGACCGGACGCCGCCTCAGTGGGCCGAGGCAGGTTCGACGAGCTCCACCAGCACCCCGCCGGCGTCCTTGGGGTGGACGAAGTTGATCCGGGAGTCCGACGTGCCACGGCGTGGCTCGTCGTACAGCAGCCGGAGGCCACGCTCACGCAGGATCGCGGAGACCTGCTCGAGGTCGCGGACGCGGTAGGCGAGCTGCTGGAGCCCCGGGCCGGAGCGGTCGAGGAACTTCGCGATCGTGGACCGCTCGTCGAGCGGCGCGAGCAGCTGGATGCACGACCCGGAGTCGCCGACGGCGACCATCGCCTCGCGTACGCCCTGCTCCTCGTTCGTCTCCTCGTGCACGACCTGCATGCCGAAGGCGTCCCGGTAGAACGCGACGGCCTCGTCGAGGTCGGGAACGGCGACCCCGACGTGGTCGATGCAGACGAACAGGTGCTCGGGGATGTCGATCGGAGCGTTGGGCGCAGTCATGCCGCACATCGTCGTACGACGGCTGCGCGGGCGGCGAGCGACTGTGACTTGTTAGACAGAGGCAACCGTGTCGCGACCCCTCCCTGAAACCGGTCTTGGTGGGTATCGTCCGTGTCATCGGCGGGGCCTGACGACAGCGCCCCGACTTCGCTTTGCTCTTCGTCGCAGCAGGAGGCGTCATGTCCGGATCCGTAATCGTTGCCGGTGCTCGCACACCGATCGGCCGCCTGTTGGGAGGTCTGAAGGACCAGTCCGCTGCCGACCTCGGCGGAGTAGCCATCAAGGGTGCCCTGGCCAAGGCCGGGATCTCGGGTGAGCAGGTCGAGTACGTGATCATGGGACAGGTCATCCAGGCCGGCGCCGGCCAGATCACCGCCCGTCAGGCCGCCGTGAAGGGCGGCGTCCCGATGGACATCCCCGCGATCACCATCAACAAGGTCTGCCTGTCGGGCATCAACGCGATCGCCCTCGCCGACCAGCTCATCCGGGCCGGCGAGCACGACATCATCGTGGCCGGCGGCATGGAGTCGATGACCCAGGCCCCGCACCTGCTGCCGAAGTCCCGCGAGGGCTTCAAGTACGGCGACACCGCGCTGGTCGACTCCATGGCCTACGACGCGCTCTTCGACGCCTTCACCACCCAGGGCATGGGCAACCTCACCGAGGCCTGCAACGTCGACGGCCTGAACCTCACCCGCGAGGAGCAGGACGAGTTCTCCGCGCGCTCCCACCAGCGCGCGGCCGCGGCGTGGAAGAACGGCGTCTTCGACGAGGAGGTCGTCCCCGTCGAGATCCCGCAGCGTCGCGGTGAGCCCGTCGTGGTCTCCCAGGACGAGGGCATCCGCGGCGACACCACCGCCGAGTCGCTGGCCAAGCTCCGCCCGGCCTTCTCCAAGGAGGGCACGATCACGGCCGGCTCGGCGTCGCAGATCTCCGACGGAGCCTGCGCGGTCGTCGTGATGAGCAAGGCCAAGGCCGAGGAGCTCGGCATCGAGTGGCTCGCCGAGATCGGCGCCTCCGGCCAGGTCGCCGGTCCCGACTCGACGCTGCAGATGCAGCCGGCGAACGCGATCGTCAAGGCCTGCGAGAAGGAGGGCATCAAGCCGTCCGAGCTCGACCTTGTCGAGATCAACGAGGCCTTCGCCGCGGTCGGCATCGCGTCGGCCCGTGAGCTGGGCATCTCCGACGACAAGGTGAACGTCAACGGCGGCGCCATCGCCGTGGGGCACCCGGTCGGCATGTCCGGCGCCCGTATCGCGCTGCACCTGGCCCTCGAGCTCAAGCGCCGAGGCGGTGGCGTGGGCGCCGCGGCCCTCTGTGGCGGCGGTGGGCAGGGCGACGCGCTGATCGTGCGAGTGCCCGGCGCGTGACCCAGGGAACCAAGGGTGGGGCGGCCGGCCCTCGCAGAAGGTCGGCCGCCTCGGTCCCCGATCTCGTCGAACGTGCCCGCAAGGGCGACGCGCGGGCCGTCGCACGCCTGATCTCGCTTGTCGAGGACGCGTCGCCCCTGCTGCGTGAGGTGATGGCCGGCCTCGCGCCGTACACCGGGAATGCCCAGATCGTCGGGATCACCGGTTCGCCGGGGGTGGGGAAGTCGACCTCGACCTCGGTGCTGGTGAAAGAGCTCCGTGCGGCCGGCAAGCGGGTCGGCGTTCTCGCGGTGGACCCGTCCTCCCCGTTCTCCGGTGGAGCGCTGCTCGGCGACCGTGTGCGGATGCAGGACCACGCCACCGACCCCGACGTGTACATCCGGTCGATGGCGTCGCGTGGACACCTCGGTGGCCTCTCGTGGTCGACTCCGCAGGCGCTGCGGGTGCTCGACGCGGCCGGGTGCGACGTGGTCCTGGTCGAGACCGTGGGCGTCGGGCAGAGCGAGGTGGAGATCGCGGGTCTCGCCGACACCACGCTCGTGCTTCTCGCGCCCGGCATGGGCGACGGGATCCAGGCCGCGAAGGCGGGCATCCTCGAGATCGGCGACGTGTACGTCGTCAACAAGGCGGACCGGGACGGCGCCGAGCAGGTGCGACGTGACCTCCGCAACATGATCGCGCTGGCGGACCGGCAGGAGGAGTCGTGGAAGCCTCCGATCGTGCTGACCGTCGCGCAGGCCGGGCAGGGCGTCGACGAGGTGGTCGCGGCGATCGACGACCACCGTGCGTGGATGGAGTCCTCCGGCGAGCTCGAGCGCAGGCGGGTGCGCCGGGCCCGTGACGAGATCGAGGCGATCGCGGTGACGGCCCTGCGTCAGCGGTGGGGCGACGTGCACGCGCGGACGGAGCTCGACGAGCTGGCCGAGCAGGTGGCGGCGGGAGAGTCCGACCCCTACGCCGCGGCCGACAAGCTGCTCGAGTCGTTCACCGACTGACGTCCGGGGGGCGAGTCGCAAGGCGGCGCCGCCCGATCCGCGATAGGTTGTTTGCCGTCAATTGGCCAGTTGAGCACTTCGGGTGCTTTGCGCCATAAACATCTCGGGATGGAGACAGCGATGAAGAAGGTCCTCATAGGCCTCGTGGTCGCCTTCGCCGCGTTCTACCTGTTCACTCAGCCTGTCGGTGCGGCCGAGGCGATCAAGGGTGCCGCGTCCGCTGTGGGCGTGGCGTTCGAGAGCCTCATCGACTTCCTCACCGCGCTCTTCTCCTAGGAGCCTGTCGTGGCCGGTTGGTTTCGGCGTACCTTCGCCGATCCCAAGATCGGCCGACACCTGCTCCGGGACGAGGGTGAGGTCATCGTCGACGACGTCCACCACCACTGGGTCGTCTACATCGTTCCCGCTCTCGAGGGCCTGCTCGCATTGGCGTTGGTGGTGCTCGGCCTCTACGCGCCGGTCGAGGTCGCCTGGCTGCCGTGGTTCGTGGCGATCGGGGTCTCCCTGCACGCGGGGTGGCGTGCCCTGGGTGAGCACATGGACCGGTTCGTGATCACGAACATGCGGGTGTTCCGTGTGCGCGGGGTGCTCGGACAGAAGCTGGCGACCATGCCCCTCGGCCGAATTCTCGACATCACCGTGGAGAAACCGATCAGCGGCCGGATCTTCGGCTACGGACACTTCGTCTTCGAGTCCGCGGCCCAGGAGCAGGGCCTCCGCGAGATCAGGTACGTCGGGCGCCCCGACCAGCGTGACCTCACCATCCAGCGGGTCGTCCAGCGTGCTGGTCTCCGGGGAGCGCCGCGCCCCAACTGACGCGCCGGACACGCCCGGGCGTGCTCGCTGCTTGCCGCGACGAGCGGCTCCAGCACGGTTGCGGTCGGGCGAGCGCGCCTGACCATCGACTAGGTTGCCCTCATGGCGAACAGGGGTAGGCCGGGCCACAAGCTTGCGTTCGACCCCATCGACGAGGCCGCGCGACAGTGGGGCCTGCGGTGGGGCGCGGTCGAGCAGATGCATGCCGTCACCTCGCTGATGCGGGTGCAGCAGCTCGTTCTCGCGCAGCTCGACGAGATCCTCAAGCCGCACGGCCTGACGTTCGCGAGGTACGAAGCGCTGGTGCTGCTGACCTTCTCCAGGGCTGGTTCGCTGCCGCTGGGAAAGATGGGCGAGCGTCTCCAGGTCCACCCGACGTCGATCACCTCGATCATCGACCGGCTCGAGTCGGCCGGGCTCGTCGTACGCCGTCGCCATCCCGACGACGGACGGGCGGTGCTCGCCGAGATCACGGACGAGGGGAGGGCTGTCGTCGAGGCGGCGACCTCTGACCTCGTCGACGCCCGCTTCGCGCTCGCGGACATGGGACCGGACGACCTGAACGAGCTCTCGGCCCTGCTCAAGCCCGTACGACAGCACGCGGGCGACTTCTGACGTGGCGGGTTTCCCCAAGGTATGCAGCCGAAGCGTCACTTCCCACGACGTGCACGCCATGGGAAGTGACGGTCGACCGGCATACCTTGATGAAACCGGGGCCCCGAGGTCGAGTCGACAGAGATAGTTGGACGTCCTACTATTTCTGTGTTGGCTGGATCACGCCGGGCTCTGGAGGCCTCCCTCATGACCGAGAACAACCCATCGCAGGACGCTCGTCTTCGCTGGCAGGAGCGCTACGCGAGGTCCCGCGTGCGCGAGGCGGACTTCACGACGCTGTCCGGCATGGAGGTCGAGCCGGCGTACGGACCGGCCGACAGCGCGGCGGAGGCGGCCTACCCGAACTTCGAGAGCATCGGCTGGCCCGGCGAGTTCCCGTTCACCCGTGGCCTCTACCCCACGGGCTACCGCGGGCGGACCTGGACGATCCGGCAGTTCGCCGGCTTCGGCAACGCCAAGCAGACCAACGAGCGCTACAAGATGATCCTCGGCCGCGGAGGCGGCGGCCTCTCGGTCGCGTTCGACATGCCCACGCTGATGGGCCGGGACTCCGACGACCCGAAGAGCCTCGGCGAGGTCGGCCACTGCGGCGTCGCCATCGACACCGCAGCGGACATGGACATCCTGTTCGACGAGATCCCGCTCGGTGACGTCACGACGTCGATGACGATCTCGGGCCCGGCGGTGCCGGTGTTCTGCATGTACCTCGTGGCCGCCGAGCGGCAGGGTGTCGACATCGGCGTCCTCAACGGCACGCTGCAGACCGACATCTTCAAGGAGTACATCGCGCAGAAGGAGTGGCTGTTCGCTCCCGAGCCGCACCTGCGCCTCATCGGCGACCTGATGGAGTACTGCGCCGAGAAGATCCCGGACTACAAGCCGCTCTCGGTGTCCGGCTACCACATCCGCGAAGCCGGGTCGACGGCCGCGCAGGAGCTCGCCTACACGCTCGCCGACGGCTTCGCCTACGTCGAGCTCGGCCTGTCCCGGGGGCTGGACGTCGACACGTTCGCACCCGGCCTGTCCTTCTTCTTCGACAGCCACGTCGACTTCTTCGAGGAGATCGCCAAGTTCCGCGCCGCACGCCGGATCTGGGCACGCTGGCTCCGCGACGTCTACGGCGCCAAGACCGAGAAGGCGCAGTGGCTGCGCTTCCACACCCAGACCGCAGGCGTCTCGCTCACGGCGCAGCAGCCCTACAACAACGTGGTCCGTACGGCGGTCGAGGCGCTCGCCGCGGTCCTCGGCGGCACCAACTCGCTGCACACGAACGCACTCGACGAGACGCTCGCCCTGCCCAGCGAGCAGGCGGCCGAGATCGCCCTGCGCACGCAGCAGGTGATCATGGAGGAGACCGGCGTCGTGAACGTCGCCGACCCGCTCGGTGGGTCGTGGTACGTCGAGGCGCTGACCGACAAGCTCGAGGCCGAGGCGGAGAAGATCTTCGACCACATCCTCGCCATGGGCGGGTCGACCCTGACGAGCACGGACACCGAGCCCCTGGCGGAGACCATGCGGCAGAGCACCGGCGACGCGCAGGGCGGCACCTGGCCGATCACGCAGGGCATCCTGCGCGGCATCGAGGACGGCTGGTTCATGTCGGAGATCGCCGAGGCGGCCTTCCAGTACCAGACCGCGCTCGAGAAGGGCGACAAGAAGGTCGTCGGGGTCAACTGCCACGAGCAGTCGGTCACGCACCAGCTCGAGATCCTGCGAGTCTCGCACGAGGTCGAGGTGGACCAGGTGCGCGAGCTCGGCGACCGGAAGTCCGGGCGCGACAACGCGGCCGTCGACGCCGCGCTCGCACGGATGGTCGAGGCTTCCCGGACCGACGAGAACATGATCCCGGCGATGCTCGACGCCTGCCGGGCGGAGGCGACGCTCGGCGAGATCTGCGACGCTCTGCGCGCCGAGTGGGGCGAGTACCGCGAGCCCGCACGCTTCTGAGCGCACAAGTTCGAGCGGACGGCCTGAGCCGGTTGACCGGCGGTTGACCGGATCGGGAAAGATAGGGGCCATGAGCACGCCATCGTTCTCGCGCCCAGGCGCCGTCGACCTCTCCGCCCTGAAACGTCCCGCCCCTTCCGCGGGCGGCCCCGCCCCGACAGGTGGTTCCGCCGGCGGTGGAACAGGCACAGGTGCGTACTCCGTCGACCTGAACGAGCAGAACTTCCAGGCCGAGATCCAGAGGGCCGCGAAGGCTCCCGTCCTCCTCGTGTTCTACTCCGCGAAGTCGCCCGAGAGCGTCACGCTCGCCGATGACCTCGACACCCTTGCGGACGAGTTCGAGGGCAGGTTCCTGCTCGGCAGGGTCGACGTCGACGTGGCTCCGGGCATCGCCCAGGCCCTGCAGATCCCCTCGGTGCCGCTGGTGGCCCTGGCGATGGGCGGTCAGCTGGCTCCGCTGCTGCAGGAGGCCCCACCGCTCGAGGAGCTGCGCGCACTGCTGGACCAGGTCCTGCAGGCAGCGGCCTCGCAGGGCCTGACCGGCCGGGTGGAGCCGCGGGGCGTGGCGCAGCCGGAGGACCCGGAGGAGCAGGTCGACCCCCGCTACGCGCCCGCGCAGGACGCCATGGCCGAGGGTGACATGGCGCGTGCCGTGGCGGAGTACCAGAAGCTGGTCGACGCGAACCCGGCCGACGTCGAGGCTGCCGGCGGTCTGGCCATGGCGAAGGTGCTCGAGCGCACGCTGCAGCTCGACGCGAACCAGGCGCAGGCTGCTCGGACGGCAGCGGCCGAGGCCCCGGACGACGTGGACGCGCAGACCCTGGTCGCGGACCTCGACCTGGCCGGTGGGCACGTCGACGACGCCTTCGGGCGGCTCATCGACCTGGTCCGCCGTACCTCCGGCGACGACCGGGACAAGGCCCGCACCCACCTGCTCGGCCTGTTCGCCGCGGTCGGCAACGACGACCCGCGGGTGCTCAAGGGCCGGCAGGGCCTGGCGTCGGCGCTGTTCTGATCAGCGGACTGTCTGAGCCGGCTCACCGACCGGCGGGCGAGTCGCTCTGCGAGCGGCGAACACCTCGGGGCACCGGTTCCAGGTGGGGAGCGCGCGGCGCAGGTGGGGTGGTCCGGTCATTCGGACGCCCTCGGACCGGAGCACGGATCGCCAGCTGTCCAGGCCGAGGTGCCAGCGGGCGAACCTGAGGTTGTCCTCGATGACGACCACGAGGTCGTCGCCGAAGCCGGGGTCGAACGGGCAGATCTCCGCCTGCCCGTTCTCGATCAGGAGCCACGACCAGCGGTGCCGACCGGACTCGCGCCACTCGAAGCGGACGACGGTACGCCGGTGCGGCACCGTCGCGGGGTCGAGGTAGTTGTTGCACCACGACCAGAGCACGACGCCCGGCGCGGAGTGCTCGGGTGCGATCTCCATCCACCGGTCGGCCCAGAGGCCCAGTGCCGCGAGCACAGGCTGGATCTCGCGTCCCGCCGGTGTCGGGTCGTAGAACCAGCCGTGGCCGTCGGGTTTGGCCTCGCGCGTGATGATCCCGGCCAGCTCGAGCTCGTGCAGCCGTTTGGTGAGCAGGGCGCGCGACAGTCCGGGGGCACCCGCCGCGATCTCGCTGAACGTCCGGCAGCCCTGAAGCACGTTGCGCAGGATGATCGGTGTCCAACGCTCGGCGAAGACCTCCGAGCCTCTGGCGATCGGGCAGTACTGGCCGTAGGTCCGCACCCTCCCAGTCTGCGCCTGCTGTGCGGGCGGGGATAGTTCAGAAACTGTCCTGGCGGGGTCGTCCAACCAGACAGACGATGGCAGCACGACCACCAGGGGAGGTGCTGACCATGACCAGGCTGTCAGGAAGCGCGGTCAAGCAGACCGGGGCGGGCGCGCGGGCCGAGGAGTACCGCCGTGCCGAGCGCGAGATGTGGGCGCAGTTCGGGATCACGGCGACGGAGCGCTCCGTCGAGCTGCCGTCCTACGGTGTGCGGCTGCGGGTCGTCGAGGCGGGGGAGGGGACGCCGGTCGTGCTGGTGCCCGGCACCGGCGGCGTCGGACCGTACTGGGCGCCGCTCGTGAGCCGGCTGGAGGGCTTCCGGTGCCTGATGATGGACCGCCCGGGCTGGGGTCTGAGCCCGCCGATCGACTTCCGCCGGTTCGACTACAGGACCGTCGTCGCCGATCTGCTCCGGGAGACGCTGGACGGCCTGGGGCTCGACCACGCCTCCTTCGTGGGGGCATCGGTGGGCGGCCTGTGGGCGTTGCGGTTCGCCGCGGCGTACCCGCACCGGCTCGACCGCGCTGTCACCGTCGGTGCGCCGACCCAGGCCGCCGCGCCGCCCCCGTACATCAGGATGCTCGCCTCGCCGCTGGGCGCCCTCATGGTGCGGGTGCCGGCCGGCGAGGCCCAGATGCGCTCGATCCTCCGCCAGCTCGGCCACCGGCAGAGCATCGAGTCGGGTCGGTTCCCCGAGTCCTTCGTGACCTGGCGGGTCGCGTTCCAGAAGCTCACCGACTCGATGCGGAACGAGCGGGAGATGGTGCGGGCCGTCGTCCACGGCTCGCACTTCCGCCCCGGGTTCACCTTCGAGGACGACGAGCTCGCCCGTATCCCGCAGCCGGTGCTGCAGGTCGTCGGTGGCAACGACCCCGTCGGTGACCCGGCACAGTGGCGCCACAGCGCCGAGACGCTGCCTCGCGGTGTCCTCCGAGTGCTGGACGGCGCCGGGCACACGCCCTGGCTCGACGACCCGGTCACCGTGGGCGGCTGGGTGAGCGCGTTCCTCAGGGGAGAGGACAGCTGACCGCGCGGTCAGCCCTTGACGGAGCCCGCCATCAGGCCGCCGACGAAGTACCGGCCGAGCAGGATGTACACGACCAGGGTCGGCAGGGATGCGATCATCGCGCCCGCCATGCTGGCGGCGTAGTTGCTCAGCTGGCCGCCGGCCAACGCGTTCAGGGCGATGGTGACGGGCCCGTTGCGCGTGTTGGACAGGAAGATCGCGAACAGGAAGTCGTTCCACACCGACGTGAACTGCCAGATGATCGTCACCACGAAGCCGGGTCCGGACAGGGGCAGCACGATGCGGGCGTACGTCCCGAGCATCCCGGCGCCGTCGACCCGGGCGGCCTCCATCAGGTCCATGGGGATCGACTCGTAGTAGTTGCGGAAGATCAGCGTGCAGATCGGCAGGCCGAAGACCGTGTGCACGATGATCAACGCGGGGATGCCGTAGGGGATGCCCATCGTGCGGATCATCTCGACCAGCGGAATCATCACCGCCTGGTAGGGGATGAACATGCCGAAGAGCAGGAACGCGAAGACCAGGTTGGCGTAGGGGAAGCGCCACCGGGAGAGCACGAAGCCGTTCATCGAGCCCAGCACCGACGAGATCAGCGCCGCCGGGATGGCCAGCGAGAAGGTCCGCAGCAGCGGTTCGTGCAAGGAGTCCCAGGCGGTCCTCCAGCCGTCGAGCGTCCACGCCTCCGGCGGGAGCCAGGCCTGCGACGACGAGGTCTCGGCCGGCGGCTTGAAGCTGGTGACGAACAGCACGTACGCCGGGATCAGCACGACCACGAAGAACAAGAACAGCAGCAGGTAGCGCACGGTCCGCGCCAGCGTCGTACGTCCTCGCGGCCGTCCGGAGGGCGTGCTGCCGCGGACGGGGGCGGGCAGGGGAGCCTGGGTGGTGGTGCTCATGAGCGCCTCTCCGTCCGGACCGTGTAGACGAGGTAGGGGACGACGACCAGGGCAACCACGGCCAGCAGGACCGCTGCGATGGCAGCGCCCTTCGCGTAGTCGTAGGCCAGCAGGGTGGTCCACATGTACGTCGCCGGGACCTCGGTCTGGTAGATGGCGCCCGACACCGACATGATCAGGTCGAAGACCTTCAGGGACATGTGTCCGATGATGATCAGTGCCGCGAGTGCCACCGGCGACAGCTGGGGGAAGATCACGTTCTTGTACATCTGGAACTCGGAGGCGCCGTCGACCCGGGCCGCCTCACGGAGGTCTTCGGGGATGCTTCTCAGGCCGGCCAGGAACAGTGCCATCACGTAGCCGGAGAGCTGCCAGATCGCGGGTAGGGCCATGGCCGCCATGCCCCAGTGCTCGCTGGACCACCACGCGTTCTCCAGCCCGCCGAGGCCGATCGTCCCGAGGAGCCGGTTGAGGCCGCTCGCGTTCTCGCCCTGGGCGCTGTTGAGCAGCCACCGCCACACCACGCCGGAAGCGACGAACGAGACTGCCATGGGGAAGAGGTAGAAGGAGCGGAAGAAACCTTCGCCCCTGACCCCGCGCTCGAGCAGCAACGCCCAGAGCAGACCGAAGAACATGGTGCCGACGATGAAGACGAAGGTGTACGTCGCGAGGTTCGTCATCGCGTGCTGGAAGCGGTCCTCGACGAAGAGGTTCCTGAAGTTCTCGAAGCCGACGAACTCCGTCGCCGGCGCGATGCTGTGCCGGTTGCTCAGCGAGATCTTGATGTTGTTGACGATGAGGCCGTACACGAAGATCCCGATCAGCACGATCGTCGGCGAGACGAGCAGCAGACCGGGGCCCCAGTTGCGGATTCCCCTACGCACCAGCGTTCTCCTCCCACAAGCGGTCGGAACGGTGACCCGCGGGGTGCACGGACGTGTGCCGCGCACCCCGCCGAGGTCTCAACGGCAGGTCAGCTGCCGTGTGTCTCTGCAGACGAGACGAGAGCGTCCTGCAGCTGCGCGACGTCGCCACTGGTGCTGAACTGCCCGACCGACGACTGGACCTCGGTCATCCAGGGGAGGGAAGCAGCCGCGCCGTGCATCAGCGAGGGGACGATCCGGTCCTGGGCGAACGCCTTCATCGCCTGCTGCTGGTACTCGTCGTACGCAGCCGGGTCGGCGTCGGTGCGCACCGGGATCGAGCCCTTCTCCGTGTTGAACGCCTCCTGGCCCTGTTCGCTACCCACCGTCTTCAGCCACGCCTTCGCGCCTTCCTCGTTGGGGGCTCCCACGGGCAGGGTGAAGGAGTCGGCCAGGAAGTCGAAGACGTTCTCCTGGCCGGGGACCGGGAACCAGGTGTAGTCCTTTCCGTCGACCAGGCCCTGGTCCTTGAAGGCGCCCGCCATCCAGTCGCCCATCACCGTGTAGGCGGCCTGGCCGTCGGTGACGTACTTCGCGGCGTCCGGCCAGTCCAGCCCGGCGCGGTCGGTGTTGGCGTAGGACAGCACCGTCTTGTAGTCCTCGAGGGCGGCGGTCACCTCGCTGGAGGCCCAGTCGGTCTCGCCGGTGAAGAGTCCCTCGTAGGCGTCCGGACCGAGGTCCGAGATCAGGATGGTCTCGAGCAGCTGGACCTGGGTCCAGTCGGTTCCGATCGCCAGCGGCGCGTCGACGCCGCTGCTCTTGAGCTTCTTCATGTCCGCGATCCAGGCGTCGATGCTGTCCGGCACCGCGGTGATCCCGGCGTCCTTCAGCACTGTGGGGTTCGCCCACACCAGGTTGGCGCGGTGGATGTTGGCCGGGACCGAGTAGATCTTGCCGTCGACGGTGAGCAGGTCGATGATTCCCTGCGGGAAGACGTCGTTCCACCCCTCCTCGTCGTACAACGAGCTGACGTCCTGGATCTGGCCGGCCTCGATGTAGTCGCCCAGCTCGCCACCGGCGTGGGCCTGGAACGTGTCCGGGGGGTCCTGGGTCTGCAGCCGGGAGGCGAGCACTGCCTTCGCGTTGCTGCCCGCGCCGCCGGCGACCGCGCCGTTGACGAACGTGTAGTCCGGGTACTGGTCGTCGAACGTGGTCACCAGTCCGTCGAGCCCGGCCTTCTCGCCGCCCTCGGTCCACCAGGTGAACACCTCGACGTCCTCGGCGTTGCCGCCGCCGCCTCCGTCGTCGTCCCCGCCGCAGGAGGCGAGCACCAGGCCCGCGACCACGGCACTGGCCACCAATGAGAGTCGTCTCATGGGTAGTGCCTCCTCATTCTCAGTTGGTGCTCGCCCGGGCGGGTACGCCGGACGGCTGGTTGCTGGTGATTCCTGGCCGGGATCTCGTGCCCGGTCGTGGTGCGTCGGCGCCCTCGGAGCCGGGTGACAAGGACATGCGGCGGCTCCAGGCGGGGTGAGGCATATTGTTCAAATCCGAACTAATAATTGGACCCTAAGAGGGCTCTGGAGGTGCGTCAAGGGGTACAGTGGCCCGGCAATCTAGTTATTCCGGCCTACTTTGTTCGCAAATAGTGTTCGCTTGCGGCCTAGGAGGCGAGATGTCCGGCAGCTGGAACGAGACCGCACCCGGGCGCCGCCGCGACGGCCGCGCCCGTCTTCTCGATGCCCTGGCGTCGGAAGGATCGGCCACCCGGGCCGACCTCGCGCGTGCGACCGGGCTCGCCCCCTCCACCGTGACCAGCCTGGTCGCGGCTCTGATCGAGGACGGGGTGGTCGGCCACGCGGACAACCCCGCCGGCCCGCCGGGCGTCGGCCGTCCCGGCCAGTGGATCACCCTGGCCCGCCGCGCCGGCGTCGTCGTCGGCATCGACCTCGGGCGCGGGCACGTCAAGGTCGCCGTCTCCGACCTGTCCCACTCCCTCCTCGCGCGCAGGGACGTGGCCAAGCCCGCGGACCAGCTCGCCCCGGCGGACATCGCGATGGTGGCCCAGCAGTTCGAGGGGGTCCTGGCCGATGCCGGGGTGGGCCGGCAGGAGGTGCTCGCCGTGGCGATGGGGCTTCCAGGGCCCGTGCACGCCACGGGGGAGCTCGGCGACTCCACGATCCTGCCCGGGTGGGTCGGCGTGCGCGCGGGCGAGGCGCTCGAGGAGGCCCTCGGGATGCCCGTGATCGTCGACAACGACGCCAACCTCGGCGCTCTCAGCGAGTCGAAGTGGGGCGCGGGTGACGGAGTGGCCGACCTGGTCTACCTGAAGCTGTCCACGGGGATCGGTGCGGGCCTCGTCATCGACGGCCGGCTGTTCCGCGGCGCGGGGAACACCGCGGGCGAGGTCGGGCACACGGTCATCGACCCGGTGGGGCCGGTGTGTCGCTGTGGGAACCGGGGATGCCTGGAGATGTACGCCGGCTCCGCCGCCATCCTCGGTGCGTTGCGGGCCACCCATCCCGACGTCACCGACCTGTCCACGCTCGTGCGACGGGCGGCGGCCGGCGACGTCGGCTGCGAACGGGTGGTGTCCGATGCCGGTCGTGCCATCGGGAGCGCAGTGGCCACGCTGTGCAACATCGTCAACCCAGCCCGGGTGATCGTGGGAGGCGCCCTCGGCGAGGCAGGGGACCAGCTGATCGAGCCGATGCGCCGGACGATGCGACGTGGCGCGGTCCGTTCCGCGGCCGGTGACGTGCAGATCGTCCCGGCTGCGCTCGGACAGGACGCGGAGCTGATGGGAGCGGTCGCGCTGGCCCTCGAAAGGGCCGAGGTGAAGATCTGAACCGGCCGACCTCACTCGTGGACGAGCGGTTCAGTCTCCCGAGCGCCAGCCGGAGAACGACCCGCTCGTCCAGCCTGCCCCCGATCCCGCTGGCGAGCCGCCGAGTCGCCGGCCGCCGTACACGACGCCGCCGTCGGCCTGCTGGTAGGTCTGCCAGGCGTGGGTGCCGACCTGGCTGACCCCCGGCTCGCTCCAGTCGCAGACTCCGGTCGGGAACGCGCCCTGCAGCCTCGTCCACTGCTCGTCGGTGAACTCGACGGGGTAGTAGTCCGTCCGCCGTAGCGGCATCAGCGTGCACTTCTGGACGTCGGTCTCGATGCCCTCTCCCGCGACCGTGCGCGGGGTGCCGTAGCGCGTCTGCACCTCGGGCAGCGTGCAGACCCGGCCGAGGCCCGGAACGGTGACCTGCTCGACCCCGGGCAGCTGCGAGCATCTGTCCTGGAGGTCGTCGGGACGGTCCTGGACGATCTTGCGGGCGAGGGGGACGTCACGCCCGTCCTTCTCGACGGCGGACAGCCAGCGGTCCATCGCGAGCAGGCCGTCCGTGGTGTACCACGGGTCGCCGATCAGTGGCGTCTGTCCGTACCACAGCACGTGGTTCCGGTAGTGCCCGTGCTCGCGCTCGAGGCGAGCCCGGACCGCGAAGGTCCGGTAGGCGTCGTGGAAGGCGCCCGGGTCGGGGCCCCGCAGGTCGATGATCGCGACCCGGTCGAGGTTGTCGGCGGAGTTCACCCCGCCGCTGACATAGGAGTTCCGGAGTGCCGGCTGGTTCGCCGCGAAGCGCTCGGGGATCGGGTTGATGTCGATGTCCCCGCCGCCGACCGCGGCGTTGAGGTCGGTGAACTGCGCCGGGGTGATCCGTCCCTGCTGGAGCGCGGTCAGGCCGTACTGCACGCCGACGTTGTCGAGCGGCAGACCGCCGAAGCCGTGGCCGACCTCCTTCTCCTGCGGCCCCCAGTCCTCCGGACGCCTCGGTCCGATCACGTTGACCATGTAGTCGTGAAGGGTGCAGCGGACGCCGTCCGGATGCGTCTCGGCGTCGTAGAGCTGCTCGTCGCTGACGCCGGCGCAGCCGCTGTCGGGGTCGCCGAGCGAGGTCCAGTACAGCGAGTCGAGGATCACCGAGTTCACGTGGTTCGGGTGACCTTCCACGGCCGCGACGGATGCGGGGTCCCAGGCCACGCCGGGCCCCCACCTGTCCGGCGCCTCGAGGTAGGCGCGCAGCAGGTGGTAGTCGACGAGCTGCTGGCCGGTGGTCCACGCGTCCGGGAAGCTGCACTGCGGCAGGATCCCCTGGTAGATGCCGGGGTAGGCGTTGGCGACCTGCTGCTGGGTCAGCGACCCGCCGGAGCATCCGGTGCCGATGGTGTACCGGATCTCGCCGTAGCGCTCGACGAGCCGCTCCTTGGCCATCACCATCGACTCCGCCTGCGTCGCGAGGTTGCAGTTGTGGCCGGCATTGTTCAGCGCCGTCGACATGACGGCGAACCCGCGGCTCAGCGCGACGGTCGGGCTGTCGCCTCCGCCCTTGTCCGAGGTGAGGCTAGGCGCCTCGCCCGCGGTGTGGTCGATGCCGCAGCTGGCGCCGTGCGTGATGAGCAGCTTGTGGTTCCACTGCCTCTGCGGCGCCCAGGCCCGCCACGGCCTGCCCGGTTGGTACAGCACACCGATCTTGTACTGGTCGCGGTTCTGGTAGCCGGTCTCGAAGCGGACCACGAACGGCACCGTGTGGCCCTGGTCGGTCGTGGTCTGCTCGACGTCCTCGGCAGGCGGCGGGTTCTCGGGGTGGTAGGTCTCGAACCCGCCGCTGCTCTTCGACCTGTACTGGAAGTCGTACGTCGGGCGCTGGTTGCACTGGTCGTCCTTCGCGGACGCCTGGCACACCCAGGGCTGCACCTGCGGGCCGGAGAAGACCGGTCCGCCGTTGGGGTGGTTGGTGATCGTCACCCAGTCCCGGGTGCGGCCCGGAGCGGTGGCGACAAGTCGGTTCTGGCCGACGCGGAGGCCGCGGAGCAGGCCCTCGTAGCTGCCGTTGCGCCGCAGCGCGAACATCCGCGTGACGTCGCGGTCTCCGAGCGTCATCCGTCACCGACCCGGGGCGGGTGCCACGGGGGAGCTGCACCTCGACGAGGGCCTCGCCGGACGAGACCAGGTCGGCCCGGTTGGAGATCACCGAGATGCGTAGCGCCGGAGCGGCGACGGGCTCTGCCGCGGACCCGGGCTGGAGGCCGAGCAGCCCGACCGGGACGGCCAGTCCGGCCAGGAGGATGCCGGTGAGGAAGGTGCGGGCCCGGCTCGATGACGTCATGGAAACTAGAACGAGTTACCGTTCCCCGCGTCACGCCGTGGTGCAGGGTGGGGAGGGAGGAGCGACCCGTCAGCGGCCGGACTCGGTGTAAGCGCCGGGTGAGTCGAGGTGCGCAAGGGCCGCCTCGACGCGCCGAGCGGTGAAGTCGGCGCAGCGCTCCCGGACCTCTTCGAGCGTGCAGAACTCGGCGGCGCGGATCTCCCGCGGCTGTACGACGATCTCGTCCACCACGGACGGGTCGTGGACGCCGCCGTCGAACACGAGGCAGAGCGCGTCGTCCCAGCCGCTCCACGAGGGCAGCCAGTCGGTCAGCAGCAGGCGACCGGCCTTGAGGACCAGGCCGAGCTCCTCCTCGACCTCCCGCGCAACGGCCAGCATCGGCGACTCGTGGACCTCGACCACGCCACCGGGCAGGTCCCAGTCGTTCTTGTACGTCAGCCGGCACAGCAGCACCCGGTCAGAGGTGTCGCGGACCAGCATCTGCGAGATCGCGCGCTTCCGGGGGAGGAAAGAGTTGAGCAGCTCGCGGAACCCACCGGGGTCGCTGATCGGCGGGTCGGTTGCGAGCCGGGCGAACAGCACCGTGTCGTGCCGCTCGCCGAAGAGCGTCTCACGGCCACGAAGGACGCCTTCGCGACGCAGGCCCGCGCGCGTGGCCACCCGCATCGACCGCTCGTTGGCCGGGTTCACGTAGGCCTCCACGCGGGTCAGGCCGAGCTCTTCGATCGCGTAGTTCACCAGCAGCGCCACGGCCCGCGACGCCAGCCCCTGCCCTCGGTGCCCGGAGTACAGCACCCAGGAGAGCTCACCGATCCGGAGGTCCTTCGTGCGCACCTCGACGTTGCCGACCGGGACGCCCTCGAACTCGATCAGGAAGTTGACCGTGGAGCGGTTGTCGTCGTACGAGGCCCGCCACCGTTCGACCGCCTCGGCCTGCCGGTCCCGCGAGGGGACGACCTCCTCGAAGCCGAACCGGCGGGCGATCTCCTCGTCGTGCCCCAGGCGCGCCGGGTCGATGTCCTCGTCCCGCCAGGGTCGGAGGACGACCACCCCGTCGGTCAGCTCCGGCTGGGGGCCGAACTCCCGAGCATGCTCGTCACTCACTCTGCAACCTAACCACATGCCTGACGGTGCGCCGGTCAGCCGCCGACGTGCTTCAGCCAGACCGCGCCGAGCGGCGGGACGGTCAGCGTCGCGGAGGCGGGCTGTCCGTGCCAGCCGTCGTCGGTCGCGGTGACCGAGCCCATGTTGCCGACCCCGGAACCGGAGTAGATGTCCGCGTCGGTGTTCAGCGTCTCCGCCCACTGCCCAGGGGCCGGAAGGCCCATCCGGTAGTGCTCGTGCGGGACGGCGGCGAAGTTGGCGACGCAGGCCAGCAACGAGCCGTCCCTGCCGCGGCGCAGGAAGCTGAACACGTTGTTGCTCGCGTCGTTGGCGTCGATCCACGCGAAGCCGGACGGGTCCTGGTCGAGCGACCAGAGCGCGGGAGTGTCGGCGTACACCCGGTTCATGTCCCGCACCAGCGACTGCACGCCACGGTGCTCGACGTGGTCGAGGAGCCACCAGTCGAGCTCGCGGCCCTCGGCCCACTCGGACTCCTGGGCGAACTCCGAGCCCATGAACAGCAGCTGCTTGCCGGGATGCGCCCACATGTAGGCCAGGTAGGCCCTCAGGTTCGCCAGCTGCCGCCAGCGGTCACCGGGCATCTTGCGCAGCAGGGAGCCCTTGCCGTGCACGACCTCGTCGTGGCTGATCGGCAGGATGTAGTTCTCCGAGTAGGCGTAGACCATCGAGAACGTCATCTGGTGATGGTGGTACTGCCGGTGCACCGGGTCGTTCTGCACGTAGCCGAGGCTGTCGTGCATCCAGCCCATGTTCCACTTGAACCCGAACCCCAGACCGCCCTCGTGGGTGGCCTTGGTGACGCCCGGCCAGGACGTGGACTCCTCGGCGACCGTGATCGCGCCCGGCACCCTCTTGTAGCAGGTGGCGTTCATCTCCTGGAGGAACTGCACGGCCTCGAGGTTCTCGCGCCCGCCGTAGACGTTCGGCGTCCACTCGCCGTCCTCGCGCGAGTAGTCGAGGTAGAGCATCGAGGCCACCGCGTCGACGCGCAGTCCGTCGATGTGGAACTCCTCGAGCCAGTAGACCGCGTTGGCCACCAGGAAGTTGCGGACCTCCTTGCGGCCGAAGTTGAACACGTAGGTTCCCCAGTCGGGATGCTCACCGCGCGACGGGTTCGGGTCCTCGTAGAGAGGCGTCCCGTCGAACCGGGCCAGAGCGAACTCGTCCTTCGGGAAGTGCGCCGGCACCCAGTCGACGAGAACGCCGATCCCTGCCTGGTGCAGCCGGTCCACGAGGTACCTGAAGTCGTCGGGGCTCCCGAACCGGGAGGTGGGAGCGAAGTACGACGTGACCTGGTAGCCCCACGACCCGCCGAACGGGTGCTCCATGACCGGGAGGAACTCGACGTGGGTGAAGCCGAGGTCCTGCAGGTAGGGGACCAGGTCGTCGGCCAGCTCGCGGTAGCCGATCGGAGCCCCGCCGCCGTGCTTCTTCCAGGAGCCGAGGTGCATCTCGTAGATCGACATCGGCTTCTCGTGCGTGTCGCCCTCGACGGCCCGCCGCCGCATCCAGTCGTCGTCGCCCCAGGAGTAGCCGGAGTCGAACACGACCGACGACGTCAACGGCGGGATCTCCGTGTGGAAGGCCATGGGGTCCGCCTTCTCCCGCCAGTGGCCGTCCGCGCCGAGGACCACGAACTTGTACCTGGTGCCGGCGTCGACGTCGGGGACGAACAGCTCCCAGACACCGGACGTGCCCATCTGGCGCATGGGGTGCTCACGGCCGTCCCAGTGGTTGAAGTCGCCCTTCACCCGGACGCCGCGCGCGTGGGGGGCCCAGACGGCGAACGAGGTGCCGGTGATCTGGCCCTGCATGCTGTCGTACCTGCGCACGTGGGCGCCGAGCACGTGCCACAGCTGCTCGTGGCGGCCCTCGTTGATCAGGTGGATGTCGACCTCCCCGACGGTGGGGAGGTACCGGTAGGCGTCGTCGTACGACTGCGGGTCGCCGTCGGCGTACTTCACCTCGAGCCGGTAGTCCGGAGGCTCGGGTACGTCGAGGACGCCGCACCACACACCTTCGTACTCGTGCTCCAGGCGTACTCGTTCGCCCCCGTGCACGACGGTCACCGACTCCGCGAGCGGCCTCAGGGCCCGGACCGTGACGCTCCCGTCGTGCGGGTGCGCGCCGAGGACGGAGTGCGGGTCGCCGTGCTCGCCCATGACCAGCTGGGCCAGGACCGACTTGTCCAGCGGCATCGCTCTGCTCATGGGTTGCTCGCCTCCTGGTTGTGGCTCTTCGACCCGGTCAGCCGCGCGATCGCGGCCAGGGGGATGGTGATCCAGCTCGGGCGGTTCCGTGCCTCGTAGACCGTCTCGTAGACGGCCTTGTCGACCTCGTAGGCACGCAGGAGCACCCGCTGCCCCTTCGAGAGCGAGTCGTCGGGGGTACGCCCGCTGGCCTCGACATAGCCGTGGAGGAACGCGGAGCGGTTGCGCTCCACCCACTCGAGCGCACGGTAGGCGATCTGCGCGCCCTCCTCGACGTCCGCCTCGACCGCGTGGGCGGCATAGTCCAGGGAGCGCAACATGCCGGCGACGTCGCGCCAGACCGAGTCCGGGCGGACCCGCTCGGCGAGGGGCTTGGCCGGCTCGCCCTCGAAGTCGATGATCGTCCAGCCGTGCACCGTGCGCAGTGTCTGCCCGAGATGGAGGTCGCCGTGCACGCGCTGGACGGTGACCGGCTCGCCCAGCGCGGGCAGAGCCGCGAACGCGTCGCGGAGCTCCTCCGCGTGGTCCGCCAGCTGGGGGACCGCCGCCACCGCGGCCTCGAGCCTGCTGGTCATCGCGTCGGCGAGCGCCGCCAGCTCGGTCGGCCCCCAGGTCTCGGCGGGGAACTCGTCGGCGAGCGCGTCGTGCACCTCCGCGGTCGCGATGCCGAGGCGGTGGGACTCCGCGGCGAAGTCGCCACCCACCTCGTCGGCGTGCAGGTCCGCCTCGGCGAAGAGGTCCCGGACACTGGCCAGGGCCAGCTCCCAGCCGTCGCTGGCAGTGCGGAGGTACTCCTGCAGCATCGCCAGCTGGATCGGCTCGTCGCTGCCGTCGGCGGGCGCCTCCAGCCATCCGTAGAGCGCTGCGACGTGCTCGTTCCCCGACCTGGTCAGGGCTTCGAGGATCTCGACGTCAGGGTTCCGGCCGGGGGTGAGCTTGCGGAAGACCTTCATGACGCTGTCCTCGCCGAACAGCACCGAGGAGTTGCTCTGCTCACCGGCGAAGAGCGAGGAGTGCGCGTGCGGGTCCAGGTCGTGCCCCTCGAGGCGGTGGAAGACCAGCTCGTCGTCGGCGCGCTCGGCGTCGAACGCCGAGAGCCACAAGGCCGTCGCGTGACGGTCGTGCAACGCGTCGTAGGCGAACACCTGTCCGAGCTCGGGGTCGTCCCACTGGCCCACCAGCGCGTGCTCCAGCTTGGGCTGCGCGTGCTCGTAGTAGACGAGGGGCACCTGGTAGAGCTCGGTCTCGGTCGCTTGTCCTGAGCCTCCCGAAGGGTGGTCGTACTCGACCGTGACGCCCTCGATGCGGACGTGGGCGCCCTCCTCGCCCTCACCGAGCCGGGCGAGCCTGCGGACCTCGCCCACCCTGAACGGCCGGCCCTTGCCGCCGAACCAGCGTGCCGAGCCGATGAACTGCTCGAGCGCCCCGGTGACGAGCGTGTGGTCGCCGCCGTCGGCCTGGTCGTTGGTCATGCGGTCCCCTCGTCCTCAGGCTGCACAGGCTTCCGTATCCGGAACCAGTAGAACCCGTAGGCCCCGAGGGTCAACAAGTAGGGGAGCTCTCCGATCTTGGGGAACCGGACGCCGCCGAGGAGCTCGATCGGCTCGACGCCCTCCCACTGACGCAGGTCCAGCTCGACCGGCTGCGGGAAACGGGACAGGTTGTTCACGCACAGCACGATGTCGTCGTCGTGCTCCCGGGCGTAGCTGAGCACGCTGGGGTTCGAGCCGCCGAGGTCGAAGAACGACCCCAGGCCGAAGGCCGGGTGCTTCTTGCGGGCGTGGATCATCCGGCGGGTCCAGTGCAGGAGCGACGAGGCGTTCTCGAGCTCGGTCTCGACGTTGACCCGCTGGTACCCGAACACCGGGTCCTGGATCACCGGCAGGTGCAGGCGTCCCGGCGTGGAAACCGAGAACCCGCCGTTGCGGTCCGGGGTCCACTGCATGGGCGTGCGGACTCCGTCCCGGTCACCGAGCCAGATGTTGTCGCCCATGCCGATCTCGTCGCCGTAGTAGAGCACCGGCGAGCCCGGCAGGGACAGCAGCAGCGCCGTGAACAGCTCCATCTGGTTGATGTCGTTGTCCAGCAGCGGGGCGAGCCGGCGCCGGATGCCGATGTTCGCCTTCATCCGTGGGTCCTTGGCGTACTCGCCCCACATGTAGTCGCGGTCCTCGTCGGCGACCATCTCGAGCGTCAGCTCGTCGTGGTTGCGCAGGAAGATGCCCCACTGGCAGTTGTCGGGGATCGCGGGGGTCTGCTCCAGGATCTCCGAGATCGGGAAGCGCGACTCCCGCCGCACCGCCATGAAGATGCGTGGCATCACGGGGAAGTGGAAGCACATGTGGCACTCGTCGCCGACCCAGTCGCCGTTCTCCCCGTCGTGGGTGCCGCCGAAGTAGTCCACCACGTCCGCCGGCCACTGGTTGGCCTCCGCCAGCAGCACCCGGTCGGGGTAGTGCTCGTCGACGAACCTGCGCACCGTCTTGAGGAACTCGTGGGTCTCCTTGAGGTTCTCCCCGTTGGTGCCCGGGCGCTCGTAGAGGTAGGGCACGGCGTCGAGCCGGAACCCGTCGATGCCCATGTCGAGCCAGAACCTCAGCCCGTCCAGCATCGCCTCGTGGACCTTCGGGTTGTCGAAGTTCAGGTCCGGCTGGTGGCTGTAGAAGCGGTGCCAGAAGTACTGCTGGCGCACCGGGTCCCACGTCCAGTTCGACGGCTCGGTGTCGACGAAGATGATCCGCGCGTCCTCGTAGAGCTCGTCCGTGTCGGACCACACGTAGAAGTCACCGTACGGGCCGTCGGGGTCGTTGCGGCTGGCCTGGAACCACGGGTGCTGGTCCGAGGTGTGGTTCATCACGAAGTCGATGATCACCCGGATGCCTCGCGAGTGCGCGGCGTCGAGGAACTCGTGGAAGTCGTCGACCGTGCCGCACTCGGGGAGGATGTCGGTGTAGTCCGCCACGTCGTAGCCGCCGTCGCGCAGCGGTGAGGTGAAGAAGGGCGGGACCCACAGGCAGTCGACACCCAGCCACTCGAGGTAGTCCAGCTTCTCGGTCAGACCTTTGAAGTCTCCGACCCCGTCACCGTTGGAGTCCTTGAACGAGCGGACCAGGACCTCGTAGAAGACTGCCTTCTTGAACCAGTCGGGCTCGTGCGCCGGGAGTCCTTCCGCCGTCTCCGGCATCGGGTCGGACTGTGTCACTGGGTGGGCCTCCGAACGGTCAGGATGTGTGCGGGCTCGACGTGCGGGTCGAGGCGGACGTAGTTGTTCTCGCCCCAGGTCCAGGTCTCCTGGGAGAGCTCGTCGTGCACGGCGAAGCTGTCATGCCAGTCCATACCCAAAGCGGGCATGTCCAAGTGCACCGTGGTCTCACGGGCTGCGTGCGGGTCGACGTTCACGACGACGATCAGCTGGTCCTCGTGACGCCGGCCGTGCTCGTCGACGACCGTCGCCTGCTTGGAGAAGACCAGGACCGAGTCGTCGTCGCTGCGGTGCACGGTCAGGTTGCGCAGCTGCTGCAGGGCTGGGTGTGCGCGCCTGATCTCGTTGAGCCTGGTGACGTACGGCGCGAGCGAGTGCCCCGCGGCCTCCGCGGCATCCCAGTCGCGGACCCGGATCTGGTACTTCTCCGAGTCGAGGTACTCCTCACTGCCCGGCTTCACCGCGACATGCTCGTAGAGCTCGAACCCGGCGTACATGCCCCAGGTCGGTGAGGCCATGGCCGCGATCGTCGCGCGGATCCGGAACGCGGCCGGCCCGCCGTACTGCAGGTAGGCGTGCAGGATGTCGGGGGTGTTCACGAACAGGTTGGGACGCAGCACGTGGCCGGTCTCGCGGGACAGCTCGGTGAGGTACTCCGCCAGCTCCTGCTTGGTGTTGCGCCACGTGAAGTACGTGTAGGACTGGTGGAAGCCGACCGCGGCCAGCGTCCGCATCATCGCCGGTCTCGTGAACGCCTCGGACAGGAAGATCACGTCGGGGTCGGTCTTGCGGACCTCCGCGAGCAGCCACTCCCAGAACTGCACCGGCTTGGTGTGCGGGTTGTCGACCCGGAAGACCCTCACGCCGTGGGACATCCAGTGCCGGACGACGCGCAGGACCTCCCGGTAGATGCCCTCGGGGTCGTTGTCGAAGTTGACCGGGTAGATGTCCTGGTACTTCTTGGGCGGGTTCTCCGCGTAGGCGATCGAGCCGTCGGCACGGGTGGTGAACCACTCGGGGTGGCTCTTGACCCAGGGGTGGTCCGGCGCCGCCTGCAGTGCGAGGTCGAGGGCGACCTCGAGGCCGAGATCGTCGGCGCGCGACACGAACGCGTCGAAGTCGTCGAAGGTCCCGAGGTCGGGGTGGATGGCGTCGTGGCCGCCCTCGTCGGAGCCGATCGCCCACGGTGAGCCGGGGTCGTCCTCCTCGGTCACCAGGGTGTTGTTCGGCCCCTTGCGGTTCACCTTCCCGATCGGGTGGATCGGCGGAAGATAGATGATGTCGAAGCCCATCGCGGCGACCGCGTCCAGGCGCTTGGCGGCGGTGCGGAGGTTCCCCGACACGACCCTGCCCGTCGCCGGGTCGACGTGGGCGCCCTCGGACCGGGGGAAGAACTCGTACCACGATCCGAAGAGAGCACGCGTCCGGTCGACGTACACCGGGTAGGGGCCCTCGGTGGTGACCAGCTCCCGGAGCGGATGGCGTGACAGGACGTCCTCGACAGCGGGGGAGACGGCCGCGGCGTACCGGGCGGCATCGGGTCGGCGGGTGTCCCTGAGTGCCTTGACCACGTCGTCGACGACGGTGTGGTCCCTGGTCTTCTGGCCGGGCAGGGACTCAGCGACCCGTTCGAACAGGAGCACCCCCTCGGCGAACATCAGCTCCACGTCCATCTTCGCGGGGATCTTGATCTCCGCGGCGTGGCGCCAGGTGGCCATCGGGTCTCCCCAGCCCTCGATCTCGAACGTCCACGCCCCGGGCAGGTCCGGGGTGACCTCGGCGCGCCAGAGGTCGGGGGTCTGCGCGTCCTTCGTCATCCGGACCCATGGCCGGCGTACGCCCTGGGGGTCGGTGAGCACGACGTCCGCGTTGAGCGCGTCGTGGCCTTCGCGGAACACCAGCGCCGTCACGGTGAACGGCTCGCCGACCGCCGCCTTCGCGGGGTAGCGGGCATGTTCCACGACGGGCTTGACATCCAAGATGGGGATTCGTCCGACCATGCTTCTCACCCTTCCCGATTCGTGTTGGACCATGCAAGTGACGGCTGTGGCGGTCCGCGACTCGGGTGACGGTTGCGCGAGTGACGGGCGCGGCGCCGACCGGTGCCACGCCGAGCCCCCATCCGGAGGCTACTGACAGGTACCCATTGGAACGATCCACTTGCTTTCGTTACGGTCTACCCCGTGAGAGCAATCCGTCGTTTCACCGTGCGCCCTGTCCTGCCCGAACCGCTGAAGCCGCTCGGCGACCTCGTCAACAACCTGCGTTGGTCGTGGCATCCCGAGACGCAGGATGTGTTCGCCGCGATCGATCCCGACATCTGGCGGTCATGCGGGCACGACCCCGTGCGCCTGCTGGGCTCCGTCTCGACCTCGCGCCTCGACGAGCTCTCGACCGACAAGCGGTTCCTGCGCATGCTCGAGCTGGCGCACGCGGACCTCGAGCAGTACCTCACCGGTGACCGGTGGTACCAGTCGCTCGGGCAGTCCGGTCCGAAGTCGATCGCCTACTTCTCGCCCGAGTTCGGGATCACCGCTGTGCTGCCCCAGTACTCCGGTGGTCTAGGCATCCTCGCCGGCGACCATCTCAAGACCGCGAGCGACCTCGGCGTCCCGATCGTGGGCGTCGGTCTGCTCTACCGGCACGGCTACTTCACCCAGTCGCTCTCCCGGGAGGGTTGGCAGGAGGAGCGCTATCCCGTGCTCGACCCGGACGGCCTCCCGATCTCGGTCCTGCGCGAGGACGACGGCTCGCCGGCGAAGATCACCATCGGGCTGCCAGGCGGGGACCACCTGACTGCGCGTATCTGGATAGCGCAGGTCGGGCGGGTGCCGCTGCTGCTGCTCGACTCCGACGTCGAGGAGAACCCCGAGGTCGTCCGTGACGTGACCGACAGGCTGTACGGCGGCAACACCGAGCACCGCCTGCGCCAGGAGATGCTGCTCGGCGTCGGCGGCGTCCGGGCTCTGCGTGCCTACTCCCGCATCACGGGCGCTCCCGCACCAGAGGTGTTCCACACCAACGAGGGGCATGCGGGCTTCCTCGGCCTGGAGCGGATCCGCGAGCTCACCGAGGGCGTCGAGGGCTTCCAGGTCGACTTCCCGACGGCGCTCGAGATCTCGCGCGCGGGCACGGTCTTCACGACCCACACCCCGGTCCCCGCGGGTATCGACCGGTTCCCCCGCGAGCTGATCGAGCAGTACTTCGGGGGCGACAACGCCTGCCCGGGCGTCCCGGTCGAGAAGATCCTGGCCCTGGGCAACGAGGACTTCGAGGGCGGCGACCCGTCCGTCTTCAACATGGCCGTCATGGGCCTCCGGCTCGCCCAGCGCGCCAACGGTGTCTCGCTGCTCCACGGTGAGGTGAGCCGCGGCATGTTCGGCGGACTGTGGCCCGACTTCGACGCCGAGGAGCGTCCGATCGCGTCGATCACCAACGGCGTGCACGCTCCCACCTGGGTTGCCCGGGAGGTGTTCGAGCTCGCCGAGAAGGCGGGTGTCGACACCAGCATGGACCAGCCGGAGCAGGCGTTCGAGGTGGCGGACCGGGTGTCCGCCGACGAGATCTGGCAGACCAAGCGCGTCCTGCGCGAACGACTCGTCAAGGACGCCCGCAGGCGGCTCGCCGAGTCCTGGCGCCAGCGTGGCGCAAGCAGGGCCGAGCTGGGCTGGGTGGACGGCGTCCTCGACCCCGACGTACTCACGATCGGCTTCGCCAGGCGGGTGCCGTCGTACAAGCGCCTCACCCTGATGCTCCGTGACCCCGAGCGTCTCAAGCGGATCCTGCTCGACCCGGAGCGTCCGGTGCAGCTCGTGATCGCCGGCAAGTCGCACCCCGCGGACGAGGGCGGCAAGCGGCTGATCCAGGAGATCGTCCGGTTCGCCGACGACCCGCAGGTGCGGCACCGGATCGTGTTCCTGCCGAACTACGACATCGCGATGGCGCAGCCTCTGTACCCCGGCTGCGACGTGTGGCTGAACAACCCGCTTCGGCCCTACGAGGCGTGCGGCACCTCGGGGATGAAGGCCGCGCTGAACGGTGGTCTCAACCTGTCGATCCTCGACGGGTGGTGGGACGAGTGGTACGACGGCAACAACGGCTGGGCGATCCCGTCCGCGGACGGTGTCGACGACCCCGACTACCGCGACGACCTCGAGGCCTCGGCGCTCTACGACCTGATCGAGAACGAGGTCGCACCCCGGTTCTACGACCACGACGAGGACGGCGTGCCGGTCCGGTGGATCGAGATGGTCCGCCACACCCTGAAGTCGCTCGGCCCCAAGGTGCTCGCGACCCGGATGATCCGCGACTACGTGGACATGCTCTACGCGCCGTCCGCTGCGAGCTCGCGCGCGCTCAACGGCGACTACACGGGTGCCCGGGAGCTCGCTGAGTGGAAGTCGCGCGTCGTGGAGGCCTGGCCGGCGGTGTCCGTGGACCATGTCGAGTCGTCGGGGGTGGGTGACTCGCCCGAGCTGGGGGCGAGCCTGCGCCTCAGCGTCTTCGCCTCCCTCGGCGAGCTGCGGCCCGACGACGTGGACGTGCAGGTCGTCCACGGACGCATCCGGCACGAGGACGACCTGGTCGCCACGAGTGTGGAGTCCCTCGACCTGGCCGAGACCTATGAGGCGGGACGGCACCGCTTCGAGGGCACGGTCGCCCTGGCGCAGACCGGGCCCTTCGGCTACACCGTGCGGATCCTGCCGAAGCACCCGATGCTCGCCTCGAGCGCGGAGCTCGGCCTGATCGCGGCGCCGGGCGCGCACCTCTAGCGCCTCAGCAAGCGTGGCCCGACGGCCGCGGACGCCTGGCCCTCGTGGGCATGGGCGTTCGCGGCCTCGGTCTGTGCGGCCTGGGCTCAGACCTGCCGGATGACCAGCATGCTGCGCGGGCCGATGTCGATGACCTCGCCCGCCTCGACCCGGTCGCCGAGCCGGTGGTTCTCGTCCGTGCTCAGCACGACCTCTCCCGACTGCACCCACTGCTGAAAGGGGAGGGTCACCTTCCCTGCCTCCGGGTGGGCGTTGAACCAGATCAGGAACGACGAGTCCGTCAGCTGCTCACCCCGGGGGCCCGGCGCGCGGAGCGGTTCCCCGGACACGAACATGCCGAACTGGTGGAGACCCTCGTCGAACCAGTCCTTGGCCGTCATCTCCCGGCCGTCCGGGTGGACCCAGGCGAGGTCCTTGGGACCGCCCTCGACCGTAGGACGCCCCTCGAGGTAGTGCCGCTGGCGCAGCGCCGGGTGCTCACGGCGTAGCCGGAGTGCGGTCTTGGTGATCTCGTAGATGTCGAGCCAGGCGTCGTCGGGGCGCCAGTCCATCCAGGAGATCTCGTTGTCCTGGCCGTAGGCGTTGTTGTTTCCGCGCTGGGTGCGGCCTCTCTCGTCGCCGGCCGTGATCATGGGCACGCCGTTCGACAGGCAGAGCGTCGCGATCAGGTTCGCGGCCTGACGGTGCCGGAGGGTGAGTACCTCGGGGTCGTCGGTGTCGCCCTCGACGCCACAGTTCCAGGAACGGTTGTTGTCGGTGCCATCCCGGTTGTGCTCGCCGTTCGCCTCGTTGTGCTTGGCGTTGTACGACACGAGGTCCCGAAGGGTGAAGCCGTCGTGCGCGGTGATGAAGTTGACCGACGCGTAGGGCGAGCGGCCGTCGTCGGCGTACAGGTCGCTCGAGCCCGACAGCCGGGACGCCACGTCGCGGATGCCGCCCGACCGGGTGCGCCAGAAGTCCCGGACCGTGTCCCGGTACCGGTCGTTCCACTCGACCCACGGCGGCGGGAAGGCGCCGACGCGGTAGCCGTCCATGCTGGCGTCCCACGGCTCGGCGATCAGCTTGACGTGGCGGAGCACCGGGTCCTGACCGATCGCGGTGAGGAAGTGGCCGCCCATGTCCACCATGTGCCCGGTACGGGTCAGCGCCGGCGTGAGGTCGAACCGGAAGCCGTCGACATGCATCTCGGTGACCCAGTAGCGCAGCGAGTCGAGGATGAGCCGCAGCGCGTGCGGGTGGGATGCGTCGACCGTGTTGCCGCAGCCCGTGACGTCCCAGTAGGTCCCCTCGTCGACGTGCTTGTAGTAGCCGAGGTCGTCGAGGCCGCGGAAGCTGAGGTTGGGGCCGAGCGGGCTGCCTTCGGCGGTGTGGTTGTAGACGACGTCGAGGATCACCTCGAGCCCGGCCTCGTGGAGTGCCTTCACCATGGCCTTGAACTCGGTGATCTGCTGGCCGCGGTCGCCGGAAGAGCTGTAAGCGTTGTGCGGTGCGAAGAAGCCGATGGAGTTGTAGCCCCAGTAGTTGGTCAGGCCCTTGTCGGCCAGGTCGGGCTCGGGCACGAACTGGTGCACCGGCAGCAGCTCGACCGTGGTGATGCCCAGGTCCTTGAGGTAGTCCACGACTGCCGGGGTCGTGAGGCCGGCGTAGGTGCCCCTGAGGTGCTCGGGGATCTCGTTGTGCAGCTTGGTGAACCCCTTGACGTGCAGCTCGTAGATGACGGTGTCGGTCATCGCGACCCGCGGGCGCACGCGGGCCTCGTCGCCCCAGTCGAACTCGTCGTGGGTGACGACGCTCTTGGCCATGAACGGCGCGGAGTCCTGCCCGTTGCGGCTCCGCTGCTTCTCGACACGCTGCCTCGAGTCGTCCTCGGGCCCCGGCAGGACGTAGCCGAAGATGGCGGGGTCGGGTACGACGGACCCGCTGACCGCTCGGGCGTAGGGGTCGAGGAGCAGCTTGGCGGGGTTGAAGCGGCGACCGTTCTCGGGAGCCCAGGGGCCGTCGACGCGGTAGCCGTAGCGCTGTCCGGGCTGGACGCCGGGCAGGGCGCCGTGCCAGATGCCCAGGGTGTACTCCGTCAGGAGGTGGCGGGTCTCGCGCTCGGTGCCGTCCTCGTGGTCGTGGAACAGGCACACCTCGACGCTCGTCGCCTCCGGGGCGTACACCGCGAAGTTCGTGGCCTCCTCGGTCCAGGTGGCTCCCAGGGGGTGGTGCTGCCCCGGCCAGACGTCGGCTCGGTCCTGGTCGTCGGTCCACATTCCCGGATTCACGGGCACATTGTGACTGATTCGTCCCGTCTGTCGTAGACGCCGTGCGGCGTCGTCACCGAGCTGTGACCAGCGGAACCCCGATGCCCGTCGGCTGCCCCGGTGCGCGGCTGCGGCCGGTCCCGTCTAGGCTCCGTCACTGACGTTTACCGGCTACCAGAGGAGTGCATCGTGGGCGAGTTCGTGAGGCTCGAGGTCGAGGACGGCGTCGGGACGATCCGGCTTGACCGGCCGAAGATGAATGCGCTCAACGTGCAGGTCCAGGAGGAGATCCGGGCCGCCGCCACCGAGGCCGCCGACCGGGACGACGTCCGCGCTGTCGTGGTGTACGGCGGCGAGAAGGTCTTCGCGGCCGGCGCGGACATCAAGGAGATGGCCGACATGTCCTACGCGGACATGGTCAAGCGTTCCGGTGGGCTGCAGTCGTCGTTCTCCGCGGTCGCCAGGATCCCCAAGCCCGTCGTCGCGGCGATCACCGGCTACGCCCTCGGCGGCGGTTGCGAGCTCGCGCTGTGCGCGGACGTCCGGATCGCCGCGGACACTGCCAAGCTCGGTCAGCCCGAGATCCTGCTCGGCGTCATCCCCGGCGCCGGTGGCACCCAGCGCCTGACCCGCCTGGTCGGCCCGGCAAAGGCCAAGGACCTGATCTTCTCCGGCCGCCACGTTGAGGCGGACGAGGCCCTGGCGATCGGCCTGGTCGACAAGGTCGTTCCTGCGGAGTCCGTCTACGACGAGGCCGTGGCCTGGGCCAAGCAGTTCACCGCGGCCCCCGCGTTGGCGATCCGGGCGGCGAAGGAGTCCATCGACCGGGGGCTCGAGGTCGACCTGGAGACGGGGCTGGAGATCGAGCGGCAGCAGTTCGCGGCGCTGTTCGCCACCGAGGACCGGACGATCGGCATGAGGTCCTTCATGGAGAACGGCCCGGGCAAGGCGGATTTCGTCGGTCGCTGACTTTCGTCGGCCGTTGAGCTGCCCTTGCCGTCCGCTGAGCCGCCCTTGCCGTCCGGTTGGCCGTCCCCGCTTTCTCAAGGTATGCAGGCGAACCTGCACTTCCCACGGCGAGCACGTCGTGGGGAGTGACGGTTCGGCAACAGACCTTGGGAAAACAGGGCCCGGTACAGTCCTGGCCGCGCACGGGATGGAACGGGTTCTCGGCGTACGACCTGTTCGGCTATCGTGCGGGTACCTCGGGACAAGGAGAGACCAGTGACTGACGTGAGCAAGGACGCGGGGCAGCCGACGACGAACAGCGTCGACCCCACGCCCGCTGACCCCGCGCCCGCTGATGGGGGGCGGCGCCGCGCCGGCGGCGAGACCTCGGTGCGGTCCACCGGGGAGAAGGAGCGGTCGACCGGGGAGAAGATGAAGGCGGGCTCCAACGCCGTCCGCAGCAAGCTCGCATCCCTCGTCTGGCTGGTGGCGGTGGTCTGTGCGCTGTTCCTGGCGGTGGGTGCTCTGCTCATCGCGCTGAACGCCAACCGCGACAACGAGATCGTCACGTTCGTGCTGGACGGGGCGAGGCTCCTCGAGGGTCCGTTCGAGGACCTGTTCACCTTCCACGGCGAGAACGCTGCGACGAAGGCCGCGCTCGTCAACTGGGGGATCGCGGCAGTGGTCTACCTGATCATCGGCAAGATCCTGGACCGGATCATCCGCCCCTGACCGTCGCCGTGAGTTGCCCGACAGCCCCGGCTAGCGTGTGACTGACCCCACCCGCCGCGGCTGTTTCCCGGTTTGCTACTTGATAGTAACCTCAGGGATCACGTAGGCGGGCGAACCGTCGGAGTCCGGGTGGATCCCGACACCGTTTGCCAACCGCGGTTCGAGAAATCGGCCGCAAACCGAGTGCACAGGAGGGGCCCGCAGGGCCGAGAACGCCATGAACATTGTCGTGTGTGTGAAGTACGTTCCCGATGCGAGCGCTGACCAGCACTTCGAGGAGGACAACACCGTTGACCGCGTGGGTGTCGACGGCCTGTTGTCGGAGCTCGACGAGTACGCCGTCGAGCAGGCCCTCCAGCTCAAGGAGAAGCAGGGCGACGACGCAGTCGAGGTCACGGTCCTGACCGTCGGCCCCGAGCAGGCCACCGACGCGATCCGCAAGGCCCTCCAGATGGGCGCCGACAAGGGCGTCCACGTGGTCGACGACGCGATCGCCGGTTCCGACGCGCTCGCCACGTCGCTGGTGCTCGCCGAGGCGATCAAGAAGCTGCCGCACGACCTGGTCGTGTGCGGCATGGCCTCGACCGACGGGTCGATGAGCGTGGTGCCGGCGATGCTGGCCGAGCGGCTCGGCCTGCCGCAGGTGACCTTCGGGTCGCAGATCGAGATGCAGGGCAAGGAGGTCCGCATCCGTCGTGACGGTGACACGGCGACCGAGATCGTCGGTGGCACTGCCCCGCTGGTCCTGAGCGTGACCGACCAGTCCGGTGAGGCCCGTTACCCGTCGTTCAAGGGCATCATGGCGGCGAAGAAGAAGCCTCTCGAGACCTGGTCGCTCTCCGACCTTGGTGTGGATGCGTCGCAGGTGGGCCTCTCGGCGGCATGGTCGCAGGTCGAGGACACCGCAGCGCGGCCGCCGCGTTCACAGGGCGAGATCGTCACCGACGAGGACGGCAGCGGCGCCACCAAGCTCGCCGAGTTCCTCGCGTCGAAGAAGTTCATCTGAGGAAGGCAACGGATATGAGCGAGATCCTGGTTCTCGTCGACCACGTCGACGGAGCAGTGCGCAAGACCACCAACGAGCTCCTGACGATCGCCCGCCGCCTCGGTGAGCCCTCGGCCGTGTTCATCGGCGACCCGTCCGACGACGCGGCCTCGACGCTGAAGACCTACGGTGCGGAGAAGGTCTACGTCGTCGACGACGCGGAGATCAAGGGCTACCTGGTCGCCCCGAAGGCCGAGGTCCTTCAGCAGCTGGTCGAGAAGACCAGCCCGGGCGCCGTACTCATCTCCTCCAACGCCGAGGGCAAGGAGATCGCGGGCCGTCTCGCGGTCAAGATCGACTCCGGTCTGATCACCGACGCCGTCGACGTGCAGTCCGAGGGGGGAGCGCCGGTCACCACCCAGTCCGTCTTCGCCGGCAACTACACCGTCCAGGCGAAGGTGACCAAGGGCACCCCGATCATCACGGTCAAGCCGAACGCCGCCACCCCGGAACAGGCCGAGGGTGCGGGGGCGACCGAGAAGGTCGACGTGACCATCTCCGACACCGCGAAGGCCGCGAAGATCGTCGCGTCCGAGCCGCGTAAGGCCACGGGTCGTCCCGAGCTGACCGAGGCCGCGATCGTGGTGGCGGGCGGTCGTGGCACCGGCGGCAACTTCGAGTCGGTCGAGAAGTTCGCGGACGCCCTCGGTGCCGCGGTCGGCGCCTCGCGCGCCGCCGTCGACTCGGGCTGGTACCCCCACTCCTTCCAGGTGGGGCAGACCGGCAAGACGGTCTCTCCGCAGCTGTACGTCGCGGCCGGCATCTCCGGTGCGATCCAGCACCGTGCGGGTATGCAGACCTCGAAGACCATCGTCGCGATCAACAAGGACGAGGAGGCCCCGCTGTTCGAGCTCGTGGACTTCGGCGTCGTCGGCGACCTGCACGCCGTCCTCCCGGCGGCGACCGAAGAGGTCAACAAGCGCAAGGGCTGAGGTTCGACGACCTAGCTCACAGGACCCCGGGACGGCCCGACATGGTGCCGTCCCGGGGTCTTCCATTCGGTGTCCGGCGGTCGTCTTGCCACACGGGGGTTCCCTTTTCGCTACTTGCGAGTAACAGTAGTTACCGGTAAGTACGCCGGAAGGGGACCCAGTGACCACGCACACCGAACCCGTCAAGGTGACCGAGGACCAGGCCCGAGAGGTCGCAGAAGCCGCCCGAGAGACCGAATGGACCCGGCCGAGCTTCGCGAAGGAGCTGTACCTCGGCAACTTCGAGCTGCCGCTGATCCACCCGCATCCGCGGGCGAACCCGTCCGAAGTGGCGGAAGGTGAGGAGTTCCTGGCCCGGCTCGAGGCGTACTGCCGCACTCTCGACGGCGGACTGATCGAGCGCGAGGCGCTGATCCCCGACCACTACATCAAGGGCTTCGCGGAGCTCGGGGTGTTCGGCCTGAAGATCCCGAAGGAGTACGGCGGCCTCGGGCTGTCGATGCTGCACTACGGCCGCGCCTTGATGCTGGTCAGCTCCGTGCACCCGAGCATCGGCGCCCTGGTCAGCGCGCACCAGTCGATCGGCGTGCCCGAGCCGGTGAAGATGTTCGGCACCGAGGAGCAGAAGCGGGAGTTCCTGCCGCGCTGCGCCGCGGGCGCGGTCACCGCGTTCCTGCTCACCGAACCCGATGTGGGCTCGGACCCGGCGCGCATGGGCTCGACCGCGACGCTGATCGAGGACGGTTCGGCCTACCTTCTCGACGGCGTCAAGCTGTGGACCACCAACGGGGTGATCGCCGAGCTGGTCGTGGCGATGGCCCATGTCCCAGCGCACGACGGAGGCCGCGGTGGCATCAGCGCGTTCGTCGTCGAGGCCGACTCTCCCGGGATCACCGTGGAGAACCGGAACTCCTTCATGGGCCTGAAGGGCATCGAGAACGGCGTGACCCGGTTCCACCAGGTGCGTGTCCCGGTCGAGAACCGGTTGGGCCGGGAGGGCGATGGCCTGAAGATCGCGCTCACCACGCTGAACACGGGCCGGCTCTCGATCCCCGCCATGTGTGCGGGCGCCGGCAAGTGGTCCCTGAAGATCGCACGGGAGTGGTCCGCCGAGCGCGTGCAGTGGGGCAAGCCGGTCGGCAAGCACGAGGCCGTCGGCAAGAAGCTGTCGTTCCTGGCCGCGACCACGTTCGCGCTCGAGGCGGTCTTCGAGCTCTCGGCGGAGCTCTCCGACGCCGGCAGCAAGGACATCCGGATCGAGGCGGCGCTGGCGAAGTTGTGGGCCAGCGAGATGGCCTGCCAGATCGCCGACGAGCTGGTCCAGATCCGCGGCGGCCGAGGCTACGAGACCGCGGACTCGCTCGCGGCACGTGGCGAGCGGGCGGTGCCCGCCGAGCAGCTCGTCCGTGACCTTCGCATCAACCGGATCTTCGAAGGGTCCTCGGAGATCATGCGCCTGCTGATCGCGCGGGAGGCCGTCGACGCACACCTGGCGGTGGCGGGCGACCTCGCCTCGAAGGACGCCCAGGCGTCGGCGAAGGCCAAGGCGGCGGTCAAGGCCAGCGGCTTCTACGCAAAGTGGTTCCCGCAGCTCCTCGTCGGCAAGGGGACTGTGCCCTCGTCGTACGACGAGTTCGGTCCGCTGGCCAAGCACCTGCGGTACGTCGAGCGTTCCGCCCGCAAGGTGGCACGACAGACGTTCTACGGGATGAGCCGGTGGCAGGCGCAGATGGAGTACCGGCAGGCGTTCCTCGGCCGGATCGTCGACATCGGGGCCGAGCTGTTCGCGATGGCCGCGGCCTGCTCGCGCGCCGAGATGCTCCGCAAACAGGACCGCGCCCAGGGCAAGACCGCCTACGAGCTGGCCGACGTGTTCTGCGCACAGTCCCGGGTCCGTGTGGAGGAGCTGTTCGACCGGCTGTGGAGGAACACCGACGCCGCGGACCGCGACCTGGCCCGTCAGGTGCTGGAAGGCGACTTCATCTGGCTCGAGGCCGGTGTGGTCGACGCCTCCGAGGGCACCGGCCCCTGGATCTCGTCCTGGCGCGTCGCCGCGTCGGAGAAGGAGAACGTGCGTCGCGCGTACCGCTGAGGTACACCGGCCTTGCTGCGGGCCCGCCCTGTCACAAGGCGAGCTCCGCACCCTCCCACCGGCGACGCAGCCAGCGGTCGTGGCTCGCCACGATCACGCTGCCGGTCGAGCGCTGCAGCGCCTCCTCGAGCTCCTCGGCCAAGGTCAGCGAGATGTGGTTCGTCGGCTCGTCGAGGAGCAGCAGGTCGGGCTGGCGGGCGACCAGGATCGCAAGTGCGAGCCGTCGCTGCTGGCCCACGCTGAGCACCCCGACCGGACGGGACAGCTCACGCGGGTGGATCAGCCCGAGGTCGCCGAGCGGGAGGGGAGACCGTGTTGCCGCGTCGTACACCTGGTGCGGGGTCAGGTCGGGGCGCGAGAACACCGCTTCCTGTGGCAGGTAGCCGACCTGGCGGGCGGACACCTGCGTCGTGCCCGACGTCGGCTCGAGGTCTCCGTGGAGCACCTTCAGCAGCGTCGACTTGCCCGACCCGTTCGCGCCGGTCACCAGAACCCGGTCCCCGGCGGACACGTCGAGGCGCGGCACCTCGGCCCGGCCCGCGACGACCAGGTCGCGCACGAACACGACCGTTCCGCTGCCTGACCGGTTCGGAGCCAGGACACCCCGGAAGCTGATCTGCTTCGGCGGCTTCGGGACACGTTCCCGCTCGAGTACCTCGATTCGCTTCTCCACGTCGCGGACCCGTCGGCTGACCGCGCGGGCCACCTTCTGCCCCTTGCCGAAGTAGATGAACTTGTCGTTGTCCCGAGGAGGACGGTTGTTCGGCGCGACCGCGCGCGCCGTGGTCTTCGCTGCCGCCCGCAGCCCGTTGAGCTCCTCTTGCTGGTCGAGGAAGGCCTGTTCCCAGCGCCGTCTCGAGTCCTGCTTGGCTGCGAGGTAGTCGGAGTAGCCGCCGGTGAAGCGGTTTCCGCCGAGCCCGTCCACGCCGAGGTGCATGGGGTCGAGGTCGACAACCGCCGCACAGACGTTGTCCAGGAAGGTGCGGTCATGGCTGGCCACCACGACGATGCCCGGCAGCGACACCAGGAACTCCTCGAGGAACGCGACCGCCTCGTCGTCGAGATGGTTGGTCGGCTCGTCGAGCAGCGCGCACTCGGGGCGCCGGGTGACCAGCGCGGCCAGCGCCAGGCGCGTGCGCTGGCCGCCTGACAAGACGGCCACCGGACGCGTCCTGTCGAGCTCCCCGAGGCCGAGCCGCCGCGCCGCCATGTCGGCCCGGCGGTCGGCGTCCCAGGCGTCGTGCAGCTCCGCCCAGGCCAGGACGTCGGCGTACTCGTCCATGGCCCACTCCCGGTCGAGTGAGAGGGCGAGCTCCTCGAGGCGAGTCACCGCACCGTGCAGCGGAGCGAGCGCCTCGTCGAGCACCTCACCGATGGTGGCGCCCTCCGCGAAGCTCGGCTCCTGCCCCAGGTAGGCCAGGTCGGCCGGTTTCGCGACGGTGCCGGAGTCGGCGGGCTCGACGTCCGCGAGCAGTCGCATGAGCGTCGACTTGCCGGCGCCGTTCTCGCCCACGAGCCCGAGAGGCTGTCCCGGGTTGGCGACGATGTCCACCCCGTCGAGGACGACGCGGTCGCCGTAGGTCTTGGTGACGTCGCGGGCGACCAGGGGGGCAAGTGAGGACTGCAGGTGGGTAGGGGTAGACATCAGCGGCACCGTTCCGGGGAAGGGTTGGACCCGCCGGGCGTGTCTGCGCGTTCAGCACAAGGCAGAGGGCCGCGGACGCGGGTGGTGGCTGCGTCAGTTCTTCATGGTGCGAGAAGTCTCGCCGTCGCCGCCGGGCGCCGCAACCGGTTTATCCAGGCGGGCCCGGCCGGCCCGGCCGGACCGGCAGAAGACGGGTCGAGTGGGAGCGTCAGTCGGTGCTCAGGCGCTGGATCGTGTCGGCGAGGTCGTCCACGATCCGCCCGGTCGCAGCAGCATCGTCGGCTGCGGACTCGTCGAGCCACAGTCCGAAGAGCGCGGCGTCGGCCAGCTTGCCGAGACGCTCGGCCCGGTCCGCGGGCACACCGCTGCGCTCGAAGTACCTGGTCACCTCATCCGTCCAGGTCGCGTTGGAACGCCGCGCCGCACCGAGGTAGGGCTCGTCGCCGAGCAGTCCGAGGGCGGCGCTCTGCGCATACACGCGCAGGCACCGGTCCACCACCGGCTCGTGCCAGGCTCGCCACAGGGCGAGCACCGCGTCGCCGGGCGAGGAGGCGGGCTCCAGTCCCGCCAGGAAGGCGATCGAGCGCCCGTTGCTTCGCTCGATCACCTCGGCGACGAGGGCGTCCTTGCTCCCGAAGTGGTAGACGAGCATCCGGTCGCTCGTGCCAAGCGCCGCGGCCAGCGGGCGCAGGCTCAGCCCCGCGATGCCGTGCCCGAGCACGTAGTCCGTCGCCTGCTCGGCCAGCTCGTCCCACCTGCCCGGAGAGGCGTCCGCGGTCACTGGAGGCTCCTTTCCACCTCGATGTAGCACGCGCTACATTAGCCGTGTAGCACTCGCTACATCTCCTGGGAGGGTCTCATGTTCGTCGCCTCGCTGCTGCTCGGCCTCGCGATCGTGGTCGAGGTCGTAGCCACCGCGGCGCTGCCCCGCACGGCCAGCCTCACCAACGTCGGGTGGACGGCTCTCGTCCTCGGTGGGTACGCCCTCTCCGTCTGGCTCCTCGCGAAGGTCGTGGAGACCATGCCGGTGTCGGTGGCCTACGCGGTGTGGTCGGGCGCCGGCACCGCGCTCGTGGCCGTGATCGGTGTGCTGGTCCTGGGCGAGAACCTCGACGGGGTCAAGGTCGCCGGACTGGCCGCGATCGTGGCCGGTGTCGTCCTGCTGAACCTGAACGCCGCCCACTGAGGACGCCCCTCGCCCCGACAGCCGGGTCGCGGCTACCGAGTGACGCTCAGCGCGGGCGGCGAGCGCCGGACGAGAAGTTCGCGGCGCTGTGCGGACGTCCCGACGCCGAGGTCCTCGACGACCCGGAAGACGACCCTGTGGCCGACCCGCCCGACGACCCGCGACCGGACCCGGAGCGGGTGCTGGGCGCGCGGTCGGACGAGGTACGTCGGCCCCCGCCGGAGCTCGCGGCGGACGGCCCCGCGCCCCTGCCTCGCCGGGTTCGGCGTCCGCCCGAGCGACCGCCGCCGCCCCCTGCTTGGGACTGGACGGGCTTGACGGGCTGGATGGGCTCGACGTAGGTCCGCTCGCCCGGGGCGATCTCCGCGAGGAGGGGGTCTCCGACCTTGATCCGGGTGATGGTGGGCTTGATCCCGGCCTTGCGGGTCAGGTCTCGGACATCGGCGACCTGCGCGTCCAGCATCAGCGTGACCACGGTCCCCTCGGCGCCGGCCCGTGCGGTGCGGCCGGAGCGGTGCAGGTAGGCCTTGTGCTCGACGGGCGGATCGGCGTGCACCACCAGGCTCACGTCGTCGACGTGGATGCCGCGGGCGGCGATGTCGGTCGCCACCAGGGTGGTGGCCGAGCCTTCGGAGAACGCGGTGAGGTTCCGGGTCCGCGCGTTCTGCGACAGGTTCCCGTGCAGCTCGACAGCGGGGACGCCTCGCGCGTTCAGCTGGCGGGCGAGAGCCTTGGCGCCGTACTTGGTGCGGGTGAACACCACCGTCCTACCAGGCGCCGCCGCGAGGTCGGCGACGACCGCGAGGCGGGACTCCTTCTCCAGGTGCAGCACGTGGTGGGTCATCTGCGAGACGGGCGACTTCGCCGAGTCGACGCTGTGCACCACAGGGTTGGTGAGGAAGCGCTTCACGAGCACGTCGACACCCGCGTCCAGGGTCGCCGAGAACAGGAGCCGCTGCCCGTTGCGCGGCGTCCGCTCCAGCAGCCGGCGTACCACCGGCAGGAAGCCGAGGTCGGCCATGTGGTCGGCCTCGTCGAGCACGGTGACCTCCACCGAGCCGAGGTCCGCGTGACCGGCCTTGACGTGGTCCTCGAGCCTGCCGGGACAGGCGATGACGATGTCGACCCCGTTGCGCAGGCCCTGGATCTGTGGGTTCGGCCGGACCCCGCCGTAGACGACCAGGGTGCTGAGCCCGACCGCCTCCGCGAGCGGAGCGAGGGACGCCTCGATCTGGTTGGCGAGCTCACGGGTGGGTGCGATGACCAGCCCGCGCGGCTTCCGCGACGCGGCCTTGCCCGGTCGGGCGGCGAGGCGGGCGAGCATCGGCAGCACGAACGCGTAGGTCTTGCCCGATCCGGTGCGACCACGGCCGAGCACGTCCCGCCCGGCAAGCGAGTCGGGGAGGGTGGCGGCCTGGATGGGGAAGGGCGTGGTGACCCCGGCGTCCGCCAGCGCCTCCGTGAGGACGCCGGGGAGCCCGAGGTCGCTGAAGGTGGGGGAGTGAGTTGAGGGCATGGTGCGAGGGCGGCTTGCCGCCATAGGTGACTCCGAAAGTAGAAGGGTCGTCCTGCCCGGCGCGACTACGTGGTCGCGGCGCTTGGTGGATGACGCAAGAAGTCGGCCCGAGGCAGAACGGATGGGGCCGACGGAGCAACTGTACGCAGGTCGGCGCCCCTGACGCGAACCGAACGGCGCGCCGGGCGTGTGACGTCCGCGACCTGGCATCCCCTCTGGTTACCGTGACGCCCATGAGGATCCGCCGGTACCTGCTGCCACTGCTCGCCGTCGCGCTCCTCGTGCCGGCCCTGGCGGTCACCGGCGCCCGGGTCCTCGAGCCCTCGGAAGGGCGGTGGGTCCGGCTGGTCTCGTTCACGCCGTACGCCACCGTCCTCTACGCCTGTGTCCTTCTGCTGCTCCTGCCGGGGCTGGTGCGGAAGCGTGGCGCTTCGCGTGGGGTCAGCGGCGTCGTGAGCGTGCTGGTTCTGCCGATCCTCGGGATGCACCTGCTGTGGGCGAGCGGCGCGTACGTCGGTTCGGAGCCCGCCGCGGCAGCCGGACAGCAGACCTTCACGGTGATGACGGCGAACCTGTTCGAGGGCAGGGCCGACCCGGCGAGCGTCGTGGACGTGGCCCTCGCCCACGAAGTCGACGTCGTGGTCCTGGTGGAAGCGACACCGGAGGCCCTCGCGGGTCTGCGCGAGGCGGGCCTGAACCGGGCTTTCCCGCACCACAGGGGAGAGGCCGTCGGGGGAGTCGCCGGCACGGTCGTCGTCTCCAGGTACGACCTGTCACAGGTGGTCCCGCTCGACACCACCTACCGCGGATTCGCGATGCGGGTCGCCCTGCCAGGCGGCGGCATCGACCTGCTCGCCGTACACCCCTTCCCGCCACTCGGCGACGCACGCGCGTGGCGGGCCGACCACCGCCGGGTGCTCCGTGCTGCCACCGCCGCCGAGGGACCCGCCGTCATCGCCGGCGACCTCAACGCAACCCTTGACCACCAGCCGGTGCGTGAGCTCGCCGAGAGGGGTTTCACGTCGGCGGCCGAGCTCGCGCGGTCGGGCTGGCAGCCGACCTGGCCGGCGGCGGGGGAGGTGTCCGTGCTCGGCGTCGCCGTCCCGTCGCTGCTCCAGCTCGACCACGTGCTGGTGGACGACGGCGTCCGCGTGCTCGACACTGACGCAGTGACGATCGACGGGACCGACCACCGCGCACTCGTGGCGACGCTGGCGCTGTGATGACCAACGTCTGGGAGCCTGACGAGGAGGACCTCGCGTTCTGCCGCGTCTACGGGCCGTGGGAGCCGCTGACGCCGCGGCAGGTCAAGGAGCTGATGGACGGGTTCTCGGACCCGTGGTGGGTGGTCGGTGGGCACTCCATCGAGGCGTTCACCGGCGTCGAGCGCTTCCACGAGGACATCGACGTGTCCTTCTTCGTCGAGTCCATCCCCGCCCTGCGTCGACAGCTCGGCAGCAGGTTCCACCTGTGGAGCAACGACGGCGGCACCTTCCGCATCCTCGACGACCAGCGGCCCGAGCCACTGCACCCGCTCGCCCAGATCTGGGCGCGCGAGCACGCGCTCGCTCCCTGGGTCATGGACGGGGTGCCCAGCCCGGACGTCGACGGCAGGTGGCAGTCGAAGCGGGACGACACCCACGTGGCCGACCTCGACGACGTGACCTGGGTCCACACGGACGGTGTCCGCTACCAGAACCCGGAGGTCACGCTGCTGTACAAGGCAGCGCAGAACCGGACCAAGGACCTGATCGACCTCGACAACGCCTGGCCGCTGCTCCCGGCCGACAGGCGGGACTGGCTGCGGGAGGCAGTGCGCCGGCTGTACCCCGAGCATCCGTGGAACGAGCGGCTCGCCGCAGGCTGAGCCCACCGTCGAGGGGCCGCCGGGATTTAGCGCCGCCCAGGTCAGCCCGTACTCTGGTAACGCGATGAACGACACAGTGCCGACGCCTGGATCCCGGCAGGCGACCGTCTACCTCGACCACGCGGCATCGACACCGATGTATGCCGAAGCGGTCGCGGTGATGACCGAGCAGATGAGCCGCATCGGAAACCCCTCGTCGTTGCACGCCTCCGGCCGCGCCGCCCGCCGCATCGTGGAGGAGTCCCGCGAGAAGATCGCGCAGGCGCTCAACGCCCGCCCGGGTGAGGTCGTCTTCACCTCCGGTGGCACCGAGGCGGACAACCTGGCGCTCAAGGGTCTCTTCTGGGCGAGGCGCTCCGCCGACCCCCGTCGTACTCGCATCCTGTCGACCGCGGTCGAGCACCACGCGGTCCTCGACCCCCTGCACTGGCTCGCCGAGCAGGACGAGGCCGTCGTCGAGCTGCTTCCGGTCGACGACCTCGGCCGGGTGCGTCTCGACGCGCTGCGCGACTCCATCGCACGCGACCCGGAGTCGGTGGCGCTGGTCTCGGTGATGTGGGCGAACAACGAGGTGGGCACCGTCCAGCCGGTCGCGGAGATCACTGAGGTCGCCCATGAGCACGGCGTCCCCGTGCACACCGACGCGGTCCAGGCTGTCGGGCAGCTGCCGGTCGACTTCGCCGCGAGCGGCGTGGACGCCCTCACCCTGACTGCGCACAAGGTCGGGGGGCCGTTCGGCATCGGCGCGCTGGTCGTCCGCCGCGAGGTCGAGCTCACCCCGCTCCTGCACGGAGGAGGGCAGGAGCGCGACGTCCGGTCGGGGACGATCGACACCCCTGCCATCGCCGGGTTCGCCACCGCGGTGGAGCTGTCGGTGAAGCACCAGGCGGACCGCGCCGCCCGGCTCTCGGCACTGCGCGACGACCTCGTCCGCCGGGTGCTCGACCAGGTGCCGGACGCCGTGGTGAACGGTGACCAGGCCGAAGGCACCGAGCACCGGCTGCCGGGCAACGCGCACCTGACCTTCCCCGGCTGTGAAGGCGACTCGCTGCTGATGCTGCTCGACGCGAGGGGGATCGAGTGCTCGACGGGCTCGGCCTGCTCGGCAGGCGTGGCCCAGCCGTCGCACGTGCTGCTCGCCATGGGGCGCGACGACGTGGCCGCCCGCAGCTCGCTCCGGTTCTCCCTGGGACACACGAGCGACGAGGGAGACGTCGACGCGCTCGTCGAGGCCATCGTGCCGGTGGTCGAGCGCGCCCGGGCCGCCGGAGTCGCGTCCGGATTCAGCGCCAAGACGATGGCGGGCTGAGCCGTGAGAGTACTTGCCGCCATGTCCGGTGGCGTCGACTCCGCCGTCGCCGCGGCCCGTGCGGCCGAGGCCGGGCACGACGTCACCGGCATCCACCTCGCGCTGTCGCGCAACCCGCAGTCCTACCGCACCGGTGCCCGTGGCTGCTGCACGATCGAGGACTCCAACGACGCCCGCCGGGCCGCCGACGTGATCGGCATCCCCTTCTACGTCTGGGACCTGAGCGACCGCTTCCACGAGGACGTGGTCGAGGACTTCATGGCCGAGTACTCCGCCGGCCGCACGCCCAACCCCTGCCTGCGCTGCAACGAGAAGATCAAGTTCGCCGCCGTGCTGGAACGCGCCGTCGCCCTGGGCTTCGACGCCGTGGCCACCGGACACTACGCGCAGCTCGTCACCGGTGAGGACGGCCTCATCCAGATGCACCGCGCCGTCGACATGGGCAAGGACCAGAGCTACGTGCTCGGCGTGCTGACCCAGGAACAGCTCGCGCACTCGCTCTTCCCGCTCGGTGACTCGCGCAAGGAGGAGGTCCGGGCGGAGGCCGACCGCCGTGGCCTGTCCGTGGCGCACAAGCCCGACAGCCACGACATCTGCTTCATCTCCGACGGGGACACCTCTGGCTGGCTTCGGGAGAAGCTGGCGGAGAAGCATCCGGTGAGGTCGGGTGAGATCGTCGACCACGCAAGCGGTGAGGTGCTCGGCACCCATGAGGGGACCTTCGGGTTCACCATCGGCCAGCGCAAGGGCCTCCGGATCGGCCGCCCCGCACCGGACGGCAGGCCTCGCTACGTCCTCGACATCGAGCCGGTGTCCGGGACGGTGACGGTGGGACCCCGCGAGGAGCTGTCCGTCGACCACATCTCCGGCATCAGGCCCCGATGGTGCGGGACGGTGCCGTCCGAGCCGCTGCGCGGGACCGTGCAGCTGCGGGCCCACGGCGAGGAGCACCGGGCGGTGGTCACGGTGTCCGGTGAGCAGGTGACCATCGAGCTCCTCGAGCCGGCTCAGGGCATCGCTCCGGGTCAGGCGGCGGTGGTGTACGACGGCTCCCGGGTGGTCGGGTCCGCGACGATCGCGAAGGCAGTACGCCGGGACTCGGTCGACGCATGACGGCCGCCTCCGGTGTCGGGTCGATGCCCGGCGAGGACGCCGCGACGTACCACGAGGCGGTGCGCCTCGTGCTCGGGGAGCTGCCCCAGCTGCCGCACCTGCCGGAGCTGCCCGGACGCGGCCCGACCGCGAACATGACCGGGCGGGCCCTGGCGGTCGTCGCGGAGCTCGGGGCGGACCTGCAGCCCGCAGGATGGCGTCTGACCGACGCGCCAGGTGTCGACCACCGGAGAGCCAGGTCGCTGCTCGCCCAGGACCTCGACGCCCTGGAGGAGCAGGCCCAGGGGCTCGAAGGAAGGTTCAAGATCCAGGTGGCCGGACCGTGGACGCTGGCCGCGACGGTGGAGCGCCCGCGCGGCGACCGGGTGCTCGCCGACCACGGCGCCCGCCGCGAGCTGGCCCAAGCGCTCGCCGAGGGTCTGGGCGCGCACGTCGCCGACGTGCGGCGCCGGCTGCCAGGCGCCGAGATCGTCGTGCAGGTCGACGAGCCGGCGCTGCCCGCGGTGCTGGCCGGCCAGATCCCCACCGCGTCCGGGTTCCACCGGCACCGGTCGGTCGACCCGCCGGGCGCCTCGCCGGCTCTGGAGTGGGTGTTCTCCGCGATCCGGTCCGCCGGAGCGGTCCCGGTTGCCCACTGCTGCGCGGCCGACGTGCCCGTGTCGCTGCTCACCGGTGCGGGCGCCGAGGGCGTCTCGGTCGACCTCACGGTGCTCGCGGCGACGGCGTACGACGACCTGGCCGGACTGATCGAGAAGGGCCGGCCGGTGTTCCTCGGCGTGGTCCCGTCGGCCGAGCCGGCGACCCCGCCCGACGACCGCGCCCTGACCGAGCGGGTGTCGCGGCTGCTGGACATGCTCGGTCTCGACCCGGAGACAGCGGGGGAGCACCTCGTGGTCACCCCGACCTGCGGCCTGGCGCGCGCCACGTCCGGATGGGCGAGGCGGGCCCTCGAGCTCAGCCGCACGGTGGCGGCCAACCTCTCGCCCTGACGTCAGGAGCAGATCCCCCGCCACTGGTCCAGCGAACCGCTGCGCTGGACCGAGGTGGAATGAGAGGATTCAGCCGGTTGGTCGCACGACGGCAGGAAAGACACGCGAATGGTGGGCAGGACAGGGCGGGTGACCGGCAAGGTCGGCCCCGGCCTCGTGGGTGAGGTCATCATCGCCATCCGCGGAGGCAGCGAGGCGTTCAACGCCTACTCGTACCTCGGCGAGGAGATCCCGGCCGGCACCCTGGTCGTGGTGATGGAGTACCACGAGCCACGCACCGTCTACGTCTCGCCGGCCCGTCCGTAGCCGACCCGAATCCCATCCAGGTCATCACACAAGGGGCATACGCCAGTGGTTCTCTACATCGTCGCTGCGGTCGTCGTCGCGGTCGTGTTCGTCGTCGGTCTGTTCCGAGCGGTCTGGAGGGTTGCCGAACCCAACGAGGCGCTGATCATCTCCGGGCTCGGTGCGCACGGCGAGGCCAGCGCGGACACCAGTCGGGGATTCAAGATCGTGGTCGGTCGTGGCACAGCGGTCCTCCCGGGCTTCCAGACGGTACGGCGGCTGCCTCTCGGCACCAAGTCGACCGGGCTGATCGTGAACGCGGTCTCGAACCAGTCGATCCCGCTGACGGTCAAGGGCATCGTCGCGTTCAAGGTGGGTGACGACCAGGGGTCGATCCGCAACGCGGCCCGGCGGTTCCTGGAGCAGAAGGACGAGGTGATGCTCTCGACCATCCACGAGCTCTTCGCCGGTCACCTGCGGGCGATCGTCGGTGGCATGACGGTCGAGGACATGCTGCACAACCGGGAGGAGCTCACGGCCAACATCAGGTCCTCGCTCGCGGACGACCTCGGCAAGCTCGGCCTGGTGGTGGACTCGCTGCAGATCCAGGAGATCGACGACGAGTCCGGCTACATCACCAACCTCGGCAAGCCGCAGGCCGCGGCGATCGCGTCGAAGGCTCGCATCGCCGCGGCGCAGCGCGACCAGGAGGCCACGGAGGCCGAGCAGGCCGCCGACGCGGCGAAGGCTGCCGCCGTCCGCCAGTCGGCGATCGCGCAGGCCGGCTACCAGGCCGAGGTGGACCGTGCGAAGTCCGAGGCGGCCCAGTCCGGACCGCTCGCCGAGGCGAAGGCGCGCCAGGAGGTCGTGCGCGCCGAGACCGAGACCGCCGAGCTTGACGCGACGCGCCGGGAGAAGGTGCTCGAGTCCGAGGTGCGTAAGCCCGCCGACGCCGAGGCATACCGGCAGGTCACCCTGGCGAACGCCGAGCGCGAGTCGAAGATCGCGGCGGCGCAGGCGAACGCCCGCGAGCAGGAGCTGCGCGGTGCCGCACAGGGCAAGGCGACCGAGTCCACCGGTAACGCGGAGGCCGCGGTCGCCAAGACCAAGGCACTCGCCGAGGCGGACGCGATGAAGGCCAAGGGGCTCGCGGAGGCGGAGGCGGCGAAGGCCAAGGGGCTCGCGGAGGCCGAGGCGGTCCGGGCGAAGGGCCTGGCCGAGGCCGAGGGCATCAAGGCGCGCGCCGCCGCGCTGGCCGAGAACCAGGACGCCGTCATCGCCCAGACCATCGCCGAGCAGTACCCCGAGATCGTGAAGGCGGGCGCGTCGGCGCTCGGCAACATCGACAACCTGGTCGTGCTGAACGGCGCCGAGGGCATGGAGGACATGCTCGGCAAGGCGCTGACCATGGGCGGGGCCGGTCTCGGCCTGGCCCAGCGGCTGATCTCCTCGATCAGGGGCGGTGACGCCGACCCGGTCGACCTCGCCAAGGCCGTGTCGCCGGCGCAGCACAACGGCGCCGCGGACGCGTCCGTCTAGGACGTCAGAACCCCCGCCGTACCCGGCCGATGTGGCCGGGGACGGCGGGGGTTCGTTCGCGCTGGAGGGTGGGTCAGGCCACGACCGGTGCCTGGTCGTGGTCGTCGACGGCGATCTCCTCGTGCTTGACGTTCATGAACACGAGCACGATCAGCGTGCCGAGCCAGATCATCCCGGCTCCGAAGAGGAACGCGTGGCTCGCGCCGTCGGTGAACGCGACCTTGCCGACCAGGTCTCTCAGCGCCCCGGCCTGCGCCGGGTCGGGTGCCTGGCCGCTCTGCTTGGCGAGGGCGGCCGCAGCGGCGCCGAGCGACTGGGCCTTCTCGGTGGTGAAGTGCACGGCGACCGTGGACAAGGTGGCGAGGCCCAGCGCGCCTCCGACCTGCTGCATGGTGTTGAGGACGCCGGAGCCGATGCCCGAGTCTCGTTGTCCGACGCCGTGCACCGCGGTGAGCGTCATCGACACGAACGTCATACCCATGCCGAGCGACATCAAGATGATGAACGGCAGCACGTCGGTCACGTAGTGCGCCGAGACGCCGAGGTCGGGCAGCGTGGCGTCGTAGGGCAAACGGGAGAAGCCGAACAGGGCGGTGCCCGCCATCGCGGTGCCGATCCCGGCCAGCCAGCGCGGGTCGACGTGAGCGATCAGCTTCGACGTGACGGCCGCGGCCACCACGATCCCGGCGCTGAACGGCAGGAAGGCGAAGCCGGTCTTCAGCGACGAGTACCCCATGACGTTCTGGACGAAGAGGCTGAGGAAGAAGAACATCGAGAACATCGCGGCCGGCACCAGCGCCATCACCGCGAAGCTGGTTGCCCTGGTCCGGTTCGCGAGGATCCGGAAGGGCAGCAGCGGGTGCTCGACCCGGCGCTCGATCACGATGAACGTCGCGAGCAGGAGCACGCCCACCGCAAGGGCCGCGATCGTCGTGGGGTCGCTCCAGCCGTAGCGGGGCTGCCCCGCGTGGTTCAGGCCGTAGACGAGCGAGACAAGGCCCAGGGTTCCGGTCAGCGCGCCGGGGAGGTCTAGCTCGCCGGGGTGCTTCTCGCTCTCGGCGAGCAGGTAGAGCGCCGCGACGGCAGCCGCCAGCCCGATAGGGACGTTGATCAGGAAGGTCCAGCGCCAGCTGTACTCGGTCAGCCATCCACCGAGGATCAGGCCGACGGCCGCCCCGGCGCCGGACATGGCGGCGTACACCGAGAAGGCCCGGTTGCGCTGCGGGCCGGCCGGGAAGGTGGTGGTGATCAGGGCGAGCGCCGTGGGGGAGGCGATGGCCGCGCCGACACCCTGGAGGGCCCGCGAGGAGAGGAGCATGGCCTCGTTCTGCGCCACGCCTCCGAGCAGCGAGGCGACCGCGAAGATGGTGAGGCCGATCATGAACAGCCGGCGGCGTCCGTACAGGTCGCCCAGCCGTCCGCCGAGCAGCAGCAGGCCGCCGAACGAGATCGCGTAGCCGGTGATGATCCAGGACAGGTTCGCCCGCGAGATGTCCAGCTCGCGACCGATGTAGGGAAGCGCGATGTTGGCGATGGTGGCGTCGAGGACCACCATCAGCTGGGCCACCGAGATGAGCACCAGCGCGAGCCCGAGGTGGCGGTGGCCGTGCCCGGTCGTCGGGGTGGCCGACGTGGTTGTTGACGTCATGGCTTTCCTTGAGGTGAGTAGGGCCGGCCCGTAGCGGCCGGGACGATGATCTGGTCGACGACCGACGCGACGGTCGCCTCGTCGATGTGCGCACCGAGCAGGAGGGCCCGGTGCAGCAGGATCCCTGGGAGGGCTGGTCCGAGCAGGCCCACGTCGACGCCTTCGAGAAGCTCGCCGCGGTCGCGTGCGCGCTGGTAGATGCGTCGAGTGACCTCGAGCTTGGGACGCAGGAAGCGTTCGTGGAACTCGGCCGCGAACTCGTCGTCGGTGTGCACTGCGGTGAGCACCGCCGCGAGCAGCTTGCTGTTGTCACTGTCGGTCAACCCGCCCGGCCCGCAGAAGGTGCCCACCAGGTCGTCACGGAGGTTGCCGGTGTCGAGGTCCATCAGGTCTGGGGACCGCTTGGAGCGCAGCAGGGCATCCATGACCAGGGTGGCCTTGGCCGACCACCGCCGGTAGAGCGTCGCCTTGCTGGCCTTGGCTCGTTGCGCCACCGCGTCCATGGTGAGCCGGTCGTAGCCCGCCTCGAGCAGCATCCCCAGAGTGGCGTCGAGGATCTCGTCCTCACGACGGCCCTCGACCCGGGGACGGCTGCCGACGGTGGTCTTCTCCGCGATGCCAGGACGCACTCGGTGTCTCCCTCGAACGAGTCTGGATGAAACGAAACGGTTTCGTTTCATCCAACGTTAAACAGGTCCCGACCGGAGGGCAAGCGGTTTTCCGGCTACAGGCGGGCCTGGTCCAGACGGGACGACCTCAGAGTTGGCAACCACATCGACGCGGGTGGCATTCCCGGCCAGGTGAAGGTTTCTGGGCGCGCGGGTCAGCGACCCTGCGTCGGGCGCTCCTGGCCAGGGTCTCCGAGTGGAGCGGCGGACAGCAGGTCCAGCGACCTGCCGGCCGCGAACCGGTTCCACCGTGGGACGTGGCGGAGCATGTAGTGACCCAGATGGCCCATGTCGGTCAGCTCGGTCGATGCGGCGACGACGCCCGCCCGCCGTACGAACGCCGCGGTCTGCGCGAAGGAAGTGATCTTGTCGCCGCGCCCGTGGGCGGCGGCCAGGTGCTTCCCTGCCAGCGGCGTCACCGGCTCGTCGGCCGGCAGCCACGGGGCCAGTGCCACGACGCCCGTCACGTTCGGGTCGTCCGCAACGGCGACCGCGGTGCGTGCTCCCATCGAGTGCCCGAGGAGTACGACGGGCACCGGGCCGAGCTCGCGGCGTACCTCCTCGAGGGCCCATCGGGTGTCCGCGACCGGCGACGGAGGGAGGGCCTGGCCGTTCCAGCCGCGGAAGCGGTAGCGGAGCAGCCACACGGTCACCCCTGCGGGGTTTGCGCGAGCGCTGACGTGGCGCATCATCCACCGCGCCCGCCACCACGACGTGCTGCGGCCGTCGACCGGCGCCAGACTGGCCTCTCTCCCGCCGTGCAGCATGAGCACAACGCCGCGAGGCGTGCCCTCGACGTCGGCACGGGTGAGTCCCGGTCCTGTCATGCGGCCATCCTTCCAGTCGGCACAGGCATCGAGCCGGGTCCGACACGGTTGCGGAGAGTTCGGAGCCGGTGCCTCGCCGGATGGCTCGGGTCGGCAGGCGGATGTCGGTGCTGCAGGGCAAGATAAGGACCATGACGGAGACTCCCGAGATCCCTGAGTCGAGCGGTGTGACGGTCGAGGCCGCGCCCCCTGAGGCGCGTGAGGAGCATGCGGAGATCGCCGAGCAGGTGGAGGAGGCCCGCTGGCGCTACTACGTCAAGGACGCGCCCACGATCTCCGACGCGGAGTTCGACCGGCTGATGCGGCGGCTGGAAGAGCTGGAGGAGCGATACCCGGACCTGAGGACCCCGGACTCGCCGACGCAGAAGGTCGGGGGAGCGGTGTCGACCGAGTTCACGCCTGTCGAGCACCTCGAGCAGATGATGAGCCTGGACAACGCGTTCTCTGCCGACGAGCTGCGGGCGTGGGCGGCCAGGCTGGCCCGTGAGGGCGTCACGGATGCGGAGTTCCTCTGCGAGCTGAAGGTCGACGGTCTCGCGATCAGCCTGCTCTACGAGAACGGCCGGCTCGTGCGGGGTGCCACCCGCGGTGACGGCCGGACCGGTGAGGACGTCACCCCCAACGTGCGCACGATCGACAACGTCCCCTCCCGGCTGACGGGCACCGACGACTACCCGGTCCCCGCCCGGGTGGAGGTGCGCGGCGAGGTGTTCCTGCCGGTCGAGGCGTTCGAGAAGCTCAACGAGTCGATGGTCGAGGCGGCAAAGCCGCCGTTCGCGAACCCCCGCAACGCGGCAGCCGGATCGCTGCGGCAGAAGGACCCGAGGGTGACCGCGACCCGGCCCCTGGCCATGGTCTGCCACGGTGTCGGTCTCCGCGAGGGCTTCGAGCCCAGACGGCAGTCCGAGTCCTACACCGCCCTCGCGGCGTGGGGGCTGCCGGTGAGCGAGCGGGCGAAGGTGCTGCCCAGCCTCGAGGCGGTCGACGAGTTCATCGCCTACTACGGCGAGCACCGGCACGCCGTCGAGCACGAGATCGACGGCGTCGTCGTGAAGGTCGACCAGGTCAGCCTGCAGCGCAGGCTCGGCTCGACCTCGCGGGCGCCGCGCTGGGCGATCGCCTACAAGTACCCACCCGAGGAGGTGAACACCAAGCTGCTCGACATCCGCGTCAACGTCGGCCGGACCGGGCGGGTCACGCCGTACGGCGTGATGCAGCCGATCAAGGTCTCCGGGTCGACGGTGGAGATGGCCACGCTGCACAACGCCTCCGAGGTCAAGCGCAAGGGTGTCCTGATCGGCGACACCGTCGTGCTCCGCAAGGCCGGCGACGTGATCCCCGAGATCGTCGGTCCGGTCGCCGACCTGCGCGACGGCAGCGAGCGCGAGTTCGTGATGCCGACCCACTGTCCCGAGTGCGGCACGCTGCTGGCGCCGGAGAAGGAGGGGGACGCCGACATCCGGTGCCCCAACCAGCGCTCCTGTCCCGCGCAGCTGCGGGAGCGGGTCTTCCACGTCGCCGGCCGTGGTGCGTTCGACATCGAGGTCCTCGGCTACGAAGCCGCGATCGCGCTGCTCGACGCCGGGGTGATCCAGGACGAGGGCGACATCTTCCGGCTCACCGAGGAGGACCTGCGCCGCGTGCCGCTGTTCACCCGCGCCCCGAAGAAGGGCGAGGGGGAGGAGCCGGTGCTGTCGGCCAACGGGGCTCGTCTGCTCGCGAACCTCGAGGAGGCCCGGCACCGCCCGTTGTGGCGGGTGCTGGTCGGCCTCTCGATCCGGCACGTCGGACCCACCGCGGCTCGCGCGCTCGCCACGGAGTTCCGGTCGGTCGACGCGATCGAGAAGGCTTCGGTGGAAGAGCTGGCCGACGCCGAGGGGGTCGGCATGACCATCGCCGAGTCGATCCGCCGCTGGTTCGACGACCCCGACCACGCCTGGCACCTCGACATCGTGCGGAAGTGGCGCGGGGCGGGCGTCACCATGGAGGACCAGGTCGACGCGTCCACCCCGCGCACGCTGGAGGGCATGAGCATCGTGGTGACCGGTTCGCTGGTGGACTTCAGCCGCGACCAGGCCAAGGAGGCGATCATCGTCCGCGGCGGCAAGGCCGCCTCGTCGGTCTCGAAGAAGACCGACTTCGTGGTGGTCGGCGACGCACCCGGCTCCAAGTACGACAAGGCGGTCTCGCTCGAGGTGCCGATCCTCGACGAGGACGGGTTCCGGGTGCTCCTCGCCGACGGGCCCGACGCGGCCCGTGAGGTGGCCCAGGTCGGCGAGTAGGTCAGCGCTTGGCCTGTCGGGGCACCGTGGGCTGGCTCCACCCGGTCGGCGGGATGTTGTGGTTCGACCGGAACAGGTTGGTCGGGTCCCACTCGTCCTTGAGAGCGACGAGCCGCCGGTACTTCTCCTCACCGAAGCCCGCAACCACGTCCTTCTGCGTAGTCCCCGGCTCGAAGTTCAGGTAGACGCCGCCTGTGGTGTCCGGCGCCACGGCCGCCGAGAACCTGCGTACCCAGTCCATCTCGTAGTCGGTCTCCGCCGGCGTCTCCCAGCAGGCGATCGGGTGGGCCATGTACGGCGCTGACCTGCTGCCCGCCGCCGTGGCGTCCTCGGAAACGCGGCTGATCGCACCGCCGTGCCTGAAGATGAGGCCGCCGGTCATCGGTGAGTGGATGTTCCTCCCGACAGTCAGGTACTCGTCGATCACGTCGTCGCTGAGCCGGTGGAGGTGCTGTCCCCTGTGGTAGTTGAGCCACCCCCGCGGGTTGGACTCGTCGAGAATCGCCTGGAACGCCGTGTACGGCATGGGCTGCACGAGATCCATCCCTCCGTCCGCCAGCTCACGGAGGGGTGCGATGGGCGCCGTACCTTCCTCGGGGCTGCCCAGGTAGGCGACGACCATGGCCAGCATCGGTTGCCCGACCACCTCCGGTGGGACAAAGGGCGCTGGGGGTGCGAGCAGCGTGACCAGCGCGCTCATCAGCTCCTCGGGGGCGGTCTCCACGTAGGCACGCCAGCCCCGGGCGACGTCGGCGGCGTTGCCGTCGTTGGGAACGATCAGCATGCCGCCGAGGATGAGCGGCGGCATCGGGTAGGTACGCAGCTCGTACGACGTGACCACCCCGAAGTTCGCTCCAGCCCCGCGGAGGCCCCACAGCAGCTCGGGGTTCTCGTCCTCGCTCACCCGGACCAGCCGCCCGTCCGCGGTCACCACGTCGGCGGCGACGAGGTTGTCGCAGGTGAGTCCGTACTTGGTGGAGAGCCAGCCGTAGCCGCCGCCGAGGGTGAACCCCCCGACGCCGGTCGTGGTGACCCGTCCACCCGGCGTGGCGAGGCCGTGGAGCGCGGTCTCGCGGTCGTACTCACCCCACAGCACGCCTGCCTGCGTCGTCGCGATCCCCCGGCCGGGGTCCACGTGCACCCCCTTGAGGCTGGACAGGTCGATGAGGATCCCGCCTTCGCAGATCGACGTACCGGACACGGCGTGCCCACCGCAGCGGACAGCGAGCGGCAGGCCGGACTCGCGTGCGTAGGTCACTGCGTCGATGACGTCGGCCGCGCCCGTCGGACGCACGATCAGCGCCGGCCTCCGGTCGATGCCGCCGTTGTAGACGGCCCGAGCGCTGTCGAAGCGGGGGTCGTCCGGAGCGATGGTCTCGCCCTTGAACTCGGGGCTCAGACCTTGCTTGGCGGCTGTCACGGTCTCGCTCATCGCACATCCCGTTCCTCGACTGATGGTGCGCCTGACCCCCGACGGACCCACTAGACCCCTCCTCGGGCAGAGGGGTCAATGGCTACTTCGGGGTGGTCCGTGAGCCTGCTGCTGATGTCACACATCGGGCCGCGATGCGCTCTCCGGAGTCGATCGGCCCCGCCCGCCTGTCCGCAATGTCAGAAATAGTGAAACGCACCGCACGCAACGTCGTGGCGGCGGCTCTTGCCGCTTCTGTGGCCTTCGGCGTGAACACTCCGGCCGCGACAGGAAGCGCCACGTCGGTGACCGTGACCGGACCGGCGATCATGGCCGGCGCCACGAAGACCACGACCGCTCGTACCTGAGCTTCGACCGGCAGCAGAAGATGCTCGTCCTGGCCATCGCGCGCTCGGACGAGTACCTCGCGTCGTTGGCCTGCCGCATCCGCGAGGCGGACGTCGACCCGGCCGTGAAGGGAGCGGTGCTCACCATCATCGACGGCCTCCGCGCCGACCTTGCCGCTCTCGTCCCCGCAGCCACCTCGGGGGCGAGGGCGATGCTGATGCTGAGCCCAGCGGACGCAGACCGTGCCCACGACGGGCTGCGTCGGCCTTCGCCATCGCTCCCCATAGGATGGACCTTCCGACCCGTTCCACCCTCCACAGGGGAGCTGTTCCATGCCCGACATCACCCGTGAAGAGGTGGCGCATCTCGCCGACCTCGCGCGGATCGACCTGAGCGACGCCGAGCTCGACCACCTCGCGCCGCAGCTCGCGGTGATCCTCGACTCGATCAAGTCGATCAGCGAGGTTGCCGCCGAGGACATCCCGCCGACCTCGCACCCGATGCCGCTGACCAACGTGTTCCGTGAGGACGTAAGCCGCCCCGGTCTTACCGCCGAGGAGGCGCTCGCCGGTGCGCCTCAGGTCGAGGAGCAGCGCTTCGCGGTCCCGCGCATCCTGGGAGAGGAAGCATGAACGACCTGATCCGCCGCACCGCTGCAGAGCTCGCCGACGCGCTGGCCGCGGGCGAGACAAGCTCCGTCGAGCTCACCGAGTCCCACCTCGACCGCATCGCCGCCGTCGACGGCGACGTCCACGCCTTCCTGCACGTCGACGCCGACGGCGCCCTGGCACAGGCTCGCGCCGCCGACGAGCGTCGGGCCGCCGGCAACGTCTCCGGCCCGCTGGACGGCGTCCCGATCGCAGTCAAGGACGTGCTCACCACGAAGGGGCTGCCCACGACGTGCGGCTCGAAGATCCTCGAGGGCTGGATCCCGCCGTACGACTCCACCGTCGTCGCCCGGCTGAAGGCCGCTGGCCTGCCGATCCTCGGCAAGACCAACATGGACGAGTTCGCGATGGGCTCCTCTACCGAGCACTCGGCGTACGGCGCGACCCGGAACCCGTGGGACCTCGACCGGATCCCCGGTGGCTCCGGCGGCGGGTCCGCCGCGGCTGTCGCCGCCTTCGAGGCGCCGCTCGCGATCGGCACCGACACGGGAGGGTCGATCCGGCAGCCGGGTGCGGTCACGGGCACGGTCGGGGTGAAGCCGACGTACGGCGGGGTGTCCCGCTACGGCCTCGTCGCACTGGCGAACTCGCTCGACCAGGCCGGTCCCGTCACGAGGACCGTGCTCGACTCCGCCCTCCTCCACGAGGTGATCGGCGGGCACGACCCGCTCGACTCCACCTCGATCGACCAGCCGGTGCCGCCGCTGGTCGAGGCCGCCCGCCTGGGTGCGGTCGGTGACATGAGAGGCGTTCGCATCGGCGTCGTCAAGGAGCTGACCGGCGAGGGCTACCAGGCGGGCGTGCAGGCGCGCTTCGACGAGTCCGTGCAGCTGCTCGTCGACGCCGGCGCCGAGGTCGTCGAGGTCTCCTGCCCGAGCTTCGTGCACGCCCTCGCGGCGTACTACCTGATCCTGCCGAGCGAGGCGTCGTCCAACCTCGCCAAGTTCGACGCGATGCGCTACGGCCTGCGGGTCTACCCAGAGGGCATGGAGGACCCGAACGCCGAGGAGGTCATGCGGGCGACCCGTGACGCCGGCTTCGGCGACGAGGTCAAGCGCCGCATCATCCTCGGCACCTACGCCCTGTCGAGCGGCTACTACGACGCCTACTACGGCCAGGCGCAGAAGGTCCGCACGCTGATCAGCCGTGACTTCGCGGCGGCGTTCGAGTCCGCCGACGTGCTGGTCTCGCCGACCGCCCCCACCACGGCGTTCAAGCTGGGGGAGAAGCTCGACGACCCGGTCGCGATGTACCTCAACGACATCGCGACGATCCCCGCCAACCTCGCTGGTGTGCCCGGCCTCTCGCTCCCGAGCGGTGTCGCCGACGAGGACGGGCTTCCGACCGGCTTCCAGATCCTGGCTCCGGCGACGGCCGACGACCGGCTCTACCGGGTTGGTGCGGCGCTCGAGAGCGCGCTGCTCGACCGCTGGGGTGCCCCGCTGCTCGACAAGGCCCCCGCCCTCGCGGGCGGGACGACCCAGAAGGAGGCCGTGCGATGAGCACCGCACCCGCTCTGTTGTCCTTCGAGGACGCCCTCGAGAGGTTCGACCCGGTGATGGGCCTCGAGGTCCACGTCGAGCTCAACACCGCGAGCAAGATGTTCTGCGGCTGCCCGACGGAGTTCGGCGCCCCGCCCAACTCGCAGGTCTGCCCCACGTGCCTCGGCCTCCCCGGTGCGATGCCGGCGGTCAACGGCAAGGCCGTCGAGTCGGCGATCCGGATCGGCCTGGCACTGAACTGCAAGATCGCGTCGTGGTGCCGTTTCGCGCGGAAGAACTACTTCTACCCGGACATGCCCAAGAACTTCCAGACCTCGCAGTACGACGAGCCGATCGCATACGACGGCTGGACCGAAGTGGAAGTCGAGGATGGCGAGGGCGGTGTCGAAAGGTACCGGGTCGACATCGAGCGGGCTCACATGGAGGAGGACACCGGCAAGTCCCTGCACGTCGGCACCTCCGGCCGCATCCACGGCGCGGACTACTCGCTGGTGGACTACAACCGCGCCGGGATCCCGCTGATCGAGATCGTCACCAAGCCGATCACCGGCACGCGGGACAAGGCGCCGCTGGTCGCCAAGGCGTACGTCGCACATCTGCGCGAGCTGCTGCTCAGCCTCGGCGTGTCCGACGTACGCATGGAGCAGGGGTCGCTGCGCTGCGACGTGAACCTCTCGCTCAAGCCGGTCGGCGAGGAGAAGTTCGGCACCCGCACGGAGACCAAGAACGTCAACTCGCTGCGCTCCGTCGAGCGGGCGGTGCGCTACGAGATCGGCCGGCAGGCCGCCCGACTTTCTGAGGGCGAGTCGATCGTCCAGGAGACAAGGCACTGGCACGAGGACACCGGCATCACCACCGCGGGCCGCGAGAAGTCCGACGCCGAGGACTACCGGTACTTCCCCGAGCCGGACCTCGTGCCGATCGCGCCCGATGCCGCATGGGTCGAGGAGCTGCGCGGGACGCTGCCCGAGCCGCCCCGGGAGCACCGCGCTCGGCTGCAGAAGGAGTGGGGCTTCAGCGACCTGGAGATGCGGGACACCGTCGGCGCCGGCGCCCTCGCCCTGGTCGAGCGGACCATCGCCGCCGGCGCTGCCCCGGCAGCGGCGCGCAAGTGGTGGCTGTCGGAGATGGCACGCCGTGCGAACGAGCAGGGCGTCGACCTCGCCGAGCTGGCCGTCACGCCCGCCGACGTAGCGCGGGTGCAGGCGCTCGTGGACGAGGGCAAGATCAACGACAAGCTCGCCCGGCAGGTCTTCGACGGCGTGCTCGCCGGTGAAGGGACTCCGGACGAGGTCGTCGCGACCCGCGGCCTGGCGGTGGTCTCCGACGAGGGGGCCCTCTCCGAGGCGGTCGATCGCGCGATCGAGGCGAACCCGGACGTGGCCGCCAAGATCCGCGACGGCAAGGTGGCCGCCGCGGGTGCCCTGATCGGCGCGGTGATGAAGGAGATGCGCGGCCAGGCCGACGCCGGCCGGGTCCGCGAGCTCGTCCTCGAGAAGCTCTCCTGACCTCCTCTCAACGGGGAACGAGCGGCGGCTCAGCGCAGGGCGACGACGAGGATCTGGTCGTCGTCCGGGCCGGGGTCGCCCCGGCCGTCGCGGTTGCTCGTAGACAGCCACAGGTTCCCGTCGGGGGCGACGACCACCGTCCGCAGCCGGCCGTAGTCGCCGACGAAGAAGTCCTCCGGCTGCTCGATCGCGCCGTTATCGTTCACCGGGACCCGCCAGAGCCGCTCGCCCCGTAGCGACGCCGTCCAGAGTGACCCGTCGAGGTAGGCGAGCCCTGAGGGGGAGGCCTCGGACGTGCGCCACTGTGCGTACGGGTTCCGGTACTGGTCGAGGTCGCCCCTGCCCTCGACCAGCGGCCACCCGTAGTTGCGCCCCTTCTCGATCCGGTTCAGCTCGTCCCACGTGTTCGCCCCGAACTCCGAGGCCCACAGCCGGTCGTGGTCGTCGAAGGCGAGCCCCTGCACGTTCCGGTGGCCCATCGTCCACACCGGTGAGCCGTCGACGGGGTTCCCCGGTGCAGGGTCGCCGTCGGGCGTGATCCGCAGGATCTTGCCGCCCAGCGAGTCCCGGTCCTGTGCCAGGTCCGGCTGGCCCGTCTCCCCGGTCGAGACGTACAGGTAGCCGTCCGGCCCGAACTCGAGCCGGCCGCCGTCGTGGATGAACCCGTTCGGTATGCCGTCGAGCACCACCTCGGGCCTGCCGAGCCGCCGCCCGTCGTACGTCATCCGCACCACCCTGTTGTCCGTGGGCGAGCTGAAGTACGCGTAGACGAGCGAGTCCTTGTCGAAGGTCGGCGAGACCTCGAGCCCCAGGAGGCCCGCCTCGCCCTGGGGCTGCACTCCGGCGACGCGGCCGACGGTGCGAACTGAGCCGTCCTCGATCGCGAGGACCCTCGTGGTGTCCCGCTCGCCGACCAGGGCGGTGCCGTCGGGGAGGAAGGTGATGCCCCATGGTGCGGCCAGTCCCGTGGCGACCGTGCCCACCACCCGGGGCCGGGCCGGTCCCGCCGAGCTCGGCGGGGGCGGCGACGGGCTGTCCGAGGTCGGTGTTCCGGTGCGGGTGCTGGGCTGCTCGCCCGGCGGGGGTGTGCCGAGCCCCGTCGGGTCCCCCTCGGTGCCGTTGCACGCCACCATCAGGACCAGGCTCGCGGCCGCGAGCCCTCGGCCGAGACGTCGTCCGGGGCGTCTGCTCACGGGGTTCAGTGTCCCAGAGCGTCTCAAACCTGGCAGCGCATCGTGTCAGGCGGGCTCGGCTCGGGCGACGAGGTCCAGCAGCCGCCTGTGCACCTCGTCGGGGTGCTCCATCTGGAGGAAGTGGGAGCCCTTGAGTACGACGTACTCCGCGTGCGGGATGCGGTCCGCGGCGGTCCGCATGTCGTGGTGCGAGGCGAGCAGGTCGTACCTCCCGGCGACGAACGCGGTGGGCACCGTGACGTTGCGCAGGGAGACGCGGCTGTGCTCGTCGGCGTACCTCGCCAGGTGCATCTGCCACTCGACGGGGGTGTCGAGGTAGGACCGGACCGCCCGTCGGAGCACCGCCGGCTCCGCGCCGGGCAGCATGAACCCGCTGTGCTGGAGGACGAAGGCGGCCAGCGGGCCGATCCGGAGCCGGCCGGTCAACGGGCTGAGGGCGGGTCCGGCCTTCTCGAGGATCCGCGTCACCGCCCGAGCGACCGGACGCCTGGCGGGGCGCGGGATGAGCAGCGGCGCGCCCATGGACGCGAAGGTGGCGCCGGGAACCCCCGCCAGCGCGAACAGCCCGGTCACGCGCTCGGGGTGGCTGACGGCCAGCTCGAACCCTGTGTTCACCCCGATCGACCAGCCCGCGACGACGCAGGACTCGACCTCGGCGTCGTCGAGCACGGCCAGCGCGTCCTCGACGAAGCTGTCGATGCCGACCCGCTCGAGGGACGTCGGGCGTTCGGAGCCGCCCACGCCTCGGTGGTTCCACGAGATGACCCGGACGCCGCAGTCCCTCTTCAGCAGGGCGGGCCACGCGTACGGGTTGGTGCCGAGGCCGTTGCACAGGAGTACGACGGGGCCCTCGGCGTCATTGGTCCAGGCCTGGATCTTCGTCCCGTCGCGGCTGGTCACCCGGTAGAAGCGCAGGGCCAGGGCGTCGTGACCGGGGGCGGGGTCGGGCGTGCTGGCTCGGGCAGAGAGACTTGCCATGCCGAGAGTGTGCCCGACTGCTCCCGTTCCATGGCGAAATGGTGCCCGAAATCACCGCGTTTCGGCGGTCCGGACGTTGAGGGTCAGGCGGACCGGGGTCCGCTGGAACCCGAGCCGGCCGAAGCCAGGTGGCGCTCCATGAACTCCTCGACCTCGATCCGCTCCTGGCGACGACTGGCCAGGGCCGTCGAGGCGACCAGGGCGTTCCGCCGGGCACCGTGGTGGCTGGTGACGTGCCATGTAGCCATGTTGCGCGGCAGGATCGGGCGCAGCTTCCACATGTGCTGACCTCCGGAGACTTGCTGAGGGGGGTGGTACACGCTGATGGCGTCGGTTCGACGCTAGGGGAATTGCGCGTCCGGCCAGTCAACACAATGTGACGGGTACGTAACAGGCGCATGCGGGTCATCCGGCATGGTCCATCCGGACATCGTGGGTAGGCTCTCCGGGTGACTGGCGTGGATGCGACCAAGCCCCTGGTGTGGCTCCCGTTCGAACCCGCCCTGCTCGGGACGCCCCCTGGGTCCCTGCGCTACGAGGTGGTCGTCCCGGGTCCGGACGCGCCGCCACCGGCCTCGATCTCCGACGTCGAGTTCTACGTGCCGCCGTACCGCTTCCGCCCGGGCGACAGCGAGCTGATCGAGCGGATGCCGAGGCTGCGCGTCGTCCAGACGCTGACGGCCGGCGTCGAGCACATCCGACCTCACGTTCCCCCCGGTGTGCTGCTCTGCAACGGGAGGGGCATCCACGACGCGTCCACGGCCGAGCTGGCGCTCGCCCTCGTCCTGGGGTCGTTGCGAGGGATCCCGGAGTTCGTGCGCGCCCAGGACCGGGGCGAGTGGCGGCCCGAGACCCGCCGCTCCCTTGCCGATCGGCGGGTGCTCATCGTGGGCTACGGCCAGATCGGGGCCGCCGTCGAGCGGCGGCTGGACGGTTTCGAGGCCGAGCTGGTCCGGGTCGCACGTTCCGCCAGGGACGGTGTGCACCCGTTCACCGACCTGCCCGACCTGTTGCCCGAGGCCGACGTCGTGGTCCTGGTCGTCCCCCTCACCGACGAGACGCGCGGGATGGTGGACGCGGAGTTCCTGTCCCGGATGAAGGACGACGCGCTGCTCGTGAACGTGGCCCGGGGGCCCGTCGTCGACACCGAGGCGCTGCTCGCCGCGCTGGAGAGCCGTCGTATCCACGCTGCCCTCGACGTCACCGACCCCGAGCCGATCCCAGAGGGACACCCTCTCTGGCGTGCGCCGAACCTCCTCGTCTCACCCCACGTAGGCGGCGCGTCCAGCGCGATGTGGCCGCGGGCCCACAAGGTCGTCCGCGAGCAGCTCGAGCGGTTCGCCGCCGGGGAACAGCTGGCCAACGTGATGGATGGCGACTACTGATGGGCGGATGCGTCTTCTGCGAGATCGTCGCCGGTGAGGCGGAGTCGTTCGTCGTGGCGAGCGACGACCGAGCCGTCGCCTTCCTCGACATCAACCCCTTGGGTCGCGGGCACACCCTGGTCGTTCCCAGCCGGCACGTCACGGACCTGCTCGAGGGCGGCGCCGACGTGCTCGTCGAGATCGCGCCGATGCTCGAGGAGGTGGCCCGGCTGCTCGTCGGGCGCCTCGATGCGGACGGGATCAACATCTTCCAGTCCACCGGCGCGGCGGCCGGCCAGGAGGTCTTCCACTTCCACGTGCACCTCCTGCCGCGGTGGAAGGACGACGGTGTGCTGCGGACCCTCATCGGGGCACCATCCGGGGTCGACGACCTGGAGAGCCTGCACCGGGAGCTGATGGGCTGACCGACGATCTACGCGGATCGTCATCTTCTGGTCATCTCGCCGTCGTCCGGCCGATGACGGCACCCGGCAGCGTCGCCGGACATGGAGACCAACCGAAGGACACTGCTCAAGGCCGGCCTGGTCGCCGGCACATCCACGTTGATCCCGGTCACCGGGGCACTGGCCACCCGTGCCACCGCAGCCTCGCCCGCCCTGCGGCGAAACCCGTTCACCCTCGGTGTCGCCTCGGGAGACCCCTGGCCCGACGGCTTCGTGCTCTGGACCCGCCTCGCCGTCGAGCCGCTGGCGGAGGACGGCTCCGGCGGCATGCCGGCGTACGACTACGAGGTGCTGTGGCAGGTGGCGACGGACCCCCGGTTCCGCAACGTCGTCCGGGCGGGCACGGCGACCGCTAGGCCTCAGCACGCGCACGCCGTACACGTGGAGCTGGCCGGCCTGGAGCCGGGGCGGGAGTACCACTACCGGTTCCGGCAGGGAACGTACCTGTCCCGGACGGCGCGCACGCTGACCGCGCCGGCCCGCGGCACCACGCCCTCCGCCCTGGCCATGTCGTTCGTCTCGTGCTCGCAGTTCGAGCACGGCTGGTTCACGGCGTACCGACGGCTGGCCGAGGACCGCCCGGACCTGGTGCTGCACCTGGGCGACTACCAGTACGAGTACAAGCGCGACAGCTACGTCGCCCCGGGCGGCAACGTCCGCGACCACGAGGGACCCGAGACGGTCACGCTCGCCGGCTACCGGCAGCGTCACGCGCAGTACAAGACCGACGAGGACCTGCAGGAGGCGCACGCGGTGGCGCCCTGGCTGGTGGTCTGGGACGACCACGAGCTGGAGAACAACTGGGCCGACGAGGTGCCCGAGAAGCCCCAGCCGGGCTTCCTGGAGCGACGTGCGGCCGCCTTCCGGGCCTACTACGAGAACATGCCGCTGCGCGCCACTTCCAAGCCCCGCGGCATCGACATGCAGCTCTACCGCCGGGTGCACTGGGGCGAGCTCGCCACGTTCCACCTGCTGGACACCCGTCAGTACCGCGACGACCAGGGCTGCGGCGACGGGTACCAAACAGACTGTCCCGCGGCCGTCGACCCCTCCCGCTCCATCACCGGCGTCGAGCAGGAGCGGTGGCTGGTCGACGGCTTCCGCACGTCGCAGGCGCGGTGGGACGTCCTCGGCCAGCAGGTGTTCTTCGCCCAGCGGGACCGCAGCGAGGGGCCGGTGAAGACGACCTCGATGGACGCGTGGGACGGGTACGTCGCCTCGCGGCAGCGGATCACCGAGGGGTGGGTCGCCGCAGGCGTGCGCAACCCCGTCGTCCTCACCGGGGACGTGCACGCGCACTGGGCGTCCGACCTGAAGCTCGACTACGACGACCCGTCCTCGTCCACGGTGGGGTCGGAGCTGGTGTGTTCTTCCATCACGTCCGGCGGTGACGGCGCCGACTCGCCGAGCGGCTCCCACCCCTGGCTCGGGTGGAACCCTCACCTGCGCTTCCAGAACAACCTCCGCGGCTACGTGAACACCACCATCTCCAAGGACGCCATGGAGGCCGACTTCCGCTGCCTGCGCAAGGTGTCCGAGCCGGGCTCCGAGGCGTTCACCCGGGCGTCCTTCACGATCGAGGACGGCGAGCCCGGTCTGCACCAGACCTCGGACAACCCGACGGCCGGGGCGCGCGCGACGCTGCCCGACGCACGGACGGTGGGTGCCGCCACGGTCGCGTGGGAGACTGCGCGGCCCTGACCCGGACGGACGGCGCCGGTGCGACGCGCGGGGCACCGGCGCCGTCGTTCGTTCGATGACTTTTCGGGGGTGCGTGGGTCTACAGTGCGAAAGGTCGGCTCGGGACCGTGGAAGAACGCATCGAGGAGCGTGGCAATGTCGGACCAGGCAGTTCTCATGATCGGCACGCGCAAGGGACTGTGGATCGCCCGCAGCGACGACGGCCGCCGGAGCTGGACGGTCGAGGGGCCGGACGAGCTGATGAGCGAGGTCCACGCGGTCGCCGTGGACTCCCGTGGCGAGCAGCCGCGGCTGTTCATGGCCAGCAGGCACTGGCACTGGGGACCGCAGGTCATGCACTCCGACGACCTCGGCGCCACCTGGCAGCGCAGCCCGGACGGGTCGGTGCGCTTCCCCGAGGAGACCGGCTCGACGCTCGAGGCGGTGTGGGCGATCGCGCCGTCCGCTGCCGAGCCGGGAGTGGTCTGGGCGGGCACCCAGCCGTCGGCACTCTTCCGCTCCACCGACAACGGGGTCTCGTTCGAGATGGTCAGGTCGCTGTGGGACCACCCGCACCGCACCGAGTGGGGGGCCGGCTTCGGAGGGCAGGCGATCCACACCGTGCTGCCGCACCCGTCCGACCCGCAGCAGGTGACGGTCGCGATGTCCACCGGCGGTGTCTACCGCACGTTCGACGGCGGCCAGACCTGGGCGCCCGCCAACAAGGGCATCAAGGTCGAGTTCATGCCCGAGGACGTGCAGTACCCCGAGTTCGGCCAGTGCGTGCACAAGGTGACCCGCAGTGCGGGGCGCCCGGACGTGCTTTTCGCCCAGAACCACGGAGGCGTCTATCGCAGTGACGACGCGGGCGACTCGTGGACCCCGATCGCCGACGGGCTGCCCAGCGAGTTCGGGTTCCCGGTGGTGGCACATCCTCGTGACCCGGGGACCGTCTACCTCTTCCCCTTGGAGAGCTCCGACGGAAGGTTCCCGCCCGAGGGCGCCTGCCGGGTGTACCGCTCGCAGGACGCGGGTGCGACGTGGGAGCCGCTGGTGAAGGGCCTGCCCGACCAGGGTTTCTTCGCGGGCGTGATGCGCGACGCGATGTGCATCGACGCAGGCGATCCCGCGGGTGTCTACTTCGGCAGCCGCGACGGCAGCGTCTTCGCCAGCAACGACGAAGGGGAGTCGTGGCAGGTCGTCGCCGAGCACCTGCCCGACGTGCTGGCCGTGCGGGCGGCGGTCATCTGAGACGGCCGTCCCCTCGGCACGACCGGCGGCGTAGGCTCCGACCATGCCTGATTCGTCTGCCAGCACCGCGAAGGACAAGCCGGACATCAAGCCCCGCAGCCGCGACGTCACCGACGGCCTCGAGCGAGCCGCGGCCCGCGGAATGCTGCGCGCCGTCGGGATGGGCGACGAGGACTTCGCCAAGCCGCAGATCGGCGTGGCCTCGTCCTGGAACGAGATCACGCCGTGCAACCTGTCGCTGGACCGGCTCGCGAAGGCCGTCAAGAACGGCGTCCACGCAGCAGGCGGCTACCCGCTGGAGTTCGGCACCATCTCCGTGTCCGACGGGATCTCGATGGGGCACGAGGGCATGCACTTCTCGCTGGTCTCCCGCGAGGTGATCGCCGACAGCGTGGAGACGGTCATGATGGCCGAGCGTCTTGACGGCTCCGTGCTGCTGGCCGGCTGCGACAAGTCGCTGCCCGGCATGCTGATGGCTGCGGCCCGGCTCGACCTGGCGTCGGTCTTCCTCTACGCCGGCTCGATCATGCCCGGGCGGGTGGGTGACCGCGACGTCACGATCATCGACGCGTTCGAGGCCGTCGGCGCGTGCCTGGCCGGCAAGATCACCCGGGAGGAGGTCGACGAGATCGAGCGGGCGATCTGCCCCGGTGAAGGCGCCTGCGGCGGCATGTACACCGCCAACACGATGGCCTCGGTCGCCGAGGCTCTCGGCATGTCCCTGCCAGGGTCGGCCGCCCCGCCCGCCGTCGACCGTCGCCGTGACGGGTTCGCCCACCGGTCCGGTGAAGCGGTGGTGGGCATGCTCCGAGACGGCATCACCGCCCGACAGGTCATGACCAAGGAGGCCTTCGAGAACGCCATCGCCGTCGTCATGGCGCTCGGCGGCTCCACCAACGCCGTACTCCACCTCCTCGCGATCGCCAAGGAGGCGGAGGTGGACCTGACGCTCGACGACTTCAACCGGATCGGCGACAAGGTTCCGCACCTCGGCGACCTCAAGCCGTTCGGCCGTTACGTGATGAACGACGTCGACCACGTCGGGGGGATCCCGGTGGTCATGAAGGCGCTGCTCGACGCGGGACTGCTCAACGGCGACTGCCTGACCGTGACCGGGAAGACGATGTCGGAGAACTTGGCGAACCTCGCTCCTCCTGCAGTCGACGGCACCATCATCCGCGGGCTCTCGAAGCCGATCCACAAGACCGGCGGGCTCACCATCCTCAAGGGTTCGCTCGCCCCGGACGGCGCGGTGGTGAAGACCGCCGGCTTCGACGACGACGTGTTCGAGGGCGTGGCCCGGGTCTTCGACGGCGAGCGTGCCGCGATGGACGCCCTCGAAGCCGGTCAGATCCAGCACGGCGACGTGGTCGTGATCCGCTACGAAGGTCCCAAGGGCGGCCCCGGCATGCGAGAGATGCTCGCGATCACCGGCGCGATCAAGGGGGCAGGGCTGGGCAAGGACGTCCTGCTGCTCACCGACGGCCGCTTCTCCGGCGGTACGACGGGCCTCTGCGTCGGCCACGTCGCCCCCGAGGCCGTGGACGGTGGGCCGATCGCGTTCGTGCGTGACGGCGACCCGATCCGGCTGGACGTCGGCAACCGGCGTCTCGACGTGACGATCGACGAGGCCGAGCTCGCTGCGCGCAAGGACGGCTGGACCCCGAACGCGCCGAAGTACACCAAGGGCGTGCTCGCGAAGTACTCCAAGCTCGTCGGGTCTGCGGCCGTCGGCGCCGTCTGTGGGTAAGGTCCACGACCGCATCGACGGCCGCGTGCGGGAGTTCGTCGAGAGCCAGCACATCTTCTTCGTGGCCACCGCCCCGTCGGCCGGTGGCCACGTGAACGTGTCACCGAAGGGGGTCGGCGGCACGTTCACGATGGTGGACGAGCACACCGTCGCCTACCTCGACCTCACCGCCAGCGGTGCGGAGACCATCGCCCACGTGCGCGAGAACGGCCGGATCACGCTCATGTTCTGCGCCTTCGACGGCCCGCCGAACGTCGTACGCCTGCACGGCACGGGGCGCGTGGTCACCCTGTACGACGAGGAGTTCGCGTCGTGGCTGCCCCGGTTCACCGAGACCCGGGGCGCGCGGGCGGTCATCGTCGTCGAGGTCGACCGGGTCTCCAGCTCGTGCGGCTACGCCGTGCCCGTGATGGAGTACGCCGGCGAACGGAACCTCCTGCCGAAGCACATGGAGCGCAAGGGCGAGGAGGGGCGCGCGGACTACCGTCGCAGGAAGAACCTCGCGAGCATCGACGGACTGCCGGCCTTCGACTACGACCCGGTCTGAGCCCACCGCCACCTAGAAGCCCGGACGACCCGTCTGCGCTATGGAACCGCACCGGGTGCAGGCGTTCGATGGGAGGAGTCGCCCGGACGCCCGGTCCCAGGACGCCCGGATGCGAACGTCACCATCCACCTGCTCAGGAGGTGCACCATGGGAGAGGCCCGTCAGGTCATGGACCGGTTGACCGATGCTTTTCTGGCCGGCGACTACGACGCTGTGCGCGCGTGCTACTCGCCGAACGTCGTCGTGACCACGCCGGACGCCGGCACGCTCACCGGCATCGACCAGTTCGTGGACTACATGCGACAGCTCGACGAGGCGTTCCCCGAGATGCGTTACGAGTCGGCGCGGAAGCTGGAGACGGGCTACTGCGCGATCGACCAGGGCGTGAACATCGGCAGGCAGACCGGTCCGCTGCGGCTGCCGGACGGCCGGAGCATTCCGGCGACCGGCAAGGAGGTCCGGATGCGGAGCTGCGACATCGCCGTCGTCGAGGACGGGGTCATCACCAAGCACGACTTCTACTTCGACCAGATGGAGCTGGCCATCCAGCTCGGCGTACTCGAGGAGCTCGCCGCCACCACGCCCTGAGCGGGCTCGGCGCCGCGGCGCCACCTCGCAATTCGGACGACCCCTCTGCGCTATGGAACTGCCGAGAGTTCGGGCGTTCGATGGGAGTGACACCCGGACGGCCTCGTCCCGGGGCGTTTCGGGTGCGAACCTCATCTCATCGCTCGGGAGGTGCACCATGGGACAAGCACGTGACCTGATGGATCGCTCAACAGAGGCCTGGCTGGCCAAGGACTACGACGCTCCCAGAGCCTTGTGCTCACCTGACATCGAGGTGGTCACGCCGGACGCGGGCCCGCTTCGCGGGATCGACCAGTTCCTTGACTGGCAGCGCCAGCTCAACGAGGCGTTCCCCGATGTGCGCTACGAGTCGACCCTGAAGCTGGAGGACGGCAACCGTGCGATCGACGTGGGGGACGTCATCGGAACGCACAGCGGGCCCCTGGCAATGCCGGACGGGAGCTCGATTCCTGCGACCGGCAAGCAGGTACGGATGCGGAGCTGTGACATCGCCACGGTCGAGGGAGGAGTCATCACGAAGCACGAGTTCTTCTACGACCAGATGGACATGGCCATGCAGCTCGGAATCGTCCAGCAGCTCGCGGCAATCGTCTGACCTGCCGCCCACGATGCGGGACACGCGTTCCATATTCTGGGACCCGTGTCACACTCGATTGACGAGGGGATGTGCTTCCGACAAAGGTATTGCCATGCGTTTCAGGATTCTCGTAGTACGCACGCGACGCGTCGGCTGACGGCGACACAGCCAGCAGCCCACGCGTCACCCCTCGTTTGCCCACCGGGCCGAGGGGTTTTTTGTTGGAAGCCCACCCGGCTCGGGTGGCGTGGGCGAGAAGTTCGGACCGAGAGGGAAGGCAGACATGAGCGAGCAGGTCACCGGCGCGCAGAGCCTGATCAAGGCCTTGGAGTGCGCGGGAGCCGAGAACGTATTCGGCATTCCCGGTGGCGCCATCCTCCCGGCGTACGACCCGTTGTTCGACTCGACCAGGCTCCGGCACATCCTCGTCCGGCACGAGCAGGGCGCGGGCCACGCCGCTCAGGGCTACGCCGCGGCGACCGGCAAGGTCGGCGTCTGCATGGCCACCAGCGGGCCGGGCGCGACGAACCTGGTCACCCCTCTCGCCGACGCCTACATGGACTCGGTGCCCATGGTCGCGGTGACCGGCCAGGTCGCGAGCGCCGCGATCGGCACGGACGCCTTCCAGGAGGCGGACATCCGTGGCATCACCATGCCGATCACCAAGCACAACTTCCTGGTCACGAACCCGGCGGACATTCCGCGGACGGTTGCCGAGGCCTTCTACATCGCCTCCACGGGCCGTCCCGGACCGGTCCTCGTCGACGTCGCCAAGGACGCCATGCAGGCGAGGACCACGTTCGACTGGCCGACCGAGCTCAACCTGCCCGGGTACCGCCCCGTGACGCGGCCGCACGCCAAGCAGGTGCGGGAGGCGGCCAAGCTGATCCTCGAGGCGCGCCGTCCGGTGCTGTACGTCGGAGGCGGCGTGATCCGGGCGAGGGCGTCCAAGGAGCTGCGCGTCCTCGCGGAGATGACCGGCATCCCCGTGGTCACGACACTGATGGCACGGGGTGCCTTCCCCGACAGCCACCCGCAGCACCTCGGCATGCCCGGCATGCACGGCACCGTCGCCGCGGTCGCCGGTCTGCAGCGCAGCGACCTGATCGTCAGCCTCGGCGCCCGCTTCGACGACCGGGTCACCGGTGCGCTGGACTCGTTCGCCCCGAACGCGAAGGTGGTCCACGCGGACATCGACCCCGCGGAGATCGGCAAGAACCGCGCCGCGGACGTGCCGATCGTGGGTGACGCGCGCGAGGTGATCGCGGACCTGATCGTGGCGCTCCAGGCCGAGGCGGACGCCGGGCACCAGGGCGACTACGAGGCGTGGGTGGAGTTCCTCGTGGGCGTGAAGAAGAAGTACCCACTCGGCTACGACAAGCCGGCGGACGGCTCGCTCGCACCGCAGTACGTCCTCGAGCGGCTCGGCAGGATCGCCGGCCCGGAGGCGATCTACGTCGCGGGTGTCGGGCAGCACCAGATGTGGGCCACCCACTACATCGGCTACGAGTACCCGAACACCTGGATCAACTCCGGTGGCCTCGGGACCATGGGCTTCTCCGTGCCGGCGGCGATGGGGGCGAAGGTGGGGCGCCCGGACGCGACCGTGTGGTCGGTCGACGGCGACGGTTGCTTCCAGATGACGAACCAGGAGCTGGCCACCTGCGCGATGGAGGGCATCCCGATCAAGGTGGCGATCATCAACAACCAGTCGCTCGGCATGGTCCGCCAGTGGCAGACGCTGTTCTACAACGAGCGCTACTCCAACACCGACCTGCAGCGGCCCGAGGAACGGCGGATCCCCGACTTCGTCAAGCTCGCGGACGCCTACGGCTGCGTGGGGCTGGCGTGCGACAACCCGGACGACGTGGACGCCACGATCAACAAGGCGATGGAGATCGACGACGTGCCGGTCGTCGTGGACTTCCGCGTGCACCGCGACGCGATGGTGTGGCCGATGGTCGCCGCGGGCACCAGCAACGACGACATCAAGTTCGCCCGGGACATGGCTCCCGAGTTCGAGGAGGACGAGCTGTGACCCAGGCGCACGAGATGGGGACAGAGATGAGGACGCCGAGATGAGCAAGCACACCCTGTCGGTCCTGGTCGAGAACAAGCCCGGTGTACTCGCCCGCATCGCGGGCCTGTTCAGCCGCCGCGGGTTCAACATCGACTCGCTGGCGGTGGGCCCGACCGAGCACTCCGAGGTGTCCCGGATGACCATCGTGGTCAACGTCGAGGACTCCCCGCTCGAGCAGGTCACCAAGCAGCTCAACAAGCTGGTCGAGGTGATCAAGATCGTGGAGCTCGAGGGGCCCGGGTCGGTGAGCCGTGAGCTTCTCCTGGTCAAGGTCAAGGCCGACGCGGAGTCGCGGGGGCAGGTGCTCGAGACGGTGCAGCTGTTCCGCGCCAAGGTCGTCGACGTCGCCACCGACGCCGTCACCATCGAGGTCACGGGCAGCGCCGAGAAGCTCGAGGCGTTCCTGCGGGTGCTCGAGCCGTTCGGTGTCCGCGAGCTCGTCCAGTCCGGCATGGTCGCGATCGGGCGTGGCAGCCGGTCGATCACCGACCGCACGCTCCGTCCGGTCCCTGTCCCCGTCGCCCCAGCCCGCTGATGCGACCACCCGTCCGACGTACCTGAAAACCAGCTGTAAATCGGGGTTATGGACCGTTCACAAGTGGTACGCCGCTTGAGAACCGTCCAGAACACCGCGCCAGACCAAACGAAAGAAGGAGAGCCCGACCGTGGCTGAGATGTTCTACGACGATGACGCCGACCTGTCCGTGATCCAGGGCCGCAACGTTGCGGTGCTCGGGTACGGAAGCCAGGGCCACGCGCACGCGCTGTCGCTGCGCGACTCAGGCGTCGACATCCGCGTCGGCCTGCCGGAGGGGTCGAAGAGCCGTGCCAAGGCCGAGGCCGAGGGCCTGCGGGTGCTCACGCCCTACGAAGCGTGTGAGGAGGCGGACCTGATCGTGATCCTCGCGCCCGACCATGTCCAGCGGAACCTCTACAAGGAGGCTGTCGAGCCGAACCTGGTCGAGGGCGACGCGCTGTTCTTCGGGCACGGCTTCAACATCCGCTTCGGCTACATCGAGGCGCCCGAGGGAGTCGACGTGGCCATGGTCGCGCCGAAGGGCCCGGGTCACCTGGTCCGTCGCGAGTACTCCGAGGGACGCGGCGTGCCGGTTCTCGTCGCGGTGGAGGCGGACGCCACCGGCAAGGCCTGGGACCTCGCGCTGTCCTACGCCAAGGGGATCGGCGGGCTGCGGGCAGGCGGCATCAAGACCACGTTCACCGAGGAGACCGAGACCGACCTGTTCGGCGAGCAGGCCGTGCTGTGCGGCGGCGTCTCGCAGCTGGTGATGAAGGGCTTCGAGGTGCTCACCGAGGCGGGCTACCAGCCCGAGGTCGCGTACTTCGAGTGCCTGCACGAGCTCAAGCTCATCGTGGACCTGATGTACGAGGGCGGTATCGCCAAGCAGCGCTGGTCGGTCTCCGACACAGCGGAGTACGGCGACTACGTCTCCGGCCCGCGCGTCGTTGACGACTCGGTCAAGGACCACATGAAGGATGTGCTCGCCGACATCAAGAACGGCGCGTTCGCGAAGCGCTTCATCGACGACCAGGACGCCGGCGCGCCGGAGTTCAAGCGCCTGCGTGCCGAGGGTGAGCAGCACCCGATTGAGACCACCGGCCGCGAGCTGCGCAAGCTCATGGCGTGGGTGAAGTCCCACGACGCCGACTACACCGAGGGCACTGCGACCCGCTGAGGTGCGGGGTTTCCCCAAGGTATGTAGCCGAACCGGCACTTCCCACGACGAGCATGTCGAGGGGAGTGCCGGTTCGTCTGGGGAAGTGGGTCCTGGTGCGTACGACGGTCGGCGTGATGCCCCGACCGAGTCGCCGACATGTCTGCCGATGTGGGTCGAGTGGCGGCCCGTCGACGACGACGGGATCGACATACCTCTCTATCCCGACGGCGTCGCAGGGCTGATCCGGCAGGTACGTCGGTGACCACCCCAGCGAGACGAGGACCGGCCAGGTCTCCGCGGCCCCGTCGGATGAGACGAGCCCCTTCGATCAGGTAGGCTGATGGCCCTGGGCACAGCGTCGTGCACGGCCGCTCTCGTCAACAGCGAGCAGCAGAGCCACATCAAGCCGACCGTCAATCACCAGAGGGATATCTCGTGAGCAAGCCCGTCGTACTCATCGCCGAAGAGCTCAGCCCCGCCACCGTCGAGGCACTCGGACCGGACTTCGAGATCCGCACCTGCAACGGTGCCGACCGTGCCGAGCTGTTGCCGGCCATCGCCGACGTCGACGCGATCCTGGTCCGCAGCGCGACCAAGGTCGACGCCGAGGCACTCGCCGCGGCGAAGAACCTGCAGGTCGTCGCGCGGGCCGGCGTCGGCCTCGACAACGTGGACGTCAAGGCGGCCACGCAGAACGGCGTCATGGTCGTGAACGCACCGACCTCCAACATCGTCTCCGCCGCCGAGCTGGCAGTGGCACTCATGCTCGCAGCGGCGCGTCACATCGCTCCCGCCAACGCCGCGCTGAAGAACGGCGAGTGGAAGCGCAGCAAGTACACCGGCATCGAGCTGTACGAGAAGACGGTCGGCATCGTCGGCCTCGGCCGCATCGGTGTGCTGGTCGCGCAGCGCCTGTCCTCCTTCGGCATGAACGTGATCGCCTACGACCCGTATGTCCAGGCAGGTCGCGCGGCACAGATGGGTGTACGCCTGGTCACCCTCGACGAGCTGCTGGCGGAGGCCGACTTCATGTCGGTCCACCTGCCCAAGACCCCGGAGACGGTGGGTCTGATCGGCGAGGACGAGCTGGCGAAGGTCAAGCCGAACCTGGTACTGGTCAACGCCGCCCGAGGTGGCATCGTCGACGAGCAGGCGCTCTACAACGCGATCAAGGAGGGCCGCGTCGGCGCCGCCGGACTCGACGTGTTCGCGAGCGAGCCGTGCACTGACAGCCCGTTGTTCGAGTTCGAGAACGTCGTCGCCACGCCGCACCTCGGTGCCTCCACCGACGAGGCCCAGGAGAAGGCGGGCGTCGCGGTCGCGAGGTCGGTGCGGCTGGCCCTCTCCGGCGAGCTGGTCCCCGACGCAGTCAACGTCCAGGGCGGTGTGATCGCCGAGGACGTCAGGCCCGGCATCCCGCTCACCGAGAAGCTCGGCCGGATCTTCACCGCGCTCGCCGGCGAGGTCGCCCAGCAGCTCGACGTGGAGGTGCGCGGCGAGATCACGCAGTACGACGTCAAGGTGCTCGAGCTCGCGGCGCTCAAGGGTGTCTTCAGCGACGTGGTCGAGGACCAGGTCTCCTACGTCAACGCGCCGCTGCTCGCCGCCGAGCGGGGCCTCGAGGTCCGGCTCGTCGCCGAGGCGGAGAGCCCCGACCACCGCAACCTGATCACGATCCGCGGCACCCTGGCCGACGGCACGCAGGTCTCGGTCTCCGGGACGCTGATCGGCATCGCCCAGCGCGAGCGGCTGGTCGAGGTCAACGGCTACGACCTGGACATCGAGCCCACCGAGCACCTGGCCTTCCTCCGCTACGCCGACCGCCCGGGCATGGTCGGGACCGTCGGGCAGATCCTCGGCCAGGCGAACGTGAACATCGCCGGCATGCAGGTTGCGCGCGACACCAAGGGCGGTCACGCGCTGGTGGCGCTCACGGTCGACTCGGCCATCCCCGCAACCGTGCTGGAGGAGATCAAGGCGGCCATGGACGCCGAGTCCGTGCGCGCCGTCGACCTCACTGAGTGAGGCAGTCGGAGGCCTGAACGGACGGCACCCCACCGCGCGACGAACGCCGGTGGGGTGCTGTGCGTCCTGGCCCGGGTCAGGCCACCAGGGGAGAGGGGCCGCCGGCCGTCGAGCGGTGACGCTTCGCGTCCTTCCAAGCGACGGCCGGCCTGGCGACCGCTTCTTCGAGGTGTTCGGGCGAGCGGGTGTAGGGCAGCCGGATGTAACGCTCGAGCCCTCCCTCGGGTGCGAAGCCCGCGCCTGACGCGAGCAGCACGTGCTGACGCTCGGCCGCTGTGGTGAGCGCCGACGAGAGCGCTGCTGCCTCGCTTCGTCGTCGAGCTGCCCGCGCCGCCTCAGCGTTTGGTGGCGATCAGCACCGACGAGTCAGGGGCCACCATGACCTCCACGGAGGTGAACCGCTCGTCGGTCAGCCACTGCTCCCGGAGCACATCCACCCGCCCGGCGTAGATCGGTGGCCAGGACTCGCACGGGGTGAAGTCGTCGAGCACCACGACACCGCCGGGCGCGACCAGGTCGATGACGGTGTCCGCGCCGCTGTCCTTGGGCTCGCGGGCGTCGAGGAACAGGAGGGAGAACGGCGCGTGCTCCCGCAGGGTCGACCAGTCCGCCGACTTCACCTCGACCTGGTCGTCGTCCTCGAAGATCTCCGCCGCGGCCTCGGCAAGCTTCGGGTCGAGCTCTGCGGTCAGGATCCTGGTGCCCTCGCGCACGCCGCTGCGAAGCCACGCCGTGCCGACACCGGTGCCGGTCCCGAACTCGGCCAGCGTGCCGGACCGGGTGGCCGCGAGGGTGGCAAGCAGTCGCCCGGTCTCGTTGCGGCAGAAGGAGACGTAGCCTCGCTTGCGAGACAGGTCGAAAGCACGGGACACGATCGACGGCAGCTCGGGCGGTGCGCTCATGTCTTGCAGTCTCTCAAAGCAGCAGTCATTGTCCACGCAACGAAACGGCGTCTCGCATCGTGGAACTTGTGTGGAAAAGCCCCTGCACGGTCTTGAAGGCCTTGTTAACCTTGGGCTCATCATGCGGAGCTTCTTCGTACTTATCAGCCGCCGTGGCGGGGCCTCTTAAGTAAGGCCACCTCGCCGCGGAGTCTGGCGTGTCTGGCCCTACGAAGAACCTCCGCAGCGAGTGACACGAAGACCGCGTCACCCGCACCGATCATCGGAGATCCCCCTCGAAGTCGCGTGACCCGCACTCGAGGATCGAGTCTCTTCCAGCTCGCAGCGGAGCGCACCGGAACGAAACCCGCGGTGACCCCGCCGGATCTGCTGCAGCACCCCAAGAAGACAACTGCGTCGTCGATGACGCACATCGATCCTCAATGGAGCAATGCCATGTACGACATGTATCCCGAGTGGGGCCCAGCCCGTCACCGCGAGAACGAAGGCAACCAGGCCGCGCTGCAGTCAGTGCAGTCAGGTCTTGACCTGAGAGACAACGGCGGACAGCGCCCCGACGACAACTAGTGTCGCGTTTCATGACGAAGGCGTACAAGCTTGCCGTGATTCCCGGCGACGGCATCGGTCCCGAGGTCACCGCCGAGGCTCTCAAGGTCCTCGAGCAGGTGGCCCCGGCCGATGTGAAGTTCGAGCCGACCCGGTACGACCTCGGCGCGGAGCGGTACCTCGCGACCGGCGAGGTCCTGCCGGACTCCGTGCTCGCCGAGATCAGGGGGCACGATGCCATCCTGCTCGGCGCGGTGGGCGGCAGGCCGGGTGACCCGAACCTGCCACCGGGGATCCTCGAGCGCGGACTCCTGCTACGCCTCCGTTTCGAGCTCGACCACTACGTCAACCTCCGACCCTCGCGGATCTTCCCCGGTGCCAGCTCCCCGCTGGCCGACCCTGGGGAAGTCGACTTCGTCGTGGTCCGCGAGGGCACGGAGGGGCCGTACGTCGGAAACGGCGGTGCCCTGCGTGTCGGGACACCGGCGGAGATCGCGACCGAGGTCAGCGTCAACACCGCCTTCGGGGTCGAGCGCGTCGTCCGTGACGCGTTCTCGCGCGCCAGCCTGCGTCCCCGCAAGAAGCTGACCCTGGTCCACAAGACGAACGTGCTCGTCCACGCGGGAGCCGTGTGGTCGCGGCTCGTCGACGAGGTGGGCAAGGAGGAGTTCCCCGACGTCACCGTGGACTACCTGCACATCGATGCGGCGACCATCTTCATGACCACGGACCCGGCGCGCTTCGACGTGATCGTCACCGACAACCTGTTCGGCGACATCATCACCGACCTCGCCGCAGCGGTCACCGGGGGCATCGGCCTCGCCGCCAGTGGCAACGTGAACCCGGACCGCACGGCGCCGAGCATGTTCGAGCCGGTGCACGGGTCGGCGCCTGACATCGCCGGCCAGCAGAAGGCCGACCCGACTGCCGCCATCCTGTCGGCGGCGCTCATGCTCGACCACCTGGGCCTGGGCGACGCGGCGAAGCGGGTCGAGTCGGCCGTCGTCGCGGACCTGGCAGAGCGGTCCGGCAAGGAGGCCCGTCGTACTGCCGAGATCGGCGACGCCGTCGCGGCGCGAGTATCGGGCTGACGCCCCGGTTTCATCAAGGTATGTAGGGAAACCTGCGCTTCCCACGGCGTGCACGCCATGGGAAGTGACGGTTCGACGACAGACCTTGGGGAAACAATGAACAGTCCCGGTCTGTCTGATGCCCACCCGCGAAGGTCCGATACCGTGCACTCCATGGAAAGTTCGTTGCAGATCGCCGTCTCGCCCACAACTCGTCCGGTCAGCCCGGACCGTCTCGCCGAGATCCTCGCCAACCCGGGGTTCGGTCTGCACTTCACCGATCACATGTTCGTCGCCGAGTGGACGCCGGAGGAGGGGTGGCACGACGCGCGGGTGAGGGGCTACGCGCCCATCATGCTCGACCCGGCCACAGCCGTGCTGCACTACGCCCAGGAGATCTTCGAGGGGCTGAAGGCCTACCGGCACGACGACGGGTCGGTGTGGACCTTCCGCCCCGACCAGAACGCCGCCAGGATGGTGCGCTCGGCACGCCGGCTGGCGCTGCCCGAGCTCGCGGTCCCGGACTTCGTCGCGTCCGTGGACGCGCTGATCCGGGAGGACGAGCAGTGGGTCCCCGACGCGGCGGGGGAGAAGAGCCTCTACATCCGGCCGTTCATGTTCGCCTCCGAGAAGTTCCTCGGGGTCCGGCCCGCTCGCCACGTCACCTACATGGTGATCGCCTCACCGGCGGGCGCCTACTTCTCGAAGGGCGTCAAGCCGGTGTCCATCTGGCTCAGCGAGGAGTACTCCCGTGCAGGGGTCGGTGGCACCGGCGCGGCCAAGACCGGCGGCAACTACGCCAGCTCCCTCATCGCCCAGCAGGAGGCTACCGAGCACGGCTGCGACCAGGTCGCCTTCCTCGACACCGTCGAGCGGAAGTGGGTCGAGGAGCTCGGGGGCATGAACCTCTACTTCGTGTACGACGACGGCTCGATCGTCACGCCGGAGCTCTCTGGCTCGATCCTCGAGGGCATCACCCGCTCGTCGGTCGTCGACATCTGCGCGGAGCTCGGGCACAAGGTGGAGGAGCGCAAGTTCTCCATCGACGAGTGGCGCAACGGGGTCCGGGACGGTCGGATCGTCGAGGTGTTCGCCTGCGGAACCGCTGCTGTCGTGACACCCGTCGGCACGCTCAAGTGGCGCGAGGGTGAGGTCAACAGCGGCGGCGCCGGCGGCGACCAGGCCGGACCTGTCACCTTGAAGATCCGCCAGGCACTGGTCGACATCCAGTACGGCCGCGCCGACGACACCTTCGGCTGGATGCACCGCGTCATCTGACGCTCGGTCGAGCGAGACCGGACACCGACGGCAACGCGTCGCGGCGTAGCCCGGCCGCAGGCCTCCGGCAGGTACCGTAGAGCGGTGAGCGAACAGACCAAGCCGGCCTCGTCGGCGGCGGAGCTGCGGGTACGCGGCTACCAGCTGCTGACCAAGATCGGCGAGGGGGGCATGGGTGTCGTCTACCTGGCCCAGAGTCCCGACGGCGCCCGTGTGGCGGTGAAGGTCCTGCGTCCCCACATCATCGGCGACGACGAGGCCCGGCAGCGCCTGTCCCGCGAGGTCGCGTCCCTGCGCCGGGTCAAGAGCCCGCGCATCGCGGAGGTCATCGACGCCGACCCCTGGGGTGACACCCCCTTCGTCGCGACCCGCTACGTCCCGGGCCTGTCGTTGCACCAGCACATCCGCGACGAGGGTCCGGTCACCGGCGACGACCTGCGCTGGTTCGCCGCCGGTCTCGCCGAGGCCGTGATCGACGTGCACAGCGTGGGCGTCCTCCACCGCGACATCAAGCCGTCCAACGTGCTCCTCGAGGGCCGTTCGCCGGTGCTGATCGACTTCGGCCTGGCCCGGCTGGCGGAGGACCCCCGCCTCACGGCCACGGGCTGGCTGCTGGGGACACCCGGCTACGTGGCACCCGAGATCCTGTTCGGCGACGACCCCACCACCGCGTCCGACGTGCACGCCTGGGCCGCGACCGTGGTCTTCGCGGCGACCGGGCAGCCACCCTTCGGCCGGGGGCCGGCGATGGCGATCATGGACCGGGTCCGGCGCGGCGAGCACGACCTGTCCGGGGTGCCGAGCGACCTCCTGCCTCTGGTCCAGGAGTGCCTCGCTCCCGATCCGCTCGACCGGCCGGAGACGGCCGCCGTTCTGTCGAGCCTCCGGGCGCCGATGGAACCACCTGCACCGGTGCTCGACGACCTCCTCACCATGCCGTACGCCCTTGCCACACAGCCGGACGAGGACGCCACCGAGGTCCTTGGGTCGGACGACCCGACGGCGGTGGTGGACACGTCTGCCGACACAGCTCCTCAAGAGCAGGCGGCGCCGGCCACGCTTCCCCTGACCACCGCGATGCCCGGGGCGGCGGCGTCGACGCCACCGGTGCTCGCGGCCGCGCGGGAGCCGTACATGGTGCCGCCCCCGCCGCAGAACCCGCAACCGGGCCAGGCGCCGGGTGTGCCGGTCAACGCTCCGCCCGAGCCGTTCAGCCCGCTCCCCGACGGTGCCGCGAAGGTCCAGCGGGGCTGTCTCCTGCTCGGCATGTTCGCGCTCGTGTCGACCGGCTTCGCGATGGCGCCGTACCTCTCCCTTGCGGTCCTGGCACTCGTGACCTTGGGCGTGCGCACCTTCTCGTGGACCACGGAGTCGGCCCGCGACCGGCAGTGGCGGCGTGGCCGCCGGCGCTGGTACGACGGTCCGCTGACCGTCGCCACCTCGCCGTGGTACCTGATCGTCGCCACCGGCGGCACGTTGATGCTCATGGTCTGGTCGGCGGCGCTCGCGTTCCTGGTCGGGCTCGTCTACCTGCTCTTCGGCCTGCCGATGGTCCCCGGGCTTCTGACGATGGGGGCCGTGCTGGCGTTCTCGCTCTGGTGGGGTCCGGGGTCGCGTCGGCTGCGGGTCCCGGCCAGGAAGCTGGTCGTCCTGGCCACGCGTGAGAGCTGGCTCGGCTGGACGAGCGTGGGCATGCTCGCCGTGGCGGTCGCCCTGTGCGCCTACGCCCTCAGCAGCGCCGGTGTCGTGTGGGACCCGCAACCCGGACCGCCCTGGCGTCCCGGGACGCTGCTCGGCGACGCAATCAGCATCTTCTGACCGGATGCGCGACTGGCAGGGGTGGCACCAGCGCTACGACGACCCGGACTCCGCCCTCTCCAGGCGGCTCCGCCTGGTCCAGGCACACATCTGCTCCTTCCTCGACCGGGTGGAGGACCCGGTCCGCGTGGTCAGCGCCTGCGCCGGCGACGGACGGGACCGCTTCGCGGGGGAGTCAGCCGATCCGTTCCTGCCCTCGGCAAGGCTCTTCCGCTTCGCCGGAGAGAACACATGCTGAGACCGGGTTCCGCCGCTTGGACCCCTCTGGCAGACTCGAAGCCGTGAGCCAGCGGCACATCATTATCAGCTAGCGCGCTACGTGGACGTAGTGCGCTGACCTCTCGTGACCACGGGAGGTTTTTTTGTTGGCCGGACACCCGCGACGCGACCGAGGACAGACACCATGACCACCACGGCTCCCGACCCCAGTGGTTTCCACGTCTACGACACCACCCTGCGCGACGGCGCCCAGCAGGAGGGGCTCAACCTCTCCGTCGCCGACAAGCTGACCATCGCGCGCCAGGTCGACGGCCTCGGGGTCGGCTTCATCGAGGGTGGGTGGCCCGGAGCCAATCCGAAGGACACAGAGTTCTTCCGGCGCGCGCAGAGCGAGCTGAAGCTCGAGAACGCACGGCTCGCAGCCTTCGGCGCCACCCGCCGTGCCGGGGTGAGCGCCGCCGACGACCCGCTGGTGGCGGCGCTGCGGGAGAGCGGTGCCGACGTGGTCACACTCGTGGCCAAGTCGCACGACCGTCATGTCGAGCTCGCCCTGCGGACCACGCTGCAGGAGAACCTCGCGATGATCCGCGACACCGTCACCCACCTCCGTGCGGAGGGTCAGACAGTCTTCCTCGACGCAGAGCACTTCTTCGACGGCTACCGGGACAACCGCGACTACGCGCTCGAGGTCCTGCGCACCGCCTACGAAGCGGGCGCCGAGGTGATCGCGCTCTGCGACACCAACGGCGGGATGCTGCCGCCGTGGGTGGCCGACGTGGTGCACGACGTCATCGGGAGCACCGGCGTCCGTGTCGGGATCCACTGCCACAACGACACCGGGTGCGCGGTCGCGAACACCCTCGCCGCCGTCGATGCGGGGGCGACGCACGTGCAGGGCACGCTGAACGGGTACGGCGAGCGCACCGGCAACGCCGACCTGGTCTCCGTGGTGGCGAACCTCGAGCTGAAGCTGGGTCGGCAGGTCCTTCCGCAGGGGCATCTGCGGGAGGCCACGAGGATCGCGCACGCCGTCGCCGACGTCACCAACTTCCCGCCCGCGTCGCGGCAGCCCTATGTCGGGGTCAGCGCGTTCGCCCACAAGGCGGGCCTGCACGCGAGTGCCATCAAGGTCGACCCGAACCTGTACCAGCACATGGATCCGGTCCACGTCGGCAACGACATGAGGCTGCTGGTGTCGGACATGGCCGGCCGCGCGAGCATCGAGCTGAAGGGGCGCGAGCTCGGCTTCGACCTCGGCGACGACAAGGATCTCGTCACCCGGATCACGAACCGGGTCAAGGAGCTCGAGTCGCGCGGCTACACCTTCGAGGCGGCCGACGCGTCGTTCGAGCTCATGCTGCTCGAGGAGGTCGAGGGCGCCCGCCCGTCGTACTTCGACATCGAGTCGTGGCGGGTGATCACCGACTCCAAGCCAGGCGACGAGGCGGTGTCGGAGGCCACCATCAAGCTCCACGCCGGGGGTGCGCGGATCATCACCACCGGTGAGGGGAACGGGCCGGTCAACGCACTCGACCATGCCCTGCGGGAGGCGATCGGCCAGGCCTACCCCGAGGTGGCGAAGTTCGAGCTGATCGACTACAAGGTGCGGATCCTCGACCAGGGGCACGGCACGGACGCGGTCACCCGGGTGCTGATCGAGACCAGCGACGGCGTGAGCTCCTGGGTCACCGTCGGCGTCGGGCACAACGTGATCGAGGCATCGTGGGGCGCGCTCGTGGACGCGGTCACCTTCGGCCTCATGCGGCACGGTGAGAAGAGCCGGTAACGTCGTGCCCACGTAGACCGACCGGACGGAGTAGCAGCATGGGCGACGTGAAGCAGCACAAGATCTCGCTGGACGAGGACGAGATGCCCACGCGGTGGTACAACGTCCTGCACGATCTCCCGACGCCGCCCCCACCCGTCCTGCACCCCGGGACCGGCCAGCCGGTCGGGCCTGACGACCTGGCGCCGCTGTTCCCGATGGAGCTGATCCTGCAGGAGGTCAGCGCGGACCAGTACGTCGAGATCCCCGACGAGGTGCTCGACGTCTACCGGCTGTGGCGGCCGAGCCCGTTGTACCGGGCCCACCGGCTCGAGAAGGCACTCGGGACTCCCGCGCGCATCTACTACAAGTACGAAGGCGTCTCGCCCGCCGGGTCGCACAAGCCGAACACCTCGGTGCCGCAGGCGTACTACAACGCGCGGGCCGGGGTGAGGAAGCTGACCACCGAGACAGGTGCCGGTCAGTGGGGGAGCGCGCTGGCCTTCGCCTGCGCCCAGTTCGGCCTCGAGTGCGAGGTGTGGCAGGTGCGGGCGTCGTACGACCAGAAGCCGTACCGCCGGATGATGATCGAGACCTTCGGCGGCACGGTGCACCCGAGCCCGTCGGACCTCACCGAGGCCGGCCGCGCGATCCTCGCCGAGCACCCCGACTCCACGGGGTCGCTCGGGATCGCGATCAGTGAGGCGGTCGAGATGGCCGCGCAGGACGCGACCACCAACTACGCGCTCGGCAGCGTCCTGAACCATGTGCTGCTGCACCAGACGATCATCGGCGAGGAGGCCCTGCTGCAGCTGGCGAAGGCCGGCGAGCAGCCCGACCTCCTTGTCGGCTGCACGGGCGGCGGATCCAACTTCGGTGGCTTGATGTTCCCGTTCCTGCGCGAGAAGTGGGCGGGGCGGATGAGCCCGACAGTCCGGGCCGTCGAGCCGGCGGCCTGTCCCTCGCTGACCCAGGGTGTCTACGCCTACGACTTCGGCGACACCGCGGGCATGACCCCGCTGATGAAGATGCACACCCTGGGCCACGACTTCGTGCCCGACCCGATCCACGCCGGCGGCCTGCGCTACCACGGGATGAGTCCGCTGATCAGCCACCTCTACGAGACCAAGGAGATCGAGGCGGTGGCGAAGGCGCAGACCGACTGCTTCGCCGCGGGTGTGCTGTTCGCGCGGACCGAGGGGATCGTGCCCGCGCCGGAACCCACGCACGCGCTGGCGGCGGCCGTCGAGGAGGCGGCCCGCTGCAAGGAGACGGGTGAGGAGAAGGTGATCCTGACCGCGTTGTGCGGGCACGGACACCTCGACCTGCCGGCGTACGACGCCTACCTGTCCGGGCAGATCGTCGACCACGACTGGTCGGACACCGACGTCCAGGCCGCTGTCTCGGAGGCACTCTCCAAGCTGCCCAGCCTCGCCTGACGGGCTGTTGGGCAGCCTTGCCTGAGGGGCTGTTGGGCAGCCTTGTCTGACCTGACGCGCTAGCGTCTGTCCATGGCCGAACTCCACGACCTCACCGCGCTCGAGCAGGCCGCTGCGATCCGGACCGGGCAGACGTCTCCGACCGACCTCGTCGAGCACTACCTCGCCCGCATCGAGCGGCTCTCGGACGCCGTCGGCGCATTCGTCACGGTCACCGGCGAGCCGGCACGCAAGCAGGCCAAGCTCGCCGAGTCGAGGCTGGGCGACGCAGACCTGCCCGCGCTCTTCGGGGTGCCGACGGCGATCAAGGACCTCAACATGACCGCCGGGATCCGGACGACGTTCGGCTCGGCGACCATGGCCGACTACGTCCCCGACGTGTCGGACGAGGTGGTGCTCCGCATCGAGCGCGGTGGCATGGTCAGCCTCGGCAAGACGAACACTCCCGAGTTCGGGTCGCCGTGCTACACCGAGCCCGACGTCGCACCCCCGGCGCGGACGCCGTACGACCTCGAACGCATGGCCGGCGGGTCGAGCGGCGGCGCCGCGGCTGCGGTCGCCGCCGGCCTGGTGCCGGTCGCACAGGGGTCGGACGGTGGCGGCTCCATCCGGATCCCGGCCAGCTGCTGCGGCCTGTTCGGGCTCAAGCCCAGCCGTGGGCGGATCAGCGCCGGCCCGGTGTACGGCGACCCGGTCGGTCTTGGCGCGAGCGGTCCCCTCGCCCGCACGGTCCGTGACGCGGCCGCCATGCTCGACGTGATGGCAGGGCCCGCGGTGGGGGACCCGTACTGGGCGCCACCGCTGCCTGAGGGAGAGACGTATCTCGACTGGTGCGACCGGGAGCCCGGTCGGTTGCGGATCGCCCGGTTCAGCTCGCCGATCATCGCCGGCGGGGAGGTGCACCCCGAGTGCCTCACGGCCTACGAGGACGCGAGCAGGCTGCTCCAGAGCCTCGGCCACGACGTGGAGGAGATCGAGGTACCCATGCCGGGCTCGGCCGTCCCGACGTTCGAGACCTGCTGGTCGGTGCTCAGCTCACTCATGCCGGTGGCCGCCGAGCTGGAGCACCGGATGCGTCCGCTGACCAGGTGGCTGCGGGCGCGCGGTCTGGCCGTGTCCGGCCCGGAGTTCGGCCTGGCGGTGGGGGAGCTTCGCCGGGTCGCGGCGCAGGCCCTGGCCAGGCTGGCTCCGTACGACGCCGTGCTCACGCCGACCCTGGCGCAACCTCCGTTGCGGGTCGGCGAGATCAGGGACGACGACGACCCGGCGCGGGACTTCGAGAACCAGAAGCGGTTCACCCCCTACACCTCGGCGTGGAACCTCACCGGGATGCCTGCCGTGTCACTGCCGCTGCACTGGACGCCGGACGGCCTGCCGGTCGGCGTGATGCTCGCCGGCCGGCCCGCGGAGGACCACCTGCTGCTCGCCCTGTCGGCCCAGGTCGAGGCCGCCGCTCCCTGGCGCGACCGGCATCCCGCCTGCTGGTAGGCCGGACGTCATACGAACCGGTCGTGTCGGCGACCACGACGTATGACCTCCCGCGGGGTGAGCCGCCTCAGGCCGGGACGGTGCCGCCGGAACGCCAGTAGACGTTGTTCTCCCGGGTGAGGAACTGGCCGTCGACGAGGTAGCGGCGGAGCGCGGCGTAGTCGTCGTGGTAGCCGGTCAGCACCTCGTTGACCTCGGCCTCGGTGTAGGTGGTTCCGGGCTCGAAGCGCTGGGCGATGTGGTCGAGCACGACGAGCAGCTTGGAGCGCTTGCTGGGCATGATGACCAGGCGCCCGTCCTTGATGAAGATGTCGATGATCCGCTGCGTGTCAGTCACCGCGCCAGGGTAGGCAACTGCCGTCCGTCCGGCACGCGGTTTTCCGGCCCGGGCGGAGCGGTCGGCCCTCGCGTGCCGATGGTCGGCCGCCGGTGGACTCGACCGGCCATCCACGCCAGGGTGTGACGCATGGCACTCAGGACCAAGACAACCTGGTGGGGTGTCGTCCTCGACGCTCCGGACGGCGTTGCGCTGGCGCACTTCTACGCGCGGCTCCTCGGCTGGCAGATCTTCCACGAGGGCGAAGGCGGGGCCGCGGTGGCGCCTTCGGAGGACGCGGGCTACAACCTCGCCTTCGAGACGGAGGAGAAGTACGCCCGGCCGGTCTGGCCTACCGTCGACGGCGAGCCCCAGATGTCCATGCACCTCGACATCGAGGTCGACGACCTGGAAGCGGCGGTGGCGTACGCCCTCGAGGTCGGAGCCGAGGAGGCGTCGTACCAGCCCCAGGAGACGGTGCGCGTGATGCTCGATCCGGCCGGGCATCCGTTCTGCCTCTACCTCGATCCCACCGACTCTCCGTGAACACGGCGGGCGCGTCGTCGCTCAGACGGCCAGGAGCCGTTCGCACTGGGCGATGAGGCGGGCGCGCAGCGGTGCACCCCGCTCCGCGAAGGCGCGCTGCGCCTCGGCGTACTCCTGCTTCCCCTCCGCCGTCTCGATCCGCACCGGCGAGTACCCCAGCTCGGAGAGGTCGTACGGCGACGCGCGCATGTCGAGCACCCGGATGTCCCGGGCGAGCTCGAAGCAGTCTGCGACCAGGTCGGAGGAGATCATCGGCGTCAGCCGGTACGCGTGCTTGTAGAGGTCCATCCCGGCATGCAGGCATCCCGGCTGCTCGAACTCCGGGCGGTCGTCAGAACCGGGCCGTAGCGCGTTCAAGGGTCTTGCATCGTCGGTGAAGAACCGGAACGCGTCGAAGTGCGAGCAGGAGATCCGGTGCCGCTCCACGACCTCGTCGGTCCCGGCGGTGCCGAGGCGCAACGGCCAGGACGAGTGGCGCACGTCGGACTGGTCGAGGCGGTACACCATCGCCCACTCGTGCAGCCCGAAGCAGCCGAGCTGGGCGGGACGGTTCGCGGTGGCGGTGAGCAGCCGGTGCAGCGCCAGGACGAGGGGCCGCTGGGTCTCGACGTACTCGACGGACACCGCCGCCGCCGTCCTCCCGCCGGTCGACCCTGTCCTTCCGGTGGTCGAGCCTGTCGCGACCTCCACGTACCCCTTCAGCCCGAGGTACGCCGGCCCGCCGGACTCGAGCACCACACCGAAGCCGGGATGCCACCGGCGGAAGGCGGCCGGTCGTTGTGAGTAGTAGGTGAAGAGGAAGTCCTCGACCGGGTGTGCCTCACGTGCCTGGCGACGGCGCAGGTGCGGCTGGACCCACACGTCGACACGGTGCTCGTGGGCAGCCCGACGTGCCTGCCAGGTCGCCTCGTCGAGCACCTCGTTCCGGGTGTCGGCCGCGATATCCACAGCGTCGAGGGTAGTAACCAGCCGTCGCCCGTCGCGCAGGTAGGCTCGACCCCGTGCGTATCGCGAGATTCACCACCGGCGAGGACCCCGTCTACGGCATCGTGAGCGGCGATGTCGACGAGCTCGGCATCCCCTCGGAGGACTCGACCGTCGTCGCCCTCGCCGGGGACCCCCTGTACGTCGGCATGCATCCGACCGAGGAGCAGCACAAGCTGTCCGACGTCCGGCTGCTCGCCCCGGTGATCCCGCGCAGCAAGGTGGTCGGGATCGGCCGGAACTACGCGGAGCATGCCGCCGAGATGGGCAGCGACGTCCCCGACGAGCCGCTGATGTTCCTCAAGCCGAACACCACGGTGGTCGGCCCGGGCGACCCGGTCTTCTACCCCAGGCAGAGCAGCAACGTGCACTACGAGGGCGAGCTGGCGGTGGTGATCGGGCGGATCTGCCGCGACGTCACGCCGGACCGCGTCAAGGACGTCGTCTACGGCTACACGGTCGCCAACGACGTGACCGCCCGTGACCTGCAGAAGAGCGACGTGCAGTTCGCCCGCGCCAAGGGCTTCGACTCGTTCTGCCCACTCGGTCCGTGGATCGAGACCGACCTCGACACGAGCGACCTGTCCGTCCAGACGCACCTCAACGGCGACCTGAAGCAGGACGGCTCGACCAAGGACATGATCTTCGACGTCGCGACGCTGGTCGCGCATGTCTCCTCGGTGATGACGCTGCTGCCCGGCGACGTCATCCTCACCGGCACCCCGTCGGGTGTCGGCCCCATGACCCCCGGTGACGAAGTGGACGTCACCATCTCCGGCATCGGAACTCTGACCAACAAGGTGGTAACCCGTGACTGAAGCGCCCGTAGACGTTCTGGGCGACATTGCTCCCGAGAAGGTTCGGGTCCGGTTCCCACCTTCACCGACGGGGTCACTTCACGTCGGCAACGTGCGCAGCGCACTGTTCAACTGGGCCTTCGCCCGGCATTTCGGCGGCACCCTGGTGCTGCGGATCGAGGACACCGACCTCGCGCGCAACACCCCTGAGGGCTACGCGTCGGTGATCGACTCGCTGCGCTGGCTCGGCATCACCTGGGACGAGGGCCCGGAGGTCGGCGGCCCGCACGCCCCTTACCTCCAGTCCGAGCGGTTCGACAAGTACGCCTCGATCGCGGCGAAGCTGCACGAGTCGGGCTACGCCTACGACTGCTACTGCTCGCAGGAGGAGGTCGACGAGCGCCGGGAGGCGGCGAAGGCCGAGAACAAGACGAGTGGGTACGACGGGCACTGCCGCGACCTGAGCGCGGACCAGACCGCGGAGTTCATCGCCAAGGGGCGCATGCCCGTGCTCAGGTTCCGGATGCCCGACAAGCCCATCGTCTTCAACGACCTGGTCCGCGGCGAGATCACCTTCCTGCCCGAGCACGTCCCGGACTTCGTCCTGGTGCGCGCCAACGGCCACCCGCTCTACACCTTGGTCAACCCGGTCGACGACGCGTTGATGGAGATCACGCACGTCCTGCGCGGCGAGGACCTCCTCTCGTCCACGCCTCGTCAGATCGCGCTGTACGAAGCGCTTGCCGAGCTCGCAGTCGGCAACGGGGCCCCGCGGTTCGGCCACCTGCCGATCGTGATGGGGGAGGGCAACAAGCGGCTGTCCAAGCGGGACAAGGGGGCAGGTCTCACCGAGTACATCGAGCGGGGCTTCCTGCCGGAGGGCATCCTCAACTACCTCGCCCTGCTCGGGTGGGGCATCGCCGAGGACCGCGACGTGTTCACGATGGCCGAGATGGCCGAGGCGTTCGACATCCGCCGGGTCAACCCGAACCCGGCTCGCTTCGACTACAAGAAGTGTGAGGCGATCAACGCCGCCCACCTCCGCGCACTCAGCGTCGAGGACCTGACCGAACGGATGATCCCGTACCTGCAGCGGGCCGGCATCCTGGCCGACGAGGTGACCGAGGAGCAGCGTGCACTGCTGGCCGAGGCGGCGCCGCTGGTGCACGAGCGGATGACAACGCTCGGCGAGTCCGTCGACATGCTCGGCTTCCTGTTCCTCGACGACGCCAGGTTCGAGAGGGACCCCGCCGACGTGGAGAAGCTCCTCACCGAGGAGGGCAGGGCAGTGGTTCGTGCCGCCCACGACGCGCTGGCGAAGCTCGAGTCCTGGGACACCGCGTCGATCGACGAGACCCTGCGCCACGCCCTCGTCGAGGAGCTCGGCCTCAAGCCACGGCATGCCTTCGGGCCGGTCCGGGTCGCCGTCACCGGTCGCCGTATCTCGCCGCCGCTTTTCGAGTCACTCGAGCTGATGGGGCGTGAGCGCGCGCTGGGCCGGCTGGCAAGCGCACAGGAAGGCTGAGACATAGTGGAGGGGGGAGAGGCATGAGCGACCAGCACCCGAACGGGGGCAACGATCCGGACCGCGGTCACGGACAGCAAGGTCCTGTCCAGGAGCCGTCGTCGACGGGGGCGGCCGGACCGAGTGGTCCCGCCGAGCCGAGCGGTCAGGACGGCCCCGGCCGTCCAGCCGGACCGAGCCGTCCGGCCGGACCGGGCAACGAGCAGCCTGCACCTGGTCGCCGCCCCGGCGGTCATCCATCCGCGGGCTACCCTCCTCCCGGCCACGCCGGTGGCTACCCGCCGGCCGCCCAGCCGGGCGGCTATCCGCCGCCTGCCTATCCAGGCGGCTACCCTCCTCCCGGCTACGCCGGCGGTTACCCGCCGGCTTCCTATCCCGGGGCTTACCCGCCCGCCCATCCCGGTGCCTACCCCCCGCCTGGCTATCCAGGTGGCTATCCGCCGGCTTCGTACCCCGGCGGCTACCCGACTCCGCAGCAGTCGCAGCAGCAGTGGGGGCCGCCTGCGCCGCCGTTGCAGCGAGGGCCGGCCCACCTGCGGGAGATGCCGAGCTTCCCGCATCCCGAGCCGCGCCAGTACCACCAGATGCTGCGCACCTGGAACTACGCGTGGTGGAAACCCGTGGTCGGGATCGTCTTGTTGTTCGTCGGGATGATCCTGGTGGCGCCCCTGGTCCTGATGCCCGTCCTGATGGCCGGGGTCGCGATCGAGGGCGGGCCGTTCTGGGAGAGCTTCGAGAAGGCCGCGTCCTTCGAGGCGGTCGGTCCAGCGGCCCTTCTCTACCTCAACCTGACACTGGGGTCGATGATCCTGGTCTGCTGGTTCGTGATGCGGGTCCTGCACCGGATGCGTCCACGCTGGCTCACGTCGGTCCTTCCGAAGATGCGCTGGAAGTTCTTCTTCATCTGCGTCGGGCTTTCGGTCGTCGCCCTCGTCGCGCAGGTCGTCGTGAGCATGCTCCTCCCCGGCTCGCAGGAGGCTGACGTCAGCCAGGAGCTCAACGAGTTCACCAGGACCACCGCGATCCTGGGCGTGATCGTGTTGCTCACCACTCCCTTGCAGGCCGCGGGGGAGGAGTACGTCTTCCGTGGCTACCTCATGCAGGCGGTCGGCTCGCTGTTCCCTCCGCAGCTGTCCGTCTACGCCAAGTGGGTGGCACTCATCGTCACGGCCACCCTCTTCGCGGTTGCGCACGGCGTCCAGAACTTTCCGCTCTTCTTCGATCGGTTCATGTTCGGGCTGATCGCGGGGTGGCTCGTGATCCGGACCGGCGGTCTCGAGGCCGGCATCGCCATGCACATCCTGAACAACTTCCTCGCGTTCGGGTTCGCCCTGATGTTCTCCGACCTGACCGAGACGCTGAACGTCTCCGAGGTCGGTTGGGGGAACATCCCGTTGACCCTCACGCAGGCCGGCACGTACGCCGTGCTCGTCGTCGTCGTGGCGAAGAAGATGCGCCTCCAGACGAGGACCAACCCACCGGTCCAGACGACCCCGGAACCTGTTGCCGAGCAGCCGGTGCCAGTGCCGTCCGGTAGGTGATGTGAGGGTGCTCACCCGGTGCCGGGAAAGGGCACCTGCCGTTTTGGTGGCGGGCAGGTGAGCCGTGTATTGTCATGCCTCGGTTCCGCAAGGAGTCCGGTCCCATGGGGTATGGGGTAATTGGCAGCCCGACTGGTTCTGGTCCAGTTAGTCTAGGTTCGAGTCCTAGTACCCCAGCGATTTGGCCGAACCACTAGCCTCCGCTAGAGTTTCGTCCGCTTCGGGCCCCCGTTGTGTAGTGGCCTAGCACGCCGCCCTCTCAAGGCGGTAGCGCCGGTTCGAATCCGGTCGGGGGTACCACCGAAAGGGCCAGCCGTTCGTCAGAGCGGCTGGCCCTTTCGCTTCCCCGCCTTCCGCATGTAAATCGGGGTTATGGACCGTTCGCAAGCGGCATGCCGCCGCGGAACCGTCCACACCACTTGAGAAGCACCGTCGTGAGAGCGAACACGCGGTCGTGTCCGATTCCCGCTAGCCTCGCCGACCCGTCCGCGAGAGGATCGGTGCGTGAACATCGAAGACACCGAGGCCTGCTACCGGGCGGTGAAGAGCCGTGACCGTCGCTTCGACGGCGTGTTCTACACCGGGGTCAGGACCACCGGCATCTACTGCCGGCCGTCCTGCCCGGCGATCACCCCGCAGAAGCGGAACGTCGAGTTCTACCGGACGGCAGCCGCCGCCCAGAACGCCGGCTTCCGGGCCTGCAAGCGGTGCCTCCCCGACGCCACCCCGGGCTCACCGGACTGGGACGTCGCCGCCGACGCCGCCGGCCGGGCGATGCGCCTCATCAACGACGGCGTCGTCGAGCGTGAGGGCGTCGAAGGGCTTGCCGGGAAAGTCGGGTACACCTCACGCCACCTCACCCGGCTCCTGACCCGCGAGGTGGGTGCGGGTCCGCTGGCACTCGCTCGCGCACGCAGGGCACAGACCGCCCGCGTCCTCATCGAGACGACCCGGATGACGTTCGCCGACGTGGCGTTCGCGGCCGGCTTCGCCAGCATCCGCCAGTTCAACGACACCGTCCGCGCCGTCTACGCGACGTCCCCGACCGAGCTCCGGGGATCGGCCGGCGGCTCCCGGCCTGCCGACGGGCAGCTGGAGCTGAGGCTGGCCGTCCGCCGGCCCTTCGCCGCCGACGAGCTGCTCGCCTTCCTCGCAGCGCGGGTCGTGCCGGGCATCGAAGGGGCGGGCGCGGGATGGTACGCCCGCACGCTCCGGCTGCCACACGGCCACGGGCTCGTCCGGCTGAGCTTCGACGACGAGGATGCGGGCGGCGACACGGGCTTCGTGCGCTGCTCGCTCCGGGTGGCCGACCTCCGCGACGTGTCCGCTGCCGTCGAGCGCTGCCGCAGGCTCCTGGACGCGGACTGCGACCCCGTCGCTGTCGACGACCAGCTGTCGGGACACCCTTGGCTGGCTCGCCTCGTCCGCTCCCGTCAGGGGCTCCGGGTGCCTGGGCACGTGGACGGGGACGAGATCGCGGTCAGGGCGGTCCTGGGGCAGCAGGTCTCCGTCCCGCACGCGTCCACCCTCGCGGGGACCCTCGTCGAGAAGTACGGCGAGCGCCTGCCGAAGCAGGAGCAGTACGACGGTCAGGGCGACGCCTCGCCAGGCCTCACGCACCTGTTCCCGTCGGTGGAGGTGCTCGCGGAGGCCGACCCGCAGGACATCCCGATGCCTCGCTCCCGGGGCAGGGCGCTGGTCACGATGTGCGCGGCGCTGGCCTCCGGCGACATCTCGCTGGACCGGAGCGCCGACAGGTCCGACGTACGACGGTCCCTCCTGGCGCTGCCCGGCATCGGGCCATGGACCGCCGGCTACATCGCGATGCGGGCACTCGGTGACCCCGACGTCTTCCTGCCCACCGACGTGGGCGTCCGCAACGCCCTGAAGGGCCTGGGGGAGGACCCCTCCGCCGCCGAAGAACTGAGCCAGGCGTGGCGACCCTGGCGCTCCTACGCGCAGATGCACGTGTGGAGCTCGCTCACCCCGACGAAGGTCGGAGCCGCACGGTCGAAGGAGAACTGACGAACATGTGGACCTCGATGGACTCGCCCGTCGGCGAGCTGCGAATCATCGCGAACCGGACCGCGATCACGGCGATCGAGTTCGCCGGCCCGCCGCCCGAGAACTCATCGAAGCACTCGTCGGCAGCCCGGGCCGCAGCCGTGTCGGCCGGGCGTCCGGTGGGTGACCGCGCCGACGCGCACCCCCTGCTGGTCGAGGCGGTGCGTCAGCTGGGCGCCTACTTCGACCGCGAGCTGAAGGACTTCGACCTGCCCCTCGCGCCGTCCGGGACACCGTTCCAGACCAGGGTCTGGGAGCAGCTGCAACGGATCGGCTACGGCGAGACCGCGTCATACGGAGAGATTGCCACGCGTCTCGGCATGACGTTGGCGGCTTCGCGAGCGGTAGGGCTGGCAAACGGGCGCAACCCGATCCCGATCGTCATTCCCTGCCACCGAGTGGTGGGCGCGAACGGGACGCTCACCGGCTACGCGGGCGGCGTCGAACGCAAGCAGGCGCTGCTCGAGCTGGAGCAGGACGCCCTCTTCTGACCCCGCGTCACCGCCTCCTCCGGCCGAGCTGCCGGGCGGAGCTGCTCTCCTGCGCCAGCCGCCGGATCGCGAGGACGGCCGGCTCGAGCAGCAGCGTCCCGACCACCGCACGCTGCGTGGCCGTCTCGCGGTCGCTCCCCTCGGTGGCCCCGGCCACCTCTCGGTCCGCGACGGAGGACATCGCCTCGGCATAGGCGTCGAGCAGCCCGTCGCTGACGTCGTGCTCCACGGATGCCAAGGCGTCCAGCGCCCGGGCGAGGGCCAGGCGGTGCGCACTTCCCGCTGCCACCTTCCAACCGGCACGCCTCACCAGCTGGTCGACGCGCGCGACGGACTCCGGTGTCGGTGGGCCCGCGACACTCGCGGAGAGCCTGTTGTGAGCGCTGCCGAGCGCCTCATGCATTGTCAGCGACTCGTCGTCGACCGCGGCGAGGACGTCGCGAACTTCCTCGAGCCGCAGCCTCGCCACGTCGACCAGGGCCCTGACGAGCCGCAGGCGACGGACGTGTGTCTCGTCGTAACGAGCCCGGGTCGCCCCGGTGGCCTCACCCGGCTGCAACAGTCCTTCACGGAGGTAGAACTTGATCGTCGCGACCGGAAGACCGCTGCGCTGGGACAGTTCCGACATCCACATGGGAAACATGTTGACATTGGATAGTGGCACTGTCCAATATGGACTGTCCAAGGTGGCTGGTGTGAGGAGCTCGAGATGGAAACCGCAGTCGCGATATCAACCGAGTCGACGACCCTGGCAGGGATCCTGCTGCTGGCGCTGGTGACCGTGGAGACCGGCGGGATCTACATGGTCGCGCTGGTTCGAGGGAGCGTCGAGGCGACGCCCTTCCAGATCTCGTTCGCCCGGGCCGGACACGCTCACGCCGGCGTACTCCTGATACTGGCGCTGGTGTGCCAGGTCTTCGCCGACTCCACGGACCAGACCGGCTTCTTCGACTGGCTCTCCCGAGGGGGCGTCGCCATCGCTGCACTGCTCATGCCCGCGGGGTTCTTCTTCTCATCGATGGGTCGGGGTCGCGATAAGCCCAACGCACTGATCGCGCTGGTGTTCGTGGGTGGAGCCGTGCTTGCCGCAGGCTTGATCAGTCTCGGCGTGGGACTGATCGCCGCCGGCTGACGGGGCCGCCGGTTACTCGGCGGCCGCGCGACGCAGCGACTCCGAGAGGCGCTCGGCGGCGGCGAGTACGGCGGGCGCGTGCATGCGGCCGGGCTGGCGGGAGAGACGCTCGAGCGGACCGGACACCGAGACGGCGGCGATGATCTTGCCGGAGGGGGAGCGCACCGGCGCGGAGACGGACGCCACGCCCTGCTCCCGCTCGCCGACCGACTGCGCCCAGCCCCGGCGACGGATGCCGGCGAGTGCGGTGGCCGAGAACGCGGCGTTCTGGAGCCCGCGGTGCATCCGCTCCGGGTCCTCCCAGGCCAGGAGCACCTGGGCCGCCGACCCCGCGCGCATGGTCAGCTGGGAGCCGACAGGAATGGTGTCGCGAAGTCCGGAGGGGCGCTCCGCGGCGGCGACGCAGACGCGGTAGTCGCCCTGCCTGCGCCAGAGCTGCGCGGACTCACCGGTGATGTCGCGAAGCCGGGCGAGCACGGGCCCTGCAGCCGCGAGCAGGCGGTCCTCGCCGGCCGCGGCAGAGAGCTCGGACAGGCGTGGGCCGAGCACGAACCTGCCCTGCATGTCACGGGCGACCAGGCGGTGGTGCTCGAGGGCAACCGCGAGCCTGTGGGCCGTGGGGCGAGCCAGTCCGGTGCCGGCCACCAGGCCTGCGAGTGTGGCCGGTCCGGCCTCGAGCGCCGCGAGAACGAGGGCGGCTTTGTCAAGAACGCCGACTCCGCTAGAGTTGTCCATACTTTGATAATGCCGTCTCGCATCCTGGGATGCAAGTCAGGATGACGGAATTGGCTGGAGGCGGCGGGCGACGATGGTCACACTCGCCCGGACCGAGTGGAGGAGAGACGCAGTGGGCAAGACCCTTGCAGAGAAGGTGTGGGACGAGCACGTCGTCCGCAGTCCCGACAGCAGCACGGGGGAGCCCGACCTTCTCTACATCGACCTCCACCTCATCCACGAGGTGACCTCGCCCCAGGCATTCGAGGGTCTGCGGCTGGCCGGACGGACGGTACGCCGCCCCGACCTCACCCTGGCCACTGAGGACCACAACGTCCCGACGCTCGACATCGACAAACCGATCGCGGACCCGGTCTCCCGTACCCAGGTCGAGACCCTGCGCAGGAACGCCGAGGAGTTCGGTGTGCGCCTTCACCCGCTCGGGGACGTCGAGCAGGGCATCGTGCACGTGGTCGGGCCGCAGCTCGGCCTCACCCAGCCGGGCATGACGATCGTGTGCGGCGACTCGCACACCTCCACGCACGGTGCCTTCGGTGCGATCGCATTCGGCATCGGCACCAGTGAGGTCGAGCACGTGCTCGCCACCCAGACACTGCCGCAGGCGAAGCCGAAGACCATGGCGGTCACGGTGAACGGCTCCCTTCCCGAGGGAGTCACCGCGAAGGACCTGGTGCTGACACTCATCGCGCACACCGGCACCGGCGGCGGTCAGGGCTACATCGTGGAGTACCGCGGTTCCGCCATCGCGGAGCTCTCGATGGAGGCCCGGATGACGATCTGCAACATGTCCATCGAGTGGGGTGCGAAGGCGGGCCTGATCGCGCCGGACCAGACGACCTTCGACTACATCGAGGGTCGTCCCCACGCCCCGAAGGGCGCGGACTGGGACGCCGCGGTTGCTCACTGGAAGACGCTGGTCACCGACGAGGACGCCTCTTTCGACAAGGAGATCGTGCTCGATGCCGACGAGATGACCCCGTTCGTCACGTGGGGCACCAACCCCGGCCAGGGGGTGCCGCTCGGCGCAGACGTCCCGTCGCCCTCGGACTTCGCCGACGAGGGCGACCGGGTGGCCGCGGAGAAGGCGCTTGAGTACATGGGCCTCGAGGCCGGCACCCCGCTTCGCGAGGTCAAGGTCGACACCGTCTTCGTCGGGTCGTGCACCAACGGGCGCATCGAGGACCTCCGCGCCGCCGCCGAGGTGATCAAGGGGCACAGGGTCGCTCGGGACACCAGGCTGCTCGTCGTCCCCGGCTCGGTGCGCGTGCGTCTGCAGGCGGAGGAGGAGGGCCTCGACGTCGTGTTCAAGGAGGCAGGAGGCGAGTGGCGCGGTGCGGGCTGCTCGATGTGTCTCGGCATGAACCCCGACCAGCTCCAGCCAGGCGAACGCAGCGCCTCCACGTCGAACCGGAACTTCGAGGGCCGGCAGGGCAAGGGCGGCAGGACCCACCTGGTCTCGCCGCTCGTCGCCGCCGCCACCGCTGTCACCGGCCACCTGGCCTCGCCAGCTGACCTGGCTACCGCCGGGCAGACCGCACGCGCCTGAGGCCGAGAGGAAGAGACTGATGGAGAAGATCACCAGCCACACCGGCACGGCGCTGCCTCTGCGTCGAAGCAACGTCGACACCGACCAGATCATCCCGGCCGTCTACCTCAAGCGGGTCACTCGCACCGGCTTCGAGGACGGGCTGTTCGCTGCCTGGCGCAAGGACCCCGAGTTCGTCATCAACAGACCAGAGCACTCCGGAGTCTCCGTCCTCGTCGCCGGGCCGGACTTCGGCACGGGCTCCTCGCGCGAGCACGCGGTGTGGGCGCTGATGGACTACGGCTTCAAGGTCGTCCTCTCGTCCCGCTTCGCCGACATCTTCCGAGGCAACTCCGGCAAGGCCGGGCTGCTCGCCGCGCAGGTGGAGCAGGACGTGGTCGAGAGGCTGTGGACCCTGGTCGAGGAGGATCCGACGACCGAGGTGACCGTCGACCTGGAGGCACTTCAGGTCCGGGCCGGTGATCTGGTAGCACCGTTCCAGATCGACGCGTACACCCGGTGGCGCCTCCTCGAAGGACTCGACGACGTCGGGATCACCCTCTCGCACGAGGACGACGTCGTCGCCTACGAAGCCGGCCGCCCCTCCTGGAAGCCCGCCACCCTCTAGGGGCGGACCGCCAGCTGGCGACAGTAGGGCTCGAACCCGAGCCTGGCCGCCGCCGCCCGCGAGGGGGCATTGGTGACCCGAGCGCGCCACCGCGCAATGCCGTGGTGCGCGACTGCATGCGAGGTCGCCGCTGTCCCGACCTCGCGACCGAGCCCACGTCCCCGATGCGCGGGATGTACGACGACACCGACGTCGGCGGCCGTCCCGAGGAAGTCCGTGAGGTTCGCGGCGGCCACGACATGCCCATGCTGGTCGCGGATGGCGAACAGTTCGAGTGCGTCGTCGGCGAAACCTCCCTCGTTCCACTCGGACTCGGGGAGCTGCCGGCGGAGGTCGTCGAGCTCCTCCCACTCGCACGGGTGAGCCGAGGTGCTCGTTCCGGGGTCGTCGTCCGTGTAGGAATGGACGCTGGGTCCGAGCACGGCCATGCCGGAAGTGGCGGGGAGCAGACTCCAGAACTGAGCATCGCCGAGCGCCGAAACTCCTTGCTGGCTTAGGGAATCCTGGAGTTCGGTCTGACACCAGGAGGGAAGCGAGACCTGACAGGAACCCCCTCGATGCGCGACGAAGACACCCGGGTAGTCGCCGAGCCCGGCGTGCGGTCCGACGGCGACCGAGTCCCACAAATCGGTCACGGAGCAGCCGAACAAGGCGGCCCACCACTGGTCGACGCGGTCCCAATTCGTCTGCCGCATCGCTCGATCCTTCCTCTCGAATATCGTCGTTTCTCCAAAGACACAAGGAATTTAGTGCGTTTGGTGATTGTGACAAGGCTTACTTTTCCTTAGCGTGCAAAGGGAAAGTCGAGTATGGGCTCGACGAGAGGTTCACGAAAGGGAAGCTAGTGAACAAGAGTCAGCTGATCGATACCCTCGCGGTTCGCTTCGAGGGCAACCGCAAGGCCGCCGCGCATGCCTTGGAGTCGGTGCTGGACACCATCACGCGCGAGGTCGCGAAGGGCGAGAAGGTCGCCATCACGGGGTTCGGTTCATTCGAGAAGCGGGTGCGCGATTCGCGGTGGGTCCGTAATCCACGCACGGGGGAGCGCATCAAGGCCAAGAAGACCGCGATCCCGAAGTTCAGCGCCGGCGCTGATCTGAGGGCTGTCGTCTCCGGGGCCAAGAAGCTGCCGAAGCTCACCGTGGCGGCGGCCACCGCTCCGGCCAAGGCAGCAGCCTCGAAGGTCGCCCCCGCGAAGAAGGCTCCGGCCAAGAAGGCACCTGCGAAGACCACCGCGGCGAAGACGACTGCCAAGAAGGCGCCTGCCAAGAAGACGGCGGCCAAGTCCACCGCCAAGAAGACGACGACGGCGAAGGCGCCTGCCAAGAAGGCTCCGGCCAAGAAGGCGCCTGCGAAGAAGGCGCCTGTGAAGAAGACGGCGGCCAAGTCCACCGCCAAGAAGGCACCCGCCAAGAAGACCGCCAAGAAGTCCTGACACAGGCGGAACCAACAGTCGAGGTGGGCCGGCCCTACGGGGTCGGCCCACCTCGCGTCTTGTACGAGGTCCTTCGCCCACGGCCGGGCGGTCGCCTATCCGGGCCCCCGGCCGCCTCACTCGCCGGGAGCCGTCGTCAGGCCAGGGTGATGACCTGCAGCCGGTGTATCCGCAGGGCCGCGCCTTCACCCGAGGCATCGAGGCGCACCCGCTGGCCGGGTCGCAGCAGCCGCAGGCCGCTGCCGTCAAGGGCGTCCGCGCCGAAGGGCAGCTCGACGCCGTCGTCGAGGAGCACCGACCCTTCCAGTGTCTCCGGGTCGAAGGACGAGACCGTTGCCTGCATGGTCAGAGCGTAAGCCCGGTCACCACTGTCGACGTGCGCGGACCCACCCCGAGCTCGAGAGCCGCCATCAGGTCCGCCGGCGTGTCGACGTCGTGCCGCAGGGACGCGATGTCGGCGATGTCGAGGTCGACCGCGCCCGCGTCGAGGTGCGCGTCACGGGAGTCCGGCCCGAAGCGTGGCGTGAACAGCTCGGGTGTGGGGGCCACCAGGAGCGTCGTACCGACGCCAGCACGGTCGGCCACGAAAGACAGGGAGGGCGGAGCGGTGACCAGAGCCCGGGTCAGGTCGTCGGCACGCAGCGCAGGAAGGTCGGCGCACAGCGCGGCCACGCGCAGCTCGGGCCGCTGCCGGCGGACCTCGTAGGCCGCCTCGAGCAGGGTGCCGTTGAGGTCGTCCGTGGTCCCGTCGGGGATGACCAGCGCGCCCAGCTCGGACAGGGTCCGTGCGAGCTGGTGGTCGTCGGTGACCGCGAGCACGACATCGACCAGCGGCGACTGTGCCGCGGCAAGGATGGTGTCCGCTGCGAACGCCACCACCAGGTCGCGACGGAGGTCGTCGCCGAGGCCGGAGAGCCGGGACTTGGCGATGGCGGGTGGCTTGACCGGGACGATGATCCCGTAGTGCGGCTGGGGGGCAGGGTTCGACATCACCGATGATCTTGCCAGGATCCGCGCGGTGGGCATCCAATGAGGCATGCTTGCCCGAGCAGTAGTGTCTAGTGTCCGGCACAGGCGTCCAGGGAAGAGGGAATTGGTGGCGAAGCCGCGGAAGCTGAAGGAGAAACGCGGGTGGGCGTTCGCCACATGTGTCGCGATCGTCAAGCCTCCACTGCTCGCCCTGACCAGACGCCGTTGGATCGACGGTGACAAGCTGCCCGCCGAGGGTGGTTGCGTCGTCGTGGCCAACCACATCTCGCACCTGGACCCGTTCACCTTCGCCCACTTCGTCTACGACAACGGTCGGTTGCCGCGATACCTCGCCAAGGGTGAGGTGTTCGACATCCCCGTGGCTGGAGGTCTCGTGCGTAGTGCGGGGCAGATCCCGGTCCACCGCCTCACCACGGACGCGACACAGGCGTTCGGTGCGGCGGTGCAAGCGGTCCACGAGGGGCAGTGCGTGGTGGTCTACCCCGAGGGCACGATCACCCGCGACCCCGACCTCTGGCCGATGCGGGGGAAGACCGGCGCCGCCAGGATCGCACTCACCACCGGATGCCCGGTGGTCCCCATCGCCCAGTGGGGCGCCAACGAGATCCTGGGGCCGTACGCCAAGAAGGTGGATCTGTTCCCGCGCAAGACGATCACGATGAAGGTCGGGGACCCGGTTGACCTCGACGACCTCAGGGGCAGTCCGCTGACGCCGGCCGTGCTCCACGAGGCCACCGACCGGATCATGGCTGGACTCACCTCGCTCCTCGAGGACATCCGCGGGGGGCACGCTCCGGCGGAGCGGTTCGACCCTCGCAAGGCAGGCGTCCGGGAGATCGGCAACCCCAACGAGCCGGCCGCAAGGAAGCAACGACACAGGAACAGGACTGACAAGAGATGACGAAAGTGGCCGTCTTCGGCGCCGGTTCGTGGGGTACCGCGTTCTCGATCGTGCTCGCCGACGCAGGGAACGACGTCACGATCTGGGGTCGACGCGAGGAGGTCTGTGCCACGATCAACGACCGCCGCGAGAACACCGACTACCTTCCCGGGATAGAGCTTCCCGAGACCGTCTACGCGACGCACGACCCGGAGCGAGCGCTCAGCGGCGCCGAGTTCGTCGTGCTCACGGTGCCCTCCCAGACGCTACGGAGCAACCTCACCGAGTGGGCCGGCCTGATCCCCGACGACGCGGTGATGGTCTCCCTCATGAAGGGCGTGGAGCTCGGCAGCCTCAAACGGATGAGCGAGGTCATTGCCGAGGTCACCGGTGCGGGGCCGGACCGGATCAGCGTGCTCAGCGGCCCGAACCTCGCCAAGGAGATCGCCCGCCGCGAGCCGGCCGCCGCCGTCGTCGCCTGCGCTGACGAGCAGGTCACCAAGCGCCTTCGGGACCTGTGCCACTCCCCGGCGTTCCGGCCCTACTCCAGCACCGACGTCGTCGGCTGTGAGCTCGGTGGCGCCTACAAGAACATCATCGCGTTGAGCGTCGGCATGGCGGTCGGCCTCGGCTTCGGTGACAACACCACCGCGTCCGTCATCACCCGGGGCCTCGCCGAGACCGCGCGGCTGGCCACCGCACTCGGAGCCGACCCGATGACGCTGATGGGCCTGGCCGGGCTCGGCGACCTGGTCGCCACCTGCTCCTCGCCCCTGTCCCGCAACCGGACCTTCGGTGAGAAGCTCGGGCAGGGGATGACGACCGAGGAGATCACCGCGTCCACACGGCAGGTCGCCGAAGGTGTGAAGTCGTGCTCGTCGCTGCTCGACCTCGCCAACCGCGCCGAGGTCTACGCGCCGATCGTCGACCACGTGCACGGTGTCATCGAGGGCGAGATGACCGCCGGCGACATGCTGACGAGCCTGATCAGCCGGGACACCAAGCACGAGCGCGACTGAGTCAGCCCGGGCTTCCCCAAGGTATGTAGGCGAACCTGCACTTCCCACGGTGAGCACGTCGTGGGGAGTGCAGGCTGAGCGGCATACCTTGGGGAAACTCCCTCAGGCCGGTCGCTCGGCGTCGAGCTGGTCGAGTGCCGTGACCAGGTCGTCCCAGAGGTCGTCCACGTCCTCGATGCCGACGGACATCCGCACGAGGCCCTCCGGGATCGTCGCGGGCTCCACCCTCCAGCGGCGCCTCCGCTCGAACGTCGACTCGACCCCGCCCAGGCTGGTGGCGTGCAGCCACAGCTTCGTCTTGTGGGTGAGCAGGTCGGCCGCGAGCGCCCCTTCGGCCATCACGATCGAGATGATCGCGCCGAAGCCGGGGTAACGGACCTCGGTGACGGCGGGGTGCTCACCGAGCCGGCGTACCAGCTCCTGTGCGTTCGACTGCGCGCGGTCCATGCGCACGTGAAGGGTGCGCATGCCGCGCAGCGCCAGCCATGTCTCGAACGGTCCGGGAACGGCGCCGAGCAGGTCGCGGCGCTTCTTGAGTACGTCGTACAGCTGCCTGTCCCCGGTCACGAGAGCGCCGAGGAGCACGTCGCTGTGGCCGGCGATGAACTTCGTGGCGGAGTGGACCACGATGTCCGCGCCCATCGAAAGCGGCTGCTGCAGCAGCGGGGTTGCGAACGTGTTGTCGACGACGACGTAGGCGCCCGCGGCATGCGCGGCCTCGACGATCGGCGGGATGTCCGCGATCTCCAGGGCCGGGTTCGTCGGAGACTCGAGCCAGACCAGTGAGGCGTCCTCGCAGGCCTTGGTCACCGCGGCGGTGTCGGTGATGTCGGCCAGGACGGCCTCGATCCGCCCTCGCGCCTCGAGGTCGGCCATCTGCAGGATGCTGCCGTTGTAGGCGTGTCTCGGTGCCACGACCCTCTGCCCCTGCCCGACCAGGTCCAGGACGGTCGCGACCGCGGCGAGTCCGGAGGCGAACGCGAGGGCATGTCCGCCCTCGAGGTCGCCCAGAGCCTCCTCGAAGGCGGACCAGGTCGGGTTGCCGTACCTGCCGTACTCGACCTCGCCGCCTGCGACGTACGTCGACGCCATCGTGATCGGAGGGTTGAGCGGGTTGTCGGCCTCGTGCGGCGGCCGCCCGGAGGTGACGGCGACCGTGGCGGGGCGCAGGCGACTCGGGTCCGAAGAACTGTTGGCGGGCGCGGAAGGCATGACGCCCACCCTAGGCGGCGCTGCGTCAGCGGGGGAGAGGGACGGTAGGGTCATACCGTTATGAGCGCTTCCCGGAACTCCTCGGACCTCCCCGCCGAGACAGCAGAGACCCGCAGACCCAGGATCGCCGTCGTGTTCGGTGGCCGCTCGAGCGAGCATGCCATCTCCTGTGTCACCGCCGGCAGCGTGCTCGGTGCCATCGACACCGACCGCTACGACGTCGTCCCCGTCGGCATCACCACCGCTGGGCGCTGGGTGCTCGAGTCCGCGGACCCCGAGCGGCTGGCGATCACCACGAGGGACCAGCTCCCGGAGGTGGACGCGACGCGTGCCACGGTCGCGCTCGCCAACGACGCGGAGTCGAGCGAGCTCGTCGTCCACGAGCCGAGCTCGGTTCCGCGCACGCTCGGCGAGGTGGACGTGGTCTTCCCGCTGCTCCACGGTCCGTGGGGTGAGGACGGCACCATCCAGGGGCTCCTCGAGATGGCGGGGGTCCGGTACGTCGGAGCCGGTGTGCTCGCGTCCGCGGTCGGCATGGACAAGCACTACATGAAGGTGGTCTTCCAGGCCCAGGGGCTGCCCGTCCTGCCCTACGCGGTGATCACTCCCCGCGCGTGGGAGACCGACCGGGCCGCGTGCCAGGAGTCGGTGGACTCGCTCGGCTACCCGGTCTTCGTCAAGCCCGCACGTGGCGGCTCCAGCATCGGCATCAGCAAGGTGCACGACCGGTCGGAGCTGGAAGAGGCGATCGAGCTCGCCCGCGAGCACGACCCGAAGGTGATCGTCGAGGCATCCGCGGAGGGCGGGCGCGAGGTCGAGTGCGGCGTGATCGAAGGGTTCGGCAACAACCCACCGGACGCCAGCGTCGTCGCCGAGATCAACATCGACGGCAGCCACGAGTTCTACGACTTCGCCGCGAAGTACCTCCCCGAGGAGCACACCGAGCTCACCGTGCCGGCCGACCTGCCCGAGCATGTCGCGAAGCGGGTCCAGCACCTCTCTGTCGACGCCTTCGAGGCGCTGTCGTGCGAGGGCCTGGCCCGCGTCGACTTCTTCGTCCTGCCCGACGAGCGCGTCGTGATCAACGAGATCAACACGATGCCGGGCTTCACGCCTCAGTCGATGTTCCCGCGCATGTGGGCGGCGGCGGGCGTGGACTACCCCGAGCTGGTCGACCGCCTGGTCCAGCTCGCGCTGCACCGCAGCACCGGCCTGCGGTAGAGCCGTGTCACGCGCTGCCGAGGCACGTCAGGACCTGCGGGCGGACTGCGGTCGGTGCGCCGGGCTGTGCTGCGTCGCGCCGGCCTTCGCGGCCTCGGCCGACTTCGCCATGGACAAGCCTGCCGGGGAGCCTTGCTCGAACCTGCTCGCGGACTTCCGCTGCGGCATCCACGACGGCCTCCGCGAACGAGGCTTCCCGGGCTGTGCGGTGTTCGACTGCTTCGGCGCGGGCCAGCAGGTGACCCAGGTGACGTTCGGGGGCCGGGACTGGCGCCGGGACCCCACGATCGCCCCGTCGATGTTCGCCGTGTTCACGGTGATGCGGCAGCTCCGGGAGCTGCTGTGGCACCTGGCCGAGGCCGCGGCTCTCCTGCCGTCCGGCCCGCTGGCAGACGAGCTCGACCTCGCCCGGAAAGACACCGAACGGGTGACTGACGGGGGCCCTGACGAGCTCGCTGCCTTCGACACCACGGGGCACCGGCGGGACGTGGGCCAGCTGTTGGCGCGGGTCAGCGAAGTGGTGCGCGCGGAGTTCGGTGACTCCGCGCCCGACCGGAGAGGTGCCGACCTGGTAGGGGCGAACCTCCGCGGCGCGGACCTGCGCGGGGCCGACCTGCGCGGCACCTACCTGCTCGGAGCCGACCTGCGAGACGCGGACCTGCGGAAGGCCGATCTCCTGGGGGCCGACCTGCGGGCCGCCGACGTGCGTGCGACGAACCTCGACGGGAGCATCTTCCTCACCCAGCCCCAGCTCGACGCGGCCAAGGGAGACGGCGCGACGACGATCCCGCCGTCACTCACCCGGCCCGCCCACTGGCCCACCTCGGTCTCGTAGGTTCTTCTCGGTCACACACAGGGATCCACCTCGCGGGTCGACCGCTTGATCGCGTCGGCCAGGTCCACCATGGCCTCGGCGGGCGGCCAGTACTCCTCGGGCAGGCGCACCTCGACGCTCTGCTCCCTGCCCACGGTGGTCATCACGATCTCCTCCGGCTCACCCGTGATCTGCTTCTCGGGGATGAACCAGCCCACCCCGTTGGTCTCCTGGCAGGTGGCGAACTCGTCGTACCCCTCGGGGCGCGGGACCCCGCACCGGAGCACGATCGCAGGGTCGCCCCAGGCAGCGGCATACGCGTCCTCGGGTTCGACCGTCCGGCGCTGCTCGCCGGCCACGGAGTCGGGGAGGGCGTCGAGCAGCTCTGAGCAGGCCCGGGCGTGGGCTCCCGACGGTGACGGGGAGTCGACCGGCACGTTGCCGGAGCCGCATCCCGCGGCGAGTCCGGCGACCAGCACCAGACATGCGACAGCGCCCGCGCTCCTCGAGGGAGCGGGGCGCTGCCGGAGCATGTGACGAACCGCGGTCCTGGTCAGATGTGTACGACGGGGCAGGTCAGGGTCCGGGTGATGCCGGGGATGTTCTGCACCTTCGCGACGACCAGCTTGCCCAGCTCGTCGACGTTGCGTGCTTCCGCGCGGACGATCACGTCGTAGGGACCGGTGACGTCCTCGGCCATCGTGACGCCCTTGACGTCCGCGATCTCCGCCGCGACCTCGGCCGCCTTGCCGACGTCGGTCTGGATCAAGATGTAGGCCTGAACCACCATGCTGAGCTCCTGCGGTCTTGTTGGGACACAGTCAGTCGTTGCGTGAATCCTGGCTCAACCTACCGTGCCGCGTGGCTCGGCAGGAACACGGCATGATGATCGGGTTGAATGAGGCCATGACTGCTTTGCCTTCCCATCGGACCCTTCCCGCGAACGCGACGCTCGCCGACGTCGGCGAGTTCGGGCTGGTAGACGCGTTGAAGGCCCGTTTCGCCCAGGGCGAGCACGTCCTGGTCGGTCCTGGGGACGATGCCGCCATGGTCGCCGTACCAGGCGGAAGGGTCGTCGTGTCCACGGACGTCCTCGTCGACACCAGGCACTTCCGCCGCGACTGGGCCTCCGCGCTCGACATCGGCCACAAGGCGGCGGCCCAGAACCTGTCGGACATCAACGCCATGGGCGGCCGGACCACCGCGCTGACCGTGGGCCTTGCCGCGCCCCCGGACCTGCCCGCCGCCTGGGCACTCGAGCTCGCCGACGGCATCGCCGAGGAGGCTGCGCTCGTCGGGGCCTCTGTGGTCGGCGGAGACGTGACCCGGGCGGACGAGGTGGTCATCGCGATCACCGCGCTCGGGGTGTGCGAGGGGGAACCCGTACGACGGTCCGGAGCCCGTCCCGGGGACGTGGTGGCGATCGCCGGACGTCAGGGCTGGGCCGCGGCCGGGCTCGCGGTGCTGGCGCGGGGCTTCCGCTCGCCGCGCGTGCTCGTCGAGGCCCACCGCCGGCCGGAGCCCCCCTACGCGGCCGGGGCGCAGGCCGCGGCGCTCGGCGCGACGTCGATGATCGACCTCTCCGACGGGCTGCTCGGCGACGTCGGGCACGTGGCCGAGGCCAGCGGGGTGGCCGTCGACGTCTGGACGTCGGCCTTCGAGGTCGCCGAACCGTTGAGGGCTGTCGGCGCCGCCCTCGGTGCCGACCCGATGAGGTTCATCCTGACCGGCGGAGACGACCACGCGCTCGTCGCCACCTTCCCTGGTGGGACGGCGCTGCCGGAGGAGTGGCGGCAGATCGGCGTGGTTACCGAGGGGTCGGGCGTCACCGTCGACGGTGCGGAGTACGAAGGGCCCGGCGGGCACCAGCACTTCCGCTGAGTCCCCCTCCTGGTGTTGAGTCGGCCCTCCCGGGGTGTTGAGTCGCCCCTCCCGGGGCCTCGAGTCGGCCTTCGCGCGGTGGCGGACGAGGTTTCGCTGCCGACGGTCCGGGTCGAGTTCGGCGTACGCCCGTGGGAGGGCCGACTCAACGACGCGGGAGGGCCGACTCAACGACGCGGGAGGGCCGACTCAACGACGAAGGGCCGCTCCCGTGGGGGAGCGGCCCTTCGTGTGTACGAGATGTCAGGTCAGCGAGTGACCTTGCCCGCCTTGAGGCAGCCGGTGCAGACGTTCAGCCGCTTGGGAGAGCCGTTCACCGTCGCGCGGACGCGCTGGATGTTCGGGTTGAAGCGACGCTTCGTAATCTTGCGCGACCACGGCCGGTTGTGACCGAAGCCCGGCTTCTTGGCGCAGATGTCACAGACGGCAGCCACCGTGAACTCCTGAAAGACTAGATTGCTACTACTGATGGTGCGGGGGTGCACTCGAAACGCTCGAGGCAACCGCACAAGAGTATCCGATGCGGACACCTCGAGGCGAATCGAGGGACACGCACTAGCCTGACATGCTCACACGGCGTGGCTGGCACCACCGGAAGGGGCGAGACGTACTCATGCGCGAGGGGCCGGTTGCCACCTTCGACCTGCCGACCGTCATGCGGTTCTCCGAGATCGCCCTGGCCGCACTCGGCGCCGCGCGCGAGGAGATCGACGCGCTCAACGTCTACCCCGTCCCGGACGGCGACACCGGGACCAACTTGTTCCTCACGTTCGAGTCCGCACGGAACGCCATGCTCGAGCGGGTGGAGGGCGACCCCGACGGTGAGCTGAGGGCCGCCCTCGGCGCCTTCGCCCGGGGAGCGTTGCTCGGGGCACGGGGGAACTCCGGGGTGATCCTGTCGCAGCTCGTCGGCGCCCTGCTGAAGCGCCTGGCAGAGGCGGGGGAGCACGACCGCTCCGCCCTGGTGTTCGCCGAGGGGATGACCCTGGCCGCCGAGGCAGCGTACGCAGCCGTGGGTGAACCCGTCGAGGGGACGATCCTCACCGTCGCCAGGGTCGCTGCAGAGGCGGCCACTGAGGCAGCCCGGAAGGAGTCCAACCGCCTCGGGCACGTGATCCGGGCCGCCGCCTCCGCCGCGCGGGACGCGCTGGACCGGACCCCGGAGCAGCTCCAGATCCTCCGCGACGCGGGGGTCGTCGACGCCGGCGGCCGCGGTCTGTGCGTCATCCTCGACGCCGCCGAGACGGCCGTCACCGGGAAGCGTCCGGTCGGCGCCCACCCGGCGCTCGGCGCACGGGCGATCCCCGTTCCGCTGCAGACGGGCGACCTCACCGCCGACGGCCCGGCGTACGAGGTCATGTACCTGCTCGACGCCGAGGACGACCGCGTCGCACAGCTGCGTCGTCGGCTCGCGCCCCTCGGGGACTCGCTCGTGGTCGTCGGTGGCGACGGTCTGTGGAACGTCCACGTCCACGTGGACGACGTGGGCGCGGCCGTCGAGGCCGGCATCGAGGCGGGACGTCCCCACCGGATCCGGGTGACCCACTTCGCCGAGCAGCTCGAGCGGCGCGGTGTCCACAAGGTGTCGGAGCGCAGGGGCCGCAAGGTCGTCATCGGTGCTGCCGGTGCCGGTCTCGAGCAGCTCTTCGCCGAGGCAGGCGCGACCGTGGTGCCGGTCGGCCCTGGTCGGAGACCATCCACCGGACAGATCCTCGAGGCGATCACGGCGACGGGTGCGGCCGAGCTGGTCGTCCTGCCCAACGACCGGGACTCGATCGCGGTCGCCGAGGCCGCGGCACAGGCGGCTCGTGACGACGGCGACCTCAGGGTCGCGGTGATCCCCACCGGCGCCCAGGTGCAGGGGCTCGCCGCCCTGGCCGTGCACGAACCGGGCAGGTCGTTCGACGAGGACGTCCTGCACATGACCGCCGCGGCCCGCCACGCCCGGTCCGGTGCGGTGACCGTCGCGGCGAGACAGGCGATGACCACTGCAGGGCCGTGCGAGGTCGGTGACGTCCTCGGCGCGATCGAAGGTGACTTCGTTCTTGTCGGTGACGATCTGTTTACTGTTGCCACCAGTGTTCTCGAACGACTGCTCGGTGGTGGTGGTGAGCTTGTCACGGTGGTGGCCGGAGCGGACGCGGGCGACCTCGTCGCGCGGTGCTCGTCGTACCTCTCCGTCGAGCACCCGACCGTCGACGTCGTGGTGTACGACGGTGGGCAGGAGCGCTACCCGCTGCTCATCGGGGTGGAGTAGGAGCGGCTGACGGTGCCCACGATCACGATGGCGTCCAGGCTCTCGGCGGCCGTCGGAGACCGGACCGCCAAGAAGCTCCGCGAGGCGTTCGGCTTCGAGACCGTGGGCGACCTGCTCCTCCACTACCCGCGCTCCTACGTCACACGTGGCGAGACCAGCGACGTCGCGGGCCTCGAGGCAGGCGAGCACACGACGGTCATCGGCCGGGTGGTGTCGTCGAACCAGCACCCCTACCGCGACCGCCGCACGGGACAGATGGCCTACCGGCTCGAGGTCGTCGTCGAGGTGGGCGACGGCCGGCTGTCGCTGACGTTCTTCGACCGGAAGAAGCACACCGCCGAGTGGCGGCACCGGCAGCTGAGCCCCGGCACCCTCGGGATGTTCGAGGGCCGTGCCGACTGGGACCGGTTCCACAAGCGCTGGCAGCTCGTGCACCCGCAGACCGACGTGCTCGAGCAAGAGTCCTCGCAGACGGCGGAGGAGCAGGCAGAGGAGGAGCGCCGGAAGCTCAAGGCGCTGCGGCCGATCTACCCGGCCAGCAAGAAGGTCTCCTCATGGGTCGTCGAGGGGTCGGTCAAGCTCGCCCTCGACATGGTCGACGAAATGCCCGAGCCAATGCCGGCGGAGGTGCGCCTCGCCCACGGCCTGCTCGGCGCCGCACAGGCGCTGGAGTGGATCCATCGCCCCGACAGCTGGGAGGAGAAGGCGGCCGCGGAGAAGGCCCTCCGGTTCCAGGAGGCGTTCGTCACCCAGACCGTGCTCGCGCGGAGGCGTGCCGAGCTGATGGCACTGCCCGCCCAGCCGCGAGCCGGTGTCGCAGGAGGGCTGCTCGACCGGTTCGACGCACGGCTTCCGTTCCAGCTGACCCGGGGACAGGACGACGTCGGCGAGCAGATCCTGGGCGACCTCGCCGCCGGGCACCCCATGCACCGCCTGCTCCAGGGCGAGGTGGGCTCCGGCAAGACCGTGGTCGCGTTGCGCGCGATGCTGCGCGTGATCGACTCGGGCGGTCAGGCGGCTCTGCTCGCCCCCACCGAGGTGCTCGCCCAGCAGCACCACCGGTCGATCTCCGAGATGCTCGGCGACCTCGCCTCGGGCGGCATGCTCGGAGGCGCCGACGACGGCACCCAGGTGGCGCTGCTGACGGGCTCTCTCGGAGCCGCCTCCCGCAAGTCGGCACTGCTCGACGCGGCGTCGGGCGCAGCAGGCATCGTCGTCGGCACCCACGCGCTCCTCGAGGACAAGGTCCAGTTCGCCGACCTCGGTCTCGTCGTCGTGGACGAGCAGCACCGGTTCGGCGTGGAGCAGCGCGCGGCTCTGGCGGCCAAGGCGGGCGAGGTCCCACCCCATGTGCTCGTGATGACGGCGACACCGATCCCGCGCACGGTGGCCATGACGGTGTTCGGCGACCTCGAGACGTCCACGCTCGCCGAGCTCCCGGCCGGCAGGGCGCCGATCCAGAGCAGCGTCGTCAACATGCGCTACCAGCCCTCGTGGCTCGACCGCGCCTGGGCTCGGGTTCGCGAGGAGGTGGAGAAGGGGCACCAGGTGTACGTCGTGTGCCCCCGGATCGGAGGCGACGACAAGGAGGAGAGCGGCCCAGCCAGAGGCAGGACACCCGACGGTGCCGACGGCGAGAAGGCCACCGTCGACCTCGCCGCGGTGGAGGAGGTCGCACCCGCCCTCGCCTCCGGTGTCCTCGCCGGCCTGAGCGTCGAGACGCTCCACGGTCGGCTGGCTCCTGACCGCAAGGACCAGGTCATGCGCGCCTTCGCTGCCGGCGAGATCGACGTGCTCGTCTCCACGACGGTGATCGAGGTCGGGGTGGACGTCGGCAACGCGACGGTCATGGTGATCCTGGACGCCGACCGCTTCGGTGTCTCCCAGCTGCACCAGCTCCGGGGCCGGGTCGGGCGTGGAGGACATCCAGGGCTGTGCCTCCTGGTCACGCGTGTGGAGTCCGACACGCCGGCGATGGAGCGCCTGCAGGCTGTGGCCGCGACCGTCGACGGCTTCGAGCTCTCCCGGGTGGATCTCGAGCAGCGGCGGGAGGGCGATGTGCTCGGGGCGGCGCAGTCAGGCCGGCGTTCGGGGCTGCGGCTGCTCTCGGTCATCAAGCACGAGGGCACGATCGCCGAGGCCCGTGAGGCTGCGGCTGCGGTCGTCGCGAAGGACCCGCAGCTGGCCGGGCACCCGGCGCTCGCCGAGGCGGTCCGGCTCCTCGACGAGTCTCAGCAGGCTGACTACCTGGAGAAGGCGTGACCCGGATCATCGGAGGAGTCGCGGGGGGACGCCGGCTGAAGACGCCGTCCGGAGACAGCACTCGGCCGACCTCGGACCGCGTCCGGGAGGCGATGTTCTCGACGATCGACTCGGGCTTCGCGTCGATGCACGGTCTCCGCTTCCTCGACCTCTACGCCGGGTCCGGAGCCGTCGGCCTCGAGGCGATGTCCCGCGGCGCGGCGGCGGTCACGCTGGTCGAGCAGGACCGCAGGACCGCCACGCTGATCCGTGCCAATGCGCAGGCCCTCGGATTCGCCGTCGACGTGGTGACCTCCGCCGTGTCCCGGGCCCTGGCGCAGCCGCCGCGGGCGCCGTACGACATCGTCTTCCTCGACCCGCCGTACTCCCTGGAGACCGCCGCCGTCCGTGGCGACCTGGCGGCGCTGGTGACGAACGGCTGGCTTGCCCCAGGAGCCCTGCTGGTGGTCGAGCGAGCCTCCCGCGACGGGGACCTCGCCTGGCCGGAGGGTGTCGAGGGCGAGCGTTACAGGAAGTACGGCGAGACCACGCTTTGGTACGGTCACGCCAGCGGCCCGACCCAGGGTCCGTGACCCCGTCCCACCGAGGAGCAGCAGTGCGCAGAGCGGTGTGTCCCGGATCGTTCGACCCGGTGACCAACGGCCACATCGACATCGTCTCCCGTGCCTCGGCACTCTTCGACGAGGTCACCGTCGCGGTCCTCATCAACAAGTCCAAGCAGAGCCTGTTCACGGTCGAGGAGCGGATCGACATGCTGAACGACGTGTGCTCGTCGTACGGCAACGTGAAGGTCGACGCGTTCCACGGTCTGCTGGTCGACTTCTGCCGGGACCGGGACATCCACGCGATCGTCAAGGGCCTGCGAGCCGTCAGCGACTTCGACTACGAGCTCCAGATGGCGCAGATGAACTCCAGCCTCGCCGACGTGGAGACGGTCTTCGTTCCGACCAGCCCGGAGTACTCCTTCCTCGCGTCCAGCCTCGTCAAGGAGGTGGCCACGTTCGGCGGTGACGTCTCCTCCCTCGTGCCGGCGCGTGTGCTCGAGCGGCTGACGACCCGGCTCGCGGAGCGGCGCCAGGCCTGACTAGGATCTTTTTGGCGCTCCACGTATCGTCATAAGGCGAGCGTGCCGCTGTCCCCTGCCCGGGGACTCGGCACGCGACTTACGAGGACGAGGAAGGTCAACGTGGACGTGCACGCCAAGCTTGCCGAGATCCGGCAGGTGGTAGAGCAGGCTCGGTCGATGCCGATGTCTGCCTCCGCGGTGGTCAACCGCGCCGAGCTGCTCGAGAGGCTCGACGAGCTCGAGCAGGAGATGAGCGTCGCCTTCGGTGACGCCCACCAGGTTCTGTCCGACCGGGACGCGGTCCTCGACGACGGCCGGGTGGAGAGCGAGCGGATCATCCAGGATGCGCAGAGCGAGCGCGACCGGCTCGTCTCCGACACCGAGATCTTCCGGGTCGCGCAGCGGCGCGCGGACGAGGTCCTCGAGGAGGCGCGCACCGAGTCCGAGGAGCTGCGCAAGGAGACCGACGACTACGTCGACGGCAAGCTCGCCAACTTCGAGATCACCCTCGAGCGCACCATGGAGGCGGTCAAGCGCGGCCGCGAACGGCTCGCCGGACGCTCGGCTCTCGACTCGCTGACCGAGGAAGAGATCGCCAGCATCAAGCTTCCCGAGCACCTCGACGGCTGACCTGCCGCTCGGTCCCGCGGGGTGAGAGCCCCGCGTTTTGGTCGGGACCCACACCAGCCGGTACTCTTGTGGGCGGTTCGCCATGCTCGTCCTGCGCTCCATCAGGCCGAACGTGAAAGGACCATGATCTGCTATGCCCGACAACGGAAGTGACATCCTGAGCAGTCTCGACCCGAGAGCGCCGCTCGTGCTCGACACACGCGAGCTCGGCCGCCGCCCGGGGTCGCAGCGACTGGTGTCACGCACGGTGCCGGCACCGGCAGATCTGGGCATCGAAGTTCTCCGCGTCCCCGAAGGGTCGCCGATCGAGTTCGATCTTCGACTCGAGGCGGTCATGGAGGGGGTCCTCGTCACCGGGACGGCGCACGTCGGCCTCGAGGGGGAGTGCGCCAGGTGCCTGGAGGACGTCAGCGACGAGCTGGTCACCGACCTCCAGGAGCTCTTCGCCTACGAGGAGAGCGACACCGCCGCGGACGAAGGGGACGACGAAGCCAGCCGGTTGGAGGGCGACCTGCTCGACCTCGAACCATTGCTGCGGGATGCGGTGGTGCTCTCACTGCCCTTCCAGCCGCTGTGCCGGGACGACTGCCCGGGACTGTGCGTCGAGTGCGGCGCCAGGCTCGCGGACGACCCGGACCACCAGCACGACGAGGCGGTCGACCCACGATGGGCGGCACTCCAAACGCTGGCGCAAGACCCTGATGAACGAAACGGCCGGGACACCGGCCCGACAGAGGAGTGAGTTAAGTGGCTGTCCCGAAGCGGAAGATGTCGCGCAGCAACACGCGTCACCGTCGCTCGCAGTGGAAGGCGGTTGCGCCCTCGCTGGTGTCCTGCGCCAACCCGGCCTGCGGCGCCAAGCACCTCCCGCACCGCGCGTGCCCTGAGTGCGGGCAGTACGGCGCCCGCGCAGACCGCCGCCAGGTTCTCTGACGGCAACGACCGTGAGCGAGCCGTCGTACGACGACTTGCGCGCAGCGCTCGGCAGTCCTGTCCTGGACGCCGGGCTGCTGGAGCGTTCCCTCACCCACCGCTCCTACGCCTACGAGAACGGTGGGCTGCCCACCAACGAGCGGCTGGAGTTCCTCGGCGACTCCGTCCTCGGTGTCGTGGTCACCGACACGCTGTACCGCGCACACCCGGACCTGTCGGAGGGGCGGCTCGCCAAGCTGAGAGCGGCGGTGGTCAACGCCCGGGCGCTCGCCGACGTCGCGCGCACGATCGGGCTGGGCGAGCACATCAAGCTCGGGCGCGGTGAGGAGTCGACCGGGGGCCGCAACAAGTCCTCCATCCTCTCCGACACGGTCGAGGCGCTGATCGGTGCGGTCTACCTCAGCGGCGGGTTCGAAGCCGCGAGCCAGGTGGTGCACCTGCTCTTCGACCCGCTCATGGAGACCGCGGCCGGCCTCGGTGCCGGCCTGGACTGGAAGACGAGCCTCCAGGAGCTCTCCGCGGAGCACTCGCTCGGCGTGCCTGAGTACGTCATCGAGGACGAGGGCCCCGACCACGAGAAGACCTTCACCGCCCAGGTCCAGGTGGGCGACAAGCTCTATGGCCACGGGACGGGCCGCTCGAAGAAGGAGGCCGAGCAGCAGGCCGCCGAGACCGCCTACCGCGCCATCGCCGACGAGCACGGCACCTCGAGCCCCACCCCCGCGGTGGCCGACTCCTGAGTTGCCCGAGCTTCCGGAGGTAGAGGTCGTCCGGCTCGGACTCGAGAGCCATGTGGTCGGCCGGACCATCACAGCGGTGGACGTGCTCCATCCACGCCCCGTGCGACGTCACCACGGGGGTCCCGAAGACTTCGCCGCACAGCTGACAGGACGCCGGATCGTGGGGGCGAGGCGCCGTGGAAAGTACCTCTGGCTGCCGCTCGACAACGGTGACGCCATCCTCGCCCACCTCGGGATGAGCGGGCAGATGGTCCTCCAGCCGGAGACGGCCGTGCCGGAGCGGCACCTGCGGGTCCGGCTCACCTTGGACGGTACGTCCGACGAGCTTCGGTTCGTGGACCAGCGGATGTTCGGCGGACTGTCGATCTCGGCCGGAGGCGCCGACCTTCCTGCTGAGATCGCACACATCGCCCGCGACCCGATGGATCCCGAGTTCGACGAGGACCTGTTCCTCGAGCGGCTGCGCCGACGAACGGCGGGCGTCAAGCGGCTGCTGCTCGACCAGACGCTGGTGTCCGGAGTGGGGAACATCTACGCGGACGAGGCGCTGTGGCTGTCACGGATGCACGGTGACCGCCCCGGCGACAGGCTCCGGCGTGCGGACGCCGCCCAGCTCCTCGCCGGGGTCCGCACGGTGATGGCCGCCGCGCTTGCCCAGGGCGGTACGTCGTTCGACTCGCTGTACGTCAACGTGAACGGGGAGAGCGGCTACTTCGAGCGGTCTCTCGAGGTGTACGGCAGGGAGGGGGAGCCGTGCTCCCGCTGCGGCACCCCGATCGTGCGGGTTCCCTTCATGAACCGGTCGTCGTACTTCTGCCCTCGGTGTCAGCGTCCTCCGCGCCGTCGGACCCGCTGAACCGGCTCCGGGATCTCACCGGTGTGGTCGATGGGCGTCCAGGGTTCGGAGGCCACCCACTGGCTGCCGCAACCTTTGCAAGCGAAGAGGGACTCGCCCTCGAGCACGTCCTCCGTCTCGTGCCAACTGCACAGGCGACGACAGGCCGCGATCTTCAGCGGTGGTGACATGAGAAAAAATGTAACCAACCGGGTGGTTGCGGCATCTTTCGACCGCCTTGGGACCGGTGCTTGCTCCCAGCTAACCCCGGGATTGACCCGAACGGCGGGGAGTGGGACTCTTGAAGAGAGAACACCCCACCTCATCTGGCTGGTCCCAGCCGCTCTCGTGGCGCGACCAGACCCCTCTTCCTCCGGAGGACTATCTATGGCCAAGGCGCTCCTCGGCTACATGAGCAGCAGCGACCCACGAGCCCTCGCTCAGCTCACCGCGGAGAACCGGCGACTTCGACAGCACGTGGCCGACCTGGAGGCGCACATCCTGCGCTTGCAGGCCGAGAACGACACGCTCGCTGCCGCCGTACACGACTCTCCCTTGCTCACCCTCGACGAGAGCATGCAGCCCGTCTGAGAGGTTGAGCCTCTTCCTACGCCGCGACGTCTGGTCGCTGCGGGTGCATAGTCTGGTCACATGGCGATCGCTGCATCCGGCATCGACTGGCTCCTCGACAGGACCGTCGTTCCGGGCTACACCCGTCTCGGTTACCTCCTCCGCCGGAACTGGTGGCCCGAGGACCCGCCCGCGGACGTGCTCCGCGGCAGGGTCGTCGCGGTCACCGGCGCCAACTCCGGACTGGGCATGGCCACCGTGGCCGGCGCCGCGAGGCTCGGCGCGCAGGTGCGGATGCTCTGCCGCAGCGTGGAGCGGGGGAACGCAGCCCGTGACGAGATCGCGCGGCAGGTGCCCGGCGCCGACCTCGAGGTCGACCAGTGCGACGTGAGCGACCTCTCCGCGCTACCCGACTTCGCGGCGGCGCTCATGAGCGAGGTCCCGCGGTTGCACGCGCTGGTGCACAATGCCGGCGTCCTCCCGCCGGAGCGGACCGAGACGGCTGACGGCCACGAGCTGACCCTGGCCACGCACGTCCTCGGCCCTCATCTGCTCACCCAGCTGCTCCGGTCGTCGCTCGCCGCCGATGGGGACGGGCGGGTCGTCTTCGTGACCTCGGGTGGGATGTACACCCAGCCGCTGCGCATCGACGATCCGGAGTACACCCACGGGGAGTACTCCGGGACTCTCGCCTACGCCAGGACCAAGCGCATGCAGGTCGTGCTCGCCCAGATGTGGGCGCGTGAGCTGCGTGGAGACGGCGTCGTCGTGCACAGCATGCACCCGGGGTGGGCCGACACCCCTGGGGTCAAGCACTCGCTGCCCGCGTTCCACCGGTTCACCCGGCCGATGCTGCGCTCGGTCGCGGAAGGCGCGGACACGGTCGTGTGGCTGGTCGCAGCACCCGAGGCGGGTCGGACCAGCGGCGTGTTCTGGCACGACAGGCGTCCGCGTCCCACGACGTACGCCGTCCTGAGGCGCACACACGCGGCGCCGGCGGAGGCGCGTGCCCTGTGGGACTACTGCGTGCAAGCAACCGGTCTAGCGGCATAGTTTCGGTCGTTTCGCGGCTGGGTATCGCAGGGGGTTAGGTGACGCCGCTCACATGGAGCGGCGCTTGGTGGAGGGACCCCCTGCATGATCTCGACCCGTCTTCGCGTCGCCGCACGGCTGGTGACGGCGCTGGCAGCCATGGCTGCCCTGACTTTCACAGCCGCGGGCCCGGCCTCGGCGCACGGTGACAAGGAGCGCATCGAGAAGATGCGCTCGGAGTACTCCGCGGGCGTGAACATCCCGCTGCTCACCAGCCCCAACGTCAACCTCGTCGCGTCGAACCCGGGGTCCGCGGGCATCTCGGGCTGCTTCATGAAGTCCGCTCCTATCTTCGTGATGTCGAACCTCGACTCGGTCGACGTGTACGACGTGAGCGACCCCCTCAAGCCGAAGCTCACGGGGACCCTGCCGAACCTGGTGTTCGAGAACGAGGCGCTCAACTGTGGTGAGCGGAAGACCAAGGAGGGGACGAAGCGGTTCGCGCTGATCGGGGTCGACCTCTACGACGTCTCCACGGACATCGAGCACACGCAGAAGGCCCTTCTGGGCAACGAGATGATCGTGGTCGACGTGACCGACCCGACGAAGCCGTACCTGCGTTCGAGTGCCCCGGCGACAACCAGCACGCACACCGTGGCCTGCATCCTCGAGACCGACTGCCAGTACGCCTACTCCGCCGGGGACGGCGGCTCCGGCACCTTCTCGATCATGGATCTCACCGACCTCGACAAGCCGGTCGAGCTGGACGCGAACCCGGCAGTGGCGGGGACACAGCCGTTCAAGTCTCCCGGGGCCGGGCACAAGTGGAACTTCGACAACGCCGGCTACGGCACCAACACGGGGTACGACGGTTCCGCGATCTTCAACGTCCAGGACCCGAAGAACCCGAAGCTGGTCACCACGACCGGGGCGGCCGGACGGGGCGAGGACCCGAACTACCCGGGGTACAACGACTTCATCCACCACAACTCCTTCCGTCCGAACGCGTCGGCCTTCAAGCCTGGCGCGGCTCCCTCCCTCGCGAACGGCAACATCCTGTTGGTGACCGAGGAGGACTACGAGCAGACCGACTGCAGCAAGGCGGGCTCGTTCCAGACCTGGTGGATCAAGCGCCTGGACGGCACGAAGGACGCGATCGTCCCGCTGGACAAGGTCGAGCTCTCCGACCTCGGCACCTTCCCGCTCCCGCAGGGCGCCTTCTGCTCGGCGCACTGGTTCGACTACCACCAGGACGGGCTCGTCTCTGTCGGGTTCTACGGTGGCGGCACCCAGATCGTCGACGTGCGCAACCCGAAGGACATCAAGTCCTACGGCTACGCCACCTGGGGCGTCTCGGAGGTGTGGGACGCGTACTGGATGCCGGTCTACAACCAGAACGGTGTGGCGACAGGGAAGAAGACCAACCTGGTCTACTCGGTCGACCTGGTCCGTGGCCTCGACGTCTACGCGGTGGACCTGCCGGGAGGCACCGATCTGACCAGCACGATCTCGCTTGGCTCGACCAGCCCGTTCGGGACCTTCTCGTGGCCCGAGGACGCCCTCCCGATCACGCTGATGGTGCTGGCCCTCGGCGGGTTCGTCGTACTCCGCCGCCGGGCGTCTCGTAGATAGTCCGAGAAAGCGACACAACCGGGAACGGTCACGGCTAGCCTTCCGCCGTGACCGTTCCGGCATGCCTGGCGGCAAGGAAAGGACACCCTGGTCCCGCGGCCACTGACGGTGGGCCGTCACACCGCCTGGTGCGGTGTGACAGTCCGCTCGGGGTGCGCGGAATCGGGGAGCGCAGAGGGTAGGCTGCTGCCTGCTGACTTCCCCACGGCATAATTTTTCGTTTGTGACAGTTCGGCCGACAGTGCCGTCACGGGAGGAGCCCCACGTTGTACCTCAAGAGCCTGACGCTCCGCGGGTTCAAGTCCTTCGCCTCCGCGACGACCCTCCAGCTCGAGCCGGGGATCACGTGCATCGTCGGCCCCAACGGGTCCGGCAAGTCCAACGTCGTCGACGCGCTCGCGTGGGTGATGGGTGAGCAGGGCGCGAAGTCGCTGCGCGGCGGCAAGATGGAGGACGTCATCTTCGCCGGTACGTCCGGCCGGCCCCCGCTCGGGCGGGCCGAGGTGCAGCTGACCATCGACAACGCCGACGGCGCGCTCCCGATCGACTACTCCGAGGTCACGATCAGCCGGACGATGTTCCGCAACGGTGGCTCGGAGTACGCCATCAACGGCCAGTCCTGCCGGCTTCTCGACGTCCAGGAGCTCCTGTCCGACTCGGGCATCGGCCGGGAGATGCACGTGATCGTCGGGCAGGGACAGCTCGACTCGATCCTGCACGCGACCCCCGAGGACCGCCGCGGCTTCATCGAGGAGGCGGCCGGCGTACTCAAGCACCGCAAGCGCAAGGAGAAGGCGCTCCGCAAGCTCGACTCCACCGAGGGGAACCTGACCCGCCTCAACGACCTGCTGAGCGAGATCCGCCGCCAGCTCAAGCCGTTGGGCCGGCAGGCCGAGGTCGCGAGGAAGGCCGCGGTCGTCCAGGCCGACGTCCGCGACGCCCGGGCCCGTCTGCTCGCGGACGACCTGGTCACCGCCCGCACCGCCCTCGAGCAGGAGCTGGCCGACGAGAGCATCCTCCTCGAACGGCGTACCGAGGTGGAGTCAGCGGTCGAGCGCACCCGGCAGGCGGAGGCGGCGCTGGAGGCTGCCCTCCGGGAGGACCTGCCCGCCCTCGCCCAGGCGCAGGAGACCTGGTTCGCCCTTTCGGGGCTACGTGAGCGCCTGAAGGGCACCGCGAGCCTTGCGGCCGAACGGGTCCGCAACGCACGCCAGGGGGCCGCCGAGCCGTCCGGAGACTCGGGTCGTGACCCCGAGCAGCTCACCGCCGAGGCTGAGCGGGTCCGCGCCCAGGAGAACGAGATCAACGGCGAGGTCACGCGCAACCGCACCGCACTCGACGAGGCGGTCGTCGCACGCCAGGAGGCCGAGGCTGCGCACGCGGAGGAGGACCGTCGCGTCGCCGGCCTGCAGCGCGCCGCCGCCGACCGCCGCGAGGGCCTGGCCAGGCTGCACGGCCAGGTGAACGCGCTGAAGAGCAGGGCGGCGGCCGCCGAGGACGAGCTGGGCCGGCTGACCACTGCACGCGAGGACGCGGTTGCCCGCGCGGAACGAGCACAGCGCGACTTCACCTCGCTGGAGACGAAGGTCGCCGGGCTCGACGCGGGCGAGGAGGGGCTCGACGCCGAGCACGAAGGCGCAGCCTCCGCCCTTGCCGACATCGAGGATCGGCTGGCGAAGACGCGCGACGAGGCGCAGTCCGCCGACCGTGAGCGAGGCGCACTGGCAGCGCGCAAGGAGGCGCTCGAGCTCGGCCTCAACCGCAAGGACGGAGCAGGTGCCCTGCTTGCGGCCAGCGACTCGGTCTCGGGCCTCCTCGGCTCGGTGGCCGCGCTGCTCTCGGTGCGTGCCGGCTACGAAGCCGCGGTTGCCGGCGCCCTGGGATCCGCCTCGGACGCCGTCGCCGTCGAGCACGTCGACGCCGCGCTCGGCGCGATCACGCACCTGAAGTCCGAGGACCTCGGTCGCGCCGGCATCCTGCTCGGTGGCGCCGAGGTCGATGCCGGCGCATGGCCGGGCCTGCCCGGAGATGCGGTCTATGCGACGGAGGTCGTCGACTGCCCGGACTCGCTGCGTCCGGGGCTGCAGAGGCTCCTGTTCAAGGTCGCCGTGGTCGCTGACCTCGAGGCGGCGAAAGCGCTCGTCGGGAGGCTGCCCGACGTCACGGCCGTGACGCGTGACGGCGACCTGCTCGGGGCCCACTTCGCCTCGGGCGGCTCGTCCTCGCAGCCCAGCCTGATCGAGGTTCAGGCCGCCGTCGACGAGGCGACGGAACAGCTCGCCGAGGCGACCCACGCTTGCGAGCGCCTCGCTTTCGACCTGTCCCGGCTGGAGGAGGAGCGGACCCAGGCCAAGCAGCGCGTCGACGTTGCCCTCGCCAGGCTCCACGAGTCCGACGCGACGCTCGCAGCCGTCGCCGAGGAGCTCGGGCAGTTCGGCTCGCTCGCACGGTCCGCCAGGGGCGAGGCGGACCGGCTCACGAAGGCCATCGAGGCGGCCGAGGCAGCCCGGGACAAGGACCTGGCCGGCCTTGCCGAGCTCGAGAACCGGCTGAGCGTCGCCGAGGACGCGCCGGAGGAGGAGCCGGACACCACCGAGCGCGAGAGCCTTGCCGAGTCCGCACGGGCGGCCCGGCAGGCGGAGATGGACGCCCGGCTCGCACTGCGCACCGCCGAGGAGCGGGCGCGGGCGCTGGCCGGCCGGGCCGACTCGCTGCTGCGTGCCGCCAAGGCCGAGCGCGAGGCCCGGGCGAAGGCTGCGGCCCGACGTGAGCGGCTGGTCCGCGAGGGCCAGGTCGCCGAGGCGGTCGGGCGTGGCGTGGCCGTCGTGCTGCAGCAGCTCGAGGCGTCGGTCGCGGCAGCGGCCCACGAACGCACGACCGTCGAGCAGGCGCGTCGTGGCCGCGAGGAAGAGCTGATGGCCGTTCGCACCCGGCTGCGGGACCTGGGCAAGGAGCACGACGAGCTCGTCAACACCGTCCACCGCGACGAGATGGCACGAGCCCAGCAGAAGATGCGCATCGAGCAGCTCGAGGAGCGTGCCGTCGAGGAGCTCGGCCTCGACGTCGAGGCGTTGGTCGACGACTACGGCCCCCACAACCACGTCCCGCCCTCCCTGCCGTCGGGTGACGAGGATGCCGACGGCGAGGCGCCCGAGCCGGTCCCGTACGTGCGCGAGGAGCAGCAGAAGCGGCTCCGCGCCGCCGAACGGGCCCTGTCGATGCTGGGCAAGGTGAACCCGCTGGCGCTCGAGGAGTTCTCGGCGCTGGAGGAGCGGCACAAGTTCCTGACCGAGCAGCTCGAGGACCTGAAGAAGACCCGGCGCGACCTCCTCGACATCGTGCGTGAGGTCGACGAGCGGGTCGAGCAGGTCTTCACCGAGGCGTGGAAGGACGTGAGCGCAGCGTTCGACCACGTCTTCAAGCGGCTGTTCCCCGGCGGTGAGGGCAAGCTCGTGCTGACCGACCCCTCGGACATGCTGACCACGGGCATCGAGGTCGAGGCCCGCCCGCCCGGCAAGAAGGTCAAGCGGCTCTCGCTGCTCTCGGGCGGCGAGCGCTCACTGGTGGCGGTGGCCTTCCTGGTGTCGCTGTTCAAGGCCCGGCCCTCGCCTTTCTACATCCTCGACGAGGTCGAGGCCGCGCTCGACGACACGAACCTCGGCCGCCTCCTCGAGATCTACGAGGAGCTGCGGGAGAACAGCCAGCTGCTCGTGATCACCCACCAGAAGCGCACGATGGAGGTCGGTGACGCCCTCTACGGCGTAACCATGCGCGGCGACGGTGTGTCAGCGGTCATCTCGCAGCGGCTGCGCGAGTCTGTGGCATCGTAGGCGGGCGTGAGCGAACGACCTGGTCCACCGACCCGCGACGAGTACGTCGTGTGGCGGCAGGCCACCACGCGCTGGGCGGACGACGACGCCTACGGGCACATGAACAACGCCACGTACTACGAGCTGTTCGACACCGCGGTCAACGCGCACCTGTTCGAGGCGACCGGTGTCAACGTCCGCCTGCTGCCGGCGATCGGGGTGGTGGCGGAGACGTCCTGCAGGTACTTCCGCGAGATCGGGTTCCCCGAGCCCATCGACATGGGGCTGGTCGTCGACCGGGTGGGCACGTCGTCGGTCGTCTACCGGATCGGCCTCTTCCAGGGTGACTCGCAGGAGGCGGCCGCCGAAGGCCGGTTCGTCCATGTGTACGTCGACAACGCGGACGGTCCCGGCAACAGGCCCGTGCGGCCGATCCCGGAACAGGTCCGGGTCGTGGTGGAGAAGCTCGTCAAGACCTCCGGCTGACCTGCCCCGCGCCTCGAAAAGACCCAGGTCCGACAGAAGCACGGGGACTCCGGGTGGGGTTTGAGCCGGCCGGATCGGGGCACGTGACTCGTGTCACCTCGGGGGTCGTCTCCACGGATGCGCGGACTGAGGTCCGAGGGCATCGTGAAACGGTAGAGGGGTCACTCCCGGTGACTGCCGCGGCGCTCGTCGCGGTGCAGCCTCGAACCCCTCGGAGGGTGTCTCTGTGACCTCGATCGTGCTCACCATGTTGGGCATCATGCTTCTCGCAGGCGTCGTCGTCCTCTACGTCGCCTTCCCTCACCGCGGCGAGGAGATGCCCCGAACACCGTGGGTCGGTGACGCGATGCGCAAGGGAGTCGACATGCTTCCCACCCTCGACAACCAGCGCGAGAAGCAGGACCGCTGAAGCGGCGCCCCGGATGGCGACGGGGCCGGACGCAGGGTTGAGCCCGTCTGGTTGGATGGGGCCGTGGGTGAGTACCTCTATCTGATCATCGGCATCGCCGTCCTCCTCCTCGCCGTCGTCGTCGGTTTCGTCACGACCCGGTCCCGTGGAGAGACGAAGAAGGCCGACCGCTCGACCGGATCGGGAGCCGTCGCGCCGCCGGCCGAGCCCAAGGTCGGTGACGACGCCGAGACCCCCCGGGACACACCGACGCGGACCATCGAGGAGACACAGCTCCCCGAGGTCGCGCCGGCGCCGGAGATCGAGAGGCCGGAGTCCGCTGCCAGCCGCCTGGTGCGGCTCCGGCAGCGACTCTCACGCTCACAGGGCGGGCTCGGTCGGGGCCTGCTCGCGCTTCTCTCCCGGGACCGCCTCGACGAGGACACCTGGGAGGACATCGAGGACACCCTGCTCACCGCTGACATCGGCGTCGCGCCCACGCAGGAGCTCGTGGAGCGTCTGCGTACCCGCCTCCGGGTCGAGGGAGCGACGGCCGCGCCGGTACGCGACGTCCTCCGCGAGGAGCTGCTCCACCTCATCGACCCGAGCATGGACCGCTCGCTGAACGCCTCCAGGCGCAACGGCGTCCCGGGTGTGGTGCTCGTCGTCGGCGTCAACGGCACCGGCAAGACGACGACGGTGGGCAAGCTGGCGCGGGTGCTGGTGGCGGAGGACAAGCAGGTCGTGCTCGGGGCCGCGGACACGTTCCGTGCTGCGGCCGCTGAGCAGCTTGCCACCTGGGGCGAGCGGGTGGGCGTGCCCGCCGTACGCGGTCCCGAGGGAGGCGACCCGGCGAGTGTGGCGTTCGAGGCCCTCAAGAGCGGCGTCGAGCAGGAGGCCGACGTCGTCCTGGTCGACACGGCGGGTCGGCTGCAGAACAAGGCTGGCTTGATGGACGAGCTGGGCAAGGTCAAGCGCGTGCTGGAGAAGCAGGCGCCGGTGACCGAGGTGCTGCTGGTGCTCGACGCCACGACCGGCCAGAACGGCATGGTGCAGGCGAAGGTGTTCGGCGAGGTCGTCGACGTCACCGGCATCGTGCTGACCAAGCTCGACGGCTCGGCCAAGGGCGGCATCGTGGTCGCCGTTCAGCGTGAGCTCGGGGTCCCCGTGAAGCTGGTCGGCCTGGGAGAGGGGGCCGACGACCTCGCTCCGTTCGACCCCGAGACGTTCGTCGACGCACTCCTCGGCGAGCCGACCTGATCCTTCCGCGGGCTCGTGCCCGTCAGCCGTCGCTGCCCAGACCACGCAGCGTGAGGCTCACCAGCGCGTCGACGTCGTCGACCGTGGGCAGCGGACGGTTCGTGATGACCCTGGTGACCAGGAGACCGCCGAGCCATTGCACCGCGATGTCGAGGTCGGCGTCCGGCCGGATCTCGCCCCGCTCGATGGCCTTCTCGAACGTCCGCCTGGACTGCGCCTCGCGGCGTTGCGTCGACTCGCGGTAGAGCGCGGCGATGCGCTCGTCGCGCACCGACTCGGCGATCGACATGCGCAGGAACGCCTCGCCCTCAGGGCTGTTCACGAAGGTCAGGACGTCGCGGTAGCCCCGTTGCAGGTCGGTGACGATCGAGCCGGTGTCGGGCTCCGGGAACTCCGCCGAGTAGAGCTCCTCCATGGCGGCCACAGCCAGGTCGTCCTTGGACGGCCATCTGCGGTAGACGGTGGCCTTGCCGACGCCGGCCGCAGCGGCCACGTCGTCCACGGTCGTCTTGTCGAAGCCGCGCTGGAGCATGAGCTCCGCGGCGGCGGCGATGATGCGCTTGTCCGTCTCCGGGTCCCGGGGGCGGCCGCGGGGTCGCTGTGTGGGGGCCTGGCTCCGTGGTGCGGGAACGCTCATGGAAGCGAACGTTACGGCAGAGTTCCGATACCTAGCCACGGTTTGGGTCTGGAATTCCGTTCACGCAGCCGTAACAAACTCGGGGGACTCGTCACCTCGCCGCAACATGACACGCCGCCCGGTGAAACGTGGATCTCGCAAGGTTGGGGCCAACGGGGCGGGTCGGGGTCGACAGTGCGGTCGGCGTGGATCCGCTCCTCCTGAATATCCACATCTGGAGGTTCCATGGACACCGGCCACGCAGCCTGGGTTCTCACTTCCGCGTCGCTGGTCCTGTTGATGACGCCGGGTCTGGCGTTCTTCTACGGCGGGATGACGCGTTCCAAGTCGGTTCTGAACATGATGATGATGTCCTTCGGGGCGATCGGCATCGTCACCGTCGTCTACATCCTGTGGGGCTGGTCGATGTCGTACAGCTCGGTGTACGGCAACGCCGACGGCGAGACCGGTAAGGACTTCTTCGGCCTGTTCGCCGATCCCTTCGCGCAGTTCGGGCTGGGGAACTTCGACGCCGCCAACTACCTCGGCGTCGCGTTCCAGGTCACCTTCGCGATCATCACCGCCGCCCTCATCAGCGGCGCCATCGCCGACCGTGTGAAGTTCTCGACCTGGATGGTCTTCGTGCCGCTCTGGGTCACGCTCTCGTACTTCCCGCTGGCCCACATGGTGTGGGGAGGCGGCTTCCTGAGTGGCGAGGAAGGTGCCCTGGTCACCAAGCTGTTCGACGGCGCCGTCCCGGTCGACTACGCCGGCGGCACGGTCGTCCACATCAACGCGGGCATGGCCGCACTCGTGCTCGTGCTCGTGCTCGGCGCCCGACGCGGCTTCCGCAAGGACGTGATGCGTCCGCACAACCTGCCCTTCACGATGCTCGGTGCCGGGCTGCTCTGGTTCGGCTGGTACGGCTTCAACGTGGGCTCGTTCATTCCCGGAGCCACGCCCGGTGTCGCCGGCGACGAGGCCGGCTTCTTCCAGAACTCCACGCAGTTCGCCACCAACTTCGTCGGAGAGACCGGTCTGGTCTGGGTCAACACGACAGCCGCGACCGCTGCGGCCATGCTCGGCTGGCTGCTCGTGGAGAAGATCCGCGACGGCAAGGGCACGAGCCTGGGTGCCGCGTCGGGCGTCGTCGCCGGCCTGGTCGCGATCACCCCTGCCTGTGGCGCGCTCAGCCCGGTCGGCTCCCTGATCCTGGGTGTGGCGGCCGGTGCCATCGCCGCTGTGGCGGTGGGCCTGAAGTACAAGCTCGGGTACGACGACTCGCTCGACGTCGTCGGCGTCCACCTGGTCGCCGGCCTGGTCGGAACCATCTCGATCGGCTTCCTCGCTACCACCAACGGCCTCTTCTACGGCGGAGGCTTCCAGCAGCTCGTCGTACAGGTCGTCATCGCCCTGTTCGCCATCGCGTGGTCGGGCGCGTTCACCCTGGTCATCGCGCTGGCGCTGAAGTACACCATGGGGTGGAGGATCAGCGACGAGGACGAGGTCGAGGGCATCGACTTCGCGGAGCACGGCGAGACGGCCTACGACTTCGCGTCGAGGTCGGGCTCCCGTCCGTCCTCCAGCAGCACCCTGCCCAACGCCGTGAAGACTGAAGGAGTGAGCGCATGAAGCTGGTGACCGCGGTCATCAAGCCGCACAAGTGGGAAGAGGTCCGCGAGGCCCTCGAGACGTTCGGGGTCACCGGGATGACCGTCAGCGAGGTCAGCGGCTACGGCCGGCAGAAGGGCCACACCGAGGTCTACCGGGGCGCTGAGTACGACATCGCTCTGGTCCCCAAGATCCGGATCGAGATCGTCGTCGAGGACGCCGACGCGGACGACGTCGTAGGGATCATCGTGAAGTCCGCCCAGACCGGACGGATCGGTGACGGCAAGGTGTGGGTGGTTCCTGTCGAGAGCACGGTGCGCGTACGGACCGGTGACCGCGACGCGGCGGCACTCTGACGCCACGGTGACCGCCTCCGGACGACAGCAACGCGCGGACGCTGCCGATGCCCTGTGCTCGGCAGCGTTCGCGCATGCCGTCCCGGACCCGTCGGAGCCTGGGGTCGCCCTGGTCGCGGTGGGTGGCTACGGCCGCCGGGAGCTCGCACCGCACAGCGACCTCGACGTCGTGTTGGTGCATGCCGACGACGTCGACGTCGCGGAGGCGGCGAGCAAGGTCTGGTACCCACTCTGGGACGCCGGCGCGCCCATCGACCACTCGGTGCGGGCGCTCTCGGAGGTGACCGAGGCGGCGAAGCAGGACCTCCGGGTCGCACTCGGGCTGGTCGACGCCCGTCACCTCGCGGGGGACCCCTCGCTGACCCTCCGCCTCCGGACCGCGGTTCTGGCGCAGTGGCGTCGAGACGCCCGTGAGCGGTTGCCCGAGCTGCGGGAGCTCGTCCTGAGCAGGGGTGCCCGCGTGGGCGAGCTGGCGCATGCGTCCGTGCCGGACCTCAAGGAGTCCACCGGAGGCCTGCGCGACGCGACCGTGCTCAGCGCACTGGTCGCGACCTGGCTGGTGGACGTCCCGCACGTCGACCTCGAACGCTGCCGGATGCAGCTGCTCGACGTCCGTGACGCCCTGCACGAGGTCGCCGGGCGTGCGACGGACCGGGTCGCGCCCGAGCTGTGGGGGGACCTCGCTTCGCAGCTTGGTCTGGACGACTCCGACGCGGCCCAGCGCCACGTGCGCGAGCTGGGTCGCCGGATCACCCACATCTCCCGTCTCACCTGGCGCCGGGTCGACGCCGTGCTGGCGCGCCCGACGTCCGGAGCCCACCGCAGGCGACCGGAGCTCGAACCGATCGGTCCGTCGCTGGCCGCGGCGGCGGGCGAGGTGGTCCTCGGCCGGCGCGCCATCCCGGCCGCCGACCCGCTCCTGCTCCTGCGGGCGGCCGCCGAGGCAGCCGAGCGGGACCTGATCCTCGCGCCGGTCACGGCTGCCAGGTTGGCCGGCGAGTGCCCGCCCCTGCCCGACCCGTGGAGCGCCGACGCGCGCAACCTGCTGGTCAGGCTGCTCGCCGCCGGCCCCGGGCTGCTGGCCGTGTGGGAGACCCTCGACGAGACCGGCGGGCTGCCCAGGCTCCTCCCGGAGTGGGAGCGGGTGCGCCTGCTTCCTCATGCGTCCGAGGTGCACCGTTTCACCGTCGACAGACACGTCGTCGAGACCTGCATCGAGGCGGCCCGGCTCATCCGCCGCGTCGCAAGGCCGGACATCCTCGTGGTGGCGGCGCTGCTTCACGACATCGGCAAGGGCGGCCTTCAGGAGCACAGCCTGGCCGGGGAGCCGATCGCCGCGCAGATCGCGACCCGACTCGGCTTCGAGGCCGGCGACGTCGCCCTGGTGCGCGGGCTGGTGCGCGAGCACCTGCTCCTTGCGCAGGTCGCCACCACCCGCGACATCGAGGACCCGGCAACGGTCGAGCTCGTCGCACAACGGGTCGGGAGCGTCGAGATGCTCGACCTGCTCGAGGTCCTCACCGAGGCGGATGCGCGGGCCACCTCGGCGAAGGCATGGTCGCCATGGCGGGCTGGGCTGGTCGCCGACCTCGTCTCGCGGGTCCGGTCGTTCCTCAGCGCGCACCCGGCGCTGGAGGCGTCGGGCGTCGAGCGGTCGAGTGCCGACCGTGCGGCGGGCGCCTCGGGCGTGACCGTTCCCGAGGCCGTCCAGGGCGACCCGACCCGGGTCCACGTAGGCGTCGAGAACGGTGCGCACGGCAGCCGCGTGACCCTCGTGTCCGGTGACCGGCTCGGCCTCCTGGCCGCGGCGGCCGCCACGTTCGCCGTACAACGGGTGTCGATCCGGTCCGCGCGGGCGTGGACCGAGGGGGAGAAGTACGCCGTGTCCGTGTGGGAGGTCGAGGACACCCACCTCGACGCGGGCATGCTCCGGCAACGACTCGAGGCCATCCTGGACGGCCGCCTCGACCCGTCCACGCGGGTGCGCAGGATGGCGCGCCAGCGTCTGGCGCCGTCCGTCGCGGTGCGCCCCGAGGCGTCACAGCAGGCCACGGTGCTGGAGGTCCGCGTCGACGACCGACCCGGTGTGGTGCACCTCGTCTGTGCCGCGCTGGCCTCGCTCGACCTGTCTGTCCGGTCGGCGCACGTGACGACGCTGGGGCCGCAGGCGGTCGACGTCTTCTATGTCCAGGAGCCGGGTGCGGGCGCGCTCGCGGACGACCGGTCCGCGGCTGCTGCGCACGCTGTACGCGATGCGCTCGAGGACACGGTTACCCTTGACGTCTGAGGTCCGGCCTCCGCGAGACGGTGGTCGGGGCTCCTGTGTCCACGCCGAGCGCCACCACACGAGGACTGACCACCATTGTTTGCGACTCTCTCTGACCGCCTTGCCGACACCTTCAAGAGCCTTCGTGGCAAGGGTCGGCTGTCGGAAGCCGACATCGACGCCACCGCGCGGGAGATCCGGATCGCCTTGCTCGAGGCGGACGTCGCGCTGCCGGTCGTCAAGCAGTTCGTCGGCGCGGTCAAGGAGCGTGCGCGCGGCGAGGAGGTCAGCCAGGCGCTGAACCCGGCGCAGCAGATCATCAAGATCGTCAACGAGGAGCTCGTGACGATCCTCGGTGGCGAGACCCGCCGGCTGCGCTTCGCCAAGAACCCGCCCACCGTGATCATGCTCGCCGGCCTGCAGGGCTCGGGCAAGACCACCCTCGCGGCCAAGCTCGCCTTGTGGCTGAAGGAGCAGGGCAACAGCCCGCTCCTGGTGGCCGCCGACCTGCAGCGCCCCAACGCGGTCAACCAGCTCCAGGTCAACGGGGAGCGAGCCGGTGTGACGGTGTACGCGCCCGAGCCGGGCAACGGCGTCGGCGACCCGGTCGCGGTCTCGCGCGGTGGCGTCGAGGAGGCCAAGCGGACCCTCCACGACATCGTGATCATCGACACCGCCGGACGCCTCGGCATCGACGCCGAGATGATGCAGCAGGCCGCCGACATCCGCGACGCGGTCCAGCCCGACGAGGTGCTCTTCGTCGTCGACGCCATGATCGGCCAGGACGCGGTCAACACCGCTCAGGCGTTCCTCGACGGGGTCGGCTACGACGGGGTGGTCCTGACCAAGCTCGACGGCGACGCACGCGGTGGTGCCGCGCTCTCGGTCGCCTCCATCACCGGCAAGCCCGTGATGTTCGCGTCGGCGGGGGAGAAGCTCACCGACTTCGACCTGTTCCATCCCGACCGGATGGCCTCTCGCATCCTCGATCTGGGCGACATGCTCACCCTGATCGAGCAGGCGGAGAAGACCTTCGACCAGGAGCAGGCCGCCAAGGCGGCCGCCAAGCTGACCGGGCGCGGCGGCGACTTCACGCTGACGGACTTCCTCGAGCAGATGCAGGCCATCCGGAAGATGGGCTCGCTGTCGAAGATCATGGGGATGCTGCCCGGCATGGGTCAGTTCCGCGACCAGCTCGACAACTTCGACGAGCGCGAGATCGACCGGATCCAGGCGATCATCCAGTCCATGACGCCGGCCGAGCGGGAGAACCCCAAGCTCATCGACGGCTCCCGGCGCGCCCGCATCTCACGCGGCTCGGGTACCCAGGTCTCCGACGTGAACCAGCTCGTGGACCGTTTCTTCGAGGCCCGCAAGATGATGATGTCGATGGCCAAGGGCGGTGGCATGCCGGGGATGCCGGGGATGCCCGGCATGGGCATGGGCAAGCGGTCCAAGGCGAAGCAGGCCCCCAAGAAGGGGAAGGCCAAGCGCGGGTCGGGAAACCCGGCCAAGCGGGCGCAGGAGGAGAAGGCCGCCGCGCAGAAGGCCAGCGGCGGCGGCAACGGCGCGAACCCGAACCCCTTCGGCCTGCCACAGGGTGGGGACGACCAGCAGAGCGCCGAGAACTTCGAGCTGCCCGCCGACTTCTCCAAGTACCTCCCGAAGCAGTAGCCACCGCGCGCGTGCCGAGACTGGTGGGCGCCAGCCGTGGCCGGGCCTGGCGGGAGGCCAAGCGGAGCGAGGCCGGATGGTAGGCAAGCCGCCTGCCGCGCAGACCAGACCCGGCACCCGTCCGCTCGGCCACCCGGCACGCGGTAGCGTCGGGCGGCATGAGTGCACTGAAGTTCCGAGGTGTGGTGCTCCCCGACGGGGAGAGCCGGGACCTGTACGTCGTCGACGGGAAGGTCACCTACGAGCCGGTCGCCTCGGCCGAGCTCGTGGCGGAGGGCTGGATCGTGCCTGGCCTGGTCGATGCCCACTGCCACATCGGCCTCGACGCCGACGGCGCCGTCCCGGAGGACGTGCAGGAGGACCAGGCTCTCACGGACCGGGACGCCGGCACCCTGCTCATCCGCGACTGCGGTTCGGCCGCGGACACCTCGTGGATCCACGAGCGCGACGACCTGCCGCGGCTGATCCGGGCCGGCAGGCACATCGCACGCACGAAGCGCTACATCCGCAACTACGCCCACGAGATCGAGCCAGTCGACCTCGCCACCTACGTCGCCAAGGAGGCCGAACGGGGTGACGGCTGGGTGAAGCTGGTGGGGGACTGGATCGAGCGCGAGGCGGGCGACCTGACCCCGTCGTGGACCCGGGAGTCGCTGGACGAGGCCATGTCCGCCGCGCACGAGCGGGGCGCCCGGGTCACGGCCCACGTCTTCGGCGAGCACGCCCTTCCCGACCTCATCCACTCCGGCATCGACTGCATCGAGCACGGCACCGGGCTGAGCACCGACCTGATCGACACGATGGTCGCCAACGACGTCGCGCTGGTGCCGACCGCCAAGCAGCTCAACAACTTCCCGAGCTACGCGGAGGCCGGTGGCAAGAAGTTCCCGAAGTACGCCGAGCACATGATGGCGCTCTTCGAACGGCGGCGGGAGACCATCGGTGCCGCCTACGAGGCGGGAGTCGCCATCTATGCGGGGACCGACGCGGGCGGTGTGCTGCCCCATGGCCTGATCGGCGACGAGGTGATCGAGCTCGCGTCGTACGGGCTGACACCCGAGGACGCTCTGGGAGCGGCCTCCTGGCGTGCGCGGGAGTGGCTGGGCCTCAGCGGGACTCTGGCCGAAGGTACGACGGCGGACTTCGTGATCTTCGACGGCAACCCGCTCGAGGACCTCGGCCTGCTCAAGGACCCGGAACGGGTCGTGCTGCGTGGTCGGGTGGTCCGATGAGTCACGCGTCAGCGAGGGGCTGCGAGGCCGTCCAGAAGTCGCCGGCGAAGTAGCCGTCGTGCTGGTGAGCCGGGCCGTCGTAGAAACCGGTCTCCTCTTCGATGATGTGAGCCATTGTGCGCCTCCTGGTCGATCCGCTGACGTGAGTCAACGCCTCGAACCTGACCGGCTCCTTCCAGCTCCCTGACCCGTTCCTTCCCCGGGCTGACCTCGCCGTCGTGGAGTCCCAGGCACGTCGTGCTGCGCGGCGCCGCGGGCCGGTGGGTTCGGCGGGCCCGTCGATTGGAGTCAGTCGGGGTGTGTCTGGCACAATGACCAGTCGAGTCGTGCGTGCTCGGACCCTCTCAGCCGGCCATGCATGACACAGCGCAGCGTTCTCGCTTGGTTCCCCACCCGGTTCGAGACGCTCACCCAGACCCAGAACCCAAGGAGACACCACACCCGTGGCCGTCAAGATCCGTTTGAAGCGCATGGGCAAGATCCGTGCGCCGTACTACCGCATCGTCGTCGCCGACGCGCGCAAGAAGCGCGACGGCAAGGTGATCGAGGAGATCGGCAAGTACCACCCGAAGGAGGAGCCCTCGGTCATCGAGGTCAAGTCCGAGCGGGCGCAGTACTGGCTCGGCGTCGGCGCGCAGCCGAGCGAGGCCGTCGCGGCCATCCTCAAGGTCACCGGTGACTGGCAGAAGTTCAAGGGCGAGCCCGGTGCCGAGGGCACTCTCAAGTTCGCCGAGCCGAAGCGCGACAAGGCCGAGATCTTCAACGAGGCCCTCAAGGAGTCCGCGAGCGAGCCCAAGGCCGAGGCCGTGACGAAGAAGAGGGCCTCCAAGAAGTCCGAGGCTCCCGCCGAGGAGGCTCCGGCCGCCACGGAGGCCGCGGCCGCCGAGGCCCCTGAGGCTGCCGCGGAGGCCGCTGACGCCGGTGAGGCGCCGGCCGACGAGAACAAGGCCTGACCGCGATGCTGTCCGACGCGCTCGAGCACCTGGTCCGGGGCATCGTCCACAACCCCGATGACGTGACCGTCCGCGAGAAGCAGCTGCGGCGCGGTTCCGTCCTCGAGGTGCGGGTGCATCCCGAGGATCTGGGCAGGGTGATCGGTCGGGCGGGTCGCACGGCGACCGCGCTCCGTACCGTCGTCGGGGCGCTCGCCGGCAAGAGTGGCGCCCGCGTGGACTTCGTCGACGTGGACCGTCGCCGCTGAGGCGTCAGAAACATCACCGGAATGGGGAGGCCAGCGATGGTCTCCCCATTCCTGCATTCTCAGGAGGTGGGGACATGGCGACAACGGACGTGGTGGTAGGGCGCATCGGCAAGGCTCACGGCATCAGGGGCGAGGTCTCCGTCGAGCTCCGCACCGACGAGCCCGAGCGCCGGTTCGAGATCGGGGCCACCCTGAGCACCGAGACCCAGGCAGGCGGAGTGCCACACGGCCCCGGCCGCCCGCAGACCCTGACCGTGGGGTCCACCCGGTGGCACCAGTCGAGGCTGCTCGTGACGTTCACCGAGATCAAGGACCGGACCGGGGCCGAGGCCGCTCGCGGCCTCATCCTCCACACAGAGGTCGACGCCGACGAGACGCCGGAGGACCCGGAGGAGTTCTACGACCACCAGCTCGTCGGGCTGGCGGTCGTCACCGCGGCGGGCGATCCGGTCGGCGAACTCGTCGAGGTCGTCCACGGCACCGCGCAGGACCTCCTGTCGGTGCGGGCCCGCGACGGCCGCGAGATCCTCGTCCCCTTCGTCTCCGAGCTCGTCCCGACCGTGGACCTGGACGGGGGTCAGATCGTCGTCGAGGACCGGCCCGGACTGCTCGCCCCGGCAGTCGAGAACGAGGAAGGCGGCGCCTGACGTGCGCATCGACGTCGTCTCGATCTTCCCCGACTACCTCGCGCCGCTGAACCTCTCCCTGGTCGGGAAGGCGCGGGCCTCCGGCCTGCTCGACGTGCACGTGCACGACCTGCGCAGCTGGACCCACGACCGGCACCACACCGTCGACGACACCCCGTATGGCGGTGGCGCGGGCATGGTGATGAAACCTGAGCCGTGGGGCGAGGCACTCGACGAGATCACCGGCCCGCCAGACGACGACATGACGGACGACCGGCCGCGTGAGGCGGTCCCGTTGCTCGTCGTACCGACGCCGTCCGGGGAACCGCTGACCCAGGCCATGGCCGAGCATCTGAGCGCTGAGCCGTGGCTGGTGTTCGCGTGCGGCCGCTATGAAGGGATCGACCAGCGGGTCATCGAGGACGCGGCGACCCGGATGAGGGTGCGAGAGGTCTCGATCGGGGACTACGTGCTCAACGGGGGAGAGGTCGCGACGCTCGTGGTCATCGAGTCCGTCGTGCGCCTGCTCCCCGGGTTCATGGGCAACCCCGAGTCGCTCGCGGAGGAGTCCCACACGACCGGCGAGGGCGGCGGGCTCCTGGAGTACCCCGTCTACACCAAGCCGCCGACCTGGCGCGGCCGGGACGTGCCCGACGTGCTGTTCAGCGGGCACCACGCCCAGATCGCCCGGTGGCGACGCGACCAGGCGCTGCGCCGCACCGCCGAGCGACGGCCGGACCTGATCGCGAGGCTGGATCCCGGCGCGCTCGACGACCGCGACCGCCAGGTCCTCGGCGAGTAACCGCGTCCGGGCAAGATGCGGCACAGCCGGACGATTTCGCGGCGCCGCCGCCGCTGTGGCAGACTTGACCCTCGGTTCTGCGCGTCCCGGCTGCCCGCGTCCTCGAGAAGCGGGAGCCGGCGGTTCACCTGCCACAGGGGGAGGCCGCATGGCGCACCTCAGAGCCCATCCCAGCGAGAACACCAGTTCCGTGGGTGACCTGTGGCGCTCACGAGGAGAGATCATGACCAACGTCATCGACACGCTCGACGCGGCCGTGGCCCGCGACGACGTCCCCGCATTCCGCGCCGGCGACACGCTCAAGGTGCACGTCAAGGTCGTCGAGGGCAACCGTTCGCGTATCCAGGTGTTCCAGGGTGTCTGCATCCGCCTGCAGGGGTCCGGCATCCGACGTACCTTCACGGTCCGCAAGGTCTCCTTCGGAGTCGGTGTGGAGCGCACCTTCCCGCTGCACACCCCGATCATCGACAGGATCGAGATCGTGACCCGAGGTGACGTCCGTCGCGCCAAGCTGTACTACCTGCGCAACCTCCGCGGCAAGGCCGCCAAGATCAAGGAAAAGCGCGAGGCAACTCCGGCGAGCTGACCACCCTAAGGTTAGGCTCGGCGCGTGACTAACGCGTCTGAGAACCTGGGCCGCGGCCCTGTCGACCAGCCCGAGTCGGAGACGACCGACGAAGGTGGGCCGTCAGGGCCGCGGCCCGGTGGTTCACGGCGCAAGGTGAAGCCCCAGAAGCAGCTGCCGATCTGGCAGGAGATGATCCTGCTCCTCGGCATCGCCCTGGTGCTCGCCATCGTCATCAAGGCCTTCTTCATGCAGGCCTTCTACATCCCCTCGGGGTCGATGAACGACACTCTGGTCCTCAACGACCGGATCCTGGTCCAGAAGGTCTCCTACTGGACCGGCGAGCCTCAGCGTGGCGACATCGTCGTGTTCTCCGACCCCGGTGGCTGGCTGAACGAGACCGAGGTCCGCGCCGCGACCAACCCGGTCACGAAGACGCTGGAGCTTTTCGGCCTGTACCCGACCGGTGGGCATCTGGTGAAGCGCGTCATCGGTGTCGGCGGCGACACGGTGAAGTGCTGTGACAAGCAGGGCCGGATCACCGTCAACGACGTGCCGCTGAACGAGAAGTCCTACCTTGCCCAGGGCGAGAAGCCGTCGAGGATCGAGTTCGAGGTGAAGGTGCCCGACGATCACATCTGGGTCCAGGGCGACAACCGGGGCAACTCGGCGGACTCGCGGGTCCACATGGGCGATCCCGGGGGTGGCTTCATCTCCGTCGACAGGGTGGTCGGCAAGGTGTTCCTGGTGGTGTGGCCCTGGGACCACGCCAAGGTGGTCGAGCGCCCGGCGACGTTCGAGTCCGTCGACTAGCAACAGTGGTGACAGGGGTCCTGGCGCCACGCGCGACCCGTGGCGCGACAATGATGACGTTATGAGTGTGCTGCCACGAGGTCTGACGGTCCGCCGTGATGCCGGGCTCTACGGGTACGAGCGGGCACTGCGACGAGCGGGACTCGCTCCCATAGCCGGCGTCGACGAGGCAGGACGCGGAGCGTGTGCGGGCCCCCTCGTGGCTGCGGCCGTGGTTCTCCCGGACGGCCAGCGGGGTCAGGTCCCGGGTCTCGCGGACTCCAAGCTGCTCACGGCAAAGGCGCGGGAGCGCTGCTACGACCAGGTCCTTCGGCGGGCACTCGCCTGGTCCGTCGTCGTCATCGAGCCCGAGGAGTGTGACCGGCTCGGCATGCACGTCGCGAACCTGGAAGCACTGAGGCGTTGCACCGCCATGCTCGAGGTGCGCCCCGCGTACGTGCTCACCGACGGTTTCCCCGTCGACGGCCTCGAGGTCCCGGGGCTCGCGGTGTGGAAGGGCGACCGGGTCGCCGCCTGCATCGCCGCAGCCTCCGTGATCGCCAAGGTCACGCGCGACCGGATCATGACGGAGCTGCACGAGAGCTACCCGCACTACGACTTCGCGACCCACAAGGGGTACGTCACCGCCACCCACACCGAGGCGCTCGAGAGGCACGGCCCCTCACGCGTCCACCGACGGCGGTTCGTGAACGTGAGACGGGCGGCGGGGGAGCCGGGCGCGGCGGTTCCGGTCCTCGGCGCCGATCTCGGTGACAATGAGTTCGACGAGTCAGACACCATGGCCTGGTCGGCTACGGAGGCGGATTCAATGGAGGTGGGTCGATGAGTGCCGAGGATCTCGAGAAGTACGAGACGGAGATGGAGCTCCACCTCTACCGCGAGTACCGCGACGTGGTCGGCATCTTCAAGTACGTCGTCGAGACCGATCGACGCTTCTACCTCTGCAACCAGGTGGACGTGAAGGCCCGCACCGAGGCGGGCGACGTCTTCTTCGAGGTGTCGATGACCGACGCGTGGGTCTGGGACATGTACCGGCCCGCCCGCTTCGCGAAGAACGTCAAGGTGCTCACCTTCAAGGACGTGAACGTCGAGGAGCTGAGCCAGACGGACATCGAGCTGCCAAAACCCTGACGCTTCGTCTGGTTTGTCGCGGGTTGACCGGGGGTATAACACCTGCGGCATTCGGGGGCCGGTGCCCATGTCAGCGATTCGGGTGGCCGAGCTCTGCAGGGCGTGTGCGGCCCGGCCGCCGGATGCCGACCAGCTCTATGGGAGGAGCCGGTCGGAACCTGGGTCGGTCTTGGGAGGGAACGACTTGACACACAACCTGTTCCGGCGAGACGCGCTGCCCCTCCGAACTCGGGTCCCCGCGGTGTGGTGATGAAGCCCCCACACGATGCAGCCGAGGACGGTACGACGTTCCTCGAGCTCGGGCTCGTATCACCGGTCCTGGCCATCGTGATCGCCGCGGTTCTTCAGTACGGCTACCTCTACTGGTCGGTCGAGACGGCCTCCGCTACCGCCTACCGGACCGCGCAGGCCCTGATGATCGGCACGGACTGGTCCTGTACCAGCGAGAGGGCGAGGACCGCCGTCCACGGCCCGGCGACCGGCACGGAGGACCCGGTCGTCGAGCGTCGCTTCCACCACGAGGACGGAACCGTCTTCGCCGGCCCGGTCCAGGGGGCACTCGTCACCGTCACCGTGTCGTTCCGGACCCTCGACGTCGGTGTCCCCTTCCTGCCACTTCCCGACGACGGCAGGGTCAGCCGGTCCGTCACGGCCCGGGTGGAGAACGTGCCGCGGGTCCCGCTGCCCTGCGTGTGAGCCGGGTTTCGTCCACAACCGTCGGTCCCACCGGCTCTGTCCACGTCCTCGACCGCCGGGGCTGAGGCGGGCCCCTCCCGTGCGGAAGTCTGCGCGCAGGAGGTCTGAGATGACGACGACTGCACGACAGCGCTCGGCGCTGGGCACGTACGGCGAGGCGCTCGCGGCCCGCCACCTCGTCGAGCAGGGCATGGTCCTGCTCGACCGCAACTGGCGGTGTTCCATGGGAGAGATCGATCTGGTGCTGCGTGAGGGGCGGGTCCTCGTGGTGTGCGAGGTCAAGACCCGCTCGTCGCTCGCGTTCGGCGCTCCTCTGGAGGGGGTGACCGAGCAGAAGGCGGCGAGGCTGCGCCGGCTCGCCGCCCGATGGCTGGCCGAGCATGCCATCCGCCCCGACGACGTGCGCATCGACCTCGTCGGGATCCTCGTCCCGCGCGAGGGCGCGGTCGAGATCGAGCATGTCCGGGGCGTGGCCTGATGGCGGTCGCGACCGCTCGGACGATCTCGCTCGAGGGAGCCACGGGGCACCTCATCGACGTCCAGGTCGACCTGTCGCAGGGCGTGGTCAAGACCGCGATGGTCGGGCGTCCTGACGCGTCGATCAGTGAGGCACGCGACCGGTGTCGCGCCGCGCTCACCAACAGCGGCTTCGACTGGCCGTCCACCCGCCGGGTGACCATCCTGCTCTCGCCGGCCGACCTGCCCAAGCGCGGCCCGCACTTCGACCTGGCCATCGCCGTTGCGACGCTTGCCGCCTCGGGAGCCGTGCCGGTGCAGGCGCTGTCCGGCGTGGTGTTCGTGGGGGAGCTCACGCTGGACGGGAGACTCCGTTCCGTTCCCGGCGTGCTCCCGATGACGATGGCCGCCGCGGCACGAGGCATCAGCTGTGTGGTGGTGCCCGAGCCCCAGGCCGACGAGGCCGCGATGGTGCCGGGAATGACCGTCATCGGGGTGCGCTCGCTGGCTCAGGTGGTGGCCGAGCTTCGCGGAGACCTCGTCCCTGAGGCTCCCCCGGTCGAGCCCCTCGCGAGCGGGCCGCTGCTGTCCTGGCGGGGTGAGGAGAGGATCCGGGACCTCGACCTGGCCGACGTGCTCGGCATGGCCGACGCCCGCTACGCCCTCGAGGTCGCCGCGGCGGGAGGGCATCACCTGATGCTGAGCGGCCCCAAGGGCGCTGGCAAGACCACCCTGGCTGAACGCATCCCGAGCCTGCTACCCGATCTCACGCTGGAGGAGTCGCTGGAGCTCAGCGCCATCCACTCGCTCGCCGGCTGCCTTCCTGCGGGAGACGGGATGGTCACCCGCCCGCCGTTCCGCGCTCCACACCACTCGGCGTCCCGGGCCAGCGTCCTGGGTGGCGGCAGCGGCCGGGTCCGACCCGGCGAGGTCAGCCGTGCCCACACCGGAGCCCTGTTCCTCGACGAGTTCCCGCTCTTCAGCGTCGACATCATCGAGGCCCTGAGGCAGCCGCTCGAGAGCGGAGAGATCACCATCGCCAGAGGGGAGGAGACCGCCACCTTCCCCGCCCGGACGATGTTCGTGATCGCCTGCAACCCGTGCCCGTGCGGCGACTACCACCCCGCCAACCGGGACAACCGTTGCTCGTGCACCGAGGTGCGGCGCCGCGACTACCGGAAGAAGATCAGCGGCCCGATCGCCGACCGGATCGACATCACGCGGCACATCGAGCCCGTCCGTGCGCACGAGATGAGGGACCCTCTCGCGCGCCCCGAACCTTCCGAAGTGGTCCGCCGCCGGGTGGAGGCCGCCCGCCGCAGGCAGGCCGACCGGTACGCCTCCACCCCGTGGCGGCTGAACGCCGACGTCTCGGGTCCGGCGCTCCGTGAGAACTGGCCCATGACAGACGAGGCGGATCGGTGTCTGGCCGACCGGGTGTACGACGGGGAGCTGACCCGGCGCGGAGCCACCCGAGTCCACCGTCTCGCGTGGACGGTCACCGACCTGTTCGGAACCGCCCGACCGGGGCTGGTCGAGCTCGACGTCGCGCTGCGGCTGCGCACAGGTCGGCCGCTCAGCCTCGAGGTGCTCGAGACGGCGAGGGTGGGATGAGCGCCGACCGTGTAGCCCGGGCCGCCCTGAGCCGCCTCAGCGAGCCCGGTGACGTCCGGCTCGCCGCACTCGTGGCGCAGCTGGGCGCGACGAAGGTCTACGACCTGCTCCGTGACGAGCAGGATGTCGCCGGCGTCTACACCGATGTGGCGGCCAGGCTGCGTGGGCTGGACCCCGAGCGTGAGCTCGACGAGGCCGCGGCCACGGGCATCCGCTTCATCTGTCCGGGCGATCCCGAGTGGCCGGCACCACTCGACGAGCTCGACCGCGCCGAGCCGCTCCAAGGCAGAGGCGGCGCCCCGCTGGGGCTGTGGGTCAAGGGGCCGCTGTCGCTCGCCGAGGCCTGTGCACGGTCTGCGGCCGTGGTCGGGTCGCGCTCGGCGACCACCTACGGCGCCGACGTGGCTTCAGGGATCTCGGCCGACCTGGCCGCGGACGGCGTTTGTGTGGTCTCGGGCGCAGCGTTCGGTATCGACCAGGCCGCGCACCGCGGAGCGCTGGCGATGAAGGGGAAGACCGTGGCGGTGCTCGCGTGCGGCGTCGACCGGGTCTACCCGGCGGCACACAAGAGCCTCCTCGACTACATCGCGGACACGGGTCTCGTGGCCTCCGAGCTGCCGCCCGGCTGCTCGCCGACGCGGCTGCGCTTCCTCTCCCGCAACCGGGTCATCGCCGCACTCACCCACGGGACGGTCGTGGTCGAGGCCGCCGTGCGCAGCGGCGCGCTGAACACGGCCAACTGGGCCGTGCGGCTGAACCGTGTGCTGATGGGCGTGCCGGGGCCGGTGACGAGCGCACCCTCCGAGGGGGTCCATCAGCTGATCCGTGGGAGGGGTGCGGCCCTGGTGACCCGCGGCTCCGAGGTGCTCGAGCTGCTGGCGCCGGCCGGTTCCTTCTACGCGACGGAGGTCCGCGGGCCCGCCCGGCCGCGCGACCAGCTTTCGGAGGGGGAGCAGCGCGTGATGGAGGCCGTGCCCGTCGCGCACGGCGCGGACCGAGACTCCATCGCCCGCACCGCGGGACTGGGCCGTCAGGAGGTCTCAGCGACCCTGGACCGCCTGCAGGAGAAGGGTCTGGTGGAGCAGCAGGGCTCGCGATGGCGACTCGCGGGCGACCCGGCCTCCTCGTGACCGCGTCGGGGATGTCGCAGCGCTTACGCTCGGAGCGTGACAGGAAGCGACCGCGAGACTTCCACAGCCCGCGTGGAGGCTGGGCGCCACGACGCTGAGCCCGACGAGACCGGGGAGACCGCAGAGACTCGTGCGCTGCCCGAGGCGATGGTCGCGGTCCTGGCCGACTACGAGCGGCACCTGACGTCGGAGCGGGACCTGACCCATCACACGGTGCGTGCCTACCTCGGGGACATCTCGGCGATGCTGGAGCACTCCGCCATGCTCGGCCACACCGACGTGAGCACGCTGGACGTGAAGTCCCTCCGGAGCTGGCTCGCCAAGCAGCAGTCCCTCGGGAAGGCGCGCACCACGATGTCGCGCCGGGCCACGGCGGTCCGGGTCTTCACCGCCTGGGCACAGCGGACCGGGCGGAGCGAGACGGACCCCGGGGCGCTGCTCGGCTCACCCAAGGCACGCCGAACGCTGCCACCAGCGCTCCGGGTCGACGAGGCGAGAGAGCTGCTGGAAGCAGCCGCAACCCGGGCCGACGACGGAAGCCCGGTCGGGCTGCGCGACGTCGCGGTGCTCGAGCTTCTCTACGCCACCGGGATCCGGGTGGGCGAGCTGTGCGGGCTCGACATCGACGACGTGGACCGTGAGCGACGCGTCGTGCGCGTCTTCGGCAAGGGCCGCAAGGAACGCAGCGTCCCCTACGGCATGCCGGCCGACCGCGCGATCGACAGGTGGCTCACCGTCGGCCGCTCCGCCCTGGCGACCTCCGGGTCCGGGCCGGCGTTGTTCCTCGGCGCACGGGGTGGCCGCGTCGACCAGCGCGCGGTGAGGTCGATGGTGCATGCTCGGCTGGCGGACGTCCCGGGTGCCCCAGATCTCGGCCCGCACGGCCTGCGCCACACCGCGGCGACCCATCTGCTCGAAGGCGGCGCGGACCTCAGGACCGTGCAAGAGCTCCTCGGCCACGCTTCGCTGGCGACGACGCAGATCTACACGCACGTCACCACGGACCGGCTACGGCAGGCTTACCGTCAGGCCCACCCACGGGCCTGATGAGCCGGGCCACCCGAACAGGCCGGGCGCCGCGGCTGGTGAGACCGGGGGCAGGGGCGTGGGAAGCGCACCCGGCGAGAGGGGAGCGCGGGGAACCTGCGCTCTCTCCGGACCAGGGGGCAGGACGGAGCCATATCCAGAGGACGGACCGACACCGGCATCCGGGAGGTCCGAGAACAGGGGAAGCAGACGGACCTCGCCGGCCCCGAGCAGGCTGAGCGGATCCAGGTAGGTCTCCCCATCGACCAACCCCCAGTGGAGGCAGGTCCTCGGCCAGCAGTGGCTTCCGAATGTCTGAAGGGCGCCGATCCGGTCGCCCGCCTCGACCTGGTCCCCGACGCGTCTCACAGCGGTGACCGGTTCGTAGGTCGTCCGGGTATGACCGTGGCTGACCACGACGACTCCGCGCCCGGCGAGCATGCCGGCGAACGTGACCCGTCCGGCCCGGGCGGCGCGAACCGGCTGACCCTGGCGGCCGAGCAGGTCGACCCCCCGGTGGCCGGAACCCCACCGCTCGGCGGGCGGTGCGAACCCCCCGACGACCTCGGGTTCAGGGTCGAGCGGCCAGACCGATGTGTGGAACGTCAGGCTGAACAGTGCGAGCAGGTGGGCAAGGGTGACGAGCATGGGGTGAGCATGGTCCTGCCCGCCCGTCGTACCAACGGGTCCCGGCCGCGATGTGCACGAGGCGGATCGGCGGGGAGGCTGTGGACGGGAGAGGGCCCGGCCGATTAGGGCGACTCCGGGTTTCTCGTCTAGAATCGCCGGTGCAACCCGTGTACTCGGGTTGACTTCGCACGCTCGCACTCCGCGACGAGCCGTCTCTGTTCCTTGGAACGGGCGCCGGGTCGGAGCGGGCGACGTCCCTTCGGTCTCCTGCGGCAGCCGCGGCAGGAGTTGGGACGCGCGTCGAGCGTCAGGGCAGGGGGCAACCGCCCACCTGCGACAACTGAAGCGACCCGCTCGCGCGAGTCGGTGCACGTGCCAGGCCTGGCCTCGCGTGCCCGTACCTGCGCGAAACGGTCATACGACCAGGAGGAACGATCGGCATGGCCGTCGTCACCATGCGCCAGCTCCTTGAGAGCGGCGTCCACTTCGGGCACCAGACGCGTCGCTGGAACCCGAAGATGAAGCGCTTCATCATGACCGAGCGCAACGGCATCTACATCATCGACCTGCAGCAGTCGCTGGCCTACATCGACCGCGGCTACGCGTTCATCAAGGACACTGTCGCCAAGGGCGGCACCGTGATGTTCGTCGGCACCAAGAAGCAGGCCCAGGAGGCCATTGCCGAGCAGGCGACCCGCGTCGGCATGCCCTACGTCAACCAGCGTTGGCTCGGCGGCATGCTCACCAACTTCCAGACGGTGCACCAGCGCATCAACCGTCTCAAGGAGCTCGACGAGATCGACTTCGACAACGTCGCCGGCAGCGGTCGCACCAAGAAGGAACTGCTGCAGATGAAGCGCGAGCGCGACAAGCTCGAGAAGACTCTCGGCGGTATCCGCGAGATGACCCGCACGCCCGCCGCTGTCTGGGTTGTGGACACCAAGAAGGAGCACCTCGCCGTCGAGGAGGCGCGCAAGCTCAGGATCCCGATCATCGGCATCCTGGACACGAACTGTGACCCCGACGAGGTCGACTTCCCGATCCCGGGCAACGACGACGCCATCCGCGCCGTCGGCCTGCTCACCCGCGTCGTCGCCGACGCCGTCGCCGATGGCCTGATGGCCCGCTCCGGCGCGAGGACCGGCGACGAGGCCACCGGTTCCGAGCTCGGCTCGGAAGAGCCGCTCGCCGAGTGGGAGCGCGAGCTGCTCGAGGGTCAGGCGGACAAGGCCGCTGTGGAGGCGACCGGCGGGGACGCCGCGAAGACCGACACCCCGGCCTCCGAGGCCACGGGCGCCGCGGCCGAGAGCGCCGAGGCACCTGCTGCAGCCGAGGCCCCCGCCGCCGAGGCTCCGGCCGCCGAGGCTCCGGCCGCCGAGGCTCCGGCCGCGACCGAGGCTCCGGCCGGCGACGAGACCAAGGCCTGATCCGTCTCGCTGGCGCGGGTGGGCCGCGCACGTAGCTGCCCGCCCACCCGCGCCGCCACCCGCGGTCATACCGCACCAGTCACGAACCCAATCCACGAAGCCACGAGGTACACAGTTATGGCGAACATCTCCGCTGCGGACGTCAAGCGGCTCCGCGACCTCACCAGCGCGGGCATGATGGACAGCAAGAAGGCGCTCGAGGAGGCCGACGGCGACTTCGACAAGGCCGTCGAGATCCTGCGCGTCAAGGGCTCGGCGAAGGCTGCGAAGCGCGGCGCCGAGCGCACCGCCTCTGCCGGCCTGGTCGCGACCTCCGGAAACGCCCTGGTCGAGCTGAACTCCGAGACCGACTTCGTCGCCAAGAGCGACGAGTTCGTCGCGGTCGCCCAGCAGATCGCCGATGTGGCGAACGAGGCGAAGCCGGCCGACACCGAGGCCCTCAAGGCCGTCCCGCTCGGTGACTCGACCGTCGGCGAGACCGTCGAGGCGCTGGCGATCAAGATCGGCGAGAAGATCGAGCTCGGCCGTGTCGCAGTGTTCGAGGGCAGCACCGCCACCTACATGCACCGCCGCGCGGCGGACCTGCCGCCTGCGGTCGGTGTGCTCGTCGAGTATGAGGGCGACAACGCGGAGGCTGCTCGCGCTGCCGCGATGCAGGTTGCCGCGATGCGTCCGCAGTACGTCTCCCGTGACGAGGTCCCGGAGGACCTCGTCGCCAAGGAGCGCGAGATCGCCGAGGCCACCGCGCGCGAGGAGGGCAAGCCCGAGCAGGCGCTGACCAAGATCGTCGAAGGCCGCCTCAACGGCTACTTCAAGGACGTCGCGCTGCTCGACCAGCCGTCGGTCCAGGAGAGCAAGAAGACCGTCAAGGCGGTCCTCGACGAGGCCGGCGTGACGGTGAAGCGTTTCGCCCGCTTCGAGGTCGGAGCCTGATCAACTAGGGTTCACCCCAGAGGCAACACGTGAGGAGGCCGGTCCAGTGGCGCGCAGCTCAGCATCACAGGGGCCGGCCTCCCCGTCTCTCACGACTCATGACAACTCGGCACGAAGGAACTCAGTGACGGCGTACAAGCGGGTCTTGCTCAAGCTCTCGGGTGAAGCGTTCGGTGGCGGACGGATCGGCGTCGACCCCGACGTCGTCAACGGGCTCGCCCGGGAGATCGCCGAGGTCGTCCGCGAGGGCGTCCAGGTCGCCATCGTCGTCGGGGGCGGCAACTTCTTCCGCGGTGCGGAGCTGCAGCAGCGCGGTATGGACCGGTCCCGAGCCGACTACATGGGCATGCTCGGCACGGTGATGAACTGCCTGGCCCTGCAGGACTTCCTCGACAAGCAAGGGGTCGAGACCCGCGTGCAGACCGCGATCGCCATGGGGCAGGTCGCCGAGCCGTACATCCCGCGGCGCGCCATCCGGCACCTGGAGAAGGGCCGCGTCGTCATCTTCGGCGCCGGCGCCGGCATGCCGTACTTCTCCACCGACACGGTTGCGGCCCAGCGGGCGCTCGAGATCGGTGCGCAGGTGATCCTGATGGGCAAGCAGGGTGTCGACGGGGTGTACGACGCGGACCCGAACGTCAACCCGGACGCGGTGAAGTTCGACCACCTGACCTACGACGAGTTCCTCACGCGTGGGCTGAAGGTCGCGGACGCGACATCGGTCAGCCTGTGCCGCGACAACGACATCGACATGATCGTCTTCAACCTCTCCATGGAGGGCAACATCGCGCGGGTCGTGCAGGGTGAGAAGATCGGTACGACGGTTGCGCGGGACGCCTGACCCAGCGGCAGGGCGCCGCCGCCGTACCCAGAGGTTCCACCGAGACTCGAACAAGGAGCAGCCGTGATCAACGAGACCCTCGCCGAGGCCGACCAGAAGATGGACAAGGCGGTGGAGGTCGCCCGGGAGGACTTCGCGGCGATCCGCACCGGGCGCGCGCACCCGTCGATGTTCCACAAGATCACCGCCGACTACTACGGCACCCCGACCCCGCTTCAGCAGCTCGCCTCGTTCACCGTGCCCGAGGCACGCGTGGTCATCGTGGCCCCCTACGACATGGGTGCGATGGCGGCGATCGAGAAGTCGATCCGCGACTCCGACCTCGGCGTGAACCCCACCAACGACGGCAAGACCCTGCGCATCGTGCTCCCGGAGCTCACCGAGGAGCGGCGCAAGGAGTACATCAAGATCGCCAAGGGCAAGGCGGAGGACGGCAAGATCTCGATCCGCAACGTCCGTCGTCACGCCAAGCAGGCGCTCGACAAGCTGGAGAAGGACGGCGAGGTCGGCAAGGACGACGTGACGGGGGCCGAGAAGCGCCTCGACGGCATGACGAAGAAGCACACCGACGCCATCGACGAGCTGCTCAAGCACAAGGAAGCCGAGCTGCTCGAGGTCTGAGCAGCCGAGACGTCGATGACCCCACCCGAGATCCCGCCGGGCGCACCAGCCCCGGCGGCGAAGACCGGTCGTGCCGGACGCAACCTTCCCGCCGCGATCGCCTCCGCCGTCGTGCTGCTGGCGCTGATCGGTGGTTCGCTGCTCTTCTGGAAGCCCGCGTTCGTCCTGGTCGTCGTCGCGGCGATCCTGCTCGGCATCTGGGAGCTTCGGCAGGCTCTGGCCACGCAGGACATCCACATCCCGTTCGAGCCGATCCTGGCCGGCGCGGTGCTGATGCTGTTCGGGGCCTACATCGACGGCACGCCGACCCTGATGACGGCGCTGGCGGTCACCGCGCTCGGGTCGATGTTGTGGCGGCTCCGTGGTGGCGTCGACGGTTTCGTCCGCGACGCCACGGCCGGTGTGTTCACCGCCGTCTACGTCCCGTTCCTAGCCGGCTTCGTGCTGCTCCTGCTCAAGCCGGAGGACGGGCCGCTGCGCGTCGTCACCTTCATCCTGGTGACGATCGCCTCCGACATCGGTGGCTACGCGGTCGGTGTGATCGCGGGGAAGCATCCCATGGCCCCGGTGATCTCACCGAAGAAGTCGTGGGAGGGATTCGCGGGCTCCACGGTGTTCTGTCTCGCCGCAGGATGGGCGACGGTCGTCTTCCTGCTCGACGGCCGATGGTGGGTCGGGCTTCTGCTCGGGCTGGTCGCGGTGGTCATGGCCACTCTGGGCGACCTGTGCGAGTCGGTGATCAAGCGTGACCTCGGGATCAAGGACATGTCCGCGACCATCCCCGGTCACGGCGGCGTGATGGACCGGCTGGACTCCCTGCTCGCCACGGTGGCGCCGACGTGGCTGCTGCTCTTCTACCTGGTCCCGTGACGTCATACCTTCCGGTCGCTGCACGTGGCGAGTGTGATGACGTCCGTGGGTGACAGGCGCCGGTTGCACCTCGTCCGGCACGGACTGTCCACGATGGACCGCGACCGTCCCGCGCACGAGTGGGGGCTCGACCCGGCCGGCCTGCCCGCTGTCGAGGAGCTCCGCCGGTCGGGACGGATTCCCGAAGGCGCCGCGTGGTTCTCCTCGCCGGAGGAGAAGGCGCTGGAGACGGCGCGCCGTCTGACCGATGCCGAGGTCACCGTGGTGCGCGAGCTCCGGGAGCACGAGCGGCACGAGACACACTGGTTCGACGACGCCGAGGACTTCCGGGCGGTGGTTCGTCGAGCCTTCGACCGGCCGGACGAGCCGGCGCTCCCCGGCTGGGAGCCGTTGTCGGCGACGCGCGGCCGGGTGGTGCCCGTCGTACGCCGGATCCTGGCCGACCGCCCCGACGAGGAGGTCGTGCTCGCGGGCCACGGGACCGCCTGGACGTTGCTGGTCTCCGAGCTGACCGGAGAGCCTCCGGACCTCGATGCGTGGGCCGCCCTGCGGATGCCCGACCTGTGGGTCGTCGAGGTTCCGCGGACCTGACTGCCTGCGGGACGTCATCCGACCTGGCGCCCCTGACGACCGATTCGTATGACGTCCGGGGAGATGGGACACTGGAGCGGTTATGCCTCGAGAACTTCCCCTGGTCTTCGACGAGCCGCGCGGCCGCAAGAAGCCTCCCCGACACCTTGCCGACCTGAGCCCTGCCGAGCGCAAGGAGCTGGTCGCATCTCTGGGGCTGCCCGGTTTCCGTGCCAAGCAGCTCTCCACGCACTACTTCACCCGCCTGGTCGACGACCCCGCACAGATGACCGACCTGCCGGCCGGCGACCGTGCCGCCATGGTCGAGTCGCTCCTTCCGCAGCTGATGACCCCGCTGCGCACGATGGAGGCGGACCGGGGCACCACCCGCAAGACGCTGTGGAAGCTGTTCGACGGCGCCTTGGTCGAGTCCGTCCTGATGCGCTACCCGGACCGGGTCACGATGTGTGTCTCCTCGCAGGCCGGCTGCGGCATGGCCTGCCCGTTCTGCGCCACGGGCCAGGGTGGCCTGCAGCGCAACATGTCGGCCGCCGAGATCGTCGAGCAGGTGGTGGCGGGCGCCAGGGCGCTCTCGCGCGGCGAGGTGGCGGGTGGGCCGGGCCGGGTCTCGAACGTGGTGTTCATGGGCATGGGCGAGCCGATGGCCAACTACAAGGCCGTGATCGGGTCGGTACGCCGGCTGACCGAGCCGGGGCCGGACGGGCTGGGCATGTCCGCGCGCGGAATCACGGTGTCGACCGTCGGCCTCGTGCCGCGGATGCGCCAGCTCGCGGAGGAGGGCATCCCCGTCACGCTGGCTCTCTCCCTGCACGCACCGGACGACGAGCTGCGTAACGAGCTCGTGCCGATCAACACGCGCTGGTCGGTGCACGAGACCGTCGAGGCGGCATGGAACTACGCCAGGACGACCAAGCGGCGGGTGTCGATCGAGTACGCCATGATGCGCGACATCAACGACCAGGCGTGGCGTGCGGACCTGCTCGGTGACGTGCTGAACTCCTACGGCGACTGGGGCTGGGTGCATGTCAACCTGATCCCGCTGAACCCGACGCCCGGATCCAAGTGGACGGCCTCGCGGCCCGAGGACGAGCGGGAGTTCGTGCGCCGGCTCGAGGCGAAGGGCGTGCCGACGACTGTTCGTGACACGAGAGGTCAGGAGATCGACGGCGCTTGTGGTCAGCTCGCCGCGACCGAAGCGTGAGAGGTCGCGAACGCGGGTGGGGCTGCGACCAGCAGCTCCACGTTGCGCGTGCCGTCGGCACCTCGTGCCGTGGAGTCCCGTCGCTGCCAGTCGTTGGCGGCCAGTTCACGCGCCAGCGCAGCCAACGGCGCGGGCCCGTCGGTGCGGCCACCGTGCGCGGCGGGGCCGTCGTGGTCGAGCATGGTGCCGAACAGGGACAGCGTCCCGTCCCGGTTGTCGGCGATCTCGACCAGGCGTGACTGCTGCGGCCAGTCGATATGGGCCGCGGTGTTGATCTCCCAGAACCCGCCTGGCCAGCCGGTCAGCCGCTGGTGGGCCCAGATCTCGTTGCGGTGGGTGTGGCCGTTGACCCAGGCCACGACGTGGGGATGCTGGAGCAGGAGTGCGCGGACCTCGTCGCCGAGGACCCTGGGCTCCGTCGAGCCGCCGGTCCCCACAAGAGGGTTGTCCATCGTGCCGAGGGTGTGGTGGCTCGCTATCACGACCGCCCGATCGGTCGACGCGCTGAGAACCTCGCCGAGCCACGCGAACTGCGTCGCGTCGAGCGAACCGTTGGCATACCCGTTCGGGTTGACCGTGTCGAGGACGACGAACCGCACGGGTCCCCGGTCGAAGGCGTAGTAGGCGGTTCCCTCGGCCCGGTTGCGCGCCGTGAAGCCGTGGCCCACCGGGCTGCCGGTGGTCGTGAAGTGCTCCTCGACGAGCCCGGCGCGGTCGAGGATCCGCCGGTTCGGATCCGGGGTGACCGGTCGGACGTGAGGCGTCAGCGTGAGGCTGCTCAGGAAGCCGGCATAGTCTCCGTTGACCGCCCGCAGCAAGTCGGCCTGGGACATCCCCGCGGGCGGTGAGATGAGCTTGAGACCGCCCTCGGCGACCCGGCTGAGCTGCAGGGTCTCGGGGAAGTTGCCCTGCACCAGGCCGTCGTGGTTCCCGAAGGCGGTGTACCACGGCATGGCGAGACCGGTCGCCTGGAAGGTACGGCGGGCCGCGGCGAGCAGACCGGGCACGATCGGGAACCCCCACCTGCTGCGGGGTAGGTCGTCGGACCCTCCGAGGGGAGTGCCCTCGGGGTGCCAGTAGTGAGGGTCGTACCAGCTCGCGTCGGAGTCCGACACGCTCTCACACCGGGTGAGGTCACCGGAGTCCGGTCGGACGGGTCCGCCGTCGAGAAGGTCGATGTTCCAGCGCACCTCGTTGAGCTGCGAGCTGTCCGAGTTGTCCCCGGTCTGGAGCGCCAACGCGAGGGGAGCGCCGGTCACCGGCCCCACGCCGACCCGGTTCACCGCACGGACCATGGTTTCGGCGATCTGGGCGGTGAGCATCTCCTGAGGGCGGTAGGCCGCCTCCGGGATGCCGGTCCTGGGCTCGCCGTCGTCGTACCGGTCGAAGTACTCCACCCGCATGGGGGACTGGACGTCGACCACGTGCAGGTCGGTGAGGTGCGCGAACGCGAGAAGCGGCCGCCGACGGGCTGCCCGTCTGCGTCCTGCCGGAACCCCCAGGTCCGTGCGGACCACGTGCGCCTCGCCGGGCCCGCGGACCACGGGGACGTAGCCTCCTGCACCAGGAGTCCCGCGCAGCAGGGTCGCCTCGAGGGTGGTGCCCCAGGGTGCGGCGATCCCGGGAGCGGCCCAGCCTCGGCGAGGGAGCAGCAGCCCGCTGCCGAGGGCGGCCGCCCCGGTCAGGCCGGCGGCGGAGCGCAGCAGGTCACGTCGGGAGAGCGTCATGCGTCAGGAACGACCGAGCAGGAGGATCGGTCACGATCGCGGTCTAGGCTCGTGTCGTGACCCCCGGCAATGCCTCCTACTACGATGCCGAGGCAGCGGTCTACGACGAGAGCCGGGGCGGCCTGGCGCGGGCGTCCGCCGCTGCCGAGGCCGTCGGCTCGCTCGTGCCGACCCGGGGCGTGGCGGTCGACGTCGCGGGTGGGACGGGAATCGTGTCCGCGGAGCTGGCCCGGCTCGGCTTCTCGGTGGTCGTGACGGACCTGTCCGTGGGCATGCTCTCGGTGGCCTGGCCACGCCTGCCCGGCCGGGTGCTGGCGGCGAGCGCGGATCGGTTGCCGGTGCGCTCGGGCTCGGTCGACCTGGTCACCGCGGTGTGGCTGCTCCATCTTCTGCCGATCCCGGCGGCCGACCGGGTGATCGCGGAGGCCGTCCGCATGCTGCGACCGGGTGGCCACTTCGTGACGACGGTCGACAAGGACCTCGCGCACGGGCGGGTCCGTCGTACCAACGCAGACCACGCAGAACGCGTGACCGCGATCGCGGTACGGCACGGGCTGGGTTTCGTCGCGCAGTCGTCGTTCACCGCTCGGACACGTTGGGCCTCGGCGGGCGGGGGAGACGAGCAGGTCTTCCCACTCGTAGCCCTCCGCAAGGGCACCGGGTAGGACGGCTGGCGGCTCCGGAGCGGCTCCGCACCCCGGGTCTACCATCGGACTGGGAGACGCCATGAGCGGGAACGACCTGGTCGAGCAGGGACGCGCTGCGTACGAGCAGCAGGCGTGGGGAACGGCCTACGCCTGTTTCACCGAGGCCGACCGTGAGTCACCGCTGGGGAATGAGGACCTCGAACGGCTCGCGACGACGGCGTACCTCGTCGGGGACGACGAGAGGTGTGTGGACCTCCTGACCCGCTACAGCAGGGACGCCGTTCGGCATGGTGACCTGGTCACCGCGGCTCGAGCCTCGTTCTGGATCGGCTTCAACCTCTCCAACCGTGGGGAGATGGCACAGGCGAGTGGCTGGGCCGGACGCGGGCAGCGAATGCTCGACGAGGCGGGCGTCTCCTGCTCGCTCCAGGGGTACTTCAAGATGTTCGCCGCTATCCAGCGGCTGTACGCCGGTGACGCGGCAGGCGCCCGGGAGATGTTCGAGGAGGTGCTCGCCGTCGGACAGCGGTTCGACGACCCGGACCTCCTCGCGTTCGGCCGCCTCGGCCAGGGACAGGCCCTGATCATGCTTGGGTTCGTCGAGCAGGGTGTCTCCTGCCTCGACGAGGTGATGGTCGCGGTCACGTCCGAGGAGGTGTCCGCAGTGGTCTCAGGCCTCGTGTACTGCGCCGTCATCGACGCCTGCCAGACCATCTTCGACATCGGCAGGGCGCGGGAGTGGACGTCTGCGCTGAGCCGGTGGTGCCAGAGACAGCCCGACCTGGTGCCCTACCGCGGCCAGTGCCTGGTGCACCGCGCGCAGATCATGCAGCTCAACGGGGAGTGGAAGCTGGCGATGGCGGAGGCTGAGCGGGCGAGGGAGGTCCTGGCGTCGCCTCCGGACAACCCCGCCCAGGGTGCCGCCCTCTACGAGCAGGCGGAGCTGCACCGGCTCCGCGGCGAGCACGCCCTCGCCGAGGCGTGCTACCGCCGGGCCGGTGAGTGGGGCCACGAGACCCAGCCCGGTCTCGCGCTTCTCCGCCTTGCCCAGGGGCGGCTGGACGAGAGCCTGGCCGGCATCCGGCGTGCCCTCGAGGAGGCGGAGCTGCCGATGGCCCGGCCCCGGCTGCTGGCCGCGAACGTCGAGATCGCGCTGGCCGCCCACGACGTGCCGGCCGCCCGCGACGCGGTCGACGAGCTGACGCGGATCACAGGCACGGTCAAGTCACCGTTCCTGCGCGCGCTCACTGCGCAGGCGGAGTCTGCCGTGGCCCGAGCCGAGGGAGACTCGAGAGCTGCCCTGGCGGCTGCACGCCGCGCGTGGACGACCTGGCAGCAGCTGGATGTGCCCTTCCAGGCGGCCCGGAGCCGGGTGCTGGTGGGGTTGGCGAGCGGCGACCTGGGGGACCGGGACACCTCTCGGATAGAGCTGCGGGCGGCGCGAGCCATCTTCGAGCAGCTGCACGCGGTGAACGAGCTCGGCGCGCTGACGAGGCAGGAGGAGCGTGCAGACAAGCGGTCCGGCATCCTCTCGCCTCGAGAGGTGGAAGTGCTGCGCCTCGTCGCGTCGGGCAAGACCAACCGGATGATCGCGGCCGATCTGGTGCTCAGTGAGAAGACGGTCGCCCGGCACATCGCCAACATCTTCACCAAGCTGGGGCTCTCGTCCCGCGCGGCGGCGACGGCGTACGCGTTCCAGCACGACCTCGTCTAGCGGGCTGCACAGTTCTACCCACCGGCCGGTGGGGGTGGCTCTGCATCATTCCCTCGACGCGGACGTCCTCGTCGAGGTCCTAGCGTCGAAGCGTGAACCTCCCCATGCTCGCAGGCATCGTCTCGACGGTGATCTTCGCGCTCAGCACCCTGCCGATGCTGGTCAAGGCCGGGCGGACCAAGGACCTGCAGTCCTACAGCCTGGGGAACATCCTGCTCGCCAACACCGGAAACCTGGTCCACTCGGTGTACGTCTTCAGCCTTCCGCCCGGACCGATCTGGGTGCTGCACTCGTTCTACCTGCTCAGCACCGGGCTGATGCTGTTCTGGTACGTCCGCTACACAAAATCACCCAGGCTTCGTCGTCTGGCCAAGATGCATCGTTCGCCCGACGCGGTGACTGTCGCCGCTGCCTAGCGTCGTGGGCATGAACACTTCCAACGAACGTTTCGAGACTGTTGTGATCGGCGGCGGCCAGGCCGGCCTGAGCGTGGGGTACCACCTTGCGCGGCAAGGACGGCAGTTCGTCATCCTCGACGAGCAGGCACGCGTCGGCGACGGCTGGCGGAGGAACTGGGACACGCTTCGTCTCTACAGCCCCGCGGTCAAGGACGGCCTGCCGGGTATGCCCTTCCCGGCTTCCATGTGGACCTACCCCACCAAGGACCAGATGGGCGACTACCTGGAGGAGTACGCCGCCAGGTTCGAGCTGCCCGTCCGGTCGTCGGTCCCGGTCGAGGAGCTCAGCGCGAACGGCGACGGCTACGTGGTGACGACGGACACGGGGCGCATCGAGGCGGACAACGTCGTGGTCGCCACCGGCACGTTCGGGCGGGCGCCCAACATCCCCGACTTCGCGCGCGAATTCAGCCCGGGGATCCTGCAGATGCACTCGAGCGAGTACCGCCGGCCCTCCCAGCTCATTCCGGGTGGTGTCCTGGTCGTCGGTGCATCCCACAGCGGCGCGGACATCGCCTTCGATGTCGGGACGCACCAGCCGACCGTGCTGTCCGGCCCGATCCACGGCGAGGCCCCCTTCCGGATCGAAGGCAGGGTCGCGCACGTGGTGCTGCCAGTGCTGTTCTTCGCCGTCAGCCACATCCTCACTATCAGGACGCCGCTCGGCCGGAAGATCCGGCCGGAGATCCGGCAGCACGGGGGACCCCTGCTGCGGGTCAAGAAGCAGGACCTGGCCGACGCGGGCGTCCAGTGGGAGAAGTCCAAGGTGGTCGGCGTGCAGGACGGCCTCCCCGTTCTCGACGGGGGTCGGGTCCTCGACGTCGCCAACGTCGTCTGGTGCACCGGGTTCCGTCAGGACTACGGCTGGATCAAGCTGCCGGTCACAGGAGAGGACGGCTGGCCGAAGGAGAGCCGGGGCGTGGTCACGGCCCAGCCCGGGCTGTACTTCACCGGGCTCGCGTTCCAGTTCGGGTTCACCTCGATGCTGGTCGCGGGAGCGGGCCGGGACGCGAAGTACGTCGTCGACCACCTGGTCTCCAGGTCGACGGTTCGGGCCGGCAGGCGAGGCAACCGGCTCGAGAGAGCGTCGTAGCCCGACGGCGAGGTGCCTACCCGCCGCGTGTGGCGGTCACGGCGTCCTCGGTGGACGCGTGGATGGCGAACACCTTGTCGAGGCTCGTGACCTGGAACAGCCGTGACAGGGAGCCGTCCTCGAAGACGAGGGAGAAGGAACCCTTGAACGCGTGAGCTCTCCGGCGGCCGCCGATCAGGGCGCCCAGGCCCGTGGAGTCGAGGAAGGACACCTCTCTCAGGTCGACGACCAGACGTACGTGCCCGGCGACGACGAGCCTGTCGAGCGCGGCCTTCAGCCGGGGACTTGTGGCGAGGTCGACCTCCCCGCGCGGTGTGACGATGTGGTAGCCCTCGCGAGCCTGTACGTCGATCTCGAAGTCCATGCCGGTCCCTCCAGTCAGCGGGCGTCCGCCTGACTGCTCAAGAGGCACCCTGGCGGTGTTACCCCGGACGAACCGGTCCAAGCCCGGTTGAACCGGACGTAGTGGAATCGTGACCTCACCTGGCGAGACGGTCGCCGACCTCGTCGACGCTGTCGACCAGGTGTACGACGGTCTCCATCGACCTGCCCCGCGCAAGGGACTCGAGCAGCGGCCAGGCGGGCATCACGTCGGTCCAGTACTCCCGGCCCACGAGCACCATCGGCGCCACGCTGGACGGGTCGGCGTAGTAGTTCTCGCAGGCGTCCTGGAAGACCTCCTGGACCGTCCCGCCCCCGCCGGGCAGGAAGACGATGCCGGCGTCGCAGACGTGCAGCAGGATGTCCTCGCGGACGGCGTTCTTGAAGTACTTGGCGATCTCGGTGGCGAACGCGTTGGGCGGTTCATGGCCGTAGTGCCAGGTCGGGATGCCGAGGGAGCTCCGCCCGTCGGGCCATCGGCCCAGCACGTCGAACGCCGTGGCCGCCCACTCCGTGACCGACGGGAGGAAGGTCGGGGAGACTGCCAGGAGCGCCAGCGCCTCCTCCAGGTGCTTCACGTCGTAGCCGGACATGTAGGCGCCGAGGTTCGCCGCTTCCATGGCGCCCGGCCCGCCGCCTGTGCAGACCGTCAGCCCGTCGCCCGCGAGTCCGTGTGCCAGGCGGGCGGCATCGGCGTACTCGCTGGAACCCCGCTCGAGGGCGTGCCCGCCCATCACGCCGACGACGTGTCTACCCCGGACGGAGTCACGCAACGCGTTGTCGATGGCGTGGTCGTGCAGGGCCTGGACCAGGGTGACGTCGAGCGCCCAGCCCTGCTGCGACCACGCGTAGACACGGGCGTCGAGCGTCTCGTCGTACGACGAGGCCAGCCCGTCGTACAGCTCCTGCGGCGAGTAGAGGGAGGCGCGGTACGCGTCGACGGGCACGTCCGGAACCACGGGGAAGACGAGCGCCCCGTCCGAGCGGAGCTTGTCGTCGACACCCTCGGCGAAGGCGCAGCCGAGGAACAGGGCGCCGTGGGCGTCCAGCGAGCACAGGACCTCGCTCCGTTCCCTCAGGTCGAGCGCCTGCAGGTGCCACCCGTCCAACGACGTGGCTCCCGCGGCCACCCGCTGGTCGAACTCCTCCAGGGTCTCGACCTCGACCGTGCGTCCACGTTGCTGCTTCACGGGCCGAACCTAACGCAGCGCCGCACCGACCTGTCAGGGCATGTGGGGGCTATGGCGCCACCACACCCTGACAAGTCGGGACAGCGTCAGAGGGCGGACGCGAGCAGGTCGGCGAAGAGCCGGTGCTCGTCCACGTCGAGACCGCGGGCGTTGAACCACGTGCACACGTTGTGGCAGTCGCGCATCAGGAAGTCCATGCCGGCCGGGTTCCCGACGACGTCCACCGCCTGGGGAAGGTCGATGATCACCAGCCGGTCCCCGGCGGCGAGGATGTTGTACGGCGACAGGTCACCGTGCGCGATCCCGTGCCGGGCGAGCTCGGCCATGGCGTCGCGCAGCTGGTCGAAGTACGACACGAGCAGGTCGCCCTTCGGCCGGGTCTGCGCGAGCCGGGGCGCGGCCTCGCCGCCGACATGGACGAACTCCATCAGGATCTCGCCGCCGTCGATCTGGACGGGGTAGGGGACCGGGACTCCGGCGGACCAGAGCCGCTTCAGCGACTCCCACTCCGCCCAGGCCCACTGGCCGGCCGCGACGGAACGGCCGTGGCCGGTCTTCTTCGCCATGGCGCGGGCGTCGCGGCTGTTGCGGGTACGACGGCCCTCGGTGTAGGTGCTGCTGCGGTGGAACGACCGGTGCTCCTCGCTCCGGTACCGCTTGGCAGCCATGACCACCGAGGCGCCCGGGGAAGCCGGGTCCTGGTCGGGGGCGGCTCGTTCCAGAAGGAAGACGTCGGCCTCCTTGCCCGTCTTGAGGATGCCGAGCTCGGTGTCGATCGCGCCACGGTCGGTCACCACCCAGTCGGGTCGCGGCTCGGGTCCACGGCACAGGCGCTCGACGTCCCAGTAGTTGCTCCACCGCTGGCCCTCGTCACCGGGACCCTCGACGGCGTGGAAGTCGAAGACGAAGAAGGAGTTCTGGTCGGGTGCGAGACGGGTCTCGCCCAGGTCGGAGACGGGCTCCGTAAGGTCAGTGGAGTCGTGCTCCACGGAGGTGAGGTCGTGAGACATCGCTGGGGTTGCTCCATGAGTGAGAGAGATGGCTGCTTGAAGACGCGCCAAGGACAGTCGTTGACATGTCACGCCCCTCTCTTCCCAGGTGAGCGACCCGTTGTCGTCACGTAAGAGCCAGCGTGACCGACGTACGGCGGCCGCGCAACCCAATTTCTCCGGCCACTCGTCGCGGGATCGCGCCGTCCTGACGAGACATATCGACGGATGCTGGCCGGATCCGGCTGCGTTCACCAAGATGGAGTCATGGGCAGCTATCGCGACGCGTACGACGCCAGCATCGACGAACCCGAGGCCTTCTGGGGTGGGCAGGCGGGCCTCGTCGACTGGATCAGGAAGCCGCGGCAGGTCCTCGACCGGAGCAGACCGCCGTTCTACCGGTGGTTCCCCGACGCCAGCCTCAACACCTGCTACAACGCCCTGGACCGGCACGTCGTGGCCGGGCATGCGGACCGGGCCGCGCTGATCTACGACAGCCCGGTCACCGGGTCGAAGCAGACGCTCACCTACGCCGAGCTGTTGGAGAAGGTCGCCGCGTTCGCTGGAGCGCTCGCGGGCTTCGGCGTCGAGAAGGGCGACCGGGTCGTCATCTACATGCCGATGATCCCCGAGGCCGTGGTCGCGATGCTCGCCTGCGCGCGGATCGGGGCCGTGCACTCGGTCGTGTTCGGTGGTTTCGCTCCGCACGAGCTGGCGATCCGCATCGACGACGCCCGCCCGAAGGTGGTCGTCTCCGCCTCCTGCGGGGTCGAGCCGACCCGCGTGGTGGAGTACAAGCCCATGCTGGACAGGGCGCTGGAGCTAGCGACCCACAAGCCCGGGGCGTGTGTGATCAAGCAACGCCCCGAGGCGCGGGCGTCGCTCACGGAGCCACGCGACGTCGACTGGGACGTGGTCATCCGGGCGGGAGCGACCGAGCCGGCGTCCTGCGTCGAGGTCGCCGCGACGGACCCGTTGTACGTCCTCTACACGTCGGGAACGACCGGAAAGCCCAAGGGCATCGTCCGGGACAACGGAGGCCACGCCGTCGCGATGGCGTGGTCGCTGCCGAACGTCTACGACGTGCACGCCGGCCAGGTGTGGTGGGCGGCCTCGGACGTCGGCTGGGTCGTCGGCCACTCGTACATCGTCTACGCGCCCCTCATCTGCGGTGCGACGACCGTGCTCTACGAGGGCAAACCGGTGGGGACGCCGGACGCGGGGGCGTTCTGGCGGGTCGTCGACGAGTACGACGTGCAGGGGGTGTTCGCCGCCCCGACCGCGATCCGTGCCATCAAGAAGGAGGACCCGTCCGCCGAGCTGCTGAAGAACCACGACGTGTCCTCGCTGCGGAACCTCTTCCTGGCGGGGGAGCGGCTCGACCCCGACACCTACGAGTGGGCCAGGCAGATGCTCGGTGTCCCGGTCGTCGACAACTGGTGGCAGACCGAGACCGGCTGGCCGATCGCGGCGAACCTGCGGGGTCTGGAGCCGATGGACATCAAGCCGGGTTCGCCGACCGTGGCCGTGCCCGGCTACGAGGTCCACGTGCTCGACGAGAAGGGGCAGCAGGTCCCCGCCGGTGAGGAGGGCGCCATCTGCATCCGGCTGCCGCTGCCACCCGGCACGCTGCCGACCCTGTGGGGCGACGACGACAGGTATGTCGCGTCGTACCTCTCGGCACACGACGGCTACTACCTGTCCGGGGACGGCGGGTACGTCGACGAGGACGGCTACGTGTTCGTGATGGGCCGCACCGACGACGTGATCAACGTGGCGGGGCACCGGCTCTCCACCGGGTCGATGGAGGCGGTGATCGCGACCCACCCCGCCGTTGCCGAGTGCGCGGTCATCGGCGCGGCAGACCAGCTGAAGGGGCAGCTGCCGCGGGGCTTCATCGTCCTCAAGGCCGGCGTGACGGACGACCCCGACGACATCGCCCGCGAGCTGGTGCAGATGGTGCGGGACGAGATCGGCGCGGTCGCGGCGTTCAAGGACGTGACGGTCGTCGGCGGGCTGCCGAAGACGCGGTCCGGGAAGATCCTGCGCAAGACGATGCGCGAGATCGCCGACGGGAAGGACGCCGCCGTCCCGTCGACGATCGAGGACGAGTCGGTGCTCGAACGGCTCCGACCCGCGTTACGTAAGGAGTAGCCCCTGCTTCGCGGGTGCTGTGGACGGTTCCGCGGAGGCATGCCGCTTGTGAACGGTCCATAACCCCGATTTACAGCCGGTTGTGGGGTCAGCAGCAGCGGGACTGGGGGTTCTGCTCCTTGTGGTCGGCACGGTGGCGCTCGAACGCGCGGCGCGACATGGGCTCGACCTCGTCCCGCCGGCAACGGTCGACGTACTCGTCCCACCTGGCCTCACCGGTGGCCTGCTTGAGGTACCACCGGATCCCGCGGGTCGCGGCGAGGAGGGTGGACCTCATCGACGTCCGGCCTCGGTGAGCCCGCCCCGGTCCGCCTCCCAGGCGCGCACGGCCTCCTTCTCCTCCTTCGTGGCGAAGAAGTCGGACGGAGCGACGATGCTCGACGGCTCGGCGGGAACCTCGGTGGTGGAGGCGCCTCCTGCTCTGGCAGCCCTGACCCACACCAGCGCCGCGTTGGCCACGACGACGAGAACCAACACCGCGAAGGTCGCCTGGAGCACTCCGTTGACCGTGGAGTTGGTGATGATCTGCTGCATCTGCCCGGCGTCCGTCGCGGGGTAGAGGACGTCTCCCTTGTCGAGGGCGGCCTGGTACGTGGCTCGCTGCTCGAAGTACCCGATCTTCGGGTCGGTCGAGAACACCTTCTGGTAGCTCGCCGTCATCGTGGTGACGAGGTCCCAGGCCAGTGCGACGCCGGGGATCCACGCCCACTTCAGCTTGCCGTGCTTGATCATCAGCGTCACGCAGAGCGAGAGGGCGATGGCGGCGAGCAGCTGGTTGGAGATACCGAACAGCGGGAACAGCTGGTTGATGCCGCCGAGCGGGTCCGTCACGCCGACGTACAGCATGTAGCCCCAGGCCGCGACGACCAGCGCGCTCGCCGACCACGAGGCAGGCTTCCAGGAGATCTCGGCGTACCTCGGCCAGACGTTGCCGATCGTGTCCTGGAGCATGAACCGGCCGACGCGGGTGCCGGCGTCGACGGCGGTCAGGATGAACAGTGCCTCGAACATGATCGCGAAGTGATACCAGAACGCCGCGAGTGTTCCCCCGAAGGCGTCGGTGAAGATGGACGACATGCCGAAGGCCAAGGTGGGGGCTCCACCGGTCCGGGCGACCAGCGTCTGCTCCTCGACCGACTGAGCCGCGGCGTTCAGGTCGGCAGGCGTGATGGTGAAGCCGAGGTCGCGGACGAAGCCGGCGGCCGACTGAGCGGTTTCGCCGGTCACGCTGGCGGGGCTGTTCATCGCGAAGTAGAGCCCCTGGTCGATGACGGACGCCGCGATCAGGGCGCTGATGGCGACGAACGACTCCATCAGCATGCCGCCGTAGCCGATCATCCGGACCTGGCTCTCCTTGGCGACCATCTTCGGCGTGGTCCCCGAGGAGATCAGCGCGTGGAAGCCCGACAGCGCACCGCACGCGATCGTGATGAACACGAACGGGAACAGCTTGCCGGCGAACACCGGCCCGGTGCCCTCGATCGCGAAGTCGGTCACCGCCTCGCTCTGGAGCGCCGGCGCGGCTATCACGACACCGACCGCGAGCAGGACGATGACGCCGATCTTCATGAACGTGGAGAGGTAGTCGCGTGGGGTGAGCAGCATCCACACAGGCAGGACCGAGGCGACGAAGCCGTAGATGATCAGCCCCCAGGTCAGCGTCTCGGGGGAGAGGGTCAGCGAGTCGGCAAGACCCATCTCGTCGACGTAGCCGCCGCCGATGATCGCGAGCAGCAGCATCGCGACGCCGATCGCGGTGACCTCCATGACCCGTCCCGGTCGCAGGTAACGCAGGTAGAAGCCCATGAAGAGCGCGATCGGGATCGTCAGCCCGATGGAGAAGACGCCCCACGGCGACTCCGCGAGAGCGTTGACCACGACCAGTGCGAGCACCGCGAGGATGATGATCATGATCGCGAAGACCGCGATCAGTGCGGCGATTCCACCGACGACGCCGACCTCCTCACGGACCATCTGGCCGAGGCTCTTGCCGTCCCGGCGCATGGAGAAGAAGAGCACGATCATGTCCTGGACGGCGCCGGCGAAGATGACCCCGACGATGATCCAGATCGTGCCCGGCAGATAGCCCATCTGTGCCGCGAGCACGGGCCCGACCAGCGGTCCGGCGCCGGCGATCGCCGCGAAATGATGGCCGAAGAGGACCCGGCGGTCGGTGACCTCGTAGTCGACACCGTTCTGCAGCCGCTCGGCCGGTGTCGCCCTGGTGTCGTCCACGCCCAGGACCCGGTAGGCGATGAAACGGGCGTAGAACCGGTAGGCGATGGCGTACGACGACAGCGCGGCGAACAGGATCCACAAGGCCGACACCTCCTCGCCCCGCGAGAGCGCCAGCACCGTCCAGCAGACGGCGCCGACGACGGCCACCGAACCCCAGATCGCGATCGACTTGGGCGTCATCCGCCTGGTCTGTCTCTCGGTCGTGAACGTCGACATGAAGACTCCTGATGCGCTACGTCGGGGCAGGCCGGATCCCGCTCCTGACTGGCCGTACCCCGTCACGCGCGGTGACACCTGAGGGCAGCCCCTGGTGCGACGAACGGCCCTCGCCGCGCGACGAGCGGTCGGCGGGCCGTCAGGGCGTTTCTGGCGTCGCCGGGACGGTGGTCTTGTCGCTCAGGTCGTCGCGCACCCAGACCCGCGCCACCAGCCGGGTCGCGCGGGTGATCTCGCCCGGCGCCTTCCCGGCCCAGTCCCTCGGCCCGGACCAGCTCCCACGACGAAGAAGCTCGCTGGGACGCGGCGATCGTGGAGGACCGTCAGCAGACTGGACGTCACAGGTGCGCGCGGACCGTCGTCGAAGGTGAGTGGCAGGTCACCAGCCTCTTGCGCGCCGCTTCTGCCTGCGTCAGTTACCGCCGATCAGGGGAGACATGGCCCTGGCGATCCGGCTCCGCCTGCGGGTCAGCCGCTCCTCGCGGTCGGCCAGCGCCATCGCCCGGATTCCGGCGTTGACTCCCAGCCAGCGAAGCGGCTCGGGCTCCCAGCGGGGCGACCGGTGGTTGACCCAGGGCAGGCGGCTCAGCTCGGTGTCGCGGCCCAGGACCAGGTCCCGGAGCGTGCGTCCGGCGAGGTTCGTCGTACTCACGCCGTCCCCGACGTAGCCGCCCGCCCAGGCGACGCCGGAGGAGCGGTCGAGGCCGACCGACGGGCACCAGTCCCGTGAGACGCCGAGGGCGCCGCCCCAGGCGTGGGTCACCTTCCGGCCCTGCAGCACCGGGAACATCTCCCGGAGCGTCGACCACAGGCCGGCGAAGACACGTGGGTCACGGTCGAACCCGGGCCGGACGGCGGACCTGAAGTGGTACGGCGCTCCGCGGCCGCCGAAGACAAGACGCCCGTCGGCCGTGCGCTGGCCGTAGACGAGCAGGTGGCGGTAGTCGGAGAAGGTCTCCCGGTCGCGCAGCCCGATCTGGTCCCACACCGCGTCGGGCAGGGGCTCGGTCGCGATCACCAGCGAGTAGAGGGGAGCGACCGATCGTGCCTGGCCGGAGAGGCCGGGGGTGTATCCCTCGGTCGCGCGCACCACCACGTCTGCCTTCACGGTCCCGTGTTCGGTCTTGACCCGGCCGCGGTCGATCGACTGCACGCGGGTCTGCTCGAAGACATGACCGCCGGTGGTCTCCTCCACCGCCCGGGCGAGACCCCGGACGAGCCGGGCCGGATGGATCGCGGCGCAGTCGGGCGTGAAGCTTCCGCCCTTCACGTCCGTGGCGTTGAGGCGGGTGCGTGTCTGCTCTGCGTCGAGCAGCCGGATCTCGTCCTCACCTCGGTGCCACTTACGCGCCTCGTCCACCTCGGCGCGCGCAGTGCGCAGCTGCGCCCTGCTGCGTGCTACCGAGATGGTCCCGCCCTTGTGGAAGTGCGCGTCGATGCCCTCTGCCTTCGCCACCCGTCCGACCTCGTCGACGGAGTCGCGCATGGCGGCGTGGAGGGCCAGTGCCGACTCTGCGCTGGACCCGTCGAGTGTCGCCAGCTTTCCGAGTGACGTGGGGAAGAGGGCGGAGCACCAACCGCCGTTGCGGCCCGAGGCGCCGAAGCCGGCCGTCTCGGCCTCGAGCACGACGACCCGCAGCGTGGGGTCCGCACGGAGCAGGTAGTACGCCGTCCACAGCCCCGTGAACCCGGCGCCGACGACGGCGACATCGGCGTTGACGTTGCCGGAGAGCGGATCGCGGGGAACCCAGTCGTCGGGTGTGGTCTCGTGCCACAGCGACAGGCGGTGGTAGCTCAGCGCACGCCCCAGGAGTAGGTCTGCTTGCGGAGTCGGAGGTACATGAAAGTCTCGGTGGAGATCACGTTCTCGATCGTGCGGATCCGGGTGGACAGCACCTCGAGGAGGTGCTCGTCGCTCTCGCACACCACCTCGGCCAGCAAGTCGTACGACCCCGCGGTGATGACGACGTAGTCGACCTCCTCCAACTTCGCGAGCGCGTCGGCGATCGGCTCGAGCTCACCGTGCGCCTTGATCCCGATCATCGCCTGGCGCGCGAACCCGAGCTCGAGGGGGTCCGTCACCGCCACGACCTGCATCACGCCGCTGTCGATCAGGCGCTGCACACGTTGGCGCACCGCGGCCTCGGAGAGTCCGACGACCTTGCCGATAGCGGCGTACGAACGGCGGCCATCCTGCTGTAGCTGTTCGATGATCGCCTTGGACACCTCGTCGAGCTGCACCCCGTAGCGATCAGACCTTGACTGTCTGCTCACCCTCCGCATCTTGGCAGTGGGAATCCGGCACGTCAAAGAAATCGGACAATCTTTCGAGCGATTTCGTTGCATTCAGGTTTCGCATCCACTGAATCCCTTGTAGCGATGATGCCTGTCTGACAGGATCCACATGGACATCCCGTGGGCGCTCGGGCGCGTGGGCTGGAGGAGGTACGCACAATGACACAGGACCGTTCGGGGCTCGACCACCTGGTGCAGATGGCGCAGAGGGGAGGGGTCAGCAGGCGTGGCTTCCTGCGCGGGGCGTCGCTCTCGGCGTTGGCGCTGGGGACTCCCGGCCTGTTGGCCGCGTGTGGCACCGAGGGTGCGAAGGTCACCGAGGGTGAGTGCGTGAGCACCGACCTCAGCGCCCAGGAGAAGAACATCATCTTCTCGAACTGGATCGGCTACCTCGACCCGATCAACAAGCCGGACACCTCCACCATGGAGAAGTTCGAGCAGGAGAGCGGCATCACCGTCGACTACCGGAACGGTGACGTCAACGCGAACGACACGTTCTTCGCCAAGGTGTCCCCGCAGCTGCAGGACTGCAAGTCCACGGGCCGTGACGTCTTCGTGATCACCGACTGGCTGGCGGCCCGGATGGTCGAGCTCGGCTGGCTTCAGAAGCTGGACCACAGCGAGATGCCAAACGTCGAGGCCAACATCATCGACCTGCTGAAGTCACCCGACTACGACCCCAAGCGCGAGTACAGCGTGCCGTGGCAGAGCGGCATGACCGGGATCTGCTACAACTCCGAGCTGACCGACCCGGTCCGGAGCTACGAGGAGCTGCTCACCCGCCCCGACCTCAAGGGCAAGATCGACCTGAACACCGAGATGCGCGACACCATGGGGCTCATGCTCCTGCTGCAGGGCGACAATCCCGGCGACTTCACCGACGACCAGTTCGCATCCGCGATCGACGCGCTCCAGGGGTTCGTCGACTCGGGCCAGGTGCGGCGCTTCGCCGGCAACGACTACGTCGACGACATGAAGTCAGGCGACGTCGTGGCGTCCCAGGCCTGGAGCGGCGACGTCATCAACCTGCTGGGCGGCGACCCCTACAAGTACGTCCCGCCGTCGGAGGGTTTCATGGTCTGGACCGACAACATGGTGGTTCCCAACAAGGCGACGCACAAGACCAACGTCGAGAAGATGATGAACTTCTACTACGACCCGGTCAACGCAGCGCAGCTGGCGGCCTGGAACTACTACCTGTGTCCGGTCAAGGGGGCCCAGGACGAGATCGCCCAGTTCGACAAGTCGGCAGTGCGCAGCCCGTTCATCTTCCTCGACCCCAAGGCCATGGCGAACGGCCACCAGTTCATGGCCATCTCGACCGAGAAGGACCAGGAGCTCCAACGACAGTTCAACGAGGTCATGGGTGGGTGACGGCCACGCACGCGGGAATCGAGAGGTGAGATGACCGGGAACACAGGGGACCTGCGCCTCGAGGGGATCACCAAGAGGTTCGGCAGCTTCGTCGCGGTCGACTCGATCGACCTGACCGTTCCTCAGGGCTCTTTCTTCGCCCTGCTCGGGCCGTCTGGCTGCGGCAAGACCACCACGTTGCGGATGGTGGCCGGGCTCGAGGACCCCACCAAGGGCCGCGTGCTGATCGGCGACGACGACATCACGAACCTGCGGCCCTACCGCCGGCCGGTCAACACGGTGTTCCAGTCGTACGCGCTGTTCCCCCACCTGACGATCTTCGACAACGTGGCCTTCGGCCTGCGCCGGCGCGGGGTCAAGGACTTCAGGGAGAAGACTCGCGACATGCTCGGGCTGGTCCAGCTCGAGGAGTACGCCGGTCACAAGCCGAGCCAGCTCTCGGGCGGGCAGCAGCAGCGGGTCGCCCTGGGACGCGCCCTGATCAACGAGCCCGGTGTGCTGCTGCTCGACGAGCCGCTCGGCGCGCTCGACCTGAAGCTGCGGCGCCAGATGCAGATCGAGCTCAAGCGGATCCAGACCGAGATCGACGTCACCTTCGTCCACGTGACCCACGACCAGGAAGAGGCCATGACCATGGCCGACACGATCGCGGTGATGAACCAGGGGGTGATCGAGCAGCTGGGTGCCCCAGGTGACCTGTACGAGAACCCGGAGACGACCTTCGTCGCGAACTTCCTGGGCCAGTCCAACCTGATCCTGTCGTCGGTGATCGACTCGAACGGCGACGCGGTGGTGGCCAGCTGCCACGGCCAGAAGGTCGGCGTCCACGCCGGACGGTCGCACATCCGGGACGGCGAAGGCTGGCTCGGGGTGCGGCCGGAGAAGATCTTCGCCAGCCCGGCGGGCTCGGAGGAGCACCCCGACGGGAACGTCCTCACCGGCGGCCGGATCAGCGACGTGAGCTTCGTGGGGGTGAGCACGCAGTACCTCGTGGCCATGCCCTGGGGACAGGAGCTGATGATCTTCGAGCAGAACACCGGCCAGCGCGCGCCGTTCAAGAACGGCGACGAGGTCGACCTGGTGTGGTCGCCCGGTCACGCCTTCCTCCTCGATGCGCAGCAGGACGCGCGGGCCGGCGTGATGCTCCCGGAGGAAGAGGAATGACGTACGTCGTGCCCCCGCGCACGGCGCCTGCGCCGGTCGGCGGCGGCGAGAACCCCCAGCGCCGCAGCTGGGGCTGGCTGCTGCTCGTGCCCGGAATGCTCTGGCTGGTGGTCTTCTTCCTCTACCCGGCGCTCCAGCTGCTCGTCACGTCCCTGTACGACCCGAGCGGCTCCTACGAGCAGGGCTACGCGATGACGTGGCACTTCGGGAACTACGTCGACGCGGTGACCAGCACCTGGGACCTGTTCGTACGGTCCTTCGCCTACGCCGGCATCGCCACCGTCGTCTGCCTGATGCTCGGCTACCCGCTCGCCTACGCCATCGCCTTCAAGTCCGGTCGCTGGAAGGCGTTCATGCTGGTGCTCGTCATCGCACCCTTCCTCACCAGCTTCCTGCTGCGCACGCTGGCCTGGCGCACGATCCTGGCCGATGAGGGGCCGGTCACCGGCTTCTTCCAGCTGGTCGGGGTGCTGCCCGACGACGGGCGCCTGCTGGCGACGCCGGTGGCGGTGATCGCCGGACTGATCTACAACTTCCTGCCCTTCATGACCCTTCCGCTCTACGCATCCCTGGAGAAGGTCGACCCCCGCCTGATCGAGGCGGCGGGGGACCTGTACTCGACCCCGTTCGCGGGCTTCCGGAAGGTGACCTTCCCGCTGTCGCTGCCGGGGGTGGTGTCCGGCACCTTGCTCACCTTCATCCCGGCCAGCGGCGACTACATCAACGCCGAGCTGCTCGGCACGCCCCAGGAGTACATGGTCGGCAACCGGATCCAGGCCGCGTTCCTGACCGAGCACAACTACCCGCTGGCCGCGAGCCTGTCGATCATCCTGATGCTGGTGGTGATGGTGATGGTGATCCTCTACATACGGCGGGCCAGCACCGAGGACCTGGTCTGATGGCGACCCTGACCACCAAGCCCGTGTCGCGACCGGCCCCGGCGCCGGGCCGGCCGCGGCGCGGCGTCGCCCGGTGGATGTCCGACAGGGCGGTGCTCTTCGTCGGCATCCTGGTGCTCGTCTACACGTTCGTGCCGATCGGGTACATCATCGCGCTGTCGTTCAACCAGCCGTCGGGCCGCTCGGCGACGGCGCAGTTCGAGTCCTTCACCTGGAGCAACTGGACCTCGATCTGCGATCCGGACGGCCTGTGCGAATCGGTGGAGCTGAGCATCGGTATCAGCATCACCGCGACGATCCTCGCCACCGTGCTCGGCACGCTGATGGCGTTCGCGCTGGTCCGGCACTCGTTCCGCGGCCGGGCGGCGTCGAACCTGGTGATCTTCCTGCCGATGGCCACCCCGGAGGTGGTCATGGGCGCCTCGCTGCTCGCGATGTTCGTCTCCGCGGGTCTCGACAGCGTCCTCGGGTTCATCACCATCGTCATCGCCCACACCATGTTCTGCCTGTCCTTCGTGGTGGTCACCGTGAAGGCGCGGCTGATCGGCCTCGACTCCCGGCTCGAGCAGGCGGCGATGGACCTCTATGCCAACGAGTGGCAGACCTTCCGTCTGGTGACCCTGCCGCTCGCGATGCCGGGTATCGTGGCTGCCGCGATGCTGTCGTTCTCGCTGTCGTTCGACGACTTCATCGTCACCAACTTCACTGCCGGGCAGTCAGTGACGTTCCCCTTGTACATCTACGGCAGCAAGCTCAAGGACTTCCCGCCCCAGCTCTTCGTGGTGGGCACGATCATGTTCTTCGTGTCCTTCCTGTTCGTGGTCGCCGGGGAGGTGCGTCGGCGGCACCGCACCCGCTGAGACTGCGTCCGGCTCTAGACCCACTTGTCCGGACGGTGGACCGCTGCCTCGTCACCCGGCGGGACGTCACCGAGCATGTCCCAGGCCTCCTCGAGCACAGCCCGCACCTTCTGCTCGATCTCGTCGAAGTGCTCCTGCTCGCAGATCAGCGGTGGCGCGAACTGGATGACCGGGTCTCCGCGGTCGTCGGCGCGGCAGTAGAGACCCGCGTCGAACAGCGCCTTGGACAGGAAGCCGCGGAGCAGCTTCTCGGCCTCGGCGTCGTTGAAGGTCTCCTTGGTCGCCTTGTCCTTGACCAGCTCGATCCCGTAGAAGTAGCCGTCGCCGCGGACGTCGCCGACGATCGGCAGGTCGGTGAGCTTCTCCAGGGTCGAGCGGAACGCGCCCTCGTTGGCGAGGACGTGCTTGTTGATGCCCTCGCTCTCGAAGATGTCGAGGTTGGTCATCGCCACCGCGGTCGACACAGGGTGCCCCCCGAAGGTGTAACCATGGGCGAACATGTTCGTCCCTTGCAGGAACGGCTCCATCAGCCTGTCCGTGGCGATCATCGCGCCCAGTGGGGCGTAGCCGGAGGTGAGGCCCTTCGCCACCGTGATCATGTCCGGCTGGTAGCCGTACCGCTCGGCGCCGAACGTGTACCCGAGACGACCGAAGGCGCAGATCACCTCGTCGCTGACCAGCAGCACGTCGTACTCGTCGCAGATCTCCCGCACCCGCTGGAAGTAGCCGGGCGGGGGTGGGAAGCAACCGCCGGCGTTCTGGACCGGCTCGAGGAACACGGCGGCGACCGTCTCGGGGCCCTCGTTCTCGATGGCGACCGCGATCTGGTCGGCGGCCCAGCGTCCGAACGCCTCGAGGTCGTCGCCGTGCTCGGGAGCGCGGTAGAAGTTCGTGTTGGGCACGCGGAAGGTCGAGGGGACCAGCGGCTCGAAGACTGCCTTCAGAGCCGGGAGGCCGGTGATCGAGAGCGCGCCCTGGGTGGTGCCGTGGTAGGCGATCGCCCTGCTGATCACCTTGTGCTTCATCGGCCGGCCGGTGAGCTTGTAGTAGTTCTTCGCCAGCTTCCACGCGGTCTCCACCGCCTCGCCGCCGCCGCTGGTGAAGAACACGCGGTTGAGGTCGCCGGGAGCGAGGTTCGCAACCCGCTCTGCCAGCTCGATCGCACTGGGGTGGGCGTACGACCACAGCGGGAAGAACGCCAGTTCGGAGGCCTGCTTGGCGGCCGCTTCGGCGAGCTCGGTTCGGCCGTGGCCGAGCTGGTTCACGAACAGGCCCGCGAGTGCGTCGAGGTAGCGCTTGCCGTGGATGTCGTAGACGTAAGGGCCCTCACCCTTGACGATCACCGGGACGTCACCGTGGTCGTAGCTCGACATCCGCGTGAAGTGCATCCACAGGTGGTCGCGCGCGGACTTCTGGAGAGTGGCGTACTCCTCGTCGGTCCTCGGGTGCATAGGCTCGTTCGACATGTGTGCTTCCCTCTGGCTCGGCTGTGACCATCTTGCTCTGGTGATCGAAATGGAGCAAGCGATTCCGTTGCAATGATATAGCGCACTTATGCAAGTCGTTCGTGAAACTCCGTGGAGCCTACGAAATCAGTAGCAAGGGGCAAGCAGGTATGCAACAGACTCGACCTACCGTTTTCCGTAACGGGCACGTCTTCGACGGAATGCACCACCGCCCGGGCTTCGGCGTCGTCATGGGTGGGGGCCGGGTCCTCGCCGTCGGACCGGACCGGGAGATCGGCCGGCTTGCTTCTGGTGGACACGAGGTGGACCTGGACGGCGGGATCGTCATGCCCGGTTTCCAGGACGCCCATGTCCACCCCGTCCTGGGCGGCCTCGAGATGATGCGCTGCGACCTGTCGGCAGTCGCCACGCGCGAGGAATGTCTGCGGGAGGTCGCGCGCTACGCGGCCTCGCACCAGGAGGTCGACTGGCTTCGAGGCGGGGGCTGGGCGCTGCCGCTGTTCGGCCCTCGCGGGCCTGCGGTGAGCGACCTGGACTCCGTCGTCCCGGACCGGCCGGCGTTCCTGGTCAGCAGCGACCACCACGGCGCGTGGGTCAACAGCATGGCCCTCTCGCTGGCAGGGGTGGACCGGAACACCCCTGACCCGCCGGACGGCCGCATCGAGAGAGACGCCAGGGGCAATCCGACGGGCGCCTTGCACGAGGGCGCGATGTCACTCGTGGCGAGGCATGTCCCCCCGACCACCTCGGAGGAGTACTACCGGGCGCTACTGGTGGCTCAGAGGTACCTCCACGGCTTCGGGGTGACCGCCTGGCAGGACGCACTCCTCGGAAGCTACGCGGACAGCGACGACCCGTCGGCGACGTACCTGCGGGCTGCTGGCTCCGGTGACCTGACCGCACGCGTGCGCGGAGCCTTGTGGTGGGAGCGTGACAAGGGGGAGGAGCAGGTCGAGGACCTGCTCCTCCGGAGGGAGACGTTCACCGTCGGTCGGCTGTCGGCGGGGGCAGTGAAGCTGATGCTGGACGGAGTGGTGGAGAGGCGTACGGCGGCGATGAGCCTCCCGTACCTCGACGGGTGTGGGTGCCGGACCGGTGACACCGGCTTGTCGTTCTTCGACCCCGTGGTCCTGTCGAACCACGTGACGAGGCTCGACGCCGAAGGGTTCCAGGTCCACGTCCACGCCATCGGCGACCGGGCGGTGCGGGAGGCACTCGACTCGTTCGACGCAGCCCTCGCGGCGAACGGGCCGAGCCGCAACCGGCATCACATCGCGCACATCCAGGTCGTGTCCCGCGAGGACCGCGCGCGGTTCGCGAGGCTGGGGGTGACAGCGAACATGCAGCCCCTGTGGGCCCGGCTCGAGAGGCAGATGGTCGACCAGACGATCCCGTACCTGGCGCAGGAGCAGGTGGCCTGGCAGTACCCGTTCGCGGACCTGGCCCGGGCGGGCGCCCGGCTGGCCGCCGGAAGCGACTGGCCGGTGACGACGCCGAACCCGTTGCTCGGCATCCACGTCGCGGTCAACCGGTGCGGGTACGCCGAGACCGGCCGGTCCGGCACGGAAGTCTTCCTACCCGAGCAACGGCTGAGCCTGACGCAGGCGATGGCCGCCTACACGAGCGGTTCGGCGTACGTGAACCACCTCGACGAGTCCGGGTTGCTCGAGCCCGGTCGGCTCGCCGACGTGGTCGTCCTGGACCGCGACCCGTTCCAGGTGGACCCGGCCGAGATCGGCGGGTGCCGTGTCGTCGCGACCTACGTTGACGGCACGCCGGTCTTCGGGGCCTGACCGCCCGGCCCGCTCGCGCCGACCGTCGGCTGTCGGAGTGTGGTCAGTTGGCCGATGTCGTCTGCGATGTCGCGTCCAATGTGAAGAATCCGTTGTGCGTCGGCGGACAGGTATACCGATTCCGTAGTCGGGTGGCTAGGCTCGGTCCGTCGGGGGCAAGCCCCTGGCCAAACCTGACATCGAGTCGAGCGACAGGGACGAGGACGCATGGCAGAGCAGTTTCGGAACATCATCGGCGGCGAGTCGGTCGACGCGGCTTCCGGTGAGACCTACGACATCGTGAACCCGGCCTCCGGTGAGGTCTACGGATCGGCACCTGCCTCGGGGCCGGAGGATGTCGACCGGGCCATGAAGGCGGCCGCCGCGGCCTTCGAGACCTGGGGAGACGCGACGCCGGCCGAGCGCCAGCAGGCTCTGCTGAAGATCGCCGACGCCCTGGAGAAGCGGACGGGCGAGTTCGTCAAGGCCGAGTCCCAGAACACCGGCAAGCCGATCGGCCTGACCGAGTCCGAGGAACTGCCGCCCGCCGTGGACCAGCTGCGGTTCTTCGCCGGGGCGGCCCGTGTGCTCGAGGGCCGCTCTGCCGGTGAGTACATGAAGGACCACACGTCGTTCATCCGGCGCGAGCCCATCGGCGTCGTGGGCCAGGTGACTCCGTGGAACTACCCGTTGATGATGGCGATCTGGAAGATCGCCCCTGCCCTCGCCGCGGGCAACACGATCGTCCTGAAGCCCTCGGACACGACGCCTGCCTCCACCACGCTGCTCGCTGAGCTGGCGCAGGAGTTCCTCCCGCCCGGCGTGTTCAACGTGGTCTGTGGTGACCGCGACACCGGGCGTGCCATCGTCGAACACCCCACCCCCCAGCTGGTCTCGATCACCGGGTCCGTCCGGGCCGGGATGGAGGTGGCCGGGTCCGCCGCCGCGCAGCTCAAGCGGGCGCATCTCGAGCTCGGCGGCAAGGCTCCCGTGATCGTCTTCGACGACGCCGACATCGAGGCGGCCGCGGCCGGGATCGCCGAGGCGGGGTACTTCAACGCCGGGCAGGACTGCACGGCAGCGACCCGGGTCCTGGCAGGGCCCGGCGTGCACAGCGAGTTCCTTGCAGCGCTCGTCGAGCAGGCCAAGAGCACCAAGACCGGCATGCCCGACGACGAGGACGCCGCGTACGGTCCGCTGAACAACGCCAACCAGCTCGCCCGGGTCAGCGGCATGGTCGAGCGACTTCCGGGGCACGCAAGCGTCGACATCGGCGGCAGCCGCCAGGGCGACAAGGGCTTCTTCTACGGCCCGACGGTCGTCTCGGGCCTGCAGCAGGACGACGAGGCCGTCCAGGAGGAGATCTTCGGCCCGGTCATCACCGTGCAGAAGTTCAGCGACGAGGCCGAGGCGCTGCGCTGGGCGAACGGGGTGAAGTACGGCCTCGCGTCGTCGGTGTGGACCAAGGACCACGGGCGGGCGATGCGCATGGCCAAGCGGCTCGACTTCGGTGCGGTGTGGATCAACACGCACATCCCGATCGTCGCGGAGATGCCGCACGGCGGGTTCAAGCACTCCGGGTACGGCAAGGACCTGTCGATGTACGGGCTCGAGGACTACACGCGCGTCAAGCACGTGATGTCCTACATAGGCGAGTGACCTGATGCGCATCCTGGTGGTCGGCGCGGGTGGCGTCGGCTCCGCCTTTGCCGCGATCGCGCAGCGCCGGGACTTCTACGAGTCGATCGTGCTGGCCGACTACGACCTCGCGAGGGCGGAGAAGGCCGCGGCCCAGGACGACCGGTTCGTAGCGGCGCAGGTCGACGCCTCGAAGGCGGACTCCGTGGCCTCGCTGGTGCGACAGCACGGGGTCAGCCATGTGCTCAACGCCCTCGACCCGCGCTTCGTGATGCCGATCTTCGACGAGGCGTTCGCTGCCGGTGCCGACTACCTGGACATGGCGTCGAGCCTGTCGCGACCGCATCCGGAGCGGCCCTTCGCCGAGGTCGGGGTGAAGCTCGCCGACGAGCAGTTCGCCCAGGCCGACAAATGGGAGTCCGCGGGACGTCTGGCGTTGTTGGGGATGGGGGTCGAGCCAGGGCTTTCCGACGTCTTCGCGAGGTACGCCGCCGACCACCTCTTCGCGGAGATCGACGAGCTCAATGTGCGGGACGGGGCGAACCTCGCCGTGGAGGGCTATGACTTTGCGCCGTCGTTCTCGATCTGGACCACCATCGAGGAGTGCCTGAACCCTCCGGTGATCTGGGAGAGGGATCGGGGCTGGTTCACCACGCCGCCGTTCAGCGAGCCCGAGGTGTTCGACTTCCCCGAGGGCATCGGCCCGGTGGAGTGCGTGAACGTCGAGCACGAAGAGGTGCTGATGATGCCGCGCTGGATCGACGCCAACCGGGTGACGTTCAAGTACGGCCTCGGCGGCGAGTTCATCGCGGTGCTCAAGACCCTGCACAAGCTCGGGCTCGACCGGACCGACAAGGTGCGGGTCGGAGGAGTCGAGGTCTCCCCGCGCGACGTGGTCGCCGCCTGCCTGCCCGACCCGGCGACTCTGGGCCACCGGATGCACGGCAAGACCTGTGCCGGCCTGCAGGTGACCGGCGCCGGCACTGACGGGCGGCCGCGGTCGACGTTCCTCTACCACGTCGTCGACAACGAGTGGTCGATGCGGGAGTACGGCCACCAGTGCGTGGTGTGGCAGACCGCGGTGAACCCGGTGGTCGCGCTGGAGCTGCTCGCCGACGGCACCTGGAGCGGCTCCGGCGTGCTCGGCCCCGAGGCCTTCGACGCGGTCCCGTTCCTGGACCTGCTCACCGCCTACGGCTCACCGTGGGGTCAACGGGACGAGTAGCCCGTCAGTTGCCGGGGGTGACCCACCAGCCCATGTCCATCGGGTCCTGGGCCGGATCGAACCTGTTCGCGCAGACCCAGTGCGGGTTGGTCCCGACCACCCACGCGAGGTCGTAGCTGCGGAAGCTGCCACCTGTCAGCTCGTTGCACTTCGAGACCGCGGAGGCCTGCATCACGGGCGTGAGCGGCGGACCGTACAGGTAGAAGCCCAGGCCGGCGAGGGCTCCGGCGACGACGGTGACGGTCTTGATCTTCGCCATCGACAGCGAGCGGGTCCCAGTCGCGGAAACAGCCATGGTCGTCCCTCGATCCACATCTGGAGGACCCGAGCGAACAGTCCGGTTCGCCTCCTTCTCCACAGTAGGGGCGTCGTGTCTGGTTCACACCGGAATGCCGTGGACGATCGGCCAGGATCCGGGCGCGGGTGGGCCACGGCATGATGACCTCGAAGCACTAGCCGACCGGGGCCTCGTCCCGCGGCTCCGGCAGGCGTGCGGCGTCAGGCGGTGGCGTCGAAGGCCTGCGCCACCACGTCGAACGCCTCGGTGAGAAGGTGGTCCGGCATCACCAGCGGAGGCAGGAACCGGAGCACGTTGCCGTAGGTGCCACAGGTCAGCGTGACCACGCCCTGGCTGTGGCAGTACGACGAGACGGAGCCGGCGCGGACGGCATCAGGGGATTGCCCGTCCGCGCCGACGATCTCGACCGCCATCATGGCTCCCCGGCCGCGGACATCGCCCACTGCTGGATGCTTCTCCGCGATGGTGGTGAGTCTGGAGGCGATCAGGTCGCCCATGCTGCGCGCCTTGGCAGCGAGGTCGTGCTTCTGCATGGCTTCGATCGCGCCGAGAGCCGCCGCGCAGGCTACGGGGTTGCCGCCGTACGTCCCTCCGAGACCACCGACGTGGACCGAGTCCATGATGTCGGCGCGCCCGGTGACGGCGGCCAACGGCAACCCGCCGGCGATGCCCTTGGCCGAGGTGACCAGGTCGGGCACGACGCCCTCGTGGTCGCAGGCGAACCAGTCGCCGGTCCGGCAGAACCCGGTCTGGATCTCGTCGGCGACGAACACGATGTCGTGCTGTGCGGTCCACTCCCTGAGCCGGGGCAGGAAGCCGTCGGCAGGGACCACGAACCCGCCCTCGCCGAGGATCGGCTCGATGACCACGCAGGCGAGGTTCTCCACGCCGACCTGCTTCTCGAGGATCTCGATGGCGCGGTCGGCCGCCTCCACGCCGGTGATGGTCGTGACCTCGCGGAACGGGTAGGAGACGGGGGCCCGGTAGACCTCGTTCGCGAACGGGCCGAAGCCGTGCTTGTAGGGCATGTTCTTCGCTGTCATGGCCATGGTCAGGTTGGTCCGGCCGTGGTACGCGTGGTCGAACACCGCCACGGCGTCGCGCCCGGTGTAGGAGCGCGCGACCTTCACGGCGTTCTCGACCGCCTCGGCACCGGAGTTGAACAGCGCCGACTTCTTCGGGTGGTCGCCGGGGGTGAGCTCCGACAGCCTCGCGCAGACGTCGACGTAGCCGTCGTACGGCGTGACCATGAAGCAGGTGTGGGTGAAGGAGGCCGCCTGCTCGACGATCCGTTCCGTCACCTCGGTCGCGGCGTTGCCGACGCTGGTCACGGCGATGCCGGAGGCGAGGTCGATCAGGGAGTTGCCGTCCACGTCGACGAGAACGCCGCCTCCGGCGGACCGCACGAAGACGGGGAGCGTGGTCCCGACGCCGCTGGCCACGTGCTGCTGGCGGCGTTCGAAGCGTGCGACGGAGAGCGGCCCAGGGATCTCCGTGACGAGTCGGCGTTCCTGGGGCAGACCGGGCCCGCCGGCGACCGTCGGAGTGGCTGCGTGGGTCATGGGGGACAGGTTAGGCTGCGTGCGCTGGCTTTCTCTACGGATCACACGCCGTTTCGTCGAATTTTCATTGGAAACGGTGGTGGTCTAGGCGTGGATGGACAGTTTCCGTTGTCGCGGTGACGTCATTCTTCTTGGTGCCCCTGGCAGCCGGTTCGTATGACGTCCGGGGCCGGGTGGGAGAATGGCCGGTATGAGCTCTCGCCGTGATGTCGTCGTCCTCGGGTCCACCGGATCGATCGGCACGCAGGCTCTCGAGATCGTCCGCGCCAACCCCGACCTCTTCCGGGTCGTGGCGCTCACCGCCGGCGGCTCGAACCGCCGCCTGTTCGAGGAACAGTGTGAGGAGCTCCGTCCGGCGTACTCCGGACTCGGCGAGGAGGCGTCGACCGAGGCTGCAGGGATGGAGTGCGACGTCGTGCTCAACGGCATCACCGGCGCGGTCGGCCTCCGTCCCACGCTCGCCGCCCTCGACGCCGGGAACACCTTGGCCCTCGCGAACAAGGAGTCCCTGATCATCGGCGGTCCGGTCGTGACCGCGCGCGCCAAGCCCGGCCAGATCGTGCCGGTGGACAGCGAGCACAGCGCGCTCGCCCAGTGCCTGCGCGGAGGCCGGACCGACGAGGTGCGCCGGCTGGTGCTGACTGCCAGTGGTGGCCCGTTCCGAGGCCGCACCCGCGAGGAGCTGCACGACGTCACACCCGAGCAAGCCCTCGCCCACCCGACGTGGTCGATGGGGCCGGTCGTGACGGTCAACTCCGCAACGCTGGTCAACAAGGGACTCGAGGTGATCGAGGCGCACCTGCTCTTCGACATCCCGTTCGACCGGATCGACGTCGTGGTGCATCCCACCTCGGTGGTGCACTCGATGGTGGAGTTCTACGACGGGTCGACCCTCGCCCAGGCGTCCCCTCCCAGCATGAAGATCCCGATCGCGCTCGGCATGGCCTGGCCGGACCGGGTCCCGCACGCCGCGCCGCCCGTCGACTGGACGAGCCCCGAGACGTGGGAGTTCTTCCCCCTCGACGACGAGGCGTTCCCGGCGGTGCGGCTGGCACGCGAGGCCGGGGCGCGCGGCGGGACGGCCCCAGCCGTCTACAACGCCGCTAACGAGGTCTGCGTCGACGCCTTCCTGCGAAGCGCGATGAGGTTCACCGACATCGTCCCCACGATCGAGGCCGTCCTCGCGGGTCACGACGTACCCTCGGGTGAGGAAGACCTGACCGTCGACGACGTCCTCGCAGCGGACGCATGGGCCCGCCACGAGGCGTCCGCTCGCGTCGGTGCGTCGTGAGATCCTCTGTGAAGCGAAGAGAACCCTGTGGGAGTCCTGTGAGAGTGCTGGAGAACGTGCGATGACGATGCTGTTGTACACCCTCGGCGTGGTGCTGTTCGTCGTCGGTGTGGCCGCGTCGATCGGCCTGCACGAGCTGGGGCACATGATTCCGGCGAAGAGGTTCGGCGTGAAGGTCACGCAGTACTTCATCGGCTTCGGCAAGACCGTGTGGTCGACCAGGCGCGGGGAGACCGAGTACGGCGTCAAGGCGATACCGCTCGGCGGCTACGTCAAGCTCGTGGGCATGCTCCCGCCCGGGTCCGGCCAGGACGCCGGGGACGAGCGACTCAGGGTGCGCAAGAGCAACACCGGGATGTTCACACAGCTGATCTCCGACGCACGCGCTGCGGAGTACGAGCTCGTCGAGCCCGGCGACGAGGAGCGGCTGTTCTACCGGCTGCCGTGGTGGAAGAAGGTCATCGTCATGGCCGGTGGCCCGACGGTGAACCTGGTGCTCGCGTTCCTGCTCTTCGGCGGCGTCTTCATGCTCCATGGCGTCCTCGAGCCGAAGACGACGGTCGACCAGGTCTCCGACTGCGTCGTCGCGGCCAGTGAGGGCGACCGGGCCTGCACCGACGCCGACCCGGTCGCACCCGCCAAGCAGGCCGGGCTCCGGAGCGGCGACCGGATCATCTCGATGAACGGCACCGCGGTCACGTCGTGGGACCAGTTCACCGAGCTGATCCGTGCCAACGACGCCGGCACCGCCGTCATCGTCTACGAACGCGACGGCCAGAAGCACACGACCACGACCAACACGACGGTCTCGCCGCGGCCGTCGACCGACGACCCGGCGAAGCTCGAGGAGGTCGGCTTCCTCGGTGTCACGCCAGTGTTCGAGCGCGAGAAGCAGGGCCCGGTCTTCGTCATCACGACGATGGGTGACTACACCTGGCAGACGCTCAAGGCCCTCGGACAGATGCCGGGGAAGCTCGTCGAGGTGTCGAGGGCCGCTGTCGGTCTCGAGGAGCGCCAGCAGGACAGCCCGATGAGCGTGGTCGGTGCGAGCCGGGTCGCGGGCGAGATGGCCTCCAACCAGGAGGTTCCCGCCGGGGACAGGTTCGTCAGCCTCATCATGCTGCTCGGCGGCATCAACCTGTTCGTCGGCATGTTCAACTTCATCCCGCTGCTGCCGCTCGACGGCGGGCACATCGCGGGCGCTCTGTACGAAGCGGTACGTCGGGGCATCGCCCGGCTCCTGCGTCGGCCCGACCCCGGCTACTTCGACGTGGCGAAGCTGCTGCCCGTGGCCTACGTGATGGCCGGGGTGATCCTGGTGATGAGCCTGGTGCTCGTCTACGCCGACATCGTCGCGCCCGTCCGCATCGGGTAGCCGGCGCTAGAGTCGTCCGCGCGCAAGCCACCTACGTGAGAGAAGGAAACGAGTCGATGACCTCGGTCAACCTGGGAATGCCCGCAGCGCCGCCACCGGTGCTCGCGCCGAGGCGGAAGACCCGTCAGATCAAGGTCGGCAAGGTCCTCGTGGGAGGGGATGCGCCCATCTCGGTGCAGTCGATGACGACCACCGTGACCTCCGACGTCAACACCACGCTGCAGCAGATCGCCGAGCTCACGGCGTCCGGCTGCGACATCGTGCGGGTGGCGTGCCCGTCGCAGGACGACGCCGACGCGCTGGCCGAGATCGCCGAGCACTCGCAGATCCCGGTGATCGCCGACATCCACTTCCAGCCGAAGTACGTCTTCGCCGCGATCGACGCAGGTTGCGCGGCGGTCCGGGTGAACCCGGGCAACATCCGCAAGTTCGACGACCAGGTCAAGCAGATCGCGCAGGCCGCGAAGGACCGGGGCACGTCGATCCGCATCGGCGTCAACGCCGGGTCGCTGGACAAGCGCCTGCTGGAGAAGTACGGCAAGGCCACGCCCGAGGCTCTCGTCGAGTCCGCCGTGTGGGAGGCGGGCCTGTTCGAGGAGCACGACTTCCACGACTTCAAGATCTCGGTCAAGCACAACGACCCGGTCGTGATGGTGAAGGCCTACGAGATGCTCGCGGAGCGGGGCGACTGGCCGTTGCACCTCGGGGTGACCGAGGCCGGCCCCGCCTTCCAGGGCACCATCAAGTCGGCCGTCGCGTTCGGGTCACTGCTGTCCAGGGGCATCGGCGACACGATCCGCGTCTCCCTCTCGGCGCCGCCGGTGGAGGAGGTCAAGGTCGGCCTGCAGATCCTCGAGTCGCTGAACCTGCGCCCCCGCCGGCTCGAGATCGTCTCGTGCCCGTCGTGCGGACGCGCACAGGTGGACGTGTACAAGCTCGCGGACGAGGTGACCGCCGGGCTCGACGGCCTCGAGGTCCCGCTGCGGGTCGCGGTGATGGGCTGCGTCGTGAACGGCCCCGGCGAGGCTCGCGAGGCCGACCTGGGCGTGGCGTCCGGCAACGGCAAGGGCCAGATCTTCGTCAAGGGCGAGGTGATCAAGACCGTGCCGGAGTCCAAGATCGTCGAGACCCTGATCGAGGAGGCGATGCGGATCGCCGAGGAGATGGGCGAGCCGGTCGACGGGGAGCCGGGGTCGCCGACGATCAGCGTCGGCTGAGACGCGACCGGCAAACCACCGAAGACCGCTCACCGGTCGCGTAGGCTCCGCTACGTGCTCCGGACACACCACGGACTGCGCCTTCTTGGGCCCTCCGACCTCCCCGCGACGTTGGAGCTTCTGTCGCGGGATCCGGTCGTGAACGTCTTCGCCGACTACCGTGCCCGGATCACTCAGCTGGACCCACGGTGGATGGGCGGCGAGATGTGGGGGTACGTCGAGGACGGCCGCCTCGTCTCGGCCTGCCACGCGGCCGCGAACCTGGTGCCCGTGGAGGCGACACCGGATGCGGTCCAGGCCTTCGCGGCGCGGGGGATCCACCAGCGTCGCCGCTGCTCGACGATCGTCGGACCGGCTCAGGCCGTCGCCGCACTGTGGGCGGAGCTGGCCCCGCACTGGTCGCGACCACGTGAGCTCCGCTGGAACCAGCCGCACCTGGAGATCCGCTCCCCGGCGGGGGTCGCGCCCGACCCGCACGTACGCCGGACCACCCCGGCCGACCTCGAGACGCTCTACCCGGCGTGCGTGGCGATGTACACCGAAGAGGTGGGCGTCTCGCCGGAGGCAGGGGGAGGGGCGGACATGTACCGCGCGCGCGTCGCCCAGCTGATCGGCAAGGGCTGGTCCTTCGCGCGGATCGAGGGCGGGCGCGTGGTGTTCAAGGCCGAGGTCGCCGCGGTCTCGCCGTACGCCTGCCAGGTCCAGGGGGTCTACGTGGACCCCGTCCGGCGCGGGGAGGGGCTCGCCGTCTCGGGAATGGCGGCGGTCGTCGCCATCGCGCTCCGCGACATCGCGCCGGTGGTCTCGTTGTACGTCAACGACCACAACACGCCGGCCCGCCGCGCCTACCAGGCGGTGGGCTTCGAACAGACCGCCGTCTTCTCGACGATCATGTTCTGACGCCGCGAGATGTTGAGTCGGCCCTCCCGCGGCGTTGAGTCGGCCCTCCCGAGGCGTTGAGTCGGCCCGCGCGCGGCGGGAGCCGCCTAGCCTAGGGTCGCCGGGACAGCCAGTCGGCCCAGCTGACCGGCTCGGCGCCGAGCTCGATCTGCTCGACGATCGACTCGGTCATCCAGGCCCTGAGCGCGCGCAGGTCGGCCGGGGACGCCAGCGTCAGCAACCGCATCTGCTCGCAGAGCTCGTCGGCCGCCCTGACCGCGGCATCGAGCTTGCGCACCTCGATGCTGAACTCGCGAGGCATGGCCATCTCGACGTCGACGAACTCCTGGCCCGCCTCCGCCGCCTCCTGGGTGATCCGCCGTCCGGTGTGGCGCGCGGGCGCGGGACCGGTCAGGATGTCGCCGAGCTCGAGGGCGATCGCCCGGGAGCGCGGGTTGCCGTCATCTCCCTCGATCAGCTGCAGCTCACGGACGAGCTCGTCCAGGTGCGCGTCCTGCCGGAGGCTGAGCTCGACCGGACACGAGAGGAGCCTGACCAGCGCCCAGCCGTCCGGGAGAACCTCACTCTTCTGCTCGGCGAGGGCGGGCCCGGTCGTGGGCTGTCGCACCTGGTGCTCCTCGCCGGACTCGCTCAGCTCGGCCCAGACACGCTTGCCGAAGTCGAGCTGCTCCACGCCCCAGTCGCTGGCGAGGATCGAGACGATCGCGAGCCCACGTCCGGTCGTGGGCTCGTCCTCGATCGAGATCTCGTCGAGTTCGAGGTCCGGGTTGTACCAGCCCGGGCGGGGGACCACCGCCTCCGCGGGGGTGACGCCGTCGTCCTCGACGCTGATGCGCACGGCTCCGTCGAGGGCGCGCATCGCGATCTCCATGAACGTGCTCGCGCTGTGCAGTGCCGCGTTGCCGGCGAGCTCGCTGACGCACAGCGTCGCGTCGTCCACCAACGCTGAGCGGCCCCAGGCTGCCAGGCCGTCCGCCACGAACCGCCGCGCTCCGGGCACACTGGCGGGGTCCGCCGCCAACCGGACTCGCAGCTCCATACCCACGCCAACAAGCTTCCCATCCCCCATCCGTCGATGATGCCTCAAGCCGAAAACGGAAATGTGCGGTTTTCGGTCACCGGTCTAGACCGGGAATCTGGTGTGCGGCGGCGTCGGGCCGGTCGGTAGCCTTGCCCGCATGATCACGCGGATGTCGTCCTTGTTCGTGCGCACCCTCCGGGAGGACCCCGCCGACGCGGAGGTGCCGAGCCACCGGCTCCTCGTGCGCGGGGGGTACATCCGCCGCGCGGCGCCAGGCATCTACTCGTGGCTGCCGCTCGGCCTGCGGGTGCTGCGCAACGTCGAACGCGTCATCCGTGAGGAGATGGACGCGATGGGCGCGCAGGAGGTCCAGTTCCCCGCGCTGCTGCCGCGCGAGCCCTACGAGGCCAGCGGGCGGTGGACGGAGTACGGCGACAACATCTTCCGGCTCAAGGACCGCAAGCAGGCGGACTACCTTCTCGGGCCGACCCACGAGGAGATGTTCACGCTGCTCGTGAAGGACCTGTACTCCTCCTACAAGGACCTGCCGCTCTGGCTCTACCAGATCCAGACCAAGTACCGCGACGAGGCGCGGCCCCGGGCCGGCCTGCTGCGCGGTCGCGAGTTCGTGATGAAGGACTCCTACTCCTTCGACACCACCGACGAGGGGCTCGACGCGTCCTACGCCGCGCACCGCGCTGCCTACATCAGGATCTTCGACAGGCTCGGCTTCGACTACGTCATCGTGTCCGCGATGTCCGGGGCGATGGGAGGCTCCCGTTCCGAGGAGTTCCTCGCCACGGCGGCGAACGGCGAGGACACCTACGTGCGGTGCACCTCCTGCGACTACGCCGCCAACGTCGAGGCGGTCCGCGTTCCCGCGCCGTCGCCGGTCGCGTACGACGACACGCCCGAGGCGCACGCCGAGGACACCCCCGACACCCCGACCATCGAGACGCTGGTCGCCCACCTCAACGAGCGGTACCCCCGCGCCGACCGTCCCTGGACGGACGGCGACACGCTCAAGAACGTGCTCGTGCTGATGGTCCATCCCGACGGCACCAGGGAACCGCTCGCCATCGGCGTGCCCGGCGACCGCGAGGTCGACCTCAAGCGGCTGGAGGCGCAGGTGCACCCCGCCGAGCTCGAGGCGTTCGACGAGAGGCAGTTCGCCAAGCACCCCGACCTCGTCAAGGGCTACATCGGGCCCGAGGTGCTCGGAGAGAAGTCGCCCACCAAGATCAGGTACCTCGTGGACCCGCGTGTCGTCGAGGGCACCCGCTGGGTCACGGGCGCCAACGTCGCCGGCAGCCACGTCCTCGACCTCGTCGCCGGCCGTGACTTCACCCCCGACGGCACGATCGAGGCGGCCGAGGTCCGAGACGGCGACCCCTGCCCTCAGTGCCCGACGACGGGGGGCAACGGGACGCTCGAGTCCGCCCGCGGCATCGAGATGGGTCACATCTTCCAGCTCGGCCGCAAGTTCGCCGAGGCGCTGGACCTGCAGGTCCTCGACGAGAACGGCAAGCTGGTCACCGTGACGATGGGCTCGTACGGCGTCGGCGTCTCCCGCGCTGTGGCCGCGATCGCCGAGAACAACCACGACGAGCTCGGCCTGGTCTGGCCGCGCGAGATCGCTCCGTTCGACGTACACCTGGTGGCCACCGGCAAGGACGAGGTGGTCTTCGAGACCGCCGCGCAGGTCGCCGCCGACCTCGAGCAGCGAGGGGTGTCCGTGCTGTACGACGACCGCCCGAAGGTCTCGCCCGGGGTCAAGTTCAAGGACGCGGAGCTGCTCGGCGTGCCCACCATCGTGGTGGTCGGCAAGGGGCTCGCGGACGGCGTGATCGAGGTCAAGGACCGAGCGACCGGTGAACGGGAGAACGTGCCGGCCGCCGACGTCGTCGACCACGTGGTCGGAGTCGTGCGTGGCTGAGGTGGTCGAGGCGGTCATCTTCGACTGGGGTGGCACGCTCACGCCCTGGCACAACGTCGACTTCGAGGAGGAGGCACGGGCGCTGGCCGCGGCGGCGGTCGACGGCGACGCCACCGCTCCGGCGGCCCTGCGCGCCGCCGGCGACGTGGTGTGGGGACGCGCACGCGACCACCACACCAGCGCCACGATCGCCGACATCTTCACCGAGGCCGGCCTCAGTCACGACGAGGGGCTGCTCACCGCCTACCGCGAGTTCTGGGACCCGCACACCATCACCGACCCCGACGTCCTGCCGCTGTTCAGCAGGCTCAAGGTGGACGGCATCAAGGTCGGCGTCCTGTCCAACACGGTGTGGCCGAGAGACTGGCACGAGGAGTTCTTCCGCCGCGACGGCGTCCTGGAGATGCTCGACGGGGCGGTGTACACCAGCGACATCCCCTGGACCAAGCCGGCTCCCGAGGCGTTCCTCGCGGCGATGGAGGCGGTGGACGTCCGGCATCCAGGCAGGTGCGTGTACGTCGGGGACCGGCTTTTCGACGACATCTGGGGCGCCTCCAACGCAGGCATGCGCACGATCCACGTGCCGCACAGCGAGATCCCGCGGACGCAGGTCGGCCACAGCGAGGGCGAGCCGGACGCCGTGGTGCAGCGCCTGGCGCACGTCTACGACGTCGTCTCCGCCTGGCGCTGAGCCCCGGCGTCGTCGTTGCGCCACCGGCGACGCCTGCATGCTTCGGCACATTCGGAAACGTGCAGAAGTTTCTTGTTCGTCCCCTGTTCCCAGATCCTCCCGTTAGGTGGATGATCACGGTGCCGGAACGCAAATCCAGCGTTCCCTGGACAAGAGGGACGTAGCCCATGAATCGTCTTCTTCGAGCCGCAGCCGTGTTCGGCGCCACCACCATGGCACTCGCCGGTGCGGCCACCCCCGCGGTCGCCATGCCAACCCTGGAACGCCAGTCGTACTGCTTCGACGCCGAATCCGTCGTCGGTGCTGCCGCCGCGCGTGGCGCCGGTGACGGTGCCCGCGGCCTCGACCACCGCGACATCTCCTTGCGTGAACAGCACGCGATCGCCGAGCAGACCAGGCTCGCCCTCGCGCGAAAGGGAACCACGCCGGCCGAGGCGGCTGCCGACTTCAGTGGTGCCACCATCCCCGTCTACGTGCACGTCATGCGGGACAAGGCCGGCAACGGGGATGTCACCGACAGCCAGATCAGCCAGCAGATCACCGTGCTCAACAGGACGTTCGGCGGCCAGGAGTCGTCGAGCGCGGCGGACACCGGCTTCACCTTCACCCTCGCCGGCACGTACCGCTACAACAACGACCAGTGGCACAAGGACCGCAAGAGCACGCAGTACCGCTCGCAGACCCGCAAGGGTGGGGCCGACGCCTTGAACATCTGGCTCGTCGACTTCAGCTACCTGGGCATCGCGACCTTCCCGTGGGACTACTCGAAGCAGCCCGGCATCGACGGCATCCGGGTCCACTACGACTCCCTTCCCGGCGGCAGCATCGCCAACTACAACCTCGGCGAGACCGCGACCCATGAGGCGGGTCACTGGGTCGGGCTCTACCACACGTTCCAGGGTGGCTGCACCAGCACGAACGACGAGGTCTCCGACACCCCGGCGCAGAGCAGCTCGACGAACGGGTGCCCGGAGGGCAGGGACTCCTGCTCGCTTCCGGGGCTGGACCCCATCCACAACTACATGGACTACAGCTACGACTCCTGCTACACGGAGTTCACCGCCGGCCAGGCGGCACGCTCGGCGTCCATGTGGACCGCGTACCGCCTCTGACGGGACGCGGAGCCGGGCGGACCGGCCATGAGGCAGGGCCTCGGCGATCGACGCCGGGGCCCTGTCCGTGTCCGGCGAGGCGAGACGGGGGTCAGAGCTCGGCGATGCCGGGGAAAGCCTCCGGCTCCGCGCCGAAGCCCAGGGCGCGTACCCCGGCGTCGGTGACCGCGTCTATCGCCCACTGCCGGTTGGCGCCGGCCGTGCTGCCGACCATGTCGGCATAGACCGCGCAGCTGCGCAGCTCGAGCTCACGCGCCGCGCGGGTGAGCTGCGGGGCGCTCCGGGCGGCGTTGGGGAGCTCGTAGCTGACCTCGGCAGCGACAGGGTCCTCGCCGGCCGCGCGGACCATGGCCACGAGCTGGTCGCGACGCCCCCGGTGGACGGAGTAGGCCGTGCGCACCTTGCCCCAGAGGTCAGGCTGTGCGGAGGCCGACACCCGCCCGCCGAGCACGCCGTAGACGTACACGGCCGCATGCTCTCCGGCAAGGGTCGCCTGCAACGCCTCGAGCGGTGTCATCGCCGCCCCGACTCGTCGGTCACGGCAGCGGCGAGAACCGTGGCGTTCTGGGCCGAGGAGGCGGCCATGCTCGCGAGCAGCCGGGCGAACGCACCGCTCCGGGCGGCGAAGGAATGACGCTTGCTCGACGTGGTGAGCTCCTCTTCCAGAGCGACGAGCTTCCGGAGGGCTGCGCGGGGTTCGCCGGGGACACGCACGTGGCCGTCGGCCGGGGTGGACGGCGAGGTGGGGGATTCCCCGGCGGTGGATGCCTCCTCCGGGGCGGCCTCGGCGAGGAGGTCGACGTGTGCGGTGTGCATCTCGACCAGCGGGGACAGGAGGCCGGACAGCTTCCCGTGCCGGGAGACCGTGGCCTGCACGGCGTCGACTGCCCGCTGCTCGTCGGCGAGCGCGAGCGCGGCGACGGTGACGTCGTGGTCGGGCTGCTCTGCCGTGGTCGCGCCCGGGGTGGTCCTCCCTCTGGTCGCGCCGGGATCCTCGCTCGTCGTACATCCGGCCAGACCCGCTCCGAGCCCCACCGCCACGGTTGTCACCACCGCCCGACGAGTCGGGCCGGGGCGGCGCGGGGAGGGCAGCGGGGCGGACACGGCGCAGACTCTAGCGTGCGGACGACCGGTGTTCGCGCCCAGCCGACATGCAGGGACAGGGCTCGGACAAATGGGATGAAACAGGATCCGTGCGATGTCCGCTAAGGTTGCAGCCACGGACCTGGATTTCGGGTTTCCGTAGCGTCACAGACAACAGCACAAGCAAGGAGGATGCCCGTGAGCACCGATCAGACCCGGGACCGACTTGCAGGGGTCCTCACCGACCCACTCGCGGCCGTGGGCCTCGACGTCGAGGCGATCGATCTCACTCCCGCCGGCAGGCGCCGGCTCCTCCGCGTCGCGGTCGACAAGGACGGCGGCGTGACCATGGACGAGATCGCCGACGCCACCAAGGAAGTCTCGCGGCTGCTCGACGAGTCCGACGTGATGGGAGAGCACCCCTACACGCTCGAGGTCACCTCTCCGGGCACCGACCGCCCTCTCACGCTGCCCCGGCACTGGCGCCGGAACCAGGGGCGGCTGGTCAAGGTCTCCTGCAAGGACGGCGCCGGCTTCACCGGCCGCATCACGGGCAGCGACGAGCAGCGCGCAACCGTGGACGTCGACGGTCACCAGCGCGACGTCGAGTACGACGACGTGGCCAAGGCCCGCGTCGAGATCGAGTTCAACAGGAAGGAGGGCTGACGGCATGGACATCGACATGACGATCCTGCGTTCGCTCGAACGCGAGAAGGAGATCTCCTTCGACATCCTCGTGGAGGCCATCGAGCAGGCTCTGCTCACGGCGTACCACAAGACGCCCGGTGCCCAGCCCGATGCTCGCGTCGAGCTCGACCGCAAGACGGGCCACGTCACCGTCTACGCATCGGAGACCGACGACGAGGGGAACAAGCTCACCGAGTACGACGACACGCCCGCGGGCTTCGGGAGGATCGCCGCGACGACGGCCAAGCAGATCATCCTGCAGCGGCTTCGCGACGCCGAGGACGAGGCGAAGTTCGGCGAGTTCTCCGGCAAGGAGGGCGACATCGTCTCCGGGATCATCCAGCAGGGCCGCGACCCGCAGGACGTGATGGTGGACCTCGGCAAGCTCGAGGCGCTGCTGCCCATGGCCGAGAGGGTTCCCGGCGAGCGCTACGAGCACGGCACCAGGATCAAGGCGCTGGTGGTCAGCGTCCGCAAGGGGATGCGGGGCCCGCAGGTCATGCTGTCCCGTTCCCACCCGAACCTGGTCAAGAAGCTCTTCGCCCTCGAGGTCCCGGAGATCGCCGACGGCACCGTGGAGATCTGTGCCATCGCGAGAGAGGCCGGTCACCGCACGAAGATCGCCGTCCGTTCCACGGTGCCCGGGGTGAACGCCAAGGGCTCGTGCATCGGGCCGATGGGGCAGCGGGTCCGCAACGTCATGCACGAGTTGCACGGCGAGAAGCTCGACATCGTCGACTGGGCGGACGACCCTGCCGAGCTCGTGGCGCACGCCCTGTCGCCGGCGCGGGTGTCGAGCGTCGAGATCGTCGACCTCGAGGCCCGGTCCGCGCGTGTCGTCGTACCTGACTTCCAGCTGTCGCTCGCGATCGGCAAGGAGGGGCAGAACGCCCGGCTCGCCGCCAGGCTGACGGGCTGGCGCATCGACATCCGGTCCGACGAGGCGCCTTCGGGAGCGAACCAGGCCACGGCCACGCCCGGAGCGAAGTCCGACACACCGGCCGGCGAGTAGTCCGGTTCGGCTGTTCGGCCCGGAGCCGGTAGACTTCATCTCAGTGGTTCGCATACCCCGCAGTGACGCATGCGCGGACGGTCCTGTTCGCACGTGCGTCGGCTGTCGGAAGCGGACCGCGAAGCAAGAACTGCTGCGAGTGGTCGCCGGCGGTTCCGAACACGGCCCAGCCGTCGTTCCGGATCCACGGGGCAAGGCGCCCGGCCGGGGTGCGTATCTGCATCCCACGGTCGAGTGCCTCGAACTCGCGTTGCGCCGTCGAGCTTTCACCAGAGCCCTCAGGGCCGCGGACGGGCTCGCCGGCGCACCGTTGCGGGAGTACCTGCAGCAGGTTGCCCAGCAACAGATCTGACCGTGATGACCGACAGAAAATGGAGCAGCAGCTCATGAGCACTCGATGAGTACTTTGCGATGAGCATGCACACCAGCTAACGGTCCGGCCACAGAAAAGGCTCGGACCAGAAGGAGAAGCGTGGCTAAGGTCCGAGTCCACGAGCTCGCCAAAGAGTTCGGAGTCGAGAGCAAGGTCGTTCTGGCCAAGCTCGGAGAAATGGGAGAGTTCGTCAAGTCGGCGTCGTCGACTGTCGAGCCCCCTGTGGTGAAGCGGTTCACCGACAAGTTCGGGGACGAGCTGAAGACTGCCTCTGACAAGGCGGTCGCGAAGAAGTCCCCTGCGTCGAAGGCCCCTGCCAAGAAGGCCGCCCCATCGAAGAAGGCCGTGGAGACCCCGGTCGAGCCCGAGAAGCCGGCGCCGGTGGCGGAGGCCCAGCCCCCCGCCGCAGAGGCGCCCGCTGCAGAGGCCCCCGCGGCCGAGGTTCCGGCCCCCGCGGCCGAGGCTCCGGCACCCGCGGCGAAGGCCGCGCCCAGGCCGGGCCCCAAGCCCGGTCCGCGCAAGGTCGCGGAGCCCGCTCCGGAACCCGCCGCACCGGCTGCCAAGGCGGAGGCACCCGCACCCGCGGCGCCGGAGAAGCGTGCGCCCTCCCCGTCCGCGCCACCCCGTCCCGGTGGCGCCCGTCCGGGTGCGCCGCGTCCGGGCAACAACCCCTTCTCGTCCACGCAGGGCATGGGTCGGCGTCCTTCGGCCCCGCCGCGTGGTGACCAGGGCTCGTCAGAGCGTCCCCCGCGTCCGCCGGCAGGTCGTGACGGTGGCGCCCCGCGTCCCGGCGGCGCCCCCGGGCGTCCGGGTATGCCGCGCCCCAACCCGGCGATGATGCCCAAGTCCCCTGCTGCCTTCGGCGGCGGCCCAGGCGGCCGTCCGGGCGGCGGTCCCGGCGGCCAGGGTGGTCCCGGTGGCCGTCCCGGTCGTGGTGGTCCGGCCGGCGCGCCCGGTCGCGGAGGAGCCCCCGCTCGCGGTGGCCAGGGTGGTGCTCCGGGTGGACGTCCCGGCGGCTTCGGCCCCGGCGGCGGTCCTGGTGGCGGTGGCCGTCCAGGCGGCGGTGGCCGTCCGGGTGGCCGTGGCTCTACGCAGGGTGCGTTCGGTCGTCCCGGTGGTCCCTCGCGCCGTGGCCGCAAGTCGAAGCGTGCGCGTCGCCAGGAGTACGAGCAGATGCAGGCCCCGACGATCGGTGGCGTGCGCGTCCGCAAGGGCGACGGCGAGACCGTTCGCCTGCCGCGTGGTGCCTCGCTGACCGACTTCGCCGAGAAGATCAAGGTCGACCCCGCGTCGCTGGTGCAGATGCTGTTCTCGCTCGGCGAGATGGTCACCGCGACCGAGTCGGTCAACGACGAGACGTTCGAGCTGCTCGGTGAGGAGCTCAACTACAACGTCCAGGTCGTCTCGCCTGAGGACGAGGACCGCGAGCTGCTCGAGTCCTTCGACCTGGAGTTCGGCTCCGACGAGGGTGTCGAGGCCGACCTGGCCGCTCGTCCGCCGGTCGTGACGGTCATGGGTCACGTCGACCACGGTAAGACCAAGCTCCTCGACGCCCTCCGCAAGGCGAATGTGGTCGCCAAGGAGGCCGGTGGCATCACCCAGCACATCGGCGCCTACCAGGTCGCGACGCAGGTGGACGGCGACGACCGCCGGATCACCTTCATCGACACCCCGGGTCACGAGGCGTTCACCGCCATGCGTGCCCGTGGTGCGCAGGCCACGGACATCGCCGTCCTCGTGGTCGCGGCCGACGACGGTGTCATGCCGCAGACGATCGAGGCGTTGAACCACGCCAAGGCCGCTGAGGTGCCGATCGTGGTCGCGGTGAACAAGATCGACAAGCCGGATGCGGACCCGACCAAGGTCCGTGGCCAGCTGACCGAGTACGGCCTCGTGCCCGAGGAGTACGGCGGCGACACCATGTTCGTCGACGTGTCGGCGAAGTCCGAGCTCAACCTGGACAAGCTGCTCGAGGCGATCGTCCTCACCGCCGACGCCTCGCTCGACCTGCGGGCCAACCCCGACCAGGACGCTCAGGGCCTCGTCGTCGAAGCACACCTCGACCGTGGGCGTGGCCCGGTGGCCACCGTCCTGGTCCAGCGAGGAACGCTTCGCGTGGGTGACTCGATCGTCGCCGGTCCGGCCTACGGCCGTGTCCGGGCGATGCTCGACGAGCACGGCGACAACATCGAGGCGGCCGATCCCTCGCGTCCGGCGATGGTGCTCGGTCTGACAGCGGTCCCCGGTGCCGGCCAGAACTTCATCGTCGTCGACGATGACCGGATGGCACGTCAGATCGCCGAGAAGCGCGAGTCCCGCGAACGGGCGGCCATGCAGGCCAAGCGCCGCGTCCGTCGTACGCTCGAGGACTTCATGGCCTCCATGGAGAAGGGGGAGAGCCAGGAGCTCAACCTCATCCTCAAGGGCGACGTGTCCGGTTCGGTCGAGGCCCTCGAGGACTCGCTGGCCAAGATCGACGTCGGCGACGAGGTCAGCCTGCGGGTCATCGACCGCGGTGTCGGCGCGATCACCGAGACGAACGTGGACCTCGCCGCCGCCTCCGACGCCATCATCATCGGCTTCAACGTCCGCCCGCAGGGCAAGGCGACCGAGATGGCCGACAAGGAAGGCGTCGAGATCCGCTACTACTCGGTCATCTACCAGGCGATCGAGGAGATCGAGGCAGCGCTCAAGGGCATGCTCAAGCCGGAGTACGAAGAGGCGACCCTCGGCCAGGCCGAGATCCGCGAGATCTTCCGCTCCAGCAAGATCGGCAACATCGCCGGTTGTATGGTCACCAGCGGAGTCATCCGCCGCAACGCCAAGGCGCGTCTGCTGCGGGACGGCGCCGTGGTGGCCGACAACCTCGACCTGTCGTCACTGCGCCGCGAGAAGGACGACGTGTCCGAGGTCCGCGAGGGCTTCGAGTGCGGTCTCGTCCTGCGCGGTTACAACGACATCAAGCAGGGCGACGTCGTCGAGTCCTTCGAGATGCGTGAGATCCCGCGCGCATAACCTGCCCCGGCTGCAGTGACAGCTTCCCCAAGGTATGCAGGTGAACCTGCACTTCCCTCGGCGTACATGTCGTGGGAAGTGCAGGTTCGACCACATACCTTGGTGAAACCGGGGCATCGGGAAGCGGGGCGGGACGCTGGAGAACCTGACAAGGAGTAGCAGTGAGCAGCGCACGAGTTCGCAAGGTCGCCGACCGGATCCAGGTCACCGTGGCCGAGATGCTGGAACGCCGGATCAAGGACCCGCGCCTGGGTTTCGTGACGGTCACCGACGTCCGCGTCACCGGCGACACCCAGAACGCGTCGGTCTTCTACACCGTCCTCGGTGAGGACGATGACCTCGCCAGCACCGCCGCGGCCCTCGAGTCGGCCAAGGGCATCATCCGGTCGGAGGTGGGCAAGCAGCTCGGCATGCGGCACGTGCCGTCGCTGGAGTTCATCCACGACGCGCTGCCCGACAACGCCCGTCACCTCGACGAGCTGCTCGCGAAGGCGCGTGAGTCGGACGCCCAGGTGGCGGCCGCTGCTGCCGGGGCGACGTACGCGGGAGAGTCCGACCCCTACCGGAAGCCTCACGAGGAGGACGCCTCGGACGAGGACGCGTCCGAGGAGTGAGCGCCGGCGGAGCGGCCGGTCTCGTCGTCGTCGACAAGCCGGCTGGTATGACCTCCCACGACGTGGTCGCCCGCATCCGGCGGCTGGCCGGCACCCGCAAGGTGGGGCACGCCGGCACCCTCGACCCGATGGCCACGGGCGTGCTGCTCGTGGGGGTGAACCGGGCGACCCGCCTGCTCGGGCACCTGATGCTGACGCGGAAGTCCTACGACGCGACGGTCCGGCTCGGCGTCTCCACGACCACCGACGACGCCGAGGGCGAGGTCCTGGAGACCACGTCCGCCGAGGGTGTCACCGAGGAACGGATCCGTGTGACGCTGGCCGGCTTCGTCGGCGACATCGACCAGGTCCCGTCGTCGGTCTCGGCGATCAAGGTCGGCGGCCAGCGTGCGTACGCGATGGTCCGTGCGGGCGAGAGCGTGGAGCTTCCGGCTCGCCGGGTCACCATCGACTCCCTCGACGTCGGGGCGGTACGCCGGGACGGCGGCACCGTCGACGTAGAGATCTCGGTGACCTGTTCCAGTGGCACCTACATCCGGGCCATCGCGCGCGACCTGGGCGAGGCCCTCGGCGTCGGGGGACACCTGACGATGCTGCGTCGGACCGCTGTCGGTCCGTTCGGCTTGGCCGACGCGTCGACGCTCGAGCGGCTCGCGGACGAGTTCGCCATGGTCCCGATCGACGAGGTCGCGGCCCGCTGCTTCCCGACGTACACCGTGGACGAGCAGGGTGCGCGCGACATCTCGGTGGGCCGGCGCATCGCCGTGGACCTCGGTGCGAGCGGCCCGGTCGCGTTGTTCGACCCGGACGGCCGTTTCCTCGCGCTCTACGAGCAGCAGGGGACGAACGCCGCCGCCGTGGCCGTGTTCACGGGCTGACGTCCACGCCCTTGACGGCGCTGCGCGCCCTTGGTGTGGCAGTCTTTTGACCGGTAGCGCAAACCCGAACGGCCACCTGGACAGGAGCACAGCATCGTGCGGATCTGGCACTCGCTCGACGAGGTGCCGGGCGACCTCGGTCGCACCGTGGTCACCATCGGCAACTTCGACGGCGTGCATCTGGGCCACCAGCACGTCATCCGCCGGGCACGCGAGGTCGCGGACGACCTCGGTGTGCGGGACGTCGTCGCGGTCACCTTCGACCCACACCCCATCGCGGTGCTCCGGCCCGAGCACGCACCACCCACGCTGACCACGCTCGAGCGGCGGGTCGAGCTGCTCGACGACGCTGGAGTCGACGACGTCCTCGTCGTCCGCTTCACCCGCGAGATCGCCGGGTGGTCCCCGGAGCGCTTCATCGAGGAGATCGTCGTCGGGGCGCTTCACGCGAAGGCTGTCGTGGTCGGCGCCAACTTCAGGTTCGGCTACCGCGCGGCCGGCGAGGTGAGCACCCTGCGCGAGGCGGGAGCGACGCACGACTTCGTGACCGAGGGGATCGCCCTCGACGGCGGGCCTCAGGTGTGGTCGTCGACGTACGTCCGCAACTGCCTCGTCGCCGGCGACGTGGAGGGCGCCGCGGAGGCGCTCGGTCACCCGTTCACGGTGCGGGGCGAGGTCGTCAAGGGCGACCAGCGGGGGCGCGAGCTCGGCTTCCCGACCGCGAACGTGCCGACGACCGGCATGCACGCGGCGCCGGCGGACGGCGTGTACGCGGGCTGGCTCCGGCGTCTCGACGACAGCTCGGACCCGATGCCGGCCGCGATCAGCGTGGGCACCAACCCGACCTTCGAGGGCCGGGACCGGCGGGTCGAGTCCTACGTCCTCGACCGTGACGACCTCGAGCTGTACGGCGTGAGGGTGGAGGTCTCCTTCGTGGCTCGCCTGCGCGGCATGGTCCGGTTCGACAGCATCGGCGAGCTCGTGGAGACGATGCACGACGACGTCGCCCGCGCGCGCGCCGTCTTCGACGCCGACGACAACTCGTGACGCCCGAGCGCCTCGAGACGGTTGCCGCGACCGAGAAGTGGTTCATCCGGCACGGCCTGCCGTACTTCGTGGACTCGGAGAGACGTGTCGCTGCGCGCGGCCTGACCGCCGCCCGCCTGGTCCCTGTGCTCTCGTTCGCAGTGATCGTCGGGGCGGCGGGCGGTGTCCTGCTGGGCTGGCTCGCGGACGACGCCTCGGCCGGGCTGACAACTGGGCTGGTCGTCGCCGGCGTGGTCGTCGCGGTCTACGCGGCCACCACGCTGCGGATGGGGCCGATTGCCCGTTGGGCCGTGGTCCGCACCTTCAAGAGCCTGGGCCTGCTCTTCCCGCTGGTCACCAGGGCCTTGCCGTTGCTCCTGCTGTTCGTGACCTTCCTGTTCATCAACACGGAGGTCTGGCAGGTGACCACCTCGCTGGATCGTGGGGTGCTCGGCCTGGCGGTGATGTTCTTCGGCGCGCTGGCGGTGGGCTTCCTGCTCGTTCGGCTGCCGGAAGAGCTGGACCGGGTCGACGACGAGGTGGAGGGGGTGCGCTTCGTCGCGGCCTGCCAGGGCACCCCGTTGGAGCCGGTGGCGTCGGTCGTCGCGGACGAGACCGAGTTCGATGCCGCACGCGACGTCGAGGTGACCGGCTTCCAGAAGGCGAACCTGATCCTCGTGCTGCTGGTGACACAGGTCGTCCAGGTTCTGTTGCTGTCGTTCGCGGTGTTCCTGTTCTTCGTGACCTTCGGGAGCGTGCTGATGCAGGACACGGTGGTCAAATCCTGGATCGGTTGGGACCCTCACCAGATCCTGGCGTGGCCGCACGGGCTGACCACGGAGCTGGTCCAGGTCTCGGTCTTCCTCGCCGCCTTCTCCGGCCTCTACTTCACCGTGTACGCGGTCACGGACGGGAACTACAGGGAGCAGTTCTTCACGGCGATCAGCCGCGAGCTGGAACGCGCCGTCGGGGTCAGGGCGGTGTACACCGCGCTCAGGCGGGGGCTGTGACGCGGGTCGCGACGTTCTGCGGACGTCATACGCCCCGGTCGTGACGACGACCGGGGCGTATGACGTTGCGAGCGGGTCAGGCGTCGAGGTCCTGCTCCACAAGCGCGGCGATCTTGTCGAGCGCGGACTGGTCCTCGCTGGTCACGTCGACGCTGTCGCCGCACCCGGCGCCGAGCGTCATGATCAGCAGCGCCGAGCTGGCGTCGACCGGCTCGTCGCCCGGAACACCGATGGTGACCTCGGCGTCGAGCTCACCGGCCGCCTCGGCGATGAGCGCGGCGGGACGGGCGTGGAGGCCGACGGACGAGCCGACGGTGACGGTCTTGGTGGGCATGAGGTTCTCCTTGGATGAGGTAGCTGGTGCTGTCGGTCAGATCGCTGCTTCGGCGAGCTCCTCGAGCTCTTCCCGCTCGTCCTTGCTCTCGGTGAACTGCTTGAGCAGGATCACGCTGGTTGCGGCGACGAGCACTCCGGCCGCGAGGGCGATGACGAAGCCCAGGATGTTGCCGACCGCGAACAGCACGAAGATCCCACCGTGCGGTGCGCGGAGCGTGACGTCGAAAGCCATCGACAGGGCGCCGGTGACTGCGCTCCCGAACATGATCGGAGGGATCACGCGGATCGGGTCGGCCGCCGCGAACGGGATCGCGCCTTCGGTGATGAACGAGGCTCCGAGGGCCCAGGCGGCCTTGCCGTTCTCCCGCTCGAGCTCGTCGAACAGGCTGGGCCGCACCGCACTCGCCAAGGCCAGCGCCAGTGGCGGCACCATGCCGGCCAGCATGACGGAGGCCATGATCTTGAGCTCGGGTGCGTCCGTTGCCGTGGCGGAGACCGCACCCAGACCGGCCGTGGCGAACGCGTAGGCGGTCTTGTTCAGCGGGCCACCCATGTCGAAGGCCATCATCAGCCCGAGAATGACGCCGAGCACGATCGCGGACGTCCCGGTCATGCCCTCGAGCCAGCTGCTCAACGAGGCCATCAGCTCGGCGAGCGGGCGGCCGAGCACGGCGACCATCACGAACCCCGACAGCAGGGTGGCCAGCAACGGGATGACCACGACCGGCATCAGCCCACGCGCCCAGACGGGCACCTTCCAGGAGGCGATCCAGTGCGCCGCGAGCCCGGCCAGGACGCCGCCGACGATGCCGCCGAGGAAGCCGGCGTTGAGGACGTTGGCCGCGATGTAGCCCATGGTGAAGCCTGGTGCGATGCCGGGCCGGTCTGCGATCGCGTAGGCGATGTAGCCGGCGAGCGCAGGCACCAGGAACGCGAAGGCCGAGCTACCCAGGACGAAGAGGACCGCGCCGAGGTACGTCAGCAGGTCCCCGTTGCTGTTCTCGAAGTTGAACGATGACGCGTCGGGAAGGTTCCACAGAGAGTTGTCGACGACGATGTCCGCGGCGGGTGCGTCGATCTCGTAGCCACCGAGGAGGAAGGCGAGCGCGATCAGGAGCCCACCAGCGGCTACGAAGGGGATCATGTACGAGACGCCGGTCAGCAGGACGCGGCGCACCTTCAGCCCGAACGACTCCTTGTGCCCGGTGGCGGCTGCACGGCCTGGGGCTGCGGCGCCCGCTGCGCCTTCAACGCGTGGGGCGTTCGGGTCGTCGGCGTAGGCGAGTGCCTCGGCGATCATGCCGTCGGCGTCGTCGATGCCGCGCTTGACGCCTCCCGCGGACAGCGGCTTGCCGGCGAAGCGCCCCCGGTCCCGGACGCCCACGTCGGCGGCGAAGACCGCCGCGTCGGCGGCGTCGATCGTGCTCTGCGGCAGGGGAGAGGCGCCGGCCGATCCCTGGGTCTCTATGTGGATGTCGACCCCGGCACGGTCGGCTGCCGCCTGCAGCGACTCGGCGGCCATGTAGGTGTGCGCGATGCCGGTCGGGCACGCGGTCACCGCCACGATGCTGCGGCGTCGCGCGGGCTCTGCCGCGGCCTCGGGCGTGCCGGGTCCGGACTCGGAAGCCGCGGCGGTCGAGGCTGCCTCACCGGCGGCCTTGGGTGGCTGCGGCGGGGCGGCCTTCACGACCGCGGCGACCGTCGCGACGATCTCCTCGGGAGTCTCGGCGCCGCGGAGGGCGTCGGTGAAGTCCTTCTTGACCAGGGCGCGCGCGAGCTGGGTGAGGACCTTGAGGTGGGTGGCGTCGCCTCCCGCCGGTGCGGCGATGAGGAAGGCCAGGTCCGCAGGCCCGTCCTTGGCGCCGAAGTCGCTCCTCGGCTCGAGGCGGGCGAATGCCAGGGTGGGCACCTCGACGTGCTCGGTGCGACAGTGCGGGATCGCGATGCCACCGGGCAGGCCGGTGGCGGAGGTCTCCTCGCGGGCCAGTGCGTCGGTGGCGAGCCCGTCCGCGTCGGAGGTGCGACCGGCCTCGGCCACGACCGCGGCCAGGGCCCGGATCACCGTCTCCTTGTCGGAACCGAGATCGGCGTCGAGGCGAACCAGTGCCGGTGTGATCAGCTGGGGTGAGGCTTCTTCAGACATCGTGCTCCTCAAGCTCTGGTGAGCGAGAGCTCGCGTACGTGCACGAGCTCGGGGCTGGTGTGACCCGGGGTCGGTATGCCCGTCCCGGGGAGGCCCGCGGCGGCGCTGCCGTAGGCGACTGCAACACGGAGCCGTTCTGCCGGCGGGGCGCCGCGGAGGTCGCCCAGCAGGTAGCCGAACAGGCTCGAGTCGCCGGCACCGACGGTGCTGACGACCTTGGTCGGGGGAGGGGAGGCGTGCCAGGCGCCCTCGGGTGTCACCAGCACGGCGCCGGTGCCTCCCAGGGTTGCCAGGACGGCGCCCACTCCCTTGTCGACCAGGACGGAGGCCGCTTTCGCGGCAGTGGCGGGGTCGGACTCGATCGCGTCCACGTCCCCGCCGGTGAGCGAGGCGAGCTCCTCACCGTTGGGTTTCATCAGGTCGGGCGCCGCGCTCGTCAAGGACGCGGCGAGGCCGGCCAGCGGCTCCCCGGAGGTGTCCACGCTGATCTTGGCCGCCGAGCCGCGAAGGTCCGCGACGAGCGTGGCGTACCAGTCCACAGGGGCGCCTGGAGGCAGCGACCCGGCGAGCACCACCCAGGCCGCCTGCTGCGCGCGGTAGTGCAGTGCGATCTTGAGCCGCTCGAGCGACTCGGCGTCGGCCACCGCTCCCGGAGAGTTGATCTTCGTCGTCGTGCCGTCCGGCTCGGTGATCGTGATGTTGACGCGGACCGGCCCCGCCGGACGCTCGGGGCGGCAGTCGATCCCGTCGCGGAGGAGCTCGAGGACGTACGGGTCGTCCCGCTCCGCGGGGAGCACGGCGATCGTCCGCAGCCCCGCGGCCACCGCGGCGCGTGAGATGTTGACCCCTTTGCCGCCGGACTGGGAGGTCACCGACTCCGCCCGCAGCACGGCGCCGCGTTCGAGTCGGGAGGTCAGGGCCACCGTCCGGTCGACGCTGGGGTTGGGCGTCAGGGTCACGATCATGCGACCACCACCTCGATGTCTCGCTGTCGCAGGGCGTTCACGTCGCGGCTCTCGACGCCTGTGTCGGTGACCACGGCGTCGACGTCGGTGAGCTCGGCGAAGCGCACGGTGTTCTCCCGGCCGAGCTTCGAGGAGTCGGCGAGGACGACGACCCGCATCCCCGCCCGGACCATGGCGCGTTTCGCGGCGGCCTCGCTGTGGTCCGGCGTGCTGAATCCGTGGGAGAGCGAGATGCCGTTGGTGCCGACGAAGGCGACATCGGCGCGCAGCACGTTGAGCGCCGCGACGGTGTCGTCCCCGACCGCGGCCTGGGTGGTCCGTCGTACCCGGCCCGGGAGCAGGTGCAGGTCGACGTTCCGGAGCCCAGCCAGCCGGCTCGCGATCGGGACGGCGTTGGTGATCACGGTCAGCGGGTCCCCGGTGGGAAGGTACGTCGCCAACCGCGCGGTGGTCGTGCCCGCGTCGAGCAGGATGCTCCCGCCGGACTTCGGGAGGAACTGGAGGGCCGCCTTGGCGATCCGGTCCTTCTCCTCGCTGTGGGAGAGGTCGCGGTCGTTCACGGCCGTCTCCAGCACCGTGAGGGACCCGGCCGGCACCGCGCCTCCGTGCACCCGGTGGACGATCCCGGCGCGCTCGAGTGCGGAGAGGTCGCGGCGCACGGTCTCGGTGGTGACGGCGTACTCCTCGGCCAGCTCGCTGACGGACACGCGTCCGCGCTTCGCGATGAGGTCGGCCATGGCCTGCTGGCGCTCTTCGGCGTACACGCGCTCTCCTGTAGTCGTGTGGTTTTGAATCTTTCTATCTGTTGTTTTACGCCCGAACCTGTTGACTGTCAAGGGGGTCGCGGGTTTATTGTCTTTGCATGGCTACCCCCACAGCTCCGTCGGAACAGGCCTCGTCGCTGCGAGGAACGCCGGTCGTTCCCGGCATTGCGTACGGCCCCGTGATCGTGGCCTCAGGCGGGATCTCACCCCATGCCGTCGCCGCCTTCGAGGCTCTGACCCTCGACGAGGACGCGGCGCTCGAGGCGTACGACGGGGCGGTGACCCTGGTCGCCGACCGGCTCGCGGGTCGCGCCGAAAGGGCAAGCGGCTCCGCCGCCGAGGTGCTCACCGCCACCGCCGGCCTGGCCCGCGACAAAGGGCTCCGCTCGGCGGTGCACAAACGGCTCAAGGCCGGCGACCCGCTGCTGCCCGCCCTCCGGGCCGCCGTGGAGCAGTTCGTGGGCCTCTTCACGCAGATGGGTGGGCTGATGGCGGAGCGGGTGACCGACCTGCGCGACATCGAGAACCGGCTCACCGCCACCCTCGTCGGCGAGGCCGAGCCCGGTGTCCCGACCCCCGACGAGCCCTCGGTCCTGGTCGCCGAGGACCTTGCTCCCGCCGACACGGCAGACCTCGACGCCACCCAGGTGCTCGCCCTGGTGACGGAGAAGGGTGGCCCCACCAGTCACACGGCGATCATCGCCCGGCAGCTCGGAATCCCCTGCGTGGTGGCCGTGCCCGGCCTCATGGCGCTCACCGCGGGCACCCCCGTGCTGGTCGACGGGACGACTGGCGAGATCGAGGTCGCGCCCGACCGCGACGACGCCACCAGGCGGGTCGAGGCCGCGGCCGCTGTCCGGGCGGCGCTCGAGAGCTGGACCGGCCCGGCGCGGACCAGCGACGGCACCCGGGTGAAGATCCTCGCGAACGTGGCCGACGGCCAGTCCGCGCACGCCGCGGCCGAGGGGCCCGTCGAGGGGTCCGGCCTGTTCCGCACCGAGCTGTGCTTCCTGAACCGCAAGGACGAGCCGAGCGTCGCCGAGCAGGCCGACGTCTACGCCGCAGTGCTGTCGGCGTTCGGGACCGACCGCACCGTCGTGGTCCGCACTCTCGACGCGGGGTCCGACAAGCCCATCGCGTTCGCGACGCTGGAGGGGGAGGAGAACCCCGCCCTCGGCGTCCGGGGGCTCCGGCTGTCCTTCGGCAACCCGGGCCTTCTCGCCCGGCAGCTCGAGGCGATCGCGCTCGCGGCGCGGCAGACCTCGACCGATCCCTGGGTGATGGCGCCGATGGTGGCCACCGTCCAGGAGGCCGCCGAGTTCGCGGGACACGTACGCGGTCTTGGGCTCAAGGCCGGGGTGATGGTCGAGATCCCGAGTGCCGCTCTGCAGGCGCACAAGCTGCTCGAGCACGTCGACTTCTTGTCGATCGGCACCAACGACCTGACGCAGTACACGATGGCTGCCGACCGGATGTCCAGCGGCCTCGCCCACCTGACAGACGCCTGGCAGCCGGCCGTCCTCGCCCTGATCGCGATCACCGCGGAGGCGGGGAAGCAGGCCGGCAAGCCGGTCGGGGTCTGCGGCGAGGCCGCCGCGGACCCTGCTCTGGCGACGGCCCTGGTCGGCATGGGCGTCACGTCCCTGTCCATGGCTGCCGCGGCGGTCCGCACCGTCGGGGCCAAGCTGGCCGCGGTCTCGATGGACATGTGCGAGCACGCCGCCGAGGCCGCGCTCGCGCAGACCGACCCGATGGCCGCCCGAGACGCGGTGCGCGCCGTCCTCGAGGGCCGCTAGGCCGACACGCCTCCCACCGACCCCGGTTCACGCTGCCCCGGTTCCCGCCGACCCGTCACTTTTTGACCGTTTTCCGCGGTGTGTCGTGCACCCGTTGACGGCTCGACGGTGACCGGCACCCCGTTCAGAGCGGCGTTCCCGCTCATGTCGACCCGCTCCGGGTCGGTGAGGTCGTTGATCGACGGTCCCGGCAGGGTCGTCGCGTTCGACAGGTGCACGCCGGACCGCTGGTGGCCGTAGCCGTGAGGCAGGCTCACCACGCCACGCATGACGTCATCGCTCGCGCGCACCTCGACCTCGACTGACCCGACCCGGGAGGTGACGCGGACCGTCGTACCGTCCTCGAGGTCCCGGTCGGCGAGGTCGGACGGATGCATGAGCAGCTGGTGACGCGCCTTGCCCCGGGTCAGGCGCTGGGTGTTGTGCATCCAGGAGTTGCAGTCGCGCTGGTGCCGCCGCCCGATCAGCCGGAGCTCGCCCGGCGCGCGGGCGGTCAGCAGCTCCGACTCGAGCCGGGCGAGGTCGTCGAGCACGACTGCCGGCGCGGCGTCCACGCGCTTGTCCGGGGTCTGCAGGCGCCCCGGGAGGCAGGCCGTGAGCGGACCGAGGTCCACACCCTCCGGCCGGCGCTTCAGCTTCCGCACGGACAGTCGGGAGCGGCCTGTGCGCAGCAGCAGGTCGACGGTCCAGGTGGGGGAGAGGCGCAGCCTGATGTTCTCGGCCAGACGCTTCGCAAGCGGCTTCTTCGTGCCCAGGGCCTTGGCGGTGCGCAGCGCGATCTCCCGGTAGATCTCCCAGTCGTGCCGGGCGTCCTTCGGCCTCGGGAACACCGCCGGGGTGAACCGCGCCGTGTTGCGGACTGCCAGGACGTGGAACGCAAGGTCGTAGTGGTCGCGTTCCAGGGCCGAGGTCGGCGGCAGGATCACGCTGGCGTGCCGGGTGGTCTCGTTGACGTAGATGTCCACGGCCGCCATGAAGTCGAGTCCGGTGAGCGCCACGTCGAGCCGTCGCCCGTCGGGCGTGGAGAGCACCGGGTTGCCTGCGACCGTGACGAGCGCGCGGACCTGCCCCTCGCCGGGGGTGAGGATCTCGTCGGCCAGTGTCGAGACCGGCAGCTCACCGGCGAACTCCGGCAGTCCTCGGACGCGGCTCGTCCAGGCGCCGAGGTGTCCCTTCCCGATCAGGCCCCGACCGACCACGTCGACCGCCGGCCGTGTGAACATCACTCCGCCCGGGCGGTCGAGGTTGCCTGTGACGATGTTGAGGCACTGGATCGCCCACTGGCAGATGGCGCCGAACTCCTGCGTCGAGACGCCCATCCGTCCGTAGAACGCGCCCGCGCCGCTCCCGGCGTACTCCCTCGCCACCCGGCGGATGACGTCGGCCGGCACGCCGCTGACCTCGGCGGCACGGTCGGGGGTGAACGGCTGCACTGCCGCCCGAACGCGGTCGAGCCCGTCGACGTACGCCGCTGGGGTGGTGAGGCCCTCCTCGAACAGGAAGTGCAGCATCGCCAGGAGGACGACGGCATCGGTGCCCGGCCGGACGAAGTGGTGCTCGCCGGCGACCCTTGCGGTCTCGGTGCGCCGCGGGTCGAAGACCACCATCTTGCCGCCGCGCGCCTCGAGCTCACGGATCCGGTTCGGGAAGTCCGGAACCGTCATCAGGCTGCCGTTGGAGGCCATCGGGTTGCCGCCGAAGACCACGAAGTACTGCGTCCTGTCGATGTCGGGGATCGGGATGAGGAGCTGGTGGCCGTACATCAGGTGGGCCACGAGCTGGTGGGGGAGCTGGTCGACCGAGGTGGCGCTGAACTTGTTGCGGGTGCGGAACGACCGGGTCATCGCCGTACCGTGGGTGAGCGACCCGAGGCTGTGCACGTTGGGGTTGCCGAGGTAGATCGCGAGCGCGTCGCGGCCGTGCTCCCTGATCGCCCTCGCGAGGTTCTCGGCGACGAGGTCGAAGGCGTCCTCCCAGCTGATCTCACGCCAGCCGTCGTTGGTACGGCGGACCGGCCGCCGCAGCCGGTCAGGGTCGTTGTGCACGTCTTGCAGGGCCAGCGCCTTGGGGCAGATGTGGCCACGGGAGAGGGGGTCCTCGGGGTTGCCGCGGACGGAGGCGATCCGGCCGTTCTCGAGGGTGAGCTGCAGGCCGCAGATGGCCTCACACAGGTTGCAGACGCCGAGCCGCTTCTCCATCACCGCATCGTTTCACGGCGGGGTGTCGCGGCGCACCCGGCTGTCCATCGGACCGACCCGTCACTATGTGACCGACACGCCGAAGAAACAGGGCCAGAATTGACGGCTCGGCTCGATTCGGAGAATGCAGATCCCGCTGATAGCCTTGCGAGGTTGCCGTCTGACGGCCGCGGAACGAGAGTGCCCGGGTGAACAGGCCCCGGCGCGCCGCGCAACGACAGAACCCGAGAGGAGCCCGCGTGTCCACAGGTATCGACGCGGAGACCAAGAAGAAGATCATCGCTGAGTACGCCACGACCGAGGGTGACACCGGGTCGCCCGAGGTGCAGGTCGCGCTGCTGACCCACCGCATCTCCCACCTGACCGAGCACCTGAAGGAGCACAAGCACGACCACCACAGCCGTCGTGGTCTGCTGCTCCTCGTCGGTCAGCGCCGTCGCCTGCTGAACTACATGCAGAAGAGCGACATCAACCGTTACCGCTCCATGGTGGAGCGCCTCGGCCTTCGCCGGTGAGCTTCGGCTCATGAGCACCGGGCGGCCGCCCCGTCATCCGCGGGGTGGCCGCCCTGCTACATATCCGGTCCATCACGGACTATGGTCTGACCCAGGCCACAATTGAACGTGACCACAACTGAACAGAGAACCATTCCCAGGAGCGACCGCGGACGTCTGGCCCGGTCCTCGGTAGTGGCCTTCGGAGTCGCCGTGCACGATGTGCCACGGACCCCCGCGGGCCTCGATCGAAGACCGGCCCCTCATTCCCTTCGATAGGCGCCGTGACCGCACCGTGCGGCGCGCGCCAGTCGATACCAAGGCGCCCTCGCGTGATCGCTCCGCGACAGAGAAAGGGGTACCCCGTGGAGGGACCCATCATTTCGGCGGTCGAGACCGTCATCGACAACGGCAAGTTCGGCACTCGCACCGTCAAGTTCGAGTCCGGCCTCCTTGCCCGTCAGGCCGCTGGTTCGGTCACCGCATACCTGGACGACGAGACCATGCTTCTCTCGGCCACCACTGCTTCGAAGCAGCCGAAGGAGCACTTCGACTTCTTCCCCTTGACGATCGACGTCGAGGAGCGGATGTACGCCGCGGGTCGGATCCCCGGCTCGTTCTTCCGCCGTGAGGGACGTCCCTCCGAGGACGCCATCCTCACCTGCCGCCTGATCGACCGGCCGCTGCGTCCCACCTTCAAGAAGGGCCTGCGCAACGAGGTCCAGGTCGTCATCACCGTGATGGCGCTCGAGCCGGACACGCCGTACGACGTGCTCGCGATCAACGCCGCGTCGATGTCCACCCAGCTCTCCGGCCTGCCCTTCTCGGGCCCGGTCGGCGGTGTCCGGGTGGCCCTCATCGACGGCCAGTGGGTCGGCTTCCCGACGCACAGCCAGCTCGAGGACGCCGTCTTCGACATGGTGGTCGCCGGCCGCGTCACCGAGTCGGGCGACGTCGCGATCATGATGGTCGAGGCCGAGTCCACCGAGGCCACCTGGAACCTCGTGCAGTCCGGTGTCCAGGCGCCGACCGAGGAGGTCGTCGCGGGTGGTCTCGACGCCGCCAAGCCGTTCATCAAGCAGCTCTGCGACGCGCAGACCGAGCTCGCCAAGCAGGCCGCGAAGCCGATCGCCGAGTTCCCGGTCTTCCTGGACTACCAGGACGACGTCTACGCCGCGGTTGAAGGCGCAGCGTCCACCGACCTCGCGCAGGCGCTGACGATCGCCGGCAAGCAGGACCGCGAGACCCGGACGGACGAGATCAAGGCATCCGTCCTCGAGAGGCTCGCCGAGGACTTCGAGGGTCGCGAGAAGGAGATCGGCGCCGCCTTCCGGTCGCTGACCAAGACCCTGGTCCGCGAGCGCGTGCTGCGTGACAAGGTGCGCATCGACGGTCGTGGCCTCACCGACATCCGGACCCTGTCCGCGGAGGTGGGAGTCGTCCCGCGCGTCCACGGCTCGGCGCTGTTCGAGCGTGGCGAGACCCAGATCCTGGGCGTCACCACCCTCAACATGCTGACCATGGAGCAGAAGCTCGACACGCTCTCCCCGGAGACGAGCCGCCGCTACCTGCACAACTACAACTTCCCGCCCTACTCCACCGGCGAGACCGGCAGGGTGGGCTCGCCCAAGCGCCGCGAGATCGGTCACGGGGCGCTCGCCGGCCGGGCCCTGATGCCGGTCCTGCCGACCCGTGAGGAGTTCCCCTACGCGATCCGTCAGGTGTCCGAGGCGATGGGCTCGAACGGCTCGACCTCGATGGGGTCGGTCTGCGCCTCGACGCTCTCCCTGCTGGAGGCCGGTGTCCCGCTGCGCGCGGCCGTCGCCGGTATCGCGATGGGCCTGATCTCCGGTGAGGTCGACGGTAGGACCGAGTACGTCGCCCTGACCGACATCCTCGGCGCCGAGGACGCGTTCGGGGACATGGACTTCAAGGTCGCAGGCACCAAGGAGTTCGTCACCGCGCTGCAGCTCGACACCAAGCTCGACGGCATCCCGGCCGAGGTCCTCGCCGGTGCGCTCACCCAGGCCAAGGACGCCCGGATGGCCATCCTCGAGGTCATGGCCGAGGCGATCGACGCTCCCGCCGAGATGTCGCTCAACGCGCCGCGGATCATCACCATGAAGGTGCCGGTCGACAAGATCGGTGAGGTGATCGGTCCCAAGGGCAAGGTCATCAACCAGATCCAGGACGACACCGGAGCCCAGATCACCATCGAGGACGACGGCACGATCTACGTCGGCGCCACGAACGGTGAGGCGGCCGAGGCTGCTCGCTCGATCATCAACGGCATCGCCAACCCGACGATGCCCGAGGTCGGCGAGCGCTACCTCGGCACGGTCGTGAAGACCACCAACTTCGGTGCCTTCGTGTCGCTGCTCCCCGGCAAGGACGGCCTGCTGCACATCAGCAAGCTGCGCAGCCTCGCCGGCGGCAAGCGCGTCGAGGCGGTCGAGGACGTGGTGTCCGTCGGGCAGAAGGTCCAGGTCGAGATCGCGGAGATCGACGACCGCGGCAAGCTGTCCCTGGTCCCGGTCGTCGAGGAGTCGGCTGAGTCCACGGACGAGGGCGACGCAGAGCAGCAGTGACCAAGGCTTCGCCCGCAACACAGCAGAAACCCGGTACGACCCGCACCCTCCTGACGGAGAAGGGCGACGGCGGCGGCGTTGTGTCCACTGTCCGCCGCACCGTCCTTCCCGGAGGGCTGCGGGTCATCACCGAGACGATGCCCGGCGTCCGGTCCGCCACCATCGGTGTGTGGATCGGCGTCGGGTCCCGCGACGAGTCGCCGTCCCTGTCGGGTGCCTCTCACTTCCTCGAGCACCTGCTCTTCAAGGGCACCTCGTCGCGCTCGGCGATGGACATCTCCGTCGCGCTGGACGCGGTCGGCGGCGAGTTCAACGCCTTCACCGCCAAGGAGTACACCTGCTTCCACGCGCGGGTGCTCGACCAGGACCTGCCCCTCGCGGTCGACGTCCTCGGCGACGTCATCACGTCCTCGACGATCACCGCCGAGGACGTCGAGGCCGAGCGTGAGGTGATCCTCGACGAGATCGCCATGCACGACGACGATCCCGACGACGTGGTGAACAACCTCTACGCCGAGAAGGCGTGGGGGTCCTCACCGCTGGGTCGACCCATCGCCGGCACGGTCGAGTCGATCAGGTCGCTCACCCGGGCGCAGATCACGCGCTACTACCGGTCGCGCTACCGCCCCGAGAACATGGTCGTCGCCGTGGCCGGCAACATGGACCACGCGACCGTCGTACGCCAGGTCCGCAAGGCGTTCGGGCGGTCGAACTTCCTGTCCGACAGGACCGTGCGGCCGGTGCCGGTACGCCGCGGCGACCGCGCCAGGAAGACTGCAGCAGGAGAGGTTCGGCGGTCCCGCCCGTTCGAGCAGGTCAACCTCGTGCTGGGTGTGAACGCGCTGATCCGCACGGACGAGCGTCGCTACGCCCTCGGGGTGCTCAACGCGGCGCTCGGGGGAGGCACCTCGTCGCGTCTGTTCCAGGAGGTGCGAGAGCACCGTGGCCTGGCCTATGGCGTGTACTCCTTCGCCTCCCACTACGCCGACGCCGGCATGTTCGGGGTCGCGGTCGGCTGCCTGCCGTCGAAGGTTGACGAGGTGCTCACCGTCGTACGCGACGAGCTGCGCAAGCTCGCCGAGGGCGGCATCACGCCCGAGGAGCTCGAGCGCGGCAAGGGGCAGCTCCGGGGAGGGCTCGTGCTCAGCCTCGAGGACTCGGGCTCGCGGATGTCGCGCATCGCCAAGGCCGAGCTGCTGTACGACGAGCTGCCGAGCCTCGACGAGATCATCGCCCGGATCGACGCGGTGACGCTCGACGACGTGCAGCTGCTCGCCAAGGAGCTGTTCAGCCAGCCGGAGACGCTCGCGCTCGTGGGGCCCTTCGACGAGGACACGCGCTAAGGACGAGCGGGGAAAGACGCCCTGGCAGTCAAGCGTCACCCCGAAGACGAGGATCGGCCCCGACCCGGGAAGAAGGTCGGGGCCGATCCTTTGTGGGTCGGAGAATCAGGGGTGGTTCTCCGACCCGTCGGCGCTCTCTCCACCGTCGGACTCGCCGGCCTTGGCCGTGCCCTCGGTAGGGGCGCCGTCGCTCCCTCCCGAGTAGGTGTCTCCGGCCGCGTCGGTGCCGTCGGTCTCGGGCACCTCCACGGGTGGCTTCTGCCGAGCGGAGACGTCGGTTCCGTCATGGTCCGCATGGTCGCCGGAGGAACCGTGACGGCCCGCCTGGCTGTTGCCCCCCGAGGCGAAGCCGGAGACCTCGGCGCCCTTGTCGACGCCGGTGGTCTCGGGGTTCCTCGCGAGCTCGGACACGTGGTCGCCCTTGCCGGAGTCACCAGCGCGTTCGCTCGCGTCGCCTGCGCCCTTGCCGCCAGTGGTGTCTGTCTCTTCTGAAGACTCACGCTCGTCGGCGTTGCCGGCGGACGCGTCGGCGGTGCCAGGGACGGCCACGCCGACCTTGGAGAGGATCCTGCTGGCGGTGTCCTGGGCGGCGCCGGGCAGTGAGCCGGTGGCCGCCGCTGCGACACCCCCGGTCAGCAGCAGGCCGGTGCCGAGTGCAGAAGCGGCAACGGCTTTCAACGGGGTGACGGAATGAAGCATGCGGGTCCTCCGAGCCGGGGTCTGGGCATGGGCACGGAACGCAGCGAGTGCCTCAGGCTCGCCGGGGAGCGGTCCCGATTCTGCCGGGGCCGCTGCGGCCGCCAGCAACGACGAGACCTTGTCGTCGACTCTGCTCTGGCTGATGTCGCGCCGGTAATCGTGGGTCATATCACTTCACCTACCGAAGACGGAGTCGTTGGCGTTACACCGGCGGGAGGACTGCGAGCCGGGGGCACTGGACAGGATCTGCTCGAGACGGTGGAGCCCACGGTGGCTGGCGACCCGCACCGCGCCGGCTCGCTTGCCCAGGATCTCGGCGGTCTGCTTGACGTCGAGCCCTGCCACGTGGCGCAGGAGGACGACCTCTGCCTGCTCCTTGGGGAGGCGGGCGACGAGTGCCAGTGCGGCCTCGGTAGAGAACATCTCCTCGACGGACGTCGACGACGTCGTCGTTGCCTGCTGTTCCTTCCAGCATGGCTTCGGCGTCGATCGGGACGGCCGTGCGGCCTGCGCGACGCTGTGCGTCGACGAGCCGCGCCCTGGCGATCGTGAAGACCCAGCCGCGCCAGCCCGCATCGTCACCCTTGAACCGGTGCAGGCCGCGCACCACGCTGACCCAGGTCTCCGCGGCGGCGTCCTCGGCGAGCTCGCCACCCATCGCGCGCAGGTACCGCAGCAGCTGCGGCTGCACCGAACGGAACAGCTCGGTGAAGCTTGCTTCGTCGCCTTTCTTGGCAGCGGAAAGCCGCTCCTGGAATGACGAGGCAGTCATACAGAGTCTCCCTCTCTGTCTGCGCAAACCGGTGTGCTCCCCAACCGGTCGCGCAAACGATGCCATACCCGTCCAAGAAACGTCGTACACACCATCGCCGGGCGCGGTCCGGACACCCTGGGCTCACGGCATGCGGCGCCCACTAGGTTGGTCCCGTGACTACGAAGATGAAGGTCGGAGTGCTCGGGGCCCGAGGCAAGGTGGGCGGGCAGGTCTGCGCAGCGGTCGAGGCGGCCGAGGACATGGAGCTGGTAGCGGCGGTGGACGTCGGCGACTCCGTCGACGAGCTCGTCCGTGCCGGTGCCGAGGCGGTCGTCGACTTCACCCACCCCGACGTGGTGATGGACAACCTGGAGTTCTGCGTCGACCACGGGATCCACGCGGTCGTGGGGACCACCGGGTTCGACGAGGGGCGGCTCGACCAGCTACGGACCTGGCTGGAGGCGTCGCCCGAGACAGGCGTCCTGGTCGCGCCCAACTTCTCGATCGGTGCGATCCTGATGATGCGGTTCGCCGCCGAGGCGGCCCCCTTCTACGAGTCCGTCGAGATCGTCGAGCTGCACCATCCCGACAAGGCGGACGCACCCTCGGGGACGGCTCGCCGGACCGCGTCGCTGATCGCCGGCGCCCGCAGGACGGCCGGCTCCGGGCCGGTTCCGGACGCGACGAGCACGTCCCTCGAGGGGGCACGCGGAGCCGACGTGGAGGGCATCCGTGTGCACGGTCTGCGGATCCGGGGCCTCGTCGCGCACCAGGAGGTCATCCTGGGTGGCCCCGGCGAGACACTCACGATTCGGCATGACTCGATGGACCGGGTGTCGTTCATGCCGGGTGTCCTCCTCGGCCTGCGCAGGATCGGCTCGACGCCCGGCCTGACCGTCGGACTCGAAGAGTTCATGGACCTCGACTGATGCGCACGAAGCTCACCATCGCCGTGATGGTGATGGCGCTCGTCTTCTACGCCGTGCTCATCGGCTGGAAGGGCGTCGCGCTCCTTGGCAGCGGCTCGACCGTGGCCATGCTGCTCGGCATCGCCCTGATCGTCGTACCTCTGCTCGGGGTGTACCTGGTCTGGCGTGAGATCCGGTTCGGCAGCAGGTCGGCCGAGCTGGCCGCCGTACTCGAGTCCGAGGGCGCCCTGCCCGTGGACGACCTGCCGCGCCGGCCCTCGGGGCGGGTGGACCGGACAGCGGCCGACGCTGTCTTCGGGAAGCGGCAGGCGGAGGTCGAGGCGGATCCCGCGAGCTGGCGCGCGTGGTACCGGCTCGGCGTGGCGTACGACGACGCGGGTGACCGGACCCGCGCGCGGGAGGCGGTCCGTCGCGCGATCGGCCTGTTCGACGCGACCGTCCATCACTCCTGACCCGCTGTAAATCGGGGTTACAGCCCGTTCTCAAGCGGTACGCCGCCGCGGAACCGTCCACAACACTGGCGAAGCCGGTGCACGACGCCCTGCCACCGCCCGGGCCAGACGGACATAATGAGAGCCATGCCGCCTACCGACGTGCCCGCGAACTTCTCGATCGTGACGCTCGGCGTCTCCGACCTCGAGCGCTCCGCCAGGTTCTACCGTGCCCTCGGGTGGGAGCAACGCCGAGAGGTCTCCGACGGCATCGTCTGGTTCAAGACTTCCGGCACCTGGATCGGCCTGTTCGGCTACGACGCCCTCGCCGAGGACGCGCACCTGGAGCCGATCCCGGTCAGCGAGCAGCCGGAGTACCGGGGGATCACGCTGGCGGTCAACCTGCCGTCGGAGGCAGCCGTCGACCTTGCCTTCGTCCGAGCGCATGAAGCGGGCGGCACGATCGTCAAGCCGGCGGAAAAGACCGGTTGGGGCGGCTACTCCGGCTACTTCAGCGACCCCGACGGGCATCTCTGGGAGCTCGCCTGCAACCCCGGGTTCCCGATCGACGAGCACGGCCGGATCGACATTCCGCAGCGGTAGCCGGACCCCTAGACACCTCAGCTTCTCGAGCGTTGTGGACGGTTCCGCGGCGGCGTACCGCTTGAGAACGGTCTGTAACCCCGATTTACAAGGCGGCGCAGGGGGTCACAGGAGGCGGATCACGGCCGCGGTGAGGGCCGCGACGAACACCACGACGATGAACGGCGCGCGCAGGACCAGCGCCACCACGGCGGCGAGCAGGCCGGCGACGCGGGCGTCGACGACGAGTCCGTCGGGCCCGGAGAACACCTGCACCCCGATCAGGGCCGCGAGCAGCGCGACCGGGAGCAGGTCCGCGATCCGGTGGACGAGCGGCCGCTCCAGCCAGCTGCTGGGCACGGACAGGCCCGCCAGCTTGAGCAGGTAGGCGCCCCCGGCGGTGACGATGATGGCGGTCCACATCACCGGTCGTGCTCACCTCCGCTCGGAAGGTCGTCGCGATCCGGGATCTCGGTCGGGTCGACGGTGTGCGTGACGACCCCGACGACCAGCGCGACCAGGCCCGCGGCGAGGACCGGGACGCCCGCCGGGGTCACCGGGACCAGGCTCAGGGCGAGACCGACGGCCAGCACGGCAGTGACCTGGTTGCGGCGGTTCCGCAGCCGCGGCCACAGCAGCGCCAGGAAGGCGCCGCCGACGGCGGCGTCGAGGCCGTAGGTCCTCGGGTCGCCGAGGGTGGATCCCGCGACCGCCCCGCCGAACGTGGCGAGGTTCCACAGGACGAAGACCGCGAGTCCGGTGCTCACGAAGCCGACCCGCGCGGCAGCCCTGGTCTCCCGGTTCACCGACATCGCGGTGGACTCGTCGATGAGGAGGTGGGCTGCCGAGACACGTCGCCAGCCGCGCCAGCCGAGCAGGGGAGCCAGGCGCAGGCCGTACAGCGAGTTCCTGGTGCCGAGAAGGAGTCCGGTCACCGCTCCGGACATCGGAGCACCTCCGGAGGCGACCACCCCGACCAGGGCGAACTGCGACGCTCCGGTGAACACCAGCAGGGACAGCGCACACGTCTGGAGGACGGTCAGTCCGGCGGCGACGGAGATCGCACCGAAGGAGATGCCGTAGGCGCCAGTGGCTACGCCTACCGCGACACCGTCGCGGATGATCGAGGACCGCTCGCGGGGGTCGAGCGCAGGTTCGCGGGACGGCTCAGGGGGCACCAGGCGAACCTAACAACCCGGTTCGGCCGGTGCGTGCGGGGTCAGCGGAGGCGGGTACGGCGCGCGCGGCTGGACTGCGTTGCCCGGTGGGGCTCGTGCAGGAGCAGGTAGGCGCACAGCACGCCCATGGTGAGTCCGACGCTCGCGCCGGCGCTGACCAGGATGGGGTAGGGCAGCATGAATGCCGCCCAGGCGCCACCGGCGATGAAGATCACGAGCGCGGTGACGGTGACGATGACTCGGTACAGCTGCGGCAATGGTCCTAGCACTTCTCACTCCCTCAGAGCATGTGCGCGCTTCCCTGACCCGGCACCCGGGCCCTCACCTAGTCAGACGGCCAGGTGATGCGGTTGGTTGCCAACTGCGAGGAATTCAAACCTAGTCCTCGGACAAGTCGGTGTGAAGGCGGACCTGCTTGACCCTCACCGAGCCGTCACCGTGCAGGTCGAGCTCGCGGTGCGCGCCGTCGGGGGCCCATCCCGCCTCGGTCAGGAACGCTCGCAGGGCGTCGTCGGTCGTGTTGAGCCACAGCACCGCCCGGGTGAACCTGTCCGCCCGCAGGGTGTCCGCGCAGGCCTGCACCAGCCGGGAGCCGTGACCTTCCCGCGTGTGAGCGGGGTCCACGGTCAGTTCGGAGACCTCACCGTCGGCGACCGGGTCCGCGTCGGGGTCTGTCGAGGGGCCGGTGATCGCGAACCCTCGGATCGTGTTGCGCTCCAGAGCGACCAGCACCCGGTTGCGCGCGTCCTTCGGCTTGTTCAGCGAGGCGTGCCAGGCGGCCGCGAACTGCGCGGGGTCGAGGGCCTCGAGGACCTCGGCGGGAAGCAGCCCGTCGTACGACTGTCGCCAGGCGCTGACCTGGACCTCGGCGATGCCGTCGGCGTCGTCGGCCCAGGCGACGCGGACGGAGACGTCGGCGGTCGCGCCGCCACGGGGGGTGCTCATGCTCCCATCCTGTCAGGAGCGGTCATCCGGTCCTCTGCCGCTGCCGGTAGCTGCGGGTCTTGGCCTTGTTCTGGCAGCTCGGGCCGCACCAGCTCTTGGACCTGTTCTTGGTCGAGTCGTAGAAGGCGAGCTGGCAGGTGTCGTCGGGGCATACCTTGAGCCGCGTCCAGTCCTCGGAGATCACGGCCTCGTTCACCGCGACCAGGATGCGGGCGAGGGCGCCGCGCACGCCCGCCTCGACCGGTTCGAGGCGGGGCCCGTCGCCGCTGTGGCTCATGCGCAGGAGGAGTCGCGCCGAGGCCTCGTCCAGGTCGGCTGACGCGAGCGGGACGTGGTCGTGGTGGGCGACCATGGCGTCGCGGATGCCGCTGCGCAGCTGACGTGCGAGCGCGAGGTCCTCCTCGGTGCTGGGAGTACGACGGGCAAGCAGGCCACGTTCGTGTAGCCAACGGGTCAGGTCGCTGCGGGTGGTGAGACTGTCGGTGTCGAACTCGACGTCGACGCTGTTCGCGAAAGCTTCGAGCAGCTCCGCATGCGCCGAAGCGGTCGCTGTCTGCGTCGCCATGGGGCTCCCCTCTCGATCGACACCAGCATAAGCGCTTTGCCAGTTCCAGATTACGACACCGGCAAAATGCGTTAGGGGGTTGCGCGGAGCTAGACACCGGCATAGGCTGTTTGCAGGTGTTGAAAGAGGAGGGTTCCCATGTACTACTACATCGAGCAGCTGGCCCACGAGCGTGAGCGTGAGATCGCCCGCATGGCGCAGGCTCCGTTGTTCACCGACGGTCGGGGGAAACCGTCCTGGATGTGGTCCAAGCCCGTGGAGGGGCGGCGCCGCGCCAGGTCCCCATGGCTGGGGAGGCTGCGCAGCCGGCGCACGAAGCCCGAGGTTGGCTGCAGCCGCGCCGCTGCATGGGCCGGGAGCTGCTGATGTCGGCCATCAGGGCAGGGGCGGTCGTCATCGACGTCAACGACCTGGAGTCCGAGGCGGCCTTTTGGTCGGGGCTCCTGTCCATGGCCGTCACTGCCAGGGAGGACGACTGGGTCGACCTGGGTCGGCTCGGTGAGGGCGGTCCGGTGCTCAGTCTCCAGCTCGTGCCGGAGCGGAAGTCCACGAAGAACCGCCTGCACCTGGACTGGTTGGTCGACGACTTCGAGTCGGCGGCCGCCCGCGCTGTGGACCTCGGGGCGACGACGGCGTCGCCGGTGCACGGTGAGGACCGGCCGTGGCAGGTGTTCGCGGACCCTGAGGGCAACGAGTTCTGCCTCTGCTCGCCGGCCTGACTGGTATTACAGTCCGTCCTCATCCATGCGGTCAGGTGTAACAAAGGTTTGTTACGCTTGCCCCCATGTACGGCAACGACTTCACCGCGCCCGACGAGGCCGCGCGCAGGCCCGCGGACCCGGCGCCTGATGGGCTGGACGACTTCCAGCGGATCATCGACGGAGACGGGCGCATCGAGCCGCGGGACGTCATGCCGGAGGGCTACCGGAAGACGCTCATCCGGCAGATCGCGCAGCACGCGCACTCCGAGATCATCGGCATGCAGCCCGAGGGCAACTGGATCACCCGGGCGCCGAGCCTGCGCCGCAAGGCGATCCTGATGGCCAAGGTCCAGGACGAGGCGGGCCACGGGCTCTATCTCTACGCCGCAGCGGAGACGCTGGGCGCCGAGCGCGCCGACCTTCTCGACGCACTCCACACGGGCCGGCAGAAGTACTCCTCGATCTTCAACTACCCGACGGTTACCTGGGCCGACATCGGGGCGATCGGATGGCTCGTCGACGGCGCAGCGATCGTCAACCAGGTGCCGCTGTGCCGCTGCTCCTACGGACCGTACGCCCGGGCCATGGTCCGGGTGTGCAAGGAGGAGTCGTTCCACCAGCGGCAGGGCTTCGAGATCCTCCACACGCTGTCACACGGGACGGTGGCCCAGAAGGCGATGGCCCAGGACGCCGTGAACCGCTGGTGGTGGCCGAGCCTGATGATGTTCGGGCCACCTGACAGCGGAGCCGCCGAGGGCCTTGGTCATACGGAGCAGTCGATGACGTGGGGCATCAAGCGGTTCACCAACGACGAGCTGCGCCAGCGCTTCGTCGACATGACCGTGCCGCAGGCGGAGGCGCTCGGGCTCACCCTGCCCGACCCCGACCTGCGCTGGAACGAGGAGCGCGGCTCCTACGACTTCGGCGACATCGACTTCACCGAGCTGTTCGAGGTGATCAAGGGCAACGGGCCCTGCAACAAGCAGCGCATGGCTCACCGGGTCACGGCCCACGAGGAAGGCGCCTGGGTCAGGGAGGCCGCAGACGCCTACGCGGCCAAGCAGGCAGCGCGTCGCAAGGAGGCAGTGGCATGACGGACCCGACAGCCCCGACCCCCGGCTCGGGAGGTACGACGAGCCGCAGGGACTGGCCGCTCTGGGAGGTCTTCGTCCGCGCCAAGCGCGGGCTGTCCCACGTGCACGTCGGGTCGCTGCACGCCCCGGACGCGGAGATGGCGCTCCGCAACGCCCGTGACCTCTACACCCGTCGGCAGGAGGGGGTCTCCCTCTGGGTGGTGCCGGCCGCCTCCATCAGTGCGTCGAGCCCTGATGAGAAGGACGCCTTCTTCGAGCCCGCCGCGGACAAGATCTACCGTCACCCCACGTTCTACGACGTACCCGAGGGTGTGAAGCACCTGTGACCGCCGAGCTGTCAGCCCCTGGGGGCGCCGGAGCCACCTCACAGCCTGACAAGTCGGGGCTGTTCCGGTACGTGCTCTCGCTCGCGGACGACGCCCTCGTCGCGGCGCAGAGGATGGGGGAGTGGATCGCCTCCGCGCCGCAGCTCGAGGAGGACGTCGCGCTCGGCAACATCGGCCTCGACCTCCTCGGCCAGGCCCGGTCGCTGCTGAGCTACGCCGGTCAGGTCGAGGGCGCGGACCGCGACGAGGACGCCCTCGCCTACCTCCGCGACGAGCGGGACTTCGTCAACGTCCAGCTCGTCGAGCGGGACAACGGCGACTTCGCGGTCACCATGGCGCGTCTGCTGGTCCTGTCGACGTACCTCCACGCCCTCTACGAGCGGCTGCAGGCAAGCGCCGACGAGACCCTTGCCGCGATCGCGGCGAAGGCGGTCAAGGAGGTCGACTACCACCGCGACCACGCCACGATGTGGGTGCTGCGCCTCGGCGACGGCACCGACGAGTCGCACCGCAGGATGCAGGACGGCCTCGACGCCGAGTGGCCCTTCCACCACGAGCTCTTCGACAACGCGTACATCGACCCGGCCCTCCTCGAGTCCGGCGTCGCCGTCGACCCGGCCGGCCTGTACGACGCCTGGCTGAGACAGGTCACCCACGTCATCACCGAGGCCACCCTCACCGTCCCCGACGCGCGTCCCGCCGTCACCGGAGGCCGCCGAGGCATCCACACCGAGCAGATGGGCTACCTCCTCGCCGAGATGCAGCACCTCGCCCGTTCCCACCCCGGGGCGACCTGGTGATGGTCTCGACAGCCTCGACTCCCGGCAGCCCCGTGGCCGCCTACGGGCAGACCGACGGACCCGGGCGGACCGACGGCGGGGGCGGGACCGTGGATGGGACTGGCCGCCGAGCGACGAAGGAGCGAGGCTGGATGGGCCCGCCCCCGTCGTCGGGTAGCCCGGGGGAGCCGGGTAGCCGGGGGGAGCCGGGTAGCCCGCGGGAGGCAACCCTGCTCGGGGCTACCCCGCGCGAGGTGGCCGCCACCGTGCCGGACCCGGAGATCCCCGTGCTCACCATCGAGGACCTCGGCATCCTGCGCGACGTCGAGGTCTCGTCGAGCGGGCACGTGACCGTGACGATCACCCCGACGTACTCCGGATGCCCGGCCATGGACACGATCCGCGACGACGTCGTCTCCGCCCTGGCGCGCGCGGGGTACGACGACGTGAGCGTCGAGCTCGTGCTGTCCCCGGCGTGGACCACGGACTGGATGAGCGACGAGGGGAAGCGCAAGCTCGAGGAGTACGGCGTCGCCCCGCCGGCCCGGCGTGAGGGCGGACCGGTGAGCCTGACGCTGACCGTCCGCTGCACGCAGTGCGGGTCGCCCGACACCCGCGAGCTGAGCCGGTTCGGCTCCACCGCCTGCAAGTCGCTGTGGGTCTGCAACACGTGCAGGGAACCGTTCGACCACTTCAAGGCGATCTAAGTCGTGCCTGTCGGATCCGCGCCGGCGTTCACGGCCCCGCATCCCGATCGGCTGCGCCCGGCTCGCTCGGCGCAGCACGCTGCGCTCTCGCTCCCCGGTCTTGCCGACTCGGGCGCGGACGCCACGCCCGCTTTCGCCGCACCTTCTCCAGACACGACCCAGGAGCCTTCTCGCAGATGACGCCACGCCCTCACCACGCGGTATTCCACCCGCTGACGATCGCGAAGATCGAGCCACTGACCGACGACGCGGTCGCGGTCACCTTCGACGTACCCGACGAGCTGCGCGAGGACTATGCGTTCACCCAGGGACAGCACATCACCATCCGCACCGAGCTGGCCGGGGACGACGTACGCCGCAACTACTCGATCTGCTCACCGGTCTCGTCGGGGGCGCTGCGGATCGCCGTGAAGAGACTGCCCGGCGGGGCGTTCTCCGAGCACGCGCTCGGCACGCTGAAGGTCGGCGACGTGCTCGACGTGATGACCCCGAGCGGCCGCTTCTTCACCGAGCTCCACCCGGACAACGCCAAGCACTACGTGTGCGTCGCCGCCGGCTCGGGGATCACGCCGATCCTGTCGATCGTGGCGACCACGCTCGAGACCGAGCCCCGGTCGCGGGTGACCCTGGTCTACGCCAACCGGACGCACAAGACGGTGATGTTCCTGGAGGAGGTCGAGGACCTCAAGGACAGCTACCCCGACCGCTTCCACCTGATCCATGTGCTCTCCCGCGAGCCGCAGGAGGCCGAGCTGTTCTCCGGCCGGCTCGACACCGACCGGATGAGCAGGCTCCTCGAGTCGGTCGTGCCGCCGGACACCGTCGACGACTGGTTCCTGTGCGGCCCGTTCGAGATGGTCAGCTCCCTGCGCAAGCTCCTGGTGAGCGAGAACGTCCCGAAGAAGGCGATCCACGCCGAGGTGTTCCACGTCGAGGCCGCGCCTCCCGTCCGGCGTACCCCCGAGGAGTCCGCCCCTCCGGAGGGCGCCGACGTGACGATCACCCTCGACGGACGCCGGTCGAGCTTCCGGCTGAACACCGACGGCCCCGCCGTACTCGAGGCCGCGCTCGCGGTCCGCGCCGATGCGCCGTTCGCGTGCAAGGGCGGGGTCTGCGGCACCTGCCGGGCGAAGGTGCTCGACGGATCCGTGGAGATGGACACCAACTGGGCACTCGAGCCCGAGGAGGTGGAGCGCGGCTACGTGCTCACCTGCCAGGCGCACCCGACGTCGGAGCGCCTGGTCCTCGACTACGACGCGTGACCGGGACCGCGGACGGGGACGGGGCGGCGAACTCGCGTGCAAGCGCGTCGAGCGCCTGCAGGCCTGCGGTCCGGCCGGCGCGCATGAACGAGGCCCACTCGGCGTTGTCGATGAACTGGCGGTAGAAGCCGAGCCCTCGCACCTTGTCGTAGGGGACCGGGTCGACCAGCTCGACCCGGCACTCGCGTCTGAGCCGGGCCAGGTTCTCGCGGGCCAGCTCCACCTGCTGGCTGGTGCGCACCTGTGAGGCGGCGTACAGGATCGACATCGACCGGTCGTGCCATCCCGCTTCGTCCTCGCCGGCGAACTCGGGCGGGTAGAAACCGTTCACCGCGACGACGGCCTCGGGCGCGACGCGCTCGAGCAGCGGCCGCACCGGGAAGATGTCGACGATGCCTCCGTCGCACCACCAGGACCCGTCGAGCTGCACCGACTGGATGAGCAGAGGTAGGGCGATCGACATCCGCACCGCGCGGGCCACGGGCAGGTCGGGATGCGTCTCGGGGCCGATGTGGACCAGCCGGTTGTGGTCGACCTCCCAGACCGGTGCGTACACCGGGATCGGCAGCTCGGCCAGGCGCATGTCTCCCAGCAGCCCGCGGTAGGCGTCCTCGACCGCCTGCCCGCGCAGCAGGCCCGAGAAGCCGCGTGCCGCGCGCAGCGGGATCGCGAGTACGCCGGCCAGGTCGAGGTCGAGGTAGTCCCGTGGGCGAAGACCGAGCACGAACGACGCGACCTCGTCGGCCGGCATCCCCGTCCCCAGCGGGTACGCGAACAGCGCGGAGCCAGAACAGGCCGAGATCGCAGCAGGAGTGACACCCCGCTCCTCGAAGGCCCGGGCCACTCCGACCACCGACGCCAGCGCGCCGCTACCGCCGGTCGACGCGATGGCCACCCGCCTGCCCGCCAGCCCGCCCTGCCGTCGCACCTCACGCTGCGGGAAGGGCGACTCCACCTCCGGCCGTGGTCCCCGCCCCTCGAACGGCAGCGGCAGGAGAGTCCGCCGGAAGTCGTAGAGGAAGCCCGCGTCCTCGAACAGCCCGGCCCCCACCTGGCGCGCCACGGTGATTGCGTCGAAGTACTGCCGCAGGCGGAAGATGTCGAGCACGGAGCTCATCACCGGCGGTTCTCCCTCCCGACGAACTCGTCCATCGCGTGCGTGACACCGAAGAACGCCAGCGATGCGTCGTACATCGGGGTCGGCAGCATCTTGAGCAGGGGCAGGACGCGCACGAACGGTGGCATCTGGAGGAAGGCCTGGTCGCGGAGGATGGCCTTCACGACCCGGGCAGCGACGTCCTCCGGGCGCAGGAAGGGGAGGAGAAGGGGCCACCGGGTCCGCGCGCCCTCGAACATCCCCGTGTCCACGAACCAGGGGCACACCAGGGTGGTGCGCACGCCGGGAGCCGTCTCTGCCAGCTCCATGCGCAGGGACTCCGCGAAGCCGACGGCTGCGTGCTTGCTCGCCGCGTAGTCCGCGACGCGCGGTCCACCGCCGAGCCCCGCAACCGAGGCGACGGTCACCACATGGCCGGCATCCCGCTCGACCATGTCGGGCAGGAACGCTCGCGTGGTCCAGAAGTGCGCGAGGATGTTGACGCGGAAGGTTCGCTCGATGTCCTGCTGCGTGAGCTCCATCAACGGGCGCCCGCTGACGACCCCGGCGTTGTTCACGAGTACGTCGACCGGGCCGGCGTCAGCGCGGACCAGGGCAGCCGCCCTCGTCACGTCGTCCGGGTCTCCGACGTCGCACTGGTAGGCAAATGCCTCACCCCCGGCCGTACGGATCTCCTTCGCGACACTGGTGAGCGCCTCGGCGTCGACGTCCCACAGCACCAGCCGCGCCCCGCGCCGGGCGAGGTCGAGCGCGACCAGCCGGCCGATCCCGCTCCCAGCCCCTGTCACGAGTGCCGTACGTCCGGCAACGTGGGTCATCGTGCCTCCAAGCAAGAGTCCTGCTGTCTCGATTCTCCGCTCGGGTGCACGGCTCGGCGAGGGCCGATGGTCCCTCGCCGGGGCGAAGGCCGGTGCTAGGTTGACGGCGTGCAGCAGTACCTCCACCTCCTCCAGCGGATCCTCGACGACGGCGTGGAGAAGGGCGACCGCACCGGCACCGGGACGTTGAGCGTCTTCGGCCACCAGATGCGGTTCGACCTCGCCGACGGCTTCCCGCTCGTGACCACCAAGAAGATCCACACCCGGTCCGTGTTCGCCGAGCTGCTGTGGTTCCTCCGCGGCGACACGAACGTGAAGTGGCTCCAGGACCGCGGGGTGACGATCTGGGACGAGTGGGCCGACGAGAACGGCGACCTGGGGCCCGTCTACGGATACCAGTGGCGCTCCTGGCCGGCGCCCGACGGCCGGCACATAGACCAGCTGGCCGTGGTCGTCGACCAGATCCGACGTGACCCGGACTCGCGTCGGCACATCGTCTCCGCGTGGAACGTCGCCGACATCCCGCGGATGGCTCTCGCGCCCTGCCACGCGCTGTTCCAGTTCTACGTCGCCGATGGCAGGCTCAGCTGCCAGCTCTACCAGCGCTCCGGAGACGTGTTCCTCGGCGTGCCGTTCAACATCGCGTCCTACGCCCTGCTCACGCACATGGTCGCCCAGGTCACGGGCCTCGAGCCCGGCGACTTCGTGCACACGCTCGGTGACGCGCACCTCTACCTGAACCACCTCGACCAGGCGCGGCTACAGCTCGACCGCGAGCCGAGGGGGCTGCCCACGCTGCGGCTGGACCCGAGCGTCTCCGAGCTCGACGCGTTCGACCTCGAGCACATCACGATCGAGGGCTACGACCCGCACCCCGGCATCAAGGCGCCGATCGCGGTATGACCGGAGCTGGAGCCGAGCCGTCAGCCGAGGCGCGACACGCCGCGGATCCCGGTCCGAAAGTGACGGGTCGGCGGAAAAGGGTCGTGATGGTTGCGGCGGTGGCCGAGAACGGGGTGATCGGGAGGGACGGCGACATCCCCTGGAGCATCCCCGAGGACCTCAGGCACTTCCGGGCGACCACCAAGGGCAACACCGTGGTCATGGGCCGCGTGACGTACGACAGCATCGGGCATCCGCTGCCGTACCGCACCAACGTGGTCGTCACCCGTCAGCCGGGGTGGAGCGCCGAGGGCGTGTTCGCGGTGGGCACGGTCGAGGACGCCATCGCCAAGGCCCAGGCGTTCGAGGGCGACATCATGGTCATCGGCGGCGCCCAGATCTACGCCGAGGCCATGCACCTGGCCGACGTGCAGATCCTGACCGAGGTCCACCTGTCCCCTGAGGGGGACACGCACTACCCCGACTTCGACCGCGCCGAGTGGACCGAGACCGGGCGCGAGAGTCACGACGGCTACGACTTCGTCCGGCTCGAGCGGGCGTGACGCCCGGCTCCTGCCGGTATCCGCAGGGGTCCGGTGAACCGATAACCTGAGTGGCATGAACTCCGTCTCTCCTGTGCCCCCGCCGTTCGGCCGGGTCCTCACCGCGATGGTGACCGCGTTTGCCGACGACGGGTCCGTGGACCTCGAGGGGACGGTGAGGGTCGCGGAGCACCTGGCCGACCACGGTCACGACGGCCTCGTCGTCTCCGGTACGACCGGCGAGGCGCCGACGACCAGCGTCGAGGAGGCCGGCCAGATCCTGCGCGCCGTCATGGACGCGGTCGGCGACCGGGTGAAGATCGTCGCGGGCGTCGGCACGAACAGCACCTCGCATTCGATCGAGCTGGCGGAGCAGGCCTTCAAGATCGGCGCCGACGGTGCCCTGGTGGTCACGCCGTACTACAACCGGCCGACGCAGGAAGGTGTGGCAGCGCACTTCGAGGCCGTCGCGAACGCGACCGCCCTGCCGGTGATGCTCTACGACATCCCCGGCCGCGCCGGCATCCGCATCGCCGACGAGACCTACGCCCGGGTCGCCGAGCACAGCCGCATCGTGGCGGTGAAGGACGCCGTGGGCGACCTCTACCGCGGTGTCCGGATCATGCAGGAGACCGGCCTCGCGTTCTACTCCGGCGACGACGCGATGAACCTCGGCTGGCTCACCCACGGCGCCTCGGGGGTGGTGTCCGTCGTGGGCCACGTCGCCGGAGACCAGTACGCCGCGATGCTGCGGGCGGTCGAGCGCGAAGACCTCTCCGAGGCCCTCGACATCTACCGGAGGCTCGTCCCGGTCGTGGACGCGATCATGAACAGGGCGCCAGGGGCGATCATGGCGAAGGCCGCCATGGAGCTGCTCGGCGTGATCCCGAACCGCAACGTACGACTTCCGCTGGTGCCCGCCGGGGACGACCTTGTCGCCAACCTGCGCGCGCAGCTGACCACCGCTGGACTACTGGAGGGAACCCCCATGACGAAGGGCACCGTATGAGCCATCCGCATCCCGAGCTCTCTGCACCCGGACCGCTGCCCGAGAAGGGACTCAGGGTCATCCCGCTCGGAGGGCTCGGGGAGATCGGTCGAAACATGACCGTCTTCGAGTACGGCGGGCGGCTGCTGATCGTCGACTGCGGAGTGCTGTTCCCCGAGGAGCACCACCCGGGCGTCGACCTGATCCTTCCTGACTTCGACCCGATCCGGGAACGTCTCGACGACGTCGAGGCGCTGGTGCTCACCCATGGTCACGAGGACCACATCGGGGCAGCGCCGTACCTGCTCCGGGAGCGCGGCGACATCCCGCTCGTCGGTTCGAAGCTGACCCTGGCGCTGGTGACCAGCAAGCTCCGCGAGCACCGGCTCAAGGAGACCGTGCACCACGTGGTCAAGGAGGGCGACCGGATCTCGTTCGGCCCGTTCGACCTCGAGTTCGTGGCCGTGAACCACTCGATCCCCGATGCCCTGGCCGTGGCCATCCGCACCGGAGCGGGCATGGTGCTGCACACCGGCGACTTCAAGATGGACCAGCTCCCGCTCGACGGCCGGATCACCGACCTGCGCGCGTTCTCGCGACTCGGTGCGGAGGGCGTCGACCTGTTCATGGTCGACTCCACCAACGCCGAGGTGCCTGGCTTCACGACGTCCGAGCAGGACATCACGCCGGTGCTCGACCGGGTCTTCCACCGGAGTGACCAGCGGATCATCGTGGCCTGCTTCGCCTCGCACGTGCACCGGGTGCAGCAGGTGATGGACACCGCGGTGGCGCACGGGCGGAAGGTGGCGTACGTCGGTCGCTCGATGATTCGCAACATGGGCGTGGCGCGCGACCTCGGCTACCTCACGGTTCCGCCGGACACGCTGGTGGACTCCAAGGACATCGGGGACTTCCCGCCGAACAAGATCGTGCTGATCTCCACCGGCTCGCAGGGTGAGCCGTTGTCGGCGCTGGCACGGATCGCCCAGCGCAACCACAACTTCGTGCACATCGAGGAGGGCGACACCGTCGTCCTGGCCTCGTCGCTCATCCCCGGCAACGAGAACGCGGTGTACCGCGTGATCAACGGGCTGGCACGGTGGGGCGCGAACGTGGTGCACAAGGGCAACGCACTCGTGCACGTCTCCGGGCACGCGTCGGCCGGTGAGCTTCTCTACTGCTACAACATCGTGCGACCGCGCAACGTGATGCCCGTGCACGGCGAGATCCGGCACATGCGGGCGAACGCCGACCTGGCCAGGGCCACCGGCGTGCCGGACGACCGGGTGGTGATCGCCGAGGACGGTGTCGTCGTGGACCTCGTCGACGGGGTGGCGAAGATCGCCGGCAAGGTCGACTGCGGCTACGTCTTCGTCGACGGCTCCTCGGTCGGCGACATCACCGAGACGTCCCTGAAGGACCGCCGCATCCTCGGCGAGGAGGGCTTCATCTCCGTCATCGTCGTGATCGACTCGGTGACCGGCAAGGTGTCGGGCGGGCCGGAGATCCACGCCCGCGGCTTCGTCGAGGACGACTCCACGTTCGACGAGATCACCCCGGCCGTGATCGAGGCGCTCGACCGTGCCGTGGCGGAGGGCGTCGACGACACCTACCAGCTGCAGCAGACGATCCGACGCGTCGTCGGCCGCTGGGTGAGCAGCAGGCACCGCCGCCGGCCGATGATCATCCCGGTCGTGCTCGAAGCCTGACCCGGTCGACCAGGGCACCCGGCCGCCACGGCGGCTGGGTGCCCTCGTCGTTGCGCCGAGTGGTCGGGTCTGTGCGGTGGGCGGCACTGAAGGGGCTGGATGGTCCAGAGGGGCTAGCCGGACGCTGTCCGGATGACTACGCTACGGGCCGTTCCGTCCGGTATGGCCTGGATCACATACAGGTCTGGCTCGCCGGTACCTGCCTACACAGGAGATGGTCGCCGTGTCCTCTGCCCAGCCCACCAAAGGGCAGCAGCATCCCGAGAAGCCGGTCGGGAACCCCGACTGGAGTCCGTGGGTCCTGCTGCTCATCCCGCCGATCCTGATCCCGTTGATCCCAGGCTTGTTCAACTCGGTCGAGCCGACGCTGTTCGGCATGCCGGCCTTCTACTGGGTCCAGCTGGCCTACGTGCCGATGAGCGCCCTGTTCACCGGCATCGTCTACCTCAAGACCAGGGGGCGGTGACCCGACATGGCAGGACACGGTGTTGAGCTCGGCGTCTTCGTCTTCATGTTCCTCGTCATCGCGGTCATGGGCTTCATGGCCTCGCGGTGGAAGGCGGGGGAGACCATGCACCATCTCGACGAGTGGGGCCTGGGCGGCCGCAAGTTCGGGACGTGGGTCTCCTGGTTCCTGATCGGTGGTGACCTCTACACCGCCTACACGTTCGTGGCCGTGCCGGCGCTGATGTTCGGCGCGGGCGCCATGGGCTTCTTCGCGGTCCCCTACACGGTGGTCCTCTACCCGCTGGTCTTCCTCGTGCTGATCCGGCTGTGGTCGGTGTCCCACCGGCACGGTTTCGTGACCTCCGCGGACTTCGTGCGGGCACGCTTCGACTCCCGGACGCTCGCCCTGGTCGTCGCGCTGACCGGCCTGATCGCCACCATGCCCTACGTCGCGCTGCAGCTCGTCGGCGTGCAGGCGGTGCTCGCCACCATGGGCGTGGGGGGCAAGTGGCCGCTCGCGATCGCCTTCCTCGTGCTGGCACTCTTCACGTACACGTCGGGCCTGCGCGCCCCCGCGCTGATCGCGTTCGTGAAGGACAGCCTGATCTACCTCGTCATCTTCGTCGCCGTGATCTACATCCCGATCAAGCTCGGCGGCTTCGACGACGTGTTCGCCGCCGCCTCGGAGCGCTTCGCCGGTGCGCCCGACCAGGGGCCGCTCCTCGCCGAGCCGTCCCAGATGCTCTACGTGACGCTTGCCTTCGGGTCGGCGCTGGCGCTGATGCTCTACCCGCACTCGACGACGGCGATCCTTGCCGCCAAGAACCGCGACGTGGTGAAGCGGAACATGGCCCTGCTTCCCCTGTACTCCCTGATGCTCGGCTTCTTGTCGCTGCTCGGCTTCATCGCCATCGCGTCGGGCGTCGAGCCGGTGGGCGGTGACGCCAACACGATCGTCCCGGCGCTGTTCGACCAGCAGTTCCCCGACTGGTTCGCCGGGGTCGCCTTCGCGGCCATCGGGATCGGTGCCCTGGTGCCGGCCGCGATCATGTCCATCGCCGCTGCCAACACGTTCACCCGGAACATCTACAAGGAGTACTTCCGGCCGAACGCCACCGCGCAGGAGGAGACCACGGTCGCGAAGATCGTGTCGCTTGCGGTGAAGTTCGGGGCGCTCGGCTTCGTGGTGTTCCTGAACCCCTCGTTCGCGATCGACCTCCAGCTGATCGGCGGCGTGATCATCCTGCAGACGCTGCCGGCGGTCGGCATCGGCCTCTTCACCCGGTGGTTCCACCGCGGCGGGCTGATCGCGGGGTGGGCAGTGGGCATGGTGGTAGCGGTTGCGCTGCTCTACCAGATCCCGAAGAAGGACCCGGCGACCGGCGAGATCGTCAAGGAGCACTTCGGTGGGTCGGGCTACCCGCTGGCCAACTTCGGCCTCGACACCGACGTCGCGATCTGGGCCGGGATCATCGCGATCGCCGCGAACCTCGTGGTCACGGTCGTGGCGACCGTGATCCTGCGTGAGCTGAAGGTGCCCGAGGGAGTGGACGGAACCCAGAGGAGCGACTACTTCGCGGACGCGGGTGACCCTGGCGTCAAGGTGGTCGACCCCGACTCGGGCTCGCCGGAGCCCGTGGTCGGCTGAGCCTCGGCGCGACCTCGCAGCTACCGCCCCGGTCCCCCCTCCCAGGGGCCGGGGCGGTTCGCTGTGGCGACCCAGGCGACCGGTGACGGACGGAGTCAGAAGGGCATGAGCCGGCCCGGGCGGTCCTTGACCCTCGAATCTCTATACCAGTCTCGACCGAAAGCCTCTTCTGAGAGCCCGTCGCATGGCACGATCGGGCGGGTCCGAGGGGGCCCGTTCACCCCTTCCGGCGTGTGACGCGCGAGACCGGGCGAAAATTCGCATACCCTCGTCACCATGGCGACCCGTACGTCTTCCCCACCGGCGTCGCGAAGCACCAGCAAGGCCCGTAGCTCACGGAGCAGTGCTGGGTCTTCTCGATCCCGGTCGTCCGGTAGCCAGACCCGACGGAAAAAGCCCTCGTCGTCGACCCGTTCCTCGACCAAGTCGAACTCGACCAGGTCGAAGCGGCCGGCGCCCCGGGCGGTCCGCAACGGGCCTGGTCCTATCGCGACGCTCTTCGCTGCCCTCGGCAGAGGACTCATGTCCACCTGGCTGGGCATCGCGCACGTCCTGGGGGCGACCGTGCGCAAGGTCGGCCACACGGCTCGCGACCTCGACCCCGAGCACCGGCGCGACGGTGCCGGGCTGTTCCTGATCGGACTCGCGGTCGTCGTCGCCGCGGCGGTCTGGTGGCAGCTCCCCGGCGAGATCGGGAACGCCACCCGGACGATCGTCAACGGCTCGGTCGGCCTGCTCGGCTGGTTCGTGCCCCTGCTGCTCTGCTTCATCGCCTGGCGCAACCTTCGCAACCCCGAGAGCAACGGCCCGGCCGGCCGCCAGGTCATCGGCTGGGCCTCGCTGATGTTCGGCGTGCTGGGCATGGTCCACATCGCGAACGGCATGCCGGAGCCGGAGCTCGGTGACACCGCGGACCTTCAGCAGGCCGGCGGTGCCCTCGGCTTCGTCATCTCCTCCCTGCTGATGGACCTGCTGCGCAGCACCTACGTCGTCGTACCCCTCCTGGTGCTGCTCACCCTCTTCGGGGTCCTGGTGATCACCGGGACGCCCGTCTACCAGATCCCGACCCGGCTGGCGGAGACCCGGGACCGGATGCTCGGCCGGTCCCGGGAGGAGCCCGCGACCCCGGCCAGCGAGGACACCCAGCCGCTCAAGCGGAGCAGGCCGCGCCGGCGTGTGGGCTCGATGAGCGGCGACGACGTCGACGAGGACATGGGGGACAAGCCCTACGACAGCCCCGTGCTCGAGGGCCGCGAGCTCGGCAAGCGTGGCAAGAAGAAGGCCGACGCCACGGAAGCTGCGGACCCGGCCGCCGGCGCCGCGGGGGAGAAGGGCGAGCTGGAGCCGCCGCCCCACGCCCCCCTGCCCGCGAGGGTGGAGCAGCTCGCGCTGTCCGGAGACGTCACCTACTCGCTCCCGGCCAACGAGGTGCTCAAGCCGGGCAGTGTGCACAAGGCCCGCTCCAAGGCCTCTGACGCGGTGGTCGAGCGGCTGACGGAGGTCCTCGAGCAGTTCGACATCGACGCCCAGGTGACCGGTTACACCCGCGGTCCGACGGTCACCCGGTACGAAGTCGAGCTAGGGCCCGCCGTCAAGGTCGAGAAGGTCACGGCGCTCGGCAAGAACATCGCCTACGCGGTCGCCTCGGCAGACGTGCGGATCCTGTCGCCGATCCCCGGCAAGTCCGCGATCGGCATCGAGATCCCGAACACCGACAAGGAGATCGTCTCCCTCGGCGACGTGCTGCGGTCGGCCAGCGCCCGCAACGACCACCACCCGATGATCGTGGGGCTCGGCAAGGACGTCGAGGGTGGCTTCGTCGTCGCCAACATGGCCAAGATGCCGCACCTGCTGGTCGCGGGTGCCACCGGTTCGGGTAAGTCCAGCTTCGTGAACTCGATGATCACGTCGATCCTCATGCGCTCGACGCCGGACGAGGTCCGGATGATCCTGGTCGACCCCAAGCGCGTGGAGCTCAACGTCTACGAGGGCGTCCCGCACCTGATCACGCCGATCATCACCTCGCCGAAGAAGGCCGCCGAGGCCCTCGCCTGGGTCGTGCGCGAGATGGACATGAGGTACGACGACCTGGCCGCCTTCGGCTTCCGCCACGTCGACGACTTCAACAAGGCGGTCCGCGCCGGCAAGGTGCAGGTCCCTCCAGGGAGCGAGCGTGTGCTCGCGCCGTACCCGTACCTCCTCGTGGTGGTCGACGAGCTCGCCGACCTGATGATGGTCGCCCCACGCGACGTGGAGGACGCGGTGGTCCGGATCACCCAGCTCGCGCGCGCCGCCGGTATCCACCTGGTGCTGGCGACCCAGCGGCCGTCGGTCGACGTGGTCACCGGTCTGATCAAGGCGAACGTGCCCTCGCGGCTCGCGTTCGCCACCTCGTCGCTCGCCGACAGCCGGGTGATCCTCGACCAGCCGGGCGCCGAGAAGCTGGTCGGCCAGGGTGACGGGCTCTTCCTCCCGATGGGGGCGGGCAAGTCCGTGCGTGTGCAGGGCTCGTGGGTCACCGAGGCCGAGATCCACCAGGTCGTCAAACACTGCAAGGAGCAGCTGTCGCCGACGTATCGTGAAGACGTCACCGCTCCGCAGCAGTCCAAGCGCGAGCTCGACGACGACATCGGCGACGACCTGGACCTGGTGGTCCAGGCCGTGGAGCTGGTGGTCTCGACGCAGTTCGGGTCCACCTCGATGCTCCAGCGCAAGCTCCGGGTCGGCTTCGCCAAGGCAGGCCGGCTGATGGACATCTTGGAGAGCCGAGGCGTCGTCGGCCCGAGTGAGGGCTCGAAAGCCCGTGACGTCCTGATCAAACCCGACGACCTGGAGGAAGTCATCGCCACCTTGCAGGGGGAGCAGTGAGCGCAGTGCCCGCCGAGAACCACGCCACCGACACCGTCAAGATCGACGGCCGCGACAATGACGCCGTCGTCGCGGGCATGCCTGTGGTGGTCCGCCGCAACGCGGGCCTCGCTGCGCTGATCGGGGCGGCTGCCTCGGCTGTCGCGATCGCCTACCTGTGGCGGGCGTCCCAGACGATGACCGTCCTCGACTGGGGGCTGTGCGCGGTGATGGCGGCTGTCGCCGCCTTCTACCTCTCGACCCTGGTCGACTCACGGACGCCGCTTCTGGTCGCCGACGACCTCGGCGTCCGGATCCGGCTGGGCCACGAGTGGCGGGGACTGCCGTGGGACGCGATCGAGGAGGTCGCGGTGCACCCGCAGAGGGGCCTGCTGCGCGACGGGCGCCTCGTGTTCGTGCCGCACAGCCTCGCCAGGGCTCTGGAGGGGCTGGAGGGCAAGGGCAAGCGGCACGCTGCGGCCAACCAGAAGATGTACGGCGCGGCGCTCGCCGTCCCGATCGGGATCACCACCCGCGTCTCGACCGACGGCGAACGCGGCATCGCCGGCGAGATCGCCGCGCTGTCACTGGGCAGGGCGCGTGTCCTCGCGGTGGAGCCCGTCGAGCCGGTCAGGGCCACTCCTGGCCCGGTGGACGACCAGGACCCCGGTGCGGCCGACGAGCTGGACACGCACGAGCCGCTGCAGGAGACCGAGACCGGACGGGCCGCCCCGGACGGGCCTGCGGTCGAGCACCGCCTGCCGGTCGACGACCGAGGCAACGGACAAGGCCCCGCGATCGCCCTGGTCGAGGTTCCGCTCGCCGAGCCGTCGACGTACGAGCAGACAGGGGACGAGACGCCCGAGCGTCCGCTCCGACCCAGCATCCTCGGCGGGATCGGGACCATCGTGTCGCGGGTCGCCAAGGCCACCCGCCGGGACACCGGGAGCAACGGAGCGGGGGGCGTCGCGGGGTCCATCGCGACATTCGGCGACAGGCAAGGGACGGCCGCTGTGCAGGAGGCGTCGGCCGCTGCGATCCCGCTGCGGGAGACGCGTCCCGCGCTGCGAGCGCAGGTCACCCGGGACACCCCGGCCACGCAGGGGGACTCGGCCCAGTTCGACGCTCTTCACGAGGGCCGGGAGAACGGTGCCTCGGCGACGCGTGACCTGCACCGGCCCGGAAGCGTCGACCTCGTCTTCGAGCCCGTCGGCCGGAACGGCAAGGGGCGGGTGCGGCCGATCTCGCAGCTGGGCGACGCCGTCGAGCCCCTGGTCATCGACGACTTCGTCACCGAGCCCGCCTACGACCCGGTCATCGGCCCGGAGCTCGCCGCGGCCCGCACCCGACTGGGTCTCTCCGTCGACGAGATCGCTGACCGCACCCGCATCCGGCCGCACGTGATCGAGTCGATCGAGGTCGACGACTTCGCCCCCTGCGGCGGCGACTTCTACGCCCGGGGCCACCTCCGGACGCTGGCACGGGTGCTCGGCAAGGACGTCACCCCGATGCTGGAGAGGTTCGAGGAGCGCTACGCCACCGCCCCGATCAACGCCCGCCGCGTGTTCGAGGCCGAGCTCGCGACCGGCATGACCGGCAGCATGCGGAGCACCATGCGTGGGCCCAACTGGGGGCTGCTCATCGGCGCCGTGCTGGCGATCGCCCTGGTCTGGGGCGTGGTCCGGCTGTTCTCCGGAGAACCAGCCCAGCTCGTCCAGAGCCAGCCGCCCGTGCTGAACGGCTCGGTCAGCATCGAGACCCCCCGCACCACCGCACCCGTCGACCCCGTCGTGAAGCGGATGCCGATCACGCTCGTGGCCTCGCAGTCGGACACCTCGGTCGTCATCCGCAACGGCAACGGCATGATCGTGTACAGCGGTGAGCTGGTGCTCGGCGAGCGCAAGCGGCTGCTGGTCGTGCCGCCGGTGCGGGTCCACGCGGCTGACGCCGGCGCGCTCGAGGTCGTGGTCGCCGGACAGGACAAGGGTCTGCTCGGCGTGCTCGGGGAGCCGGCGACGCGCATCTTCCGCTGAGCTCTCGCGCGACCGCTTCGCCCGGCCAGTTCGCCCTCAGGGCCCTCTGACCGTCATACTCGGGGACGGTTATGAGTACTCCTGCAGACGCCGTCGAGCCTGACGCCGCGGCGAACCCCACCACCGTGGCGATGGTCACCCTCGGGTGCGCCCGCAACGAAGTCGACTCCGAGGAGCTCGCCGGCCGTCTCGAGGCGGGCGGCTTCCGGCTGGTCGACGACCCGTCCGGGGCGGAGACCGTCGTGGTCAACACCTGCGGCTTCGTCGAGGCGGCCAAGAAGGACTCCGTGGACACCCTCCTCGAGGCCGCGGACCTGAAGGGCGACGGCACCACCAAGGCGGTCGTCGCGGTCGGCTGCCTCGCCGAGCGTTACGGCAAGGACCTCGCCGAGACGCTCCCGGAGGCCGACGCCGTGCTGGGCTTCGACGACTATCCGGACATCGCGGACAGGCTGCGCTCCATCCTGGGCGGCGAGGCACACCACCCGCACACGCCTCAGGACCGGCGCAAGCTGCTGCCGATCTCACCGAGCGAGCGCGGCACGAGCGCGACCGGCGTCGTGGTCCCCGGCCACACCATCGCCGCCCCCGACCTTCCGGCCGAGGCCACACCCAGCAGCGGCCCCCGCGCCGTGCGCCGGCGTCTGGACGGCGGCCCGATGGCACCGCTGAAGCTGGCCAGTGGATGCGACCGCCGGTGCGCGTTCTGCGCGATCCCGAGCTTCCGCGGCTCGTTCGTCTCCCGCCGCCCGTCCGACGTCCTCGGCGAGGCACGCTGGCTGGGCGAGCAGGGCGTCAAGGAGCTCTTCCTGGTCAGCGAGAACTCCACCTCCTACGGCAAGGACCTCGGCGACCTCCGGCTCCTGGAGACCCTGCTGCCCGAGCTGGCGGCCGTCGACGGCGTCGAGCGGGTGCGGGTCTCCTACCTGCAGCCGGCCGAGACCCGTCCAGGTCTGGTCAGCGCGATCGCGGGCACGGAGGGCGTCGCGCAGTACTTCGACCTTTCGTTCCAGCATGCCTCGAATGCGGTGCTTCGCCGGATGCGCCGGTTCGGCGACCCCGACAGCTTCCTCTCCCTGCTGGGGCAGATCCGGTCCCAGGCCCCGCTGGCCGGGGTCCGCTCCAACGTGATCGTCGGGTTCCCGGGGGAGACCGAAGAGGACCTGCAGACGCTCTGCGACTTCCTCGAGGCCGCCCGCCTCGATGCCGTGGGCGTGTTCGGCTACTCCGACGAGGACGGCACGGAGGCCGCGTCGTACGCCGGGAAGCTGGACGAGGACGAGATCAGGGAGCGCGCCGAGCACGTGACCCGTCTGGCGGAGGAGCTCACCGGGCAGCGCGCCGAAGAACGCCATGGGGAACGCGTGGACATACTCGTCGAGAGTTTGGGGAATGCTGTCGCTGAAGGTCGGGCCGCCCACCAAGGCCCCGAGGTGGACGGCTCGACCACCGTGACGGACCTGCCGGCAGGCGTGAGGGTCGGCGACATCGTCTCGGCGGTGGTGACCGGCTCGGACGGTGTCGACCTCGTCGCAACCGCCTCTGTATCTACCAACGAATAGGGTGGAACCGTGTCGACGCCAGACCAGCCGAGCGCGCCCAGCAACTGGAACGTGCCGAACGCGCTGACCACGCTGCGGATCTTGATGGTCCCGTTCTTCGGCTGGGCGCTGCTCGCCGACGGCGGTGACTCGGTGCTGTGGCGCTGCGTGGCCTGGGGCATCTTCGTGGCCGCGATGATCACCGACAAGATCGACGGCGACCTCGCCCGCAAGCACAACCTGGTCACGAACTTCGGCAAGATCGCCGACCCCGTGGCGGACAAGGCGATCACCGGGATGGCCTTCATCGGCCTGTCCCTCATCGGTGAGCTCTGGTGGTGGGTGACGATCCTGATCCTGGTGCGCGAGTGGAGCGTCACGATCATGCGGCTGTCGGTGGCCAAGCACGTCGTGATCGCGGCCAGCATGGGCGGGAAGGTCAAGACCGTGCTTCAGACGGCCGCGCTGATGGGACTGCTTCTCCCGCTACGGGAGATCGAGGGCAGCCTCGGCGTGCTCACGGAGGGGCTCTGGTGGGCCGCCGTGATCGTGATGGCCGCCGCGGTGGTGGTCACCGTGTGGACGGGCATCGACTTCTTCAGGGATGCGTTCCACCAGCGCCGGCAAGCAAAGACCGTAGCCTCGATCTGACAAGCTCTCAGTCGGACGCGGTCTGCTCCAGAGGGGCTGTCGTCCCGGTGCCCCCGTCCGCGAGGGTGATCGCCGCCCCGACGAGGGCGAGGTGTGAGAACGCCTGCGGGAAGTTGCCGGCCATCCGCTGCTCCTGGGGGTCGTACTCCTCCGACAGCAGACCCACGTCGTTCGCCAGGCCGAGAAGCCGCGACATCAACGCGTGCGCGTCGTCGACGCGACCCGCCATCGCGTAGGCGGAGACCAGCCAGAACGAGCAGGCCAGGAACGGGTGCTCGCCGCCCTGCACCCCGTCGACGCCGGTGGACGGCCGGTAGCGCAGGAGCAGCCCGTCGTGCATCAGGTCCTCCTCGATGGCGCTGATGGTCCCCAGCATCCGTGGGTCGTCACCGTCGATGAAGCCGACGGCCGGGAGGACGAGGAGCGAGGCATCCACCTCGCTGGTGTCGTAATGCTGGACGAAGGTGTTCCGCTCCTTGTCGAACCCCTTCTCGAGGATCTCCTCGCGGACCCGTTCGCGAAGCACCCGCCATGTGCCCACCGGCCCGTCGTGCCCGTGCCGCTCGACCGCCGCGATGGCCCGGTCGAAGGCCACCCACACCATCACCCGCGAGTGCGTGAAGTGCCGACGTGGACCGCGAACCTCCCACAGCCCGTGGTCGGGCTCGTCCCAGTGGGTCGTGAGCTCGTCGACGAGGGTCCGTTGGAGTGCCCAGGAGTCCGTGCTCTCGCGGAGTCCGGACGCGCGCGCCATCTCCAGCGCGATCATCATCTCGCCGAGCACGTCGGTCTGCCGCTGGCTGACGGCCGCGTTGCCGACCCGCACCGGCTGGGATCCGGCGTACCCGGACAGGTGGTCCAGCTGCCGCTCGGGCAGCTCACGGCCGCCGTCCACGGCGTACATGATCTGCAGGTCCTGGGGATCGCCGGCGACCGCGCGCAACAGCCAGTCGCGCCACAGCTTCGCCTCGTCCCGGTAGCCGGAGCCCAGCAGTGCCTCCAGCGTGAGAGAGGCGTCGCGCAGCCAGCAGTACCGGTAGTCCCAGTTGCGCACCCCGCCGAAGTCCTCGGGCAGGGAGGTGGTCGGCGCGGCGACGATCCCTCCGGTCCCGCCGTGCGTCATCAGCCGCAGGGTGACCAGCGACCGGACCACGGCGGACCGGTACGGGCCCTGGTAGTTGCAGCGTGCCGCCCAGGACTCGGAGGAGCTGATCGTGTCCCGGATCCGTGCGTCGAAGGAGAGCAGGGCGGGGATGTCGTGGTGCGAGCGAACCCACGTGCAGGCGAAGGTGAGCTCGTCGCCTTCCGACACCTCGAACTCGTCGGCATGCCGCCCGTCGACCGGACGAGGAAGGCGGGTCCCGCGGAGGATGATCTTGTCCGGCCCGGCAACGGCGGTGATGACCTGCTCACCCTGGACGGTGCGCCGGGTCACCCACGGCCGGATCCTGCCGTAACCGAAGCGGACGACCCACTCGTGGCGCATGAGAACCGTGCCCTCGATCCCGACGACGCGTCGGACGATGTCGGCCCGGTTGTCGCCGGTGGGCATGATGTCGACGACCCGGACGGAGCCGGACCTCGTCGTGTAGGTCGTCTCGAGTGCGGCGCTGTTGCCGATGTAGCGCCGCGTGCTCTGGTGCTCCTCGGCCGGACCGATCAGCCATCGGCCGTTCGTCTCGTCGCCGAGGAGGGCGGCGAAGCAGGCGGGGGAGTCGAAGCGCGGAAGGCAGAGCCAGTCGACGGAGCCGTCGCGGCCGACGAGGGCGGCGGTCCGGGTGTCGCCGAGGACCGCGTAGTCCGAGATCGGTAGCGCCATTCCGACACGGTAGCGAGTCGCGCTGTGACGGACCGTTTGGACGCGCGGGCCGGTTAGCATGCCGCTCGTGGAGACCGTGGACACGACCGTTCCTCCGCCTGAGCAAGGTGGGCCGGACCCCTCAGCCGTGGCCGCCTCGCTGCAGGCCGAGCTGCTCAGGCACCGGAGGATGCTGGCGACCGCGGAGTCGCTGACGGGTGGGCGCCTCGGCGACATCCTGAGCGCGGCTCCCGGTGCGAGCGACACCTACCTCGGCGGGGTGATCAGCTACGCCACCTCGGTCAAGCAGAAGCTCCTCGGCGTCAAGGACGAGACCGTCGACCGCCACGGTGTCGTGTCGGCCGAGTGCGCGGCGGAGATGGCCGAAGGGGTGCGGTCTCTGCTCGGCGCCGACTACGCGGTGAGTACGACGGGCGTCGCCGGCCCGACCTCGCAAGAGGGTAAACCGGTCGGCCTGGTCTACCTCGGCGTCGCGGGCCCGGACGGGGTGACCACGAAGGAGCTGCACCTCGACGGCGAGCGCGCGCTGATCAGGGAAAAGACCTGCCTCGAGGCCGTGTCGGCGGTGCTCGCCGTGGTCGTCGGTGGCGACGGTTAAGGTGGCTCGACGGGTGGCTGCCGCGCGGAAGTTGCGCGTGGCAGGTAGCGTTGGACCATCACGGGCCGCGTTGCGGTGAGAAGTGTCCGGTGACGAGCCGCTCATTCGGGATACGGGAAGGAGCAGCGGCATGGTTCTCTTTCGTCGACTGCTCGGCGAGGTGCTCCGCTCACAGCGGATGCGTCAGGGACGCACCTTGCGTCAGATCTCTGCGGATGCCCGCGTGAGCCTGGGCTACATCTCCGAGATCGAACGAGGGCAGAAGGAGGCGTCCTCCGAGCTGCTGGCCTCCATCTGCGCCGCACTCGACGTCCCGCTCTCGGAGATCCTCCGCGACGTGAGCGACGCGATCGCCCTGGAGGAGGCTGCGATGGCAATGGCCGTCGAGGAGGCCACCAAGATCAGCACGACCAGCCTCGAGGTGTCCGGTCCGGACGCGGGTCGCCCCGGCGACGTCGTCGCCTCCGCCGCCTGACCTCAGATCGCCTGCACCCGTCTTCAGTCCGGTGGCGGCTGGCAGGGATTCCAGACCCGGCCCGGCTCTCTCCCTCGATCGACAGCGCGCGACGCGCCCGGGGGGACCCGTCGTTGTATCTGTCTCAGCGACTACCTAGCGTGGCATTTCGTCCTGTTTTCGACCGAATGGGAGAAGTGCATGCGTGCGCCGTCTTGGGGCGCTGCGACCCTGGCCGTCACTCTGGCCGGCGAGCTTCCGTCGGGAGCGGCCGTGGCCTGTGGGCATCGAGCCGCGCTCCGTGCCGCCCACGGCGAGCGGGCCGAGGGCGCCACCCGGTTGGTCCCTGACCGTGTGCGGCTGGACTGCTAGTGGATCTCGGACTCGCGGTAGCCGGCGTTTTGGGCTGCGGCTGCGTCGGTGAAGCACTCCTCGGGCCAGGTGCTGTCGTAATAGCGCCATCCCGGCTCGTGGTAGATCTTCTCGCCGGTGTCGTTGACGTTGCCCTTCACGGAGTAACCGCTCGGGCAGTCGCCGCCGTTGGGGCTTGTGGAGTCGGATCCGCTGCTGGTTCCCCCTAGGGTGTTGTTCAGGATCCAGAGGGCAGCGACGGCGACGGCGGCGAGGCCGACGACCCAGCCGAGAATCCGGCCGGTGCTGTTCTGGTTTGCGGGGGACGAGGACGCGGCGGGGGGCGGGATGTACGTGGGCTTGGGCGGGCCGGCGAGTGCAGTCGGCACGGTGGCGGCGGGGTTTGGATGCGGTGTCGGGTCGGCCAGCAAGGCGTTCTCGATCTGGCGGCGGCATTCCCCGGACTGGGTCTGTACCTGCCGGTTGGTGAAGCTGAGCACGTGCCAGCCGGCGATCGCGAGCTCGCTTCGTCGGGTGCTGTCTCGGTCCTGGTGTTCGCTGGTGGCGACGTTACCGGCGGTGGTCTTGTTGAACCCGTCGATTTCGATGGCGATCCTCTTGCCTCCGGGGGGCAGGATCGCGAAGTCGACGCGGTAGTTGCGTCCGGCGCTGCCGGTGACTTCGTGCTGGACGCGCACACAGTAGGGCTCGAGTCCGTTGACGTGTTTGAGGACGCGGTGGAGGAACTCGTACTCGAAGTTTGAGTCGCCGGATCGGATGGTCTGATGTTCGAGCTGTTTCCACTGGTCCCACTCGGAGCGGGTTGGCCAGCAGCGGGAGCAGGGGCTGACCCCGGGGGGTACGTGGTTGAGCGGGATGAGTTGGGCAGCGTAGTTCGGGCGTCCCTCGGAGGCCGCCTTGGCGTGTCCGTCGGCGAGGGCGGGGCAGCTGCACTTGGCGTGATACCTGCTGCCGGCTCGGGTGAGCCAGACCTGTTCCATGGGCAGAGGGTAGAGCATGGGAGTGATTCCACGAACTGTTGAGGATCGGTGTCGCCGCCAACCGGTGGGCTGGCTGGGGCGGTCTGCGTTCGCTGACAACGCCCGTTTAGGCACCGATCGAGTTGGCACCCGGTCCGCTGGTCCATCGATCGTGGACTGGGCGGTCAAGCGCGTCGGCGCCCAGGTCTGATCAGTGTCTGGCTGACTGAACCTGGGTGCTCCGGCGGGCCACCTGCTTCATTGCCTCATGACCGACGCCGGGCCAGGTCACCCGGACGAGGGCACCGAATCAGCCGCGTGTCTTCGGCTACAGCTCATTGCTGCCTTGCCGCGGCCGATATCAGGGCCGCTGCGATGGAGGGTGACTCGCCAGGCGCGAACCTGAACAAGGATGCGGCCTGACGGTTGGTGACACTCAGGCGAAGGCCATCCGAGAATTGCTGCAGCCCCGCCAAACGATCGTTTCTGAACTCGAGTGTCTTCTTCTGCCCTGTGAACATCGAGCGTGCCGACGTCACGACGAGGGGACCGGTGTCTTCAACAACCATCTCCGTGCCAACGACCTCACTCCGGCCGCGGATGCCTCCCACGCGATAACGGACGTGACCGCCCAGCGGAATGCTGACGCTCGACGTCCCGGCCCGGAACTCCCGCTTCGCAATCTCTTTTATGAGGCCGACGTTGAACGATGCGTAAGCGGTCTCGCCCCGTGTGAGGATGACGGGCGGATCGGAGTAGCTCGGGAAGCGCCCGGCGTTGATGCCAGCAACAACGACCTCTTCGAACAGCTCGAAGTTCTGGTCCCGCAGTCGGTCGAGGGGTGTTCCAAGGACCGCCGCCAGATGACGAAGATGGTTCTCCTCTGCCTCCGTCATGACGTCGTCGGTGATGATCTGCCTAACCGTCTCGTACAGCACGTCCCAGGTCTTCGACTCGAACTTCCTGCCGCGCCATAGTTCTCGTGCCTCGTTGACCGCCGCCGGCAGTTGCTCGAGTGCGTCCTTGTCACCGCGCGCGGCCCGCAGCGCCAACGCCTCGAACGCGGCACGTTGATCTGCCTTGCCTTTACGGTCCGCCAGGAATCGCGCGACGGCGCCGGGTTCTTCCGCTGCCACGGTCTCGGCTCCGCGGTTGGCCTCCAACGCCGCGACAACACCGGCCGCGTCACCAGCCTTCATGTCGTCGCCTGCGGCTGCGGGCGGGGTCAGGGGTTGGTCGTCAATGAGCGCCCTACCCTGTCTGCTGACATGTTCGGTCCACCTCCCGCCATGCCAGTACCGATACTCGTACCGGCTGGTCGGATCCGGATACCAGCCGTCGGGGGGAACGGCTGATCCAGCGGGTGTCGGGCGATCCCCAGCCATGAGCTCAGTATGCAGCGCCACGTCAATTTGCCGGCGAGAAGCGAACCGCTTCGGGTGTCCGACACGCCAAGCCACAGGGCTGGCATTCGCTCAAGGTGGGGGAAGCATTTGCTTGGTTTCTTCGGATCTGCTCGGGCCGGGACAGGATCGGAAGCTTGCCGCTGTAAGGTCTTCATGCGAAGGCGCCCACGGTGAGCACTCGAGGATCTAGATTCCTCGTAGACACAGACATCCGGATAACCATGAGCACACCTGCAGGCTGATACCCCGACCCGGACTACCAGGGTCAACTGCGTTACTGGGACGGGGTCGCGTGGACCGAGCACCGAGCGTCGGTGCATCCTCGGCTCCGCAACCGACCTCCCAGGGGAGCTGGTTCGGGCGACACAAGTTCCTCATGGCCCTTGCGGCGGCGGTTACGGTGCTGCTCGTGATCGGCGGCATTGGCGCCGCCCTGGAATCGCCGAGGTCAATGGGGCCGGGGGTGACACCCAGCCGAGCGAGCCGGGCGTCTCCCCTGGGGCCGAAGCACCTGACCGCGACAAGCCACGTGCAGACCGATCCCCCGAGGCAGCGGAAAGCGCCGAACCCGATGAAGACCGGTCCAACCGCGAGAATGTGCGGCCCACGGCGACGCCCGAATCGAAGCCGAGGCGCTACTTGGTGCTCGACGTCCTCGACGGGGCCACTGTCGAGGTCGGCTACCGCGGCGGCACCACCATCCGGGTGATCGGCATCGACACGCCGGAGACGGTGGGCCCGAGCACGCCCGATGAGTGCTTCGGAGCTCAGGCGTCGGCCGCGGCAAACCGGATGCTCCAGGGCCGGAGGGTGGCGCTCGTCTTCGACCCGAGCCAGGGCCGTCTGGACAAGTACGGCAGGACGCTGGCCTATCTCCGCATCCCGGGGACGGGTGACTTCGGTCTGGCGATGATCCGCAGGGGATTCGCCGCGGAGTACACCTACGACCCGCCTACCAATAGCGGGCCGACTACCGGGCGGCCGAGGCCCGCGCCCGCGCCGCGGATCGTGGGCTGTGGGGCACATGCGGCGGCCCGGACGTTCCGTTGAGGCAACCACCGGCGGAGCCCAAGCCAGGCTGACCGGCCGGGAACTGCGCGGCCGGCTACCGGCCGTGTGTGCCGCGGTACTCACCCTACGTGGACTGCGCCGACGTGGCCGGGCCGATCTACGTCAGCGGCCCCGACCCGCACTGCCTGGACGCCGACGGCGTGGCCTGCGAGCTAGAGCCGAAGACAGGACCAAAGGCCCAGGTATACCTGCGCGCCCGGACCGACAGTGGAAGTAAACAATCACAAACCACGAGTTCCCTCGTGAGGGGAGTTCCTCATGCGCCTACGAACCACTATCGCCGCCGCCGCCGCAGCCACACTGATCTTGCCGCTGGCGGCCACCGAAGCCAGCGCCGTATCTCCAGTTCGGTTTTCCCGCGTCTGGTACGACTCTCCCGGAAACGACACCGGCACGAACCGGAGCCTCAACGCCGAGTGGATCCGTGTCACGAACCACGCCCAGAGGTCAAAGACCCTCACGGGGTGGACGATCCGGGACCCGCAGCGTCACGTCTACCGGTTCCCGACGTTCCGTCTAGGGTCCGGTAGGAGTGTCCGTATCCACACCGGGGCCGGGAGGAACACTGCGACCGACCTGTACTGGAGGGCGGGCTGGTACGTGTGGAACAACACCGGCGACAGGGCGATCCTGAAGAACAAGGCCGGGACCACCGTCGACACCTGCACGTGGCGCGACGTCCCTGGCAGCGCCTCCGCGACCAACTGCTAGGTGCGAAGCCGCACGATGAGTCGATTCACGGCCCCACCTGTGGCCGACTTTCCGGTGGGGCAGGCGGTCGTGCTGGCATTTCATGTCTGTGGGAGCCGGGTTACGCGGCGTTGAGGGCGTCGAGCACGGTCTCGTCCAGGGGCCGACTTGATCATCGGGTGACCGGCGGGGTTGTCGAACGCGCGGCTCGACATGGCGGTGGCAGTGAGGGCAGACGTCTTGTTCTCCTTGGACATCGGGTTTCGCAGCGGTTGCTGTGACGTCAAGCCTGCTGGCGTCGCAGCTGGAGCCATCTCTGAAAATCCCGATCTCCTGGGGGCTGCCGCGGAGGTGGATCGGGCGCACGAGGCAGGTGCCCGGGTCAGCACGTTCATGGTCGACGACCGGGACCGGATGGAGACCATGCTGGACGCGGGCGTGGACGCCATCAGCATCAACCGGCCGCGCCTGCTGAATGACACCCTGTCCGACCGCGGGCTGGACATGCAGCATCCTGAGAACGATGCCGAGCGGGAGTCTTACGTCGGCAGCCGCTGGCAGCTGACGGCGCCCGACTCCGCGCCGCTGGCCACCAGGGTGCCGGTGAGCGCCACGTTCCACGACGACACCGGCAACCCCGTTCGTGGACGTGGGTGGCGCTCCAGACCTACTACTCGGGGTCGTGGCACGACATCCAGCATCGGGCCACCGGCCGGGATGGAACGGTCTCGACGAGCCTGTGGCTGCGGCGTGACATCAAGGTGAGGTGGAAGCCGTGGCAGGAGTCCCCTCCCGCCGCTGAACCGTCCCCCAGTAGGCGGATCGACGCGCGGGCAGCTGCGACCGTCGTGCGGCTGGGCGGCAGGGACCGCCTTGCTCGCGGCGCCGAGACCCAGCTGTCGGTGCGCTGGCACAGCGAGGACGGCAGGCCGGTCACGGGGCGGGCAGCGCTGTGGGCCCTTCCGCGCGGCGCCGACCGCTGGCACCGGATCAGGACCGCGAAGGTGCAGGATGGCCATCGGACGTTCGAGGTGCAGCCGCGTCGAACCACGCGGTACCAGGTGCGCGCAGCGTCTGGATGGTGGTGGCGTGGCGACCGTGACTCGCACCGAGTCGTCGTACGCCGCTAACGCGGCTGCTCCGGCTGGCAGTGTG